>NZ_CP061947.1:0-1442500 GCF_014838715.1 Algoriphagus sp. Y33 | reverse complement strand
AAAGAATTGTCCTTCAATGGACGGATGAATCCAGAGGTTCCGGCCAGATGAACAAGGATTTGAGAGAAGACAACACGGATATCGCCATTGTCCTTACCGAGAGCTTTCTGAAAGATTTTGAAGCCGGAAATCCAGCTAAAATGATTGGTTTCCATGTAAAATCTCCTCTTAACTGGGGAATTCATATTTCAGGTGATTCTCCTATCAATTCAGTGGATGAAATAAAAGAACCTTCCTTTCTAATCAGCAGACCGGGATCCGGATCACAACTGATGAGCTATGTACTGGCCAAGCGGGAAGGCTGGAATTCTGATACGCTGGAATTTAAGACAGTAAACAACTTGCCTGGGGCTCTGGAAGTGATGAATGCGCGTAATCCTGAAATGTTTCTCTGGGAAAAGTACACTACCAAACCTTGGGTGGATTCTAAGAAAATGAAGCGGATCGGGGAAGTCCCAAGTCCCTGGCCCTGTTTTGCCATGATTGCTACAAATAAGGCATTGGCAGAATTTGGGGAGGTAATATTTCAGTTAAGAGACCTAGTCTATCAGGCTTCTAAAGAACTTCAATCAAGCGATTCTGCGATTGATGAAATTTCCGAAAACTACGGATTGGATGCTCCTGATGTGGAAGAATGGTTTGCACAGACAACATGGGCTGTTGACGCGAAAATCTCAAGGACTCAATTGATGAATTCCATGAAAACCATGAAAGAGTTGGGAATAATCTCTGAAGAGATTCCCTTAGAGAATTTCCTTACCTCCCAGCAGCTTTTAATTACCGTCTAAGACTTTACTTATAGGAATTTTGATAGACACTTTCGTGCCTTCCCCTTCTTTGCTTTTAATATGTAAATCGCCTCCATTCATCCGGGTGAATTCCTTGCAAATCTGAAGTCCCAGTCCGGATCCCTTTTCTTTTTTAGTACCTAAAGTAGAATTGGATATAACGTATTCCCTGGAAAGCACGGCATCGATCTGCTCTTCCTTCATACCAACCCCTTGATCTTTGACACTCCATACAATCAGACCATTGTCTATTTTAGCTGAAAGCTGAATCACGTCTCCGGGTTTGGAAAATTTCACTGCGTTATTTAAAATATTTCTGATCACCACCTCTATCAAATCCCGATCCGCATAAATCTCTAAGTCAGCAAGTAAGGATGAATCGTCGATTTTCAGTGATTTCTCCAATAACTGAGGTTTGATCAGCTTTAATGTGGAACTTACCAGTTCTGATAGATTAAAATTCACTCTGCAAAGCTTGAACCCTTCCATCTGAGCCATAGACCATTTCAATGTATTATTTAGTGTAAAATACACCGAATCTACGTCCTTCTTTAAACTGTGTATCAGTTCATCAAATTCTTCCTGGTCTAGATGCCCGGAAATCAATAAGTCTACAATAGACTTTACCTGCCCTACAGGCCCTCTCAAGTCATGCCCCAGTATAGAAAATAACTTGTTTTTGGTTTGATTGATTTTCTCAAGCTGGGTGGATTTGGCTTCCAGTTCCGCATTCTGCTTGTAAATTCTCCGTTTTTGTACTATCAGCCCAGCATTATACCTTTTAATATTACGATTTAGGATAAACAGCCAAGCCATGAGCCCAAAAATCAAGATAGAGCCAATTCCTATCAGAATCATTATCCTTCTATTCATAGCCAATCTAGTGGCTTGATGCTCATTCTGCGCTACAAGTAAGTCTAGCTCTGATTGCTCCAAATCATTCTGGAACATCCCCTGCATCAATGCCAATCTATCCCTCGCTGCTCTGTTTGCCAAAGAATCGTTCAACGCCACATAATTCGATTGCTGTTCAAAAGCCTCTCTATAATCCCCCATCTCTTTGTAATATTCTGCTAAATATTTATAGCTGTTTAAAAGTTCATCGAGATAACTGTTTTGGCTAGACAACTTCACTCCCTCAAGCAGTACTTTCTTAGCCTGTTCCGGTTTTCCATTTAGAAGATACGTACGCCCTAGTCTATGCAAAACACTGGCATTAAAAGCTGTGAGTCCCCTGGCTTCACCATTTTTGAGAGCTTTTTCATAAACACGTTCTGCAGAATCAAATTGATTTCTTTTTAGGTAAACATCGCCGATGACACGGTTTGAGAATGACAGCATGTAGGGTGAGCCCGCACGGGTATTTACCTCAATAGCCTTTGAAGCATACAGCATAGCAGAATCATATTCATCCAGGTACAGATAATTGAAGGCGATATTATTAAGGCTCCTTATCATGGTATAAAGATCATTTTCTTTATTGCTGATCTCAAAGGCCTTTTTAAACTGAATAATGGCAAAAGTGTAATTATGCTGCTCATAGTACAAAGCCCCCATGTTGTTCAACACCCGTGCAGCCTCTTGAAGATCCTCTCCTTCTATCGCCAGATCATACGCACTTTTAGAGTAATCAAAGCTCTTCTGCCACTGTCCTCTACGGTAGTAGATCCAGCCTATATTTTCTTTCGCCTTCGCTTCTCCGGATTTATGGTTCAGGGAATGTGCTAACTGTTCTGCTTCCGATGCATATTCAAATGCTTCCTCCTGCTCGACTTCGCGAAGGTAGGAAGACAACTCATTTAGAACTGTCAATCTGTTTTCACCCGTAGTAGTAGAAAGCTCGCTTTTGAGACTATCTATATTTGGGACTTGGGCAAATGCTCCAATGGTGACACTCAGAAAAAAAGTAAGAAAACTATATAATTTTGGGTTCAAATGTTTTTTACTATTTATGAATGGTAAAAGTAATTAAATACATTACACCGAAACCAAAAAATAGATAAACATCAAAATCTACTTCTTGAACTCCTCCCAGTCCCAATTTTTGTTCATTTGAGAGATTGCATGATGTGCAGTCAAATCATATTGACAGGGAACTATCGAAATATAGTTGTTTGCGATCGCCCATTCGTCATTATCTTCTCCCTTATCAAAATTCACAAAGTTACCTGCTAGCCAAAAATACTTTCGTCCGTTAGGATCAAATCGCTCATCGAATTCCTCCTGCCACTTTGCTTCTGCTTGGCGGCAAACCTTCACCCCTCTGATATCCTCATTTTGCTTTGGAGGAAAATTTACATTTAGCGCGGTGCCCTTAGGCATTCCATTCTTCAATACCTGGCGGGCAATTTTCTCCACCCAATCTTCTATATGGGAAAAATCAGCATTTAATGAAAAGTCGCATAAGCTAAACCCAATTGAAGGATATCCTTCCAAAGCACCTTCGATGGCCGCAGACATAGTTCCGGAATAAAGCACCGAAATCGATGTGTTGGAGCCATGGTTGATCCCACTTACTATCAGATCAGGGCTTTTATCCTTCATCACATAATGCTTAGCCAGTTTCACACAATCCGCCGGAGTTCCGCTTGATTTATATGCTTTTACGTCTTCGAAGATATCCTCATCATCCAGACGGAGCGTCTCTCCAATGGTAATGGCATGTCCCATGCCTGACTGGGGACTGTCAGGAGCTACCACGACTACATCTCCCAGCTTCTTCATTACAGACACAAGCACACGGATGCCCTTCGAGGTGATTCCATCGTCATTAGAGACTAGAATTAAAGGTTTTGACATTTAATTTTGATTCAATTCGTTGTAGTAAGCTGTAATCCTAAGAAGATCACCTCTCTTATCATAATCCAAGCGGTTTTTTCGCATAAAAAGTGAGATCTGTTCGTCATGCCCCGGAAGCATTTCAAAAAGGTCTTTTTTCTTCATGCTGTATTGTTCAATTTTACCATTTTTCAAAAAGTAAAATTTAAAAGCAAGTCTTTGTCCCATCATCGATGGACCATAAAAAGGATTCATTCCATAGCCTCCCATCATACCATACCCTCCCATGCCTCTGGAGTCGGTAGCTACATATTCTCTGCAAAGCAAAGCAAGGTCGTCTCCTTCGGTCAGCACCTCAAAGAAAATGGGTGTAGCGTAATCACTTCCTTGAGCATAAGGCAGGCTGAAAAACTTGCGAACCCCACCGTATATTTCATCATACAATTCAAAATAGGTGACGTTGGTAGCAGTAAATGTATCCACTGTCTGATCTTGAAGCTGGACCACATTATTTTCCAGATCATACTTGATATTCCCTCCATACACCTGCCCATCAGCGGCATAGATATTACCCTTGTGCCAAACCTGCGAAGGGAATTGATTCTGCGCAACTGAAATAGTTATGCCCAGAAATAACAAGCCAAGTATTAAGAGCGCTGTTTTCACGGTTTTCATCATATCCTTAATTACGCAATAAAATATCCTCAGGTTGAAACTACTTCCGGTTTTATTGTCCTAATATCAGATTAAGAACAGGATTTTATTTCAAAATATTGTGCCCCATCTTATCTCTTTTGGTTTGCAGATATTTCTCATTGTGCACATTAGGCGCTATTTCAATGGGAACTTGCTCGACTATCTCCAGCCCATACCCCAGTAGGCCAACACGTTTCTGGGGATTGTTCGAAATTAAACGCAATTTACTCACTTCCAAATCTCTTAAGATCTGCGCTCCCACACCATAGTCTCTACTGTCCGAAGGGAGTCCCAAGGCAAGGTTTGCCTGTACGGTATCCATACCTTCTTCTTGTAGCTTATAGGCTTTCAGCTTGTTGATAAGACCAATGCCTCTTCCTTCCTGATTCATATAGAGTATTACTCCTTTGCCTTCTTTCTGTACCATCTGCATCGCACCGTGAAGCTGGGGTCCGCAGTCACATCTGCAAGAGCCAAAGATATCCCCAGTCATACATGAAGAGTGTACACGGACCAAAACAGGTTCGTCTTTCTCCCATTTGCCTTTAATCAGTGCAAGATGCAACTCTTGGGTATTGGTCTGGCGAAAGGCTATCAATTCGAAGTCACCAAAATCAGTAGGTAAGTCCACACCTATTTCACGCTGGATCAGCGACTCATGCTTTAGCCTGTAAGCAATCAAATCTTTGATGGAAATCAACTTCAGATTAAATTTTTTGGCAACTTCCACTAGGTCGGGAAGTCGGGCCATGGTCCCATCTTCATTCATGATTTCCACCAGAACTCCTGCGGGAGAATATCCTGCCAAACGGGCCAAATCGATAGCCGCTTCGGTATGTCCCGCTCTTCTCAGCACTCCACCTCTTTTTGCTTTAAGTGGAAATATATGCCCCGGTTTACCAAGTTCGTTAGGGTCAATAGAATCATCCACCAGTGCTTTGATCGTTTTAGCTCTATCGGCGGTAGAAATCCCGGTAGTGCATCCATGTCCAATCAAATCTACAGACACGGTAAATGGGGTTTCGAAGGCAGCGGTATTATTGCCAACCATCAGCTCCAATCCAAGCTTTTCACAGCGATCTTCTATCAACGGCGCACAGATCAGCCCCCGTCCGTGAGTAGCCATAAAATTGATGATCTCAGGGGTGACAGTCTCAGCCGCACATACGAAATCACCTTCATTTTCTCTGTCCTCATCATCTACTACGATGATTACTTCTCCATTTTTGATTGCTGCTATGGCATCTTCAATTGGATCCAGAATATATTTTTCCACGAAGTTTGTGTTTGAATTACTACTTAGAAAGACAAATTTACACGCTTTCAAATCTTAAACAGGTAGGAGCCAAATAAAGTTTGGTTTTATCCAATCACTATCCCCAACTCTCTATCAATCTCAAGCTGAACTTTTTTGAGCTCAAAGTAGATCACCTGAAACTCATGTACTTTATCATCGGAAAGATGCTCGGATTCTGCATTTTTTATTTTCTCCTTAGCCTCTTCCATAAGCTTGTGCACCATCTTGCGCTTCAATCTCAGAATGGATTTGAAGCCTGTCATCGTGAGGTCGTCAGATTCAGTATTGATAATAATCTGATGGGTATCCGTCCAGTGACGGGATACTTCATGCCGTACAGTGACTAGATCTATCACTTCCTTTTGCACAGCTTGATCTCCCAGCCCTATAAAAAACTCGGCGGTCGGGATCTCACCCTGAAGGAGGCTCTTTCGATAGAGATCCAAAATTTTATTGTAGATGGGTGTGGTGAACTCCAGATCCTCTGTCTCCGATAGCAGGTATTGGCACAAGTGCATTTCCTCATCACCCAATTTTTGCCAGCCGTAATTCACCAAGATTCTAATCATTTCACGTTCTTGGATTTTTAGGATTTCAGAAAAAGAAGTGGCCGTTTCATCAGGAATCAGTTCCTCCATTGCCTGCTCGGCAAAAAGGTCATCTTTTTGGTTATTAAATTTTTCCTTCTGGCCCTTCAGAATCAATTTATTCAACTCAGCATGAATGATATCTTCTTCTATGCTTAGGAGTCCCGAAGCTTCTTTGGCATATACTGAGCGAATAATCGGATCCGGAATTTTCCCAATACTTTGAACTACCTCACGGATCACTTCTGCTTTTCGGATCGGGTTCTTGGTAAACTCTTCTTTGTACAAGCTAATTTTGAAGCCAATAAAATCCCGGCTATTCTTCTCCAGATAATCCTGAAATGCCTGTGAACCGACTTTTCTTGAATAACTGTCCGGATCTTCTCCGTCGGGGAAAACTACCGCTTTCACATTCAAGCCACCTTCCAGCAGTAGGTCAATACCACGTAGTGAAGCCTTTATCCCTGCCGCATCCCCATCATATAGTACAGTAACTTGATCCGTAAACCGCTTAATCAGCTTGATTTGTCCTTCAGTAAGCGAAGTTCCTGAAGAAGCAACAACATTCTCTATTCCGGACAGATGCAGGCTTACCACATCGGTATATCCTTCTACCAGATAGCAATTGTCCTTTTCTCTAATCGCCTTTTTGGCCTGAAACATCCCGTAGAGCACATCACTTTTGTGATAGACAGGAGTCTCAGGAGAGTTGATGTACTTAGGCTGGTTTTTATCCTTGGTAAGAATCCGTGCGCCAAATCCAAGTGGCTTTCCACTGATATTGTGGATGGTGAAAATCACCCGGTTTCTGAACCTGTCGTAGACTCTGGAAGCGTCACCTTCTTTCTGCAGGATCAAGCCTGCCTTCAAGAGCACTTCCTCACTGAATCCGGATGATTTGGCAGCTTTTAGAAGATTGTCCCAACCTTCCAACGCATAACCCAAATCAAACTTTTCGATAATTGCAGGAGTAAATCCCCGCTCTTTGAAATAACTGAGGCCAATTGATTTTCCCTCAGCAGTTTGAAGGTTCCTGACAAAAAAATCCCGGGAAAACCCCAAAGCGATCAATAAACTTTCCCGTTCGTTTTGAGCTTCGTTCTGCTCAGGTGTGCGGGTTTCGTCCTCTTCCACTTCGATCCCATACCTACCCGCAATATGCTTGATTGCTTCCTGAAAACCTATGCCTTCAATGTCCATTACGAACTGAATGGGGTCCCCTGCTTTGCCACAGCCAAAGCATTTATAAATTTGCTTGGCGGGGGAAATCGAAAACGAAGGCGTTTTTTCTCCATGAAACGGGCAGTTGGCCCAGAGATTTTGGCCCTTCTTTTTCATAGGCAAATAATCGCCGATCACCTCTTCGATGTCCATGCGTTCTTTGACCTTGTCCGTAGTAAGTTTGCTGATGCCCATAGGAAAATGAATGGAGCAAAGTTAATGGCTCAATCTAAAAAATGAGAACTTTCCTGAGTTTCTCCCAGTTCACAGGTAGAATACATTTTACTTTCATTCTTTATTTAGAAGTCTTTAAGCTCTAAATTGCGCAAAATTAGAACATTCACCTCATGCAGTTAACTAAGGATAATATCCTGAAAACACTTTCCCGAGTACAAGACCCTGATTTAAAGAGGGATCTGGTTACTTTGGGAATGATACAGAAAATTGAAATCAGCGGTAATAAAGTCAGCCTCAACGTAGTTCTCACTACTCCAGCCTGCCCGCTGAAAGAAGTCATCAAAAACAATTGCCTAGAAGTACTCGAAGAAGACTTTGGAAAAGAACCTGAATGGGATTTATTCATGACCTCCAAAGTCACTACGGTCAGAGATGCGGCGCCTGTGCTGCCGCAAGTGAAGAATATCATCGCCATAGCCTCAGGCAAAGGCGGTGTCGGTAAATCTACCACAGCGGTAAATCTTGCAGTTTCCTTGGCAAAATCAGGAGCAAAAGTAGGATTGATCGATGCCGATATTTCGGGGCCGTCTATTCCTACCATGTTCAATGTAGAAGCTGAGCAACCAACGGTGAAAAAGGTCGGAGACAAAAATATAATCATTCCTATAGAGCAGTATGGAGTAAAATTGATGTCTATTGGGTTTTTGACTCCTGTAGACAGTGCGGTAGTATGGAGAGGCCCTATGGCAAGTTCTGCACTGAAGCAGTTTATATCTGATGTAGAATGGGGAGAATTGGATTACTTGTTGATCGATTTGCCTCCCGGGACTTCGGATATTCACCTCACGATGGTGCAGACAGTTCCCGTGACCGGAGCAGTGATTGTGACTACCCCACAGAAAGTTGCTTTGGCAGATGCCAACAAGGGATTATCGATGTTTAGACAGCCACAAATTAACGTGCCCATCTTAGGTGTTATTGAAAATATGGCTTATTTTACACCGGAAGAACTGCCTGACAGTAAATACTATCTATTCGGTAGAGAGGGAGGTAAAAGACTCGCTGAAAAATACGACGTACCGTTTTTGGGAGAAATACCAATCGTACAAAGCATTAGGGAAAGTGGTGATTCAGGCTACCCTGCCGTCTTAAAAAATGGGATAACCCAAGAATCTTATATGAACTTAGCTGAGGAAATAGCTAGACAAATTGCCATAAGGAACGCCTCTCAGAATAAAACTGAGGTGGTAGAAATTAAAGCTTAACATTATGCAACCGGAACTTAGAGAACAAATAGAATTTGCACTTGATACAATTCGCCCATATCTGGAAGCAGATGGTGGAAATGTAAGGATAGTAGAGCTTACCGAGGATATGGTTTTGAGACTGGAATTGCTAGGCTCATGTGGATCCTGTCCTATGTCTACCATGACGCTAAAAGCAGGAGTGGAAGAAGCCATCAAGCGCGCAATACCTGAAATCATACGTGTGGAAGCAGTAAATCTTACGGTTGCTTAACCTGAAATTGAATGAAAAAAGGTTTTCGGGTTTTTGACAAAGCCAGTATGCTCCTACTGGGAGTATACGCTGTCTTATCATCAGGCTTTGCGCAGCAAACTCAGACCTTTGGGCTTATAAATCAGCTTAACCAATCCAATTCCCATACGCATAGAGAACAATGCGCCCATACAATTTTGGAGCAAAAAATGGAGAAAGAATTGGGTTTTTTCGGTTCAAAACCATTTTTTGAAAGTTGGATCACGGAAAAAATCGAGGACAAAGCACTCCAGCCCCAAATTTTATCCAGAACTAACGAGGATCCCATATTGATTCCCGTAGTAGTTCATGTGATACATACAGGAGAACAAATAGGACAAGGCATAAATGTTCCTGAATCACAGATTCAGGAACAGATCAGGATTTTGAATGAGGATTTCCAGCGGTTAAATGCCGATGCGGCTAATACTCCTGCGGAATTCCTGCCCGTTGCAGGTCAGCTAAACATTGAATTTATTCTTGCCAAACAGGATCCCTCAGGACTACCCACGGACGGTATTACCCGGACCCTTGGCTCCAAATCCACATATGACCCTAATAATGATGCCTCTATCATCGGGCAGCTGATACAGTGGAACCCGGATGAATACATGAATATGTATGTGACAGCTTTGGTAAGTCCCTACATAGGTTATGCATCATTCCCTGTTTCTGATTTACCCGGGCTTAGTACTTCTCAGAGCTCATCTATCACTGACGGTGTAGTGATTGACTATAGATACTTTGGTACCGGAGGAAGTGCGGTATCCTCATCGCGGGGTAGAACAGCCACGCATGAAGTAGGGCATTTTTTTGGTTTAAGGCATATATGGGGCGATGGCGGATGCGGTGTGGATGATTTTGTAGAAGACACCCCCTTGCAAGATGGCTCCAACAACTCCTGCAGTCCCAATGCTACCCGCTTTAGCTGTGATACCAACGATATGATCCAAAATTTCATGGATTATACGCCTGATGCCTGTATGAATCTGTTTACCATGGGCCAGATAGAACGATTTGAAGTTGTTCTTGCCAATAGCCCCAGAAGAGTAACTTTGATCAACAATAGAGCTACCGTAGACCCTGTACTTGCAGATAATGATTTGGCCATAGCCAGAGTAATTGAACCGGGAAGTTTTGAATGCGATGCTTTGATTAATCCTTTCATAGAGCTGCTGAATGCCGGGGAAAATATTCTGACCTCCGGAAGAGTTGAACTAAGGAGAAATGGAACATTGCTAGAATCCAAAAGATTTACCTTCAATCTAGAGACGGGAGAAAGCATTGTGGTGAATTTTGATGAATTTACTCTCCTGCCAAATGCCAACACGGTAGAGTTCACCGTCACCCAAGCAAATGATGTACCCGACACCGGCACTGACAATAATACACGAACCATTACACCTGTTCTGCAACAGGCGATAGACCTGCCCTACACTACTGATCTCGCCTCATTTCCATCACCTTGGACTATAGTAAATCCTGATAATTCAGTGACTTGGGAAAAAAGCACCCTGACAATTTCAGGTAATTCGCAGGAGGTAATTTATATCCAACACTTCGAATATGAATCCCCGGGGCAGCTAGACTATTACATCTCCCCTATTATTGATTTGTCCAAATATCCCAATGCACAACTTGTATTTGAAATGGCTCATGCCCAGTATAATCAGACAGGCTATTCGGATAATTTAATGATAGCCGTATCTCAGGACTGCGGAAACACATTTGACATGGCAACTGCTCCATATAACAAGAATGGCCAACAATTAGAAACATCCTCGGCTACACTGGATGAATTTATCCCAACAAATGACAGCCAGTTCAGGACAGAACTGGTCAATCTAGCCAAGTATTCTGATCTTGGATTGGTGCGCTTTGCATTTATTACGGAGAATGCTTACGGAAATAATATTTACATCAAAAACATCAGGATTCTTCCCAATGAAGAGTATAAATATGGGCTGCGCATAGATGAAATTTTTTCACCAACTCCAATTGCGGATGGCACAAGTGAAACTGACAGTACCAGATTAACCAACACCGGTAATCTTCCCATTACCAGCTTCCAATTTTCCACAAAAACAAATAATGACGCTACGCAGACGTATCTAGCCAGTGGCAGTATAATCCAACCAGGCGAAAGCTTCAACATCAGCACACCGAACGCTACTTCAGAAGGAAAAAATGAGCTTAAATTTGTGAGCTCTCTACCAAACTTTGATCAGAACGGAAATAATTCTGATAGTCTCACCAGGTATGTAATAGAAGATGCCGGTACTATCTCTGTCCCTTGGAGGCAAAATTTCAATAGCTCAGGAGAATTTACTCCTTGGCAAACAGTGAACCCTGAATCAGATGCTGAGCCTTGGTCTGTCTCTTCAATTCCCGCAGGAGAGGGTTCCAACAATATAGCCGGGCTAACCACCGGCAAAGCCGTCCAAAGCTATTGGTTGGGAACTCCTGTCTTTGACCTTTCCGTAAGTAGCCAAGCCGGCATTTTCTTTGATTTGGCCGCAGGTGAGGTAAGTCCCAACACGACATTGAGCCTAATGGCCAGTACAAATGGTGGAAACACATACTCAGAAGTGTGGAATGTGAATGGCACTGAGCTTTCTACCGTTTCTGTAGGAGAAGCCAATCCAAACAGCACGGGGGATTATCTGCGCAAATTTGTCAATTTAAGTGAGTTTGCAGGATCAGGAAACACTCAGACTAGGCTAGCTTTTGTGGTGAAAAATGGCGAAGAAACAGATTCCCCTATTTATCTGGATAATATAGAACTCTTTTTGAATGCAAATCCGGAACCTGTGATACCTGCAGCGGGTTTTTCGTTGCTCTACCCCAACCCTGCACGGGAAATATTTAATATTACGTTCAATTTGACTAATTATGAGGACATGACTATTCAAATCATTTCCAGTACAGGAGCTGTGGTTCAAGAAATTGAATATCCAAACACGCTAAATCAAACTTATTCCTTTAGCACACAACTGTTTTCCAAAGGTGTTTTTATTGTGAAAATAACCGGCAATACCATTCAGGACACCAGGAAGTTGATTATTAATTAATCAAAAATATGCCAATGAAAACCTCTTCGGCTTATTTTTTGCCAATGGAATTCAGCGGTATTAGGGTAATCCTTTTTTGTAGGGATTGAATTCCCTCTTATCTTTAACGTGGATTATGCATTAGGCTTAGTAGTTAGAGCTATAATTGCAAAAAAATCAGACTGTTTGGAGACTTCTTCCCGGCGGTACTATGACTCAGTATGCTAGCAGCTGATTTTGAAGCAATTAAAGACCTTTATAACTTGTGTGCCATGGCGCAGAATTGCTAATGCTTATTTCAGGTTTAACCTTTAAAATTTCTCAGATATTTCATTCAGCTCCCCTTTTGAAAAAGATATTAATTAACCTCCTCGTGATTATCGGAATTTCAGTTTTACTGGGCTTCCTTTTTTTGAAAATATACCTTCCTATGTACACCAATCATGGTGAGTCGGTATCGGTTCCTGATTTATCAGGCTATACCTTCGATGAAGGTGTGGATATTCTGGATCGTGCAGGCCTTCAATACGACGTGTCGTTAGACTCAGGATTCAATACAGACCTCAAGACTTTTGCCATATTGAAGCAAATTCCTGAAGCAAATTCTCAGGTGAAGAGTGGTAAAACGGTTTATCTTACTTTGAATGCCAAAAACCCTCCGATGCTCAAAATGCCAAATTTGGTGAACACCCCTTTAAAGAATGTGCAGGAGATTTTGGCAAATATGGGCCTTGAACGAGGTGATATTGTATATGTTCCGGACATCGGGATCAATGTGGTGCTGGAGCAAAAATACAGAGGAGTGACTGTGAAGGAAGGTTTTGAAATCCCAAAGGGCGCGCGAGTGGATTTGGTAGTGGGTGATGGATTGGGCAATCAAATACTTGCAGTACCTGATCTGAAAGGAATGGACGAGGTTGATGCTGAATTTATGATTTTAGGCTCAAGTCTAAGAGTGGGTAATAAATACTACCTAGAGACCGACTCGGTAGGTGCGGGACAAGTTTTGAGGCAATCCCCCCCTGCGTCCAGACAAGTAAAAACCGGTGAATTGGTAGATCTTTGGATTGCTAAAGATAATTTTTAAGCTGAATGCTGAATACGCTCCATATACTTCGAATGGTAGGGCTGGCTACAGCACTATTTATTTCGACTTTGGCCTATGGTCAATTGGTGGAGTTTGCTCCTATTCAGAATCAAAAAATAAAACCGCAGAATCCATCAGCTCAGCAAGGAAGAATTCTGGAAAACAATACGCTCCCATTCTGGGATGATTTTTCGCAAGGAATTGACACGCTGAAATGGACTGTTTCGGGAGCCTCCTACACAGAAACGATAGGACTGAATGCCCCGTCCATTGGAATGATCCTACTGGATGGTGTAGGCGCAAACGGTAATCCCTACTCTTTATCCGAACGAGACCAAGGAGAAACAGACTACCTTACGTCTAAGCCATTTGACCTAAGCTCGTTAAATTCATCAGACAAGGAAAGCTTATTTTTAAGTTTCTTTTGGCAGGCGGCCGGAAGGGCTGAGCTTCCTGATGAGGGAGACCAATTGACACTTCAGGTTCTAACTCCCGAAGGAAGTTGGATTACAATTTGGAGCCAGCCGGGAGGGGTAGGAATTGACACCGATGTATTCAATCAGGAAATTGTGCAAATTATTCCTGAATGGCAACATGACTCTTTTCAGTTCCGGTTCTATGCAGAAGGCAGACAATCCGGACCATTTGACAGCTGGTTACTTGACTACATCTACCTGAACGACGGCCGAAGCAGCTCAGATCTAAGCTATAGGGACAGAAGCCTTACCAGAACCAATGAACTTAGAATCGGAGATTATGGTGCCTATCCTTTCGCCCTGCTAGAAGCAAATCAAGGCGGGCTTTGGAGCAGTATACAGAATGAATTCTACAATCTGGAAAATCGCTTTCGTGCAATGGAATACTCCATCGTCATCAGAGACTCTTCTACGATGCCTTCCACTCCCATCAATCTCAACACCCCATTCAACCCAGTACCGAATGCACTAGAGCGGAGGGTGTTTGAAAGTAGGGAAGTTGATGAAATACCAGTTCCAAAGAACGAAACTACCTTGGAGATTATCTCTTCAATCACCTCTGGGGATGAATTACTTTATGAAGTAGTAGCCGGGGATACCACTTACTTTTCAGGTGTAAATTATGAGTTAAATGATACCGTAAGGACATCATTCCCACTCTTGGACTATTTTGCCTATGACAATGGTTCCGCTGACTATGCCGCCGGAATCAATCAGCGTTCCGGACAGTTGGCCGTGAAATATACTACGCCTGAGGAAGTGTACATCAAGGGAATATCCATCAATTTCACCAATGCCAAGCAAGCCAATCAGGCAGTGGATATCAATGTGTGGAAAGATTTGGACGAAGCCCCAATTTTCAGAAAGGAAGATCTTATACCGGTGAAAGAAGCCGGGCAGGAGTTCCTTTATTATTCTCTTGACACCAATATCCTTGTGGATGGGGACTTCTACGTAGGTTTCACACAATTCACCAATGATTTCCTCCACGTAGGACTGGACAAGGTAAATGACACCGGAGACAAGCTGTTCTACAATGTAGTCGGGGCGTGGATCCAAAATGAGGAAATACGTGGCTCATTGATGATTAGACCACACATTAGCATGGAGGCTCCTTTTGAAGAAGTTCCTGTGGAAGAGGAAGACATCAGGATTTATCCCAACCCTGTGGAGACACTTCTTAACCTTGAAGGGAGGTTTAGTGAAACAAGAATCTTTGATTCCTTTGGAAGAGAGATTTTTCTTGAGCGTCAACTTTCATCCAAAGGAGAAATTGTTAATTTTAACGGACAGCGGCCTGGAGTGTATGTGCTTAATTTGACCACTGAATCCGGCATGCAATCGTATAGAATTTTAGTTAAATAAATTATGGAAGATATCACTGTAGAAGACCTAAAATCCAGATTGGATAACAACGAAAAGTTTGTGTTTCTAGACGTTCGAGAAGAATGGGAATACGATGATGACAACTTGGGAGCCAAAAATATCCCATTGGCAGACCTCCCGACTAGACTTACAGAGTTGGAAGATTATAAGGATACTGAAATCGTAGTTCACTGTCGCTCAGGAGCGAGAAGTATGAATGCTAAAAAATTCCTGGAATCCAAAGGCTTTTCGAAAGTCCGAAATACTATCGGCGGAATATTAGCTTATAGAAATTTATAACAGAGAGGCTGTCTCATAACTCATAATTTCACATTGAGCAGCTTGCCTCGCTGTGGCGGGAAGTCGAAATGGACTTAATTAGCGCATAAAAGGCTTCGCCTTCGCTACCAATGACGGAATTCAAATAACTGTTCAAATGTTGCGTCAGTCCGAGTCCGGAGTCGATGACCCTTCGACTCCGCTCAGGGTGGCCCAACTTTGTTCCTAAAATCACTTACTGTCATTATTCTTTTGTAAATCTTAAATTTTTCTTACTCAGCCTGACAAGAAACCCTATACTCATGAGACAACCACTTTTTTATTGAACGATTTTTGTGAATTCCAAGGGAGCATCCCTCTTGGTTTTGAATAATCTGCTAAAAGATTGTGGATACTCGAAACCTAGTTGAAAGGCTATCTCAGTTACTAAAAACCTAGTAGTGAATAGTAGATCCCTAGCTTTTTCACTTAATTTATCCTGAATAAAGTTCCCGGTATTCCTCCCGGGATGTAATCCAAGCAGATCACTTAGATAGTTTGGAGACAGATTGGACCGATCTACCAATGACTCAACACCAAGGGAATACCTTCTGTTAAGTGCTTTCCCCTGATTTAGGCAGTGCGTGCTGAAAAAGTCTTAGGTATGCCGGATTCAAGGCAGCCGCGTGAAGATGTTTGGGTATACCTCGAATGAGGCCAACGTAGAAGATGGTATGGCTGAGTCTAGCCTAAAAATCTCGATTTTGAGATTTTCTGACGCATAGATAAAGACCTCATGTCGTCCAAAAGCTTGCTCCTACCGAAAAACCGTCCGCATGAAAAATGGGTTAATCATTCAAAATGATGGCTTTTGGCCCATTATTGGCATTTTTCAGCATTCCCTGATCCTCCAGATAGACTTCCCCTGTACGACTACATCATAGTTTACAGTGCTTTGGGTAATAAACCGGCACTTATAAATAAAAACGGTTTGAAAAATTAATAAGAAGCAGAAGTCCGATCCGGGAGATTACCTCATTACATGTGTTTGCAAGCATGTTCAGGTCATTTTCTATTACTTTCTTCCACGTCATAGGTTTAAAGTTTTGAATCACTTCATAAAAAAATGAAGACTGATGTAGAGCAACATAAGGACCTCGCCAAACTAAACAGGTTAAACTAAATACACAATACGTCAAAAAAATCCCTGTGTGGCAAAATATAAATGTACAGCATATTCATGTAAATGAAATGCTAAATTCTGGAATATAAAATAATAAAGACATCTTTGAACTATATATGTAAATAGTTAAATATTTATTTAAACATTATTTTTATATATATAAAAAACATTATTTATAACATTAACGGAAAAACAGTAGCAACAGATTTGCACTAGTCATAAAAAGCAAACCGTCCTACCTCACAAAAATCTTGCCTTCACCGATCTTTGTATAAAAATCCACTAAAGTATACAAATTAATTCAAATAATCCTATATTTACTCATATAGTTCAATTTAAAAATCTTATTTTTATACTAAATTAATTTTTAAAAACAAACATATTTTTGTCTAACGGCTTTTAAACAAAATTAAATGGTGGGCGGTTTGAAACTTGTTCTTAATAAGACATATATTTGCCCAACTAACTATATTTAATAGTTAGAACTTAATTCCAGGACTGGCAAATCACTTTATATTGATTTAAACTTAACCTGTGCTCCCCAAGCTGATCATCTTTTTACCCCCCAATCCCTACTATTATGGAAGTTCAAGCCAAAAAAAGAAAATTGTTATTAGTTGATGACGAACCCTTAATCGGAGTATTATTGAAAAATAAATTCCAATCGACATACGAGGTCACCATAAAACTAAATGGACTTGAAGGATTAAGCTACATACTCGAAGGAAATGTGCCTGATGTAATTATAATTGATCTAAATATGCCGGTGATGGGCGGAATAGAGTTTATCCAAGAAATCAGAAAGTTCAATTATCTCAATCACATCCTGTTGATTGTACTGTCAGGAGAAGAGACCGCCGCCAGTAGGATAGAAGCGTTCAATGTTGGTGCAGATGATTTCCTTATCAAACCCTTTAATATGTCAGAACTATCCCTTCGTATAGACCGGTTTTTCACTAGGTACAATTTCGACAAGTTATGAAAAACCAGTTAGTTTTCATTAATCCCAATCCCTATTTACCAGAAAGGATATTGGAATCCCTAAAAGAAGACTTCGAGATTGAAACCTATAATGACACACTGTCTTTTGTACAGCGTATCAGAACTATATCACATGTTGCTGTTGTATTTGTCTATGGGGATCTGAAAAGTCCTGAATTCATCAATACCTTAAATAAGATCCGACCTTATTCCACTCGGGACGGCTTCCAGATCTGTGTGGTATGGGAGCATTTTGATTTTGAGGATAAAAAGAATGCGGTCAAAAATGGCATCAGCAGCCTATACCTTACAGGAAAGTTTCTTGAAGGGGGCCTGAATACAGCCATAAAAAAACTGATTGCCAATCCCCCTTTGCGACATTCTTTTACGGATAAGCAGACTTCCATTCCGATAGACCGGATCTATAGAATCCCGTTGGGCAAACGGATATTTGACATTCTTGTCTCAGGTTTAGCCTTATTGCTATTGTCGCCTTTATTTCTGACTATTGCATTGCTGATACGAATGGAGTCTAAAGGGCCGATATTCTACAGGTCAAAGCGGGTAGGAAGAGGTTGGGATATCATTTCTTTTTATAAATTCAGAACAATGGTTCCCGATGCTGAAAGTAAACTGAAAAATCTGGGGCACTTGAACCAATACTCCAAGTCCGACGGGCATTCCAAATCCGGGCTCCCCTCCTACCTCTTTGAGAAATGTGAAATTTGCCGGCAATATTCCCAGTCATGCGAAAACCCGCTTTATGACAAGACGGGTAGACAGATCTGTGAAACAATCTACAGGGCATCCAATAAAGGCGGAGGTTCTACCTTCTTTAAGCTTTCTGAAGACCCGAGAATCACTAAATTGGGAAAGTTTTTAAGGAACAGCAGTCTGGATGAGCTACCCCAATTACTAAATGTATTCAAAGGAGATATGTCAATAGTTGGGAATAGGCCAATCCCGGTTTATGAAGCTGAAAAGCTGACTACTGACCAGTTCTCTAAGAGATTTCTTGCCCCTGCCGGAATCACCGGACTTTGGCAGGTGACCAAAAGAGGCAAATCAAGCATTATGTCGGAGGAGGAGCGAATTGGACTGGACAATCATTATGCAGATAATTACAGCTTATGGCTGGATCTTAAAATACTGTTGATGACCTTACCTGCTTTATTTCAAAAAGAAAATGTATAATGAGAATCACGTTGCCTTTAATTTGTGCATCAATTTGGATGTCGTCCATGGGAATGCAGGCACTGCATGCCCAACAAACCGAAAAAGAGCCCTTTGCTGGAGGTATAGAAGGGTTTAATCTGTTCGAAGATATATCAGGACAGTTACCTTCTTTGGACAGTTTAGTCCAAATTGCCATTTCCTATAGCCCAAGCGTACAGACTGCTGTCCACCAAAGTGTAACGGAAACTGAGAGATTGATCTTGCAAAAGAAATTCTGGACAAACCATATCCAGGCATTCGCCAATGTGGCAGCCGGAAATCAAGGGGTATTCATTGCCGGGGTAAACGAGTCCACTGTAAACACCCTGTCCACCGGCTACCGGTATGGTTTAAGTCTAAATCTTCCTTTGTACGAATTTGTTTCCCGGCCTAACCGCATCAAACTGGCCAAATCAGAAATCAAGACTTTTGAAAGTAAGGCAGAAGAAATAAAACTGACCGTAGAGCAGGGGGTAATCCAAAATTACTTTGATCTCCTGGTGGCCCAGAAGGTCATGATAGATCAACACACCTACTTTGAACAGGCGAAAAATAGTGAACAACTATCTGCACTCAGACTAAGAGACAATCAGGTGAGCTTCACCGAGTACACCAGAATCGCTGAAATCAAAGCGATAGCCAGCGAGAAATACTATAAGTCCTACGGTGAGTTTATGGTTGCCTTTCACAACCTGGAGTCATTTCTGGGGATTAAACTTTATGATTTAAAAAAATGATCCGGATAAAGCATCTGATTTGGTATTTGAGGAAATACTATTACCTCTTCCTGATATTCCCCCTACTGCTGTCCGGGGTAGTGATACTGCTGACAGCCGGCTCCGGAAAGATCTATGATTCACATATGGTGATCTACACCGGAATATCCACACGGAAAAGTGCGGATCTGACCGAGTCACTAAAAATCGATTTCTTTACCTCCAATAATTTGATGGATAACATCATTTCATTGATCAGTTCCAGAAAATCCATCGAAGAGGTAAGCCTAAGGCTGCTTGCGCAGCACCTCTCGATGGCGGAACCCCACCCGGCGATCATCTCCGAAAAAAGCATGGAAGAACTTAAGCTCCATATTTCCGATGAGCTTAAAAATAAGATACGTGTCGCAGAAAACCCTGACCTCACCTTAGCTAACATTATCCGATACATGGATGAGAATTACGATAGCCCATTCCACTATTTATTGGAAAACCATCCCCATTACGGCGTGGATAAAATTCTTGAACGGGTTCGCGTAGACCGGAAAAAAAACAGTGATATGATAGAAATATCATACTATCTGGATGACCCGGGGATCGTTTTCCATACTGTGAAATTTCTGGGCGAGGTATACCTCAAGCGGTATGGTGAACTTCGCTACAATGAGACTGCAAGCAGCGTGGAATATTTCCAATCACAGCTGGGAGTAGTCTTGGAAAGCCTCAATGATTCAGAGCAGCGTCTGAAAGAGTTTATTTCGGTAAACAGGATTATGAACTATTACGAGCAGGGCAAGAGTCTAGACTTATACCGTAAGGAAGTAGAAGCCGAGCAGAGCAATGCTTACCAGCTGGCTATGGGCGCAGAAGCAGGCCTGATAAAGTTGGAAGAACGCTTGAAGCAGAATATCGGGCGTTCAGAAGTGCTTGACAGCATCTCCCTAGCCAGAAATCAGGTCTCCCGATTACGTGTGCAGCTTAGCACCATGACAGGAAGTGACCCAGGCCAAACAGCCCAGTTAAAAGCCGACATCAACAAGCTTAATGTAGAGATTAACGAGAAGATAAACAGACTTTATCAGCAGGACTTCAGTGTAGACGGAGTACCTATGAATGACCTGCTCTTGGAATGGCTGAAACTTTACATCGAAAAAGAAAAACAATTTGCCGCTTCGGATATCACGGTAAAAGCAGTGAAAGAAATAGACAAACGGATAGATGAATTTGCTCCCTTAGGTGCTGAGCTTAACCGGCTGGAACGTGAGGTTGACATCCATGAAAGGGAGTATTTAGCCATTATCCACGGTTTAAACCAGGCAAAAATTCAAAAGGAAAACTTCAAACTTGCCCAATCCCAGGTAGTGGTCGATCCTCCCTTTTTCCCCTCAAATGCCCGGAGTTCCAAAAGGAAAATCCTGGTTATCGCAAGCTTTCTGTTTGGCAACCTACTTGTATTGAGTTTTCTCGTTGTAAAGCTTATCACCAATTCTTCCTTGCGTGATACCGCAAGAGCAGAAGAAATTACGGGCTTGAAGGTAGCAGGGACTTTTCCGGCACCAAATACCGATAAACCTTACAGCGAAAAAGATAAAGTAGCCTTTGAATATTGGCTTAATGAGCTTAATCTCAGAAGAAGCAAAACATCCAAAAACAGTCCTTTCCTTATCGGGCTACTGCTGAAAGAAGAAAATCCGGCTAATCTTAAATTAGTGGAATCCCTATTGGCCTTTCTTGCCCAAAAACAATACAGGGGGCACATCCTCCATTCCGGAATTATGGAAGGAGGACTTCACTATAGCGTGGACACCTATTATCATGCGAAAGACGTCTCCGGTTTGTTGCCGACACACGCACCATTGTACAAAGGAACTGATATCCTATTCATACTACATCCGTACTGGAAGGAGAAGCATGTCTCTTTCGACATGCTGCAGCAGACAGACTGGAATCTTATGGTCCTGGATGCCGGGGTAGTGTGGAAGCCTAACTATTCTAAATTTGTAGAAATGATAGAAACATCCACAGGATCAAAGCCTACTATACTCCTGACTAATGTGGACGCAGTTTATATAAGAGAATATACAGGCGCATAAGTCAAGCGGCTTACCTATTACTAACCAGACCGGATCTTTGGAAGTTTTAAAAACCACTTTGCCCCTAAAACACATCGCTGTTTCATCCATACTGGCTTTGGTATTGGGATATGCCATTTTCAGATATGAGGTGATGGTTCTTGCTGTTCTGTCGGCTTTGGTTGTCTTATTTTTCTTTGGGAGAATGATTTACCTTAAGCCCATGTATGGCTTATACACCACCTTGATCGTTTCTTTTTTTGTAAACGGAATTATCAGATACCTGGATTTACCTCTGGGACTTGGGGTTGACTTGCTATTGTTCTTCTCTATTATCATCGCCCTCTTCTCAAGGGAAAAACCGGCTGTTTCTAACCTCAACAGTAGCTTGCTGTGGATCAGTATTATCTGGTTGGGATTTACGGTGTTGGAGATTTTCAATCCCGAGGCTACAAGTAAAGTCGCTTGGTTCTACGCAGTCCGGGCGGTATCCATCTATCAAATTTTAAGTGTTTTCTTTCTTTTGCTTTACCTGAAAGATAAAAAGCAGGTGTATTATTTTACCCACTTGACCCTAATCTGCTGTTTAGTCGCTTCCTTCTGGGGCTTTAAGCAAATTTTCCTGGGTCTGGATGAATGGGAAATCCGGTGGTTAGCATCAGGCCCCATACGGACACATGTACTCTTCGGTGTGCTTAGGGCATTTTCTTTCCTTTCTGACTCAGGTCAGTTCGGTGCCACGATGGGATATGGTGCTATTGTGGCTTTTTTGCTTGCATTGGGGCCTTTCTCTGCCAGAAAGAGGGTAATCTTGGCCCTAATCGGGTTCATATGCCTGTACGCCATGGCCTTAAGCGGAACACGAGGTGCATTTTTTGTGGTGATAGGGGGAGCTTTGGCTTATTTAATATCTACCAAAAACCTAAAGAGCATTGCGGTTGGCGGCGTTTTCTTGTTGGGGATATTTATGTTTCTGAAGTTCACCACTATAGGCAATGAAAACTACCAGCTCCGTAGGATGCGTACTGCGCTGAACCCTAAGGATGCTTCATTGCAGGTAAGGCTCGAAAACCAGTTAAAATTTAAACAATACTTAGCTACCAGACCATTGGGAGGGGGTATTGGAACTTCCGGTTCTTGGGGACAGCGTTTCTCCCCAAATACTTTTCTTGCAAACACCCCTAATGACAGTTGGTATGTAAGAATTTGGGCAGAAACGGGAATAATAGGGCTAACACTGCACGTTATCATGATACTGTATATCCTTTTTAAAGGATTTGCGGTCACTTTTTCCTTGAATGACCCTATGCTGAGACAGTATATGATGGCGTTGAATTCAGGGTTTGCAGGAATCGCTGTGGCCGCATACGGGAATCCGATTATAGGGCAGTTCCCAATCAACATAATCATCTACTTCACCTGGGGGGCAATATTTCTGGCAGCTAATATGGATAAACCCCAAAAACACTTAGCAGGAGCCGACAATCCTGTATTGCCAACAGGCTAATCTGTTTCGTCGGCCCGGACAGCCCTTTCCCATGTAGCCGGCTGCTCATCCCTTACCCATCTGAAAAATCCCATAATGGCGCAATAGTTCATAACACAAAAATAATAGGGGAGAAAAAACCCTTTAAAAGGTGCCCTTTTGTCCTGAAGCATATTTCCGATCAGAGCAAACAGATAAAACGCATACTGCATTCCCAACAGCACTGTCCAAATCAAGCTGGCTCTATATATCGCCAGGAAGTGATTCAGACCAAATAAGGCCACTAATACAAAAGGTATGATTGCCCATCTCAGCACCCGGTGACTAATGTACTGGAAGGCAAGTAAGGGATCATGAAAGGGATTGATAGCCTTCCGTAGGCGAAACATGCTCTGCCAACCCCCTGCCGCAATTCTAATTTTCCGCTTTGTCTCTTCTTTAATATTTGCACTGGCATACTCCGAAGCAGAGGCCTCAGGCACGTACTTCACCCTATACCCCCCTTCGGCTATTTTCATGGAAAGCATGAAGTCATCCAAGATAGTATTATCAGGAAGTTCCAGAAACAGTTCTTTTCTGCAACTCATCAGTTCGCCGGCAGCTCCGACCAATGTATAAAAGTAACTGTCGTATTTCTTTAGAAATGATTCATATTTCCAATACATTCCTTCCCCTCCGGTACTTGCATCACTTGTTTTTTCCGAAATAATTGATTTCTCTCCCGATACAGCGCCTACCTTACTGTTCCGGTATGGAAGTACCAGCTTGGAAACAGCCTCGGGGTTAAGTACGGTATTGGCATCACAGAAAACCAGGATTTCTCCGGAGGCCCTGGCCACTGCACGCTTCATCGCTGCCAGTTTGCCTTTTCTCTCAGGAGAATGCATGGTTATCACCCCTTCAAATTCCAATGGTATATACTGGGAACCATCGTCCGATCCGTCGCAGATACAAATTATCTCCAGCCTTTCCTTCGGGTACAAAAGGGCCAGTGTATTCCGTAATTTATCACGCAGCATCTCCCCTTCGTTATAGCAGGGTATTACCAAAGAAACAGAGGGGAAATACCCTCCCGGATACATTTCTTTTTCACCGCCTCTGATCTTGACCAAGAAAAACAAAAGTATACCATACCCTACATAGGCATAGAAGCTCAGAAACAACATGGATACAACCAAAATCTCTATCATATGCTGCTATAGTTTTAATGCTGCATAGCACTTCGATGCCATTCCCCAAAAATCACGTACCCGGTTTTCCCAAGAATTAGACTTGGCTACATCATACCTCTCCCGACACACAGAGCTACTGTTGGATTCTATAGCCCGGTCAATCAATTTCAGAAATTTCCTGTGGTCGGTAGCAAGATAAATATGTTCGCTGAAATCAATGATATCGGGTGAAAAATCCGTCGTCACTACAGCTCTTCCGGCAGCTAGGTACTCATTTATTTTCAGAGGATAGATACTTCTGGTAAACTCATTGATCAAAAACGGAATGATAGCACAGTCGAAATACCGAAGATAGCGCGGCAACTCTTCCAGCTTTCTGGGCCCTGTGAATAGTAGATTTGGGATTCGGTCCAGATTTATATCCGTATAAATCTTATCCTCCCTCGGTCCCACCAGCACTAGGGTTTTGTCAGGATGCGCCTCAGCTATTTTTTTAAGCAGCACATAATCTATTCGCTGACATATATTGCCCGTGTACCCAATGATAGGCGTACGAATATGCGCCAGCTCATCGGGAATCTCTCCTGCAGTCTGCCATGTTGATTTAAACAGTTCCGTGTCGCCGCCATTTGGAAAAATACTCACAGTCTTCCCGCTGGATTGTGTCAGATCCTTGCTGAGGTTCTGGGAAGTCGCTATCGCCATATCGTAGCTCCTGATCGCCTGAATCTCCCTGTAAGCCCCGTGTTTACGCGTATATGCATTAATAGCTCCGATGGCATCTCTGGATTGGTAAATAGCAAGTATTGGATTCAGATACTTTTTATAGTTTGCCAAATACGTCGGATTGAACGAGTTGAGAAAAAGGTACTGGCCTACATTCTCTTCCCCAAGGGTCTTTCGGATAGCCTTGGCAAGTATGCGGTCATTGATATCCGACAGCAAATTGTATCCCCAGCCCTTCCTAAGCCAGTTTACAGGGAACACCAAAGTAGGGGTAATAGCCTTTACAATCCCATCAGTGTACTCATAAATTGTTCTTACCTGTGAATTCCCCCTGAGCAATGCCCGCCGGCGCATTTGTATAGCAGGAAGTTTGCGTCCCCTAAACCATTCTGAGAAAGTGTATGGATAATCTACATAATAAACGCGGTTATGCTTGCCAAATTCCTTGGCTAAAGACCAGGATGCAGAGGATATCGGCGAATCCCATCTGGACATCGAAATGATCACTATCGGCAGTTTTCTTACGTCGTCAGGTCCAAGAGGCACTTTCATAAAGACTTATTTTTTTAGATCGGGGAAGTCGTTTTTTCTTTCTTGCCACACTTGGTCAAACGTAAGTAATTTATCATGTTTGGTGACTCCGAAGTCTGACTTAACGGCCTTAAACCCGAAGAGTGAAAGCACCTGAATCCCCGCAAATACAGGAACAAAAGGCAATGCTTTCCAAATTAGCAGCGGTGTATGGGAGCAAACCAATGCCATCACCCAATTAGTAGCGGTCAAACATACCACGACCAGTGAAATAAGCAAAACAAGGGGGTTTGTCAACAAACCATAACTCAGTGTAAGCACTAACCCCCCGGCCAAAAAAATCAGCGGCGGAGTAGAGGTCATGAGGGCAAAATAAATACCATTCCATTCCAACTTAGCCAGTTTGGCCCACAGCAGGGACCAGACATCCTTGAGATGATCAAAGTAAGACTTGAGCCAACGCGTCCGCTGCTTCTGTACCTGATCTCCATGGCTTGATTTTTCATCAAAAATCAGGGCCGATTTCTGATAGGCTATTTTATATCCTCTACCCACTAACTTATTTTGCAAAATCTTGTCCTCAGCCAATATGATTGATGGGTTGTTCAAATCAAAATCAGCTAAATACTGTTCGAATATGTCCATCTCTATAAGCATCCCCGAGCCCGCTATGACAGCAGAAGAACCCAATAAATACGGGAGTTCCTTATGGATGAAATTATAGTAGATTTCACCAAGCGCATCCAAACATGCCAGAGTAGTGTCTAAATTCTTCGCCGTACGCCTTCCCTGAACTGCCTTATTTCCTTCGCCAAAAGATATTGCCAGGTAGCGCAGACAATCCGGATGCAGCAAGTTGTCCGGATCCAATACCAAAACCGCATCATGGGGCCTTACCCGCAGATCTAGTCCTCTTTTTAATGAAGCAAGCTTGGAATTGAGAGCTGTCTCAGGATAATGCACGGTCAACCTACCATCGACAGGCAAATCAGGATGTGGAAGGCAACGGTCTGCAATCAGGTAAATATGAAAATCTGCATGGCTCTGGGCTAAAATCGACGCTATCAAGGGAAGGGCAATTTCAACATCCTTATAAGCGGTTATCACACAGGCTATGTCTACCTCTTGATTACCGGCAGGTAGTTCCCCTGTAGCGCGCGCCGTTTGCAAAGCCACAACCAAAATAGAAATGGAAACAAAAGAAGCATAAAACAAAAGCAACATAGAAACAGCTAAAAGCACAAAATCAATTAGAACCATGATCTTAAGATTTCTGCACTATAATTCATAAATAAAAAGCTAAAATTGTCGAAAGGGTAAGCTTGTACATTCCGAAAGGGAAGTTTAAGTTAATTTATGCCTAATCCTAACAGATGACTAAGAAATGCACATACTAAACAAATTTACCCTTAAACCCGCAACGATAACCTGAAAAAAGTGTTTTTTTTAGGATTGTCCGAAATGGCCGGTAGGAAGGAATGGCCCGCCATTGCGATGCCGGCCAAAATGGCATATGATAAACTTTACCGACAAATGCTTTAGTGGTAGAAAAGCGGATAATCATATTTATTTTTATACTTTTCAGTCAGGAACTATATTTTAGCCTGTGCCATCACTACTTACCCTTCCGCTTGTTTCCATAATCACCGTTAATTTTAATCAAAGCAAACTTACAGAAGAACTTCTGCATTCTTTGGAAAAGATTAGCTACTACAATACGGAAACCATAGTAGTGGACAACGGATCCGACAAATGGGATTTTCAGGGACTTCAAAAACGGTTTCCTTGGGTCAAACTGGTCAGGAGTAAGGAAAATCTGGGTTTTGCCGGAGGAAATAACCTTGGAATCAGTGTAGCAAAAGGAAAGTATCTCATGTTTCTAAACAATGACACCGAGGTGACACCTGGGTTTTTGGAACCTCTGGTTACCATCTTTGAGCAAAACCCAAACATAGGTTCAGCTTCTCCAAAGATAAAATATTATCATAGTCCCAATCAAAACACCATTCAATGGGGAGGCTCTGACGGTGTTAGCTCCCTCACTGTACGGGGAAAAGTGCATGGCGGCGAAGAAGAAGATATCGGCCAATGCGATCAGATTACGGAAACCCAGCTAGTCCACGGCGCGGCTATGATGGTTCCATTTGAGGTAGTGAAAAGAGTCGGATTAATTCCTGATATTTATTTTCTCTATTATGAAGAGCATGATTGGACCGAGATGATTAAGCGTGCCGGCTATAGCATATATTATGTGGGTAGCTCTACGGTGTATCACAAGGAATCCATGACTGTGGGAATATTCAGTCCTATGAAGGTTTATTATATCAACAGGGGAAGATTGATTTTCACACGAAGAAACAGGACGGGTCTGAATAGGGTGGCAAGTTTACTTTTTTTTGGACTGGTCGCTTTACCCAAAAACCTGGTTGCTTACCTGATACAAGGTAAATGGAGACTTGCAAAAGCCTTATTGGCTGCATGCATTTGGAATATTCAAAATCCTTCTGTACATGACCACCCCGTATTACAGGAAGGTAATCCAGGGACATATAGGATAGTGGGACAACGTAACTCTACCATGCATAAATTCTAAAAGCTATCGAATATGCTTAAAACAATCTATGCTAAATTAAAGACCAAGCAAAGTCAGCTTGAACAAGAAGGAGAACCTTCAGGATTGGGCAATATGATAGGTTATTCTATTTCCGGTGTCAGACAGCTTCTAATGGCTCGCTGGTACTTTTCCCGAAATTCCGTGATGGGGAAGATGCTGATGGTAAAAGGAAGACCTCAGGTACAAAACAAGGGCAGGATCATTTTTGGGGATCATGTGAAACTATGGTCAGTATTTCAGCGCTCCAAAATCTTTGTCAAACGGAATGCCTGTCTAGAGATCGGAAGCAATTCGTTCATAAACGGTGCCCACCTATCTGTAAGTGAATCCGTCATAATCGGAAAGCATGTGAACATCGGCCCTTATTCTATCATCATTGACGATGACTTTCACCCAGTGGATGCTGCCGGCACCGGGATCTTACGCAAACCAATTGTAATAGAAGACCATGTATGGATCACTATGAACTGCATGATAATGAAAGGCGTGCGAATCGGGAAAGGAGCAGTAGTAGCCGCGGGAGCTGTGGTAACGCGGGATGTCCCTCCCCATACATTGGTAGGCGGTGTTCCTGCCAAAGTAATCAGAAACCTCAACTAGTGTTATGCTAAGGGCAATAAGTACCGAGTAAACCTGTCAGGTTTTGCTGGCATAAACCACAAAAACCAACATATTCATCAAAAATTGATGGTGTAAACCTGACAGGTTTTGGCTAATATGTCAATTGGTCAATCACTTTAAAATTACAGCAGACAGTAACCAGAAAATCATGAAAATCGGTATAGAAGCCCAGCGGATCTTCCGGACGAATAAACACGGGATGGATTTAGTAGCCGTACAGCTGATCAAAAATCTTCAGCGTATAGACCATACAAACCAGTATTTCATTTTTGTGAATCCGGATGAAGACACACAGACAATCACCGAAACGAAGAATTTCAAAATCATTCCTCTTCGAAAATCCCCCTACCCTATCTGGGAGCAATATTTTCTCCCTAAAGCCGTACGAAAATATAAGCTTGACCTATTACACTGCACAAGCAATACCGCACCGCTGGCTCTTAAAATCCCCTTAGTCCTGACTTTGCATGACATCATCTATCTGGAGCAATTTCAGCTGAAGCTGGGCACCTTGTATCAGCGATTTGGCAATCTATACAGAAGATGGGTTGTTCCCCGTATAGTAAACCGTTGCCACACCATTTATACTGTGTCTCCTTATGAAAAGGAAGTAATCGAAAAGCATTTCAATTTCCCGCTGGGAAAAGTCAAGGTAATCAACAACGGAGTGGCAGTTCATTTTAAACCACAATCAGCTGAAGCGGTAGAGGGGATAAAAAGAAAATACGGACTTCCTGATTCATACATGCTCTTTTTAGGAAATACAGATCCAAAAAAAAACATGGTGGGGCTGCTTCAGTCCCTTCTTGTTCTCGAAAAGGCCAACAAACTTTCTTTCGGAATTGTAATTCCTGATTTTGGCAGGAAAGAACTGGAGAACTTACTTTCCGGTATCGATGCCTTGGTACTATTGGACAGAATACATCTCCCCGGATATATTGCCAACGAGGAACTCCCTTTTTTCTACAGCGGTGCGAAAGCATTTATCTATCCTTCATTAAGAGAAAGCTTTGGGCTACCCATTCTGGAAGCAATGGCCTGCAAGTGTCCCGTGATCACATCCAACACCTCTTCCATGCCAAGCGTGGCAGGGAAAGCGGCACTTCTGATCAATCCAAAAAAAACTGCTTCCATCAGCGAAGCCATTTTACGCATGGCTACAGATAAATCCCTGCGTCAAGACCTAATCGAAAAGGGAATAGAAAGATCCTCCCAATTTAGCTTTAAGAAGGGAGCCGCTTCTGTCCTTGATACCTATATGTCCATTAAGCGCAAAAAACCATGACACCCAAAAACTATTGGTTGACTAGTGGCTTTTTCACTATGATGCACAAGGCAATTGATTTTTTGGTCGGTTTCTTGGGATTTATGATTTTGGTAAGAATCTACTCCCCGGAATCATTTGGGATATGGGTTCTTTTTATCACGATAGTCACTATTATTGAACTGTCGCGCAACGGCTATCTGCAAAATGGGCTGATCAAATTTCTGGTATCCGATACAAATCAGGATGGTGAAATACAGATGAGTTCCCTCCAACAAAATATCATTCTCACACTAATCTTAATGCTCTCCACCTATGCCCTTGCTCCGTATGCTGAATCGGTTTTTGGCGCACCGGGACTATCTAAGTTGCTTAGGATACATGTTTATTTCACTCCTTTTTTGATCTTCCATACGCACAACCTGATCCTGATGCAGGCAAAGTTTAACTTCCGATCCTATTTTTTTGCGGGAATAAGCAAAACCGTCCCTTTTTTTATTTGTATTTCCTTCTTCTATATAAGTAATATAGACCTTGATCTTATACAGCTGGGTTGGATTTATAACTTTTGCTATATAATTGCGCTACTATCCTCCCACATTCAGGTTCGGAAGTACCTCAACTTTGTCTGGGGATGGAACAGCTATTGGTTTTCCAAGCTTTTCCATTTCGGTATTTACGTATTCGGCACAAATCTTCTCTCTGTCATCTCATCCAGTATGGATAAATTTTTGCTAGGCGCATTGCTTACCCCCATAGAAGTGGCTATGGCCAACAGTGCAGGCAGGGTGACCAATCTTCTGGACATACCCATCAATTCGATTGCCTCCATTTCCTTTCCCAAAGCCTCTGATGCCCACGAAAGAAAACAACACGCTGAGGTGTCCAAAACCTACGAACTGACTCTTGGGGCAATGCTAAGTTTCAGTTTCCTGTACCTGATTGCCATTTTACTTTTCAGTAAAACAATAATCCTATTTATAGTCGGAAAGGACTACCTGGCGACGGTGCCCTACCTTCAGGTTATTTCACTTCTAGCTCTGGTACGACCGCTGGACAGACAATCCGGTGTGTTTTTGGATGCCATCGGAAAGCCATCTTACAATATGGTGCTTGTCTTCACCACCATGCTATCCGGTGCGTTGTTCTCCTGGTTTTTTATATCAAGATATGGACTTATGGGAGGAGCATATGGAATAATGCTGTCCCTGACTATTACGGCGGTAATCAAAAGTTTTATACTAAACAGATTCCTGAAAATCAATTACCTCAATATTCTAAAACAGGCTTTACGCAACTATCCTCTAGCCATCAGGCTGGGCTGGTCAAAAATAAAGCGGAAACCACTATAAAGGCGCACTTCGCCTCAAGCTGCCCGAAAAATCGCTTTTATTCTACAGCCCCCCTTTGAGGGCGCAGAATCAGAAAGCTTGATATACCCAAATCAGACCTATTCCTTACAGGGAAATCGCTTTTACCCCAAAACCCTTCAAGGGTTTGTCCTCCCATTAGGATTGTTAAAGGCGATTTCCGTGCTATTCCTTACAATAAAGATACCGCTCAAAAGAGGGACTAGAGGCCTTTCTCATTTGCCCGTTCAGCCCTTTGCCAGGTTACTGCCTGCCTCCCCCTGAACCATCGGAAAAAACCCAAGACAGCACAGTAGTTCATTACAAAAAAATAATAGGGCACAAAAAAACCCGGTACTTTCACCGGTCTATTTCTCATTAAATAGCCAAGCAAAGCCAGTCCATAAAAGCAATATTGAATCATCAGAAGAAATACCCAAACCTGGTGGTGGGAAGCAAAGACCAGTACATGGTTCAGGAGAAACACCAGCGGTAAAAGAAACGGCACCACCGCCCATCTCAACACTCTATGGCTCACATATTGGAAACTAAGAGTCAAATCATGAAAGGGGTTAATCGCCCGGCGAAGCCGGACTATACTTTGCCATCCGCCTGCGGCAATCCTGATTTTCCGTTTCATTTCCTCATTCACAGAAGAGCTGCTGAACTCCAGCGCTTTGGCGAGCGGGGTATACTTGACCAAATATCCCTTTTCAGCCATTCTCATGGTCAGCATAAAATCATCCAGAATGGTATCGTCGGGAATGTCATCGAGAAGGACTCTCCTAAAACTCATCAGGCCTCCGTCACCTCCGACCAGGGTATAATAATAACTGTCGTATTTCTTGAGAAACGACTCATACTTCCAATAAATGCCTTCCCCTTTACTGCTGGCTCCATCTGATTGCAAGGTGATAATCCGCTTTTCGCCGGTTACCCCTCCTACTCTCAAATCCCGGTAGGGAATGGTAAGCTCCTGAATCGCTTCTATATTGAGAGAGGTGTTGGCATCTGAGAAAACAAGTATTTCTCCGGAAGCCATAGCCGCTGCTTTTTTCATTGCGGCAATTTTCCCTCCCCTCCTGGGAATAAAAACCGCCTTTATTGAAGAGTACTCCAAGGGGATACGTTCAGAACCGTCATCCGAGCCATCACTTACGAAAATGATTTCTAACTTATCCGGCGGATAGTCAAGATTAAGCGTATTTTCTATTTTTGACCTTAGCCCCAACCGTTCATTGTGAAAAGGAATGATTAATGATACCGTCGGAAAATAAGAATGTCCTTCGGAAGGCCTGTCCGACCGCCTCAATTTGACTAAAATAAAAATAACAAAACCATATCCCAAGTAGGTATATAAAATCACCACAGAACACAGTACAAAAATCACCTCCATGACAGTACAAATTCGGCTCCGGTATCGCGCTTGGTTAAGCAGCTGCCTTACCTATCTCCACCTTCGCCTTTTTCAGTAGAAATTTAAAAATAACCTACACTTGACAATAGTAGTTTTATTTTATCACTTTTCATGAATGAAGTTAAAGATTTTAATTGCAGCTACGTACACCGGATTATGAATTAGGGTTCGCTATAGCCTGTCCCGAAAAAAAATCGGGACAGGCTATACTTCAGTAGAAAATCAGCCTGTCTGTAGACTCAATCCGCAACGGCGGATAGTTATGGTGAAGACAAAAACAGAAACGTAGTAGCTGATTTTGAAACAAATAGAACCGGAATTGCCATTGTATTATAATTATTGTACCATCACGTCCCAACAGGCTGGGGTAATTTCTTCAAGAACAAGAAAGCGTAAACCCCTCCCGACCATAAATAATCAATCTATAACAGCGGAGATTTGAAATACCTCTTCTTGGGCATTTTTTGAAGAAACGGATATCCTAAGATCAATTGACTCTCCCTTTTGCAAAGGGATCAAATTATCCAATTTGATATGGTGCAGGTCAAATGGCTCTAAGCTTTTGGATTTCCCCTTGGCAAGCAAAATAGAATCTTCACCATTTACTACCCATACTTTGATTTCAGAAGGCTTGGATTTTACCTGTCCAAAGTTTTCTATCGGAACAGTAATAGTGTTTTGTCCGACCACTGGTTTTCCCGTAGATAGAATCGCTGGATTATAATCCACCCATGGCAATCTCGCATAACCGAAAACCAGTTGCCCGCCTATATTCTTTCCAATCAGTTTACCTACAAAATCCTCTTCCTTAAACCCATTTCCTAGCCCCTCGAATGTAATTTGAAGATCATCTCCCTTAGCCTTAAATGCTGTCATTTTAGCACCTTTCCCAAAATTAACTTCTTCCGGCGCTCCAAAATAAAGGCTATTCAAATCCAAGTGTTCAAGTGGCTTAAATCCCTCTTCAGCTTTTATCAAAAGCTTGATGCTGTTGGTCTGGGGTGTAATTGGCTTCTTATTGATCAATTCCAGCTGAAGCCCTGCTGCCAATGGTATACCGATATTTTTGGAACTGTGAGAATCGTTGGGTTTGTCTTCATTCTTGAGGGTGTCAATAACCGCAAAATTAGCTTGTGTGGCTCTTCCCAACTCATCCTGAAATATTTTAATTCGTTCATATTTAAACCAATCCTCGGCTGTCCCATCTTCATAACTGGTGATACCCGGCATATAAGCCTCTCCGGGATCAGTTTTCCAGTGTACCCCATCCTTTGACCGTAAATAAAATGCAATTCTGCCCAGCCAATCATTCACTATTAAATGATATTGAATAGCGTCTCTCCAGACAACAGGATCTTCAAATCTTCCGTCAACCGGTGGGTATACTCTTTTGTCCGTAACTTGATAAAAAGTGCTTAGGCCATCTTTACTAAACCAGACTCCTCCTCCCCTGCACACCATTAGGAAGGAACCGTCTTCCCTCTTAGCAAAAGTCAGATTTGACAACCCTTCAATTATAGGCCTGTCCCTTTGATCAAACTCGTAGTTGCTGTATTCCCAAGGTCCGGATAGACTTTGGGATGTATACCTGCCGTCAATTACATAGAGGACGTAATCTCCGGCGTCTGTTTTATAAATTTCAGGATTATGTCCTTTTCCTATTTCATCTACCACCGTAAAGGGTCCCATTGGTGAATCAGACTCAGCATGCACCACAATAGAATTTGGCCATTCATGATGCCCTTTTGGAGAATCCTCCCTCCACCTGCATACATACATATGAAATTTACCATCCTCCCCTTTCAGGATATTACCACCCCAGTAAGACCATTCATTGTCCTCAATTCCATTATCGATGTACCTAGGAACCACATCCGCTTTTCCCCATGTATTGGAGGTAAGTTGACCAATAGGAGGAATCGGCCGGAACAAATCGATAAACTTTCCCCCCTTAACCAGATTTTTCCATTCCTCAGGCCGTTGTCTTTCTTCTACCTGACCAAGGATAGTCCCTGAACAAAAAAAGCCAGAAAGAACGGCTAGTCCGATTTTAAACAAACATATTTGATGATTAAGCATTAGTTATTATAAATAATTTTCATAAGGTATAGTGAAGGAAAAGCTGAAGAACGGAACACCTTCCATCCCCCGGCTTTTCTAATTATGGCCATTCAAATAATGAAGTAGTTCATTAGTTGAATACACGTAAAATCAATAGTTTTCATTCTGAATTAAAACTCCGTTACTCTTATCAATTTCTGACTGAGGCAATGGCCATTCGTAGAATTTATCTTCAAAATTAAAAGGAATGACACCATCTTCAACATTGTTGAGGATTTCACCTGCAATTTTCCATCGTTTCAAGTCGTAGTACCGAAGCCCTTCGAATGCAATCTCAATTCTTCTTTCATGCCTGATGATATCACGCATCTGTTCTTTTGACAATCCCGACGGCAAATTATCCAACCCAGACCTATTTCTAATTGCATTGACTGCTGAATACACCTCTTCAGACGGCCCGTAAAGTTCATTTTCAATTTCAGCATGCATCAATAATACATCTGCATACCGTAACAAAACCCAATCTTGCTCACTTCTTGTGGCGTAGCCATAAGGAATTAAGTCTGGGGTAAGAAATTTTTTCACACCATAGCCGGTAGGTCTGTTATTAGAAGGTGAATGGATATTGCCATCTCCCCAATCTACATAATCGGTATAAATACTCTGGCTGAGCCGCTGATCACCTTCTTCAAATTCATCCACAAAGCTTTGCAGGGGGCTCACTACTACCCAATCCCCATACCATTGATCCATAGCGGTAGAATTGTTGGGAGCCAGAAATTTGATAGAGAAGATAATTTCCTCATTCCCTTCCTGGCTTCCGGCCCTAAAAACACTTGTAAAGTCTTCCGCGAGCTTATAATTACTATTAACCAGCTCATCCGAAAGTATGTTAGCCTTAGACATAATTTCAACATTGGGGGTGTTTTTACTGTCGAAGGCATCAAACATATATGCCCTTAATAATAGTGCCTGGGCAGAGGTCTTCACGGCATGCCCACCTCCACTATAATAGGGAGTGTCTGGAAGCGAAGCTATTGCAGTCTCCAAATCGGCAACTAACTGAGCAAAAACCTCACTCTTAGGTGATTTAGCCTGAAACTGGGTCTCAAAATCTAAAGGAACGGTCACTACAGGTACAGCTCCGTAGGCCTGGTATAATTGGAAATAGAAAAATCCACGGATAAATTTCGCCTCGGCAGCCAACTGCTCTTTATTTGACCCCGTCATATCGCTCCCCTCATATTCTTCCAGATTTTCAAGAAAAATATTGATTCTTGCGATGGCCTGGTAAGAAGATATGTAGATATCAGAAATATACCCACCGGAAGATGGAAATATATTTCCCTGAACTATACCATTGCTGCCATAATAGTTATGTTGGCCATAGCCGTTATCTGTCACAGCATCCCAGTTAGGTGCTCCGGCAGCATAGTATTCACTCTGCATGGCACCGTAAATAGCCGTGAGAGCATTATCAAAATCTGCTCTGGATTTCCAGAAAAGCTCTGATGAGAGTTGATCAGTGGGGTTTTTACCCATGAAATCGCTACAAGAACCAAGTGCGATCACGGAGCCAACGAGTATATATGATAGTATATTTTTCATTTCAAGGTATTTAGGGTTGGATTAAAGTTGCACTTGGAGACCAAATGCATAGATCTTATTCTGAGGATAGCTCACAAAATTACCGTTGCCGGCTCTTTCGGGATCTAAGCCGGGGTAATCTGTAAAAGTGAAGAGGTTGTCCCCTGAGAAATAAACCCGAAGCTTACTGACGTTAATCTTACTGATAAAACTTTTCGGGAAGCTATATCCAACAGACAAGTTTTTTACCCTTAGATAGGAGGCATCTTGTAGGTAATAAGAAGATGCTCTTGAAGATTTGCCAGAGTCATTCCATCCCCAATACATCCTCGGCATAGTGGTAGAAGGATTTTCTTCGGTCCATCTATTCCTCCAATCCACCGTAGGAGGAGCACCCTGCACAAAAGGAATAGTGCCCCAGTTGTTGACATAAATATCCCTGGCCTTTACACCCTGAACAAAAGCAGCTATGTCAAATCCTTTAAAAGATGCACTTAAATTAAAGGAATATTCGAATTTCGGGAACGGATTTCCTATGACAATCCGGTCATCGTCATTGATGACCCCATCATTGTTTTGATCTTTGAATTTCAGATCACCTGGAAGGGTATTATCATTAAACTGCTTGGCCGAATTTGAGACCTCTTCTGCAGTCTGAAATATCCCTATTTGCTCCAACAAGTAAAAACTACCGTATGGAAGACCTTCTCTGAATATTTGATTACCGCTAATTTCCTCTGCCCCAAATTCAACCAGCTTATTCCTAAATCGATCAATAAAAAAACCTGCTGATACGGAAGGGAAAGCACCCCACCTGTTATCCGGACTAAGCCTACTGGTACCGTCGTACCTCATATTTACTTCCAAGAGGTACCTTTCATCATAATTATATCCTATCCTCCCAAACACGGATTGAATTGCCCAATCGTTAGACGAGCCAGAGGCATTTTGAACAGCCGGACTTCCTGCATCCAACTCCAATAATTCAGTAGAAGAATAACGTTCCCGATAGCCGTTTAAAAATTCGAAATGATTGCTTTCCTGACTGTAACCAGCCTGAAAATTGAAGTTGTGTTTTTGGCTGAAGCTTTTTTTATACGCAAGGTAGGAATAGAGATTGGTGTAGAAAGTTTGGGAGTTATACACATTCAGACCCCGCCCCCCTACATCCAAATCCGTCATAAAATCGCCGGTATGGTAGTTGTATAGCTTCACAGTAGGTCTCCAGTCCTTATTGGAATCAAATTCAGCCCTTACTGCTCCCTTGGTATACCACTTTAATCCTTTTATAAGCTCAAACTCTGTCCACAATTGCGCATTTATTGTATGGTCAATTACCTTACTCAATACACCATTCTCTACAATGGCGAGGGGGGTTTTATTATTTGACTCAAAATCAAAAGATTTAAAAGTATATCTTCCGGATCCATCAGGCAGCTATGGGCGGTAGGTAGGAGCTTGGGAAAGAGTTGATAGAAAAGTATCTTCAGCCCCCTGTCTTGGGCTTTCCCTTTCCCCTCTAATCATAGAAAGGTTGCCTCCGAATTTTACTCTATCGTTCAGTCCTGAGCTTAAGTTTACCCGCAGGTTATAGCGGTTATAATTAAACCCTTTCATTACGCCTTCCTGATTTACATATCCCAGAGAAATATTATAAGTAGTCAGCTTCTCTCCGCCGTTAAAAGATAAATGGTGATTTTGGGTTGTAGCCGGATTAAACATGATATCCAACCAATCTGTATTTGGGTATTTTAAACGATCGGTGGCATTTCTATAAAGATCAATTTGCTCTTGGCTATAAAGCCCCGTCGTGATCCCGCTGTTGGTTTTTGCCTCATTCCAAAGCTCCATGTATTCAGCAGAATTCGTAATAAACTCCGGCATACGGGATGGGGTATATATCCCAATATTGCCGGAATAGTTAATTTTCAATCCTCCTGTACTGCCTTTCTTGGTAGTCACCAGGATTACACCATTCGCTGCCCGTGAACCATAAATGGAAGCTGAGGCAGCATCTTTCAGAACTGAAACATTTTCAATATTATTAGGATCAATTTCTGACAAATTCCCCTCCACCCCATCAATCAACACCAAAGGATTGGAACCGGCCTCGCTGAAAGTCCCCTGTCCTCGAATACGAATAGATAACCCTTCATCACCAGGCTGGCCTGAATTCTGTACTACGCGAACACCGGGCATTCTCCCCTGAAGCATTGATGAAGCGTTGGTCACCGGCCTACTGATCAACATATCCCCACTCACCTCAGCTACCGCACCGGTGACATTCACCTTCTTTTGAGTACCATAGCCCACCACAACGATCTCGTCCAAGGAACTGGCATCTTCCAAAAGTGTGACAGCTATATCAGACTGGTTAGCAATAGTTACCGCTTGACGTTCAAACCCAATGAATGAAAATTCAAGTACATCTCCTTCAGCCACTTCCAGTGAAAATTTACCATCTATATCAGTGACAGTACCTGTGGTGGTACCCAATACGATTACTGTCACTCCGGGAATAGGCTCCCCATTAACGTCCCTGACTGTACCGGTGACCTCGTTCAGTTCCCTGATGGTAATTACCGGTTCGGAAGAATTTTTTCTCAACACTTCTCCGACAAAAATCGAGTTGTCCACTTGTTTGAATTTCAAGCCGGCGACCGTGGCTATATCCACGAGAACCTCTTTTACGGATTGTTTTCTATTTTTGACATGTATTAGGGCAGTGTTTTGAAGAATTTCTTCCAGATACACAAATTTGTAAGCTGTTTTACTTTCTAGGTTTTTAAATAAATCCTCTACTCCCCACTTGTCTTTTTGGAGTACGACAAACTCTTCGTCAACAGGCTTGACTTGGGCATTTGTATCGTGGGCCATCGCTGCCGTGAAAAAAATGCATTGCACGATGAATCCATACATGAGGTTTTTCGATACCATTTTAATTAGGCACAGTAATTTTCTTTTCATAATTTGAATTGGTTTTAGGGTTTACGCTTTAAAACTCTAGGGTAAAGGATTTCATTTGGCGATGGAGACTTTACCCTTTTTATGCTTTTATATCATAGGGCTGTTTTTTTTATATGAACACGATTATTGTCAATGGTAAAACTGAAGTCTAAAGAGAAGCTTAGACCGGTCAGAATGTCTTTGAGGTTTTTGTTTTGGAATGTCCCGATTACTTTTTTATTGACATCAATGCTTTCATCTACTCTGATATCCACTGAATACCACTCAGAAAGGTCATGCAACACATCGCCAAAAGGCTTTCGCTCAAAAATCAAATTCCCTTCCTTCCAAGCTGTCACCCTTTCTGCCTCAAATGATCCAACAGAAAAATCATCGCTTGCTTTTCCTTTGGGACTCCACAAAGCCATCAAGCCGGGAGTGAGTTCCACTTGATTGCCCACCTTATCCACTGCTACCTTTCCTTCCACCAGTGCTATCCTGTAGTCGTTATTTCGGGAATAAACGTTGAACTCTGTACCTAAGGCTGTGGTGGTTACCTCTTCCGTGATCACTTTAAATGGTTTGGAAGAATCCGAGACTACATCAAAATACGCTTCTCCCTTAATATTGATCACTCTATCGCTTACCCCATAATCCGAATAGAAGCTGATTTCAGATCCAGAATTGACTATGATCCGGGTTTTGTCAGCCATCACTAACGTCAGCTTTTCACCGGGCCCTGTGGTCTTGGTGGTAATGGTACGTTGAACTTGGTCTGATGTGCGGGTGTTTCTGTTACTAAAGCTTTCAAATAAAACATAGGAGCAAAACATGAATAAAAACAAACTTGCTGCTACCCTTAAGCTTTTATATATAAAAACGCTCTTGTCAGCCCTGATATCTTGTGAGGGATCCCGCATTCTTTTGTGAATATCCCTAAGCATTCTGTCATAATCGACCTCATCACTTGTACTGGGAGAAGCCTTCTTCCAATAATTTTCAATCAGTGCATCGAACTCTTTTCTTGATCCGGGCAGCATCAGCCATTCTCTTACCTCGTATTCATCCTGAGGAGAAGCAGTGCCTTTTAAAAATTTAATGATTTTCTTTTCTTCCAAAGCGAATGATATTTGCTATAGAAAACATATAGCAGGAAGAATACTTAATATAAACTCAATAAAAAATAAAAAAAATTGAAAAAACCCCTTTCTACAGAACAGAAGAGAGATGGATCAACGCTAAGGTAAGTGAGATCGGATAAGAAATATACGGTTGCATTTCCTTTTTCATTGTTTTCGAAGCCAAATAGATGTGGTGCTCTATCGTTCGTTGGGATAGGTTCATCTGGCCGGCAATTTCCAATGCTGAAAGGCCTTGCAGCTTGTTCAGCTTAAAGACCTCCTGCTGAACTTTCGGCAGCTTTTCGATATAGGAATAAGCTATTGATTCTAGATCTCGGTAATCCAGCTCATTTTCTATCTTATTATCGTTCAGATAGACATTTTCAGGCGCCTCTTCCAATGTACATGCAGGCCGCCTGTCTCTGGCGTAGTTATACATGTAAAACTTGACGGCCTGAAACAGATAGGTTTTAAAGCTTTTGGAAGCATCTAACTCAGCCCTTTTGGTCCAGATTCTGGTGAAAATTTCCTGAACAGCATCCTTAGCCAATTCCCTATTTGGGAAAAAAGTAAGCGAAAAAGCCATTAATTTTTTGACATACCGAAAATACAGCTCGTCAAAAGCAGGAACATCTCCCTTCTTTAATCTGATCAGCAAGTCTTGGTCACTATGATTGCTAAGGCTACCCATAAAATGGATTCTTGGACTTTTCCCATTAAAGCAGCTCCAAAACAGGATTTTGGCTTTTTCAAAGCCTGGTTCCGAACCTGATTTATTGGGTTTATTGACAATTGTATGGAAACAACAACCGGTGAATAGGTTTTTAAACATATCACTATTTTTCCGATTATCCATAGGCACTGCCGTGCAAAATTACTTTAACCGGCTTCTGAACCGATTCTTCACATGCCACGGATCCATCAAGAAAAAAAGGCCATAGTCTCCTGCCATGGATTATCTGTTGGAAATGAAGGTCATTTTAGGAGGATGCCTGCTATACGTAGGCTTTTGTAAAAAAATAGTGAAAAGCTACAATCCCGCCAACCAACGTGATATTTTCATTCAGTGATATGGAGCAGGGCAAGCCCTCACAGCGATGGTCATCACAAATCAAATGCATTCATTTTGGATAGGGTTCTTTTCCTGATACCCGAAGCAAAAAAATCCCAAATAGGCTAATACAGTTAACACCACTGTACGGATTGTGCGTTCCCAACTCTCAAATATTATAATATCCATCTCTTCCTTACTAAACTAACCAGAGTCTTTCCAGACACACCTAAGCCAACACATATTCAAATTCCTGCAGGCAAGTTTTACAGGATACTGCACATCTTCTACACTCCTCCAACTTATATTTTTCACACTCAGACAGAAGTCTCTTGCAAGTTTCGGCGCAGGCCAGCATCATTTTCCCACGATCTAATCTGGCAGACTCGCACGCATCCAGGCATTCTGTACCTGCTATAATACAAAGTTGGGCAAGCTCTTTACATTTTGTCAGTTCAGTTAAATCTTTAGTTGATTCTATCAAGTTATAGCAGTCTGCTATACACTGCTCCACTGCTTTGGAACAATTGCTTTTAAGTTGTATTAAACTAGTCATGGTTAGGAGAATCTATACCTTATCACAACCAAGAAACCAGCCATATAAAGTTACTTTACGTATTGACTATAGGCCGCTGTATAGACTCTCCGGTTCTAAACCAATAAAACAGTTTTATAATCTTTTAACACGCAATAAGACTTTTATAAATTGTGGGAATGTTTCACCGACAAGTCAATTTCTTTTTTTAAGCGCCTACCTAGCTTGAGAAATATATTCCCAACCCGTTGAATTAACTCAACAGGTTGAAATTTGGTTTGGAATTCGCATTTTATAATTCATCCGCAATTCCGCAGGTCTTAAAATTCCTTGACAGAAATCAAACATCCACGTAGATCAAGGCACTACCCGGTCCGAGCTTGATTAGGGAAAATCCCGTTTTTCAAAACATTCTACTCTATTTTATCCCTAAGCACTGCCTCAGGTTTTCTATCCGTGTCGAGCTTGAGTTTCATTCCATTTTCATTGCGCAGGTACAAGGTACGGGTTGGAAAGGCAATGGATATTCCCAACTCCCCAAACTTCTGATAGATCTGAAAATTGAAATCCTGCTGTATATCCATGTAGGTATTAAAGTCGGCACTCTTGATGATATAGACAATCTCATAATCCAAACTAGAGTCCCCAAAAGCCTTAAAGTGCGCCCTGTCAAAGTTGACCCGTTCTTCTGACTCTACAATCTCTTTCAGTAGTCCAGGGATCATTTTTACCTGTTCCACGGGAGTTTCATAAGTCACACCGACGGAAAAAACAATCCTTCGGGTCTGCATTTTTTTATAATTATGAATTCGGGAGCCGGTCAGGTCGCTGTTGGCAAAAACCAACTGCTCACCGGAAAGCGTCTTGATTCTAGTGGTTTTGATACCGATTTTATCCACAACTCCATTTTTATCCTCTACCACCAGAAAATCACCGACCTCAAATGGACGGTCAAAAAAGATTACAAAGTAATTGAACAAGTCACCTATGATATTCTGGGCTGCCAATGCAATGGCAATCCCTCCTATTCCCATTCCGGCTATAATTGCGCTGACATTATAGCCTAGATTGCTCAGCATGAAAATCAGTCCGACCAGCCATATGACCCCATTGATAATCATGATAACTCCCCCCATCTGCTTCACCTTTTCCTCTCCTCCTTCCTGCCTTCTTATATAAGACTGCAGCAGCATAAGGATAATGCCTGAGACAAGCCTGATCGCATAGTAGGTAATAATGACTACAAATATCACTTCCAAAATAGAAGTGATCCTTTCAGGCCAAACCAGGGTCTTCAGCCCTGCATACATAACAGTAAAATAGACCATGGGAACCACATATACCCCTATACTCTCGACTATAAAATCATCTATAGTAGTTTTTGATTTTGACACGAAATCTGCTAAACGCTTTAACACTACGTTTTTAAAAATCCTGACCAGCATTAGGGCTAAGGCAATCGCTCCAAGAACTATCAAATATTCTTTTCCTGTATTTCCGAAATATTCCGTAGTTAGTAAATCTTCCATAAGACTCGTTAGTTGTGTGGTTTAGTACTTATTATAAATTGAATTCAGAAAAAAACGCAAAAGGTCAAGTAGTTTGTTAACCTGGAATGCAGCGAGTTGTGAAATAACTACATTTCATAAACGGTCTGCCGGAAATGGCTTTCAATTGGCTGCGCAATTCGTTTTAACAAGAGTATTAGAAGGTTTTTTGTTCCTTCAAAGCTGACTTTTAATTCAAAAACCTTTGGATAAGTGGAAGCGAGTAGGTAGCCCCTCTGTTTACCGGTTAAAGCACTGTAGGTGTGAAATAGTTATAGTCCGGGGTTTCAACCCAGGGTCGAATAAGCAAACAAGGCCATTGCTTGCCTACAGATCCGGTGGGAAACGAGAGCTAATACAGTAGGATGGAAACAAAAATTCATTAAAATGAAAAATCCTTGTGCTTCAGCCCGTATCCTCACAATTTCTTGCCGCCGTACGTGCCGGTCATGTATTTGGCTAAAACCTGACAATCATGGCTCCATCCACGTCGCCGTTCGTACCTCCACAAACAGCTTAAGCTAGTTCGGGACAGTAGTCTGAAGACTGCATTGATTTAGGTCCAAGTCTCCTGGCTTGGACCAGTAGAGCCCCTACGTGTCATCACGGAGCGTGCCGCAGAAACGAAGCAATCACGTAGGTAGGAAAGATTTGTAATTTGCCCGCAGCGGGGCCCAGAGTTTCATCTGTTTATAATTTGATTTTCAATGGCCATATGGAATCTCGTATGGCTTATAATCATCCCAGTGTGCGACGTTCTTCGTCATGCTCGATTTCATATGATTATAAGTTTTTCTTAAGGGTCCTAACCTGTTCCATGACGAAGGAAATGGGATACCCGCCTATGACCGGACGGAGAATCCCGCATTCCAAATGTCTTCACTTCGGAAGTTTTACACAACATGCTCAATTTCAACCCCGGGCTAAAAAAGAACAAAGGCTATGGACTCCTGCCCGGAAGCATCGTCCGGAAATAAGATCTCGTGCAGGAGATGGAAAGGTAAGTTGTACCTATTGTATCAATCCATAATTTGGAATGGATAATTCCATAAAAACAGCCCGCTACAAGGCAAAAACGCAGTAAATCCCGCATTGGGTTTATTCCCCGCTGCACCCAACCTGCTTTCTTCTGCTCCGTAGGGAGATAGGCGAAAGTAAGGCGGGAGAAGACTGAGGAGAACCCCTACCGAACTTTCGGCAGGGATTTACTGCAGTAGGTAACACTACATTAGTATAGCCGTCGCCTCCTCCGGACAAGCTAGTACTGGTATTCGCTGATATCGGTGGACGGAATTCCTGAACCGTAACAACCTGCTTTTGAGGCAGGGTTAAAAAAGGAATTAATTGTTCTGGATTACTGATAACCTAAATTAAACACCCTCTATTTGGCACTTTTTTAATACAGGATTCGGTTGTTTATCCCAACTATTGGATCAAAAAAACAGAAGTTGATAATATGAAGAAAAAAAGAAAAAATGGACTTCATATATCGTATGCATTTGTTAGAATTAGATCCATCCAATGAACAAGACATTTTGGATCATTGGGATCAGCTCAAACTTGCAATTTCAGCATCTTCAACTACACTGTATAACAAAATAAAGGACAAGGCCTATTCATCGCTGGATGATAGAGTCAAACTAAAGGTTTACAAATATGTACTGCGGGGAAGGTATAGAGCAACACCATTTGGATATTGGGCGGGGGTAGGCCTCGGAAGATGGGGATCTAAAACAGATCCACTTGTTAAAATTGATACAACACGAATACCTACTCCCTATAATACCCTTAAACAAATTCCGGATAATTTACCTCACTATAAGCTTGTTCACGGGAACGAACTATCCGGGCATCATCTTTTCTTTTGGGCTTATTCTGTTCAAGGGGAAGGATGGGCATTGAGCTATATCGAAAGGACCAAATTAACCGAACTTCTGTTGGCATTATTCAAGTCAAAACGCCTTATAACCTTTCTGGACTTTAAAGGCCTGATTGAAAGCAATAACGATGAGAAAATTCTTACTATATGGAATAATTTAATCAATTCAGGCCTTCTGGTTCTGTCAGACTTTTTTCAATCTTCTCTTAACCAGCACCCAAGTACTAGCATTGGAAACACAACAACCGCTGTTAATCTAAAGCTTACCCATCCCCCTACACTTTCTGCTACTGTACACGGTAAATTGGACAAACTGACTGATGAAATGGGGAAGTTATTTGCGCCTGTAGAAAACACCTATTTAACTCAATTCAAGAAATGGTTTGTCCAGCGATTTGATGACAGGTCAGTTACTTTAAGTGAGTTGGGTACCGTAGCCGTTTTTATTCCCGAATATACGGGCAACAACTCACCAAAAATTACCACTGAGAAACTTGCGGGCTCCTTATGGGTGCCCAATACGACATTGGACTTGCGGGAGATGTTTACCCATCAAAAAATAAGTGAGGTGAACCATCTTAGCATTGCTTATAGAGTCGGAAATAAAGACAACCTATTGATAGAAAACATTGCCTGCAACAGACCATTTGCTTATTCGGGAAGATTCAGCCAAGATGAACAGCTAATTGAATTTCTAAAAGCCAGCCACCTTCCATCTTTTACAAATAAGGAGATTGTCTATGCCGATTTGAATGTTTTCGAATCAGTTAAATCATCTATCATTTCAGAACACCGGACTATATTGCCTTATAGCATTTCAGCCTTTGAACCCGGTGACCAAAATTTCCGAATTGGTGCGGAGGAACTTTTGATAGGTATTCAATATGAACGGGTTTTTCTCTACAGTGAACGATTGGGAAAGGAAATAATCCCGGTACTCCAGCATCCTCTCAACCCTTACTACATCAGTCACCCGGTAACCAGGCTATTATGGGAAATAGCACATCAGGAAAGTTTCAAATTTCTACCCTATTATCATCCTGCCTTTCAGAATGGAAAGTACGTACCCCGACTAATGTGGGGAGACACTACCCTTCAGGCTCAGCGATGGCGTGTAATGGCCAATGAATTTACAGATCATGCCTCACTGGGGAAGGTATTGAAGGCTAAATGTCTGCCGGAGAATATTGTAGCCGGTGAACATGACAGGGAATTATTACTGAACCTTGACGATCCCCGCGACCTTTCCATTTTGGCTGCGGAAATCAAAAGACTTGGTCAATGTGATGTATATGAATGCCTTTGGAAAAACAAATCTCCCTTTCATACTTCTTCGGGAAGCCCTATGTATCCTGAATTTATTTATTCCTGGTTCAATCAAGAGATCGAATTTAAAAAGCCTTTACCCCTAAACAGAATTTTAAAGCAGGATTATGAGTGGATTTATATAAGGATATTTCTTCCTCAGGTATCTGTAATACCATTTCTGAAAACCAGTCTCCCTTCCATCATGAAGGAAATTTTGGATAATTACGAAATCAAAAAATGGTACTTTATGAATTATTATGTGTCCTCCCATGAAATCCGGTTAAGGATTCTGCCGCTCGTTCCCAATGAAGGAATTTCTATTTTTGGAAAAATCCAGCAGATGATTTTAGCCGAAAAAATGGTCACCGGGATTTTACTTACGCCCTACTATCCGGAATATGATAAGTATAGTCAAAGCAGTATGGCTATTTCTGAATCCATATTCTGTTTTGAATCACTGTTTATTCTTGACATCCCCAATTCACAAAATCCTTCCTTTTTAAATGCTGATGAATCGTATAAGGTTCTGCTTATAGCAAATCTACTGGCAGGAATATTTGAAGTGAGCCAACCTGAAGATCAACAGGATTATTTCAAATCCATCATAAAAAGTATCTCACGACAACGCAAAAGAGAAATTCGGAATAAATTTCAAAGCAACCTACCTATGGGCATGGCCGACGCGGTAGACGAAGACTATCTGCAGCTATTCAAAAAACATACGTTTTATCATAAGCATCCCCTCAAAGAGTTTTTTTTGATCAACCATTTACACATGTTTTGTAACCGTGCTTTTCCTGTAGACACCATCGATAGAGAGCAGGAAGTCATTTACTTGATCCACAAAAAATTGCAGACTCTCAAGAATAGTCACTGCCCCGCAGCTATGGTATCGGATCCACGATAAAGAAGTGCTGCCCTAAATCCCCAAATATCTATCAACACTGCCTGCATAGGTCTTGCCTTTAGCAATATAGTGTCCGTTAACCAACTGGATGTCTTGAGGAAACACCTTTACGATTTTATTTATATTTGCCACAAATGACTGATGAACCCTAATAAATTGGTTGTTTGGCAGTTTGGATAAGGCATACGCCATGGTACCCCGCTCTTTGTACTTTGCAGAAGCGGTGACATACTGGGTATAATTTTTAAGTTGCTCAAGATATAATATATCATCGAAAAACACCTTGTTGAAGGTTGCTGAGCCATCCTCCTTCAACAGGACAAAATTCCTTACGATTTTCACCTCAGGCAATCGGGTGTTGGCAAATCTTTTTGTAGCCTTTCTAAGTGATCTGCGGAGCTCCAGATGGGAAACCGGCTTGATCAAATAATCCAACACACTGGCTCCGTATGCCTCTAGCGCATATTCCTTATACGCAGAACAGATTATAACAGGGATATCCAATAATTCCAGGTCTTTTGAAAGCAGCATACCATGGTATGACTCCATTTCTATATCTGTAATCAAAAGATCACATTTTCCCTCTTCTGTAAAATGAAATGCCTTGAACGGATCTGTCTCCGCAAAAGCCACTTCAAAACCCGGGATGGCACGGATCATCTTCCTTAAATATTCCAGGGCCATTTCCTCATCATCAATGAGTCCAATCTTTATTGGTTGTTCCATAGGTAATTGAGATTAAAAGTGAATATTCGGAGCCGGTAAGCTGTTCCTCAACAACGGCTTCCGGAAAATAGTAATGCAGGATTTTCACAATGGTTTTCATGCCAAACCCCGACTTTGGTGTTTTTTGTCGTTGGCTGATGTGATTATGTACCCTGAAAAAAAATCCGTCAGCACCTGGGTCTTCGTCAAACTTGGCTGAAATCAATACCGGGTTGGCCGGTACACGGAATTCGCCATGCTTAAAAACATTTTCCACAATGCTCAACAGCACCATTTTTGGCATGAACAGTTCTTCAGCTCTGAGTAGAACAGCGTCCTCAATGTCCAATTCCACATTCAAATCTGAATATCTTATCTGCTGACAATGGATGTAGGATTTTATTACATCGAGTTCAGTCGCCAGTTCATTTAATTCTCCTATATCTTGATAGGTATATTTCAGAATACTTGAAAACTCGGTCAAATCAATAAAGAGTGAGTGTGAATACCTGGATGATCTTCCGGCTATATCTGTTATTAGATTCATCATAAAATGGGGACTTAACTGAAGTGAATTATGGGCGATACCCAAGCTCTCCAGTTCTACTTCAATGCGGGCTTTGGCCAATTCACTTTTGAAAAATTTATAGAAAACCCAAATGGAAAAAGTAAACACCATGAAGTAGACGCCACGAAGCATTTCCTCTAATAGAAAATAGCTAACAGAATCCTGTATTAAGTCATAATAAAGGAAAATATAATACTTGGATACTAATATCAAGCTCAGAGACAGGATACTCAATAGCATAGCCTTAATAAAACCACCCCGGTAGAACAAACCGGGAAAAAACCAATAGAAAAATACGAATGAGCTTAGTATACCTGCTGCCATATTAGCATTTGCATAGGTAAACCCCATAGACTCTTCCTGCAGTAAATCGGTGCTTCCTAAGTCAAACACATAATAGCATCCCCAAAGAATGCCAATCATAAGTATAGGATGGTCAAATAGATACTTCAGCTTGCTATATAACCACTCCAATCTACTGTTTGTCCCTGAAAATTGTATTGAAAAAACCTTACTTATAGATTTCATAAAAAATCAATTAACTATGATCAACGAAGAAGAATTACGGCATCTTGACCTACAGGTAGGCAATGCCGGGATAAACCGCCCGGATTTATCCATTCAAACAAATAACATCAAAGTTACCGGAAGTATATTCAGGCCGTGTCGCACGACCTTAACGAGGGCTTAGCAGACCCTCTCCTTCCTAATGAAGAATGGTTACAGGCTCACCTCCTAAATGGCCTGTTACATACACTCATTTATTATCAGGCGAAATGCTTTATGCCGGTCCGCCAAACCCGGATGGGAAACCCCTTATCAGCAGGCTCTATCAGTTAGTGCCTGCTTTTTAGTTGTTCTTTTCCCTGAGTGATTTTTTTAATATCACTGACTGGGACACCATGAAATTCAGCATACTTCTGAAAAGTAATCAGTTGAAGCGTTGACTTCCCGCAATTACCCTTTACCTGTTTTATGATTTTATAGGCATACGATCTGCTTCTCCCGTAACCAACATGATATCCTGGACATAAATGACACTTCCTTGATTAAGAATCATACTCTGATCAGTTACTAAAAATGACTATAACGATCTTATAGTCCACCAAAACGCACCCTTGGATATTCTTAAAAAGGCCTTATTGGAATTTAATATACAAAAGTATTTTAACACAACAATAGTTTGAACTAATTAATAATGGATTTATAGCACCATCCTCTCATTACTTGGTTTGTGATTTTTTCTGAATACCCGACAGGAACTTGATTCAGCTGCGCCCTGAGCTACAAAACCCCATATTGGAGTGATCAATCAAACTACATAGGCAAGAATGACAAAAACATCCTATTATCCCTTAAATCCATACCGAAACCCATTCTATGTCCCTGATTCTTGACTTTCAGAGCTATTCTTGCGGAACTTGACACCTCCAACTTAAACCACTTAGTACGTAAGAAATTACAAACCATTTTTATATGGACAAAATCATTTCTACCCTGCTAATCCTCCTCTGGACCTATACCGGTCTGGACAAACTTATCCGCTGGAAGGCGAGCAGGAATGCCTTTCATAACCAGACTTTTCCCAGTGAGCTGGCGGAAGTGCTGGCTTATGCGGTGCCGATAGTTGAATTGCTGATTGCCCTGCTCCTGCTCTTTCCGATTTACCGGAGGTGGGTTTCTCTAGCTTACTTTTTCCCTCACCTCTAATAAGGAAACCGGGCGGGAGCATTTATAAAACGAATAAAAATGAACTAATGAAGACAACCGAAATAAAAATCGATAGCAGCGGCAAACGACTGACCGAATCACTTGCCGAAGCAGCCTCCTTACTGCTGGCTGCACTCTTTGCCTATACTGCGGTGAGCAAGGTGTATGATTGGAGCGGAACGCGGATGGCGATGTATAACCAGGTATTCCCGATAGGGATGGCTGAGGTACTGCTCTATGTATTGCCTGTAGTGGAACTGGGCGTGGCGGTACTACTGCTGGTCCCGGTCTGGAGAAGAATAGGATTGCTGCTGAGTGTGGTGCTGATGGTACTCTTTACAGGGTATGTCGCACTGGTCTGGCTGGGATTTACAGAACGAGTGCCCTGCTCCTGTGGTGGGGTGCTGGGCAGTCTGGACTGGGGGGAGCATCTGGTGCTTAATCTGGTGTTTTTGGCAGTAGCGGTGTGGGGAGTGGTGAGGGAGGAGCACAGAGATGCACAGAGAAAATGTGAGGAGCACGGAGACCTTTAAAGGGTAAGGATTTATTGTTAAGGGTTAAAAGTTCACCTGCAGTGCGTGGTGAGACCACCCTCGGTCGGCAGGGCTTAAATTGATTTGTCTCGTAAACTCTGTAGAAAAGAAGCCTGCCCTCCGGAAGGCGGGGAATGGGTAATATAAATACAAGTTAGGTGAAAAAAGCTATGGCTGGCAAAATACCAAACAAAATCTAAGCCGTCCGTGATGACACGAACGGCGGTGAAAAAGTTTGAAAAATGAAGTTGGAAGGCAGTCAGGAGACTGCAATTTGATAAGCACAAGTCGTGAGACTTTGCGCTAGCTGAGGTACCATTAAAACCTTTGAGATTTGGCAAACCTCAAAGGTTACAAATTAAACGCCAAAGTAAATGCAGCCCGACGAATGCGATGGGCAAGTACGCCAGATTATAAAAGACAACACGGTCCGTGAAGCCACCAGGTGGTTGCCGGACAACAGCAGGGGGCTTAAACATCCGGCCGCCCCTCTCGGAAGGAAGATCTGTCTGGATCCGAGTCAGACAGATGCACCAAAGCGACCGGAGATTAATTAGTAATTTAACCAATACAATTTATGAAACTTACAACAATTAACCTCCTACGCGGAGGTGTATTTTCGCTTGCTGTGGTAGCCGCTTTTGCGTTTACCCAGCCAAAGGGTAACAACCCTGAATATGGAACTCCCGACAATGGGGAAACATGGTATCTTCTCGATGAACTTGTTCCCGGTGAAGATTATCGCTGTATCCCGGGCTCACAATCTTGTACTTTTAGTGATAGCACTATGACAAGTCCAAATGATAGCCCTGTGCATCAGTTTATATTGCTTCCATAATCGTTTGAATAATTTGCCATACAGGACCGGATAAATATCCCGGTCCTGTTTTTTTAATAAAAGCTCAGCTCTCTTTTGGGAATAGGTAAAACGTAGCGCTCAGAATCCGGCGGTAATTCGTACCCTTCTCCCATATAGGATCGCTGGAGAGTGGTTTTAAGCCTCTCATCCGCATTATATCTTCGAAGATCCCCCCACCTTGAACCCCTAAAGACAAGTTCCTTTCTTCTTTCATCCACCAGAATTTGTAATGCCTGCAATTCATCCGTAAACCTCACCGGCTCAAACCCTTCCTGATGCCTATTAACCAAAAGTTCATTTAAAACCTCCGCTGCTTTCAATAACTCCCCACTTCTGATCAGGCACTCGCTATAGATCAAATAAACTTCGTCTACTGCCAGTCCACCAAAAAGAGATATCTCGCCTTGATAGCTCCCCCTGAAATTCACATATCCGGCAGGGGTTGTCCTATAGTAGAGGGACATTCTCAGATCAGTCTCACCATACAGATCCAACAGTTCCGGGTTAACCTGAAATGAAGAAGGGGAATAGACAAAACTATATGCACCTACCTCGCTCATCCAGATGACTTCTTTGTTAAACATTTCAAAAGGGTAACGCAATTCAGCATCCAATCCCCGGTAGTCCAAAAGCTCAACCCCCATTTCAATCACCTCTTCCGCTGCCTTCTGCGCCAATCCGTACTCCTCCCAATCAAGATAGACCCTAGCCATTAGCGCAAATACCGCTTTCTTTCCAGGACGCAAAGGATTATCTGCCATTTCCGGTAGTAACTTTTCTGCCTCTTGCATATCATCCTGTATAATCTGCAGAATCTCCTCTTTTCCTGCCAGCTCCGGCGTAAGGACAATTTTGGCGGATTTCCTGACAGGGATCTTGATGTTCAGGTTCTTTCCGTTCAGGTTGGGTCCGTCCAAAAACAATCCGGAGAGCTCAAAATATGCGTTTGCCCGAAAAAAGAATGCCGTTCCTTTGATTTCCTCCCATCTTCTTCCTCTTTCGTCAATTCTATCCAAAGACTCCAATATTACATTGGCATATTGAATTCTGTTATACAGGTCACGCCAGTCAAAAATCTGGTCATCAATCCGGAACGGATCCATCTGCCAAAAATAGAGGTTTTGTTGCCAGGGCGGCAGGGCATTGATCCCTGCATCATCCGAATAAAACTCACCTCCCATCAATAAAGGCAAAGCGGAATACCGGTTTAAAACACCTGAATTATTGAGCATCGCATCAAGGGCTTCTAAGGAGTCGGGCGTATCGATTGCCTTGGTGGGCTTCTCATCCAAAAACCGGTCACAGCCAGTCAGGTATAGCCCTAATAAAATACATATTAAATATTTTTTCATGTGTCTATATTTTCTTTTCAGTGGTCACATGGAATCTTTGACGGTTAAAATAATCATTGCCCTGTGTGTTTAATGATGATTTTAATCGTGTCGATTTCATGTGTTTATATTTTGTTTTTCAAAGGCCACATGGAATCTCGCAGGGTTTACAATCATCCCAGTGTGTGTCGTTTTCGACATGCTCGATTTCATCTGTTTATAATTTGGTTTTTAATGGTCCTCCCGGTGGCTATCGGGAGGAATCTCGCCTAGGAAATAATCATCCCTCTGTGTGTTCCCGTACGTACGGGATCATGCTCGATTTCATCATGTTATTATTAAGGTTAGAAATCAATGCGTAAGCCCATGGCAGCGCTTCTCAGCGGTCTTACACTGGGATAATCAGGATCTTGGGAGTCATCCGTCGCCTTCCAGAGTATCCCGATATTGTTCACATAGGCAAACAGTTCGATACGTGGCACCGGGAGTCCGGGATTTGTGGTTCGGTTCCAGGAATATCCCGCCCGGATGTCCTGTAGCCGGATGTTGTCCCCTTTTTCCACCAGCACTGAGGAAGAACTGTAAAAACTATGTCTCAGGGTATTCAGCACATCCGGTTGGGAAGGCACATGGGTATCCAGTTCATCGCCGGCATCCCGCCAGCGCAGGCTGTAGTCCGCATGGGAAATCTCCCCCCTGGAAAGTGCCGCATAATCCACAGAGCGGCTGCGGTAGTAATAGCCCAGCCGGTAGGAAATATTGAAGGAAAGGTTCCAGCCCTTCCAGTCCAGTGAGTTTCTTAACGATCCGAAAACGGTCGGCCTTGCAGAGCCGTGAAAACGGAGTGTCTCAGGGGTCATTGAAGAGATGATCCCGGAATAATTGTCAGAAAGCTCTCCATCCAGATACCCAAGTGGGTTTCCATTGGAAGGATCCAATCCTCCCCAAGGATAGGAATAAACCGAAAAGAGCGGACGGCCTTCCATAGGGATCATATTCGAAGCGGAAGCCATATACAATGATGGCGAACTGGCCCCGTCGAAGTAGGTCACTTTGTCCCTTATCCCACTCAGCAGCCACTGGGTACTCCATCTGATCGGGCCTTGGAGGTTGACCGAGTTCAGCGTCAGATCAACCCCCCGGGTAACTGTCCCGGAAAAATTGCCCCGGTACCGGTACATCCCATTGGAATCGGGCACCTCAGAGTCACCGATCAGATCCTCCCCACGCTTGGAATAGAATTCCAGTGTCCCCCCTATCCTGCCGTTCTTTGACTCGAAATCGAGCCCAAGGTTTACGATGCGGATCTTCTCCCACCGCAACTCCGGATTGGGCGGGTTCATTATCACCCCATACCTTAGCCCTGCGATATAAAACCGGCTCGTGGCATAAGTCACCGTAGTAAATGCCGTAGTCGCCTTGTCCACATTCCCGTTGTACCCAAAGCTCGCCCTAAGCTTCAGATAGGGCATTCCTTCCCATCCATAAAAACCTTCCCCGCTCAGAATCCATCCCGCTCCGGCACTCCAGAGCGGCACACCGCGCCGGTTGGTCTCTACCCCAAACAGGTTGGACATGTCCTTTCTGGCACTGGCGGTCAACAGGTATTTATCCCGATAAGTGTAAGCCGCATTTGCAAAATAGGATACATAGCGGTCCACCGTCCCGGAATGGCTTCCATCATAGGGAATCACCAACCGGCTTCCGGGATTGTGGTACTGCGGAAAACGGGTGATATTGTCCACCGGACTGCTCAGGCCGGTGGCATCATCATAGCCGTAATACACCATCCCGTCCCCATACCCCTGCACATCCCGCATTTCCCAGCCACCCAAGGCATTTAGTCGGTGAAAATCCTTTTTCAGCGAGTAAGCCAGATTGGCGCGGAGGTTATGGCTGTAAGATTTTCCGGTATTGTGCGAAAAGCGGCTTCCCCCCGGAATAGGTGTGGAAAGACTACCGTCTTCCAGTATCTGGGTATAACTGTTGATCTGGTGCCGGACTGTAAACAGTTCCTCGGTTTCTATATTCCTTGACTCAGTGCCATTGGTCCAGTATTGGTATTGGACTTGGGCATCCAGTCCCGGTAAAAGGCTGTACTTCAGACCAAGGTTGGCACGGATATCCATGGAAACTGTCCGGTCATTCCGTTTGCCGATTTCATCCAGTGGGATGGACCTCCAGTCGAGCAGCCCGGATCCCCCGGTACTTTCCACAAACCTTGTATTTACACCGGCCACCACGGGAAGGTGGTTGCCCTGATTGTCTGCCAAGGCCTCATACGGATGGAGATTGGGAATTCCCGTATCCGTGAAAATGCTCCCCCTGGCCAGATAAAGTCCCGAGGATATCTCCAGCTTGTCCCGGAGCAGCTTCCAGTCCTGTCTGGCGTTGAGTGTAATCCTATCGGTCTGTGCCCCTATCCGGTCACCTTTGTTGTGGTCATACCCGCCGGAGAAGTTGAAGCGGTATGCATTCCCTCCCCCGCTGACCTGAAACGCATATTGCTGGCGCACAGCTGGGCCATAGTAGTATTCGGCCAATTCCCTGCGGGCATCCTGTCCTTCATACATTGCAATCCGCGAATCTGCCTCCCGGGCTGTGATCCTTCCTTCCCTGGCTGCCAGCAGTGTCTCCACGACCGGAGAAAGGGGGCTGCGCGCAGTGCTGTTGATCCTGGAATTATAGTACCCAGTCTCAAATAGGCGGCGCTCCTGGGCTATAAAATCGGCCATTTCCATCTGCGGCTGGTAGAACAGGTCACGGTTCTCCGTCACCGTAAGGTTCGACTGCACTGATATCCTCAGCGGCTGGCTGTATTTCCCGGACTTGGTCGTGATCACGATCACGCCGTTTCCTGCCTGTGCCCCCCAAATCGACGCCGCCGCCGCGTCCTTGAGTACGGTGATGGAGGCGACATCATTGGGGTTGATGTTGTCAATACTGCCTTCGTAGGGCAGATTGTCCACCACGATCAGCGGCCGCGTATTGCCAAACAGGCTGCTTCTGCCCCGGATACTAATGGGATCATCCCCTGCCGCAGTCCTGTTGAAAACCACGCCTGATGTCACATCCTCCAGCCTGTCCATAAGATTGGTACTGACGCGCCTGTCCACCAGCTCTTGGTCCAGAAAGGCGAAGGAACCTGTGGCACGCTCCCTGGGGATCTCCTGGTATCCTGTGGAAACAACCTCCACCTGGTCCAGCCCGTATTCCTCGGTGGCCAGCATAATCTCCAATCCGGATTCTGGGGGTAGTTTCACCTGCTGTCTGTGGCTTTTGTACCCTATAAAACTGACCACCAGCTTATATTCTCCCGGTGGGAGTTCCAGCCGGAAATTCCCGTCGGGATCTGCAACGACAGACCTGCCGGGTTCTTCTATATACACCAGTGCCCCTGCAAGCGGCTCCCGGGTTTCCGCATCTTTTATCGTCCCGTGTAGGGTATATTGTGTGTCGTTCTGCAAGGCATGGACAGGCAGGCCATGCCACAGGCATATCAGGAACACCACCAGTGTCCTGAACTGTACTGTGTGGTTTTGTCTCATTTTGCAGTTGGGTTGGTGGGTTCTGGATAGGCGGCTTCTGAAACCGGGCGGTTCAGGCAGGTCTGGACCAGCTCGTCCCAGCCTTCTAGGGTATCCGGAAAATTCCCGGTACGGAGGATTTTCCCCCCGCTGTCCAGCAGTAGCTGGGCAGGAAAGGACTGGATCTGGTACTGGCGGAGTACCGGATGTTCCGTACCCCCGGAATACAGGTCCAGGGAGGCAGCGGATGTATAAAGCCCACCGGCCAGACTCTTCTTCCATCTCGCCCTGTCATTGTCTCCCGAGACGGTGACAAAGAGGATATCCGGATGGTCTTTATATTTTTCCATCAGGGGCAGGAACTGGCTTTTGGCAAACTTGAGGCAGGCCCCGCACCCGCTGAGCCAGAAGTCCATAAAGACCAGCTTGCCTTTCCATGATTCCGGATACACGTTATGCCCGTCTTCCCCGATAAATGGCCGGTTTAGTATTTCCCGACCGGCCAGATTGCCACGGTATAGTCTGTCAAGGTATTCTGCCACCCAAGGGTTTTCCGACTGATTCAATGCTTTTACGATCAGGGAATCTGCCTGTGGAAGGTTTTTGTGCTCTCTTATCAGATACAACCCATCCACCTGATCCCGCAGCGCGGGGGGAAGAGTGGCGGTGAGGTTGAAAAACGGGATCCGGGTCAATTGTTCCAACAGACGGTTTTCCAGATAGACAGACTCAGCCCATTCCGCGGGGACTGTTTTTCCTGCTTTCGCAAGGGCCAGATCTTTCCTGTCCATTCCGTGCCGGAGCAGGAGTTCGCCCCAGTCATCGCTTTTGGGGCGGGCGTAGGAGGCAAATTCCAGGGCTTCCCCGCGGAGCCTCCCTGTCCAATACATGCTGAGCCATCGGTGGAATTCCGGGTCAAGTTCCCCTTTGTACCGCGCAAGTTCCCCGAATACCGGATGGCTGGCCCCGGAGGCTTCCAACAGCTGTCCGGCCCTTTTCATGCGGTCGGCGTCGGTTTCCAGCCACTCCATCTTCCGTGTCCATCCCGGCAGATAGGCTTCCTCCACGCGCCTGTATTGGGCTTCCCTTTCTGGGCTGCCGATCATGGCAGCCGCATCGGAGAGGATCATCACCGGGTTCCTTCCCAAGGCTGCCGACCGGGCGGCCTCCTGCAGATGGAGCTGAAGCCTTGCCTTGCCGGCCTGTGGCCCTGAAAACAGCAGCCTGCCGGACTTCCGGTCATACCGGACGGAAAGGGAATCGCCCGGCTGGACCCAGATATCTTCCAACAGGGGCTGGTTTCCTATGAGTAAATGGAGTCTGGCTATGGGCTGGCCCAACGGAAGGCGAACCTGAAATGTCTTCATCCCACCTGTGCCCGTGAAGAACTGGCCTGTTCCCAATGGCAGTGTATCCTGCAGGATAGTAGCATAGTCATAGCGGCTATCCAGTTCCAGCTCCCTGAGCTCATAGTGGAGCGGAGGCAGTATGTCAGCCGATGGACGGATCTCTCCCTTCAGTGTAAAGAATCCCACCACCGAAGCAGAAGAGCCTTCGCCCTCCTGCCCTTGTCCGGAGTGGTCAACCAAATCAAAATCCTCCGGCAAAGTATCGGAGCGGGTTTCCCCGCCCCGATGGGTGTCTCCTTGTTCAGGGGAGACGATGGGGCTAGACCTATGAAGAAAATCCGCCCCGGGTGAATCAGCAACTTGTGCTGGGAGTGTGCTTGTGGGAAGACATAGCAGTCCCACTAAGCAGATGAGTATGTTTTTTTTCATGCTTTTAGATTTTTAAGCTGGAAGACGGGAGACGGGAGACGGGAGACCGAAGTGTGTACCGTCATTGCGAGGAGGTACGACGAAGCAATCTCAGTCGTCAGTGTGACCGTCATTGCGAGGACGAAGGACGAAGCAATCTCAGTGTTTTAAGAGCTAACCTTAATGAGATTGCCGCGTCGGCCTAAGGGCCTCCTCGCAATGACGTGCATATTACCAAGTCTTTTCTCTAGCTTCTTGATTCTCGACTCTAGCTTCAAGACTCTTGACTCTTGCTTCTTGACTCTTGCTTCTTGGCTCTAAACCAGACATAGTTCTTCCACCTTGCTCCAACCGAGCAACCAGCAATTGTTATAACTAATAACTAAATGGTGTCAGCTCTACCGGCTATTCTGAGCTTGCTGACGTGAGTGTGTGGTAACCGATCTGCTCAGGGATGTGCACCTCCCCTTAATCGGTCTTAAAAATCAAACCCTTAGATTGGGTTTTTGGGCTTTAATGGAAACAACAAATCCATAGTGCCACCTTCCTGCTGCGCAGGAGCTGCTATAGGCAAATATACCGGAAGTGCTAGCCCCCCTGTCCCATTGCTGGGGCCTGAGAAGATGCCCGAGCCTCGAATAAAATAGGAGGCTGCACTTCCAATGTCTAAAATCAAATTGACCATCATCCTGAAATTTTAGGCTTCTCAGACCAGCAACGAGGATGATAATTAATCAAATATAAAAAAAATATTAATAAAGTCAACATTTATGTTGACCTATTTTAAGACTTCTTTAGAGAGCTTCAAATTATGAAGGAAGTTGATCTTAATACGTTTCGAATAAAGCTAGGCGAAAATATAAAATTAAGGAGAGAGGAACTTGGCCTAACCCAACCAGAACTTGCCGCTAGGTTGGGAAGCAAGGACAAACAAATGATTAGTAGATACGAAACTGAAGGAGCAAATCCTACTGCTTACAATTTGAGACAGCTAGCTAATTCTTTAGAACTTTCCGTACAAGAATTGCTTGATTACCAAAACAAGGTCAAGTAATTAAATTGTTTAATCGATCCAGTTCTTTAAGGCATAAATCTTCAATTAGAATTTTCATCTGCATTACTTTATCAAGCATCTCTAGCATTTCTGACTCCGTAATCTGAAAATCGAGCTTATATCTTGCGTCAATATATCCTTTCTTCAAATTTTTAAAGATTTGAGATTCAAAATGCTCATCGATCTCCGAAAAAAACAAATTATAGAGATCAGTACTAAGATGCTTAGAATATTCTCTCAAATTTTGAAGATTATGGGATTTAGGCTTGTATCCAGTAAAAACAAGTAAAATAGCAGCATAAAAATGCTCTACTGTTTGATGCAAGTAAAAATTACAAACTCTATAACTTTTTCTTTCCAACGCTTGTGGGGCATCAATCAGAAAATCCTCTCCCATCGTAAACCAAATATCGTAATATTCCTGAGCTCTATCTCGTAATTGTAGGGGAGTCAGCTCAGTGGGCTTAACAAATTCAACTAGTTCTGTATCATAAAGGAGAATCCCTTCTTCAATTATTTGCTTGAAAAAATATTGATCATAAGAAAGCCCCTCATTGATGTAATCAATACTATGAACAAGAGCACTGACAATCCCCATTACAGAATTAATAGACCTATTTTCAATCTTGCTTTTAAGCTCATATTCCTTGATTGAATTATCCTTGGTCACCACCAGAAAATCAAAATCACTCCGGTAAACGAAAGTGACACCATCTTCCACTGTAATATCATCTACCCATTTGCCTTTTGCATAGCTACCAAAAAGAATGACCTTTTCCGGATTAGCCACTTCCAAAATAATATCAAGGGCTTTAGCAATTTCATATTGCTTTTGGGGTGGTAAATGAGAAAGTTGTTTGCTTAAATCCATATCCTAAAAGTAACAAAAATGGAAGTTTGACCAATATTGATTCGAGTTTTCTTCTTAAATTGATAGTGCAACCTGCTTTACTGTCATGAGGAAGCCTCTTCTTATTCTCTACGTTTTATTCTCTACGTTCACACTGCTCTTCACCCAAGAGCGATATGGCCCTTACAAAATCCACGAATTTGTGGACGGCGATACGTTCTGGGTTAAGATGGATGCTGGAAAGACTGAGAAGATCCGTCTAATTGGAGTTGACACCCCTGAAGTTAAATGGGAAGGACTCACCGAAGAACAACCCGGTGGGAAAGAAGCATCAGAATATGTCAAGAATCTATTGAAAAGGAAGAAGGTACTACTAGAATACGATGTACAAAAGTATGACCGATATGGAAGGACTCTGGCATATGTATATCTGGAGGATAGTACATTTCAGAATGCCCCTCTTGCCGTAGTCAGTACCTCATATTGACTGGGAGGGATATGTAATTCCATCATAATATACTTACCATTTTGTAATTGGCTTTCCTACCTCATCCCCCTCCGTCTCCTTAAAGAGAGGGTGATCGGCAAAGAGAGGGTGATCGGCTCTGCTATCATTTTACTATTCTGATTCAGAATTAAGCGAGTTCCGGATTTAAGCCCGGATGGGTGATAAAAGTTGGCTGTTCTACCTCATCCCATCCTTCTCCTTGAAGAGAGGGCGATTGGCAGCGGTAACTGATAGTTTTCAGTATTTAAAAGACATCTGCAATAAAAGGAATAAAATGATACCATCCCAGCGCGCAGTCTGGCCCCTTCGCTAAAAATGTCCTCAGGACATTTTCTTTACGCTCGGTCCTTCCTCCCCTACATGCTGGCCTCTCCTTAAAAATGTCCAAAGGGACATTTTCTAAACAGTCGATCCTAGGGTATTTTTTGGGAAAATGGGAGGAAATGTGAAGGAATTGTGGTGTTTTTTGGTCTGTTTACAAAATTGCCCACCTTGTAAAGTACCTTCTTAATGAGGTGATCTATTGGGTCTTTTCTCTGGGTAACTAATTGCAAAAGGGGGCGCAATTCCACCCTTTTTGCAAGTCAAAACTTGTCAAGACAATCCTAAAATCCCAAACAGCTTATGCATACCAGAATGTCCTCTATCCGGATTCTCAGGATCAAACTCATTACATTTTTTGGAATGCCCTATAGCAGAAGGCAGCCTTTCTTTTAACTTCAAATATATATCATCTCCTTCTCTGGTGTAATATTTCTGTACTTTGGCGTAATCTGTCATATGTTTTCTCAGGCTACGCTCCGCTCTTGCACAATCATCGAAAGGAGCCTGAGTGAATTCAAAGTGAAGCAAGAGCCAAAATTCCATGCATGGTTGATTAATAATAACAGTGACATTCGTAACTGAATCCAATAAGCCCTTATACTTCAAAAATTTATCGAGAGGTCTAGGCTGATCTTTTTTTGCCTCTCTTGTCTCTTTTAAAATCACGTCCATATCGATCATCCATACTACAGTGTCATAGTCATCAGAAAGACTAAGTACCTTATCGTATTGGTTGGATAGTGACTTTTTCTGAGGAATTTCAGGTTTGATCTGAAACAGTAAATCAGGATGGTTTCTTTTGAGCATATTAAGATACCAAGCTTCAGTATCCCCATCTACTACTACGGCAACTACAGGTTTTCCTTTAGAAAGGATATTCTTTTTATTTCTCATGGGTCAGATCGATAAAAAAGTCTCCTGTATGGGGCACACCTCCCAGCTTCCCTATCTTGTAAGCATTATATACATTACTGGTATTTCTGATCACAGAAGAATCAAAATCATCCAAAGAATAGAGCTCAGTAGCACTGCTCTCATTTTTATCGGTAAACCAAATGGCGTCATTTCTAAAGATATCCCTATTGTCCAGAATTTCCCGGTTGTGCGTAGTGGCTATCAACTGGGAATTCTTGGTATTCATCAGGAATGAAAGGATAAAATGATTGTACAGATCAGGATGCAAGGAAGTCTCCAGTTCGTCAATCGGGAAAATAACTGACCCCTTGATCATCAAAGCCAAGAGTCCTGCAAACCCAAAATACCGCTGAGTCCCCTGAGATTCAGCCAAAAATGGTAGCAAATATTTTATGCCACCAACCGTATGTTCAAATTCTAAATCAATTGACGTGGAAATCTGAGAATTCAAAATATTTGTAAAGTACTCAGGATCAATACCTCGATCGAAATGAAATAGCTCTTTGTCATAAGAAACCTCAGATTTTTCTTTATCAATTACTATATCTGAAATATTAAAGTCTGCCCTTTTCAAAATTCGTGAGATATCAGTTTTATATATTTTTCCAGAACTTATTTCACTCAGAATTAATGAATCCAATTCAGTATGAGTCAGTACCAAAGACTTGAGCTGCATTTCAAACCAGTCAGCCACATTCCTTAATTCATTTATCTGGATATTCGTCTTTAGATACCCCCCTAGTACCGTATTATTCCAGAGGGTATTTGATTCCAGTGTCTTTTTGTAAACTTTATCCACGGAAATCTTACTTCCAAATTTGATTTCAGTAAACCGGTTTTCAATATCTGTAGTCCGCCTGAAAATATTGGCTTTGCTCGGATTGTAGAAGGTCAGCTCTTCTGTCAAGACTGCATTTTTATTGAATTCTACGGTATAGGCATACTTTATCTCCTTTTGGATAAATTCAATGGAAAGAATTGAAGGATTATGAGGGGTGTCCTGGTCGAATAGAAAAGGAGAAAATTTAAGCTGCGCTGTTTTCTTTTCCTCCGGTTCCAAGACCAGATCTCTTAGAAAATCAAGCGCCCGAAGGATGGTAGTCTTCCCTGAGGCATTGGCGCCATAAATAAGACCAAGCTTCAAAACCCTGATTCCACTCTGGGTAGTAATCACATATTGATCTTCCAAATGAGAGGAGCTATCCGCTTCAAAAGACAGGATTTGCTTTTCCTTAACAGACCCAAAATTTTGGACACTAAAGTTGAGTATCATCTAGGTGTTTTTAAGACTAACGCTATTAATTTACCCGCAAAAGAGTATACAAAAATACAACGAAAAAAACTAATTTTGGTTATTTTTCATCCAAATATGTAAACAGTTAACATATTTGGATGAAAAAATCTTCAATATCATAATCCCTGAGGCCACTTCCACAGCGCCTTCTGCACCTCACCTAAAATTAACACCTAGGTGATAAGGCTAATTAAAACCCTTAAACAATTTAACTTCAATAAGTTGAACACTATTTTTAAGATTCAAAATGTCCAGTTTTTTAGTGAAAAAACTGGACATTTACGCTATTTTCAAAAGCACATCATGAACTCTAGTCAAGCTATTTTCCATTCCTAACCGGTTGCATTTGATCTAGCAATATTTCCGCTGAATCAAAATCAAAATACTTCTGCTTCAGGAGCATTGTTTGATATGAAATCGGCAAGTATATCGCCCACTTTGAAAAACCCAAAATACTTGGATTGGTTTCAATTTTTTGCTGAATCTTTAAATCTAGTCCTGCTTGTGAAACCTTCCAGCTACCCCAGCGGGACTGAAACTCTTCGAAGGAAGCCTTAATTTCCAGAGCACTTTTTTGTTCTTCCAAAATGGTTGTAATTCCCGCCATATCAAATACGAACTGAATGGTTCTATTAATCCGGCTACCTGTAAAGGTAAATAACTCAAGCTTTTTCTCTGATAGCTTCAAAGGTCTCTGGGTGGCTTGATCTGTGATATTAAAGACCGAAAAGTCCTTCCTCAATATGTTAATCTCACTTTTGCTCTGCTCATCTAAAAATTCATAGATCTCGATAGAATAAAGTATCTCCAACATTTTCTCCCTGACTCTTGGATGTATGGATCCAGCCCCACCAAAGAAGATCGGCTTTTTGCCATCATATGCAGGGATAACTTCCACTCGTTTTGCTTGCTCATCCACAAATTTGATCTTCCAGATCCAGGCAGCAAGCAGAATATTTTCATCTTCTACCAGCTGCGGAGAATAAGGAACCTCTCCGATATTGTTGCCCGCATGAACCACCTTGAAATTATCCTCGGATTCAAACATGCTGTAAAAATTGCGGCTATTGACCAGCTTTTCGCCCTCCACTCCAATAATCACCTCCTGTCTAATCTTTTCCAATAAATCAATTTCGATCAAATGATCAATGATTTCCTTTATCTCACTCCCTTTGATGTGCTTGAACGTGGAATTTGTTCCAAGCTGATCAATTAATTCCGCAATGGGTAATCCAGAATGTCCTTTGGTAATCGACAACGCCTGATGCAGTAAAATATCGAAAGGTTTCTCCGTGACTTGGGGAGGCTCTATAAATCCTTCTCTGTACAACAACCAGCACCCAATAGACTGGAGTAAACTCCATGGTTCGGTAGCATAAAGAAACAGATTACTCTGCTGATCATCTTTCCTGCCACTTCTTCCTACCCGCTGGATCAGGGATGCAATACTGTGGGTGGAATCTATCTGCACCACTTCATCCACAGTACCTATATCAATCCCCAGCTCAAGCGTAGAAGTACAGGAAATACAGAAGTTTTGATAGGTGTTATTCTTGGCAAAGTATTCTACATATTCCCTTACCTGTCTGTCCACAGAGGAATGGTGAGAAAAGTAATTTGGGTGCCCCTTGACCCTGTCGGAGATTTTCTTCAGTTTGACGGCAACCTCCTCCGCCCTACCTCTACTGTTGGGGAAAATCAGAACCTTTGAATATTTGGTCTCTTTGTACAAATCCTTTAACAACTCAAGCGGCAACTCTTCGCCATCAGCTTTGAAAAAACGGAAGACTGCATTTATTTCCTTAGGAGTTCTATCGATCAGGATTTTTGTGCGCTCAACTTCACCTGTAAATGATTTTACTTCCAGAAATTTGTTCACTTCACTCATGGTGGCAGACAATCCCACGATAGAAAATCTTGAACTGTTTACCTGCTGGAGTCTTGAGAGGATTGACTGGAGTTGTATCCCCCTATCTGTTCCAATAAATGAATGGATCTCATCAATAACCACATACCGAAGATTGGAAAAAAGAACCTTAACCTGATATGGACGATTGATGAACATAGCTTCCAATGATTCCGGGGTAATTAAGATTATACCATTGGGATCTTTAACCAGCTTTTCTTTTAGTGTCCTGTTAGCCTCTCCATGCCACTTGGTGACTTTTACATCCAGGTATTTGCAGAGGTCTTCCACTCTTGCGAATTGATCATTGATCAGGGCTATAAGAGGTGATATATATAACACCTGTACTCCCTTATCCAGAAAGTTGACCTTGGATAAAATCGGCAGAAATGCCGCCTCAGTCTTACCTGATGCTGTTCGGGAGACAAGGATATAATTATCCTCTGATCTCATTATCTTTGTGATTGCAGCATTCTGGATTGGCCTAAGACTTTCCCATCCTTTATCCCTGATGAACCTTCTGATGGGCTCTGAAAGCAAGTCGTATCCCATTACAATTCCTCTATCCCATCAAGGGCTGAGTCATCAGGTCTTTCATCATACACTTCCACTTCGCCAAAAAGTTTGCTCTTATCGACTTTGGGGTTTTGCCTGATGATATTGAGAATATTCAAAAAATCACGGATCACTTCCCTTGGCGTAAGGAATTCAGAAGCACCAGGTTGATTGAACAATTCTTCCATAAACTGATGAATCTCGTCATCTGATATATCAATATGGCTTTTATAGTTAAAATCAAAAATCTCTTTCAGCTTCTTGAGCAATACAAATATTTCATTGTGATCCAAAGGAAGAAGCTTAATAACAGGCTGAGCAAAATCCCTAATCTCAGCAGTTTCAAATTTATTTGTTGACAGCCTTGTTTTGAGCGCATCATAGCTAAAGAAGCCCCTTCGCGGGTTTTCTAGAACTTCTTTAGTTCCCGCAAAATTGATAAATAGATTACCCACCTTTCCTTGAAAACAGTCATTGTAAATGGTCAGGATCTTCTCGTAGTTCTTTTCCCTCATGGTAGAGGTGGAAATTTTATAGAGATTGATCGCCTCATCCAGATTGATCATAAACCCACTGTATCCCATGCTGACAAAGAGCTTGCAAAAATTCTTCAGCATATCGTAATAGTTCAGGTCGTTGATCACCTCACGCACTCCCAGATCCTGACGGGCTTCTGTCTTGGTCTTATACTCTCCTTTTAGCCATTTGAGAGCATTTCTTCTCAAGCCTTCCTCATCTTTGATATACCCTTCATAGTACTTCATCACTACTGTCCCAAAATCAAAACCACCAACTTCAGTGATCTCATTGATGGTTTTCATGATATTATTCTGAATTATTCCCAAATACTTTTCATCTCTAATTTCCGTAAGAAGGATAGCATTGTCTTCAGCGGTCTTTGTAATGATCTGCTCAATCCATTTTTCCAGAAGTGTGGGCAATGCTCCACCCTCTGGCTTGGTCTGGATTGCTATGTTATCCATAATAGCCGCATATAAGGCAACTCCCTTTCCGTCATTTGAGTACAGCCTATTGTCCGGAGTAAAGTCAGCATTGGCGACAACAAATTTTTGTTTTAAAGCAACGGTATTCAAAAGATGCAGCATAAAGGATTTTCCGGAACCAAAGTCCCCTATCCAGAATTTGACTATGCTATGACCGTTTTTCACTTCTTCCAATGCAGAAACCATGGCATTGATCTCAGAAGATCTACCCACGGTAATATGTTGAACGCCTATTTTCGGGACGACTCCACCGATGAGAGAATTGATAATAGCGGTGGCTTCTTTTGGCTTAATGTTCATGGTTATTTGGTTGTAATAGTTTGAAAATACATGGCTTCGATAATATAAAAATCTTCATCCTCTTCAATTAAAATATCATCGAGCACTTCATAGCAAGCCTCATTGATACTTTCAATTAATTGATTCCGAAAGACCCCATTTGCTTTCGCAAAAGATTCAATTTCACTAACCGGGATTGAAAAATTATTCTTTGAGAATAATTCCAAAGCTGAATAATGTATAGGCTTAAGCTCAATTTCTTCCAAGAATGGGGATTCACTTACTTCTCCTTTAACTGAAGTAATGTGGATTTCTATTTCCTCTTTCGTCGAACTCATATCAGTGGTTTCCATCTTTATATCTTCTTCCTCATCCTGCAAAAATTCATTGAGCAGCTGCACCGTTCCCGCATGCTGCTGCCTAACCTCTTCAATTGAATTCCGATCCAGCTTGATTCTTTTTCTTTTTATAGCATAAAGTTCCGATACAGCGGAAATAGCTTTATCCAAGTTTTGATACTTCAAAAAATCGTTAACAATAACCCCAAACATGTCCAACTGTTCTTGAGACTTGAAAAGACTTTTCTGAATAGTTTTAGTAAGTTTTTTATTGTCAAATTTGGCAGATTTGAGATCGTGGTCCAGGTAATGCATGTATAGGATCAGAGATGATTCTTTGTCCTTAGTGGCCATGAATTTTGATGCTTCAAAGAAAATATTTTCAATCGAAGGATTCTTCGCATTGACGTCACCTAGGCTCTTTATATCTTCTAAAAACTTTTTCTCATTACCGGAAAAGGTATCGCAAATTCTCTGGAACTCATCTTTCCATCGGCTGGTATTGAGTGCATTGAGCTCTTTTTGGGTTGCTTCATCCGGTTCTGGAATCTTAATAACAAGCTCCCCTATCACGTGCGAAAAAGGAATTGCTATCTTTGCTTCAAACTGCTCGCTAATCAAAGGATCAGAATAACGGATTTCTGTACTTAACTTTCTCCTGTGCCCATAATGCTCTCTGACAGCATTCTCACATAATTTAAAAAGTGTGGTGTAAAATTCATCAGAGGTGTTTTTTACACTCATTTTATAATTCGCGCTACCTTTTCGATATCTAAAGATCTTCCTGGCAATCAGATCGGAAGCTATTAAAAATTCATTTTCCAAATTGGATCCGGATTTTTCACATTGTTCAGCGAAGATTGCGATAGAATCTAGGTAAAGCTGTATCACCTGGAAATAGCAAAATTCAATGCTGCAGAAATTAGTGGTAGATTCCCACAGCTTGTTGAGTAATACTACTTCTTTATCATTTAGCCCAAGTTTCTCCTTGTATTTACTACCAACCTTCCAATAGACATAGTCAGGCTCAGAGTCATAAAAGACTTCGTCAGCAGGTTTTATTTCTATTTTCTGATTTGTAAAATTGCCAGCGAACCCTGATTGTATTCCCAACTCCTTCTTGATGTCATTTAGAAACCTAATACCATATGATCTGGTCTTATAGTAGCTATTACCCAAACTATTGATTTGAGAATCCAGCAAGTTGATGTTTAAGTGATTTCTGTATTCATCCAAGAGATCAAAAAGCAATACAAAGGCATAGTTGGTATTTCCCATGATATCCAGAGAAGTACCATTTAAAAACTTCTGTTTGAAATGATTATAAAAAATCTTTTGCTCTGAGTTGGCAGAATTAAGGTCTGATTTGGAATAGACATATTGGTGAGCCCATGTGGGAACGGGTATAGGGTCAGACTTTTGAGGTATTAAGTCAGCAGTGAAAGGCCCCATGGTTACATCAATAATACTTTCGTCCTCCTTACTATCCTCTAATGAGAAATTTTGACTTGCTATCAATTCGGAACTTATTTCCTCATTACTGGCACCATCGATTTCTCTTTTAATGCTTTTTAGGTAACCTATAGCATAGGATTTTGTCTTACTATAATATGCTCCCAAATTAAACAGCTGGGTTTCCAGTAGACCTATATTTTGATGGTTCTCATATTCGGCCAGTAGATCATGAAGCAAAACAAATGCGTAATTATTATTTCCATTTAAATCCAAAAATGAATTGGCTTTAAACTTCTCCTTGAAATACTGATAAAACAACTTTTGCTCATTCGTTGCCTTATCAATCACATTCAAATTAAAAACATCCCTATCTGGCCAATAAGGAGCCTGGGTAATTACGTTCGGTTTCTTGTCTGAATGCACGGTTTGAATCGGCTTATCTTTTAATCCAAAAATAGTTTCGCCACTCGTTTTTCTCTTATCAGTAATTAAAGTAACTGGATTCGCTCCTTTCTGAGTAGTAAGTCTCTTAATTTGACCCCGATTATCATTAGCAACTTTGATATTTTTAGGTTCCTGAAACAATTCAGGGTGAGCACCTTGAAACTTTTGTATGGATGATGCAATCCTTTTTTTTCTATACCTGCGCGAAATTTCAATGATTATAAAAAGAGCGAAAAACAAAATAAGAACTCCGGCAAAAGGATAAGACTTTTGTTCTTCTACATCTACAATTGGCACCTCCTCTACAGAATCAGCAATTATAGGTTCTACTAATTTCACAAATTTGCTTGAGATGTATCCGACCTTATCTTCAAATTCAATTTTATACCAGTTTGGATTTGACTTATCCAAAACATTTACCTGAGCTCCCGCCTTTGCTACACCTAATGGCTCATTGCTTGTACCAATTCCAGATCTGACAAAAACATCACTGGTGACTTCGTATATTTCGAAAGCAAAAGATTTAATATTTACAGAGAGAATCAGTAAAAGAACTAATGATGTAAAAAATGCCTTCATTTGAATAATCTGGTTAATACTTTATTTAACAATATCAAGCAACTCTATGTAGAAATCATATCCAGCTAAGAAAATGATCCCAATTTAAAAACACTCAAGGCTAGTTCAAGATGGGTGTTTTTTTTATATTTTAACTAAAATATAAAAAAAACAAGACTATGGACAATCACTTTTTCGTAATTGATGTTGAAACTGCCAATCTAGATAATTCGAGTATTTGTCAAATTGGGCTGGCTGAATTTCAAGATACCACGTTAATTTCTACATGGGAATCACTTGTAAACCCTGATCAGTTCTTTGATCCCTATTTAAGCAAAATACATGGAATTACGGCTGATCAGGTTTTGAAAAGCCCTAGATTCTCGGATCTGTCAGGACATATAGCAAAAAAAACAAAAGGAAAAAGATTGTTTCACCACATGCCTTTTGATAAAAACGCGATTAATAGAGCTTGTGAGCGACACAATGCTTTAAGATGGGAAGCAAAATGGATGGACTCTGCAAGGTTAGTGAGAAGAGCATGGAGGGAATTTGCCCATACCGGTTATGCTCTTGGGAAAATCACCAAGCATCTAGGGATTAAATATCAAGCTCATCATGCACTATATGATGCAATCGCTACAGGTCAAGTAATAAATGCTGCAATACTTCATTCGGCTATCCCACTATCCGAATGGGATGAAAGAATCCTTCAATCTATTAATTCCTTTCAATCTTCTGGCAAGGCCGCTAATTATAAAATGCAGGGAAATCCAAACGGCTTATTATATGGAGAATCAGTCGTATTCACAGGAACATTAAGTCAACCCAGATCTATGTATGCCCAGTTTGCTTCAGAGGCGGGTTGCAGGGTTCAGGATGGAATAACAAAGGAAACAACAATATTGGTAGTGGGTTGGCAGGATTCTTACAGATTAGCTGGATATGAAAAAAGTTCTAAACATCGAAGGGCAGAAAAACTAGCCGAGGCAGGTCATGGAATCCGTATCCTCAGTGAAGAGGATTTTCTTGCAATTACAGCAGAATGAAATATTGCTCTTATCACCTCTTACTAAAGTCGGACAGGCTTTTAGTTCAATTAAAATAGTAAAAGCTGCTTTCTCTACCTCCCACTGAGCGAAGTATAGGTTTGAAATATAATTGGCTTTCCAAACTCATCTCCTCCTTCTTCCCGATACGCTCCGCTATCGGGACAGGCTCTTTAGGAGAAGACGATTGTGAGATTGTATTTTCAAGCTAGTGCTTCCACTAGATTGAGAGGTTTTCAGGTTTAAGCCCAGATGGGTGTTTTACCTCACCCCCCGCCCTCTCCTGAAGAGAGAGGGTGATCCGCTCTGCTATCATTTTACTATTCTGATTCAGAATTAAGCGAGTTCCGGATTTAAACCCGGATGGATGATAAAAGTTGGCTGTTCTACCTCACCCCCAACCCTCTCCTGAAGAGAGAAGGTGATCGGCTCTGCTCCAAATGGGCTAAAGTATAGGAAATTGGTTGGTCGTTCCCGAATCACTTCGCTTATCGGGATCTTCGATCTCAATAACTAAAAGGCTGTACGCAAGAAAAGGAATAAAATGATACCATCCCATCACGCAGGCTGGCTACTTCGCTAAAAATATCCTCAGGACATTTTCTTCACGCTCGGTCCTTCCTCCCCTACATGCTGGCCCCTCACTAAAACAGTCCACCAGACTGTTTTCTAACGCTCGGTCCTAGGGTATTTTTTGGGAAAATGGGAGGGAATGTGAAGAAAGTGTTGTGTTTTTCGGTTGGTCAGCAGAATTATATGCATCTCTCTGTGCCATTCTGCAGATAAAAACAGAAAGTGGGGTTCATGGTCCTGTTCTGGATTTGTGATGCGGGTGATGGGTTTGGCTCCTTTTCCTGCCCGTCATTTTCTTTATCTGACTTATAGATTTAGCTTTTCCCTCACTTGTTCTCTGAATAAATTGTACCACCTATTATCCTCTCAGAAACCAGAATACTAACCGAATCACCCGTAGTATAACTGGATGCGGTACAGGTTTTCAACAACTAAAAGACTTTTTGAAGGCTTTTCTGGCTCATGTGGGTATAGATTTCAATTGTTTTGCTATCATATTCCCTTTTAGTTTGGTTTGCATTCCCTTCAAACGGGCTGAAATTAGGCGTATCAGAAAAGGTATTATGGCTTAAGTAGCTTACCTTCCAGAACACCTCCCTGTGAATAATACTTAACCATGTAGGTACCCGGCTTGAGACTGCTGACATTTATGGTAGTCTTGCCGCCCTTAAGCTGCTGCTGATAAAGCTGATTGCCCAGCCGATCATATAGAACTAGCTCACCCGTTTCCCCTTCTATCAACTGCTCCTGCTGTAATCCGTTGTCCCTTGACTCGGCAGGAATACCCAGAACGGCAATTTCAGCCTCAGAGGTAGCCGGATTCGGTGATATCCTCAGGCTATAGCCCGCAAAACAGGGAGGGTCAAAGAGTGTAACCGTCCGCTTGGCGGAGGTGCCACAAGCATTCACCGTTTCCACTGCTACCAAGTAGGAGTTTCCACAGAAAGGGCGAGCCCATGGAATCCTGATGGTTGCGTTGTGTTCACCGGATTGCAGGATCCCGCCCACATACCAATTGTAGGAGATCACTCCTTGGTTGGCCGGAGGAGTCAGGGAGACGGTGAATCGATTCGGGGGAACGTTCGCCAAAACCACAGGGGTGGGCGGCATAGCGGGTTTGCCCACCCAGAAAACCTTTTTCACCTGAACATTTCCCAGGCAGTCGTAATGGCATACGTGAGGGTAGCCTGCGCTGCCGCAGTTCCACTAGGACTAAGTGTAGCAGTAGTTCCGCTGCCCGAAGTCGAACCTGTAAACTGCCCGGATGGAGTAACAGACCAAGTGGCGGAACTTCCTGTAGGAAGGTTTTGAAGGGTATAAGAACCGGTAGAGCAGAGGAGGTCGGGGCCTGATATTGGGCCTGCAGCTGCCGCAGGATTTGGTTCGCCTACAGCTGTATAGGCCAGCTTTGTCTGCGCGGGGGCATTTGGTATCCACGTATTCAATGTTTGTCCCGATGCGTTATGCCTAACATAATATGCAGCATATTCTACATCGAAACCCTCTTTCGTTACATTTGAAATAATAGAGAAGGGCCTTCCATTGTTGGGATTGGCATAGCTTCGCCCTCTAGTTTGCCGATCCCGCATCCAGACTTGGGGGACATCACAAAATGGGATATCAAAAGACACGTGCTTGGTGATTTTATATCTATCCACTTGAAAATAAGTTCCTGCGGCGATCCCCCATCGTCCACTCGTCACTACCCATTGACTTAATGCCTGGTTCAAAACGGAAGTTCCTCCCACCGATTCTCCATGTATGACCGTATTAGGCTGATCGATTAACTCCAAAGCAGCTCTGGCATTTACTATGCCATGTCCTGTGTCCTCATCGAAGCCAACAGCACTAACATCCGTTGCTGTTAATTCCAATATATTTCTAACATCATCATTGGTAAGGTTAAATCCCCTGTCTTTTGCCTCTGATATCACCAAACCGGCCACTCCCGCCACTATGGGGGCAGAGAACGAAGTGTCGTTGGGGCTGGCAGTCCCACCACCTCTATCGGTGGTCAAAATACTTTCGCCCGGTGCGCTTAGGTTAATATGTGCTCCAGTATTAGAAAAGCTGGCTTTTTGCCCTTGCTGTGTTGTTGCTCCTACAGCAATCACCTGCTCCTCAAACCCGGCAGGATATCGTACGCTGTTATTTGATTCGTAATAATTCCCCATCGATGCAGTAATCACTACATTATTTTTATAGGCATTGTCAATAGCTTGGGCTACAAAGGGAACTCTAGTGATAACCTCACTCAAAGGCCACCCCATGTCAGGAAAGCTATAGCTTAAGTTGATGATATCAGCATCATTCATAACAGCATAATCCAATGCGGCACCAACGTCTGCCGGGAATGCGGTGGTACTCCATTGCCAGTTTACGATATGTGGAATTTTAATACTCCCACTCCTAACCATTTTAACCGGCATGATTTTGCAGTTCCACATTATACCCGACACCTGATTAGAATTATTTGTAATTGCTCCAATTACTCCCGCTATTTTTGTACCGTGTCCTGCATAACTGTCTGTAACAACAGGTAAATTGTCAAGAGGGTCATTATCTCCATCACCTGTGTCAATACCCTGAATTACCCTACTGCGATTCCCTGGATCAAGATCTCCATGATTATAGTCCACCCCGCCATCAAGTACAGCTACAACCACATCATTTCTTCCTTTGTTAATATCCCAAGCCTGCTTTGCGTCAATATCAAAATTGGGGTAGGAAGGATTATACAGGTGCCACTGGCTACCGAAGTTGCTATCATTGGGAGTTGCGTCAAAATCAAGTTTGATAGGGCTATTTAGCATAGTATGAATCACGCTTTCCATTTTGTCCATTTCTGCCATTAAATCATCAGAACTAAATTGGTCGGATAATCTAATTTTGAACCAGTTTTTCAATACTATCTTTTCTGAGTCTTTAATACTTTGCTTCAACTGGCCGTTTTCCTCGTACCTATGCTCAAAACAGACCTAATTGTTTCTATATTAAACTTTTTAAAAATTTCACGAAGATCAGAGTCATGATCTGCGCAGTTGAGGATTCCATTAATGTATCGGATAAAATGCCATCCTTAAATTCGATAAGGACAGTTTCTCCAAATTTGTCTTGGGAGACCTGCTTACTTTCGTTGTGGGTACAGCCCATGCTGCAACCAATCAAGAAGCTATAGAATACTAAAAGATGTAGCGGATTTTTCATTAGGATTGGGATATATGGTCAAAAAGTCAGCTGACGCCTATTGCTTCCGTCAGGACCGATCAAATAAAGTACTTCCTTGGAATAATCATGATTTGCATGGCTATAGACAATCTCGCCCTGAACTGACCAGCTTGGGTAAACCCCATATGATAATGGAGTCTGATTGTTTCCATCCGATTCCATAACATGGATCCTGACATTCTTACTCCAAGCTATCATTTGGCCATCCGGAGACCAGGTAGGACTTCGGTTATCACTGTTGTTTTCTGTCAACATTAAATCATTATCGCCTGTCGTATCCATCGCGAAAATTCTCCAGCCATTCCAATCTCCGGAAGCTTTTGTATAAACTAGTCTATCGCCATTAGGGCTTAGTTCCGGATCTCTACCTGCCACTATAATATTCCCAAATATTGGGCTCAAACCTGTAAAATCTTCTTTAATCGATAATAGATTACTCTCACCTTCTATATTTTCAGCCCTATCAAAAAGAATTTCGGTTCCACTGGAGATCCAATCCGGAAAGAAATAGGAAGAGTACTGTGATAAATCATTCTCTTTAAATGTTATAAGGCTGTCACCATCGATTTTACACTTCTGCAGCACTCCTGATGTGGAGAATACCAGCCATTTACCGTCGGGAGACCAAGCTGGATTAAGATGTGTTCCCCGAAGCACCAACCTTCTGTTTCCCCCATTATTGTCGATGATATACAATCCGGTAGGATAATCCTCAGCATCCGGTGATTCGCTATTCTGATGGTAATATGCGATATGCTCTCCATCAGGCGAAAATTTTGGGTATTGATCCCTGTCTGAGACAAACAATTCATAATTTCCAGGAGAGGGATCAGGAAACTGGCTACATGAAACGGTAGATATAGATAAAAAGAATAAAAGAAATGACTCAAATTTTTTCATGTTCGTTTAACTAAAAATCCTAGTAATTATAATTAAAAACTTATTCTCTAACAAGTGAGTATCTGTCAAAAAAACAAAAATAATCTAGCGATAATATAAAACGCCTAGAACTCGAAACCAGCACACCTTTTTAGTTCTACTTATTTCGAGTAAGAAAAAAAATTGCGGAAATTTAGAGGCACCTCATCCTACCTGCATTTCGGTTGGTCTCGGTATTTGAGAGCCTCAGGTGATAAAGAACAGGTACAAGAAAGGGAATAAAATGATACGAAAAAATACCCTGTACAGGGTATTTTTTGTGCCTCACCCTCCACAACCTCCTCTACTAGCTGGCCCAATCCTAAATCAATTCACTGAATTGATTTTTAACGGATTGTCCCCTCTGGGAGTAGTCACATCGCTCGTGGCACTGGGTGAAGTTTGTAACTTCACCCTTCTATCTTTACCAATTTGCAATTGGCTTTCCTACCTCCTCCTTTCCTCCTCCTTAAAGAGGAGGCGATTGTGAGATTATATTTTCAAGCTAGTGCTTCCACTAGATTGAGGGGTTCTCCGGGTTTATGCCCAGATAGGTACTAAAAGTTGGCTATTTGTCTTCTACGAAAAGGCTTATGCAATAAAAGGAATAAAATGACACCATCCCATCACGCTGGCTGGCTACTTCGCTAAAAATTTCCTCAGGACATTTTCTTTACGCTCGGTCCTTCCTCCCCTACATGCTGGCCTCTCCTTAAAAATGTCCAAAGGGACATTTTCTTAACAGTCGATCCTAGGGTATTTTTTGGGAAAATGGGAGGAAATGTGAGGGAATTGTAGTGTTTTTCAGTTGGTCAGCAGAATTATCTACATTCTGCTGTGTCATTTTGCAGACAAAAAAAAGAAAGTGAGTCATGGGGTTCGGTTCCAGATCTGTGATGCGGGTGATTGGTTTGACGATCTTTCCCAATGTGGGAAGCAGTTTCATTTGCTTTATGTGGCTGGTAGGCTTGGATCTTCGAGCCGTGGGATTATAGTTAGCGATTGTCGAAAATGTCCGCTAAAAAACCAAAACCATCCATCAGAGGGGTCAACATACTCAGGAATATCACCGAAAATCTCCCAGAAGGAAAAAAAATAGTCCCGACGGTAAATACCAAATAATTAGAATCTTACGATAGATCTTCTCACTTCTTTCTAATCCTCATCCTTAAATTAACAATTAGCTTTTTGACGAAAAGTGTGTGAAGAATTTTCCAGCTTCACCTATCTGTATCATTCGACAGACTGTTAGTTCGAAGACTTTCTAAAAACTCCTTTTGGTAGCCTTGAACTACTTTATCAATTTCACCTGATTGATTAATTATAAAAAATGTAGGAAAGGCAAATACGCCGTAATTCTCCCCAATTACCTTTGCCTCAGCTATAACAGGAAATGATGGATCAAATATTTCCATATATCTGGAAACGTTTATTTTAGTATCCAAGGGATATATAGCCACAAGAGATACACTCTCTGAAAGTTGAAACTTTTCATTTGTAAGATTTTCAATTGCCAGTTTACAATAGCCACAATTGATTACTGAAAACATAAGTACAAGCTTTTTATCCTGAAAATCTTCTTTTTTAATCAATCTTATATTAAGATCAGTCCCTTCAAAGTCGGGAGCTGAATCGCCTGGATTATGAGTAATTCTATCTTTGTCATTTTGACCAAAGGGCACGGTTACAAAATCTTTGGGAATGGTATAGGTTAACTCCATATTGTCATCACCGAAACTATAATCATCGTAGCGATACACAACCGTCTGAGACAATTCCCCCCTGTAAAAATTCCTACGCTCAAACCTTTCCATGAGCTTGGTTTTTGAATTTATGAAGATGTACAGCGCTGTATAAATCTCATTTCCATCAATGATGGTATCTGTTTCTACTCTTTTAAAGGAAGAATAGCGCACTGTGTTTTGAAGGGTATCATTTACATAACTCCAATCATCCTCATTTAAAAAGGTCATAGGGGAAAATTGGATATTCCTGCCACTTCGGACTGACGATTCCATTTGGTCAGCTTGCTCTACAGGAAAAATATTTATGATTTTTTCATTTTTCTTTACTAATCTGTATTCACCATTTCTAAAATAATCATCAGTAGTATTACTCTGAAACAAAAAGTCATACCCTAGGAAAGAGCTTGAATTTTTCTTAAGAACAACAGATGCTTTCAAGGTATCAATAGTCCCCATGGGATTAGGATAGAAAGCTGATTGATCATAACTTATGTAATTTGCAGCATTTAACTTCAATCTGGCATCTTCCAAAAGATTATTTGGATTTTGCTTGCATGCAACTAAACACATGTTCATTAAAACCAATGCACTTAATTTATACTTCCACATATACCTATTTTTTTTGTCAGAAAACTCGAATAATGACGAATACTCCGTAGTTCCTTACTTAGTCTATGATGCATTGCATTTATATGACAGTACGAGAAAACTTATTGAGTAAAAATATAGATCGATTGCTGAAATTTCATTGTCTATCTATTACACCTGCCTTCTACAACCTTACTTGGAATAGTAACCTTGTTCTTAGCGCTGGTTGGAGTACATCTGTTGTACTCCTTTCATCCTAATCAATTCTGAACAGTTATCAATTTATACCTACCTCGTATTTCCCGATTTCGGGGTGACTCTTTCTTGAAAAAATTCACAACTGTCTTGCCATCACCCGTGTCAATACCCCTCTAGGTGTAGTCGCATTGTTAGTTTGAACTTGGTGTAGTTTGCAACTATAACCTTTTATCCCTACCAATTTGCAATTGGCTTTCTTACCTCACCCCTATTCTGATATTGAGTTGCTTACCGAATCACTTCGCTCTCGGGATTGAACTATCGGGAGCGATCGGCTCTGCTATCATTTTACTATCAGATTCAGAAATAAACGGTTTCCGGATTTAAGCCCGGATGGGTGTTCTAGTTCACCCCCTGCTCCAGATGGAGTAAAGAGTAAGAAGTAGGTTGGTTGTTCCCGAATCGCTTTGCTCTCGGGATTAAAATATCGGGATCTTCGATCTCAATAATTAAAAGGCTCAAGCAAAAAAAAAAAATGATACCAGCCCAGCGCGCAGCCTGGCCCCTTCGCTAAAATGATTCGCCGCGGCGAATCATTTTTTAACGCTCGTCCCTCCCGCCCTGCAAGCTGGCCTCTCCTTAAAAATGTCCCCCGGACATTTTCTTAACAGTCGATCCTAGGGTATTTTTTGGGTGAAAGACAGAAAGTTATCCACATTTCAGGCTGGATAGGGAGGGAATTGCTGGAATTTGGGGATGGACGTTGGCGCATAAGCTCCATCAGTACCAGGCTACAGGAATCGATGATCCCATATTCCTTAACCGCTCACCATATCCCTGTTTTCACTAGATGCAGCGTAAGGTGGTTTACAGTTGTAGTAATTTTATTTATAGGCATCTGTGATTCGCTACGCTTAATTGATGGCTGCTCTCCCAAAACTTCGGGACCATCGGAGGGCCTAGCTATTGATTTCTCGATAGTCCTCCATCCATTTCAAAGCATTCGACCTGCTTTTAAGGTCGATAAAGTCACACACGACTTAAATGTATGAATTGTAGCCCCATTCCTAAACGCCCCGTCCAAATTCAATCTACTTTAACCTCCCAAATAATCTCGCCTAGTCTATCAGCCAAAATTTTCATAGAAGACAATACATCCTGTGGTAATGGAAAGTCTCCATAAACCAATCCACTAAAACCTTTGGAGTAAGTAGGCTCCAATTCTTTCCAGACTCCGTCAAGATCCGCAAAAATCAAAGCTTCTTTAGGGTGAAGATTCAGCCAAGAATTGTTACTTCTATATCCTATCACATCGTCCTGCCCTACCCTATTAATCATCACTTCAAAGTCCGAGGACATTATAAAAGCCCTGATATTTTCTTCCCCCAATATTCTATGTAAATCATAAAGATGACGGATCTTCATTTTCAGATCAGCTATGGGGTTTTCGGAATGGCTAAAGCGGACTAAACTCAATATTTTTTCGCACACGGTCCTTTTCACATCCAGCACTTGAACAGTAAATGGCTCCAAATTATACTGAGTAGCCAATTCATTTTGATTAGTACTCCTCATCATATTATAGATAAAAGATTTTATTGTCTTCTCGTGAAATGGTTCATAGTGCCCTAGGGTAGAAGACTCCAAAATCACTTTGTCTCTGACCTGCCCAAATTTTCCTGAAAAAATCATCGGATATTCATGGGCGGTCTTTCTGATCATTCCCAGCTTATTGGTTACTCCCACAATCTCAACTTCAGGCATTACCCTCTCCACAACATTATAAATAGCTTTCAATTTGCCCTTCAACTTACTGCCCGACTCCCCTTCTCTAGAAAGAACCACCAAATCTATATCCTCAGAGAATCGCTCTATCAACCCATAACATTTTGAAAGTGCAGTCCCTCCCTTAAAAACCACTTCTGTTCCGATGGAATCAGAAAAAATAAGGCTCAGTGCTTTAGTCACCCAATAGTCTTTTTCCACATAGATATCCAATATCCCCATTTGCTCTGCTGTAAACCGAACAGCCTCTCGGAATAATGACGGGTTTTCATGAAGATTCATACAATATTCCAATTTTGAGAAGTGGGCAAAACATTTCCTGCACCAGGAAGCTGATATTGAGTAATCGGGTTGAGCGATTTCTTTAGCACATTCAAATATTCAATTCGTTTGAGCTGTTCCAAAATGGCCCCCAATAGCGCCCGGCATGAGGGGGGATATTTTTGAGACAGGCGAACCAGTGTTTTCACTTCCGATTCATTCAATTGCGAAATCAATTCAATAAATCTGAAACAGGATCCGGAAATGGTGGCATCAGGGATTTTCTTGACATTGCGCATTGCATCCAAAACCTGTAAAAGAGGGATGTTTTCTTTCGTAATGGTATTGCGCTGACGTACAAAGGAAATTTTATATCTCCCTCTTTTGAATTCAGGTCTCACCTCATTCTTCCCGATCTGAATAAGATTTCCAATCTGGGTGGACAATCCGAGTTTCGCATAAATACTATGCCCCGTCAGATACCCGGTAACCTTTCCGTCTTCCTCCAATAAATCTTTGACAATCTGATACTGAGGAGGTGCCAATTCCCCAAAAGCTGTTTTCTCCGGCTTGAAGTATTTCCCTTTCGATAGTTTGTTAATTCTTCCTGCAGACACCATCCGATTCAATGCTTTGATGACCGCCTCTTTACTTTTCACCTCCCCCATAAAATCAGCATAGGTGAACACATACCCTTTAGGGAGCCTATCAATGCTATCTGCTATGTAATCAGTGATTTTCATGAATTTTGTAGGTTCTCAAAAATACAAAAATGTCCAGTTTTTTAATTAAAAAACTGGACATTTTATATTCGATTGTAAAAAATAATCTTATTGGGAACACTATCCGCACGGGATGCTGACCGAAGGTCAGCATCCCAGTAATGAAAGCATATTTTTTTTATGTTAAAAAAAACTTTTCAATACTATTTATAAGCCAAAGACAAAAATAAAAACAATCTTAGACCACACCCATTTACAAGGCATTTTTTATCAAGACCTATTGCATTGATGTTTATCATAAGACTTCCAAGAGTCTAAACTTGACCACTTCTCCCCCGTCTATTTTTGTCCAAACGCTACAAAAAAAATCTTGCTTTTTTATTCAAAAAGCGCACCCTCAGATTTGTCCTTTCCGGAGCCAAGGGAATCCATTCCTTTGAAGTCAAATCAAAAAGAGCCTTCTGGCCTTAGAATAGGCTATTTTCCAGTGTTCTCTGGATTGAAAAATTCCTGTCCTAACCTTACCCAGAAGTTTGATTTATGTTTCAGGCGAAATAAAACAGATTATGGAGGAGCAAATCATTTCATGGATCATAAACTACCTTGGAGAAGGGGTATTATTTCCCGTCATAATTTTTCTCATCCTCTATTTCCTAAAAACCATGCACCTCTACTTTGATTCAATTCTAATATTCATTTCCAAGCACCAGGAAATTAAATCTCATGAAAAGATTGAGAAGAAGAAACTAAAAGCAGTCCGGAAAAAGAAAAAGGCATCTAGGTAAAACGCTATCATCTCTCCACGTAAAGACTACACTCTTAATGTATAAAGATCATTTCTCTGCCAATTCATGTCAAAACCTACTAAACAGTATCGCATAATTCTCACATAGTAAGCAAATTACCCTATGTTTACACTTCACAAAACCCAAAGTAAAATGCCAAATTATGTAGTAAACAATGTCGCCCAGCCGAATGGCGACCATGAGGTTCATCAAACAGGATGCAACTATTTCCCAAGTAATTATCGGGATCTAGGCTGGCACTCCAACTGTGTGTCTGCTGTGGTAGCAGCTAAAAAAATCTATAGCAAAAGCAATGGGTGCTATCATTGCAGTAATGCTTGTCACACTACCTAAAAGAGAAGACTGGCTAATCGTAGTTATCGGTCAGCCAGTTTTTTTCATAACTCTCAAATCTCCCCCACCGGAAGCCGATTCAGCTCTCCTCCTCCTCCTCATTCAACACCCCCACAATCGTCCTTTTTTACGCTCACAAAGAACTTTGATCACCTAAAATTTATTCATCCAGCTCAGCCTGTTTGGCAATTAATTTTAAATCTTCTATTTCTAAACTAGTTGCGCTGTATCCAAGTGTCAGTATTCGAACTAATGCAATTCCTATTTCATCATAAGTCAGGATTTTATTTGGAAAAACAAAAGGATAAATAAGCTTAAGTCCTTTATAAATCGGCCTCACATTTTTTTGTGCTTTCATCGGAATAATAAAACCTGGCCGAAAGCTGTAAGCAGCTTTAAAATTAAGCTCATTTAATGCGTTCTCTGTTTTGCCTTTTATCCTTGCCCACATTATTCTTCCCTTTTCCGTACTATCTGCATAAACTCCAGACAAGTAAAAGAAGACCATATTCGGATTCACATTGGCAAGTTCCTTTGCAAACATGATTGTGGTATAAAAAGTGATGTGGTTGTATTTATCCTCATCCATGCCAAAGGAACTAATTCCTGCGCAATAGAAACAGCCATCGTAACCCATTAATTGGTCGCTATGGGAAGCTAGATCTGTAAAATCTTTTACAATCAGTTCAGAAAGTTTGGGATGCGCTAACGGTGAAGCTCTTCTATTCACCATCAATACGCCGGTAATATCCGGATGATCAAGAGAAGCCAGTAAAACACCTTCCCCAATCATTCCTGTGGCTCCTGTTATTATTATTTTCATTTTCTAGTTTCTATCATGTAGCTCATCAGCGCTCAATCATTTTCCAAAACATAGAGAATGTATCCTCAATGATGCGGTGCTGTTCTTTTTTGGTGAATTGACTTGAGGAAAGGTATTGATTCACACCAAATACCTGATTGCTGATCAAAGCGTACAATAAATTCACATCAATATCAGCGATCTTTTGCTCCTCGATAGCCAACCTAAAAAGTTGTAATACAGGTGCTGTCTGAGCAGAAATTTCATCAGCCCCAATTTTTTTCAGATAGGGAGAATTGGAGAACTGCGCCAGAAACAAAAACTCCTTGGGATTACGGAGCGACCATTTAAGCGATTCTTCATAATAAGTTTTGACGACTTCCTTTGTTGATTTAGCTTCAGCCAGTGCAAGATGTATACTTTCTGCTGCCTGCCCCTTTAATTTTAGGTAAAGTGAAATGATCAACTCATCTTTTGTCGGAAAAAAATAAAACAAAGTCCCTGTTGCTATACCTGCCTCTTTTGCAATCTTACTAGTCGGTGTATCATTAAATCCTTGTGATACAAATAATTCCAATGCGGTTTGAAGTAGTTTTTCCTTTTTATCCATGGCTTAAGATTAATTTTTGAAGGCAATTGAAGTATAAAAGCACTTATATACCCCGGTCGCATTCTAATACGGTAAACTATTACTTTACATCATCCATCGGGCCACAGAATAATTCATTGACCATAATGGTATCCAAATATTCATAAAGCCCACTGATTAAGCCATCCTTAAATGTTAAAAGCAGCATCACATTGTTTTCGTAAATGCGCCCATCCTTTCGCGTTCCCTGAATATGGACGTAAAGTGCTGCCCGCTCATCATCTGCGGTAATAGACCGGAGCGTGATGTTCATCCCTCTAGGGAAGCGTTCCGCCACGGTGCCCCATAATTCCCCTTGGTTTTCTAAGGACTGGTACCCCCCAAACGGCCATGATCCCTCGCCACTCAGCCAATAAACACAATCAGGCGTTTTTAATTTGGTCATTTCATCGAAGTTTCCGACCACCATTGCATTGAAATATTTTTCTGCGGTTTCTTTTATTTGCATAGTTGATAATTTAGTGACTGTTTAGTCAGTCATACAAATGTACACTAATTTATTTGCCTGCAAAAACTGTAACGCTTTTAAAAACTTATAACATCAGGATTGAGAATCCAAAAGACCCATGGAAGCTTCTTGCGGAAGCATTTTCTTAAGCATATGGAATTAGACTCAGTTATGGAATTAAACTGAATGAAAATTGCTGGAATTGATTTGACTTTAACCTTCTCTAAAGCGGCCCATGATTCGAATCTGTGGTCGACACCTTGAATTTATTGCAGATAATGCTGCGCAGGCCCAGCTGTTTCATCAGTCTGGCTACCCTGGGTCTGGAAACAAGGATTCCCCGATCCTTGAGTTCTATCCTCATTTTGGGACTCCCCAGGCGAGATTTGGTCTGTTGATGCAGTTCTTGGATAGCGGCTTTCAAAACCTGATTCCCAAAGGCTCTTTTAGAAGGTTTTCTGCTTAGCCAGGCATAATAGGCACTTCTTGATACACAGAAAACTTTACACATCTTCTCAACAGCAAATTCCGCTTGGTAGTCTTTCATGAACCTGAATATTTGTTGTCGCTCTTGGAAAAGATGCTTACAGCCTTTTTTAAGATATCCCGTTCGATCTGCGCTTCTTTTAGTTCCTTCTTTAATTCGGCTATTTCGCGCTGCTCAACAGTCAAAACCGGTTTCCCATTGCCTGTGAAACTGGACGCTCCCGTTGATGCAAATTCCCGGCTCCACCGCCTGACCATGTCACCGGCAATACCTAATTCCCTGCCGATCTCATTGGAGGATTTACCGCTTTTGTGTAGTTCAACTGCCATCAATTTAAAGGCCTTGTCGAAAGTTCTTCTTGATCTGTCACTCATTGATTCAAAGTTAGGAGAGCTTAACTTCATGTCCAATCAAATGTAGCAGCTTCATTTCTGTCGCTTTAGTCCTCAGTTTTTGTGAATTAAATAAACAATAAATCCACCTGTTTTACTGCTATGAGGAAATTTCTTTAAGCCCTAATCTTCTTATTCTCCACATCCACATTGCTCTTCGCCCAAGAGCGATATGGCCCTTACAAAATCCACGAATTTGTGGACGGCGATACGTTCGGGGTTAAGATGGATGCTGGAAAGACTGAGAAGATCCGTCTAATTGGAGTTGACACCCCTGAAGTTAAATGGGAAGGACTCACCGAAGAACAACCCGGTGGGAAAGAAGCATCAGAATATGTCAAGAATCTATTGAAAAGGAAGAAGGTACTACTAGAATACGATGTACAAAAGTATGACCGATAATATGGAAGGACTCTGGCATATGTATATCTGGAGGATAGTACATTTCTAAATGCACATCTGCTGGAAATGGGACTGGCAAGACTGGCGAGACTGGCGACCTTTCCCCCGAATGTGAGGTATGTGGAATACTGTACCAAGAACGGGAAGAAGGTGGTTTGAAAAAAACTGCAGGAAATGAAAAAATGAACCGGTTTTTGTTAAATTCTATTAATAAAGAAAAAGGAGGATGCTATGAGCGACAAGGATTTTGCAAAATTGATGGAGATTGCCCAAGAAAGAATTGAAGCGGTAAAAACGATGACCAAGAAGGAAGCTATCGAACCCTCAATGGTGCTGGTATTTTGACCAAAAAAGGAGAATATACCAGGCATTAAAAGCCTACTCCAAAAGGAAATAATTTCACTGTCTGGCACAAAGTGTCCACCATTCTCAACTCTGATCGCCACTCTTTTCTGGGCTTCTTCTACAGAATTCAAGCAGAAATAAATCATATTAACCGCATACCCTTTGGCTTTAAAAATCAATGGCCAGTGTAATGGGTCAGAATTGAAGTTAGTCTCGTAGGCAAAAGACTTTCCGGCATCAATAGCCTGATCGATTTGCGTCTCAAGCTTTTGGAAAGTCATATTATGTGCCATCTGATCCTGGAAATCTGTAGGGATTATCGAGGAGTAGATTTCGAGGAAATGCTTATCATAACCAAAAACGGCTATCCCTTCAGGAGATAGGATGCGTGAATAAGAAGATTTACCCGCTCCGTTGCATCCCGCAATAACCAAAAGCTGGGTTTTTCCATTAGTTAAACTGCGGAGACACCTTAGGATTCTTCGTCAGTGTGCCCATAGCGACTTTCTGCTCATATACGCGGATCTCTTTTTTAATGCGCGGCATCTGACTTTTCATTTTTTTTAGTCAAATCTTCTATCTGTGCAGTAAGCTTATCTTTTTTTGTACCCATACCTCAAAGATACTAAATTTTAAAATTTGAGAAATCAAGCCGGAAAGCATATCCACAAAATATTCCTTTCCGTTGTACTCCAGCCTATACTGATTGCCAATAAAGCTAAATCCTTTACCTAGCTCAAGTATAGAAGCCCTAATCTTAGCGATCAAACGGTTTTCAAGCTCCAATTCCTTGACTGGTTCTGTAATGCCTCCCCCCTCGGCGTAGTCACATCGCTCGTGACACTGGGTGGAATTACAAATTCCACCCTCATATCATTACCAATTTGCAATTGGCTTATCTACCTCTTCACATCCTTCCAGATACAGTGGTGTGAGGCCTGCATGCCGTGGAGTAGGCGCACCTCGTCAGAGAGATTCAGCGAAGCCGCCTACTTGATTATGGTGCGTTTTTCTTGTCATTTCATTCTTGTCTTTCTACACTTTATTAGGTGAAAAGGATAATTTTCGGTCACTTCTGTTACTTCAAAAAGTCCTACGTTCCCAAATTCTTCTTGCAGGGTTTCCTTGTCGTAAAAGAAAATTTTAACTCCACCAAACATTTCAAATCGGTCTTTACTTATTTGTGTCCCTTGTCCATAAGTTTGGGCATCCTTAGTAATTGCTGTAAAAACCATACACCCGTTTTCAGTCAATTGGCTGAAACAGTCTTGGATAAGTTTTTTTCTTTCGTCTTTGTCCAACAAGTAAATTAATCCGTAACAAAATATTCCGTCAAACAATTTGTTGTCAAAAGGCATTTCTGTTACCGAACCGTGATAAATATTCAAGTCCTTCCCAAAATGTTTCTCAGCTAAATCAATGGCGGTCCGCGAAATTTCAATTCCTGTAACGGTTATTCCGCTATCTATAAAAATCTGTGCGTTTCGTCCGTAGCCAATCCCCGGAATTAGCACATTTTTTATCTGTTGCTCAACAAAAAAATCTTTTGTCAAAACAGCAGATTTTGCGGGTTCTAACCCCCACATTTCTTGCTTTTGCTTAAATGCTTGTTCCCAAAATTCTGTCATTTTATTTTTAGTTGTACACAAACTTTGTCTTCCAAAATACCGCAATTGCAGCCAACATTCTTCACTAGGGTTAAAATTCTTTTAGAATTGATTTTGTTGCCTTGACCTCTTAAATGCCGATGGCACTTTTTGGGAGCACTTGGACATAATTTTCCGTTAGCCATTTGGAGAAGGCATCCAATACCTGCAACGCTTTGTCCTGCCGGCAGATGGGGTATCCCCTACCCGTTTTCCGTAGTGTTCATAAGCGGCGTATCCATCGCTCAGTAAACAGCAGTGCCTACGGATCAGTTCTACCATTGCTCTCTACCGAAGCTAATGTTTCTTTTTTTGGATGCATTCTGTTGCGGCAAAGGCTTTCTTGCTCTGACCGGGATTCCTGCCACTTACAGTACAGGGAATAGTACGCTTCGTTGCTTATCCTTTTCATCCTGCAACATTATATATTCAAGCTCCAACCAGCAATATGGTTTTATCGAAGGGATACAAACATATCAAGGATGTATTGCAATCCTTTGGGTCCATGCATCTCAACTGTATTTTGCATAGTGATTGCGGTAACTTCTTTTGCTCTTTCAAACATTCTGGTTTCGTAGTTTTCCAAAGCCGATTTTATATTTTCTGCATGAAGTAACCCTTCGCTTAATTCCAACGCATCAAGCATGGCCATATTTACACCTTCGCCTGCATAGGGCGGCATTCGATGGGCTGCATCGCCAATGATGGTTAGATTGCTTTGAGTTGACCAATGTTGGTCTGAATGATAATGATACAATGGTCTTGGCACAATAGTCATTTTACTTGTTGCAAACAGTTCGTGGTAAATTGAATCCCAATTTGAAAAATTTGTCTCGAACCATTTTTTAACATCTGCCAAATTTTCAAAATTGATTCCACATTCTTTCACCCAATTTGTATTTACTTTTTCGCCTGTATAAAATGCAATACTTCCATCGCCTTTGGTGCTTAAAATAATTGATTGTTCATTTCCAAACGCAAATATTTTTCCACCTTTAAGCAGTTTGAAAATACTCGGTGCGTTTTTCTCTGCATCATAAATATTTCCTTCAATAATAGTAACACCTGAATAAACCGGTTTTATGTCACTTAAGTAAGGTCTGATTTTGGAATTAGCGCCATCCGCTCCGATTACAATGTCAGCGTAATATTCTTTTTCATTTTTGAAAAGCAAATTCCAACCATCATTTTCCTTTTCCATTGAAACGAATTGACTATCCCAAACAACGGTATTGGGTTGTAAGGATTCCAATAAAATTTTTCTTAAAGGGCCTCTGTCAATTTCAGGACGGTGTTCTGCACCATACGCTTCCGCATGGTCATCTATATGAATATTTCCATTATTGTCCATTATTCTTAGCTTCCCCGCATCAGGTAAATAATTAGCGTAAAATGCATCCAAAAGATTCGCTTTTTTAAGTGCTGCTAAACCCGATTCTTCGTGTAAGTCAAGATTGGCACCTTGAACCCGGGCATCTTTGTTGATGTCCCGTTCGTACACCGTTACGTTACCACCACCTTGCTGTAAAAGTCTTGCCAATGTTAAGCCACCTGGGCCACCACCGACAATTGCAATTTTTTTGTCTTTGATATTCATTCCCGTAAAATTTTAATTACGGCACAAAATTACTTCTCAGGTAAGGTTGAAAATTGTATAAATCGGTCGTTTTGGTTTTGTGCTAATTGTTTAGGGCTTACTCCTGCCAACTTTTTTACTTCTTTAATAAAATGGGCTTGGTCAGCAAAGTTTTGTTCCGGAAAAAGTTTGCCCTCTTTGATATGTTGAAATGACGCTCTGAACCGGAGAATATTGCAGTAGGCTTTTAATGGAATGCCATATTGCCTGCTGAAATAACGGTTGATTTGGCGGCTGCTCCAAAAAACCCTTTCAGAAAGTTCCTCCACCGTCATTGCCCCATTTGAATTGTATATCAATTCAAACAATTTTTGTTTTTTGCTGTCTAATTCATTTGGTACTAGTGATTTGATTTTTTGCGTTGCTTTTTGGCAGAATACTTTAAAATCTAAGAGATCTGATGAGCTAAAATCCCAAAAGTCATCAGATACATTTTTTCCCTTGTTCAATAAGTCTGAAATATTCTCTTTCAATAAATATTCTGCCGCAAGTGGTTTAAAACTTATTGCAAAGGTTGTTCTATTAGCTTTAATTGTAGAATGTACAGGGTTTGTTCCTATTCCTAGAAGTGTAATGTGAAAAGCATCGGTTGCTGATTCAGTAAAAAATACATCAACTCTCCCATCAGGTAAAACGACAACTTGTTTGTCGCTGTCATTTGGGTTATGTAACATCCAAAAACTCTCTACAAAGTCGGATAGTGAATTGTCAGGTTTTACAGATTGATATTTTACATATCGTGTGATCATCTCCTCATCAAGTCCCACTGTTTTTACAAAATAAGCCACTACCCAAAACCGGTTGCCCTAACAGGGCTGCTTCGTTAGTTTTGGATAACTCTTGAAAAGCTTGACAGCTATCTTTCCTTTCAATGTGCCCGTCAATTGTGAAATCGAAATCTTTGCAGGAACAAAAACCTACAAATGAAGATGATCTTCCTGAACGTTAAGTTCTTCAACCATACAGCCTTTTCATTCGCAAAGCATCATTATATCATCAGCAACCAGCTCCTTTATCGCACCCTTCCTTAAGTATTAGCAATTCTACGCCACGGCGTACAATTGCTAATACTTAATCCAGATTAAAAATACTAAAGCTGTATTTAGGAAACCAAACAATTTGATAATCACATTTGAAAAATCACAGATTCATTGGCAGTAAATGCAATCCCACTTTCATCAGATTCCATTCTGCCCTGCTTTTAGGAGATGAGGGTTCCCTACCCTCCTTAATTTAATGTCTTTAAGGTTCGGAAACCTGAGTTGATCGGTTCAGGATCTGCGATTACTGAGACGCTGAATTCACAATTTGGTCCATACAATTGTTTTTGAAAACGCCATTTTTCGTGCGGTGATTGTTAGCTTGTTGCCGTTCATTACCAACTCGCAATCAGCTTTTGTGCTGCTGCCTGGTTTGAAAATTTTCCCCTTCCATTGACCTCCTGAAAATTGAACATTCTCAATTATTGTCTCTTTTGATTCTTCGATCGTACCGGTAAATGCTTCACCGGATTTTGATATCAGGATAATCTTCCCTTCCGATGTTTTCCATTTGCCTGAAAAATCGTCAGTAATTTTTTGGCCGAAGCTAAGCGCCGATACCATCATCAGCATTATAGAAATCATGATTCTCTTTTTCATATTTATTGTTTGTTTGACGCTATTCTTGATTTTGAGACGCGGATTTTTTTGTTGGAGGAACAATAGTCAAACCCACACTGAAACTGCTGCTACTTTGTGAACTGTATGTATGAACCGTGCTGTGCCCGTCCTCAAACCGGTATCTTCGCATGGCGTTAAAACCACCAAAGATTTCGAGTTGTACTATTTTAGCAAAACGATAGCGCACAGTTGGGCCAAAGTTTGCGACAACATAGTTCAAACGGTCGACCGGAATCGATCCGTAAAAATTGTCAACACTTGAATTAAAGTTAGCTCCGTTCAGCACCGTCTTAAAGCCAACCCAGAGTTTCTCCTCCCGGGTTAGTCGGTAGTTATAATCAATGGTTGCCGGTAAAAATGTAAAGAATTGATGCCTACCATGTTCATATTTCAGCTGCAAGCCCGGTAATAACATTGGTTTTCCAAGACGTGTGGTGTAAATCAACCCTCCTCCGGCCATAAGCTTTTGATTAATTTGTTTGTTCGCCAGGAGAAATCCCTGCATCAGGAAGTCATCGCTGTTCAGTTTGTCACCAAAGTCACTCGCCAGTGTGGGTGAGAAGCGGCTTATCAGCACCCATTTTTCGGTAAGACGATGAATGACCATAAAGGAATAGGAGAGCTTATAAAATTTTTGCTTATACTCATTAGTACTACTATCCGAGAAGGATGTTGCCTCTAATAAACTGAATTGTACCCCGTTTACTAGGAAGGTTCTATCATTTTTGAGTTTCATAGGAATATTGATATAGCTATTTAATTCCTGAAAAGATACCTGCAGGCTGCTGCCATCGTCATTTAGTCTGACTTTCGGATAGTATAAATAGTCTACGCCCGCCAATTTTAAAACCTGGGCTGAAACTTCTGTCATTGTTGCCAGGAGTGCCAAGGGGAGTAAATACTTAAATTTTGTATACATAATGTTAACGGGACTATTATTGATGCGTATCTTCTATGGAGGGACCTGTGGGATGCCAGGATGAACCTATCTTATATTTTGATCGCGAAATCTTTGCTTGGATCGTATCTACCACCAAATAGACTGAGGGGACAAGAAATAGGGTAAGGAGGAATGAACTGGTCAGCCCACCGATCAGGACCCAGGCCATCCCATTTTTGAATTCAGAGCCTGGGCTTTGTGATAATGCAAGTGGAAGCATACCCAGTATCATGGAGAATGTGGTCATAATAATGGGGCGCAGACGTTCCTTTCCTGCCATGATTAATGCCTCCACAGTGCCTTTACCAACATTTTTCAATTGATTGGCAAAATCTACGATCAGTATACCATTCTTGGTTACCAGCCCAAGTAACATAATGATCCCAATGATGGTAAAAACGGTAAGTTCGTCCATCGTTAATGCAATCGCCAACAATGCCCCAATCAACGCGACAGGTACGGAAAAAATCACTACAAATGGATACACTAGGCTCTCATAAAGACATACCAACACCATGTAAACCAGGAGTATAGCAATAGCCAGGGCAAAACCGAGGCTTCCGAAAGCACTATCCTGATTTTTCGCATCACCTTGGTAACTGATTTCAGTATTGGCTGGCAAAGGGGTGGACTGCAGCTCCTTTCGGATATCATCCACAATCGTTCCCGATGGACGCCCGACAGCAGCTGAAGTGATAGTAATCGAATTTTCCCGATCGGTCCTTTGTAAAATGGCTTGTCCTAAAACCTCCTGAACATGTGCAACCTGCCCAAGCTTTACTAATTTGCCTCCACTGCTAGTTAAGGATAGATTCCTCACTGCCTCCATACTCTGCTTGTCAGCATCACTGATCGCTACATTCACCTGGTAGGTATTGTCTCCACTTCCCAATTCGATCTTATTATTACCATTAAAGGCCAGCTGGATGCTTTGAGTTACATCTGCCAACGACAATCCAAGCATTGCGATCTTTTCCCGGTCGGGGATAATTTGTATTTGCTTTACCGCTCCCTTGGTACTGAACCTTACATAATCCGAACCGGCAGTTTTGGACACGATATCCCTGACTATTGATGCGGCTTTGAACAGACTGTCCGGGTCTTTCCCTTTTACGGAAATCTGGATCGGTGAAATCACTGTGCCCGTGATATTAGTAGGGATAACTGTAACCTGAATGCCCGGAATTTTTTCTATTTCGTTGCGGGCAATCAGGCCAAACTCGTCTGAAGTAAGCTCACGCTTCTTCTTGTCAATAAGTGTTACTGAAAGCTCAGCCAGGTTTTCTGAACTGCCCTTTGCCCCTGTCTGCGTTCCCACCAGGCTATAGACGGTCTTCACTTCAGGATGCTGGAGCATCATTTTCTCTGCTTCGGCGACCAATAGGTTAGTTTGCCGGATCGGCATATCTGGGGCAGTTTCTAGCTGGATGGCAAGTTCACCCCTGTCGGATTGACCTGCGAAAGAGCCCCCGATAAATCCTGCCGGAACAAGGGAGACAGAACCTAGCAGCAGTAAAACAACCAGGATAAAGAAATATCTTTTACGGTGCAGAATCCAATGGAGCAAATGACTATAGGCATCCGCCATTTTATTCAGATAGCTCTCAAAGGCAAGGATCGTCCTGCCCCAAAGGCTACCCGCAGAAAGTTGCTCCAGTCTGGCAAAACGCGATGCCATCATTGGTGTGAGGGTAAATGCGACTAAGAGGCTCATCAGGGTAGAGACTACTACGACCGTGGCAAACTCACGAAGAAGATTACCGATCAACCCACCGGCTAATGCCATAGGTAAAAATACCACCACATCGACAAGTGTAATGGCAAGGGCTGTAAATCCGATCTCATTACGTCCCTCCAGGGCCGCCTTCTCCTTATTTTTCCCCATTTCCATATGGCGGAAAATATTCTCTAGAACCACAATGCTGTCATCAACTAGTATACCAACTACCAGGGAAAGTGCGAGTAACGTCATCAGGTTAAGGGAAAACCCCAGAACATACATGACAATAAAGGTGGGAATCATAGCAGCAGGAATGGCTATCAGTACAAAAAAAGCGCTACGTAAGCTGTGTAGGAACAGTAGCATGACAAAACCAACGATCAACACTGCCAGCATTAAATCGTGTATCACCGAGTTGGCGGATTCCAGTGTATACACTGACTGGTCAGAAGCGATTTCAAATTGAAACCCGACGGACTTGTGGGTCTTGACTAACTCGGCCAATTTCTGCTTCACTTCCTTACTGACTTCAACCGCATTGGCGTCGTTGGTCTTGAAAATTTGTAGGCCGATCCCCGGCTTACCATTTATTCTATTGAGTGTAGCGATTTTCTCCTGGCCATCACTGACAGTTGCTACGTCAGAAAGCAATACCCGGCTTCCATTTCCTTTATCTTTCACTATCAGTTGTGGCAAAAGCCCAATGCTAGAGTAACCTGCATCAATAGTAATCGAAAGATTCTCCTGTTCATTGCTAATATTCCCCCCTGGGATGGAGATGGAATTTGCTAGTACCACCTGGAAAACCTGCTTGGCAGATAACTGGTACATCTGGAGTTTGGCATTGTCAAGTTCAATCTTTATTTCCTTGGACTGCCCTCCGATAATATTGATTTGGCCCACGCCCTTTACCCCACTTAATTTAGGCTTGATGTCCCTATCAATCAGCTCATACAACTCTTTGTCTGCAATAGTCGCGGTAACAGAAAGGTTCAGAATAGCAAAGTTGTCGGTATTCACACGATTTACGGACGGCTCCTCTACCCCCTCGGGAAGTGTTGACTTGATCTGGTTTATCTTCCGCTCAATGTCTTGTTGAGTGAGGATATCCGAAACACCCGGCTTCAGATTCACCTGTATGGACGAAACATTCAACAGCGAGCTGGAAGTAACCAAATCGATGCCTTCCACGGTGCTGATTGCCTCCTCAATAGGTTTTGTAAGCTTGCTTTGCACTTCGCTCGGAGATGCACCGGGAAATACCGTATTGATCGTCACCACTCCTGCCGAGAAGCTCGGCAATAAGTTGTAGTTAAGATTAGTATAACCAATAATGCCAAATATTATCAGGCCTATAAAGACAGTAGAAATCAGCAGTGCCCGCTTGATGGATAATTCAGTTAAGCTCATGTTTAAATAGTTATGATAGCTATTGGGCTGCCTGACTTCACATTGATTAATCCGCTGGTGATAACGGTTTCGCCCTCACGTAGACCTGATATGATCTCAACCATGTCGTTTTGGCGATGGCCGGTAGTAACCGGTCTCTCAATTGCCCTTTCATTTTCTGCGACAAAGACAGTTGGATTTGACGAGCCAGTTACTAATGCAGATTGGGGGATGCGTAAGATATCCGACCTTGATAGGGTAATGAAGGATACCAATACATCGGTCCCACCCTTTAAAGCGATATCACTTGAATTTTCGATCAGCAGGTCAACCTGATAATTATGGTTATCATCTGCCACAGGACTACTAAAAACGATGTGCCCGGTAAAAGTTTTTCCAGAAAAAACCGGGGTAGTAATTGTGGCTTCCTGGTTAGCCTTAAGCTGGTAGCTGGTCTGCTGGTTCACATAAACCGTAGCCTTTACTCTACTGATGTTACTGATGTTGGCAATAGCTGTTCCTGTAATAACAAACTCACCTTCTTTGATTTTGTGTTTGGAAACGGTGCCTGTCACAGGTGAAACAATGGCTGAATTGGCAATTTGCTGTTTGATTAGATCAATTTGGGCCTGTGCGTTTTCGAAATTGACTAAGCTGCTTTCATAATTGCTTTTTGCCGATAGCATGTCCATTTCCAACCTGGCATTATGTTCGTAGAGGTCTTTTGCTCGCTGATAGTCTCTGAGTGCTTTGTCGCGGGAAATGGATGTCGAATTTAGATTGGCTTCTGCCGATTTTAGATTGATTTGTTGAATCCTTGTATCCAGCTTTCCCATAATCTCACCTTTATGTACCTGTTTGCCTAAGAAAATATCTAATTGTGAAATTATGCCGCTTGCGTGGGAATACACACCTGCTTCCTCCATAGGCTCCACTAATGCCGGGTATTGTACGATTGCATCGAGCGAACCTTTTTCCACCTTCGCAACCCCTACGGAAACCGGGATGTTTGACCTGTCTACCGGCTGGTTCTTTTGGTCTATCTTCTTTTTGTTGGCGGAAAGGGCCAGGATAATAGACAGTATTACCGCGGCAGATATTCCGATGGGCACAATTAGTTTTTTCATGTGTTTATAATTGATTTATATTGGCCACATGGAATCTCGCATGCATTATAATCATCGCAGTGTGTGACTTTGGAGTCATGCTCGGTTTCATATGTTTATAATTGTTCTTTAAAGGTCATATGGAATCTCGCACAGTAAATAAACATCACTCTTTGTGTCACTTACGACATGCTCGATTTCATAATATCCATCATTTGAAAGATGTCTGACCAAACGGAATTATGCTAGTACGCTTGGTACAAGGGATGACAACAAGTTTACTGGAGCGTAGTTAAAAAGGCGAAAAGATTTCCCCTTGATTTTTGAAACTCGAGTTGACTTACAATCAGGTTGTAAAGGCTATTGATATAATTACTTTGGGCGGCTTTGTAGGCGGTATCATCGTTGAGAAAATCCGTTAATGAAGCTACCCCACGCTGATATTGATACTCGGTGACTTTCCGCAATTTTAGCGCAAGGGCCATATTCTCTTGATTACTTTGATAATTACCATAGGCTGTACTTACCGAGGTTTTTGCGTTCTCAAACCGCAGACTGTAGGACTGTTCCCTGATCTGGAAATTATACTTTTCATTCTCAAGCTTTAGCCGCTCTTCTTTAACTTGGCTCTGGCGGCGGAAACCACTGAAAATCGGTACGCTGACCGATAGTCCCACATAGGAAAAACCCTTCCATGACGAGAAAGCATCCGAAAAATCATTGGCAAGTGACTGTGCTGCGATTTTACTGAAAAAGCTGATGGAAGGTAGGTAACTTGCCTGCTTCGCCAGCAAGTTCACCTGCTGAAGTTCGATCAACTTTTCCCCTATCTTTACCTCTGTTAAAGCCTCCAATTCAAAAACCTCGTCCACGTTGTGTTCAGCAAACTGCCCATAGTTGATCGAATCTATTATTGCCAGGTCAGCATCAAGGGGCAGACCCATCGCATTTTTTAAAGTGTTTACAGCTAATCGACGTCTTGTCTTAGCATCTTCCAATTGATAGTTGGCAGCATTCAGATTAACCCTAACCCGATCGACATCCTTTTCAAGCACAGTACCTTTTTCAAATTGGTACTGCAGGGTTTTTACCATTTCTTCGTACTTGATTTTATTCGCTGTCTGTATGGCTATTTGCTCTTCATAGATTAACACCTGGAAATAGGCTTTTGCCGTGTTGTAAGCGAGATCCTCGTTATTATGCTCTTGTTGTACGCGAGATACGGCTATATAGGGTTCGTTCCCTCTGATTCCGACAATTTTCTGTGGGTCGTAAAGTGTTTGGCTTACATCGATGCCCAGATTACTGTTGTACTTGGTTCCAAACTGTATTTCTTCCGGTTCGGGACCAAATATCCCAGCAGGCAACACATTAGTTTGCAACTTCAGGTTATCTGTGAAAGTAGCTGACCCAGAAACCTGTGGCAGATAACCCGCCACCGTTTGAGCGCTTTTGGCCTCTGCAATGCCAACATTGTTAGTGTACACCGCCTGAGAGGGATGATGCTTCAGGGTATATTCTATACTCTGAAGAAGTGAGAAATGGTCTTGCGCTTGACTATCACTTATCAAACCTGCAAGAAGGATGAAAAGAATTTTATATTTCATGTCCTATTAATTTCATTTGTAAGGGCCTGATGGGATCTCGTGTTGTTTATGATCTTCCCCTGTGAGTCGCTTCGGTCCTACCCAATTTCATTTGCCTTTTTTTGAAGAACGACTCCCAAGTTGCTGAAAGAAGAATTGCTGACCTGGTTCTGATTTTCCCTGTGCAAAGCAGCAGAGGTACCCGCAAGTCTAAAAGTACATTTTGCATGAAGCGGGCAAAACACAAGGGGAGACGGGCAGATTTCCTAAACCGTCAGGTTGCAAGTCCAATTGAAACTCCCTATTAAAGTACAGCCTAACTACACTATGCCATTTTTACAAATCAGAAATGCCCGCTTCGGAAGCCAACCTGCCCGCCTTACGAACTTTTCCTGATTGATCTGTTATGTAATGGTTTAAATTTGCCTTTGTGAAAAATATCAATTGGAAATTTGGTTTTGGTATTGCCGCTGCACTGTCGCTGATTACCCTTTCTTTTCGGATTACGCTCACGACCGATGCGGGATGGCATTTACATGCGCTTAGCCTTGTATATACCTTTGTCTATAATATCTCAATATGGGTGGCCATGAATGCATTGCTGAACAACACCAAAAGAATGTGGTTCTTAGAATCGAAGATTCTTATTGCTGCGTGCATCGCCGTCACCGCTTTGTTGGGTATTATCGAAGATTGGGCTTTCAACCACTTCACTGGCTACATGCTCCAACAAGCAGCCGCACCCGGCATCAAAAGATATTTCATCATGTTTTTCAGAGCTTTTCTGCTTAGCTCATTTTATTATTTTCTCGCTTATTATCTGCATGTCCTGTCTGAAAAGCAAAAACACAGTCTTGAGATCGAACGGCTGAAACAGGTACAACTTGCTGCTAACATCTCTTCTTTAAAAGAGCAACTAAGTCCCCACTTTCTTTTTAACACACTAAATACCCTTAGTTCGATCACACATGAAAAGGAAGTAAAGGAGTATATCTCTGAACTGGCAAATGTTTACCGCTATTTACTTACTTACAAAAAGGCGGATTCAGCGACACTGGAGCAGGAACTCACCTTCATTGAATCGTATCTTTATATCATAAAAGCAAGAATGGAATCCGCTTTGGAGATAGTGATACAAGTGGATAGTCAACTGCTGTCAAGCCTTTTACCCCCGCTCACACTGCAACTCCTAATTGAAAATGCGATCAAGCACAACGTTGCCTCGGTTTCCCGGCCACTGACCATCAGCATTTATAATGAAGGAAGCCGGGAACTGGTTGTTTCCAACTACTATCAACCCAAATCACTCACTCCATTTTCCACCGGGGTAGGTCTCGACAATGTTATTCAACGATATCGCCTGCTTTTTGACAAGGACATAGTCATCGAGAAAACCAAGCAATCCTTCAGTGTAAAACTTCCTATTATTATACCATGAACGTCCTAATCATAGAAGATGAAAAGAAGGCTGCCAAAGAGCTAGAGCGGATTTTGTATGAAATCGATGGTGACCTCTCTGTTGCTGCCATCCTTGACTCGGTGGAGCAAGGGGTATCTTATCTTTCGAAAGAGCCGCCCATTGATCTGATATTTTCCGATATTCAACTTGCCGATGGGATGTGCTTTGAAATTTATAATCAGGTTACTATAAGCAGCCCAATCGTATTCTGTACCGCTTTCGACGAGTTTATGATGGAGGCTTTTGAAACGAATGCGGTGAGTTACATCCTGAAACCGATCACCAGTGAAAAGGTCGCAACTGCACTGGCCCAGTATCACCAGATGAAGACCGCATTTGAGCCGGCAAGTGCCGCGCGAGCCCTTGGAAAGATATCCTCTCACCTGAAAAATGTGTTCAAAACAACACTACTCGTAGAATATAAGGAAAAGATTATCCCTCTTCGAGTGAAGGACATCGCTTATTTCTATCTTGACAAAACAATAGTTAAAATAACCACCCAGACAAACCAGTGTTTCTTTTTTGCCTCCAGCCTAGATGAAGTAGAACGGATACTTGACCCAGAACTATTTTACCGGGCCAATCGCCAATACCTCATAAACAAGAAATTCGTTGCGAGTATTGAACGGCATTTTTCGCGCAAACTCGTTACAAAACTCAGCGTAGACACCCCCGAAGCTATTGTGGTCAGTAAAGCGAAGGCTAGCGAATTTCTGAGGTGGCTCGAAGGCCTTAATAACTAAATACTTATAAATCAATTACTATTATTCTACGAAATTATATCGGTTGGCGTGCTGCTTTGGATATATATAACACTATCAGCCAACGAAACCATACTTCACCTGTCAACACAGACTTTTGAAGCACATGCTTTTGTCATCCACATTGAGTGCCAAAACTTTAAAAATCACCTTGGTCAATTCTTCGAATTTCACCCCCGTTCGCTCTTCCGGATCTGAATTCCGTTCTCCTTCAGCTGATTGTAGTTGCGGTAGCCTAAATTTTCATAATTCTCGAGGTAGAGGTTTTCCACGTCCTTGTAGTGCTCCGGAAATTCTATGCCTAAGGCTTATCTTAAAATATTTTTTTGTGCAAATGGCATGCAAATAAAAAAGCACTTAGCAAAAAAATGCTAAGTGCTTGATAATAAAGTGGGCCCACCTGGATTCGAACCAGGCACCTACTGATTATGAGTCAGTTGCTCTAACCGAATGAGCTATAGGCCCTTTACTTGAAAAACCTCAATTTTTAGCTTGTATTCGCCGTAAACCTTGGTTTTGGGAGTGCAATGTTACATATTTGAATGCAAATACACAACCTCTATTTCGCATGAAAAATGCTCCCGATGCAGACTTTTTGATTTTTGACTTAGGCAATGTCATCATTGATCTCGATTACCGCAGAGCAATGAGGCGTATCAGTCAAGAGATTTCTGTTGATTTACATAACAAAGTGAATGGGTTTTATCTAACTGATTTCCACAAGGATTATGAGGTAGGAAGAATCAACTCAGGCCAGTTTAGAGATGAGGTCAGAAGATATTTCCAGCAGGATTGGGAGGACGAAAAAGTAGATGAATTATGGAATGATTTGCTGCTAAAAATTCCTCCGGAAAGATTGAAATTAATTTCAAAATTGAGAGAAAAATTTCAAGTAGGCGTATTGAGCAATACAAATTCGATTCATATCAGTGCCGTAAATAGGATTCTAAAAGAGGACCATGGTCTGGAAAATTTTGATCCGATTTTTGATTGGGTGTTTTTGAGCCATGAGATGGGGTTGGCTAAACCTTCTCCGGAGATCTATGAAAAAATGCTGGTAGATCTGGGAACTTCAGGAGATCGGGTGATATTTTTTGATGACTTGCCAGCCAATGTGGAAGGAGCTAAAGCAGTGGGTATCCAAGCGGTGCATGTGACGGGGACTGAGGTTATTTTCGATTATTTTAAGAATGTATAGCAAAAAAGATTACCTCCGTCACGGAATATTATTTCTCGTCACACTAATTACCACCACGCTGGCAGGGGCTGAGTGGGTATATGGAAAATCGGTACTTGGTGAAGGAGACAGCTTACTTACTTGGGAATATTTCCGGAAGTCAATGGCCTTCTCTGTGCCTTTTATAGGAATATTACTTATCCATGAGTTAGGTCATTTTTTTACGGCTATTTATCATAAAGTAAAGTGTACACTGCCATTCTTCATTCCAGGTTGGTTGGGTTTTATAGGAATTCCGACTATCGGGACTTTTGGCGCAGTGATTCAGATGAAAGGTTTTGTCAACAGCAGAAAGAAATTCTTTGACATAGGAGTTGCCGGCCCTTTGGCAGGGTTTCTTATCGCCTTGATTGTGCTTATCTATGGATTTACCACACTTCCCGAACCGGACTATATTTATTCCATACACCCGGAGTATGCTGATCCGGATTTTGAGGTAGAAGAAGGCTCACTGGATTTTGAACTTGGAAATAACCTGCTTTTTTGGGGACTGGGTGAACTATTTGCCGATCCTGACCGATTGCCGGCCATGTCCGAAATGATCCACTACCCGTATTTATTCGCAGGCTTTCTTGCGTTGTTTTTTACGGCCTTGAATCTACTTCCGATCGGCCAACTTGATGGCGGACATGTGGTTTTTGGCCTTTTCCCCAAACTTCACAAAGAGATCTCGCTGGCAGCATACATTTTGTTTGTCGGGTATGCCGGCATGGGAATGATTAGCCCTTATTCGGACCTAAATGATCTCATGCTGTGGATTCCTTTGTACATAGGTTTTCTCTTTGTTTGTTTTGCGAAATCAGGATTAAGCCTACAGAATAGAATAACCCTTGTTCTTAGTATTGCGGCTTTACAGTATGCCTTGGCGTATGTCAATCCGGATTTGCAGGGATACCAAGGCTGGCTATTCTACGGTTTCTTATTGGGAAGAGTAATGGGACTGAAACACCCTGAAGTATCCGGATTGAAAGAACTGGATGGGAAAAGGAAATTATTGGGCTGGTTTGCGATTGTGATTTTTATCCTTTGTTTTTCACCAAGACCATTTATATTCTCATAAAAACTCCATGAAGTTTAATTTGACTAAAGCCCGGTTGAGATTATAATTCGCTGAAAAGTGGCCTAAACCCAAGGGTTTAGACCACTAAAAATCTTTCCACCGCTATGCTTTTGCAGGAAAAATACTTGTCAAACCGACGGCTCCTGCTGACTCAGGCAATGAAAACTGCCCAAACCCCAGATAATGTCAGTAGAGTCTACTCCTACTACCTTTCGATCCGGAAAACAATCAGAAATAATATCCAGGGCTACCTGATCATGGGCATCCCTGAAAGTAGGAACTACCACCGCATGATTTGAAATATAGAAATTGGCATAAGAAGCAGGAAGCCGCTGATCATCCCAGATCACAGGTGCAGGCATAGGCAATTCTACAATATTGAGCTGTTTTCCATCAGCCAACCTCATTTTATGAAGTCGGTCCAAATTCTCCTGAAGTAAGGTGTAATTCTCATCGGCTCTGTTTTTTTCCACTGCGGTTACCACCGTGTCTTCACTGACAAAGCGGGTGATATCATCGATATGCCCATCCGTGTCATCACCGACAATCCCATCTCCTACCCAGAGGATTTGTTTCACTCCATAATAATCCTGCAGGTACCGCTCTATTTGATCCTGTTTCAGGTGAGGATTTCTATTTTCATTCAGCAGACATGCTTCAGAGGTCAGCAAGGTACCCTTTCCGTTAAATTCCACAGCGCCTCCTTCCATCACAATCCCGGGTTTAAAACATGGAATACCCAGCTCCTCAGCAATTTTAATGGGAATTTGATTGTCCAGATTATGGGGAGGATATTTTTCTCCCCAGGCATTATAATTCCATTTCACCAATACTTTCTTTACCTCAGCATCCGGATTGATCAGGAAAGCAGGGCCATGGTCTCTACACCATGCATCATTGGTAGGGAAAAAGTGAAAACAAATATTAGCCAAGTTCACTCCTGCCTGCTCCAAATGAAGTAGCGCAAAATCCTTCATGGCCTGATCCGACACGTTGATATTTACGATTTCGCCAAGAGCCACGTATTTGATAAACTCTGAATATGGAGCAAAGATGGTCTCTAGTTTCCCCGGCCAAGAACCTTCCTTATGCGGCCAACTCAACCAGGTAGCTGTATGCCATGCAAATTCTGCGGGGAAATAGTAGCCCAACTCAGCGGGGGTTTTCTCTACCGATGTGGCCAATGCAAAGATATCTGTCATAAGGGTCTATTCTTCGTCAAGGAATCGTTTGGTAATCGGCTGATAAGAATCTATGCGACGGTCTCTCAAAAAAGGCCAGTGCGTACGGTACTGATCAGATTTGGCAAAATCGAGTTCCTCCACATGGATTTGCTCTTCATCATGACTTGCCTTAAAAATAACTCTGCCAAAAGGATTGGCAACAAAAGAACCTCCCCAGAATTTCATATCTCCCTCATTTCCACAACGATTCACCGATATCACAGGAATGCCATTTGCTACAGCATGAGAACGCTGTATGGTCTGCCAAGCTCCGTACTGCTCATCATTGACATCAGGGGCTTGATCCTTGTGCCAGCCAATAGCTGTAGGATACACCAAGAAATCAGCTCCTTTCAGCGCAGTGATTCTTGCGGCTTCGGGATACCACTGATCCCAACAGATCAGCACGCCGATGTTTCCGAATTTGGTGTGAAAAACTTTATAGCCCAAATCGCCCGGAGTAAAGTAAAACTTCTCATAATACCCTGGATCATCCGGAATATGCATTTTTCTGTACTTGCCCAAATAGGCTCCATCTGCATCCAAAACTGCCGTGGTGTTATGGTACAATCCTTCAGCTCTTTTCTCAAAAAGAGAAGCAACGATCACAACGCCAAGTTCTTTGGACAGATCACCGAGTATTTCCGTGGACGGACCGGGAATCACTTCAGCAAGCTTGAAGTTTTCGTAATCTTCCACATCACAAAAATATAAAGAGCGGAAAAGCTCCTGAAGTATTACCACCTGTGCTCCTTTGGCCGCAGCCTCACGTACACCGGCGATGGTTTTAGTCATATTTTCGGACACATCCGGAGAGCAACTCAACTGGACTAAGCCCACTTTTACAGTTTTATTTGCCAAAATAGTTCGGTTTTAATGGATAGGTTACAAAGATACTTTTGCCCGTCGCCATTCCCAAATGAAGATTTTGGAACTCATACTTGAGTAAGTCGAAAGGCAAGGGTGGAAATAACGGAAGGAAGGCGAAAATGATTCAATGGAAAAGCGGGAAAAATAGCTGAATTTCTGCTAAATCCATTGTAACTAGTGAATACAAAAGGTTTTAAGTCATCCGGATTACGAGTAATCCATCTTCAAATTCAATAAAACGTTAACTATTTTGTGAAAAACCGGGAATATTACTATAACCATCTATAAATCAAATAAATATGAAACCTGAAACCTTCTTAATCCTATTTGCCATTTTACTCAGTAACCTGGGAATGGCACAATCCAATATCAAAAAAGACAAGTGGCACTGGAATAACACGGAACAAGATACGATAGCGGGCTACGCTCAAGTAATAAAAGTGGACAACATACTTTATATTTCAGGTGCCGTAACAACTGAACTAACCCCTAAAGGAATTGAAGGAGTCTATAGCGCATTGGAATCATCACTAAAAAATTACGGTGCAACTTTCCAAAATGTCGTTAAAGAAAATCTATATACAACTGATATTGAAACGATGAAAAAATATAACCAAGCCCGCAAGAAATACTACAAAAATGATTTTCCCGCTGCGACTTGGGTGCAAGTTGACAGATTATATATGGAAAGTGCCAAATTAGAGGTGGAACTCATAGCTCATCTTCCCAAGTAATATCACTGGCTAGTCTTAAAAAAAGTTTACAGATCAGTAAAACAAGTCTCCGGTACAGTCATTTCATCCGGTAGGACGGCTGAATTTTTTGCCCTATATCCATTTACTCTACATACACAAAATGTATGTAGAGTAAATGGATGAGGTGGTGTATGCAAGAACATTGCACTAAATGGGCAGGAAAACACCTCTAATCCGCTTTTGCACATACATTCTAAACATTGGGCTCATTTCCAAAAAAATCAAAAAAACATAGGTTCATTGAAATCACATTCAAAAGATATATTATTTTATAAGCAAGGAAACAACTATATCTTACTAAACCTTAGTCACAATAAATCAACTATTTATTCTTAAAAAATGGTATCAGATTTTTATCATAATCTAATTCAATCAAATAGGATTAATCTTCAGGATAGCAAGAAAAATCTTTTCATTATTCAACTCTTGAGACTTTTCTTTTTTGCCGGATTCTTGACATGTTTGGTTCTTTCATTCAATAAGTCAGGTAGCTATATTTATTTTTCTGCAATTGGTCTTTTCGCCTTCATTTTTTCAATAAAGGCCTATAGAAAATTTCAAAACAAAAGCGAATTTTTCAAAAATGTAGACAGTATAGCCCAAAGGGAATTGAAAATAATTAATAATGATATTCCCTCATTAAAATTATCAGTTAATAGAATTGAAAAAGGCCATCCTTTCGCTTTTGACTTAGATGTATTGGGAGATAATTCTTTATACTCCCGATTAAATCGGACATCATCACAGATTTCGGAAAGTATATTGATTGATTCAGTCACCAAACTTAGCAATGACCGGAACCACATTTATAAAAGACAAAAATCAATTGAAGAGCTGTCCCAAAAGGTATCCTTATGTGTAGTGTTTAATGCTATTGCATTACAATATTTTGAAACCCAACCGGAAGTAAACTCACTCGATCAGGCACTCAAGAATCGAACAAAAAAAGTTGGGGTAAGCTTAACATTTTCCTCAATAGCATTATCCCTAGGAACTATTATGGCTTTGGTATCAGCTATAAATCAGGTAATACCCCATCACTATTGGATAATTTTATTTGTAATTAATTTGATGATAAACTATTGGGTAAAGCAAAAAAAATCGGACAAAATACTGTCCCGTGATACCAGTATTTCCATAATTAAGAAATATCAGGAGCTGTCCGATCACCTCAATAAGTTTAGCTTTGAAGGTGGGCAGCTTAAAAACTTATCTCTAGATTGTAAAAGGAATAGCACTTCTTTAGCAAAGTTGACCTCTATACTAAATTTTCAAAAATCCTCCAATTTTATAACCAATGGCTTTTTCTTATTGGATATCCATGTGATTCGAAAAACAGAAAATCTTAAGTCAGAGAACCCCATTGATTTTGGGAACTTGGTTTTATCTATTTGTCAAATAGAAGAACTGATTTCTATCGCATTTTTCAAATTCAACAATCCCACCTATACGTTTCCTTTAGTAGCCGACAAGCCCGGGATTTTGAACTTTAATCAATTGGGTCATCCATTTGTCCCTAAGGAAAACTGTGTAACCAATGATTTTCATCAAGAAGCTAAAATCAATATCGTAACAGGCTCTAATATGTCCGGGAAAAGCACGTTTTTACGTAGCATTGGGATTAATTTTGTGTTAGTTCATATCGGGGCTCCTGTTTTTGCGTCCCGTTTTGAAACTTCGCTGGGCAATTTATTTACATCAATCAAAACAGTTGATTCTCTAAATGAGCAAAAATCATTTTTCTACGCAGAAGTATTAAGGCTTTCGGAAATTCAAAAAAATATCACTGAAGAAAATTGGGGGTTAGTTTTATTGGACGAGACCCTCAAGGGAACAAATTCTGAAGATAAGCTCAGTGGGTCAATTTCTCTGGCAATCAAGTTTTCAAAATTGAACTGCATGCTGCTTTTTGCTACACACGATTCAAAAATGGGAGTCTTGGCAGATCAACACAAAGACATTTTCAGCAATTATTGTTTTGAAAGCGAGGTGGTAAATAACGAGGTGATTTATGATTTTAAATTGAAAAAGGGCATTACCACCAGTAAGAATGCCACATTCTTACTCAAAAAGCATGGGGTTATTGATTGATGCCAGCATTTCTAACGCTCAATGCAGCCTGTCTATCTAGACGAAGTAAATTGCTTAAAAAACCGTAGCCGGAATTGTCTCCAACAAAAAAACTCACTTCCACACCATTCCCTTTTTTGATACCGGCCATGACTACGGCATTTTATTGTATCCCTTTTCCTCCTGGATAAATTCTAAAATTTATCAATCACCCATGGTAAATCCCACCCCAATATTTCATTCCTGTTTTGAATGGGATATGCCTATACTGATTGAGCTCCAAATGAGCTGATCCAACACTTCAATTGTTAAATCCCTGCATGGCGGTCAAAGTAGCAACCCAAACAATTACGCATGATATGAATATACCGATGGCATTTGCAAAGAATGCTTTTTTCCGCTCTAGTCCAAAAAGATATGCAGCAATAGTTCCCACATAAACCCCGGTTCCGGGAAAAGGCATAGCCACGAAAACCATCAGACCCCAAAAACCATATTTCTTAACGTTTTTCCCTGCTCCCGCCTTTGCGCGGCGGCCTACAAAAATCGCAGCCTTCTTGTAATAATACCACTTCAAAAAATACCGGTTGATTACATCGAAAAAGAAATTCATGATCGGGAAAATCAACACATTGGCCAAAAAGCAACAAAGAAACGCCAGATAAATATTCACGCCCTTCAGTAAGGCGTAAGGAATTCCAACTTTAGCCTCCCCAAAGGGGGAAATGCTCCAAAGCATTGCGGTAAGTAAATCTAATAACATTCATCAATAATTGAATGCTGCAAAAGTAAGCAGTTTGGGAGTTTAAATGGTGAAGAATTGATGATTAATTATTTAAATCCATCACTGAAGAAAGGTAAAAAATAATAGGTGAAAAGAGCAATTCGCTCCATAAATATCTTTGCTCATCCATAAGCTTAAGATCGATTGACCAACACCTTGATTATCAAAGGAAAATGATATTTTCACCTACCAAAATAAGAATCCCAAATCAATCAGCACTGAAATTCGTAGGATATATATCAGCCAACATCTTTTTACCTTATACCTCCTCCTATGTTTGCCAACATCCAAAAAACACAAAATCCACCAACTCAGCCCTTATTTATCTGGGATGGGGAATGTGGATTTTGCAAGTATTGGATTATCATATGGAAGAGCCAAACAAAAGGCTTGACCTATACTACTTTCCAGGAAATAGCATCTGACTTCCCTGATATTCCGCTCAAAGAGTTTAAAAAAGCATCCAGATTGATCGAAACAGACGGATCTGTTTTCAGTGGACCGGATTCCGCCTATCGGACGTTTTGGTATTTCCCGAAACCCAAAAAACGCTGGCATAGACTCTATCAAAAGTCCGGGTTCTTTCAATCAATAAGTGATCACGGCTACAATTGGATTGCGAAGAATCGACCACTGATGATGAAGCTTACCTTGGCTTTCTGGGGAAAAGACCCACTGAATCGAAAGCCCTATTGGGGAATTTGCTTATTTGGAGTTATTGCTATTGTATTAGGTATAAGATCAATAATCGGTTAAATTTCTACCCAGTCAAACTCTATTTGCAAACTAATCTCCTATGAAACCGACCTTTCTTTTCTTGATCACTAGCTTATTCACCTACTTTTCTGCTTTTGCACAACAAAACTGTATGACCGAAGCATCCATCAAAGCACTGGATGCCCAATGGGAAGAAAACAACCTCAAACCCGATCCTGAATTTTTCAAAAATGTCTTGGCTGATGATTTCGTCTGGGTTCACAATCACGCTTCAATGATTGACACAAAGGAAGCCGTCGTAAAACGAGCGGAAGACCAGGCTGCAAAAGGCACAAGTAACACGCAATCCAGAATACAAAGCAATGTAGAAGTGGCAATTACAGGAAACACAGCTATCGTCACAGGATTCACAATGGTAGATCGGGATCCATCCCCTACCAAGTATCATTTTATGCGGACTTATGTAGAGATTGAGGGAAAATGCCTACTAGTTGGAAATCATACGATGGCTGTACCTGAAGGGGATTAGCACATGTTATTAGCCTATTCACATAATTAACCAGTTGTTTCGGTATCAGCTTTTCTCATCCAGCTCAAAACAAAAGTCGCAGTATACCCGAGAATAAAAACTGTCAAACCAAACAATGGTGAGAGCAACGTGATCTTAAGACCTCCGGCTAAAATGGCGGGTTCAGCTCCCCCAGATGCCTCCAGTGCATCAAAACCTTGGATCAACCCCAGTAGGCTGTTGGCAAAGGAAATCACCAACCCCAGCAGGGCTACTTGGTTGATCAGCTTTTTATATTTCAAGAAATTGGCTTGCTCTCCATTCAAGTGAGCAAATGCCTTGAAAGTAAAAAAGGTGGCTAATACTAGACAAAGTAGAACCAGTGTCATTCCGCTTAATCCTCCTTCGACAAATCGTTCAATAAGAATATTTGAGAATACCATACTTTGTCCGAGTACAATGCTTGTTGTTAATGAATTCATAATTTTTTGGTTTTTTGATTACACCACAAGTTTAACCCTACAGTTATTCCCTTTTTCATAAATGCGACCAACGACCAGTGAATGCAAATAATTGACTGTATTCACCGGATTTGTGACCGACATCTACAACTGCCGGTTACCTATCTGGCAAAACCGGTCATTCATCGCAATTTCTTTGCAAATACAGATTTTTAAAAGACCTTGTAAATTTCTAGGATGAACAAAAAGAGTCTACTGCTTCACATTTCAAAGAAATTGCTTGAACAGGCATCTATCTGCCTGGGTGCTTTGTTGTTCTTCACTTTTTACTTTGGAATCACAATTTCCAACTTAGGGCCCGCATTTACCTTTGGTGCATTCCTACTTCCGGTCACGATGGGAATGGTGAATGTGTTCAGTTTCTATATCATCCCAAAATTCCTCTTTCAGCAGAAGTATTTTTGGTTTGCACTCTATACGATTTATGCAATCGTCATCTCCATTTTCCTCATCGCATTTTCATCATTTTATGGCTTCATTTATATCAATTCCCTTGATTCCATAGGCACTGAATTTATGCTAACCAAGAATCTTTATCTTATCATGATAGGGGTTTATATAGTCGTTTTGCTTACTTCATTCTTTTCTGCCTATCGGGAAAATCATAAAGTACGGCTTCGAAATCAGGAACTACAATACGCCTTACTGAATGGAGAACTTCTACTGAAACAAGAAGAACTCTCCTACCTCAAAATGCAAATTCATCCTCATTTTCTATTTAACACACTCAATACGATTTATGGTTCTGCAATTGCGGAAAGCAAGGAAACTCCAGAACTTATCCTAAAGCTTTCCAATCTTTTGGACTATATCTTATACCAAACCCAAAAATCACTGGTGCCTCTAGAAGATGAAATCAGTCATTTGAAAGATTATTTAGCATTGGAAAAACTCAGACATGGAGATAGATTGCAGGTGAATTCAAGTTTTCCGGAGGAATCAAAAAACCTAATGATTGCTCCAATGCTATTTCTCCCCCTGTTGGAAAATAGCTTCAAGCATGGCAAGTCACAGAGTACCGAGGCTTTCGTAGAATTAAAAATAGAAATTCATGAAGAACGTATTCTTTTCTTTTTAAGAAACTCCTATGATGAAACCCTCTCAACCAAAAACCTGACTTCTTCGGGAATAGGCCTTCAAAACATTAAAAAGCGCCTCAATCTTCTCTATCCAAATTACCACCTATTGAATATCAGGAAATCTGATGGTTATTTCGAAGTCGATTTACAGCTAAAGACTACTCCACCTAAAACTAGTGTATCATGAACTGCCTCATAGTAGACGACGAACCTATAGCACAAAACATTCTGAAAGAGTTTATCTCAACGATTGATTATTTGAATCTTGTGGCCTGCTGTAGCAATTCAAATGAAGCCTTCAATGAGGTGCAACAGAAACAGGTAGATTTGGTTTTTTTGGACGTTAATATGCCTGGGATTGATGGGATGGCATTTGCCAAAATTATCCCAAAAGAAATCCATGTGATTTTCACTACAGCCTATAGAGAATACGCTATAGAAGGATTCAATCTGCAAGCCACCGATTACCTCTTGAAGCCAATTCCTTTTGATCGATTTCTAAAAGCCGTTGCAAAAGCCAGAGAATCCTTTGTTACCAAAAGCCCACAAACAGCTCAAGATAAGTCAGAATTCATCTTTGTACGGCAGGATCGGAAGATGGAAAAAATAGATTTTTCTGAAATACTAGTCGTAGAAAGTCAGGCAGATTACATCAAGATTCACTTAAAAGACCGATTCTTGATCGTTCGAGAAAGCATTTCCAATTTCGAAAAGAAACTTCCCGGAAGTCGATTCATTCGATTCCATCGATCTTTCATCGGGAACCTAAAATCAATAGACTCTTACACACATGAGTATTTGGAAATCGCCGGAAAAGCGCTCACCATCAGCAGATCCTATAAGGAAGAAGTGCTGAGGCGGCTACAGCAGTTTGAGTAAAAACCTATTTCCCAAACATGATTATCCATAATGACCACTAGCCTTATTTCCTTTGATTGATGGGTGGGATGACCGAAGTGGCCTCAATGCTGGTGTTTACCATTTAAGAAGTCACCTTTGATCTGCTACTGGTGTAATTGAGGATATACTTATTCCCAACTATTTTTTTTCACAAATAGTTAGAAAATGGAATTTTTACTTTTACTTTGTATCTCAAAGTACTTTTAAATATGAGAAAACCGGAACAAGAACTTGCCGAAATCAAATCCATGATGGAGCGGAGCACCCGCTTTCTGTCCCTCAGTGGACTATCTGGAATATTGGCCGGCACCTATGCACTTATTGCTGTTGGGATAGCATATGCCTGGATTTATTACCCTAATCCACCTTACGGATTCCGGACAGCTTACATTTTGGATACCAGAACCCTCACCAAGCTACTTGTTACAGCCTGCGTAGTTTTGGTAAGTTCTATTGCCACTGCCTTAATATTAAGTCAGCAAAAAAGCCAAAGAAATTCCAGTAAACTATGGAGTCCAGCCGGTAAGCGGTTTGTAAAAGCATTACTAATCCCTCTTTTGATAGGCGGTTTCTTTTGCATTGCCCTCTTTCTCCGGGGATACACCATTATAATTGCTCCGGCGACGTTGATTTTCTATGGTTTGGCGTTAATCAATGCTTCGCATTTCACACTTAGCGATATTAAATACCTTGGCTACTGCGAATTAGTACTGGGAATACTTTCAGCTTTCTTTCCGGGCTACGGGCTTATATTTTGGGCTTTGGGCTTTGGAGTACTACACATCATCTATGGGGCGATGATGTACTACAAATATGACCGATAACGTGAAGGGAACTTACGATAAGGCATTTGAGAATGTGGTTAGACTCCGCATGATGTCCATCTTGATGGTCAATGCCGAGTATGACTTTAATTCTTTCAAGGAAATCTTGGAGGTCACAGATGGGAATCTGGCTTCTCATTTGAGAAATCTGGAAAAGCAGGAATACATTTCAGTGAACAAGTCTTTTGTAGGAAGAAAGCCGATGACCAATTATTCAGCAACCAAAGCGGGCAAGCAGGCTTTTCAAGAGCATCTGAAATTCCTCGAAAATTTAATACAGGAAAACAAAAGCTAAAAAATTTATTCATTTACTTTGAATTTCAAAGTACTTTCCAAACTTATGAAGCATGAAAACAGAAATCAAATTTCTACAAGGCATCAAAGCAAAACCTGCAATTATCGCAGGTATCATCGGGGCAGGAATTCCTCTATCATGGCTCAGTTTCATTATTCTGACAAAAGAAGAGCTCTTCGAAACCTGGATGTTGATTCCACTGACATTTATTCCTATTGGCGGAATTTTCGGAGGCTTATTCTTTTATCTGATGGGCTTTATCTGGTTTCCTACAGGAGGAAAAAAGTTCGCAGCCGTTGTTTTCAGCGTCCTTATTTACTTCATCACAATCTGGATCTCTGCTGTCTTGGCCTTCAGCATTACAGGTCATTGGGATTAATCCACAGAATCACTAAAGCATAAAAAACTATATGAAATGGGATGTCCTCCCCTACTGCACAGTGTTCACTGGGGGATTTCTCCTCAAAAAAACAACCCATTCACAAATAGCCATACTAGAAAAAACTCAGTGAAAATCTGCGCATTTTTCAGCGTTCGATCTGCGGGAAACAAGTTGACACCATCAAAAATCACTCATTTACCTTTAACAACTACACTATGGAAACAAACACAAACTCTTCCTTACTTGAAAAATTTCAGGACTGGATTTCTAAATCCACCAGTTTAAAACTTTTAATTATCGGATTTATCGCCCTGCTCCTCTTGATTCCCCAAGCACTCACAACTGACTTGATCAATGAAAGACAAACACGCTTAGAAGAGGCCGAGTATGAAGTAACAGGTAAATGGTCTAGGTTCCAAACAGTAATCGGACCCTATTTGGCATTACCTTATCATCACTATAGAGAAGTGCAGAGTAATGGAGAGAACAAACTAATCAAGGAACTGAAAACCGCCTATTTCTTGCCGGATCTATTGGATATCGCAGGAGATCTCCAAGCAGAATCCCTTCATCGGGGAATTTTCGATGTGGTGGTTTATCAGAGTGATATTCAGCTCAAAGCGGACTTTGGTGCAATAGCCCTCGAAAAATTAGACATCACTGCCGAGCAGGTACTTTGGGATCAGGCATCGTTCTTGATTTCTGTCAGTGACCTTAGGGGAATAGGTGAAAATCCTGAGCTGACGCTCAACAATGTTCCGCTGATTTCAGAGCCATTCACAGATTCCCAGACCGGCCTAAAGGGACTTCAATTCCCTGTATCACTTGATTCTGCATCAAAAGATTTTACAATTTCCGGCAAGATAAAGCTCAAGGGAAGCGCCAATTTCCATATCGCTCCCTTAGGTAAAACCACCGAACTGAAACTGACCGGCAACTGGTCAAATCCGAGTTTTCAGGGAGATTTTTTACCGGAAGAGAGAGTATTGAATAGCGATGGTTTCGAGAGTACTTGGAAAATCCTGCATTTCAACAGGCCCTTTGGTCAGGAATTCACCAATACATTACCTAATTTTCAGGAAAGTTCCTTTGGTTTAAGTCTGAAAATGCCTGTGGATCAATACCAACAAAGTATTCGTACTTCCAAGTATGCTGTCTTAATTATCACCCTGAGTTTTCTTGCATTATTTCTAATGGAGACCTTCACCAAGCAGAGAATTCATCCACTTCAATACACTCTGGTAGGTTTTGGATTGGTATTGTATTACACCTTACTCATTGCGCTTTCCGAGCATTTGGGATTTTCTACTGCCTATTTGATTGCCAGTGTAGCCACGGTGGGCCTTCTGGCATTGTATTCCAAAAGTATATTTTCCCAACTTAAAACAACCGGGATTTTCACAGGAATACTATCTCTGTTTTACATCTTCATATTTGTTATAATCAAGCAACAAGACTATGCTTTGTTGATTGGAAGTATTGGATTATTTGTGGCGCTTGCTGCTACCATGTTTATTTCAAGGAAAATTGATTGGTATAAAAGTTAATATGACGATCCGAAATGATGCCATCAGCCTCCTTTTCTTTGGTATGGTGGCAGGGAGACGGGAGACCGAAGCGACCTTGCTAGATTTCACCTAATTCTATGTCGCTTTTGATTTTTAATGGCAGAAAAACGGATACATCTAATAATTAATTTCAACTACGAATCCCAAGAAAAAACAAGGCAGGTACCATGGAACCGGGTACCTGCCCTTTTTGATGCTACGGAATAGTTGAGTCCGTCATTTTTCAAAAGTAATGTCCTTTTGCTCCGTTGCACAGGTATAAAACTCCTGATCAAAGTCCCCAACATGTGCTCTTAGAAATTCCTTGTCAATCTTTCCCTTTTGGTGCCCCAGCTTGTCATTTTTCCAAAATTGAATAAACCCGACTTATGCATTAGAAAACCTACTACAGCCTTAAACAGTCAAAAAAACCTGCCAATATTGTCAGGTTTTTTTATTCTAAGTAATTGCATCAGCCTAGCAATCATTTTGCTTCTTAGTCATCTAAAAAAAGTCATCTTTTATCCACTCCTATTTCTCCAATGCAGGATAAATAAAATCTGTCAACAGTTGAAATGATCCTTTTTCAAGATCCCAGATATTATAATTCCCCGCAGTTGTTACCACTACCAGTTGTTTTGACTTGTCTAGGTAAATACGCTGGTCACCATTTCCTACTGCCGTGACAAGTTTGTTCGGTTCTTTTCCATCGGGAGATTGGTCTATCCAGAATTGATATCCATAACCACCGTTCTTTCCGCGCTTTACATGAGAGGTAAATGATTCTTCAACCCATTGCTTGTTTAATAACTCTTCTCCTTTGTAATAACCATCCTGCAATAAAACCACACCTATTTTCAGTATATCCGAAGGAAGCATTCTTAAACCGGATGCAGCTATAGGATGCTCTTGTCCAGGCGCTTTTGTCCAATAATAGGTATCTATTTCCAATGGTTTAAATAGATACTCAACAGCAAATTCTTCTATATTCAATCCGGTAGCTTTATGCAAAATGACAGAAAGTAATTCAGTAGTGCCCCCGTTATAATTCCACACACTACCGGGCGATTCTTGCAAAGGTCTGCTCAGAACATAGCGAATAGGGTCATCACTCATCACCATGGCAGTTTCCGAGTTTTTCGGATTGGTATAAGGGAGGTCTTCATTCCACTCCAACCCAGAAGTCATTGTCAGGAGGTGCTTTAAGGTAATCTCTTGATGAAGGCCAATATTGAGATCCCCATATTCAGGAAAATAGGTAAATACCTTTTCTTCTACATTTTCTATAAAACCATTTTGAATGGCAAGTCCAAAGCAAATAGATACGATACTTTTGGTCAGACTTCTTAAATCATGAAGGGTATTTTCACCATGTTCAACCACACCCAAGTCTGTGCCCCAAGACTCATCTTTGCCTGAAAAATATTTCTCAAAAACCAAGTTCCCTTTGTAATGTATCAATACACTATGAACGTTGGGATAGGTTTGATTTTCTATGGCAACTGTCATTTTTTTCAACATTTCTGTATTGATAAGGTTTGGTTCTTCGCTTGAACTGTCAGCTTGGCCAAAAGCAGAGTAGCCAACCAAACAAAGTAATAGGAGCATGATGACGTGTGCCTTTTTCATAGGGGATTAATTATATGACGGTTATTTATTTCAAAAATAACACGTTCCCTACAAAACAAAGTAGGCAAAAAACGACAAACTTACCTTCCAATAATGCCACCCCTGCTTTTTTTAAAAGCAACTCCTTTACCTGCCTAGTGGATGGCATGATTGCGGCTTAAGGTGCTGAAGCCTTCTTCGCAAACTCTACCTAACAGTATATCATGACAGACATTTAATATTACTGTGATTTAGCTAACTTGTACCCGATAAAAACCTAATCTAAAATGAAAAAACACTTTAATCTTAGTCTCAGCTTCTTTTTTGCATTATCTCTGGGCTTTACAGCCTGTAGTTCTAAAACCGGTACCGAAGAAGTTGCGGAAACAGTAGACTCAACTCAAGTCGAATCTACCAATTTCGGTGGATTAGCCCTTTACACGGTACGTGATTCCATGGCAAACAACCCAAAAAGCACATTACAGGCTGTAGCCGATGCAGGCTATGCTTACGTTGAGGCAGCAAATTATGATGATGGTAAATTCTACGGCATGGCGCCTGCCGAGTTTAAATCTTACGTAGAATCACTTGGCATGACTGTCAAAAGTGCTCATATGGGCATGGTAAATATGGAGAATGCTGACCAGTTAATCACTGATGTGAAGACCGCCGGTATTGAATATTTTGTTATTCCTGTCCCTCCGATGGGCATGTTTACTTTTGGTCCGGAAGGCATGGGCATGAAAGGTACTCCCGATGAATTGGTTACTATCATGAACACCTTGGGTGAAAAATGCGCTCAAGCCGGAATTAAACTTCTTTACCATAACCATGACTTCGAATTCAAAGCAATGGAAGATGGAACAATCATCGAAGAACTGCTTTTGGAAAAATGCAATCCCGAGTTTGTCAACTTCCAGATGGATCTATTCTGGGTAACCAAAGCAGAGGTAGATCCTTTGACTTACTTCGAAAAATATCCTGGAAGATTTATCGCATGGCACGTGAAAGATATGAATGACGAAGGAAACTTTGCTCCTGTTGGAACCGGGAACATCGATTTCAATAGAATTCTCGCAGAAAAAGATAAATCCGGCATGAAGTTTTACTTAGTGGAACAAGATCAAACATTCGGTTTGGATCCTATGGAAGCCATCAAAATCAGCCATAAAGGCTTGGAAGAAATTGGCTTTAAGTAAGATTTGAGCTTATATCTTTAGATTTTGAGTATATACTTACGCTGAAATTACTAAAGCCATCCAATTTTTTTGGATGGCTTTCGATTTTTGTAAAAATTATCTTTAAATCAATAGCTTAGTTCCTATGAGCGACACTTTTATTTATATCATTGTCGGAATCGTAATTCTTCATTTTGTAGCCGGCATAGGCTATTTGATTTATAAGATATCAGGGGGCAACTCTTCCAAAAAGGACAAGGTGAAAAATGATGAGGGTGAGTAGTGGGTTCTAAGTTGCAAGCGGCATAGTAGTAAGATGAAAGTGCAGGTTAGATCCAGCTTCTGGAGAAGCAGGATAACAATCAACATCAAAGCTATTCGTGCAACACAGACGGCGGGAATGGATATCACAATACTGTGACCTCTGCGAAAGCCTCTGTGCCCACCGCGGTAAAATAACTTCATTAAAAAAACCACTCCCTACAGGAAGTGGCTTTCGATTCTAGACCATTTACTTTTTATCCTATTAAAAGAGTCAAATTGCGATGGGTGTTATTATAGCCCACCCACGAATAGCCATTGGTTGTTCGTGCCGAAGCTGACAACACAAAACTATAAGCACAAGATTGAGATGGCCTCCAATTCCCCAATTCAGGAATCAGCTTATTGACAAAACCGGCCCAATTGCCTTTTGCAGGAGTATAATTTTCGCTATAGATAGAGGCAGAAAGTCCAGCTCCATAGGTAGCATAGAAGTTGACTCCCCTGAGATTTCCTTCTGGGTCATTCGCCGTGATCCTGAAATTCAACCCATCAGGAGCTGCACCAATTGTTTCGATCGCACATGCAGACACTTCATTTGAGCCATGCTTCACGCTCTCTATGATGGTAGCCGGCACGTGATTGTCAATATACAATCTCAACTCTTGAATAGCTGCTATATCAGTAGTGCTGCTCCCTACATAGAATGTCACTTGTATTCTATACAGTCCCGGCAATAGTGCAGCCGTGGGAAACTGAACCAATAAATCATCTATCGAGTAATCTGTCCCTGGATTTGCCATCTGATAGTATCCAAAGGCTGAAGGAGCAAATGATTCCAAAGCGTAAGTTGATCCTGTCCAGCGATAATTAGACCAGTTACTGATCAGCTTGCTGAATGAACCTCCGGGAGGTGCTATTTCCACTTTGTATTTTCTGTTTCCCGCTGTCCAGAGTTGCTGAAGTTTGGTTCTGTTTCCAATTAAATTCAGCGTGCCTCCAAATGCCGCATTCTCTACAAAATGATAATAGCCTGAATCAGTCGTTGCCCGGCCCGATGCAGAGATTTTAGTGGTCGGTATCAATCCCACACTTCCTACCAATGGTCCCAAGTCTTTAGAAGGTATTGTGGGCTTCCTGCTCAGAACCAATTGACGTAGTTTTGCGAAGTCCTTATAAAAATCTCCCGGAAAGTCAGTCGTAAACCCGGGATTGCTGGATTTCACCCTAAACCCAAAATAGGTATACGGAGTACTCAATGGCCAGGAAAGCGCCACATTGATCTCACTGAGCTCAATCCTGAATTTCCAGATTCTGTGCGATACATCAGAATTGGGGCTGGGTCCAAACTCCTGCACCACCCCAGAATTTGATGGATCCGCAAGAAGCCCCGTCCACTGCCCAGGCCCAAGATACTTCTGTCTACCCAGTTTGTTTGGCTGCCCCGGATACAAACCATAGTTCACATCTACGCCCGAAGAGATCGCACGGTCACGGTTATTGTCAAAAGTCAACCAAAAGTAATCGTTCGTACCTGAATCATTTCCTGTATCAGACACGACGTCCAGCGCGAGATAGAGGAAATTAGCGTCGTTTTTGGCCATTACATAGCCGCGTGTAAATTTGAGGCTCCCCGCACCGTCCCAGTCATCGGCCATAACAGGCTTGTTGATATCGACAGGGTTCACTGCCCACTCGCTGCGCAGAGGCAAGGCAAAAATAATAGGAGTTGTAATAGATAAATTTCTAAGCTTAGCCATTTGTTTTGATAAATTAAGAAAGTTTGTAAAGAAAAATTGTCTCTGAAAAAGTGAGACAGATATGAAAACTACAATCCCGCTCTACATACGAAAAGGCATGAAGTTACCGGGAACCAACGAACATCAACACCTGAGAAAACAAGATCAACAATCTGATGTCCAACGCTTAACAAAGCTATTAGCTAGAAGAAAAAACAGAATATAAATGAGCATAAAAAAACCCTGACTTTTACTAAATCAGGGTTTAAAATTAGTATTTATTGCAAATCACTTGGCGGGAAGAACTTTGGCTTTTACTTCTCCAAACCCTACTCTAATACCATCTTTCTCCGAAAATCCCTTCATAATCACCGTATCCCCATCTTCTATAAACTGCCTTTCGGTTCCGGATTCAAGCTTAACCGGCTCATTACCATTCCAGGAAAGTTCCAGCATAGAACCATAGGAACCAGGTTCCTCACCCGAGATAGTTCCGGAAGCCATCATATCCCCTACATTGATATTGCAGCCATTTACAGTATGATGAGCCAGTTGCTGGGCTACATTCCAGTACATATACTTAAAGTTGGAAGCGCAAACTTTGCTGCTCTTCTCGCCTTCAGGCTGAATATACGTCTCCAATTGTATATCAAAACTGTGGGATTTTTCACATCTCAAATAATCCAAAACTTCAGGCTCCTGTACAGGGCCCTCTACTTTGAATTGCTCCAAAGCTTCCAAGGTTACCACCCAGGGCGAGATAGAAGAAGCAAAGCTTTTTCCCAAAAATGGGCCTAAGGGCACATACTCCCAAGCCTGAATATCGCGGGCAGACCAGTCATTGAAAAGTACAAAGCCGAAAATATAGTCCTCTGCATCAGCGGTGGAAACAGAATCCCCAAGCTTGGTGGACTTGCCTGTGATAAATGCCAGCTCTGCTTCGAAATCCAGTTTTTTACTTGGCCCAAATACAGGCGAATCTGATTCAGGATCTTTTGTTTGTCCTTTTGGTCGGGTGACCGGTACTCCTGAAGGAATAATAGAAGATGCTCTTCCATGATAGCCGACGGGAAGATGTTTCCAGTTTGGAAGAAGTGCATGTTCAGGATCACGAAATAGTTTACCCACATTGGTGGCATGCTCCATACTGCTGTAAAAATCGGTATAGTCCCCGATTTTTACCGGCATCAACATGGTCGCTTCCTTTCGGTTAACCATCACTTTCCCTCTAGCAGAATGATCTCTCAGCTTTTCATTGTCTGCCAACAACAAATCCTGCACGCGTTCACGGATTTTTTTAGTGATGACTTTTCCCAATTCAATCAGCTCATTCAGTGAATCTTTGAGAAACACCCCCTCGGGCAAAAACATATCAGAAAAAAAACCTTCCTGATCCAGCACACTTAAGTCAACAATCTTATCACCGATTGCAATTCCTATACGCGGTCTTAGTCTTTTGTTTTCAAAAACACCAAATGGGAGGTTGTAAATCGTGAAATCGGAATTTTTTGATACTTCCACCCAGGTAATCAGGGTGTTGGTTGGGCTGTCGCTCATGGGTAAAAATCGTTGTGACTGCAAATTTAGCTTTTATGTATGAAATGAAAAGTTTAAAAACCGAATACCTAAACATTCACAAGTACATCAATCACATAAGTCATTGGCTTCTTGACCGTTGATGCAGCCTATCTAAATTTCAATTATTTCTCAACCATTAAATCTACCAACCATCAATTTCCACTCCTCCAATTCAATCTCTTCACTAACTTAGATTAAAATTGAAATCCTATCATATGAAATCGACACGATTAAAATCATCATTAGAACACACAGAGCTCCGCCAGCTGGCTGAATAATAGTCCAAGATTCCATCTGACCTTTAAAAATCAAATTATAAACACATGAAAAATCTTTATAACACCTTCCTGACGCTACTGCTCGTCATGATCTTTTCTGTTTCTTTTTCGCAGGAAAAAAGCATCATAGATCAGCTGGATGAAGTAGCTATAGTAGACCAGAAAGTTATGATGCCCATGCGGGATGGTGTGCGGCTGGCCACAGACATTTACCGTCCCAAGGGAGAGGGAAAATACCCTATCGTATTTTCCAGAACTCCTTACAACTTCAATACCTGGGGAAATGGAGAAATGAATACGCGTACCATGCAAACCGCACTTACGTGGGTAGAAAAAGGCTATGCTTATGTAGTCCAAAATGAACGCGGGAGATACTTCTCGGAGGGAGATTGGGATATTTTGGGCGTTCCCCTGACGGATGGGTACGACGCTTTCGAATGGATGTCCAAGCAAGACTGGAGCAATGGCAAAATAGGCACGCTGGGCTGCTCCTCCACTGCCGAATGGCAAATGGCCGTTGCTTCACTTAATCATCCGGCACTGGCGGCACTGGTTCCTCAGGGCTATGGTGCAGGTGTAGGTAAAGTTGGTGAGTTCTATGAGCAAGGAAACTGGTACCGTGGAGGTGCAGGGCAAATGCTTTTCACCAACTGGCTTTATGGCGTACAGCATGACCCTATGGCTCCAAAATTACCTAAAGACATCAGCCAAAAAGATCTATTGAGGCTTCAGCGCTTCTACGACATGTCTCCGAAGTATCCAAGAATCGACTCCAAAGAGGCGTTGAGTCATCTTCCGATTCAGGACATTATCAAGAATCAGCATGGCCCAATGGGAATCTATGAAGAAATGATCACCCGTAAGCCGGATGACCCGAAGTGGTTTGAAGGCGGATTGTACCATGATGATATGCCATTTGACAAACCCAGCTTCTGGTTTGTTTCCTGGTTTGATGTCTCTGCCGGGCCAAATATCGCATTATTCAATCACGCCAGAGAAAATGCTGTTTCCCAACTATCGAGAGACAATCAGTATCTTGTCATCGCTCCTGTGCTTCATTGCTCTTATACCCGAGCGTCGGAAAACACGATGATAGGCGATCTGAATGTAGGTGATGCGCAATTGAATTACGACGAGATCATCACCGCATGGTTTGACCGGTGGTTGAAAGATGAAAAATCTGAAACTATGGCGGAAATGCCAAGAATTCAATACTATACCATGGGTTCCAATAAGTGGCAAACTTCAGAGGTGTGGCCCCCAGCTGAAGCTGTGATGACCACGATGTATCTGGATTCTGAAGGAAAAGCAAATACACTAAACGGAGACGGGAAGCTTTCTGTCAAAAGACCAAGAAAAGACACTCCTGACACCTTCCAATACGATCCGATGAATCCGGTGACCTCCTATGGAGGAAACGTCTGCTGTACCGGAAATGCCATCGATGGAAACGGCGGTTCTTATGACCAAAGTGAAATGGAATTACGGGAGGATATTTTGGTATACACATCCGATGTACTGGAAGAAGGAATCGAAGTTTCCGGCTTTATCGAGTCCTACCTCTACCTCTCCTCTGATGCCAAAGACACCGATGTTACCATCAAGTTAATCGATGTGCATCCTGACGGAAAAGCCTTTAATTTAGATGAAACAATCCAGCGGGTTCGCTATAGAGAAGGCTATGACAAAGAAGTTTGGATGGAAGACGGAGAAGTCTACGAAGTAAAAATGACTCCAATGAGCACTTCCAATTACTTTGACAAAGGGCATAAAATCCGCATCGAAGTCAGTAGTTCGAATTTCCCACGTTTCGACAGAAATATGAATACAGGAGGAAATACCTACGATGAAACCGAAGGTGTGGTAGCGACCAACTCCATTCATCATGGAGGAAAGAGTCTGAGTAGAATTATATTGCCGATAGTGAAGAAGTAGATTTCAGTATTCTTATGAATAACCAAAAAGGAAGTTTAATCGCTTCCTTAGTTAAGGTTGGGCGCAGTAGAGACCAGAAATAGTTTTATTCGGATTGAAATCATCTAACAGCAGGAAATTTCGGACAACAATCGTGGAACCCCTCGATTTTAATAAGTCCCCAAAAAACTGAGAACATCTGAAATATGTCTGCATTTCAGATTTATCATTTTTTTGTTGAACAGGATACTGTACCATTCTAAAAATTGCTTAACTTCTTATGTAGAAAGTCAAAAAAAGTCAAGAGTTTTAAACATGAAAAAAAATCCATTTGTTAGAAATAATTGGACCATAAAACAGATGAAATAGAAAAGAGATTCAATGAAAGCTAATCAAACAAAATTGAAAACAATAGTTTTATAAAGGCACTAATAAAAAAAAAAAAAAACACAGCTGCTGATTTATAATAATATTAAATTTATACATACTTAGTAAATTGATAGATAAACCTTTAAATATAAATGCTTTATGAGCCTAATGTTACAATGTGGATCATTCGTTATTGATAGTAAAAACAAAGACCTCATTCAAGCCTCTCGCTTTGATTTTTCATGGGAGTTGGCGGCAAAAATGTATTTTAAAAACACACTTTTTAAAATGCGAAATTGATTCAAAAGGAGAAAAATCCTATAAAACTCTTGCTTTCAATATTAATAGAAATGAAACTCATTTTTTAAATTTAGTGAGTTCTCAAGATTTTTTTAAGAAAAACTTTACGGATAAAAAAAATAGTGGACAGAGCCCCGTTATTTTATTTATTCAATATTCCATTTCCAAATATAGAGTACGAAGTTGAAAATTTAAGCATATCTGGTGAAGATCGATATAGTATAATAGTGTCAAAGTTTCGAGAGAAGACTTACCAAAACTTAGAACGATATAGGGTTCGCATAGAAATTCCAAATACTTTTGATTTTAGAGAAAATCCGTTTCGCCCAATATTTCAGGCAAATTTTCAAGACATTTATGATTTCTCAGAGAGTTATAAGGAATATTTATCAAAATTTCTTAATGTTGATCCTGTATGCATTAAAACAAAGAATTTTATAGTACCATTTTATCTACTTAACGCAGATGAGTTAATTGAAATAAATTCCATTCAATATGAAATTGAAAGTGAGATGCATCAAAAAATGATAGAAGAGTCACAAGAAATTGAAGGTGAAGAGCATTTTAATTGGGAGAGATCTGTTATGGAGGAGATGAATAGGGAGGCATTTGAATTTGATCCTGATAATTATTGGAATATAGATTAATAGAGAAGTTATGAAAGTTAGATTATTAGCAATGGGATTATTTGAGGAGTATGATCCCACCAACTACACTAGACACCTTAGTAATTTAAGATTAGAAAAATTTTATCAAAAAAAGGCCTATCATTTCAATTTTGAAACAAAAATTGACACTAAATATAAAATTTCCCCTAAAGGTGGTTATTTTAGTCCGTTGAAAGCTGAAACTTTCTTTTATGTAGATGAGTCAGATCGAAAACCCGTTGAATTTTCTTCAGTAATTAGTAGGAAACCTTCTTTCTTCGCCTTTATACTTCCAAATCCAGTATTACATAGAACTGACTTAAAAACAGGCTATACAATTAATGATATTTCACACAGAGGACAACCCTTCAACAATGAGCGATTTCATAATAAGAGTTATATAGAAAGCTTCAAAAATTTTTCTCTTGACTCTGATCTAGCTGGAAAAATTAGCATTATACACGAACTTCACGACTTTTCCTTTATAAATAACTTTTTAGAAAATAATTGTTATCCGATTTTCATTCAAGACCAGGAAGAATTGTGCATATTGATTAATGACTATAAAGTATTTCTCGAAAAAATATTTAACCTTAATGTTGACATAAAATCATTTTCAAAAACTATTATTCCATTTTTTAAGCTTGAAGAGCAAGAAAAGAAGCAGTTAGCTTTACCATAATTTCGCCATATTCTCCCCCACTGATCGTAGAATTTAGTTTTGAGGTTGCTAGGTGTAATTTGTAATTACACCTTACTATCCACATGAATTTGTATTTCTGATAAGCCAAGCTTCTGGTGAATCAGCACAACTGAAAATCTGCGACCTCCGCGTAAACCTCGGTTGGTGAGTCAGTCGAACCACAGCGTCCTTTGTGGTTGAAAAATCTCCACATCTGTTTTTTTACTATTTTAACCAAACAATGACAGAACTCGAACAAAATATAATTAGCTACTTTGGGGTGATGCGTGAGGATAGTTTGCAGGCTATAAGCTCACGCTTTCACCCGGAAACGCTGAAAAAGGGAGATTACTTTTTGAAAACAGATAAGCCTTGCAACAAGCTTAGTTTTATAAAATCAGGGCTTTTGAGAGTCTATAAGCAAACCGAAGACAAGGAAGTAACCCAATGGATTTCTAGTCCAGGCTATTTTGTGGCAGATCTTTCCAGTTTACTTTTTGGCACTCCAGCTCGCTGGACTATCGAAGCCTTGACGGATGCTGAGCTTTTCACCATCAGCGGAGAAGATTACAAGTCCATCGGAAATGTTGTTCCCAATTGGCATGAGCTTGAAAAGCTGTTTATAGCCAAATGCTTTACCTTTTTGGAAGACCGTGTATTCACTCACTTGTCCATGACTGCCGAAGAACGCTATTTGCATTTCTTTGAGTACAATAAGGAGCTTTTCAACCAAGTTCCGCTTCAATACATCGCATCAATGCTTGGCATGACACCGGAAACTTTCAGTAGAATCAGAAATAAACAACTCAGCTCAACTTCTTGATATTTATCAAGAGCATCCTGCCTTCTACTTCCCAATTTTGCCTCAACACTAAATCACTTAACAATGAGGAACTTATTAAAATTGGAAGAGGCCGCAATATTTCTGCTAAGCATTTATTTATTCAGCATACTGGACTTTGCCTGGTGGTGGTTTCCAGCGCTCTTGCTGGTTCCTGACATAGGAATGATCGGGTATTTATTCAGTCCGAAAGTTGGAGCTTTCATTTATAATCTATTTCATCACCGGTTGGCGGCTGCCGGTGTTGCTTGCTACGGACTGGTATTTGAAAATGAGTATTGGATACTTGCCGGGATTATCCTATTTGCTCACATTTCCTTTGATAGAATGATGGGCTACGGCTTGAAATTCAACGACAGTTTTCACCATACGCATCTTGGAGGCATTGGAAAAATCGACAAAAGTTGAATTCAACATACGGTTAACACAAAAAACAACACACACAACATACTCGTTTTCAGTAAATTATTTTATTTTGAGCGCCATTTTGTGTAATTTTGGAATTAGATTCCTAATTTACACAAAATGGAGTATTTTGATAGACATATAAAAGACAAGGCAATATCGCTTTTAGGCAAATTTCCCACGCTAGCCATCACAGGTCCACGACAATCCGGAAAAACTACCTTTGCAAGAAAATTGAAACCAGATTATACTTATGTAAATCTGGAGCTACCAGAAACAAGGAACTTTGCCAAATCTGATCCATTAGCTTTTCTTAGAGCATATCAAAACGGAGTCATTCTAGATGAAGTCCAGTGGGTTCCCGAGTTATTCTCCTATTTACAGGTATTAACTGACGAGAGAAATATTCTTGGCGAATATATTCTGACTGGCTCCCAAAACTTTCTTCTATCTAATCAAATCACCCAATCCCTAGCGGGACGGGTAGCTATGTTAAATTTACTCCCATTTTCAAAGGCAGAACTATCCGGGCATATCCCAATCCAATCTTGGGAAGCTCTGACCGTAAATGGTGGCTATCCAAGAAAATATCAGTTTGACATCGCGCCTAACGACTACTATCCCAATTACATTCAAACTTACATCGAGCGTGACGTGAGACAAATCCTGAATGTGATGGATCTGGGGAATTTCCAAAAATTCCTCCAATTACTCGCTGGAAGAGTTGGTCAAATATTCAATCAAAGCAATTTTTCAAATGAACTTGGAATCGATCAGAAAACCGTAAATGCGTGGCTTACCGTGCTGGAAACATCTTTCATTGCATTTAGACTTCCTTCTTATTATCGTAATTTCAATAAGCGGATTTTGAAGTCACCGAAAGTGTATTTTTACGATACTGGAGTACTATGCAGTTTATTGGGAATAAAACGCGCAGAAGATTTGAATGTGCATTTTGCACGGGGTCCCCTATTTGAAAACCTGGTAATTCTGGAACTCATGAAAAAAGAACTCAATGCCGGAAATATTCCAGCCATATATTATTGGAGAGACAGTCATCAAAATGAAGTGGATCTTTTGCAAGAAAATGATGGGAAATTGACGGCTATAGAAATAAAATCGTCGGAAACCTATCATTCAGATTTTCTCAAAGGCTTGAAATACTTCCAAAAAACAGCTCCTGAAAGTGCTGCAAAACTCATCTACGCGGGAAATCTAAACCATGAACGAGAAGGAATACAGATCAGTAATTTTCAAAATTTATAAGTCCATTACTTAACAGTTAGATTAAGTCCAGCTTCTGGAGAAGCAGGACAACAAGGATATTTGGAGAATATATGCACTTGCGTATATAATAGATGTACACAATATGAATACAATGAAACATTTACGACTAGCTTTTATTTTGACTCTTACCCTAGTGCTTGTTCAAGCTTGTAAGACATCAAAAACGGCAAACGGAAACAAAAAAAACACCAAAAATGGATTGATTATTTTTCAAAATGGCGTAGAAACTTCCGTGAACAATCTTTCGGAAACGATAGAAATTGACAAGAAAGAATTCTCATTGAGATTTTACAACAAGAAATATGATTCCGAAAACAAAGAATTTCATTCAGCTCAAATCGCAGCTTTTGTTGACAAATCTGAATTTGATAAAGTAAAAGTCGGATTATCAAAGGCTGATATTCCTTGTTTTGAACCGGGATCAGGAATGGCTCCCGACAAAAGTGGAAAATATGAAACTTTGATTTTCAATAATAACGGACACCATTACACGATTTATGAAAACCCGGAAAGTGAAAGACTCAACCTTTTGGAAGACTCCGGGAAATTTTTGAAGCTTGAATTTGAAATAAACTCTTTGTACTATGACACTATGGAAGTTAAGATGACAGACACCAAATTAAAAGAGTTCTACATTGCTTTTTTGATTGACAGAAATCTAAATGGAACTATTGACAAAGGAGAGTTGAAAAAACTGACATTTAAAATAAAGGGGCTAGACGAGTAGACAGGCGTAAGATGTAGGCTCACAGACTGTCCCTCCCGACTAGGTGAGAGTCATTCCTAATTAATCCTAGCATATCGCTTCTGATAGGCGGATGGCGTAATTCCTACAATCTTGAGAAACACCTTTCTAAAAGCAGTCCCATCGGTATAGCCAACGCTGTACATGACCTCACTGATATTCAAGTAGTTCTTTTCAAACATTTTTTTCGCTGCTTCTACTCTCACACGTTGTAAGTACTCTATCACTGTATTATTGATTGCTTTAGAAAATCTACGCTCAAAAGTTCTTCGGCCTATACTAAACCTTGCACATAGCTCACTTACGGTAATGCTTTCGCTGTAATTTTGCTCTATATACAACTGAGCCTTCTGCATCAGCACATCATCATGTTTTTTTTGTGTATTAAAAATGATAAATGGCGACTGACTGTTACGATCAATGTCTATCTCAAAAATTTTAGAATGCCTGACAGCCATTTCACGTCCTATGAATTTCTCAATTAAATATAAATTGAGATTAAGTGAAGAATAGGCACCACCACTGGTATAAATCCCATTTTCATCGGTTATTATTTTGTCGTCCTGCAAATTCACAAGGGGAAACATAGCCTTGAATTCTTCCGCAGCCATCCAATGCGTGGTGCAATCCCTTCCATCCAGCAAACCCGAACTGGCCAATATAAATGCACCAATGCATAAGCTGGCGATTTCTGCGCCTTTTCTATATTGCTCGACCAGCCATGGAACCAAGTTTTTGTTAGAATCAACTACCGCTTTGTATGGACCATGTACGGCAGGTATAATAATCAAATCCGTTTTTTCGAGATTCTGCGTAGTAACATCAGCTTTAATGTCGAATATGTTGTTGCTTGACTTCTTCTCTAGATTTGCTGCCACTAACTGAACTACAAACTTTGGAACATTACCAGATTTCACCAATGCATCATTTGCCATGGTAAACATCTTATAGGTCGCTTCTAAATTACTTGCGCTAATGTTGCCTTCTGGCAATAGAATGGAAATATGCATCGCTTTACTTTTGGGTAAACCCAAAGATAATCAAGCCTCCTGTCGCATTCAACACCCTATATTGTCAAAATAGCACTAACTGACTGGTTCTTATAGGCTTTACCTTTATCCAATATTCTGAAAAAGCGATAGACACTATGTACCAAATCAATCAATCAGAGCAGAAAACAGGCAAATCAAATCTATGGTGGGCCCTGACATTACTTTGCACATCTTTTTTCATGGTAGTTACGGATTCTACCAGTGTTTATTCCGCACTGCCCTCTATTGAGGAAGAACTTGAGTTCTCATTAGGTGGATCCGAATGGATAATTATTATTTATATGTTGGTTTTTGCAGGGTTGGTATTATTAGGTGGCCGCATCTCCGATTATTTTGGACGAAGGCGAATGTTTACAATAGGGGTAATATTTTTTACACTTTCCGCTGTACTCTGTGGATTTTCTTGGTCTGGTGAGGTACTTATTTTTGCCAGACTTCTTCAAGGTATTTCTGCTGCAATAATGACACCCGCCGCTTTGTCTATTGTTATCAACACGTTCACTGACAGCAAAGAAAGAAACAAAGCTATTGGAATATGGGGAGCGATGGGAGGTATTGGCGCAACCGGTGGTTTGTTGATTGGAGGCCCCACAACCGAATGGCTGGGCTGGGAATGGATTTTTTTCATCAATCTTCCAATTGGCATTTTGGTTTTGATATTGACCCCATTTCTACTGAAAGAAAGTAATGACAGAACAATCTCAGACTTTGATATGGCAGGAGCCATACTGGTTACTGCTTTTTTATTGATGACAGCCTATCTAATTACAGGTATTCCGAAGCATGGGTTACTAAGCATTCCCACTCTATCGTTATGTATAGTAAGTTTCTTGCTCCTAACAGCATTTATAAGGGTAGAAAAACATGCGAAATCACCGCTTGTCCCTTTTCGAATATTTCAATCTCAAACACTGGTAGGAGGCAATTTATTGATATTATTTGCAGGAATGTCCGTGGATGGAATGCTGTATATTTTCACGATGTTCGTCCAGCAATTGCTGGGATATACTGCATTTCAGTTTGGCTTAACTATGACAGCAATGACTGCTTTGTCCGTAGTGGGTGTATATGCAGGCCAGTATTTCGTCTCAAATTATGGATTGCGTGCGGTAGGAATAATGGGAATGGCCTTGCTGGGCATAGGAATGGCATCAATTAATCTCTTACCTGTCGAACACAATACATGGCTTATGCTGATTGCATTATCTGTTTTTGGTATAGGAATGGGAACTTCGTTCGTCTCTGCCCAAATTGCAGCCTTGTCAAATGTAAATGAGGCGGACTCGGGTCTCGCTTCGGGTATAGTAGAAACTGCCTTCAGCGTAGGTGGTGCGCTGGGAATTGCTATTCTGGCTACCGTTTCGCAGGTATTTTCCGATAATGCAAATCCTGCGGTTTTAACATCTTCCGGAGTAACTCACGCCTTTAATATAGTAGTTGCATTTGCTCTCGTAGGCATAGCTATTTCCAATTATTACTTTAAAAAATTATATCTGGGATAAGATAATCTAATAGGATCGTTAGTTGTGAACTTATTAAAGCAGGTAGGAGATGATAATAAGTAGAAACAAAGAATAAATATCATAATTAACCGCATTCAATAGCCATAGGATGATGCCAGTAGCCATAATTTCTTTGCTCACCTGGTCAGATGACCGATACTTCGACTACGCTCAATACAAGTGACCGAAGTGGCCTCAATGCTATTGCTGACCAAATCCTACAATGCTTTAGTCCCTTTACTGACAGAAAAGCTGATTTACATAAATACTAATTAAACCTATAACAAATTGATACGCTATGAAACCAAAACAAATCTGGGCAAACTTAGGGGTAGAAAATATCGAAAGGACGAAGGAATTTTACCAAGCATTGGGATTTAAGCTAAATGGTCATCCTAGCAAGGAGCTTGTGAGTTTCTTTTTTAGTGCTGATGGATTCGTAATTCACTTCTTCGAAAAGGAAAAATTGAAAGCGAGTCTAGAGGGGGAATTATCTGATCTCAGCCAAGGAAACGAAATCATGTTTACGCTCTCGGCAGCTAGTAAAAGTGAATTTGATCAGTGGATAGATGAAATAGAAAATGCGGGAGGAACGGTTTTTTTCGACTCCAATAAGGATAGAAAGGCTTTTTACGATGAAAATGGTTTTTACGTTTGTGTATTTGCAGATCCTGACGGCCACAAGTTCAACCTTTTATACAGTGACACTATGTAACACCATAGAATCGAGTCAATAATCACATATAATAAGAAAAATGAATAACGCTCTTATAGTTAACAAAGAAAAATTGACACATACTACCCCAAAAGAAATTTGGGAGGTAATCACTGCCACTTACTACTTCGATAACTGGATGTTTGTTCCGGGAAAAGCTGAAGAAAATAAATCCTTTGGCTTAGGAAGCAACATCAAATGGATTAATGAGAAAAACATTGTTTATCTCACAGGAGAAGTGATTTCATTTGTTCCTCAACGAAAATTTGTGATTTCATTGCAGGATATAAGTTGGAAAGCTGAAGTACCAAAAGGAACTGTAACCTACGAGTATCATTTAATCGAAACAGATAAAGGCACAAAGGTGAAATTTTACTTAGGCGACTTGTCAATCGATCCAGAAGGACAACGTTGGTTCGATGCTTACAATGAAAGTGATGAAATCGGAGCTATAGAAAAATTAATTGAGCGTAGAAAAACTTCATAAAAAAGCCGGAAACCTAATAAAAGGACCGGCTTTTTAGATGACAAATATCCTCCTTACTTTTTCAGGAAATCCAACAAAAGCTTATTCAATTCATCCCCATGTGTGAGGTTTAAGCCATGCGGGGCTCCTTTGATTAGATGGTAGGTATTATCGGTAATTCCTTTTGCCGCCTGTTCTCCAGAAGTCTTGTAAGGCACAATATTGTCCTCATCTCCATGGACAATCAAGGTAGGAACTTTAACATTTTTCAATTCGGATCTGAAGTCCGTGCCAGCCCAGGCCTCTGCGGCCTTGATGGTAGCGATAGGAGATGCATGAGAAGCAACAGAAAAATCAAATTCCAGATTTGCCTCACTCACGCCCGCTGCATCTTTTTTATAATTATAGAAGTTCTTATGAAATTCCTTTAGAAATCCCAATCTATCTGATTTTAGAGCAGCGAGGATCTCATCCAAAGCCTTTTGCGGAACGCCCTCAGGATTATCATCTTTCTGTGCCACAAGTGGAATTATGGATGCAATGAGTGCAGCTTTTGAAATACGATCTGCACCAAACTCAGTAAAATACCTCACCACTTCTCCCCCACCCATACTAAAGCCAACTAAAGTCACCTCTTTAAGATCAAGCTGAAGGATCAATTCATTCAAATCACCCGCTAAGGTTGTATAATCATAATCTCCCCATGGTTGGGATGAATTACCAAACCCCCTCCTATCGTAGGCAACGACCCTGAATCCCTCCTCCACCAACGTCCTGATCTGACCTTCCCAGCTCTGATGACTCAATGGCCAGCCATGTATTAAGATGACAGGTTTCCCTTTTCCATAATCCTGATAGAAAATCTCTACCGGTTCTTTTCCTTTACTGTGTTTCAAAAATGACATAAGTAGTTAATTTAAACGTTAGTGGCTTGTTGAATTAAACAGGTTTGAAAATCTGCTGCGTACCAGTATAAGACTGGAGTAAACGATATTTTGTTGCATAACTGCTTCGTTTATTCTTTGCATTACCAGCTCTTGTCTCCTGCTTGGGAAACTTAATCCCATCTCAAACTCTTATACATATAGAATAAAGATAATAACCGCATGAGCAGAGGATTTGTAAAAGAAGATGATCAGGAAGAAACCCCTCTAGTACCACCAAGAGCTGATTTGCCAGATGATGTCATAAATTATGTCACCGAAAATGGAATGGAAGAGCTCCTTGCCGAAAAACAAGGGCTGATCGAGGAAAAATCCGCTATAGAGGCTGCCACAGAACAGGAAAAACGAATTGCATCAAATTTCATTAATGCTAAAATTCATTTGCTCGAAGAACGGATCTCCAGCACCAAAATAATAGCATTGGACGAACAGCCCAAAAATGAAATTCGGTTTGGAGCAACTGTCACCCTAAAAATCGGAAATAGTCCTAAAACCCAGAATTACCAGATTGTAGGTGTGGATGAAGCAGATATTGCCAAAAATAAAATATCCTTTATCTCACCCATAGCCAGGATATTGATCGGCAAGAAAGTTGGAGAGCAAGCAACTTTAAAATTGGCTAAAGAGAACAGAGTTTTTGAGGTGATGAAAATAAGGTATTGATTTTTAACCTGTCAATGAAGAAGTTGTGATTGTGGCACTAAGTAGGAAAAGTAAATTTTGGGACTACAAATTCCGAAAAGCATGAATGAAAATTTTTAGACTAGTCCAGGTTCAGGAGAAGCAGGACAACTTAAAGCTGCGCTCTCTGCGTCAACCTCCGTGCCCGCCGCGGTTAAACCCTCCCATTGCGCTCTTTGCGGTTTAAACCTCATTTTTCCACAATTGATCCGCCAATCATGCCTCCAAAATTGGCTTTTTCGCTATTTTTGCGGCTCAAATACTTATCCAATATGTCTATTGCCAGCAAATACGATCCGGCAGCTACCGAAGCCAAGTGGTACGCCTACTGGATGGAGCACAAGCTTTTTTCTTCGAAAGTTGACCCGAATAAAGAACCTTACACCATCGTAATCCCTCCTCCAAACGTCACAGGCGTCTTGCATATGGGACATATGCTGAACAATACCATTCAGGATGTATTGATCCGTCGTGCCAGAATGCAGGGAAAAAATGCCTGCTGGGTTCCCGGAACAGATCATGCTTCGATCGCTACGGAAACGAAAGTGGTGAACTTGCTGAAAGAACAGGGAATCGACAAAAAGTCCCTGACCCGCGAGAAATTCCTAGAACATGCATGGGAATGGAAAGAAAAATACGGAGGAATTATCCTTGAGCAACTCAAAAAATTGGGAGCCTCCTGCGATTGGGACCGAACAGCTTTCACCATGGATGAAGGGCTGAGTGATGCGGTGATCTCCGTGTTTGTAGACCTCCACAAAAAAGGCAAAATATACCGTGGCATCCGTATGGTCAACTGGGATCCTAAAGGGAAAACTGCGCTGTCAGACGACGAGGTGATCACCAAGGAAATCGCTTCCAAACTCTATTACATCAACTATAAGATCGAAGGATCGGAGAATGAATTCCTTACCATCGCTACCACCCGGCCGGAGACAATCATGGCTGATGTGGCGATCTGTGTGAATCCTAATGATCCCCGATTCACTCACTTAAAAGGTAAGAAGGCCATAGTCCCTTTGATCAACCGTGCCATTCCGATCATAGCCGATGAATACGTGGATATGGAATTCGGTACGGGTTGCCTAAAAGTAACTCCTGCCCACGATATCAATGACTATGAACTGGGACTAAAGCACAAGCTGGAAGTGATCGACATCCTGAATGATGACGGAACGCTGAATGAAAAAGCCCAGATTCTAGTGGGAGAAGATCGTTTTGTTGCTAGAAAGATGATCGCCAAAAAGCTGAAAGAAGTAGATCAGTTGGAGAAAATAGAAGATTACAAATCCAATGTGGGACATTCGGAAAGAACAGATGCGGTGATCGAGCCAAAACTTTCTTTGCAGTGGTTTCTGAAAATGGACGAAATCACCAAGCCCGCACTCAGCTCGGTAATGGATGACGTGATCCAGTTATACCCCCCAAAGTTCAAGAACATGTACCGCTCTTGGATGGAAAATGTGCGTGACTGGTGTATTTCCCGTCAACTCTGGTGGGGACACAGAATCCCGGCTTACCACCTTCCTAACGGGGAATTTGTAGTCGCAAAAACTGCTAAGGAAGCCTTGGCCATCGCCAATGAGAAATTTGACGGCAAATTCACCTTATCGGATTTACAGCAGGACGAAGATGTGTTGGACACCTGGTTCAGCTCCTGGCTTTGGCCGATTTCGGTTTTTGATCCGGAGGTCTTCACCACCGGCAAGCCGAATGAAGAATTGAAATATTACTACCCTACGAATGATCTGGTAACTGCACCGGAAATTTTGTTCTTCTGGGTGGCACGTATGATCATTGCCGGATACGAGTATATGGGTGAAAAGCCTTTCAAAAACGTGTACCTAACCGGAATTGTACGGGACAAACTAGGCAGAAAAATGTCCAAGTCTCTGGGCAACTCTCCTGACCCGCTGGATCTGATAGCCCAGAACGGAGCTGATGGGGTACGTACCGGAATGCTGTTCTCCTCTCCTGCCGGCAATGATTTGCCTTATGATGACAAGCTCGTGGAGCAGGGAAGAAACTTTGCCAATAAAATCTGGAACGCTTTCCGTCTGGTAAAAGGCTGGGAAATCGATCCGAGTCTTGAGGGTTCGTCCAATGCCTCAAGTATAGAATGGTTTGAAAACCGGTTCAACCAAGCACTGGTAGAAATCAATGAGCACTATGAGAAATTCAGAATTTCCGATGCGTTGATGACTACCTACAAGCTGGTTTGGGGAGACTTCTGCTCTTGGTACTTGGAGATGATCAAACCCGAATATCAGCATCCAATCGATCAGGCGACCTATGACAAGACCATTGTGCTCTTCGAAGATATCCTGAAAATCCTTCATCCATTTATGCCGTTTATTTCTGAAGAACTATGGCATCAGATTAAGGAAAGATCAGTAGAAGAATCCTTAATCCTGGCTTCTTGGCCATCCGAAAAAGGCTACGATCAGCAAATCATCGAGGAAGCCAATCAGGTCTTTGAGGTAGTTTCTCAGGTACGAAACCTACGTGCATCCAAAGGCATGTCACCAAAAGAATCGCTTGACTTAACCATCAATGCCAAAAACGAAGGGTTATATGGTCGTTTCGAAGCAGTCTTAAATAAGCTGGCCAATCTTTCTTCACTTAATTTCGGCGAGAAAGTAACCAATTCACTCAGCTTTGTGGTTAAGTCTGACGAGTGCTTTGTCCCTATGGGTGACTCTATCAATGTAGAAGAGGAAAAAGAGAATATCCGGAGGGAAATCGACTACACCAAAGGCTTCTTAAATTCGGTGATGAAAAAACTAAGCAACGAACGGTTTGTCGCAGGAGCACCTGCGCAGGTTATAGAAATGGAGCGTAAGAAACAAGCTGATGCTGAAGGCAAAATCAAAGCCTTGGAGGAAAGTTTGATAAAGCTTGGATAAAGCCTATTGCTTCTTTTCTATTGATTTTATTTATCGCAGTAAAGAGTATTTCCCTTGACTTTTCCGGGGAAGAAAATTCACTCTTGAAGTGAGGGCAGAGAGATACAATGTGGCAAAATCGCAACACATCTCCCTGCCTTTTACTTTTATCCAGAAGGAGCTAAAGCTACCTTCCACAGATCTCTTTGTAGGCACAATAACCGCATTTCTTCAAATCTTCCGTCTGGTCAAAAGGGATTTCAGGATTGTAAATATCCTCCAGCAGTACTTTCAACCCAGTGCTGTATTCTTCTTCAAACTGCCTGTAGTCATTTACTTCAGATCCCTCTTTTCTGGGCAATTTCTGCTGCAGGTAAGGGTTAAAATCATCTCCAAACATTTCCCTGAGATTAAAAATTGCAGGTTTAAGAGGCAATGTATTCCCCGGGTTAGTAGCCTGGTAGATTAAGCCATAAAACATCGTCTGCATAGCAGCTTTGTTTCGGCTTTTATTCTCTCTGTCAAAAAGCGATGTAACATCAGGAAAGGTTTTGTTGTCCTGCCCCGATTTATAATCTATCAGTCTCACCGAACCATTGTGCTCATCCACACGGTCGATAATCCCCTTTAAGGAAACTGTTTGCTCACCCGAAGAAGTAATGATCCTTAAACCTGCTTTATACACTTTCTCCTTCTCCAAAGAAATCAAGGTAAAGGGAGCTGAAGCCTCATCTATTTTTAAAATTTGATGCAGGTATTTCTGAAGCACATCCCGGGCAATAGCCATCTGACCATTGAGCTTAGTATCTGCTTCGTCTTCCAAATGATAAAAATTCCGGATTGCTTTTTCAATGGCAGGAAATACCCACAATTTCCCCAATTCCCCGAAATCTGACTTTTCCAGCAAAGTTCTATTCTTTCGCTTCGCAAAATCCTGATACAATATCTCCATGCTCAGGTGAGCGAGATTACCAAAAACCGCCGCATCAATTTCCTCACTTACCTCCTCCTTTTCCCGGATATTTGCTAGGTACTGAAGGTAAAACTTCAACCTACAATCCAGAAATACACTCAGTGCAGAAGGTGAAAAGGAAGTTTGGGAAACACCATTCTCATCGATCAGGTACTTATCAAGTAGGCGAATCACTTCAGCGTCTTTCTCTATCGTAATCGCTTTAGGAGATTTTTGGTCAATTGGAATATAAACCACCTCTTCATCCATAGTTCTTCCCAGCTCTACGGACATTTGCTGAATATATCGGCTCCTTTCGCCGGCCTTTCCCTGATCAGATGCGGTCGTATAGATCATATGTACTTCCTCCGCACTGTGCAATAATCTATAAAATGTGTAGGCGTAAATCGAGTCATTCTGCTCCTGCACAGGCAATCCAAACGCTTTACGTATGTTAAATGGAATCATGGAATTCAACCCTGCGGAAGGCGGAAAACTATCCTCATTCATAGTGCAAATGATCACCCGCTTAAAATCAAGATTTCGGGATTCCAGTACCCCCATGATTTGCAAGCCCTGGAGGGGTTCTCCCTCAAAAGGCAATTTGACCTCCCGGAAAACCTGCCGAAATAGCCGGATAAAAAACTCTCTGTTGATGGTGAGAATATCCTGACCGGCAAAAATCTCCCGTAATCGTGTCAACTGCTTGAAACATTGATAAAGATAGGAACGCTGCAAAGGCTCGTCCACCAACCGCTCAGCCAGAGCTTCCATCAGATTGGACAGGTAACTGAAAAGTGAATCGTTTTCAAGTTTCCGGAAAATCAACTGATATAAGAATCCTCCCATATGAAGCTTTTCCGCAGTAACATGAATCTGGTTCAAGAGCTGCATTTCTTCCACCAACTTCTCCGCAAAGCCCGGATTCGCACTTTTCAGGTATATCGAGCTCAGCAGGTTTTTTACAGCCGTATGATAGAAAAGCAACTTTCCATCCTCTTCTTTGATATACCGCTGCATTTCCAGCACTGCTTCCAAAAAAGAATAAACAGGTGCATTTTTCACAGGATATCCCATGGTCACATTTACCTTACCCACTTGCTCGGGCAGCGTGTGAAGAACAGGAAAAAGCATCTGCTCATCCGGCAAGATCACCACAGTCTCTTCCCAAGACTCACCGGCAGGGATTTTTTCCAAAATTGACCCTACCAAATTTGCCTGATTGGTCTTTAAAGGAGTCGCATAGGTTTTAATACTTGCCTTTCGATCCTCAATCTGTGTTGGAATCCGCTCAGGGAAAGTGGGTCCGAAAACCTTGTCTTTCTGATAATCACGGAAAAACATGCCCGCTTCCTGTACCTTATCTTCCAAATAATATGCATCCACATCCCAATAAATCTTTGCATCAAATGCGATAAGGTAATGTTTGATCAATGCCTCCTCCGCGCCTGTAAACGCATTGAAACCTATAAAATGATGTACTTTTTCAGGACGGGGAATAGTATGCAGCGATTCTGCTACTTTTCTGTAGAGCATCCCGGAATAAGCCAAACCAGATATCGCCAAAGACCCTTGAAAACTTGTATAAAGTGGACTTAGCAATTGCCAGAACTTCAAAAATTTCTCCTGATGATCTCTATCCTGACGGATAAATGAAGACCAAAATTGCTTGATCAACGCAACTTGACTTTCGTTCAGAAAACTCAAATCCGACTCCAACTCCTTGATCTCAGACAAGTGATGGTAGAGTTTATCCGCATTTGCCATAAACTGATCCACATCATTGAAATCTTTGAGAATCATCTCCCCCCAGAAATAAAACCGGTCAAAAGTCTCGGCTTCAGGATTCAACTCCCGGTACACGCGATACAGCTCAAAAATTAAAGTCAGCTCATCCGCGGGTCTATTTCCTGCCAACTCATAAAAGATTTCCTCGATCGTTTTCACTTCCGGCATCCAAGTCGGTTCGCTGATCAAACTCCCCAAATGCTGGGTAAAGAACAATCCGGCACGCCTATTCGGCAACACCACGGTGAGCTTTTGAAGGTCAGCCCCGCTTTCGAGGATTTCTTTGGCGGTATTTCTTAAGAAACTATGCATAAACCTCCTCGATTAATCCCGTTTCCAAATAACATAAATAACCTTTGGTGGGCTTTTGTGATAGTCTTGATACCAGTTCCATATATTCTCTTACCTGACTGGCGTAGCGAATCTGTGCTTCGCCTGTTTTAAAATCCACGATCAATGCTTCACTTTCATTCAGGATAATCCTATCAGGTCTCTTCTGCTTTCCTCCCGGAAGAAGAATGCCTTGCTCTGCCAGGAGAATCCCTTTTGCGCCAAACCATGAAGCAAAAAGCGGATCGGTAAAGAGGTGCTCCAATTGCCGCTCCACCAGCTGCTTTTCTTCCTCATTCAATCTCCCTTCAAAATAAAAAGTCTGCAAATTCTGCAAAGCCGCATTTTTGTCGGCTGATAATTCCAAAATCTCATGCACGATCAGGCCAAACTTCTGCTTCTTCCGCTGCTCCATTCCTTCCAATGAAAAGTCAGCTGCATACTTTTTCAGTGTCAATACTTCTGACCAATTTTTATAAGCCCAGCGAAGTTCAGGAGAATTTTTAGACTCCACTGTTTTTAGCCGGTTTTCAGGCCAATCTCCAAATTCAAATATTTTTGACTCTTGGTCATAATATGAAATCCAGCTCATGTCAGTTCCGGAAGACTGTGGAGATTGGATCAATTGCTGAAGCTGGACCTCCATGGAGTTCTGTGATCCGATTTTCTCCTTGTAGGGCAAAAATCCAAAGAAAACATCCTCAGCCCTTGTGAGTGCCACATACAACATATTCAGACTATCCAAATAAGCCATGGTGGCTTCCTCAGCATAAGTGTCTCTAAAATCTGAATCTGCCAAATTCCCATTAAGCGTGAGCGGAATAATAGCGGAAAGTCCCTTTTCCCTATCCTCAAATGGTGACCAGACCACATTTCCTTTGTTGGTATCGAAGATCGTCCATTTCAGAAACGGCATCACGACCACCTTAAACTGCAGCCCTTTAGATTTGTGAATTGTCAGAATCCTCATGGCGTTATGCCCTTCTGGAATTTTGACTGTGCGCTTGGTTTGATTGATTTCCCACCATTCCAGAAAACCACTCAGGTCAGCCCGATTAGTTGCCGTAAAGTCATACACCGCTTCCTTGAACCCCGAAATATAGGCTCTCTCCAAACCAATTTCCATCAGGCCTAGCACTTTGATCAACTCTTCCAATGCCTCCATCAGAGGCAATTGAAGCATCAGGATTTCCTTTTCTCCGAAAGCTTTGACTTGTTCTTCGAAGTAAGCGGGCATTCTATCCAATGCAAACAGTTCATGATCTACGGGTGCGTTCATCAACACTGCCAAATAATACCACATGGTTTTGTACTGAACCTTATCAGACGGATTGTGCAGGTAATTGAAGCCTGAAACCAAGGCCTTCACTGATGCCGCTTTGTTCAGATACATGGACTCGTCGGAGAGCACATCAAAACTATACTGTGAATCGGGATTATCTGCCGCATAACTCATCAGGCAATCCGCTATAGCCTCCCCTTCTGACTTTCTCCTCACCAGAAAAGCGATATCCTCCAGCTCATATCCGTGATCCTGTAGCTCCATGACCAAATCGGGTAACTTCGATAAAACCACCTCATCGAAATTCCCTTCTTCATCCTCATTTTTTGGATCGATAAACTCCAATTTGACTTTTCCCTTAAAAACTGACTTTTCCTTCTTTGGAGAAACTTTCTGAAAGGAATCCGAATAAGCCTGCGAAAGGATCTGCGGATTTTCCACAGCGTAGCTTTCACTTAAGACCTGCTCCATCGCTGAAGGCAATGCTTTAAAAACAGCATTGTTGAAATTGATGATATTCGGAAGGCTACGGAAATTTTTGTCCAGATTTTCCAACTGGATGCGTTCCTTGCCTATTTCATCCTCCACCTGGGAAAGCAATAATTTCATCTCTCCACCACGCCAGCGATAGATCGATTGCTTCACATCTCCTACGAGCAGGTTAGTCTGATTTTGCCCAAGTGAGTTTTCCAGAAGTGGTTTAAAGCTGTCCCATTGAAATCCCGAAGTATCCTGAAATTCATCAATCAGATAGTTTTTATACTGATTTCCGACTTTTTCATAGATAAAAGGCGTATCATTTCCCTTGGTGATTTCCTTGAGAAATTCATTGGCATCAGAGATCAGAAGTATGTTTTCCTCATCCTTGACAAGGGTAAGTTCGTCCAGCAAATTTCTAAAAACACCATAGACGTAACTGTTTTTGGCAATTGCCTGCAGCGTATTCCACTTTGAGCCCAAGGCTGTAATCTGATGCAAAATTTGGTTTAAGCCTTGGTCGTAAGCAGATAGAATTGCATCGATTTGCTTACTTGATTTTGCAAACCAAGTTTCAGGATTATCGATTTTACTCTTCTGCGAATCCGTTAGAATAGGAATAGGCTGGTTTCTATCACCCAATTTCTCAAACAGCCTGGCAAATGACCTGGAACCTCCGGCGAAATCCGTCCATTCCAGACCATTCGAAATGCGGATCAAGTCCGCCTGTTTCCCCAGTTCTTTGGCGATACCGACAATCTCTTGCTTTCGCTCACGGACAAAAGACTGTAGTAAAGTAATATTTTCCTTATCCTTCAGAAACTCCTTGATTTCAGGGGAATATTTTTTGAAATCCTCCTGAAAAATCTGCTGACCAAGGCCTCGAATATTGCGCCTAATATCCCAGGATTTGCCATTCTGGATTTGTTCATAGGCATAATCCACGAGCCATTTATGGAGAAATTCATCTTCCATCACCAGCATCACCACCCGGTCTACCACGCGCTCCAACACTGCCAATTGATCCAATTCCACATCAAACTTGGCATTCAAGTCAATCTCCCGGGCAAATGCCCTTACCACTTTTTGGAAGAAACTGTCAATCGTACTCACCGAAAATCTTCCGTAATCATGAAGAATCGCCGTGAGTGTCTGCCGGGCAAGGAACTTTAGCCCTGCCTCGTCCACATGTAGTGAACGCATCAATTCCCCGTCCATCTTGTCTTCGGGACTGACTTGGCCCCTCAGTCTTTTCAGCTCTTCCAATATCCGCTCCTTCATCTCCTGTGTAGCTTTATTGGTAAAGGTCACGGCTAAGATTTGCTTGAATGCATGAGGGCTTTGCAGCGCAAGCTTGAGATACTCCAGCGTCAGCGTATAGGTCTTACCCGAGCCTGCGGAGGATTTGTAAATAATAAACGGTTTATGATCCATAGGTAAAAAGTAATCGAACTAAGATAAGCAAGGCAGGGAGTTTAAACTCAATGGAAAATCAAGTTTGACGAAAATTGTCGGGATTAATAACACCTCTGTAAGTAGCTGCTTTAAAATCAAACCTTTGGATTCTGCTTCGATTTATCGATCTTTTAGGCTCAAACCCAAAACCTATGTACAAACCTATTTATCTCGCAGCCCTACTGTGGCTGTGTACCGCCTTGACTTCACTTGCCAATGACGGCTACAAACTCTGGCTGGATTATCAGCCCATCAATGAAGCAAAATTGAAATTCCAAGTCGAACCATTATTTGGTGGGGTTTACTTTTACGGTGAGAATCCCACATTCGATGCCATCAAAAATGAGCTGAATCTGGCTTCCGGAAATATGCTTGGCAAAGCTCCTGTTTTCAGTAAAGAAAGACTTCAAAAGACTAAACTTTGGATTGGAACCCGGGAGCAACTTTCTCAGGTATTGTCACTGAGTCAGCAGGCAGAAATCAAAGCACTAGGAGATGATGGATATTGGCGGGGCTCGGTGGAACTGGATGGAAAATCATTCTACACAATCGTGGGAAACCAACCTATCGGAGCACTTTACGGGGTTTATAATTGGCTGAATTCTATACAAAGTAACACTTTCGATAAGTCTATTGAATTAGCTGAAAGTCCGAAAATTAAACTTAGGATGTTAAACCATTGGGACAATCTCGATAGGACAGTCGAAAGAGGCTATGCAGGCTTCTCGATTTGGGATTGGCATAGACTTCCGGGTTACATTGATCCACGGTACATTGACTATGCCAGGGCAAATGCTTCTATAGGAATCAATGCAGTTTCACTCACAAATGTGAACGCAAATGCCCTGATATTGACCACTGATTTCATGAAAAAGGCGAAGGCTTTGGCGGATGTTTTCAGACCCTATGGAATCAAGGTTTTCTTGACTGCCCGCTTCTCGGCTCCTATTCAAATTGGCAACTTGAAGACTGCCGATCCGCTGGATCCTGAGGTGATTGATTTCTGGAAAAAGAAGACCGATGAGATCTATTCCTTCATTCCTGATTTCGGTGGATTTCTGGTAAAAGCAAATTCCGAAGGACAACCCGGGCCGCATGAATACGGAAGGAATCATGCAGAAGGGGCAAATATGCTTGCCGATGCTTTGGCACCTCATGGTGGAGTATTGATCTGGAGGGCATTCGTCTATTCCCATGAAGATGATGTGGATCGTCACAAGCAGGCAAATTATGAATTCGAACCACTGGATGGGAAATTCAAAGACAATGTGATCATCCAAACAAAAAATGGCGCTATTGATTTCCAACCCCGGGAGCCTGTTCACCCCCTATATGGAGCTATCAACAAGACAAATGTTGGGATGGAGTTCCAGATCACTCAGGAATACCTTGGGCAAGCCACTCAGCTGGTTTACCTCGCTCCCATGTGGGAGGAAGTGTTAAAAACGAAAACCTTTCGGCCTTCTTCGACTTCTACAGTGGCAAGTATTCTCGAAGGAGAAGAAAGTGGTCAAAAGCTTACGCTTATCGCGGGAGTCTCCAATATTGGAACAGACCGCAACTGGACCGGACATCTGTTTGGGCAATCCAACTGGTATGCATTCGGACGCCAAGCTTGGGATCCAAGCCTGAAATCCGAACAAATCGCTGAAGAATGGATCAGATTGACTTTTGGTCAAAAACAAGAAGTGATAGCGAAAATCAGTGATATAATGCTAAAATCTCACGAAGCTGCCGTGGACTATATGACTCCGCTTGGCTTGCATCATATCATGGGTAGAAGCCATCACTATGGCCCAGGACCTTGGGTAATGGGCGGAAGAGCAGATTGGACTGCACCTTATTACCATCAGGCAGATAGTCTTGGAATTGGCTTTGACAGAACAAGTGCCGGAAGTGGGGCATTGGACCAATATGCCCCTGAAATAGCAAAGGAATGGTCTGATCCGCATCAGATTCCTGAGAAATACCTATTATGGTTTCATCACGTGCCATGGGACTTTAAGCTTACCGATGGAAATACCCTCTGGGATGGAATAGCTTATCATTATGATCGGGGAGTAAAGGAAGTAAGGGAAATGCAGCAGACTTGGGCAAGCTTGGAATCGGAAATAGATCCTGAGGAATTTGACCATGTCCGACAGCTTTTGGAAATTCAGGAAGAAGAAGCAGAATGGTGGAGGAATGCCTGTTTGCTGTATTTTCAAAGTATTTCCAAACTACCCTTCCCTGCTGACATCGAACAGCCTGAAGGTGAATTGGAATATTATAAGAGCTTGATGTTCCCAAATGCGCCGGGGATATAGAATTTGAGATTTATTATTTGAGATTTGAAATTTCCACGCATTTTGGCACTAATCAGCTAAGGGTTCGGTTAATTTCAAATCTCAAACTTCAAATTAATGAATACCTACACCATCCCCGCCGCTACCCGAATTGGCCATATACATCTGAAGGTTTCAGATCTTCAAAAGTCATTGGACTTCTATCAAGGTTTATTGGGTTTTGAATTGATTACTATGTATGGGCAGGATGCCGCCTTTATTTCTGCCGGAGGTTATCATCACCACATCGGACTAAACACTTGGCAAAGCAAAGGAGGAAAGCCCACACCAAAGAATACCGCGGGGCTTTTCCATACCGCAATCGTGCTGCCCACACGAAGAGACCTGGCTGTTTTGCTGCAGCGGCTGATAGATGCGAATTATCCACTGACCGGTGCTGCAGATCATGGAGTTTCCGAAGCATTGTACTTAGATGATCCGGATGAAAATGGAGTCGAGCTGTATTGGGACAGACCAAAAGAAGCATGGCCACTAAATCCTGACGGAAGTATTATGATGTACACCAGGAAATTGGATATCAATGGGTTATTATTAGAAATATAATCCATAGGTTTAACCCATCTAAATACGATCTTTTACCCAGCTCACAATCAATTTCATCATCTCTTCCCGATCCAGATCATTGATCAATTCATGGTAGCCATAACCACCAAACCGCCACCCATGCTATGTCCATAGATAAAGACAGGAACATTAGCAAAACTTAACTCTTGATTAATCTCATTCCAGCTTCATTTTCTTAAATTGGGCTAACTAAAACAGGTAGATTCTCTACCCACTTTTCAAACCAACTAATCATAAAAAAATGAAAAAGATATTATTCCTTACAGGAGATTTTGCGGAAGATTACGAAACAATGGTTCCTGTGCAGATGCTGGAAATGGTAGGCTACGAGGTCCACTCTGTATGCCCCGGAAAGAAAAAGGGAGAAACCATCAAAACTGCCATTCATGACTTTGAAGGTGATCTCACCTATACCGAAAAGCCCGGTCACAACTTTATGCTAAGCTATTCCTTTGAACAGATAGATGTAGATGACTATGTAGGATTGGCGATTGCAGGTGGGCGTGCTCCTGAATACCTGAGATTGAATAAAAAGCTGCTGGAGATCGTCAAGCACTTCTTTGATACCAATAAACCGGTGGCTGCTGTATGTCACGGGATCCAGATTCTAACCGCCGCCGGAGTGGTAAAAGGCAGAAAGCTGACTGCATACCCTGCCGTGGGACCGGAGGTAACTATCGCAGGTGGAGAATATCAGGATATTCCTGCCACAGATGCCTATGTGGATGGCAATCTGGTCACTTCTCCGGCTTGGCCGGGTCACCCGGCTTGGATCCGCGAATTTCTTAAAGTGCTTGGAGCAAAAATCGAAATCTGATCCTACCTTGGCTTACAACAGAAAATCCCTTTCAGATACTTTGGAAGGGATTTTCTGATCATATAACCTATTAGAAATTTTAGAATTGTTTAACTTGTGAAGCAATGCCTACAGTTCTGAGAGTAAAAGGTTTTAGGTTTTTCTTCTATAGCAATGATCATTTGCCTAAACATATTCATGTGGAAAAATCCGGAAAGACTGCAAAATTCATTTTAAACCCTAGCCAATTGGTCAAATCAAAAAATTTTTCAGCATCTGAATTGTCAGAAACCGTACCTTAATTGAACTAAACGTTCAACTATTTGATCAAAAATGGGATGAGTACTTTAACTAAATTCAAATCTAATCAAGCTTCTGATCTTTCATTTTCAAATAACAAAATGAAAATTATCATGGAAGATGGTCGGGAAATAAGTATTCCATTGGAATGGTTTCCATCCCTGAGAAATGCCTCCGATACAGAGTTAAATAACTGGAGATTTATTGGCGATGGAGATGGAATTCACTGGGAGGATCTAGACGAGGATTTACTAGTAAGTGAATTGATTTCCTAAATTCAAACCCACATAGAAAAGCCAAGAATTAAGATTTTCAAAAATCTTAATTCTTGGCTCTATTGTCTATCTTCCTGGCTCCAATTTCTTGGCTCTTAGTCCTTGATACTAACCTCTTGCTACTAAAGTCTCACTAAGGTATCCACTTATTGGCTCCAAAATTTGGCTTACGCTTCTCCAGGAATGCATTTCTGCCTTCGATCGCCTCATCAGTGCCATAAGCCAATCGGGTGGCTTCCCCTGCAAAAACCTGTTGCCCTACCATTCCATCATCAGTAAGATTCATCGCAAACTTCAGCATCTTAATAGAGGTCGGTGACTTGGCTAAGATTTCCTGAGCCCATTCGTAAGCCGTTGACTCCAATTCAGCATGGGGGATCACGGCATTTACCATTCCCATTTCATAGGCTTCCTGTGCTGAATAGTTTCTTCCCAGAAAGAATATCTCACGCGCTTTCTTCTGTCCCACCATTTTGGCCAAATAAGCCGAACCATAGCCTCCGTCAAAGCTGGTCACATCAGCATCGGTCTGCTTGAAGATCGCATGCTCCTTACTCGCCAAAGTCAAGTCACAGACCACATGTAAGCTATGCCCTCCTCCTACTGCCCAGCCAGGAACAACAGCTATCACTACCTTAGGCATAAAACGGATCAGGCGCTGCACCTCCAAAATATTCAACCGATGATATCCATCTTCGCCTACATAGCCTTGCTTGCCTCGTGCTTTCTGGTCGCCACCGGAGCAAAATGCCCAACCTCCGTCTTTTGCCGAAGGCCCTTCCCCGCTCAATAAAACCACACCGATGGAGGTATCTTCCTGTGCATCGTAAAATGCATCATACAGTTCAGCTGTAGTTTTCGGACGGAAAGCATTCCTGACTTCAGGACGATTGAAAGCGATTCTCGCCACGCCGTCACATTTTTTATAGGTAATATCTTCGTATTCTTTTGCAGTGATCCAGTTCATATCTTTCGATTTGGGTAAAAATCTAATTCTTTTGCAAGATAACAGGCTTCCCTGAATTTTGAAGGAAGGATAGTTACCTTAGGCAAAAGCATTAACAAGGACTTGGCACATGTTTCAACTGATTTTCGACAACTACGCATTGATCACAAAGGAAGACTTTGAAACTACTCCCGATGATTTTCCCGACTATGTGAAAGCCGCTGTTCAATTCTGTCGCGAATGGCTTTCAGGTAAAAACATCTTTGTGCAGCAAACCTCAGGTTCCACCGGAATTCCAAAAAAAATGGAGATCACACGGGCTCAAATGATAGCCAGTGCCAAGTCAACTCAGGCGTTTTTCAAAACCGATGGAGCTAGTACTTTACTGTGTTGCCTAGATCCTGCCTATATTGCAGGCAAAATGATGTTGGTGCGCGCGCAGGTGTGGGACTGCTCCATTCAGTTCGTTGAACCTAAGTCAAACCCTCTTTTGGAAGTAAATGCCATTCCTGATTTTGTCGCGATGGTGCCTCTTCAGGTCGAAGCCTCACTGAAGGACAAGTCTTCATTAGTGAAGCTTAAGCAAATTAAACACCTGATAATAGGTGGAGCTCCATTAAATACGGGTTTAAAGCACCAACTCATCGCAAGCGATATTCAGGCTTATCAGACTTATGGCATGACTGAGACAGTATCCCATGTTGCGCTGGCCAAAATCGTACCAGGTGAATTGATCTACAGCATGTTACCGGGAGTAGAATTTGGTTTGGATGAACGAAATGCACTTTGGGTGAAATCAGAATCAAGCAATAATCAATTGGTGCAAACAAATGATCTGGTTGAGTTGATCGATAAGGATTTATTTCGCTGGCTCGGAAGGGCAGACTTTGTCATCAACTCCGGTGGGGTGAAGCTCCATCCCGAGCTGTTGGAAGCCAAAACAGAGCGTTTAATCCACAGTTTTTATCCCAATTCCGCATTCTTCTTTTTTGGAATGAAAGATAAGAAACTGGGTGAAAAATTATGTCTGGCTATAGAGTCTAAAGATTCAGCTGTAAATGAAAATATACTCACCATCAGGCTAAAAATGGAATTGGGTAAATACGAGCTCCCAAAAAACATTTTTGTAATCCCTGAGTTCTCAAGAACCGGCTCGGGAAAAGTAAACAGACTCAAAACAATCGAATTACTATGAAATCGAGCATGATGCAAGCGACACACAGAGGGATGATTATTTTCAGTGCGAGATTCTCCCGATGAAAAATCGGGACAGGCTATATGACCGTTAAAAATCAAATTATAAACAGATGAAACCTGTATTTTTAATTTTATTCTTTTTAATGAACATCTCCTCCTCTCAGAATAATTTCGGAACTATAGAAATAATTATTTCGGAAACTTCTTCAGATGAGGGAGTGATTCAGGTGCTGATTTTTGATCAGGAAAAAGGATGGCCGGAATCAGTTGAGGATGCCTGGAAAATGGTAACTATCCCAATAGAAAACGGCATTGCTAAGCAAACGCTTACCGATGTGCCTATCGGCAAATACGCTATTACAGTATTCCATGATCATGATGAGGACGGAGAAATCCGCAAAAATAGAATCGGATATCCTTTAGATAATTTTGGGTTTTCCAACAATCCCAGTTTAGTTTTTGGAGTTCCTTCATTTGAAAAATGCAGTCAAAAAGTAAAACCGGGGAAAGCCACCCGCTTTGAAATTGAATTGCGCTGAGAAATTTTGAGGTAAAAGGTCTACTTTTGCAGCAATGAAACCGAGCATGTCGTAAGCGACACACAACTTGTCCCGAACTTGCTTCGGGACAAGAATGATTAACAGTCTTGCGACCTGCCTGCCATAGGCATGGATTCCTTGTCCGACGATAGGCGGATATCCCGTTTCCTTGGTCACAGGACAAGTTATGACCGCGGAAAAGCAAATTATAAGCAGATGAAAAAGAGTAACGACAACACAGATGGAATTGTAATTGAATTCGATTCAGGAATTATCCCGCCTCCATATAGTCATGTATATAGACTTTCACTTGATTGGAGTAATTCTGATTTAATCGCCGAGCTGGAAATTCATTATACTGATAGAGAAGATTTGAGCGAAGAGGAAATCATAGATGAAGGATTTACTCCCAATGATGATTACAGCTTCAAAGGAAAACTGGACTTCGTCTGGAAGAAGGTGGTTTCGATGGAGTTCGAAAAAACGAAGTGGAGCGGTAGGCATATAGATGAAGGCGGACTTACGCTTTCAGCTATAGAAGATGGTAAAGTTGGTCAGGCAAAAGTTCCCACTGACCAAGAAGCTTGGCAGATGCTGGCTCAGGATGTGATTCAGGCGATCTACGAAACCTCCAAGAAGGAAGCGCCGCTCACTGTAAATTACCGTCAGGTGACGAATGAAGAAAGTGTCGATTGCTCGATCACGATGAACTTCTCTACCCGTGAAGCTGTATTTGCCTCAAAAAATGAATCCCGTATTATAAATTGGGAATACGCAGTTCAGCTATTGAAATTGGTATTCTCTCCGGATTACAATTATGAGATTGCCAAAGAAACTGCCGGAACCAAACGTGGTTCCTATATAGAATGTGGAGACGGCTATTGGCATGAACTGGGAAAGGGAGTAGTCAACATAGACACATCCTTTGATGCAGTTGGAAAGATCAAAGACGGTTTTGAAAACTTGATGGAAGAATAAAATATTTGATTATCCCGCAATGATGTCGATAGCTATATTTTCTTTGCTTTACTGTCTGCCCCGATAGGCGGGAATGATCCGACACAGCGGACAGGCCGAAGTGGCCTTTCTTAGCTTTAATCAAATCCTATTTTGGTTTGAAAAGAGAACTACCCCTTAAGCGTCCTCAGATCCGCACGAATATCTGAGATCATCTCGCCTAAATCCTCCAATGTCAGTGGCTTTTTCTTATCGCCCGGATTAGGAAAATCCGTACTGATAAAAGCTTTGGCTTCCCAAACTTCCACCACATCCTCTCCCTTTACCTCATAGGGCTTGTATTGCTCATTATCAGAAACAAGAAAAAGCTTGCCGTTATCGGTGAGGTAGTTGAAAACACGCTTGTAGACTACTCCTTCTGTCTCCGTTACGAGCACGTAGGTTTTACCACTTTTGATATCGTTTATCTGATCCACATAAGCACCGATCACGATGGTACCCGAAGTCAGAGGAAGCATGGAATCACCTGCCAGCTCAAAAGCCCGATAAGTAGCCTGCTTGGAAAGTGTGGGAATCTGAAACTGAGGAAGACTTTCCATGTATTCAGTATCTGCAAATCCGTTGAGATAACCTGCAGATGCCTTCTGTCCCACTAAGGTGATATTTTCCTTCTCGTCTTCATCGCAGGCAATGGTAAGGATATTGACTCCTCTTTTCTGGATTGCCTTTCTGCCTTGGCCTTCGATATCATGGTTGAGCAACTCTTCCATCCCTACCTCCAACACATCACATAGCTTTCCCAGTGTCAATAGCTTTGGCTCAGACCTACCGTCTTCATAGGCTGAAATCATCGTACGTTGCACATCCAGTTGATCTGCAAGCTCAGTTTGGGTAATGCCTTTTTGCTTACGCAGATATCTGAGGTTGGAAGCTAGGTGTTTCATGCTGAGTACAGGTAGAAGTTGTGATCTTCAGCCATTGGCTGCACTGGAAAAAAGGGATTCATATTCAAAGAAGCATGTTTTCTTCTCTCCATGCGCTGCTTGATTTCGTCGATGATTTCTCCGACAGGCTTGGGACCATTTACCAACAGGTAACCGTATTGTGGTTTTACCTCGTCCTCGATGAAAAATTTAACCTGGCAATTGCCTGATGCCAAGTTCTTTGTCGTAATGCTGATTTTTTCGTGATTTTCCATATCCGGTTCTTTTAACTTTAGCTAAGATATGAATGTTGTTTTTATAAACATAACAATGACTGAAAAATCAACATTATTTTATGACGCTAATTGTCATAATTTTCATAACCTCTCAAAACCACCCCTCATTCCCCCAGTAGTGTTAACCAAAACCTGTCAGATTTACACCATCGATTTTTGATAAATAAGTAGATTATTACGGTTCTAATAGCAAACCCTAACAGGTTTATCCGGTACTTTTTACACCTCACATAACACTAGGTTTTTAAACTCTGTGAAAATTAAGGCAGTATACCTGGTTGAGCAGCTTGCCTCGCCGTGGCGGGGAATCGAATCCCACTTTCAATGACAAGTCATGCTTAAACACTAGAATAAGCTTTCTCATACACATGCTATTAACTACTCACTACAGCATTTTACCGCTTAGCCAATATCCCTCAATAACTTGCCGGCAACTTACTTCCTTTGTCCCAAGGTTGACCATAGATCTACTTAATGATGAGTTTCATTAAGCCAGTGATGTAACTTCATAGAAGGAATACCCAATTAGCCAACAACAATGAAATATTACCTCTACCTCCTCTTATTTCTAATCTCCATATCCCAACTAACTGCCCAAACCCACTCTATAAAAGGAAAAGTCAAACAAGCAGGCACAGAGATTACCATTCCAAATGCAACTGTTTTAATCCAAAATCTACCTGACTCTGTACAGGTGGATGGAATGATTTCTGATTTTGACGGGGAATTTGAAATCAACAATATAAAGGACGGAGAATATCTTCTCAAGATTCAGTATTTAGGATATGAGAACCTGTTCAAGACCATCCATGTCAGTCAAGATTTGGATTTGGGAGTCCTGGGTCTTAAGGAGGAAGCAACAGCTTTGGATGAAGTGATCATCAGCGCAAGAAGAGCTCAGGGAGAGCAGAAGGGGGATACCACATTATTTAATGCCGATGCTTTCAAAACCATGAGAGATGCCAGTGCCGAGACCTTAGTGCAGAAGCTTCCGGGGGTTGTTTCTCAAGATGGATCATTGCAGGCCCAGGGAGAAGCGATTACCCAGATCTTGGTGGATGGAGAGCCTTTTTTTGGTGGAGATATCAATACGGCTTTGCAGAATATCCCTGCCGAGGTAATTCAGAGCATTGAAATCTTTGATCAAAAAAGTGACAAAGCACTCCTCAGCGGATTTGATGATGGTGAGCGAATGAAAACCATCAACATCATTACCAAACCAAACCGAAGAAAGGGACAGTTTGGAAAAGCAACAGTGGGATATGGTACTGACGAACGCTATTTGACGGGAGCAAGCATCAATTCATTCAATGAAGACCAGCGAATAACTTTTACCGGCTTGAGCAACAATATCAATGTCTTGGATTATTCAAGTGATGCAAATTCCCAAAGCAACAACCGTCCACAAAACGGTATCATAAACACGAATATTCTCGGCATAAACTATTCGGATAATTGGGGAGACAAAATAAAAATCAGCGGAAGCTACCTCTACAGCCACCGTGAAAACACCAACCTGTCCAGTCTAGTCAGAGAATATGTAACGGGCTCAGAATCAGATCAAGTATATACGGAAGAAAGTAGAGAAAAACGAATCAGTCAGGATCATCGGTTTGACATGAGATTCGAATACAATATCAATGAAAACAATCGGATTCTATACAGGCCAAGGCTCTCTGCAAAGTTCGAAAGGGAAAATTCCGGCTTCTTTGGCGAAACACTAAATAATGCCGGCCCCCTAAACCAAACAGAAAACAACCGTACGGCAGACAATGAGGATTATGACATGTTTCATCGTTTGTTTTACAGCCACAAATTCGGCAAAGAAGGAAGAAGTCTAACCCTAAGTGCAAACACAGGAAGTCACGACAATAAAGATGAAGCTTTTCGCAGCGCTACCAACATCTACTATCAGCCGGATGAACGCAGGGAAATAATAAACCAGCAAATCAACCGGGACAGATCCGGTTTCGATTGGGAAACCGGTATTTCCTATACAGAACCTATCGGAAAAAACGGACAGATGGAATTAGAATATGAGATAGGCAATCGATTAAATGATTCGGACCAGTTGACTTTTGATATTTTGACCGAAGAAATCAGCAACCCTGACCTTTCATTGGATACTGCGCTGAGTAATTCATTCGAAAGCAAATATCTGAGACAGGAACTAGAGCTGGGCTATCAATACACACTTGAGAAATTAAAGTTTCAGGCAGAAATCCAATATCAGGATGCTTCGCTTAAGAACGAACAGTTTTTTCCTGCTGTCGGCACGATTGACAGAAGTTTTCAAAGCTTTCTCCCTACTATCAGGCTTGATTACACTATTTCCCCTACCACAAACTTCGAATTGGATTATGATACAGATGTGGATGCCCCGTCTGTAGACCAACTTCAAAATGTAATAGATAATTCTAATCCACTCCAGTTGAAGACAGGAAATCCCTCACTTGATCAATCATACTCCAATAGAATGAGACTTAGATTCCGGAGTAACAATCCGGAAAATGATAGATCATGGTTCATTTTTGCCCAATATAGACTGGTAAATGATGCTGTATCCAATAGCACGTTCACCGCGGAAGAAGCGACTGAATTGCCCGGGGGAATTATCTTGGAAAAAGGATCACAACTCTACATGCCTGTGAATCTAGATGGTTTCAAAGATTTCAGGTCTTGGGTGAGTTACGGCATCCCGCTTGACTTTGTCAAATCCAACTTCAACATCAACGGAGGATTTAGCAGCACCAAAAGACCCGGGCAGGTAAATGAGCAATTGAGCTTTAACAATTCTTCACGGCTAAGTACAGGACTTTCGCTTAGCAGCAATATTTCAGATCAGATTGATTTTAATGTCTCCACACGTTTTTCCTACAACAATGTAGAAAACACCCTGAATACAAACTTGAATAACAACTTCTATAATCAACGCTCAAGATTAAATCTCAGCTGGATAATTTGGGAAGGTTTTGTATATAGATTAGATGTAAACCATCAGTTGAATTCCGGGCTATCCGAAGGATTTGATGCGAATGTTCTTCTAATGAATATGAGTATAGGGAAAAAAGTGTTCGGAAACCGGCGGGGAGAAATTTCTATCAATGCCTATGATTTACTCGGCCAAAATAGAAGTGTGTATAGAAATGTCACCGATGCCTTCGTAGAGGATGGTCAAAACAATGTGATGCAACGGTATTTCATGCTTTCATTTTCCTACAACATCCGCCGTTTCAATAAAGGAACGGATATGGACGACTACAATGAAATCTACAATAATTAAACTATAGACAGACTGATGGAATATTCATCAGCCTGTCTTGGTTAAGCTAAAAGCGCTTCACATTCAGCTATACAGTTGCGGCATGCTTCTGCGCATTTTTTGCAACTTTCGTGTTCATGCTTCTCACATTCTTTCGCACAATTGTAACATGCATCTACACACTGCTGCATTGCTACCGCCCGATCCTCGGAGCTACTCTCTGCTGCTGCAATACAATCTTTACAAGCATCAATACATCTTTCGCAGAACTTGATGCAATCCTGCATTCCAGGGCGGTTACTACACGCTTCAATACATTGCTCACATGCTTCAATACATAGTTCACACGCTACTATACAGTTGCTTTTGATTTTTGTTATCGAGTTCATAAGAATTGGTGTTTAGTTGGAATAATCTTTTACTTGAAATTCAAATAAATATTAGTTAGCCAGCATTCAGCAATAGCCAAAATATTTTGACTTTAATAAGATTTGCTCAAAAAATCTGCCACAAGAGTAATCTGCATTTAACAGCTATATAGCACCCTGTGAACAACCAGCACACTGAAAACCAATAATTTATGTGGTATAAAATTCACATATTGTGGACTTTGATAACATAGAAGTCGAATTAAACCCTGCAGTTCAGAAACTTTCCCGGTAGAAATTCAATTTGCTTACTAACTACAAGCAATTACCTATTTTGAAAACGAACCTACCCTATTCTCTTCTCGACCTTGCCATCATCCGTGAAGAGTACGATGCCAAAGATGCATATATAAGAAGTCTCCAAATGGCACAGCATGCCGAGCAACTTGGCTACACCAGAATGTGGCTGGCCGAGCATCATAACATGGCCAATGTAGGCAGCTCATCCCCTCAGATCCTGATAGGATACCTAGCCAATGGCACTTCTAAAATCCGCCTAGGTTCCGGAGGAATCATGCTTCCCAATCATAGCCCGCTGATCATCGCAGAGCAGTTTGGAACGCTGGCGACTCTTTATCCTAACCGAATTGATTTGGGACTTGGCAGGGCTCCCGGCACTGATCAAACCACTGCTACTGCGCTACGAAGAGGAAGGCATGAGTCGGTACAGGAATTCCCAAGTGACCTTGACGATCTCCAGCGCTATTTCTCAGAAGAAAATATGGATTCCAAAGTCCGTGCATTTCCGGCTGAAGGGTTAGACGTTCCTATTTACTTGCTGGGTTCAAGTATGAGCAGTGCAGTACTTGCTTCACAAAAGGGACTGCCTTATGCATTTGCAAGCCACTTTGCCCCCGGATATTTGATTAATGCATCAAAATATTACCGTGAGAATTTTCAGCCTTCAGCTCATTTGTCAGTGCCATATTTTATTTCCTGCGTGAATGTGATTGCTGCTGATTCTGATGAAGAAGCCCATTATTTGGCTACCTCATTTTACCAGACAGCCTTAGGGATCATCCGAGGCAAGTCATATCCTATGAAAAAACCCGTAAAAAGCATGGATAATATATGGAATGAAGCCGAAGCTGCGGCCATTCAGAATATGATGGCATGTACTTTCATCGGTACAGAAGAATCGCTTAAACCACAATTCGAAAGCTTCTTCAAGCAGGTAGAAGTGGATGAACTGATGGTATCTACGAATATCTATGACCCGGAGAAACGCTTGAGATCACTGGAAATCACGGCGAAGGTTTTAGGGTAAATTCAGTCTTTGATATTGATTCTTTTTAGCTATTTTGGAAGCTAAACACCTTGCCGTGCTAGCCAATTTCAAAACTTATCTTAGCAAAAAAAGTGACCTTGAAGAATACGCTCTCGACGAAATCCTGAAAGAAGTAAGAGTAGAAACCATCCAAAAGGGCGGCTTTCTACTTCATTCCGGGGAAATCTGCAAACATGCTTTTTTTACCGAAAAAGGACTTCTGAGGGCATTCAGAGTGGACGAATCCGGAAAAGAGCACATTATCCAATTCTCTCCCGAAAACTGGCTCACATCGGATCGCAGCAGTATTTATTTCAACGAACCTTCGGATCTTTTCATCGAAGCTATTGAAAATAGCACCGTCGTGTTCATGAGCAGCGAGTTTATGGAAACGGTATCAGGGATGAGTCACAAATTCCTTCAAGCAAATGATCGGGCACTCCACAGCCATATCCGTCAACTCCAATTACGCATCAACCAATTGCTTGGGGCTACGGCAGAGGAACGTTACCTTACTTTCATCCAAAAATACCCTGATCTCCTGCTTCGCGTACCGCTTTGGATGACCGCTTCTTATCTGGGGATCACACCGGAATCACTGAGCCGGGTAAGAAAAGATCTTGCAAAAAAGAATTTCAGGCGTTGAATCGATCTTACCATACATCAAGGTGGGGGCAATAGGGCTTGCCGATATTTGTTTATCATTTAAACAAACTACATCATGGCAACAAAAAATATAGAAATCATAGTCAATCCTACTGCACCGCATTTTGTAGGGGACGGATTCAGAGTCCACAATTTCATTCCAAGCGGATATCACCTGGATATGGAGCGCATGTCACCTTTCATCATGCTGGATTACAATTCCAAGTTTCATTTTCCACCTTCCAATGAACCGAAGGGAGTTGGTGTGCATCCGCATCGGGGTTTCGAGACGGTCACGATTGCCTACAAGGGAAAGGTAGCACACCATGACAGTACCGGTAACAGTGGAGTAATCGGAGAAGGAGATGTGCAGTGGATGACTGCAGCTTCGGGGATTTTGCACAAGGAATACCATGAAGAAGAATTTAGTCGCACCGGCGGAGAATTCCAGATGGTACAACTTTGGGTGAATCTTCCTGCCAAAGACAAGATGAGTCCTCCAAAATATCAGGGAATAACCAATGATCAGATTCAGAAATTTACCTTACCGGATAATGCGGGAGAAATTGAGGTGATTGCGGGTAAATATCAAGGACTGAAAGGTTCTGCAAGTACATTCACCGATGTGAACTTGATGAATGCCAAATTGAAAAAACGCGGAATTGCCAACTTCAATTTCCCTGCACATTTCAATACTGCTTTGCTCGTAATCGAAGGTTCAATCGAAGTCAACGGAAAGGAAGAAGTAGGAACAGACAAATTCGTTCTATTTGAAAACAAAGGAGAAACCTTTCAAATCAAAGCCGGCGAAGATGCAGTTGTTTTGATTCTGAGCGGTGAGCCGATCAATGAGCCTATCGCTTCCCATGGCCCATTTGTAATGAATACCAAAGCGGAATTGATGGAAGCTTTTAACGACTTCAATGTCGGGAAATTTGGCTATCTGGAAGATTGATCTGATATAAAAAGTAAAGCCTCTGGATTATCATGATTCAGAGGCTTTACTATTGCAGAAGTTTGAACTTGTTTTAACTAGAGTATTTTCAATTTTTTCCCCGCAGATACTCGCAGAAAAGAACGCTGATAAACGCAGATTTTTTAATAACAGATTGAATAGTTTATTTGGTACAAAATCAGCTAAAATCTGCGATAGTTATCAGCGATTATCTGCGGGAAACTTTTCTGCGCAAATCTGCGGGAAATCAATCGAGTTCCCACTTTCTTTTACTCATCCGCCAAACTATCAACAGGATTGCCCAATGCCGCCCTTATGGCCCGATATCCCACGGTGGAAGCAGTTATAACCAGAGAAACAGCAATCACGAAAACGTACAAACCAATAGGCACCGTGGTTCTGTAGGAGAAATTCTGAAGCCATTGATCCGTGAGGTAATAACCCAGCGGAACGGCAATCAAACAAGCGATAAGCACCAGATAAATAAACTCTTTTGAAAGCAAAAAGGTAATTTGGGAAATCGAAGCTCCAAGCACCTTTCGGATTCCGATTTCCTTGAGCTTTTGCCCCACCAAGAAAGAAATCAACCCATACAGTCCTATAGAAGAAATAACTATCGAAAGCACGGCAAAGACTTTATAGACAAGTGAAAGTTGGTTTTCACGACGGTAAAAATTTGCAATCGTCTCATCTAAAAACTCCCCGGCATAAATGGCATCTGGATAGATGTTTTTGAATTCTTCCTCTATACTTGCCAGCGTTTGCTGACCTGCCGAACTATCCAATTTCATTCCCATCACATAGTAATCCTGTTTTTCCGTAGCGATGATGAATGGCTTCACTTCTTCCCGTAGCGAGTTTTGCGCAAAGTCCTTCACTACGCCGGTGATCGTCATCCAAGGTTCTCCACCGCCGATTGTGATTGTTTTGCCTATTGCTTCTTCTGGATCTAAAATATTGAGCTTCTTGGCCATGGTCTCATTGATCACAGCTTCTTTGAGTGTGTCACTTTCAGAAAAACCGGTTCCTGCTGCAAACTGCAACCCATAATTATGAAAATAATCTGCATCTCCGTACTTCAATGAAGCCATAAACGGAACATCCTCACGTTTGTCGTCAAACCAAAAATTCGAAGCCCAATTGTTATTAGAAGAAGGCACATCACTGGAAATACTGACACTTTTGATTTGGGAATTCGATTCCAGACGCTGCTTCAGCACATCCAATCTACCATCTCTTGGTTCATCAGAAGGAAGATCAAAATAATAAACAGCCTCCTTCGAAAAGCCTAGATCAGCATTCTGGATTTCTGTCATCTGCTTTACCGCAATCACCGTCGCGATCATCAACACCTGTGCGATGACAAACTGCATCACGACCAAACTTCTTCGCAAAGAAACTCCACCAACCTGTGCTACCTGAATTTTATTTTTCAATGCCTGAATAGGCTGAAAGCCTGAAAGGATCAATGCCGGATAAAGTCCTGACAGCAGCGTCACCCCCAATATTATTGTGGTAGAAAATAATAGAAACGTAGGAGTAATCAACTGGATAGACTCAGGCACTTCGGCAACTTTGCTGAGGTAAGGAAGTAAAACTGTAGCAGCCAAAGTAGAAATGGTCGCTGAGATAAACACGACCATAAAAGTCTCCCCAAATGATTGGAAAATGACCTGTCCTCTACTTCCTCCCATCACCTTTCGGATTCCCACTTCCTTACTTTTACCAATGGCTTGCGCTGTGGAAAGATTGACAAAGTTGATCGAAGCCATCAGTAGTATAAACATACCAATCAAGGCCAAGGTATAAATGGTTCCCTTGCGTATCATTCCTCCACTGATCGGATCAAAACGATTGTCAAAGTGAATATCTCCCATTGACTGTAGAAAAAATGACTTCTTCGAAGTGCCTCGATCTTTGTAGTTTTTCTCTGCAAAGGCAATCAATTGCTGGTTGATCTGATCTACTTTTCCAGACTCAGGGAGTTTTAGGTAAACCTGAAAATTACTTCCAAAGCTTCCCCATTCGTCAAAATAAGTATCAAAAACTTCCTCGTTGCTCTGCATGGTTTTATAGGACACCAGCATGTCAAATCTGAAATTACTGTTATCAGGAATATCGGCTACTATTGCACCCACGGAGGCTTCCACACGTTTTGACAAAAGCATTGATTTCCCGAATGCATTTTCCCAAGTGCCAAACAGCTTCTTGGCTTCTGTCTCTGCAAGAACCACTTGGCCCGGATCATTTAAGGAATTTAGATTTCCTACCAGTACCTCCACATCAAATAATGAAGAATAATCAGCGGTGGTAAAGAAGGCATCTTCCACTATAAAATTATTTTGACCTATAGAAGTCACAGCTTCATCTACCGTCACGAAAACAGAGGAATTTACCACCGGCACGATAGCATCGGTTCCCGATAGATCTGCCTTCAGCGCATCGGGCATGGGAGGAGATACACCTGGATTGTAGCTCATTCCATCGGAATACTCATCCTGAGTCACTACGCGATAGATCTGATCTGAATTGGACTGGAAATTATCATAACTGAGTTCGTAACTCACAACCGTGAAAAGCAAAAAGGCAGCGGTGATACCTAAGGTCAAACCAAAAATATTGATCAGCGTCACACGCTTGCCTTTCTTAAGATTTCGCCAAGCGATTTTAGAGTAAATTTTCCACATAGGTATTGTATTGAAATGTCTGTCCACATACCCTTTAACCAAGATCAAACCAGAAAAAATAAGCCTATTTAGGCCTAGAATGGAGATTTATTCAAACTCTTGTAGAGTTTCCCGAACAATTTTGTTCGCTTTCGGGCAAAGAGAGGGAACAAAAATATCGAATAGATTCGACAAAATGATAGCTAAATTGTCTGTTAAAATCGACAGAATTGCATAAAAAGCAAAAACCCTGAGACTTTCATTTCAGGGCATTTTTATCAAATTCTCAGTGTACTTAGTGGCTAAAAAGTAACCATATCCACCCATGCGAGCGTCTCCAAAATTATTAGGAGTATTGAACATGTTCTTATAGCCATGAATAACTTTGGATATGCTTAGTCTACTAATCCCATTAGAGCTTAGTGGTTCAAAAAGCTCAAGAGTAATCAAATCGCCTTGGATTAATTCTGTACTGAAATTCCCAGTCTCACCATAATTTTGGGAGGTAACCGGACCATATACCATAGTTCGATCTTCATTATAAAGGTACATTTCTCCTCCTTTAGGTAAAACCAAATCATCAAAAATTAGGTTGATAGAAAACGCTTCCGGTGACTTGATTCTCAGTTTCCATACCTTACCATCTGTGATTTCATACCAAGAACCAGAATTACTCAGATCATAGTTTACCTCAGTGGCATAGTCGAAGCGGAATGGAACACCTAGGTTTGCTACTGCAGAATCTTCCTGCAATAATCTATGGACATCTATTTTTGGCAACTGGCGTATCGATCCTAATTCGGCAACATTATGATATCCTCTTTCTCCCAATAAAGCTTGTTCTGCATATTGGGTTTGTATTTGAGCCATTGAATGGGTTGACATGAAGATAATAAGCTCAGTAAAGAGTAAATTGACCTCATAAGAATTACGTTTATAAAAATCCAGTTTTTAATCTATTTTAAATTCTATAGATGTGCTAATCGAAATTTCTATTCCATCAATAGCGACGAGATCCGTAAAAGACGAAAAACACCTCCCTTTATCAATAGGTTGGTTTTCTTGTCGGTAGGACCAAAAAAAGACCAAATATCATCTCTCGCTTCCCTTGGGGAGGGATTTTCGTTGGTGGAAGATTACTGTCAACAAAGTTGATAGAGACTTCCGGATCGTAAGGTTTCCCGATTGGATTCATAGTCTCCGATTCCATCTCATATACCAAAAGAAAATCTTCCCTTCCGTAAAACTGCGTAAAGAGCCGCCTGTAATCACTCCATGAAAAATACAGCGTGTCCTTAGTACGGTTAATAAGATCTAAACCTATTGAAAAATCCTCCCGGCATTTAAAGAATTGGTTCTTTCCCCAAATTCGTTTAATATGACCAGTTGAAATTCCAGTCTTTGGTCAGGAGAGAAATCGCTTTCCTGACAGGATGAAACCATCCCCCCTGTGATCAATACCAATAATGTGAATAGTACCTTCATAAGCGCTAAGAATTAGTAATACTATACAGAACAGAGTACGATAAAAGTATCCAAAACGCTTTAACAAAATACAAAAAAACCAAACACAGCCATCTGAATTACAACCGAATACGAAAACGTCCTCGGAAGAATAAAGCCTCACTGAGAAAATAAAGGCCTGTGCGGACACAGACCTTGGCGGAGAAATTTACTCCCTAAGACATCTTCAGGTGAATAGTACTTCACCCCAACCAGATTGAAATTATCGATTTTCCGTGAGTGAGCACTCACGGGGCTAAGAAAAATGCCGTGAGTGGAGACACTCACTGCGGCAAAATACAGTGGCAAAATATTTTCTTTGCGCTTTCTTCGCGCCCTTTGTGGCTAACAAAAATCACCCTCCGAATTTACCTTTGAGCGCAGCCAATTTATCAGCCATAGAACCTTCAGGTTCCTGACGCTGAGGTTTACCTTTGCCCGTGCGAGTGTCTCCACTCGCACGCCAAAAGCCAGTTAGTGGGCACTAACCGGGACGAAGAAAAAAGTCGTGAGTGACGACACTCACTACGGCAAAAGAAATTGTGACCTCTGTGTAAACCTCAGTGTTCTCTGCGGTTTAAAAACAAGAATCACCCTCCGAATTTACCTTTCAGCGCAGCCAATTTATCCGCCATTGAACCTTCCTGCTCTTTAGCTTGGGGTTTGCCCGCAGGTCTTTTTTCCATCTTCTTGCCCCGCTCCGCAAATGGATCTGACTTCATGCTCAGCCCGACACGCTTGCGCGGAATATCAATTTCCATCACTGTTACCTGTACTTTTTGATTGACAGAAACAATCTCATTCGGATCCTTTACAAATCGATCTGCCAAGTGACTCAAATGTACCAAACCATCCTGATGCACTCCTATATCTACAAATGCACCGAATGCCGTGATATTCGTCACCACGCCGGGAAGCTTCATCCCAACTTTCAGATCTGACATACTGTTCACACTTTCTTCAAAAGCGAAAACCTCAAAACTCTCGCGGGGATCTCTTCCGGGCTTGGCCAATTCCTCTAAAATATCCTGGAGTGTAGGCAAACCTACTGTATCGGACACGTAGTTCTTCAAAGAAATCCTATTTCTCAATTCCTCAGAACTCATCAAGTCCGAAACTGAAGCATTCACATCTTTGGCCATCTGCTCCACCAAGACATAGCGCTCGGGGTGCACAGCCGAGGAATCCAACGGATGTTTTGCCTTGCTGATCCTCAAGAAGCCTGCAGCTTGTTCAAAAGCCTTATCCCCAAGTCTAGGCACTTTTTTGAGTTGCGCTCTGCTCTTGAAAGGACCGTTTTCATTTCTGAACTCCACAATATTCTGGGCCAAAGTCGGTCCCAGTCCAGAGACATAAGTCAACAATTGCTTGGAAGCAAGATTCACCTCCACGCCTACACCATTTACCGCAGACATTACCGTATCGTCAAGCGCATTTTTCAAGGCATTTTGATCCACATCATGCTGGTATTGACCGACACCGATGGATTTGGGATCGATTTTCACCAGTTCTGCCAGAGGATCCATCAGTCTTCTACCGATGGAAACAGCTCCTCTTACTGTCAGATCAAGATCGGGAAATTCTTCTCTAGCCACATCAGATGCCGAGTAGATAGAGGCTCCGGATTCATTGACCATAGTCACAATCACTGATTTTGGCAATCCCAAGCTCTTTACAAAAGCTTCGGTCTCACGTCCCGCAGTACCATTGCCTATGGCAATGGCCTCAATCCCATACTTCTCAACCAAACCTTTTACATTCATCGCAGCTTCTTGACCTCTGCGGTTGGCTTCATGGGGAAAAATAGCTTCGTAATGTAAGAATTGACCCTGCGGTCCTAAACAAACCAGTTTACAACCTGTACGGAATCCTGGGTCGATGGCCATTACAGACTTCTCACCCAGTGGTGCCCCCAATAAAAGTTGCTTCAAATTTTCTGTAAAAACCTTGATCGCTTCCTCATCAGCCTTGCGCTTGGTGAGTAAGCGTACTTCCGTTTCCATACTGGGTTTCAACAATCTTCTATAGCAGTCTTTGATTGCTAATTTCACCTGCTCCACGGATGAATTTGCGGCATCAACAAGAATCATTTTCTCCATCTGATAAATAGCAGATGCTTCTTCAGGGACAGCATCCAGCATCAGGAAGAGTTCTTTCTCCCCTCTTCGCATCGCCAAAACCCGATGAGAAGGTGCGGTTTTAATAGGTTCGGACCAATCAAAGTAATCCTTGTATTTTATCGCCTCCTGTTCTTTGCCTGGTAAAACCTTCGAAGAAAAAACACCCTCATCCAAAAAGAGCTTTCGCATCTTCTCTCTGAGTTCAGCCTTCTCATTGATCCACTCAGCCATGATATCTCGAGCTCCTTGAAGCGCTTCGTCTATCGAAGTCACTTCTTTGGAAGCATCTATAAAATTCCCCGCTTCAGCATCCAGGTCTATAAATTCTTGCTCGAAAATCAGCTCGGCCAGTGGCTCTAAGCCCCTTTCTCTGGCAATTGTAGCTTTGGTACGACGCTTAGGCTTGTATGGCAGATAGATATCTTCCAGCTTTGACATAGTCTCCGCTGCATTTACTTTATCTTTCAGTTCCGGAGTCAATTTCCCTTGCTCATCGATTGATTTCAGGATTGCTTCTTTTCGTTTTGCCAACTCTCGTAGCTGTAAAACCCGATCTCTAATAGCAGCCACCTGCACCTCGTCCAATTCGCCGGTAGCTTCTTTACGATATCTGGAGATAAATGGCACCGTACCGCCTTCGTCCAGCAATTGCACTGTGGCGTTCACTTGACTGGGTTTGATTTGGAGTTCAGCGGCTATTTGTACTTCGTAATTCATAAGCTAAAGAAAATTCTAATCTAAATTTGAGACGCAAGTTAAGCCTCCTTTTGGAGACAAAAAGTAAGAAATGTGAGAGTTGTCACTAAGCGTCTGATTTTAAGATTGTAAAATTGGATGTTCTTAAAATTGAAAAATTTGAATTACTTGTCCGTCGAGGCGGATTAAAATGTTCTGGGTTGTCGGGCTGAGAGAAGTCGAAGCCAAGTTCTCGTCTTCGCTCGAACTGACATACCTTGCAAGTTAAAAATTGACCATAACGCTTGAAGTCCCAAAAATCCCGTAAATCATCTATCTAAAATGAGCATTGATTGGAAAAAAGAAATAAAAAGCTGGGGCATCATGCTCAGCATAGTGGCATTTTTATACTTTACAGGATTGCTGCCAGTTATCATTGGGGGACTGCAATCTGTTCTGCTCTCCACAGGACTCATCAAGCCCAAGATCGAAATCCCCGACCTCACCAACCAGCAATTTGACTATCGGGGGAAATTCCTGACATTTAATGGTGAGGAAATTGACCTGGAAAGCTATAAGGGCAAGACACTCTTCATCAATCTTTGGGCTTCTTGGTGTGGACCCTGTCGTGCAGAAATGCCCCATATTTCTGAGCTTTATAAGTCCGTACAACATGAGCCTGATTTAGAGTTTTTACTAATCGGAATTGATAATGACTTCAAAAAAAGTCAGGGATTTATAGAAGGAAAAAGCTGGGCCTTTCCTACTGCCCATGCAAGTTTTGGACTGAATCAGAGTTTACAAAGCGAGTCTATCCCTACCACTTTGGTAATAAACCCGAAAGGCAAAATCGTCTTTTATCAAGAAGGCATGAGCAATTTTAATACAGATAAGTTTCGGGAGTTCCTACTTTCACAGTAAAAACCCGCCTTCAAGGCATCAATTAAGCAATTTTGAACATTTTGGGTTGGCGACTTCAAAGATTTGTCGTAATCTTATTTTTTTGACCCAATAACCTATGAAAAAGTTCTTGCTGAGCATAGCTCTCACACTTAGTTTATACCCCTTTATTTTAGCCCAATCCCCTTCTGTGCTATGGTACAGTCAGCCTGCAGTGGAATGGGAAGAAGGACTGCCTGTGGGAAACGGCCGGCTTGGAGCCATGGTCATGGGCATACCGGGACAGGAGCACCTGCAGCTCAATGAAGATTCATTATGGCCCGGCGACTATAAAGACTGGGGTTTGGCAGATGGAAAAAGAGCTGATTTAGATCAAATCAGATCCTATTTACTCTCCGGTGACAATAAAAAAGCAGATTCGCTTGTGGTATTGAAATTCTCCAGAAAAGGTGTCACCAGATCCCATCAAACTATGGGAGATTTATGGTTTAATTTCGACTGGATAGAGTCCAAAAATTACAGAAGAAGCCTAAACCTGGAAACAGCCAGTGTTCTAACTCAATTCATAACTGAAGGCTATGAGGTCAGCCAAGAAGTAATCGCTTCTGCTCCGGATGATGCATTGATCATGCGTTTTAAGACAAATCACCCGCAGGGTTTTAATGGACAGATAACGATGAGTCGCCCTGAGGATAATGGCTATGCCACAGCAAAAACGACTGCGCTCAATGGTAAGCAACTCGAAATGTCCGGCATGATCACACAGCGTGGCGGTCAATTGGACAGTAAGCCTGTGGAGATATTAAATGGAGTAAAATTCAGAACGCTACTCTTCGCCCAAAATCAGTCAGGTGAGATTACTACTACCGATTCCACTTTGATCGTGTCAGGAGCAAAGGAATTTACGATCAAGTTAGTCTCGGAAACTTCTTTTTACCATGAGGATTATGAAGATGAAGCAGCCCGCCAGCTTGAAAAAATAGAATTGAAAAGCTGGGGAGAAATTCTTCATTCCCACGAGAAAGAATATGCTTCCTGGTTTAACCGAATGAGCCTCCAATTGGAGTATGATGAAGCTGACCTCCTTGCCACAGACGAACGAATCGAACGTGTCAAAAACGGAGACGTTGATTTACACCTGGAGAAGCTTTTGTTCGATTATGGTAGGTATCTGTTGATTTCTTCCAGTCGTCCGGGCACCAATCCCGCTAATTTACAGGGACTTTGGAACAGGCATATCTCCGCTCCATGGAATGCAGATTATCATCTTAACATCAATTTACAGATGAATTATTGGCCTGCAGATGTGACTAATTTAGGTGAATTAAACCAGCCACTTTTTGCTTTTATGGATGGAGTAATAAAAAATGGAGAAAATGCTGCCCGTGAGAATTTTGATATGGATGGATCCATGATTCCCCATACTACAGATCTTTGGCAAGCTCCATTCTTAAGTGCTGCTACGGCGTACTGGGGAAGCTGGATTGGCGCGGGAGGATGGATAGGCAGACACTATTGGGATCATTATTTATTCTCTCAGGATATAAATTATCTTGAAAATCAAGCTTATCCGGCGCTTTCAGCCATTTCAGCATTCTATTCTGATTGGTTGGTAGAATATCCGGCTGACGGAAAACTAGTCTCCTCTCCTTCCACTTCTCCGGAGAACCAATTTATCAATCCTGAGGGAGAAAGTGTAGCTACTACGATGGGAGCAGCGATGGATCAGCAGATTATAGCAGATGTATTCTCCAGCTATCTAAAAGCTTCTGAGATTTTGGGTAAAGAAACCACTCTTACGGAAAAAGTCCGAGGCCAACTTCCGAATCTTCGTCCGGGAGTTCAGCTAGCTGAAGATGGAAGAATTTTGGAGTGGGATCAGCCCTATGAGGAACATGAAAAAGGGCATCGGCATATGTCTCACTTATATGCCTTTCATCCGGGAGACGCTATTACGTCTAGTGAGACACCTGAGGCGTTTGACGCAGTGCGTAAAACGCTAGAATACAGGCTGGCAAATGGTGGTGCAGGAACCGGTTGGTCACGCGCATGGCTGATTAATTTCTCCGCTAGATTACTGGATGGAGAAATGGCGCATGGGCATATTCAAAAGTTGATTTCCCAATCCCTTTATACCAATCTATTCGATGCTCACCCTCCTTTTCAGATTGACGGAAATTTTGGATATACTGCAGGAGTCGCTGAAATGCTGGTACAATCGCACGAAAATGGCTTGATTAGGCTTATGCCTGCTTTGCCAAAAGCTTGGACAAATGGTAGCGCAACAGGCTTGAAAGCAAGAGGAAACTATACTATAGATATGACTTGGCAGGATGGTGAACTCAAAACTTACAGGATTCAAGCAGGAAAAAACGGTCGAATCCTGGTTTACTATGATGGATCAGAAATGGAATTGGAACTCGAAAAAGGGCAGAGTGTAGAAATTGAATTGTAAAAAACATTGAGCTGCTGATCAGCCCGTTATTGATTACATGCTGTAGGGATGGATATTGTGTAAGAAGTGACTATGAAGTAAAACCTTATCCTGCAATCAAGTTGTCAATCGGTATGATAAAGTTTAAATTACTCTTTCATTAAACCCAAAGACGATGAAAATCCTATTGAGTACTGCAGTGATTTATTTGACAATTTCTCCTGTCTTTTCACAAAACATAGTCATTCCATCCAAAGAAGTTCAGATAAGAACTGCGGTTTTGGCCGCTCCGGAAGAAAAGCAAGAGCATGCAAGAATTCTGGGATATGACGAAAATGGAGAGGTGGTTGAATTGAGAAAAGGCTCAAATGAAATGATTTGTGTGGCAGATGATCCCGGTGGAAAAGGCTTCAGTGCCTCCTGCTATCATTCGGCTCTGGAACCATTTATGGAAAGAGGCAGACAACTTAAGAAAGAAGGAAAGTCATTTCAGCAAATCTTTGATATTAGAGAAGCAGAAGCTAAAAACGGTAAACTCAGCATGCCTAAGGATGGTGCGACACTTTTTGTACTTACAGCAGACGATGAAAGCTACGACAGCAATTCAGGCGAAGTTTCTGACACATTCCTGCGATACGTAGTCTATTTACCGTGGGCAACCTCTGAAACCACAGGACTTCCATTGAAACCAAGTGCCCCGGGAATGCCATGGATAATGGATCCAGGGACACACAGAGCACATATTATGATTACTCCGCCACGGGATTGATCATTAAAGTATAAGTTTTCTTTATATCAGAAAAAGTCCTGTTGCAATAAAAAATGGACTTGCCCCCAATATGTGTCTAACTTTTTGGGAGCACATCAAAAATGTATCAAGACTATTTCGTTAAATATTAGTTTCAGTCTATTTTAGTCTACCACATCACCACCTGACGGGGATCTGTTCTTACATTGTCCCTAAAAAGGCTGAACACTGCAGTGAATTCATGCGTGTTGCCGGGGAGATTGTAACTCGTGGCATTGGGGAATTCGTACAGATAACCTATCCTTAACCGCTTGGTCACGATTCCCAGCTGGGCGTTGGTCGCATAGTCAATCCTATGGCCTATTCCAAACCACAGACGGTCCACCAGCAGGGCCTTGATATTAAACTCGATGTTGTCATCCTGATTCTTTTGCATGCTGTACATCGCATTGGCTATCACTGCGATATTGTCGCTTACGGCACTTCTGTAGCCTGCCTGGAAAATGGAGCTCGCTGGATAGGCATCCATAAATTCGTCACCTGAGATGATTCTTCCACCATTTACCCGATGGATACCATATGAGAAATAGAAGTTGGCGTGTGTCAGAGCAATTCCTAGATTGAAATCCACCACATTCATATTTGAAAATTGCCCAATATACTGTCCCAGTGTAGGATCATTCTGTTCCTCTGTGGTCAGTGCATTCCCATCCAATCTTATAGTCTGGTAATTGAAGCCTGCCCCGAGTCTCAGGTTATGCTTTTCAGACAGCCTGATTCTACTCGCATAGCCCAATGTAAGCTCTGTCTCCCGGAATGCGCCATACGTATCATGCAGTAGATTTATCGAGACCGCATTCTTGCCCATCAGGGCAGGATCCATCTCCCCCGTCAATTCCCCAAAGTCCAATTCCGTGCTGAAAAAGTATGTTTTTGGGGCACCGTCTACCCCTGACCACTGATTCCGTACAAAGCCCCTGACCGTGGAGCCTTCATACCCCGTAAGCCCGGGATTATAATAACTTTGGAAGAGGTTAAAATTGGAAATGAATTTCCTCGACTGGGAATATCCGCAGGTCACGGATCCGATAACCAGGACCGCGGATAGAAAGTATTTAATGTTTTGTCTCATCTGAAAATTAGTATAAATCCAAAAAACGGGAGTCCGGTGTTTAGTAGCTACCGGCTCTCCCAAACTTCATTTGACAGCTTATTTATTAATCAGATTAAGCATGCCGCGTATTACCCCGCCTGTTTCTCCCACTTCAATCACATACAGGTAAGCGCCTACCGGCATCTCTTTGCCGTTAAAGGAACCATCCCATCTTACATCAGGATCCCCGGTGTAGAACATTCTGTCCCCGCCTACGGCAAAGACCGAAATCCTTACCCCGGAATAGTAGCGCAACCCAGGCACTCCCCAGGTATCGTTGATGCCGTCACCGTCAGGTGTGAAGGTATTGGGAACCTCAAGCTGCTCTAGCGGAGTACGTTCACGGGTAATATTAAAGTCTTTGTCCAATACATTCCCCGCCCTGTCAGTCACCCTGAGTGAAACTGTAAATTCTGTTCTGCCTTCTGCCTGTTCCGCACTGCTCCAAAACAAAACCCCATCAAGTACTTCGAAATAATCATTGTCGTAAACTCCCTCCGGAAGAATCAAGGTGTGTTGATCATCGGAGGGATCGACCACAGTGAATGTTCCGATCTCCTGAAAGAATAGGTCAGGAACCGCCACAAAACTGTCTGAGCCCAGCGTCACGTCCTGCGGTGTAGGTTTCACGAGTACCGTGATTTCTAAAATTGGCTGGTGCCCATTCGGATTGGACAAGCCCGAAGACTCTTCCACTGAACCTTTGGAAATGAAGGTTCCTACCATCATCGGGTCATAGCCCGACAGGTCCCAATCCACCGCCAAGTTTACAAACGCTCCCTTGGAGGTAATCGCAACTGCTTCCGCAGGTACTCCCAGTCCACCCGCAGGTGTACCCCAGAGAACCTCCAAGCTTTGGCCTGCAAACCCGATGATGGTATCCCCTTCTTCCGCTTCCCCCATAAGAATTTCAAAGTCAGCTCCCGTAAAGACGACCGTATAATTGCTTCCCGCAGTCAGGGTTCCGATTACGATGGAATAAGTACCCACTTCCTCACCGGGCTCTCTTTCAAGCGATCCCTCCAGCACTGCTTCGTCATCCCCCACTCCAAAATCTGTGACGGTATAAGTCAGTTCGGGATCCTCTTCCCCAAAAACCTTGCTTTGCCCTGCATCTGCGACTACGCTCAAATCAGCTGGCATAATTATCAACTCAGCCGTCAATATCAATTCATCCAGATTGCTCCCCATGATGGTTGCCGTTACCATCTGGCTTCCCACATCCGTTCTGCCATTGTCGGTATAGGACACAGAGGTTCCCGAAGGAAGGGTTCCTACAATCGCAAGTGACTTTTCTGTGCCGTCATAGACAAAACTGCCGTCTTTGAATGTGATTCCCGTGATCTCGGCTGGGGTAATTGTCAGCCGGGCGGTCAATACCAAGTCCGTATAGTTCGATCCCGTGATCGTCGCTGTCACTTCCTGTGTACCCACGTCCGTCCTGCCGTTGTCGGTATAGGACACGGAAGTTCCCGAAGGAAGGGTTCCCATGATTTCAAGTGACTTTTCTGTGCCGTCATAGACAAAGCTTATGTCTTCGAAAGTAATTCCCGTGATCTCGGCTGGGGTAATTGTCAGCCGGGCGGTCAATACCAAGTCCGTATAATTCGATCCCGTGATCGTCGCTGTCACTTCCTGTGTACCCACGTCCGTCCTGCCGTTGTCGGTATAGGACACGGAAGTTCCCGAAGGAAGAGTTCCCGTGATGGCGAGTAATTTTTCTGTGCCATCGTAAACAAAGCTGCCGTCTTCGAAAGTAATACCTGTAACTGTAGCAGGGGTTACCGTCAGGTCTGCTCTCAATACCAAGTCCGTATAGTTCGATCCCGTGATCGCCGCTGTCACTTCCTGCGTACCCACGTCCGTCCTGCCGTTGCCGGTATAGGCTACCGATGTTCCCGAAGGAAGAGTTCCTACAATCGCAAGTGATTTTTCTGTGCCATCGTAAACAAAGCTGCCGTCTTCGAAAGTAATACCTGTAACTGTAGCAGGGGTTACCGTCAGGTCTGCTCTCAATACCAAGTCCGTATAGTTCGATCCCGTGATCGTCGCTGTCACTTCCTGCGTACCCACCTCCGTCCTGCCGTTGCCGGTATAGGACACGGAAGTTCCCGAAGGAAGGGTTCCCGTGATTGCAAGTGATTTTTCTGTGCCGTCATAGACAAAGCTTGTGTCTGCAAACGTAATTCCCGTGATCTCGGCTGGGGTAACTGTCAGCCAGGCGGTCAATACCAAGTCCGTATAGTTCGATCCCGTGATCGTCGCTGTCACTTCCTGCGTACCCACCTCCGTCCTGCCGTTGTCGGTATAGGCTACCGATGTTCCCGAAGGAAGAGTTCCTACAATCGCAAGTAATTTTTCTGTGCCATCGTAAACAAAGCTGCCGTCTTCGAAAGTAATACCTGTAACTGTAGCAGGGGTTACCGTCAGGTCTGCTCTCAATACCAAGTCCGTATAGTTCGATCCCGTGATCGTCGCTGTCACTTCCTGTGTACCCACGTCCGTCCTGCCGTTGTCGGTATAGGCTACCGATGTTCCCGAAGGAAGGGTTCCCATGATTTCAAGTGACTTTTCTGTGCCGTCATAGACAAAGCTTATGTCTTCGAAAGTAATTCCCGTGATCTCGGCTGGGGTAATTGTCAGCCGGGCGGTCAATACCAGGTCCGTATAGTTCGGTCCCGTGATCGTAGCTGTCACTTCCTGCATACCCACGTCCGTCCTGCCGTTGTCGGTATAGGACACGGAAGTTCCCGAAGGAAGATTTCCCGTGATGGCGTGTAATTTTTCTGTGCCGTCATAAACAAAGCTTGTGTCTGCAAACGTGATTCCCGTGATCTCGGCTGGGGTAACTGTCAGCCAGGCAGTCAACACCAAGTCCGTATAATTCGATCCCGTGATCGTCGCTGTCACTTCCTGTGTACCCACGTCCGTTCTGCCGTTGTCGGTATAGGACACGGAAGTTCCCGAAGGAAGAGTTCCCGTGATGGCGAGTAATTTTTCTGTGCCATCGTAAACAAAGCTGCCGTCTTCGAAAGTAATACCTGTAACTGTAGCAGGGGTTACCGTCAGGTCTGCTCTCAATACCAAGTCCGTATAGTTCGATCCCGTGATCGTCGCTGTCACTTCCTGCGTACCCACGTCCGTCCTGCCGTTGCCGGTATAGGCTACCGATGTTCCCGAAGGAAGAGTTCCTACAATCGCAAGTGATTTTTCTGTGCCATCGTAAACAAAGCTGCCGTCTTCGAAAGTAATACCTGTAACGGTCGCAGGGGTTACCCTCAAATCTGCTGTCAATACCAAGTCCGTATAGTTCGATCCCGTGATCGTCGCTGTCACTTCCTGCGTACCCACCTCCGTCCTGCCGTTGCCGGTATAGGACACGGAAGTTCCCGAAGGAAGAGTTCCTACAACCGCAAGTGACCTTTCAGTGCCGTCATAGACAAAACTGCCGTCTTCGAAAGTAATACCTGTAACGGTCGCAGGGGTTACCCTCAAATCTGCTGTCAATACCAAGGTGGTGAAATTACTACCTGTGATCGCCGCTGTCACTTCCTGTGTACCCACGTCCGTCCTGCCGTTGTCGGTATAGGACACGGAAGTTCCCGAAGGAAGAGTTCCCGTGATTTCAAGTGATTTTTCTGTGCCATCATAGACAAAGCTTGTGTCTGCAAACGTAATTCCCGTGATCTCGGCTGGGGTAATTGTCAGCCGGGCAGTCAACACCAAGTCCGTATAGTTCGATCCCGTGATCGTCGCTGTCACTTCCTGCGTACCCACCTCCGTCCTGCCGTTTTCGGTGTAGGACACGGAAGTTCCCGAAGGAAGAGTTCCTACAATCGCAAGTGATTTTTCTGTGCCGTCATAGACAAAGCTTGTGTCTGCAAACGTAATTCCCGTGATCTCGGCTGGGGTAACTGTCAGCCAGGCGGTCAATACCAAGTCCGTATAGTTCGATCCCGTGATCGTCGCTGTCACTTCCTGCGTACCCACCTCCGTCCTGCCGTTGTCGGTATAGGCTACCGATGTTCCCGAAGGAAGAGTTCCTACAATCGCAAGTAATTTTTCTGTGCCATCGTAAACAAAGCTGCCGTCTTCGAAAGTAATACCTGTAACTGTAGCAGGGGTTACCGTCAGGTCTGCTCTCAATACCAAGTCCGTATAGTTCGATCCCGTGATCGTCGCTGTCACTTCCTGCGTACCCACCTCCGTCCTGCCGTTGTCGGTATAGGCTACCGATGTTCCCGAAGGAAGGGTTCCTACAATCGCAAGTGACTTTTCTGTGCCGTCATAGACAAAGCTTGTGTCTGCAAACGTGATTCCCGTGATCTCGGCTGGGGTAACTGTCAGCCGGGCGGTCAACACCAAGTCCGTATAGTTCGATCCCGTGATCGTCGCTGTCACTTCCTGTGTACCCACGTCTGTTCTGCCGTTGCCGGTATAGGACACGGAAGTTCCCGAAGGAAGAGTTCCCGTGATGGCGAGTAATTTTTCTGTGCCATCGTAAACAAAGCTGCCGTCTTCGAAAGTAATACCTGTAACTGTAGCAGGGGTAACTGTCAGCTGGGCGGTCAATACCAGCGTTGTAAAACCAGGACCTGTTATTGTTGCTATTACTTCTTGCGTTCCAACGTTCGTTCGTGTGTTATTATCGTATGAAACCGATGTTCCTGCCGGAAGTACCCCTGCTATCGCAAGTGACTTAGCTGTTCCGTCATAAATAAACGAACCGTTTTCAAAAGTCACACCTGTTACATCAAGCGGTACCACTTCAACAATAGCAGTTGCGCTTGATTGATTGCCATTTACATCAGTTACGGTGAGCGTAACTGTATTTTCTCCAATATCAGACGATCCAAATACCGACTGGCTCAAAGATAAACTAGCCAAACCACAATTATCCGAACTTCCGTTATCTACATCTTCTGCAGCAATGGTTATGGTCCCAATCGGTTCAAGTTGAACCATGATGTTCTGGGTTATCACAGTAGGCGCAATAGTATCCTCTACTGTAACTGTTGCCGTTCCTATTGCGCTATTGCCGTTGACATCAGTCACTGTTAAAATTACCGTGTTTTCACCCTCGTTTGTGCAATCGAAGTCGGATACATTCAACGTCAAACTTCCTATACCAACCCCATCCGTACTGCTGTTGTCAATTTGTTCTGGGGTAATACTTACTTCACCGGCAGCATTCAGTTGAATCGTAATATTTTGAGTAATTACCGTTGGGGCAGAGGTGTCCACTAAGTAATTGTTGGACGGAGTTGTCCCTATCCCCGTATTTCCCCTTAAATCAACATAGCCTGTATTTTCCAGCGTGATCACATTGGTTGCTTCCTCCACTCCATCTGCAGGAGTAAAAGTAGCTGACCAGGTAATTCCATCTGTACTTTCAGGATCACTCAATACCCCATTGGGTACAGCAAAGTCTGCCGCGGTCAGACCAGTTACCGCTTCACTGAATTCTATGGTCACCGGGGAAGTTTCTCCACTTGCCAGCTGGGTGTCGGCTACCACAATTATTGCCGTTGGTCTACGGGTATCAATCCCAAAGTTGTTGGAATCTGTGGTTCCTGTACCTACATTTCCACCCGCATTCTCTACCCCCGTGTTATCCAAAGTTATCACATTGGTCTGTTCCTCTACATTGGCAGTTGGTGTGAAAGTGGCTGTCCAAGTGATGTCTCCATCGGCTGAACTCACAGGGGATAATGTCCCGTTGGAAAAGCTCAGGTCTTGATTACTAAATCCAAAAACCGCCTCGCTGAAAGTGACCGTCACTAAACTTGTTTCTCCTATTCTTAATTCATCTTCAGAAACTACGATGTTTGAGGTAGGTCGGACACCGTCGATAACCAGGTTTTTTTGACCTGCCAAGGAATTTGCACTACCCACGGCCGGAAGGGTGAGAATTGCATCGTCCCCGGAGGTATTTTGAATCACTGATCCATTTAAGGATAATGCTCCTGCGGAAGTATAGTCAAGGTCTGAAGTTTGATCTCCATTCTGTACGGTATAGCTGAAATTAAGCGTGTTTGTTCCTGATCCGGATGTATAGTTAACCTCCCGATCTGTTACTCCGGTTTCCAGACTTAGTGTGGGAGCCCCTCCACTGACAATAACTGCCTGATCAAAAATCACCTGTATAAATAGCTCATCTCCGATTTTGTAGATTCCATTTTCCCCGGACGAAGTTACAGAGGTGACGACAGGATTGATGGAATCAACAATGATTGTGATCACATCCTCATCTTCCTGAGCACCTCCAGAACCGGAGAACCCTTGGTCATTCGTAGTGATCGTAATACCCGCAAGACCGCTGTATCCAGCTGTTGGAGTAAAGGTCATTCCATTAAACGCTGCATTAATATCTGCAATTGAACCTTCCATGCTCAATGCTGCATCGTTGCTTCCTGTTCCGGTGGTAAAAACCAAGCCAGCGGTAGTAGAAAGAGTAATCATGCCATTGGAAGCAGTCAACGAAACAATTACATCTTCAGATCCCACATCTACATCGCTTACACTGATTTGATTTCCACTTCCACTACTGAATTCAAGAGTTACATTCTGATCGGTTTGCTGTGGGCCGGGGATACTGTTGACCGGAGCATCATTCACTGCTGTGACATCAAGTGTGACATTCGCAGAACTTGTTAATGATCCTCCACTTCCTGAATTGCCATTATCATTGATCGTAATGCTTAAGATCACATCAGAAGTTGCATTTAGGGCAGTTGTGAATGTCAATTCTCCATTAGAAATGAAAGAATTGATCGCATCGATATTTCCTTCAATTATTCTGGAACTTGAAGTTCCGCTTACTGCTACACCACTTCCTGGTTCTGCAGACAAGCTTCCGCTCCCTACATTGAATGTCACCGTAACCAAGTTGGTACCTGCATCTGAATCACTAAAGCTGATGCCGGTAAGTGCCCCTGGAAGATCTTCATCCAAAGTAATCGTAAAAGGTGCTGAAATACTTGGCGCATCATTGACCGCTGTTACTGAGATCCGGAACACATCGGAAACATTTCCTCCGTTGCCATCAGAAGCGATCACTTCAATATCAATATTTCCTGAATCAGAATTCCCAGGCGTTCCGCTGAAAGTTCGAGTGGCACCATCAAAGCTTAACCAAGCCGGCAAAGCTGCTCCACCTTCTAATTGAGCAGAGTAAGTCAGGATATCGGCGACATCCACATCATTGAAGGTATTAGCGGCGAACTGGAAATTAAATGCAGCATTTTCAGTGGCATTTTGATTAGGAATTGCATTGGCAACTGTTGGTGCGTCGTTTACATTGGCGACAATGATATCAAACGTATCCGTGACAGTCCCCCCATTTCCATCATCAGCGATCACATCTATGCTCACTATCCCTACATTGGCATTCAGTGGTGTGCCTGAGAAGGTTTGAGTTTCCGTATCAAATTCTAACCATGACGGTAGGCTTCCTCCGCCTGACAATTGAGCAGAGTAACTTAATTCATCGTCAACATCCACATCCTCAAAAGTATCGGTAGGAACCACAAAGTTAAAAGGTTCATCCTGTGTTGCATTTTGATTATCAATCGGATTCGCAACTGTTGGAGCATCGTTGACAGGAGTGATATTTAGTTGGATTTGCCCCAAGACCACGGTTTCCCCTCCTCCTTGTCCGGTATTTCCATTGTCATTCGCTGAAACCGTAAGTGTAGCCACATTTGTGCCGCTCAGATTTGTTGGGGGTGTATAGACTACATTTGTATTTATATTTAAGTAAGCCTCAATATCAGCTACTGTTCCTGAAAAAGTACCAGTGGAAGCGCCAGGTCCAATTATACTCACACCAGTACCGCTTGGGTTAGCATAATTCAACGTTCCTTGGCTTACATTCAGAATTAATGTAACGATGTTATTTCCAGCATCAATATCTGCAAAAGTGGCATCAGAAAAGGCATTGTTAAGGTCAGTATTTACTGCATCCTCCAGCACAGTAACTGAAGCCGGCAATCCTTCAAAGGTTGGGGCATCATTGATCCCGATAATATCAAAAGTCACTGACGCTACCGCTGAAGTTGAGTTGCCATCATTAGCGGTGAAAGAAATTTCACCTGCATCCTCTCCGAATAGATCAGGTGTAGGCGTAAAGGTGGCCGCAATCAATGCTGTATTGATGTCTATCAATGTTCCGGCAGCGGTGAAATTCGCAGAACCGTTTCCATCGCCACCAAAAGTGATCCCTGGTGTACCTAAGGTAAGAATACCTCCGGTAATGGTAAAGGTCAAGGTCTGATCATCCCCTTCCAAGTCAGTCACTCCAAAATCACTCGATAAAAGAACGTTTTCATCATCTTCCTCCACCACTGGAACACCCGGTGGGGTTGCTACCGGAGCCGTATTCGGCGGAGCCACCACAGGTGAACCCACTCCAATATTATTAATCGCAATATACGAGTCTGCACCATCAGCTTGATAAATCCACACCTCGTCGACATCAGAGAATGCAGTTGGAAGATTTCCCGGATTAGACAAAGAGACATATGAGCCATCTGTATTGCCGTCAAAATCGTACGTAGCGGTAGAAACTCCGTCCTTAAACCCCTCAATAGTAAAAGTAGCTCCATCGTAATTACCCCAGTCGTGGAAGTCTATGCCATTAAATGCAAATTCGGCACCATTTTCAGATTTTATATTCCATCCGTAAAAGATTAAGTTAGCTTCAGCTCCATATACAATTATCGCAGGATAACTTGACCAATCGGGTTCGGATGCATCGTGGTATTCCAAAAGATTGGCAGTTAGTCTTGTTCCGGAACTATTAATAGGATAGGCTTGTATATTTATATCACTGATAGATACCGAACCTCCATCACCATCACCTGCGATCTTGTCTCCAAAACCGGTATTATTGGAGAAAGAAAGCACCGGATTGGTATTTAGCAGTACCGATGGGATACTTGGGAAAAAAAGTGAACCTGAGAAACTGTCTTCCAGATTGTCCGGGTAATTAGCGTAATTCCCTAATTCCCAATTAGCAATCGAATTGATAGTGGCAGCACAATTAATCGCCGTGCCATTGAAGGTAGTTGGTCCGCTATAATACCCTTCATCTGAAAAAACTGCTGCAGTTTCTCCAACCACCAAACCGGTCCCCGAAAGGGTCGCAGGAGCAGGTAGACCTCCCACAAAAGCCAAAAAAACACCTGGAGATGCTCGACTTCCTGTAAATGCATAAATCTGATCCCCGATTGCCGTGTTAAATCCGGCATCAGTTTCCACCGCAACGCCAATAGAAGCAGTAATAGGGGAGCCTGGATTATCAGAAGCATTGACTATATCTATAATAGTACCTCCCGGAATGGCCGCTCCTGTATTATTTGTCCAAGTGACATCACCTTCACCCGTGGGAGAGCTAAACTCTGTCCCTGTCCATTCTTCATCAGTGAATACAATCACAGCTCCTGCGGGAGCACTATCTATAAGTAAAAAAGAAAAACCATCCTCACCCCCTGTAGCACCTTCATTGTATGCCACAAATGCAATATCCCCAGGAGCGTTAATTGTGTTGTCTAATGTTTGCGCATTTACTAGAAATGGAACAAAAAACAGTAACCCTGCAAATAGTAAAAATATTTTTTTCATAATGTCAATAAAATATTGTTCTCTCAATAAAAAGATTTTAAAATCCAATTTTAGCCGCTTGAAGTTGATGCTTCCCAAATTTCTCGTTTGGTTTCACTCCAAGTGCTACCAGCTTATTCCCGGTCACGACAGCCTCCGGGGTTTGTATAATATTGATTTTCAAAAATCTATAATCAGAACAAAGCACAAATAATCCCTCCTTTGCACTGGCATGCACCACTGTTCCCGGAGTTAGCAAAGCTGCATTGCGAACATCCGCAGGACTGGTTTCCAAAATTCTCACTAGTGTATTTCTAAAATAAGTAATTGCTCCTCCATAGGAAGGGTTGGAAGCATTTACCAGTGCCTCTATTGCGTCAGCACTTTGGTTTTTCCAGTCGATGGTCAACTCTTCCTGAGTTGGCCTTTTATAAGTACTAGGATTTCTCTCTATAGCTTTACCTTTAAATTCTACTTCTACCAAACCAACCAATCTATCCAAAAGCCCACTTGACATTTGGCTGAGACGCGCGCCTAGCAGTCCATAATTTTCTCCTGGATATATTGAGACTTGTTCTTGAATATATAGTTCACCACAATCCAAGTACTCCTCCATTTTATGAACCGAAAGGACAGCGGTTCTCTCTTGATTTCGTATCATCCAGAAAACAGGATCTCCTCCTGCATAATCCGGTAATCTTCCAAAATGAAAATTAAAGATTCCCAAAACTACTCCTCTTAATAAGGATGTAGGGAGTTTATAAGGAAAGCTTAAACAAATACCCATGGTACATTCCAACTCCCCAATCCATTTCAGCAATTCTTTACCAAGTTGCTTTTTATTGGTTTTAAAGAGAGCGATTCCCTTTTGAGCAGCAAAATCATCTATATACCTAAGTGCCTCATGATCAAAATCAGGGACAACAATAGCCTTGAGTTTCCCTGATTTCTCAAGAGCTATAAGTAATGGAATACTCCATCCGGAATTTGTAAATAAAACAATATTCATATGTTTATAATTTGTTTTTCATAGGTCACCCCGATCAGTCAGGGCAGGCCATGGAATCTCGAATGGCAGATAATCATTGCAGTGTGTGACGATTTTCGTCATGCTCGATTTCATATCTATAAAAAACCCTAAAACTTAATAACAATACCCTCTTTTCACTTTCTTACAAATCACATAAACATATAGGGATTCGTATATTGATTTCGTTCCTGAGATAATTCCAAGATCGAAGCAGGAGGAATATCCCCTCTTTTTCTTGCCGGATGACTCTCAAAATCTTCGCATCTTCCACCCTCATATAGCTTAATCCCAGACTCAAAAAACTTAGTCCCGGCACTGTACCATGTTCTGCCTACCACAGTTTCCTCCTCAAATCCATCCCAAGCAGAATAAATTTGCCTCGGGATATCGGTAAGGTTCTCCAACTGTTGAAGAGCATGATAGATAAGTTGCCCTTGCTGAAAACCTAAGGCGTGATGATGGGTGGGGGACATTCCGATATACTCATTTATTCCATCTACAAGTTTCCTGTACTTCTCATGTTTTTTTGATAATTCGACAAAAGACCAAACATTTCCACCCGACTCATTGTCAGTAACAAATGGAGAAGTAAACAAACAATTGGGCTTCAACTCTATTTTCCGCAAAAACCCATTGATCAATTCCGGATGCAACAATAGACACCAAGCTTTATTGGCATCCAGATTAAAATTATCTTCTAAATCCTGAAGCAATTCCCCTGAGTCGTAGGCTTTGGATATATACGTTTCATATTTATCATACTTTTTCGACTTCAGCCCAAGCATAAATGCCCTGTGTGAATCATATCCAACATCAAACAAAGAAGTCACTATCAACAACTCTTTTTCTTTTAGACTTTCTCCTACATAGTTTCCCAACTCAAAAAAAGACTGCCAAAGCATAAAGGAATGGAAATAAAGGTTGGCAGGTATTTTCTCTCGAGCCACTTTAGTCTCTCCCAATCCACCTATCAGCATTGGCACATTCATTATCTCCGCCATGTTTCCTACTTGCAGCGCTGTATTGAACTCCATCAATCCACCAATCACATCCACTTCATCCAAGGTGATCAATTTTCTGGTTTTCTCCAGACTCACACGCTCCGTCCCAAAACCAATGTCCTCAATCACCAACTCAGCTTTTCTTCCTAAAAAAAGATTATCATGAATGGTAAAGTATAATTTAAGCCCATCCAAAAACTCTTTAGATATAGTAGGATACTCTTTAGACTGAGGTAGAAGAACTCCTATTTTAAAAGAATTCTCCATTTTATTCTTGTTGAGCATAGTAAAAATATATGATTATCCTCTTTTCTAATTTCACAGTCACGTGCTAACGCCAACTGCCAATCGGTCCCCTAAGACATAGATAACGCTTCACAGTGTGCGGCAGAAGCTATTTTGACTTTGGCAGTAATTGGACGCATAGCAGAGGATTGCTAAAACGCAGTTCTACAGAAGCACACTATTCTCTTGAGGGATAAATGCCATACAAACAAATGATTGGATTAAGAACCAAATATGGTTGTTCGTTGGAATGGGATAATCCACTACCTGCCATCCCTATACTTACATTACCGGTCACACCAACGGGACTGCCTCCATAACTTTCCCCGCTACTTGGAGTACTTGCATAATGATCATTCCCCATATTAGCCATTACCCCACTTCCCGGACTGGATTCGTCTTCGTCACCCGCAGTTTCATTTACAGGAATACCAAAAGAACTGTTGGGCATAGCTGCGATATGAGTATGGCTAGGCAAATTAATTTGAGTTAAAGTAACCTTCTCTGCACCTGATCTTTGACCCGATATCCTATTAGTCAATCCATTTCCTTGCCCTTCACCAACGGCAACTCTGCCTCTGAGGTCCGGCAATGCAAAACTTGTCCTCCCATCACCACCGTATATTGTACCTATCAAGGAATATAAAACCTGATTTTGTGCTACTGACAGTAATTGACCTTGACAGCTTAACCAATTTTTCGGAGCCCAATTTGGGCCAAAGAACCTTATCTCTGAAATATAACCTTCCATAGCAAATTTAAGGTCTTGACGGAAAAATACCTTGAGAACAAATAATAGGCGTTATGCATAGCCAAGGTTGCATGTTTTCATGAGCTTGACTACCACCTGCTACACCAACTGTTACAGTTCCATTTACCGCGATTGGAGCACCAGAGTACATAGCACCTGAACTGGGAGTAGATGAATATTGATCGTTACCTGTGTTTGCCAAGACACCACTACCTGGGTTACTTTCATCTTCGTCTCCTACAGTAATATTGACAGGAATAGTGGAATGACCTGAAAAAACAGCCCCATGACTATGACTGGGCATTTCTGATTGCAGCAAAGTCACATGCTCTACTCCGCTGGCTTCACCTATTCTTCTTGGTGTCAGACCCGGACCGGCTCCTTCACCTACGGCTACTCTACCTCTAAGGTCAGGAATAGCAAAAGTATTCATACCGTCGCCTCCATAAGTTGTCCCTATTAAGGAAAAGAATGCAGAGTATTGGTTAATGGGCAATAATGCTCCATTACAAATCATCCAATTTCTCGGTGCCCAGCTGGGGCCAAAATACCTGATTTCTGAAATAGTTCCTTCCATTTAATTTTGTGTTTTATGGTTAAAAATTTAATTTGAACAATTACTTTTTCTTAAATCCTTTGAAGCATGGCCGACACCAAACAATTCTATGAGTCTCTAAAAAACTTTATCTTAGAAGAACTACAAACATGGGCTCCCAATAAGCCCTTACTGGAAATACCCGACACTGAATGGATGGGGTCTCCACTAATCTATGACAGATCACTGATTTCATACAAAGGCAGTGAACCTATATTTGAAACTTGGAAAAAAGAATTTTTCCTTAATGCATTTGTCTATGCGCACATCTACAAAAACGCCAATACCGGAACTACAATTCTACATTCCTACCTGGGTTTTAAAGAGGTGAGACCATAGATCTTAAAACTGTACTTCTAAATCAAAAACCGCTTAAAACCAATACGCTATCATTGCTTATGAAGTATTTAAATATAGATAATTATAGGTTAAGGTACTAATCTAAACTGAAAATTAGGTATTAATACGTACGCATGGATAGTGCATTACCGATGCGGTATTTTTATATGTTTTCAAGAAAATCAATAGATAGTAATTGAATAATTCAAAGTTGTAAATAATGCAAAAAAATGTGAGTCTTATAAAACAAGCCAACAAGTTATGAATAAAACATCATTAATTATTTTAGAACATTAATAATCATTTTTCGCAAAAAACCTTTCACCGAGAAATCTGAGTGTGGTTTTTATAAAAATGATTCTACTTTTGAAGTTCTGACTCAATTACAAAATTCCTAAATATGCCCTTCTTCTCAGAACAAACCTATAAAGACTTAGACTACACAGAGTTACCATTGACTGTCGCAGAATATGAATACTGTACCTTTGATCAGTGCAATTTTTCAACCTTGGATTTAAGAGGAATCAATTTTGAAAACTGCATATTTAAGCGATGTGACATGAGTAACGTGAAGGTTCCCGATGTGTCATTTCAGCAAGTTCGTTTTGAGCAGTGCAAGATGTTGGGCGTTCATTTTCACGCCAGCAACCCATTTCTGTTGGAATTTATCTTTCAAAATTGCCAACTAGACTACTCAAGCTTTTACAATTTGAAGATCAAAAAATCAAAGTTTTTAGATTGTAGACTTACAGAAGCTGACTTTACCCAAGCTGATTTGACCGCTTCCGATTTTCAGGGTTCGGATCTCACCGGTGCCACATTTGATCAGACTGTAGTGGAGAAAGTAGATTTCAGAGACACCCTCCACTATTCAATAGACCCAGAGAGAAATAGAGTCAAAGGAGCCCGGTTTGATCTGGATGGACTACCCGGCTTACTGGGCAAATATGCCATTAAGATCGGTTGACAATAAGTAAAAACCTACAATCTCACTTCCTTTCTTTGAAACTATAGAGATAAGGTGCTTTGTGAGAACCTCCGGAATATAGCTTCTCATGCCTTTCCAATATATTAAGACTAAGCATTTTACGCTGAAAATTTGCACGGTTTTGAGTTTCACCCAGTATAGCATCATACACTTGCTTCAGCTCTTTCATGGTAAAGCGCTCGGGAAGCAGATTGAAACTTAGTAGTTTTTGATCCAAGTGGTTACGCAGGTGTTCGAGTGCTTTCTTTACTATCTCGTCATGATCCATCATCAGCTTTGGCAGCTGATCGAAGTCATACCATCCTATAGAATCTGACAATTCATCAGGCTTTGGCACCACATTTTCGTAATTAATCAACGCATAATAGCCGACTGTAACAAATCTACCAAGCAGCCAATGATTCTCGAAGTAGTGTCCCTGCGCTTCCAGAATATTCCTCATCAACGCAGGGTCAAAGCGCTCCATTGAGCCAAAGGTGTGAAATTGTTCCAAATAGATTTCCTCCAACCCTGTTCGCTCAGAAAGCCCACGCTTCACTGCTGCATCTAAAGGTTCGTCCATACGCACAAACCCTCCAGGCAGGGCAAAAGTCTGTTTACTACTAGTACTATGATATTCAAGTACCAAAATTTTGAGTTTTTCCCCTGAAAAACCAAAAATAACAGAGTCATAAGAAATATGTGGCAGGTATTCTTCGTGTGCTAAATGCATGTGCAAAACTATGAAATACTGGTATAAGAAATAGGATTTTCAAAAATAAGCATTTACTATTGTTTCCTGTAGAAACATTAATTAAAGCCCATGCAACCTATCTTACAATCAGTCCGGATTTCTGCTCTGATACTTCTACTTGGAATATCAGCATCTCTTAAAGCCCAAAACAACAATTCAATTGAAGTGCAGACAAAAATCCAAAATGGAGTGATCGCAGGGTCATATGATGTCAAAACAGGTATACAAAAATACTTTGGGATTCCATTTGCAAAACCTCCTGTAGGCGAGCTTCGCTGGAAAGCGCCCCAAGATTTGGATAATTGGTCTGGAGTGAAAGAAACCAAAAAATTTGGTCCCAGAGCTGTACAAGCTCCTGTTTTCGGAGATATGGACTTTAAATCTGACGGAGTTAGCGAGGATTGCCTTTACTTAAATGTGTGGACCCCTGCGAACCGAAACACTAAGGACTTGCCCGTTTTGGTATATTTTTATGGAGGAGGTTTTGTGGCAGGTGATGGTTCGGAACCACGATATAACGGAGAAGCTATGGCTCAAAAAGGCATTGTGGTCGTCACGGTAAATTACAGATTAAATATATTTGGTTTTCTAGCCCATCCTGACTTAAGCGCCGAAACTTCTTACAAAGCATCGGGAAATTATGGCCTGATGGATCAAACTGCTTCTTTGAAATGGGTTAAAGAGAATATTGCGGCATTCGGTGGAGATCCAACGAAAGTCACTATTGCGGGTGAATCTGCAGGTTCCATATCAGTCAGTTATCAAATGGCTTCTCCCCTTTCGAAGGGTCTAATTGCAGGAGCAATCGGTGAAAGCGGCGCCGGGATAAATCCGACTTTGGCTCCTACACCTCTGGCGGAAGCTGAAAAACAAGGTGCAGAATTCGCTTCCAACGCCGGTTATAATTCTATCAAAGAATTGAGAGCACTGCCTACAAAGGATATTTATGAGATCTACAATGAATCCAAACGCTTTGGATTTCCCGTAGTTTTAGATGGTTATTTCCTTCCAAAAACGATCCCGGAGATTTTCGAGGCTAAAGAACAGGCAATGGTGCCGCTACTGGCAGGCTGGAATTCAGCCGAAATTCCGGGCATGGCATTTATGCAAGGGCATCCTTACACTCCTGAAGCATTTATCTCCAAAGGGAAAGAAGTTTATCCGAATGATTATGATGAAGTTTTAAGTCTCCATCCGCATGCTGACGCAAAAGAAGTAGAGCGGTCGGCGACTGATTTAGCCTCTGACAGATTCATAGCATATTCTACTTGGAAGTGGATGGACCTGCATGCCAAAAACTCTGATCAGCCTATTTACCGATACTTGTACAGTAAACTTCGTCCACCTCTAAAAGACACCAATCTAACTGCAGGACTGGCAGGTGGCACCATAGAAGGCGGACCAAAAGCACCAGAGCCAATCGGTGCTCCACATGCCTGTGAAATAGAATATGCCATGGGAAATCTGCCTTTAGTAGATGTTTTTGACTGGACTGCTGATGACTATAAAGTATCAAAAATCTTTATGAATTACTTTGCCAATTTCATCAAAACAGGAAATCCAAACGGAGATGATCTCCCTGAATGGAAGATTGTGGAAGGGGTAGATATTACCCCGCCTGTGATGGTGATTGATACAGAAAGCAAACTGATCAAAGCTATCGATGATACCAGATACAACTTTCACGACAGATCGTACGGAAATATCAACTAATACCAATCAACCGAATTCATTTAAAAGAGAGGCTAAACAGTCTCTCTTTTATTAATCCTGCCTTCCTGCCACTACCATTTTGATGGTATTATAATCGTACTTGCCATCAAAATGAATCCTAAGAGCTTGAAGATTCTTGATGTTTTCGATCTGAGAATTAATCTCGGAAATAACCTCGATTGGTAGGCAGTCTTCTAATTCCACCCTGCCTTCTTTGATTCCTTTGGCCAGATGGCCTTTGATAGTAGACTCCGCCAATCCCCGTGCTACTACAATATCCCCAATGCTTTTGCCTTCATCGATCATCCCGAAAGTGATCTCGTAGGTCTCTCCTACTTTTCTTTTCAGATTTGCTTTGCCAGCCTTTTTTCTTCCGGTTTTGTTGCTGGCAAATTTCGGATTATCAGCTGCAGTTTGTTTGGCTGCCTCAGCCAATCGAAGGCGGAGATTGATTTTGTCCTGCTCCAAATCGTTCATTTTGCCGGGAATGCTCCCTTCCAAAATAGATAAAATCAAGCGGCTTACTTTGCTGATTTCTCCATACTTCCTAAGCAAACTGACTTCAAGTTCTTCCAAACCATTTGCATAGGTTTTGGTTCTGGAAAATCGCTCGACCTCTGCACGATGAATCAGTATTTTCTCCAAAGCATCTTTCAAAAAATTTTTGAAATAGGCAGCTCCTTTGTCCAGCCGCTCCATCAATTTCTCTTTTTCATTCTGTTGCAACAGAAAGCGAAGTTGATTGCTGAACTTGCCGGCTGTTCCCACTTCATTTCTAATCAGGGAAGCGATTTCACCTACAGCCTTTTGCATCTCGGGATCTTCAAATTCCAGAGAACTGTCATTCTTTCGCTGAAAACTGTTGATTTCCTGAAGCAAACCGGACAAATCGAACGTATCACCGGACAAAAGTGAAAGATACCGCTGCTGATATGTCCCTAAAAGCTCATCAAGTTGGGAATTCTTTTTGGCTCCTTCCACAAAAGTCTGAACCTGTGAGTCTGATTGCAGTGCATTGTTTTGAATTCTAGTTCTCAGCACCAATCCTCCCAGGCTTCTCAATCGGCTCAAGGCTACGTAAACTTGTCCGGGCGCAAATGCGTTGCCCACATCTATTATCGCCTGGTCAAAAGTCAATCCCTGGCTTTTATGCACCGTCACTGCCCAGGCCGTTTTGATGGGATACTGACTAAATGTCCCTATCACCTCCTCTTCCAATTCCTTGGTATCCGGATTGATGACGTACTTTTTATTTTCCCAAATTTCCTTTCTCAGCTGATATACGAATTTCTTCCCTTCCAACAATACCTTGATCGTATCGTCCTGCAGTTCCTCCACAGTCGCCAGTTTACCATTGAAGTAGTCTTGGTTCCCGGAAGAGTCATTTTTGATAAACATCACCTGGGCACCCACACGAAGTTCGAGGGATTTGGGAAGTGGGTAAATATTCTCGGAGAAATCACCTTCTATATAAGCCTCATAAAACTTCGATTCTCCTTTCAACGCCATCAATCTTTCACGATTGATTTGATCAGCCTTGTAGTTATGGGTAGTGATCGTGATGCAGTCTTTAATTTCTGAGATCTCCTCCTGCGTTCTGTAATGCTTATTCAATAAGGTGATATCCTCCTGCGTCACGGTATTTTCCCTCAAATGATTGAGTACTTGGATAAAATCATCATCCTGTTGCCTAAAAATCTTGTCCAGCTCCAGATAAACCAACCCGGATTCTTGCAGCACCCTAGCTTCAAAGAAGTGCATGCTTGGGTAAAACTTGCTTAGCACCTGCCATTCATTATCACGAACAATAGGGGGAAGCTGGAAAAGATCCCCAATCATCAATACCTGCACTCCACCAAACGATGTCGTATAGTTTCGCTTAACACTTCTCAATCTGTAATCAATCGCATCCAACACATCTGCCCGAAGCATACTGACTTCGTCTATCACGAGTAATTCTATGGATTTCAGCACATTTTTTCGGAGCGCATTCAAAGGATGCTTTCGGATCAGTGTATGCTGGGTAAAACAACCGTATTGATCCGAGAAATTACCTTCAGGCTCATTTACAGGGAGGAAAAACCCAAGCGGAAACAAAAACTGGGAATGGATAGTAACTCCACCTGCGTTCAGGGCGGCAATGCCGGTGGGTGCTACTATTACATGATTTTTGTGTGTTTGCAAAGCTAGATTTCTCAGAAAAGTGGTCTTGCCTGTTCCTGCCTTTCCGGTCAAAAAAATCGGTGCTCCTGTGTTGTTGACGAACTTGGCAGCCAACTCTAATTTATCAGTACTTTGATTTTCCATTCGGCGAAACTACTATTTTTAAAAATGAATAAAATCGAATTTAGAGTCTTTCACTTTCTCTTCCTGTTTCTAATTTCGCTTATTAAATCCATAATCTCAAACTAATCCGCATGTATATACACCCACTGAATCGCTGGAAAGACGATGCTGAGCTAGGTACTTTTATTCAAAAAAATGCTTTTGCAACACTGGTTACTCAAATTGACAACAGTCCATGGGCTACTCATTTGCCGCTTGTTCTGGATGAAAATAAGAATGGCAATACGGTCCTTTCCGGTCATATCGCAAAGGCAAATCCCCAATGGAGAAATCTCCAGGAGAATAAGGAAGTACTGGTTATTTTCCAAGGACCTCATGCCTACATTTCATCATCTTGGTACAATCATGAAAATGTACCTACTTGGAATTATATGGCTGTCCATGTTTACGGAAAAATTAGACTTATCGAAGGAGAAGAACTTCTAGATCACCTGAAAAAATTGGTAAATAGCTATGAAGATGGGCGCCCAAACCGCATTCGTGTGGAGACTATGAACGAAAACTATGTCGCAAAGCAGCTCAAAGCTTTAGTTGGCTTTGAAATAGTGATAACCGAAGTTCACGGCAGCAAAAAGCTATCGCAGAATAGAGACGATGTCAACCATCAAAACATCGTGAAAAATCTACAAGAAAGCAATTTTCACCAAGATAGAGAACTGGCCGAAGAAATGAGAAAAGAAAGATCCGATTCATCAACAACCTAAGCTGTCTTCCTTAAAACACAGTAAACACCCTAAGCTCATGAAGCTAACGTAAGTCTTAAGATTAGCGGTTGCTTCCTCGAGTCTACTTGTGAATATCATTGCCCAATTCGCCCCTTTGGGATACATAAAAAATCTTAAAAAAATACCGGAGATAGCCTAAGAGCCACTTTATCGCAAATGGCATAGCCTTCGTTTATACTTAATTGAAATGGATTATTGATTATCCGTATTTATGTCACTATTCATATTAAAACCAATATAGGAATATAGGATTTGCCCAAAGCCCGTGAAAAGTGTACTTCTACCTGTCCTATACGACAGATCATCTCCTTTCTAGGGGGTCAGGCAACCTAGAAAATATCGCAGTTGGCGACATTGCGGAAAATCTAAACTAACATAAACCCACATCACCATGAATACCCAATATAATTTCCCCATTAGTAGTTCAACCACAGCAAATTGCGTGGTTAAGACAATAAAAGATGAATCAGTAGGAACTATAAAGGACATCATGCTAGACACCGAAACAGGAGAAGTAGCCTATGTTGTTCTTTCGATTGACACAGGATTTCTAAATCTGGGCAGTAAACTTCTAGCTCTACCTTGGGAGGCATTTGATTTTCACGGTCACCAACGTGATATAATCATCGTAAATGTCGAAAAGGAAAAGCTGGAAAATGCTCCCGGATTTGATGATGATGCCTGGCCGGTAGGTCCTCAGCATAGATTCATCAATGAAGTACATACTTATTATGGATTTGACAGAAGAAGAGCGTTGATTGAATAGGCGTGGCGCTCGGATTCTGCAGGGCTCTCCAATTATGGGGAGCCTTTTTTATAGTCAATTTTAACCCACAATACGAAATACGAATTGGCAATTCTACACCACCGCGTACAAGTTATTGCAGCCATTCAATACTTCAAAATCGTCCATCCTACCCTAAGTAATAGTTACCACAATAGGTAGAAAATCATCTCTTTCTGCCTTTGTCTGCAGGATCTTGTTCATTTAATATTAGCTGCATGAGATCCCCGGGTGCTATTTCGAGCATCCCTTCTCTTAAGGATTCCCAAATTAGGTTGAAGGTACCGCGATATTTATTTCGCTGCGTTTGAAAAGTTGCAGTTTTGTAGTTTCTGTTTTCAGGGAGATTGTTGCTTGAAATTAGAATATTGGAAAGTGTTGACATCAATTTCTTTTTATTTTCCTCCTCATCCCTCAACTCAACCTTAAGATCGCTGTAATGGAATTTCATAAAATTCGATGAGTATTTTGGATTTGCATCCATAGTGATTTCCAACTTTTCCATCCGGCCTGAGTTTATATTTACTGACACCAAATCACCCAAAATACCATTTAACGATGGGAGAGCAAAAGGATCAACACTGGCTTCCAAATGGAATGTTTCCTCATTGGCTCCCATACCGTAAGGTACAGTCACGTCCATACGCATAGGTGCAAAACCATTCAGAACAGCTTCCCCATGAATCATCATTTCGCCGGACTGCAGGGAATCCAGAGATACCACACGGGTAACGAGCGCCGATAACTGCTCAAAGTTCAGACTCCCAGGGTGCGATTTTCCTTCAGATATTTGCGAGTAAGTAATCGTAGAATTCAGCACCCTGACCGTATCCAGCTCCAGAGGAAAAGGAATAAGTTCCACCATTCCTTCAAACATTGGCTTCTCCGGTTCGTCGTAAGGGCGGGATTTGTTTTTATTTCTCAGATCATGGAGAACAAGGCTATCAATGGTCATCAAACCGGCAACTACAGACCAATTGCCATAGATACTGCTACGGGCACTGATTTTCTCGATCTTCAAGTGTTTCAGATCAATTTCTATATAATCTCTCTGAAACTGTGCTCTCTTTGCTGCTGCGAGATTGGAATCATCATATGCTAATTTCAAATCAAAAAAATCAAATGAGTCAGCTTTGGAATCATAATTCAATTCGCCCAATGTAAAAGTCAGCTCTTCGTCTATATTGATTTGAAGATTTTTAAGACCACTCTCTATACTTGCAAGTTTGAATGGGATGGCATAATTCAGTCGTACAGAATCAGTTTCCAAATCAGCAGCTGAAATATTAAAACTGTCAAAGCTTCCGAATTTTCTCAATGAATCTGATTGCGTAAAAAACTCGCCGGAACCATCATTAAGGATAAAATTATGGATCACTCCACGAGAAACTATGTCGCCGAAAAAATCTTGGAAGGCCATGGATACATCAGCCGGTTTTTTGGAGATTGAATCATTCCTTACCAGAACAAATTTTGGGACTTCAAACTTCAATTCCCCAATGTCGAGAACATCCCCAAAAATAAAACTAAGCATATCCACCTCACCAAGTCTAACAGATTGCATAGTCCCTGTAATAGTAGTTGCCATACTGTCTTTCACAGGATGAACAGAGATATCCATCAGTTCTATACTGCCCCTAAACAGCTGCACATCCACATTATCAAATCGAATATCATAGGCTCTATCCTCATTTGCATTCAGCCGGTCAGGTAAGGTCTTTATCAGCCACTTTTCTACTAAAAATATCGATACTATGCCCACAAGAACCAGCACCCCCAGAATCCAGAGAATTTTTTTCAAGAGTTATTTTTTAGATTTTAATATTGAAGTGTTATAGGGTAAAGTGAAAGGAGAAGCCGTCAAAAAGATACAAATAAATTAGCGATATATCTTTCACATGCTATTATTAAGCCGAACAATCCCCGTACCGAAAAATCGACAAAAGAAAAGACTCCCCGAAGATACAAACCTCGAAGAGCTAATACGTTTCACAACAGCGTCGCGACGGGAGTTCCTACTTCAAATGTCCTTCGATTTCCTCAGGATCAAACCCCAAAGTAACACTTCCGTCTTTGTAAACGATCACCGGTCGCTTGATCATACTTGAGTTTTCTTCCAAAACCGGAATCGCTGTCTCCTCATTTTCAAGTGCTGATTTCTGTTCATCCGTCATTTTTCGAAAAGTCGTTCCTTTCTTATTCACTAGAGAAGCAAGATCAGTTTTCTTCAAAAACCCTTCTAAAAGTACTGCATCGGGCTTTTCTCTTTTATAATCAATAAAGTCATACTCCACTCCCTTTTCCGCTAGGAAATCGAAGGTTTTCTTCATCGTGTTGCAATTTTTGATTCCGTAAATTTTGATAGACATGAGGTTTGTAGTTAAAATATTTTAGGGTTTTAAAGCAGATTCGTAGATTTAAATCACATTGGATTATTGGCTGGAAGTCCGATGACGGATGACCGAAGTAACCCAAAATCAACATCCTACCTTCTTTTTTAAGTTCCGAATTTCCTAATTAGCGGTAAAAGGGATATGCCTAGGATTTTATTATTTGATCGAATTTTTCACTAAATAGTAATTCTCTACAATCTTTCAAAACCATGAGCAAATCCGGAATTTTCGTTTATAAGAGCGATCAAGAGGAGCGCTTTGTCTCAAAAGTCCCAGAACTTCCCCTGCTTAAAGCACAAAGAAGAAGGGATGAAATACCAGAACCAAAATACAAACTGCCATATGCTTAACTTTTGGTTAGCAAATCAACGTGTAAATATCCTTATATGCCATGAAGAAAGACCGTCCAAATACTCCGGAGAATTCAAAGAAACCCTCAAAATATCGTGGAAAACTTCCAAACGAAATTGCTGAAAAATTCCAAGTATATATTTCTAAATGCCGAGCCGAATGGTCAACAAACAGAAATTTATAACCCCGTTACCTCTACCATCGCTTCCTTATGAGCAACTAGGATCTGATCGATTACCTCATCATTCAGAGCTGTGGACAAGAACAAACTTTCAAACTGGCTTGGTGCCAAATAAACTCCCCGCTTTAGCATGGCCTGAAAATATTTCCCAAATAAACCAGTATCAGAAGTCTTTGCACTTTCAAAGTCAAACACCGAACTATCAGTAAAAAACAAAGAATACATGCTCCCCATGCTATTGACTGTATAGTCCAACCCCAATTCCTGATTGATACTTTTTATTCCATCTGTCAATGATGCACCGATGTGATTCAATTCTTTATAAACTTCCGGATGATCGTTCAAATATCTCAACATCGCTAATCCCGCAGCCATGGCAATTGGATTACCCGAAAGCGTGCCTGCCTGATATACGGGGCCTTCAGGAGAAACGAACTCCATAATTTCTCTCTTCCCTCCATAAGCACCTACCGGCATTCCTCCACCAATGATTTTGCCTAATGTGGTCATATCAGGAGTTACTCCGAAAACTTCCTGCGCACCGCCCTTTGCCAGACGAAAACCGGTCATCACCTCATCGAAGATCAATACGATTCCCTCTCTCGTACAAATATCCCGTAATCCTTCTAGATATCCTTCTTTCGGAAGGCAGAGTCCCATATTCCCCGGAATAGGCTCCAGAATCAACGCAGCTACTTCACCCGGATTAGCAGCTATCAGTGTCTCGATAGCCTCCAAGTTATTATATGGGGCAATCAAGGTATCTTTTGCCGTTCCTTTGGTCACTCCCGGAGAATCAGGATCACCCATAGTCATCGCACCCGACCCGGCAGCAATTAGAAAGGAATCACCATGTCCATGGTAATGACCTTCCATTTTGATAAACTTATCACGGCCGGTATATCCCCTGGCTACTCGAATAGCAGACATTGTAGCCTCAGTTCCGGAATTCACCATTCTGACTTTTTCTACCGAAGGAACCATGCTTACGATCAGTTCAGCAATCTCAACTTCTCTGGCGGTAGGTGCTCCAAAAGACGTCCCATCATTCATAGCTTCCATTACAGCTTCACGGATCATGGGGTTATTGTGTCCCAAAAGCATTGGCCCCCAGCTATTGATCAGCTCGATGAATTTATTCCCATCTTCATCATACAAATAAGCCCCATCCGCTTTTTTGATAAAAAGGGGCTCCCCGCCGACTGCTCTAAAGGCACGAACCGGTGAATTCACTCCACCTGGTATGAAATTTTGGGCTTTTGCAAAAAGCTCTTTACTCTTAGAAATATTCATTGATTAATCTAAAGGTTTCAGTTCCCCTGCTTCTAATGTAAACAGCGGTACATATTGATTACTATGGGTGCCTTGAAAGTTAAAACCCCAAGTCAATTCCCCCACTTGAAATGCTTTCTGATCCAAGTTCCTCCTCAAATCAAAGCCTTTTGTATCTGACATATTGGAAGCCACCCAGTTTATCATTTCTGCTCCCAAAACGGTGTTCATACTTGGAAGACTCTGGTATTTGTCAAAAAATCTGTTCCTGAACTGCTGCATAGGTTCATCATAGAAATTCAAGGTGTTATTCCCTATAAAGTAGAAATTAGGAAACTCCAACATTTCATAATTGGCAAAATTAAAGCCTAACCAAGAATCCATAACAAGAGTAGGAATGGAAGCTGTGATGGATTCCATCAATGAAAATGCAGGCTGGGCGATAGCAGGATCGTCAGAAAGCAACACAATCTGATCTACAGACATGTTTTCCACTCCACTGCGAATCCCCAATCCCTGTAAGAACTCACTGGTATTCCTAGGGTTAATCTGCTCAAATTCCACCAACTGAAACCCTTCTCTTCCCAGCCTATCTTGCAGCATTTTGGCCAACATCTCATCACGGGCACTGCCACTGTATCCTATCGCTACTCTTTCTCCCCAATTTTGTTTTTTCAACCCATCCACAATTCCATTTGCAATAGAACTTACCGAAGGCCTGAAGAGGTAGCTATAATCCAACTCTTCGAATCTATCGCCTAAGTTAGAAAGTGGATGAACAAATGGTATTCTAGCCGTTTCCGCAAAATTGCTCACCACATCTGCTTCATCAGGGTATATCGGTCCAATAATAATATCCGCAGAAGCAATAGCAGGATCTGCCAATAAGGCCTGCAAATGTGCCTCATCTCTCTTTGAATCAAAAGTCAACATATTGACCCCAGTCCCTTTTCGCTTCAATTCCTCAACTCCATATTTCAAGCCCTGATACAATTCGAAGACAAAATCATTCTGGGCAATGCCGGACAAATTTGTGCGGGATGAATTAGTAAACGGCAAAATCACCACGATATCCAGCACCTGATCTTTCACTACATTTTTTCTTTCATTCGCTTTTCCCTGAAGCTCATAGTAAGCTGCCCGCTCGGTGGCTGAAAGTACGCTTTGCTTTTCCAAAACACGCTTAAGTGCCTCTCCATAGCCGCGATTGTCTTTAAACTCAGAAAGATTGGCTATCATAAAACTTGCACTCACCTGCTCTAAGTTTTCGTATGTAGCATTAAAAGCCATCTCCATAATGGAGCCATCCTTAATTTTTTTGATAAGCCGAAGTGCTTCGATGTTTTGTTGGTTTTTAAAATATGCTATAGCCAAAAGGTATTTAGCCTGATCAGATTTCGCCCAGTTAGCTGTGACTACGGGTTCCAAAGCGGCTACTGCCTGTGCAGGCTGGTTGGCTCCAAGTGATGCTTCTGCCAGATGGAATGCAGCGTAGTTGGCCAAGTTACCATACTCCTTTGGATCAGTAAATTGCTTGAATAGCGGGATGGCTTCCCAATAATTTTTGGAAGCAAGTTCGGACTGCGCCTTACGATAAGCATCCGGTGTAGGAATTTGAGCAATGGAAAAACTCAAGATGAAAAATACCGGAACTGCTAAAAGAATTTTTTTCATTTTATAGAAGTGAATCAAACATCAAACTGGGAGTGCAAATTTAACCCATTATTTTCAAACCCAAAGTTCAGGCCGAAAAGCCTTGAAAAGTAAAAACCCGAAGATTTTACCCCGGGTTTTATTATTTTAGATTTCAAATTTCTATTCCCACTCTATCGTAGCAGGTGGCTTGGAAGAGATATCATAAACCACGCGGTTCACACCTTTCACTTTGTTGATGATATCATTGGAGATCTTGCCCAAGAATTCATATGGAAGATGGATCCAGTCAGCAGTCATGCCATCCACAGAGCCGACAGCTCTTAGAGCAACCACTTTTTCATAGGTACGCTCATCGCCCATTACGCCTACGGATTGGATAGGCAGCAACATTGCTCCTGCTTGCCAAACGTCATCGTAAAGACCGTGATCTTTTAAGCCTTTGATAAAAATATGATCTACCTCCTGAAGTGTTTTCACCTTTTCAGCAGTAACATCTCCCAAAATACGGATTCCAAGCCCCGGTCCCGGGAATGGATGCCTGCCAATAATTGTTTCGACTATCTCCAGTGCACGTCCCACTTCGCGAACTTCATCTTTAAACAATGTATTCAAAGGTTCCACTACAGAAAGCTTCATAAAATCCGGCAAGCCTCCCACATTATGATGTGATTTGATTGTAGCAGAAGGGCCTTTTACAGAGATCGACTCGATCACATCAGGATAGATGGTTCCTTGTCCAAGCCACTTTACGCCTTCCAGTTTATTAGACTCTTCATCGAAAACCTCAATGAATGCATTTCCAATAGCCTTTCTCTTCGCTTCAGGATCAGTGATACCGGCAAGCGCATCATAAAATTTCTGCTTGGCATCTACACCGATCACATTCAACCCCATGTGCTTGTAGGATTCCAGAACTTCTTCGAATTCATTTTTGCGGAGCAAGCCATTATCCACAAATACGCAGATCAGCTGATCACCAATCGCACGGTGAATCAACGTAGCGGCTACAGAAGAATCCACTCCTCCCGACAGCCCCATTACTACTTTATCTGTTCCTATTTTAGCTTTTAAATCGGATATGCTCGCATCAATAAACACATCTGAAGTCCAATCTTGGGCACAGCCGCAGATTCCAACTACAAAGTTTCTAAGCAAATTCTTACCTTCTGTAGAGTGAGTTACTTCAGGGTGGAATTGAATACCGTAGGTTTCTTCATCCTGAATTTTGAACGCAGCCACACGAACTGAGTCAGTGCCGGCTATCACTTCGAAATTTTCCGGCAGATTCTTTATCGTGTCTCCGTGGGACATCCACACTTGGGAACCATGACTCATTTCTTTCAACAAATCATAGTGATTGTCAATATGATTCAGGTTGGCGCGGCCATACTCTCTAATCTCAGAGGGAAGCACTTCTCCACCGTATTTTTGAGCCAATAACTGTGAACCGTAACATACACCTAAAATTGGGAGCTTACCTCTTAAAGCATCTAAGTCCAAATCAGGTGAACCTTCATCCCGCACAGAGCATGGGGAACCTGAAAGTATCACTCCTTTGATATCAGAAGTGATCTCCGGAACTTTATTATAGGGGTGGATTTCGCAATAAACATTCAGTTCTCTAACTCTTCGGGCGATGAGTTGAGTGTACTGAGAACCGAAATCGAGGATCAAGATTTGTTCTGCCATGCGCAAAGGTAATCAGCCAAGGTGGCTTCCTAAAATCCGACAAAGAAAATTTGGTATGAGAATTTTGAATAATGGGAGAAGACACTAATGAGATATAGATTAAAAACTTGAATTATAACAATTTAACAAGTCTTTAGTTAAAATAAACTAAAGACTATTTTTTAATGAAAAGATTATTAGATGTTTGTTAAAACAACTTTTAAAACCTTTTTATCATGAAAACAAATCTACTATTTCCCATCCTTTTGTTCGTGAGTCTATTTCCAATAGCATCTTATGCTCAAGAAGAACCTAAATTACAATACACCGTAGGATTCGGTTCATCCATTGACGGAATGAATTTGCTATGGGGACTAAACTTCTCGAACGAATTAAATGTACGTTTAGGAAAAAGAACTTCGTTTAATGCAGGTCTCTCTTTTTATCAATCTCTAGGTAGTTATGATGAGAAAACACTACCAATTTATTCCAATGGAAAGAATAGTGAACAGTCTTCAGGTATTTTTATAACCCCATCTTTCAAATACGACATTATCCAACGCCCTTCCGGACTCAAGTTGGCTTTTTCGGCAGGACCCTCACTACAGCTTGGTGGAGAGTCCTTCATTCGTGGCTCTTATTCAGAAGTCCCTTCAACTGCTTATGTTGTCAACAAATATCAGCGGGTAGGTTTAATGCTAGAATTAGAGGCTGAATGGAACTCTAAGAATCCAAACCGAAAAAATGCAGTGAGTCTTTCCGCATTTGGAGCTGACAATTCCATGCCATGGTATCTAAACGCTACTTATAAAATGCGGTTTAAACTCGGAAAGAAATAAACGCAAAATTCTATCTTGCGCCCTTACTACATAAGAACTCAAGTTTTCAGAATGATTCTCAAACCTATTTTCCTCCTCTTTTCACTAGGATTAAGCATAGCTTCCTTTGCCCAAAAAGCTCCTCTTCAAAAAATCACTGATCCATATTTCAAGTTGGTAAGACCCGAATTCCAAGGTGACTTAGCTTATGAAACGGTTGCTTTTGTGGAGCAATACTGGAGAATTGCCGGAAATACCGGGTTCAATAACGCCGTTTATCGGATTGCTGAAAAGCTAGAAGCAGCAGGGTATGTTTTGGAGGGAAATGCTACCGACTCCGATCTATTCATCTACCGGATAGAAACCAGGGAGATGAGGCAGCCCACTTGGGAGCCGGTTGCTGCTTTATTGAAAATAGCCGGTTCAGATGAAACTTTACTTTCATCAAATACCAACCGAAACATGATCTATCAATATTCCTCCTCCACTCCTCCTGATGGAATTGGCGCAGAAATAGTCTATATAGAGCATAAAGACCAGCTTAAAGAAGAATTCGTAAAAGGAAAAATCATTTTCTCTGATGTATTAAGCTATAGAAATATGCAATCAGCAGTGAAGGAAAATGGAGCATTGGGCGTGCTGACTTACGATATGCCTGAATACTTGCAACCTGAGAAAAACACTACTTCTATCCAATTCCGGGGCTTGAGGTATGACGTGGATAATCCTACTTGGGCAATTGCACTTTCTTTCGAAGCCAAAGAAAAACTGAAAGCCGGGCTGGCAAAAGGCAAAGTAAAAGTACAGGTGAAAGTAGAAACCAAGATCTATGACTCAGAGGAACTCACCGTAGTTGCCCACGTGAAAGGAAGCGAATTGCCACTGGAAAGTCTGGTGTTCTCCGCCCACATTCAAGAACCGGGGGCAAATGACAATGCTACCGGAGTAGGCACCCAACTGGAAATGGCTACAATCACAGCAGATTTGATCCGACAAGGAAAGCTTGATCTGAAGCGTACCTTGACCTTTCTCTGGGGAGATGAGATAATTTCCACCAGAAGATACATAGAGGAAAAGGAAAAGCGGAAAGCCGATATCAACTGGGGAATTTCCTTGGATATGGTAGGCGAAAATACAGACTTAACAGGTGGCACCTTTCTAATCGAAAAAATGCCTGATCCGAGTGCGATCTGGACTCGGGGAGAAGACAAGCACAGTGAATGGGGTGGTTCTCCCATGACAGTAGAACAAATGAAACCGCATTACCTAAACGATTTTATCATAACCGCTTTTGAAGCGCAGGGCAAATACGCTGATTGGGTGGTAAAAACCAATCCATTCGAAGGAGGATCTGATCATACGCCATTCCTTCAGGCGGATATTCCCGGACTGTTGCTTTGGCATTTTACTGATCAATTTTATCATACAGATAATGACAGGCTGGATAAAGTTTCCCAAAAAACCATGCGGAATGTAGGGACGGCGGCTTTGGTGAGCGCATACACCTTGCTGAATGCCGATGCCAAAACTGTTGATCAACTAGTACTTCTGATTGCAGCTAAAGCCCAGATACGATTGCTATCGGAGGTTCAGCTTAGCAAAAAAGCTATAGCTGAAGGTGGATCGAAGGAGGAAGAGCAAAAAATCCTTCATACCTGGACGGACTATTATGAACATACTATGGATTCTATCAAGGATTTGGTGCCAGCAGATGATGAAAAAACCTTGAGAAAAATAGCATTGGCAAAAGCAGCAATCAAAGCTCATGTGATGGATTTTAATTTTTAGTTAAAGCTGATTTTATCCATATATTTGAGCATAACTAAATTCCTTTTTATGAAAAAGTCCTCTCTTATTGTCATTGCAATTACCCTATGCTTTTTACAATCAATCGCCTTTGCCCAAGACAAAGACAAGTTGATATATTATGTGGGAGTAGGACCCACTATAGATGGAAATGGGGGGCTTCTAGGGGTTAATATTAGTAACGAATTAAGTTTTGCCTTAGGTAAAAGAAGTTCTCTTAATCCATCATTAACATATTATCAGTCTATTGGATATTGGGATGAGGATGAAAGAAATAAGCAAGACAATTCATCTGGACTTTTTACAAACGTGACTTTTAAATACGATGTATTGAAAACAAAAAATGACTTCAGAGCATTCTTAGCTTTTGGGCCTTCCTTCCAAATAGGAAGTGAAAATGGGTATGGAGGCTCATACTTGATCTATAATGATATTGAAAACTACTATGTGCATCAATATACTGTAGAGCGTTATATCAGATTAGGCTATACCCAGCAGATCGCTTTCGATTGGAAAAACAAAAATGAGAACAGACGAAATTCCGCTGTAGTAAGTATGTCTTCTTTTGGCGGATATTGGCCTTGGTACTTAATGGCTACTTACAGAATGGGATTCAGGCTAAAATAAATACCTCCTCCCTTACTTGAAAATTGATCATTTAAATTGAGAATTTCACTTTCCAAAAGCACTTTTCGGGTTTTGTTCCAACAGCATCTTCCAATCTGATGCTGTAAATCCCCTTTCCTTCAATGCGGGCATCAGTTTTTGGAAAATATTGGTGAAGGGCACAAAATCACCACCCGCTGACTTTTCAGGATCATACCATCCGGCATCATGGGAAATCAGCACTTGATCCAAAAATTTATTTTCCTTGGCAAAAAGTAAGCGATCGATGTACTCATCCACGCTCCATCCTATTCCATCCAGACTGATCCACACGCCCAAGTTTGCAGCAGTGAGATAATTCTGAAAATCCTGCTCGGCTTGTGCGTGAACCCAAATAAATGCTGAAGGGGAAATTTTCATTTCCTGCAAAATAGCTACTTCCTGACTTGCAGTAGCCCAAGTCCCCGTATGGGAAGCTATTTGCAGTCCGGTCTTCTGATGCGTGAGCCCTGCTGCCTTGACCAGTTTTGCATCGATTTCCAGAAGAGGAATTTCCTCGTTTACAGAGATCTTAATAAATCCCGGTTTGATTCCTGTCTCCCCTATTCCGTTTTCAAATTCCTCAATCCATCGGTTCGCCAGTTCTTCAACACTTTCAGCAAAAGCAAACGCCGGCAAATACTTATTATCTACAGCTCCATAGAATCCGGAGTTTGTGACTAATTTGATTCCTGAGAGCTCGCTTAGCTTTTTCAGCAACACCACATCCTTTGCCAAATAGGAAGGTGTACAGTCAAAGATCGTCTTCACTCCAAATTGCTTTACTTCCAGCAAATACGGCAAAACTTTAGCAATTACTTCGTCTTGGTCATACCGCTCAGGAGAAACGGAATCGGCTCCGATAAAATCCACCAGCATATGCTCATGAATCAAAGTGATTCCCATAGAATCAACGGAGATCGAGCCTGTGACGGTGTTGATGAAAGAAGGCTTGGATCCGGGTGTTGAGCAGGAAAAAGAAAAGACTAGGGGGATTAACCCGATGAGTAGAAAACGCTTCATATATAAAGCTAAGCAACTACTTTATAGAAAGTCAACTGAAATACCGATAGATTTTATAGAAGAGTGAGGTCCGAAAGCAATACGGCTATTTCAAAGACGACATTCCACCATCCACATGGAGTATCTGACCCGTGATCCAGGAGGATTTATCACTTAGCAGAAAACAGGTAGCTTCAGCAATATCCTTCGGCATTCCTATCCGCCCCAAGGGATGTCTCTTGTCAGAAACTGCCCGTTTTTCATCCGTGCTTACGAGCTGTTTTGCCAACGGTGTATCCGTCAAGGAAGGGGCAACGGCATTTACCCTGATACTGTTGGATGCCCACTCTGCTGCAAGGGATCGCACCAAGCCTTCCACGGCACCCTTTGCCGAAGCAATACCCGCATGAAACCCCATGCCAGTCTGCACCGCAACAGTGCTGTATAATACCACCGATGCATGCTTGGATTTTTTAAGATTTTTCAGACAAGCATGAAGCGTTTTGACCGCTCCAAAAAAGTTAATATCCATTTTGACTTAAAATCCTCCATGGAAATCCTATGAAATGGTTTCAGATTGATAGATCCTGGACAATAAACCAACCCATCGATTACCTCTGGTAAATCCTGCAATTCTGAAAAGCCATCTGTTACATCGATTTGATGGTTTCCTTCCCCACTTCTTGAATAGAGATATAAATTTGCCCCAATATCCAGGGCGAGTTCAGCAACCGATTTTCCAACCCCTGAATTTCCCCCAATGATAACAATATTCTTTCCTTTCATAGCTAACAGCTTTAGTGTAGAAGCTGAATTCGAAGGAGAATGTTTGAAAAAACCACAGCAAATTTTAGAATAGGTTTACTTCAATTCATAAAAATAGATAGTCTGCATATCCTTCTCGACTGCTTCGGGGTCTTCTCCAGGTTTGGCACTCGAATAAAGCACATCACGTACTGACCATAGTTTCACATCCATTTTGCCTTGCCATAGTTTCTCTTGACCTTTGAATATCTGGTAATTGGGTATTGATTTATACTTAATTTGCCAACTCGACATACTCTGATCCCCCAATGTAATCCCGTGGAAGTTTATCTACTTCTTCTTGCAGAGCAAAACCATTAAATTGCGTCAATAAATAGTCATTTGAAAGCACAAAATCGGTATATCCTGAACCTGCTAAGGTATTTAAAAACCCTTCAAATGATGCCTCATCCCTGGTCGGTAAAATCTGTTTGTAACTTTTACCGGGATTCAAATCCCATTTTCTTTTCAATTTCAATTCAGGGATCCCATAGACATACATTTCAGGGGAATTGGGAAAAAGCACAAACAACTCATCTTTGACAATTTTTACAATAGGGTCTAAATTATTGTATGTACCGGGAGTGACAGCCATGTGGCTTTCAGCAGGAATGGAATCCGAACTTAGGACTTCCATCGAATTGAGATCTCTGAGTGTGATAAATGGATGAGTTTGTTCACTGTGCCCTACGAAAACCTTGGTTAGTGCGCTTGCCAAACTACCTAGCCCCTACGGTTAAAAACTAGATTTGATCCCCCCCCAAACTTTTGTCCGGGGGATTAATTAATAAGTTTTCCGATTCTATCTTTTTCTTAAACTGCTTGATCCTGATGTTTTAATTTCTCCAATAGTGGGAGAACCGGAATAAATCACATCTCCTGATCCTGAAGCTTTCACCGATACTTTTCCCAAGTCTCCTACGTGCGTATTTCCAGAGCCTGACTTGCTTACCTCCAATTCGGCGATTGTCAAATTTTCCCCATGGAAATCTCCGGAACCCGATTGTTTGATTTCAGCCTGATCTACTTTCCCTCCTTTGATTTTAAGATCGGCAGATCCTGAGATAGATACCGAAAGCTCACGGGCTTCAAGCTTGTCCATTAATACATCTCCTGATCCGGATAGACCTGCGTAAAACACTTCAGATTTTACGGGGGAAGTCACTTCAATCGTTCCGGAACCTGAGCACTTTACTCCTTCCAATTCTTTGTAGGTGATGTAGAATTTCAATTTGACATTGTTGTAATTCCCCTTCACCAAGCCCACACTCAAGACATCTCCGTTAATTTCAGTTTTGACTTTATCCAGAGCCACTCCTCTGGCTTCGATTTTAATTTCCTCCTTATTGCCCTCAGTCATAATCACTTCCCAGCTACCACCGGAATGTACTTTGGTAAAATGTCCAGGAGTTCGAGTTTCTGATTGTTGCGCATGGACGCAAGATGCCAGCATCAATGCAGAGACAGCAAAAGCAATAATTTTTGAAGAGATTTTCATAATAGCATAATTGAAAGATTGCAAAATATTAAAGACTTGTTTGCCATGGTGGATTGTAAAATTACTGAGTTCTAAAGGTTAGGATGCGGTAAAGTTGAAATGATGAAGGAATTACTTTTTAAGGACTGATCCAGCTTCCTTTCATTAGATGCATATTCCTAAGGAAAAGTTGCACGAGTAGATTTTCTTTCTCTATTCTAGCCTCTTGTCTCTCTTATGTTTAAGAATTAAAGGTTAATACCGATGTCTGATACTTAGTGCTGAGTATGTCAATGATTTCAGGTTATCACCGACTTTCCTTTCTTCTTGATTCTTGTCTCTTGATTCTTGTCTCTTGATTCTTGATACTAACTACTTGCTACTTTCATTTTACTCGCTCTTTATACTCTTTACAGGATCTGCCCAAGCTGCTTTCAAAGACTGTGACATCACTGTGATAGCTGCTATTGCACCCGCAATCAGTCCCGCCCACAAGAATACGGTCCAGTTGATTCCGATTTTATAAGCAAAGCCTTCCAGCCAGCCAGACATCCCAAACCAAGAGATCGGAATTGCAATGACAAAACCAATCAATACAAGTTTCAGAAAGTCTTTGCCCAGTAAAATCAGAATGTTTGCTGTCGCTGCTCCCATTACTTTGCGGATGCCAATTTCCCGTGTTCTCTGCTGTGTGGCAAAAGTAGTCAGCCCAAATAATCCCAGAATAGAGATGATCACGGCTAATCCGGAGAAGAAGGTAAAAATGGTTTTCACCCGCTCTTCTGCTTCATATTGTCTGTTGAATCCCTCATCCACAAATAGGGGTTCAAATGGAAAATCAGGTCTAAGTGCTGCCCATTCCTCCTGCAGATAGGCCAACGTTTGTTCTTTATTTTCAGCATTTATCTTTAGACTGATCAGATTATTTCTGTCCTGAGGAACCATAAATACCAATGGCACGATCGGCTGGTGTAGTGATTCAAAGTGAAAGTTTTGCATCACTCCGGTCACAAAGCCACGCTTGCCTCCATAATGGAATTTTTTACCTATGGCTTCTTCCGGGCTTGTCCAACCGATCTCCCTGATTGCAGCTTCATTTAGGATAAAGGCTTCAGTAGAATCACTTGCCAGATTATAATCAAAATCTCTTCCTGCTACTACCGGAATCCCGTAGGTATCCAGAAAATTATGGCTTACCTCCACATCCGCAATCCGCACATTGAGTTGTGTCATTTCTCCGTCAATCTCCGCAGTGCCTCCTTGAGAATCCAGGAGTCGGCCAGAGGGAACCCGACTGGAAACGCTTACTGCATTAATTCCCGGATGACTTTCCAACCTATCTTTGATAATCAGATAATTTTCCTGAATAGCAGAACTAGAAGGAAGCACGACAATATCTTCTTTCTCAAAACCCAAATCCTTGCTCTGCATAAAATCCAGTTGACGCACTACAACCAGCACAGCGACGATCAGCACTACAGAAATCGCAAATTGCCCGACAACTAAAACTGACCGGAATTGCTCATGCCCTTTCCCGGCTTTGAATGCTCCCTTGAGTACTTTGGCAGGAGAAAACCCTGAAAGAAATAATGCCGGATAACTACCCGATACCAAACCTACGATAAGCACCAAGGAGACTAAACCCAATACATATTCAGGGTTTTGTATGAAGTTCAGGCTAAATTCTTTGCCTGTGAAATTGGAAAATGTCGGTAAAAACAGATAGACTAGAATCAGGGCGAAAATCATCGAAATCGTCGTCATCATAAATGATTCTCCCATGAACTGTCTGATGAGGCGGCTTTTATCAGCACCCATCACTTTGCGCAAGCCCACTTCCATAGATCTCATAGAGGATCTGGCAGTGGAGAGATTCATAAAGTTGATACAGGCGATCAGCAGTATAAACAGCGCAACAGCCAGATAGACGTAGACATAATCAATATTGCCGTTTGGCTCCATCTCAGAGTCCAGATTTGAGTAGAGATGCACATCAGTCATCGGCCACATAAAGAGCTGCGTTCCCTTAGAGGCAGGGATTCCCGGCTGGTATTCGCTCATATGCCTATCTATGAGTTCTGGAAGTCTGGATTCGAATGCTTTGTAATCCACTCCTTCATTGAGTAATACAAACGTGGAGAAGTTGTTCCCTCCGTAATTGCTCATAAAAGCTTCCTGGCCGCCATAGAAATCTATAACAGGAGCCATAGAAGCTAGAAATTCAGCATGGAAATGGGAATTGTCAGGCATGTCTTCCATAAGGCCCCGAACCTGAAAAGTTGCCTCTTGGCCTGCAATGTTAAGATCTAATTCCTTGCCTATGGGATTCTCTTCACCAAAGTACTTTTTGGACATGGATTCCGTTATGATCAATCCGTCTGAGTTAGCCAGTGCCTCCTTTGACTCCCCTTCGATCATCTTAAATGAGAAAATATCAAACACCTCCGGGTCTACAAAGTAAAAGTTCTCCTCTTCAAATGCCTTATTCTCATATTTCACCAAAGGATCATAGTGGAAAAACCTCCCAACTGCTTCCACATCCTCACTAAAATCAGATTGGATCAACGGCCCAAAAGGTGGAGCAGTGTGTCCCAGATGTAAACTGATTTCACCATCCGGATTAAACCAAGCTCTGGAAACTCTATAAATCCGATCCGCATTTGCATGGTACCTGTCGTAGCTTAGCTCATGCTGCACAAATAAGAAAATCAAAATACTCACGACCATTCCCACAGCTAGCCCAAACACATTAATAAACATGTACAGCGGGTTTTTCCGCGTATTTCGAACGAGTATTTTAAAGTAGTTTTTGAGCATGGTTTGATGAGAATATTGAAATATTTAAAAATTGGAAGATTGTAATAAGTTGAAGTGGCGAGGTGGTAAATCCGGTAAGCTTTAACCTCCAACTCTTGTTTCCGGGCTCTAACTTCTTGATTCTCCAGCCCGGATACCGGCTACTTCTTAATGACTTTACCTGAACCGGAACTTGAGATTTTTTTATTGCTTGGATTTCCCTTGTAGTAGACATTACCCGACCCTGAAGATCCGACGGTAAGGTTCTCACTTGCACTTATGGATGTATCTCCTGAACCTGATTTTCCCACTTTCACTGAATTGGCCATCAAGTCCAGCCCATCGAAATCTCCTGATCCTGACTGACCAATATTGACTTTATCGGCACTTCCTCCTTCTACATACAGATTCCCCGATCCGCTCATTCCTACATTCAATGATCCAACATTTAACATTTTCACCTTCACTTTTCCACTTCCGGAATGTCCTATATTAAATTTGTCTGAGCTAATATTTGATTCCAACGTCATATTTCCAGAACCGCCGGAACCTATACTTTCCAGTTCACGCACAGTTATATAAGCTTCAAAATTGACATTTCTGTGATTCCCTCTTTCCAGTGAGATTTCAAGTTTTCCGTTTTTCACTTCAGTGATCACCTTATTCAAGTCGAAGCCTTGAGACACCAGCTTTACTTCATCTTTAGATCCAAGCGTAATAAAGACATCCCAGCTTCCGCTAGATTCAATTGCCCGGAATGATCCCGGCAAGCGGGTTTCAGTTTGCGCTTGCACTACCGTGCCCAATAAGAAAAGGAGAAGGACAAAGGCTGTAATTTTCGAGAAGGTCATAGCGAATTGATTTATAGTTTAATCCACCGGTACTTTTCAGAGATTGTGCCATTAGTAAAAACCGCCTTTTTAGCCATTTCAACAGTCTTTCACTAAAACAAACCTGTCCGAGCAGGAGCTTTTTTGTGCGTAAGCGAACATTTTTCTAAGTTTTGGGGCATTCACCAAACAAATTGTACTCAAACCTTTTTCTCTTGAAAGAATACTATGTTGATAGAGAAATGCGTACCTAGATGTTTCAGAAGTTTGATATTCAGGCATTCAAATGCATATTTACTTTATCGTCTTTATCACCAACCCAAAATAAGTTTTTAAACTAACGCCTTTATATGATTCCACACTTACTGGTATGGATATTACCATTCGTATTGCCAATTCAACATTCCCAATCTGATAGTCTGAAGATGATTGTTGAGCAGACGGACGATGATTCGATCAAAGCGTCAAGTCTTTTGGCTCTTAGCAAGCTCTATTATACCTTCGATCAGGATACGGCAATTCTGTACGGGCAAGAGGCTAAAGCACTTGCAAAAAAACTTGGTTACAAAAAGATTGAGGCCAATTGCCTAAATATAATAGGTGTAGCCAATCTGATAAAGGCTGACTTCGAAAATGCATTGAGCGCACATTTAGAAGCGCTTAGCATTCGGGAAACCATTCAGGATAGTGTAGGTATGATCGAATCCACCATGAACCTTGGCAACATTCACTATAGGCTTAGGGAGCTTGAAAAAGCGGTCGTACAATATCAGAAATCACTAAAATTAGCTCAAAAAATCAACCATGAACGGGCTATGAGCTTACTTTATAACAATCTTGGGAGCTATTACCTAGATCGATGGCAGTCATGGAATGAAGAGGATGACTTCAATATGACGAAGGAATACTTAGAGAAATCGAAAGCTATCAAGGAAAAACTTCAGGATAAGCGCGGCCTTATCAACACCCTGATTCAGCTGGGGGAAATATATTATGAATCGGGAGAGAAACAGAAAGGTATCCTACTGCTGACTAGGTCACTGGAAATTGCCGAGGAGCTGAATGATACTGAAGGCAAGCTTTCCTCTCTTGGAACGCTTTCTAATTACCATAGAGATGACAACTCACTTCCCAAAGCCTTAGCATATGCCTCTCGCGCATATGAGATAGCCCAAGCCACACATTCAAACTATCAGATCAATATAGCCGCAAGCAGAATGTCTCATTTGTCTGCTGAAACTCAAGATTACAAAAATGCCTTTGAATATATGCTCATCAAGGAAGCCAGTAAAGATTCCATTTTCAATGAATCCAGACAAAAAATCCGTGATGAATTGCAAATCCAATATGAAAGTGAAAAAAAGGAACTTGAAAATCAGAAACTAACTAAAGATAGGGAGCTGGCAGAACTCGCTATTCAGCGGAAAAACGAATTGTTGATCATTGCTATAGCAGTAGGCCTATTTTTGATCGTACTGGTGTGGTACCAGCGAAAGATCAACCAAAAACTCCGCGCCGCCCATTCAGAATTAGAACAGGTGAATGCAAAAGTACAGTCCCAAAACCGGCATATACAGTTGCAAGCAACAGAACTAAACACAACTAACCTTGCCCTCAAAAAAGCAAATAAATTCCGTGACAAGCTATTCTCTATTATTTCGCATGACCTGCGGACACCTTTTTCATCGCTAAACAATTCTCTCGATCTCTGGCAATCCGGGGAACTCAGTCAGAAAGAGATGGACTATATTCTGTCCAATATTGCTACAGACACCCGAACAACCTCAATCCTATTATCAAATTTGCTTACCTGGGCTAGGACTCAAATGAGTTCTGACCAGATAGATAAGACTGAATTCTCACTCGCAGAGCTTGTTTCTGAAAATCAGGACCTATTTGCCAAGCAACTTGAACAAAAAAACATACAATTGAAAAACCATATCCCTCCCTGCCTTAAAATTTCCAATGACAGAGAAAGACTGAGTTTTATCATTCGGAATATTCTTTCCAATTCTATCAAATTCACTCCCGCAGGCGGGACAATAACCGTAAAAACAGATCCTGTTAATACCAATACCATCCTGATCGAAGACAGTGGAATAGGGATGAGTCAAGCTCAGATCGATAATCTATTCAATAAAAAGCAGTATTCAACGGCTGGAACAAACGGAGAGCAGGGAACGGGAATAGGACTAATGCTCTGTAAGGATTTTGCAGACAGCATAGGAGCAAATATTTCTGTAAGCAGCCAGTCAGGAGTAAGTACTACTTTTAAGGTGGAACTGGGAAGATAATTTAACATAATTACCCATGCCTATGGGAGACATTGAGCAAGTTTCGGGTTTTTTCACCCCTCCTTTGTCTAAATCTTTGCATTCAATCAAAATAACTGAAATGCAACAATTCAAAAAGATACACCTAGGCAAAGACAGTACCGAATACTTACAGAAAGTAAAATTTAAAAGAGCTGGCGAATCAGCAAATGAGAACCAATGAAAGAAAAAATAGCATCTATCAATTGGCAAATCATAGTAGAAGAAATGCACGAAAAAGGTTTTGCCCTTATCCCTAATCTCTTTTCAGGCGAGCAGTGTAGCGAATTGATAAAGGATTATACCAATTCCAGTCTTTACAGAAAAACGGTTGTGATGGAACGTTACCGTTTTGGAGTGGGTGAATACAAATACTTCAATTATCCCTTACCTGAACATATTCAAGAGCTAAGAGAAAGTATCTACCCTAAACTAGCGTGTATCGCAAATCAATGGATGGAGGTATTGAATTTAAACACAAAGTTTCCCGATACCCATCAGCAACTCCTCAATCAATGTAACTCGCTTACCCAAACTAAAGCAACTGTATTGATTTTAAAGTATGGAAAAGGAGGATATAATACATTGCATCAAGATCTATATGGAGAGCTATATTTCCCGATGCAAGCAGTACTGTTCCTAAACGAACCTGAAAAGGATTTTACAGGAGGAGAATTTGTATTGACCCAACAAATCCCCAGAGCACAATCAAAAGCTATAGTACTACAACCCAAGAAAGGCGATATGCTGATTTTCACAACCAACTTCCGTCCAGTGAAAGGTACTAAAGGCTATTTCCGCATAAATATGAAGCATGGTGTAAGTGAAGTCCTTTCAGGTGAAAGACATACACTAGGCATAATTTTTCACGATGCTTTGAATTAAATGTTAATGCATTCTAAAATAAGCGCAGGGGATTTACTAACTAAAATCAAGCAGCGGGAAGTTAGCTTTGGTGGAAATAGCAAACTAAAAATATACGGCACTCTCCGATGTAAATCCGGTAAACGAATGAACCGAGAAAACAGAGTTTTCTTTAACTCAGAACACGAAGCTATTAAAAATGGGTTTCGCCCCTGCGCACATTGCATGAACACAGCCTATAAGAACTGGAAGACTTCTACATAAAAAACACGCTCCGGATTGATTAGAAGCCAAGCCCTTTTCGACCTTTTTCCCTACCTTTGCATTCCGCTGGAGCGGACTAAGCTTTCCTTAAAGAAATCAAACAAATCCATTGCCCAATGGCTACAAAAAAAATTCAATCAGCCCTTATTTCGGTCTATTATAAAGACAATCTCGAACCTATTATAGCTCTGTTGAAAAAACACGGAGTAACCATCTATTCCACCGGGGGAACCCAGAAGTTTATCGAAGAACAAGGAGCTGAAGTGATTCCAGTAGAAGAGTTGACCAGTTACCCTTCTATCTTTGGAGGCAGAGTAAAAACCCTTCACCCAAAGATTTTCGGCGGTATTCTTTATAGAAGAGACCATGGCGGTGATGTGGCCCAGGCTGGAGAATACGATATTCCTGCCATTGATTTGGTAATAGTGGATTTGTATCCATTTGAGGAAACTGTGGCTTCTGGGGCTTCTGAAGCTGATATTATTGAGAAAATCGATATCGGAGGAATTTCTTTGATCCGTGCAGCGGCTAAGAATTTCAAAGACGTGACCATCATCGCATCCAAAGATCAGTACACAGAATTGGAGCAAAGACTGTCCGAACAGGATGGAGCTACTACCCTTGCTGACCGTCGTTATTTTGCGACTCAGGCATTCCAGGTGTCTTCCAATTATGACACGCATATTTTCAACTACTTCAATAGAGAAGAAAATATTCCTGCGCTGAAAGTTTCCGAAACCAAAGCAAAGGCTCTTCGCTACGGAGAAAACCCACATCAAAGTGCCCATTTCTATGGAAACATGGAAGCTCTTTTTGATCAGCTGAACGGCAAAGAACTTTCCTATAACAACTTGGTGGATGTGGATGCCGCCGTGAATTTGATCGCTGAGTTCAAAGGCGAAACAGCCTTTGCAATCCTAAAGCATACCAATGCCTGCGGAGTAGCTCTGGCACCTACAGTAAAAGAAGCGTATCAAAAAGCCTTCGATGCAGATACTACTTCTGCTTTCGGCGGGGTGCTGGTAACCAACCAACCCGTAGATAAGGATGCAGCTGAGGAAATGCATTCCTTGTTCTTCGAAGTGCTGATCGCCCCTGATTTTACAGAAGAAGCTTTGGAAGTTTTGAAAGGCAAGAAAAACAGAATTCTGCTCAAACAGAAAATGGATCTTCCCGGCACCAAAATGATCAAGACCCTGCTAAATGGAGTAATAGAGCAGGACAAAGATTTGGCTACCGAAACAAAAGCTGACTTTACCGTTGCCACCAAAAAAGCCCCTACCGAAGCGGAAAAAGATGCATTGGTCTTTGCGGCAAAAATCTGTAAACACACCAAATCAAACACCATCATCTTATCCAATGAAAACCAGCTATTCTCCAGCGGTGTAGGCCAAACTTCCCGTGTAGACGCATTGCTTCAGGCAATTGAAAAAGCAAAAGCATTTGGTTTTGACCTGAACGGCGCTGTGATGGCATCAGATGCATTCTTCCCTTTCCCGGACTGTGTGGAGATCGCCCACAAGGCGGGAATCACAGCGGTAATACAGCCCGGAGGATCTATCAAAGATCAGTTGAGTATAGACTACTGTGATGCTAACGGCGTCGCCATGGTGATGACGGGTGTGAGACATTTTAAGCATTAAGAAAGTAGCAACCTTTGAGGCGTCATTTTGACTGAGGAACGAAGGAGAAATCTCCTCGAAGGTTTTGCTCGCATAAAAATAAATCCTTCGAGGTTTCAAAAACCTCAAAGGATAAGTATCAAGACCTTTGAGGAGCCTCCCCAGCAGCCTCGCCATGGCGGGAAGTTGAAGGAGCCTTCAAAGGTCTTTTCTTTTACGCCTCTAAAACCACAGGTACATCTGAGGCCATCCAGGAATGATTTCCCCAATCTAATTAAGACTATTTTCTCCTATTCTCGTAAATTGGGTAAAACTCAACTGAAAATGGAAACTCTAAGAATCAAAGCATACCCAAAAAACAAATCAAATCAATAGCTGATTTTTTGAACAAGGAAGGTATTGCGTTCGATATGGAAAAAAAGGAAGAATTTCCGGGATTCATAGATGAACTGGAGTCAAGTCTGAATCAGGTCCAAAAGATTCAAAAAGTAGAATTGAAAAAGGAGAATGTCAAAGATTTTTTAAATGGGCTATGAAGTAATTACAACTCCCGATTTAAAGAAGTTTTTTAAGCGTCTTTTCAAAAAAACACCCTTCAATAAGAAATGACCTTCTAGAGCTAATTCAAAGACTCGAAAATGATTACCAAATTGGAATTCCTTTGGGTTCAAACCTTTTTAAGATCAGGCTTTCAATAGAAAGTAAAAACAAAGGAAAGTCAGGCGGTGCTAGGGTTATATACTATTTTTTTAAGTCAAAACAATGAAATCTACATGATTCATATTTTTGATAAAAGTGATTTTGACAACGTTTCTAAGGAAAAGCTTTTGCAATTATTGAGATCAGCTGGACTTATAAACTAAGTGAAATTAATGCTGAAATGTTCATCGATCCATTTCGTAATTGAAAATTCCCTAAAAGTCAGTGCATTTTAAATAAACACATCTTTTCTATTCCCTTTCATTTCCCCACCCGAATCCCCTATTTTGCAGCCTGAATCAATTTCGGGCTTTTTCCGTTCTTGCTTCTTGATACTTGAATCTTGATTCTATAAATGAAATCGCATAATCTTAAACTTTACAATACGCTTTCCCGGCAGAAAGAAGAGTTTCAGCCCATAAATCCCCCTTTCGTAGGCATGTATGTCTGTGGGCCGACAGTCTATGGAGATGCCCACTTGGGTCATGCACGCCCAGCCATAACTTTTGACACGGTAAACCGATACCTCACACACTTGGGTTTCAGGGTTCGCTATGTAAGAAATATCACCGATGTGGGACACCTGCAGGGAGATGCCGACGAAGGAGAAGATAAAATCGCAAAAAAAGCCAAGCTAGAGCAGCTGGAACCTATGGAAGTTGCACAGCAATATACGGACAGCTACCATAGAGATATGGCACTTTTGAATACCTGGAAACCGAACATAGAACCACGTGCCACCGGCCATATTCCTGAGCAGATTGCGTTGGTAGAAGCCATTCTGAAAGAGGGATTGGCCTACGAAATCAATGGTTCAGTCTATTTTGATGTGTTGAAATACAACGAAACCAGTCAGTATGGCAAGCTTTCAGGACGTGACTTGGAAAATCTAATGAGCGGAAGCCGCACACTGGACGGTCAGGATGAAAAGCGAAATCCGGTAGATTTTGCACTTTGGAAAAATGCTTCACCGGAGCATTTGATGAAGTGGGATTCCCCCTGGGGAGTTGGATTTCCGGGTTGGCATTTGGAATGTACAGCTATGAGTTCCAAGTATCTGGGAAAACAATTTGACATACATGGCGGAGGAATGGATCTGCTTTTCCCCCATCATGAATGTGAAATCGCACAGGGAAATGCGTGCAATCATCAGGATCCGGCCAAGTACTGGATGCACAATAATATGATCACCATCAACGGACAGAAGATGGGTAAATCACTGGGTAATTTCATCAACTTGCAAGAGCTTTTCACAGGAGACCATAAACTTCTGGATCAGGCCTACAGTCCCATGACCATACGTTATTTCATCCTGACAGCACATTACCGTTCTACACTGGATTTCTCCAATGAAGCGCTTCAAGCTGCACGGAAAGGCTATAAAAAACTGATCAATGGGCTGAGAATATCCAAGTTGCTGAAGTTCGAGGCAAGCGAGGTAACTCAGGACGAAGAGCAAATCAAGCAGGTGGAGCAAATCATCACCAATGCTTACAGGGCTATGGACGATGACTTCAATACAGCGCAGGCTATTGGGCATGTATTCAACTTGCTGAAGAAAATAAACTCTATGTACACGGGGCAATTAAAACCTTCCGTCTTCGGAGAGGCTATTTTCAACAAATTAATCGAGACATTCAGCATCTTTGTCACTGATATTCTGGGATTGATCGAGGAAAAATCTAATACTCAAAATGAGATGCTAAATTTGCTATTGCAACTGTATTCTGAGGCAAAAACTGCCAGGGACTATGCCAAAGTGGATGAAATCAGAGCAGGACTCAAAGCGATAGGATTTGCAGTTAAAGACATGAAAGATAAAATTGATTGGGCATATGAAGAATAGAATATGGCTTATTTCCCTAGTGGCATTGCTCTGGGCATGTGGGGGTTCTGAAGAATCTGCTGAGACACAGGTTGAAAAGAAACCGGTAAAGCCCTACCCTACTTTCAATCCCGATTCAGCCTATGCTTTTGTGCAGAAACAAGTTGATTTTGGTCCTCGGGTACCGGAAACGGAAGCACATAAAGCCACCAAAAGCTGGCTTTTGGATAAGTTTGAAGGGTATGGATTTACGGTGGAAACACAGGACTTCGAAGCTAAAACCTACGATGGTCTTACCTGGAATTTGAGTAATATCATTGCTTCCTACGATCCCCAAGCCACCAAAAGAATACTGTTGGCAGCTCACTGGGATACCCGAAGAATTGCTGACAAAGATACCGAACGAATCGATGAACCTATAGATGGAGCCAATGACGGTGGCAGCGGCGTGGGTGTGTTGCTGGAAATCGCCCGGATAATCGGTTCCCAAGAGTTAAAACCTGAAGTAGGAATTGACATTATACTATTTGATGGGGAAGATGATGGCGAGCCTGAAACTGCCGCTTCCCGTGACGACAGTCAAGTCTGGTGGTGCCTGGGTTCCCAGCATTGGTCCAAAAACAAGCATAAGCCAAACTATTCTGCCTATTATGGCATTTTAGTAGATTTGGTTGGAGCCAAAGGAGCACGATTCTACAGGGAGGGATATTCCCGTCAATATGCCTCGGGGATTCTCAAAAAAGTCTGGGATAATGCTACTCAAATTGGCCAGGGGGATTTTTTCATCTACAAAGATTCTCCCGGAATTACTGACGATCATGTATTTGTCAATGAATTTGCAAAGATCCCTATGATAGACATCATAGAGTTTTCTCCCGATTTTGGTTTTGCCCAGTATCATCACAAGCACAGTGACAATATGGACATCATTGATAGAAGAACCTTACAAGCTGTGGGGGAAACTGTCTTATTTACTGTTTACCAAGAGTAAAAACCTTATCTTTCCAGCTGAGAATCGTCCAATTTGGATGCATCTAAAGTGGATTATTAAATGATTTTCCCCCATGAAAAAAGGTCATCAGGTTACGATGAAAGAAATTGCCAAGAAGCTGGGCGTTTCTGTATCGACTATATCCCGAGCACTAAAAGATTCTCCTGAACTGCATCCGGACACCAAAAAGCGAATAGTGGAGATGGCAAAGGAGATGAATTATCAGCCCAATCTCTTGGCTCAAAGTCTTAGAATAAGCCGTACAAATACGCTGGGTGTAATCGTTCCGGAAATTACTTCACATTTCTTTGCTTCTTGTATTTCCGGAATTCAAGATCATGCAAACAAGCGTGGATACAATGTGATGATCTGCCAATCTAACGAAACGCTGGAACTGGAAAAAGCCAACATTAGAACGTTGGTCTCCTCCCAAGTAGACGGCTTGCTTATTTCTTTGAGCCGTGAGACAAACCGGTATGATCATTTATTGGATCTATATAACAGAGAAATTCCATTTTTACTCTTTGACAGAGTGAATGAAGACATCCCTGTATCGAGGGTCACGTTCAACGATGAAGGCGGTGCCTATCAGGTCACAAAGCATTTATTGGAGACAGGCTGTAAGCGCGTCATGTATGTATCAGGCCCTGAAGACCTTTACATTAGCAAAAAACGTAAAGAAGGCTATCTCCATGCGCTAAATGAGTTCGGGATAACCCCAGATCCTGCTTTGGTGAAAATCTCTGACCTCACACTGGAAGGAAATGTGAAAATAGCACATGAAATAGCTTCAATGAACGATCGTCCTGACGGAGTATTCTGCATGATAGACCCGGTGGCACTGGATCTGATGTCGGTATGGAAGCCAATGGGAATCAAAATACCCAACGACATGGCTCTTGCAGGATTTACAAATAATCCTACATCCGCGGTGGTAGAACCACCACTGACAACCGTCGCTCAGCCTGGTTATGAAATGGGAAAATTAGCAGTGACTCACTTACTCGACCAACTGGAAGGGCAAGTGTCGGATGACCCTATCTCTATCGTACTAGAAACTACACTTGTTCCCCGCCAATCAACCAAAGCCCTTAATTAAGTACGTGAAATCATGCATGATACAAACGGCACACAGTAGGATGATTATTGGCCATTCGAGATTCAACAGCCAGCCCCGACTAATCGGGGTAGTTGATAAAAATCAATTATAAAAACACATGAAAGATAAAATTGGCCAAACTTTCCAAGAGTTTTTTGCCAGTGAACCTATTTTGGCCTTCTCACCCGGAAGAATAAATTTAATCGGTGAGCACACAGACTATCAGGAAGGTTTAGTTTTCCCCGCCGCAATAGAACAAGGGATCTGGGTGGCAATCCAAAAAAACAAACTTCCTTCTTGTAGGCTCTATTCAGAGGATTTTAAGGAAGAGTTCGTTTTTGATATCAACTCCTTCTCTCCCAAAAAAGGACACTGGGCAAACTACACGATGGGGGTAGTATCACAGCTTCAGCAAGCCGGTTATAAGTTGGAAGGATTTGATCTGGTATTTGGAGGAAACATCCCTGCTTCTGGACTTTCCTCCTCTGCTGCACTTTCTGTGGCAATCGGCACTGCACTCACAGAATTATTCAAACTTACCATCACCAAAAAATCAATCGTTCTCTACGCACAAAAGGCCGAGCATCTGTTCGCTGGAGTGAAATGTGGTATAATGGATCCCTATGCCTCCGCTTTTGGGGTAAAAGACCGAGCGTTGCTGCTGGATTGCCGTAGCAATACACACTTTGAGGTTGAGGTTGATTTTGGTGATCACTCCCTCGTACTTATTAATTCCAAAGTAAAGCATAACCTTGCCGACTCAGCCTATAACAAGAGAAGAGAGGCTTGCGAAGCAAGTGTGAAGATTCTTCGGGCTACTTATCCTGATGTTACCACACTCAGAGATATTCCTGTGAAAGAGCTTGAAAAGGTAGAGCAGATCCTATCTACTGAGCTTTACCCTAAGGCAAAACATGTCATCACTGAGATAGACCGGGTAAATTTGGCTTCAAATGCACTTCATGCAGGAGACTTAGCCGCCTTTGGAAATTTACTGAAAGCATCTCATAGAAGCCTGAGCAAAGACTTTGAAGTTAGCTGTCCGGAACTTGATTTCCTTGCGGAGCAATCATGGATTCTGCCAGGAGTCATAGGATCCAGAATGATGGGTGGGGGATTTGGAGGCTGTACGATCAACTTGGTTTCCAATGCTCAGTTGGAGTATTTCAAATCAGAGATGTTCTCTGTCTATAAGCAATCCTTCAAAATAGAAGCCGATTTTATTCCAGTTGCACTTTCCGAAGGAGCCAGAATTCTGGAATAACCACCTAATTGCATTATCTATTGTTTCAAAAAGACATTTTATATAATTTTTATCAAAAAAATCCCCAATTTGTAAAGGAAACTCTGAATTGAGTTTAATTACCTATTTTCCCAAAATTTAAAACCTATGAATTTCTCAAAAAACCTAAGAAGCCTACTGCTGCTTGGATTGATGGCGAGTGTAGGTTTCTGGAGCTGTAATTCCCGCTCCGGAAAACCTAAAGTACTTGTATTCAGCAAAACAGCAGGATTTTACCACGAATCTATTCCTAAAGGAATCGAAGCAATAAAAAAATTAGGGTCAGAAAACAACTTTGAAGTAGACACAACTACCCAAGGTGCTAGTTTCAACGAGGAAAACCTTTCTCAGTATGCATCTGTGATTTTTCTCAGTACCACAGGAGACGTGCTCGATCATGTGCAGGAAGCAGAATTTGAGCGTTATATCCAGTCCGGAGGAGGCTTTGTAGGAATCCACGCCGCGGCGGACACAGAATATCACTGGGGCTGGTACAATCGTCTGGTGGGTGGGTATTTCAGCGATCATCCTGGGATCAACGATCCTCATCCAAATGTGCAATCCGGAAAAGTCACTGTGGTGGATGCGGACAATGATGCTACATCTTTTCTTCCATCTCCTTGGGAGAGAACTGATGAGTGGTATTCCTATCAAAAAATGAATCCCAAGGTAAATGTTCTCCTGACTTTGGATGAAGACTCTTACCAAGGAGGATTGGATATGGGCGAGCATCCAATCGCTTGGTATCATGACTACGATGGAGGCCGGGCTTTTTATACAGGAGGTGGTCATACCAACGAATCATTTACCGAAGAACTTTTCTTAAAGCATCTCTTAGCCGGGATTGAATATGCAATTGGAAATAATCAGGAACCGGATTATTCAAAAGCCAAGAGTAAGAAAGTACCTGAGGAAAACAGATTTGAAAAAACCATGTTGGCTGTAGGAGAATTCACCGAACCTACGGAATTGACAATATTGCCCAATTTGGATATTCTTGTAGCGCAAAGAAGAGGAGAGATCCTGCTCTACAATAGCCAAACTAAAGAGACTTCCGAAGTAGCTAAGCTGGATGTGTACTGGAAAACATCCGTACAAGGCGTAAATGCTGAAGAAGGTGTCTTAGGTCTTCAGCGAGACCCCAATTATGCTAACAACAACTGGGTGTATGTATTTTACTCACCTACGGCTAAGGAAGTCAACCGCCTCTCCAGATTCAAATTCAAAGAGGGAATTTGGGACATGAACTCAGAACAAATCATTCTGGAACTTTACTCCCAAAGAGAAATATGCTGCCACACCGGAGGATCAATTGCCTTCGATGCAGATGGAAATCTATTTCTGTCTACAGGGGATAATTCCACTCCATTCAACCAGTCTAATACTCCCTATGTAACCAGCGGCTATGCGCCATTGGATGCCAGAGAGGGAAACAAGCAGTTTGATGCCAGAAGAAGCTCAGGCAATGCAGATGACCTTCGGGGCAAAATACTTAGAATCAAGGTAAAAGAAGACGGATCATATGAAATCCCAAATGGGAATTTATATGCTGCCGGAACAGAAGGCACCAAACCTGAAATATATACTCAAGGTCTCAGAAATCCCTATAGAATATCTGTGGATCAGAAGACAGGCTTCTTATATTGGGGTGAAGTGGGGCCTGATGCCAGCGGTGATAGCACCGATACCCGTGGACCACGAGGGTACGATGAAATTAACCAGGCACGTGAAGCAGGCAACTTTGGTTGGCCATATGTGATCGCCGATAACTACCCCTACCGTGAGTACGATTATTCCAATGGTACTTCAGGAGAGCTTTACGACATTAATGGACCGAAAAACAAATCTCCACACAACACCGGTATTGAAGTATTGCCTCCTACTCAGCCGGCGTTCATCTGGTACCCTTATGGAGAATCTGCAGAGTTCCCTACTTTGGGTACCGGCGGTAGAAATGCGATGGTTGGTCCTATTTATTATTCTGACATGTACTCCGGTGACAGTAAATTGCCTGACTATTTTGACGGTAAATTAATCATCTATGATTGGGTTAGGGGTTGGATCAAGCTCGTGACCATGACGGAATCCGGAGATTACGACAAAATGGATCCATTTATGCCAAACACCAAATTCAATGCACTCATCGACATGGAAATGGGGCCTGACGGACATATATATGGATTAGAATATGGAAATGGCTGGTTCTCCAAAAATGCAGATTCCGGTCTATTCCGCATTGATTACAATGGAGGCAATAGAGCGCCTGTAGTTACAGAAATCACTGTGGATAAGACATCAGGAACCAATCCCTTGACCGCTACTTTCACTGCTGAAGCATCAGACCCGGAAGGCGATCCTATTTCCTATACTTGGGATCTTGGCAACGGGGAATCCAAAACTACCGAAGAGCCTACGCTTACGCATACATTTACTACCGTGGGAGAATACGCTGTCACCGTGACAGCCACTGATCCAGCCGGTCTGAAAGGCAAAGGAATCCCCGTCTCGGTTTATTCAGGCAACATCGCCCCTGAAGTAAGCATTGCCATAAAAGGTAATAAGGCATTCTATTTCCCTGGTAAGCAAGTCACTTATCAAGTCACTGTGACCGATGAAGATCATTCCGATGCTGCAAATGACATGGACAACCTATTCGTCAGTGCTGATTACGTGGAAGGATTCGATCAGGCTGAAGCCAATCAAGGCCATAAAATCATGACTGATGCCATGGTTGGGAAATCACTGGTCTCTTCTCTAACCTGCAAGACATGTCACAAGGAAGCAGAAGCTTCCATAGGACCTGACTATACAAGTGTAGCCAAAAAGTATACTGAAAAGGATATAGATTACCTGAAAAACAAAATCAGAAATGGCGGAGGCGGAGTTTGGGGAGAAACAGTTATGCCTGCCAACCCCGATTTGCCGGAATCCGAATTAAATGCCTTGATCAGCTATATCCTTTCGCTGGATGAAGTCTCCCAAGAGAGCCTTCCTAGTTCTGGAAAAGTGGATCCGACCATGGGTAAATCAACGACTCCCACTGGCGTGCTGATGATCAGTGCCTCCTATACAGATAAAGGTGGGGAAGGTATTAAGCCGTTGACGGGTTCTTCTTCTTATATACTATCCAGTAACACCATTGATCTAGGGACAGCAGTGGAACTTACAGGGGGCTATAGCAAAATAACTTATGGAGGAACCAACCTATTGACGGTTCCTGCGGATCCCGCATCATTTGCTGTCTCCAGAGTAGATCTAACAGATATTGTATCAGTGACATTGAATACCGCTGCCACTGCCAAGCTAACAGATGGTTTTCTGTTTGAGCTAAGACTGGACAGTCCTGATGGGCAAATCGTAGGAAGCAAGGAATATATCCAGGGTCCAATGAACGGACCTCCGGGGGCACCTGCCTTTGAGATGCTGACAATTCCTGTGACAGGCCAAGCAGATGGCAAGGTTCACAAATTGTATATCACCACGAAAACCATTAAAGGTGGGGAAGCAGGCACATTTATTCTAGCAGGATTGACCTTTAACGCTAAGTAATACTTGTACCGAATAAATCAGAAAATCCAACCCTGATTCCGGGGTTGGATTTTTTTTAACAAAGGTTTTCTGTTTGAAGTATTAGCTAGTATCAAGATTTTAGAAACAAGAAACAAGCTCTTGGATTCAATTTGAGCTAATAACAGATTTAGAAAGATTGGATAAAAGGAATTTTTTATACAATAAATCGGCTCGTTAAAAACTTGGATTTATACCAAGACTGCAGACGTCTGTGTGCTACAGCTCAGCTGACTGATTATCGGCTTATCACGAATTAACCAGCTCATTTTATATAGGTTACTTTAGGGGTGAAAAAGGCAGGGGCTTAAAAAACACTGCATCTACCTTTTCTACAATCTTACCATCTGACTCAGATGCATTACGGGCTTTTACCCAGGCGGGATCTTTGATGAAATTCTGAAAATTCCTTTCAAAAGAGGCCTGGTCCTTATCTGCCAAGAGATAAACCAGCTTTGACTGGCTTCCATCCTTCTCAACAGTTATCCAATAGGGGTAATTTCTTAATCCCTGTTTTTCGAAAAGATCCTGTGTATGATTCCTGAAGCGTGTGATTAGATTGTCCAGTCTGCCATCAAAGCAGGTATAGGTCCTCAATTGAAAAACACCACCCTCCCGTGGCTTTTGAGTATCATTCAATCCCTTTGCCAATTTCATAAAAGTCTGATCCACACTTTTTACCAATCCGCCATTCACTTCGGATTCTTTCTTTGCTTTCTTCCATTCGGGGTCATTTGAAAATTTCTCCCACGTACGATCACGGGATTTTTCATCAGGATAGCCGAGAATATAAGTCAGGGAATTATCCGTATTGTCTACAGGAATAAAATAGGCTATATTTTCCATGCCGTTTTTCTCAAAAAGAGCCATCGTGTGCTCCTCAAAGCGCTTGATCAAATCCGGAAGTTTGCCTTCATTGGCGTAGTACTTTCGTATTTCAAAATAGGTAGAATTACTTCCAATTAGTTGTTGCGAAAAGCCTGAAAAGGCGAAGAGTAAGGCAAACATGGTTAGCATTAATTTTTTCATGGTTATTGGGTTTGTTGAAAACAGCACCTGAAGAGTAGCTATTTAAATGTAAGGTAAATTAATCTCGCTCAATCTCGTTTTAGCTGCGTCTAACCCTTATTGCTCCAGGCTTTCCAAAGTGCCGGACTTAGTACCAAAGCCACAATCAAAAGTCCAAAAGTCTCACGTGCTTCCTCCATTTGGGGTGTTTTCATAGTAAGATCTTGCTGCTCCACCTCTTGCGCGATCCAATCGCCTATTCCCCCTGGATAAAAGTAAACAGAACCTAGCAAACATGCCACCACCACCACAGTAAGCGGGATCTTAGGGAAAATCCCACGGGACCCCATCAGGCAAAACAACATAGCCACCCCATAAATACTCACCCAGACCTCTGGATCAGGATCATTGAATTGCCAATAAGCAAAAAGCGCAAAGATGAAAATCCATAGTCCGAAAAAGATTCTGTTAAATTTCATAATATGTCATGGTTTGATCAAAATTACAGTAAAACAAAGACTTTTATTTAATTTGATAGGATAACATCTGCATTAAAATACTTCTGTTAAATTTGGTAGCGATATCCTCACCCCTCCTATTTACATGATCACACTCACTCAAAGTAAATCAAAAGCAGATTTACAGGGAATCATTGATCTTCAAAAAGCCAATCTAAGCACACAGATTTCTATTGATGAAAAAGAATCACAGGGCTTTGTATTCGTCAGGCATTCATTGGAAGATCTCGCAAAACTAAATGCTATAGAAGCACACATCATTGCTCGGGATGGAAATTATATTGCCGCATATATTCTGGCGATGACCAAAGCTTCCAAAGCCGATATCCCCCAACTTGTGCCCATGTTTTACCAATTCGATGAAATCGAATATATGGGCAAAAAAGTAAGCGGGTACAACTACATTGCGGTGGGTCAGGTCTGTATCGGGAAATCTTATCGGGGCGGAGGACTTTTTGATAAATGTTATGAAAAATATAAGGAAGTATTTGAAGAAAAATATGATTTCGCAATCACGGAAATTTCCACTTCGAATCTCCGTTCAATCCGGGCCCACCTTCGCATCGGTTTTGAGGTAATTCATACCTTTCATGATAATGTGGAAGAATGGAATATCGTGATCTGGGATTGGATGAAAAAAAGTTAAAAACATAAAGGGAAACCCTATTGCGAATGTTTCCCTTCCTCTTATCGGTGGCCTTAGCCAACTACAAGAGCCGAGCTACTGTTTAAAGACTTTTCATCCAGTTACCCAGACTCTTAATAATGGTTATCAAAATCCGTTCTTCTCCACGCTGAGGTTTTGAAGATTTCAATCAACACTTCTGTGGTATTCCATTTCAGTCAAACTCCCAAAGGACTTTGACCATTCGTATTTCAATTACGGACTTTTTAACCCTATCAGGGATCGTACTCCCAGCCTTTTTATCTCTCACTTGGTATACTGAATATCTCCCTTATTTCAACCAATCACAAGATTTCATCCCTCTATTTACCCACTGCCTTTCCACCAAATTTTATTCTAAACCAACAGGCGTATCAACCTTAAATTGATGGTTATCAGCTTTTTAATAACATATTGAGGCAAATCAATATAAACCACAAAGCAACGCTGCATCAGTCCATCCTGATCCGCATCAAATAGGCATCCGCTGTCATGTACAAATAGGTTTCGTTACCATCAAACGTACAATTTGAAGTTCCCTGACCGGTACGGATTGTTCCCAGATGTTTTCCTTCGGAACTGATCACCCAAATCCCCCCTGGTCCGGATGCGAACAGTGTCCCCGAACTGTGGACCGTCAGGCCGTCAGGCAACCCCGGATTCTCTTTACCCACTTCCGCGGTAGCGTCCAATAAAACCCTACCTCCCACCACATCCCCGTTCTCATCCAAATCAAACGCATAATACCTAGCCTTCTTGGCATCAGACTGAGCGATATATAGTGTTTTCTGATCCGGGCTAAGTCCTATTCCGTTTGGACGACTCAGACTATCCAGTAGCAGACTAAGACTTCCATCTACATCCAACCGATACACGCCTTGAAAGTCCAACTCTTTTGGATTCCAATCGTCCAAACCATAAGGGGGATCCGTGAAAAACAACTGACCTGATTTGTTATAAACCAAGTCATTTGGACTATTGAAGCTTTTTCCTTTATAATCCGACACCAATACGGTAAAATCAGAATGTGGTGCAGAGAGCGGAGATTTCATTTTTGCGATTCTTCTTTCTCCATGCTGGCAAAGAATCAAATTCCCATCTCCGTCCAATGCCAAGCCGTTTGCCCCAGGCTCTTTCTTATTTGTTTCCCTCCCCAAGTACCCTGAGGGCTCGAGGAATAAACTCAAACTATCCTTCTCTGTCCATTTCCACACTTTATTGGTAGGAACATCTGAGAACAATAGTGCATTTTGGCCAGCAAGCCAAAGAGGCCCTTCTGACCATTCAAAGCCTGAAGCCAAAATCTCAATTTCAGTACCTTCGGGAATTAATGAATTCAGCTCAGAATGTAATATTTCTACAGAACCTGTGGTCTCGTAAGAGGATGTCAATACCCCCACTGTAGAGCTTTTGGGATTGGCACAAGCTAAAGTGATTGCTAAAAAAATCAAGCCGGTTGAATTTCTCATTTGTATATATTTCATTTTTCTTTTTAATAATCGGATTCAAATAACAGTATGCTAAACTGATAACACTAAAACAGGACAGAGGGGGACACTTAATCTTCAACCTCTCGTTATATTCAATTATTCAAAGGTTTTACAGTAAATAGATTGGGTACGGAAGGCGGGGATCATTCTCCGTCTTTCTTCTTTAATCCCCTTGCTTTCTTTCAGAAGGGAATAAACCAAAAACAGGATTTGGTCTATGTGCCGAATCCATCAATACCTCCAGTTCCTTAACTTTAGCTGGGTTTTGTGCAGCAATATTATTATCCTCCCCTATATCAACACTAAGATCATAAAGTTCAAGCACAGGCTCGTCGTTGCCAAAAACCCCAAGTTTTATAGCCTTCCATTTCCCCCGCCTCACAGCTTGCTTTCCTCCCCGCTCGTGAAATTCCCAATACAAATATTCGTGCTCTTTCTGATCCTTTTGCTGTAAGAGCGCCGGCAAAAACGAAATACCGTCAACATCTTCCGGAGTATCAGCACCGGCTAAATCAGCAAAAGTTGGTAATAAGTCCCAAAAAGCTGAAATATGATCACTTTGTGACCCTGCTTGAATCCTGCCCGGCCACCAAGCAATCATCGGAGTACGCACACCGCCTTCATACAAGTCCCGTTTATAACCTCTATAAGGTCCATTGCTTTCAAAAAAATCAGGATCAGCCCCACCTTCCTGATGAGCCCCATTATCTGACGCAAAGATAATCATCGTATTTTCAGCCAAATCCAATTCTTCCAGTTTCGATACCACCTCACCCACATACACATCGATCCTCTCTACCATTGCGGCAAAAGTGGCGTGTGGATAAGCCTGCGACTGATAGGCAGATATTTTGATGTCAGGCCCATATTCAGTTCCTAGTCCTTCCTGATGCGGTATTTCATCTCCGAATTTGGATCTATATTTTTGGAAAATCTCATCGTCTGGAGCCGCAAGTTCCGCATGCGGCATTATGATAGGCATAAATAAGAAGAAGGGATCGTCCTTATATTTTTCAATAAATGAGATTGTCTCTTGCTGTATCAGATCCGGTGCATAAACTTTCTTTTCCATCCAGTCATTTCCATCCAAAACCACTTTTTTCCCATTGTCCCAAAGGTATGCAGGATAGTAACGATGCGCATAACTTTGGCTGTAATAGCCATAAAACCGCTCAAAACCCTGCTGATTCGGATCTCCGGTGTTCCCGACAAATCCAAGTCCCCATTTTCCAAAAGCACCGGTCCTGTAGCCTGCACGCTGCATCACCTTGGCAATAGAAGAGACGGAGTCAGGCATGGGGTACTGCCCTTCGGATCCTACTTGGAGATTCCCGCGAATTGGCGTATGGCCTGTATGCAACCCTGTCAAAAAAGATGACCTAGAAGGTGCACATACGGTGGTTCCTGAATAATGATTAGTGAAAAACATTCCTTCATTCGCCAAGCGGTCTATATTGGGTGTCTCTATGTAGCACTGCCCTAAAAATCCAAGATCTCCATACCCCAGATCATCCGCAAGGATAAAAATGATATTTGTCTTTTTCTGTACTTCTACCAACTTTTTCTCCTCGGAATCACAACTGATTAATGCTGGTGAAGAAAAAAGTAAAAGTAAAAAAAAGGGTATGCCATAGTGTTTTAACATACCCTAAGATAATAAGATTTATTTCTAGCTAAACCATTGAATTATATGATTTTCGTCCTCGCTCATGAACCAATTTATTACGGATCATCAAAATCCTGTAAGCCTCCAGCGGCTCTGCTGCACCGCCTGCACGCACTCTGGCTTCGCATACCAAAGGTCTAACATCAGTCAAATAAGCCATTTGTAAAATTTCCTGAGCTTGAGAACCTTCCCCGTTTTTTTGACATTCATGGAGTTTTATTCTATCTACAAGCAGTGCTTTAGTATAAGCAATCGTAATCGCTTCCAATGCCTGAATTAAATCGACCAAAGGATCCTGAGTATTGTAACTGGCATCGATCATCCAAGAAATACTGTCCCAGTCCTGAGCACCATCCTGGTCTCCGCTAATCAATTCGCAAAAAATCAAAAACAACTGATAAGGCTTAATACTACCGGGGTTCATATCATCGTCACCGTATTTGCTGTCATTAAAATGAAAGCCTGCAAGAAGATTTTGATACATCAGGGTTGCTACGATCTGTTCAATATTGGTTTTGGGAAGGTGATATCCCAGGTCCACCAGCACCTTGGCCCGTGAGCCCAATCTCTTGGCAAGCATGGAGGAAGTCCCCCAGTCCGGCACCACAGTATGGTAACAATTCGGTTCGTAAGGCTTGTACTCCAGCATCAAATCCCAGTCCGAAGGCATGTACTCATAGATTTCACGAAGCGACTCCTCCGTCCATCCCAGTGTACTTCTGAATTTGGCTTGACCGGGAAAATTACTCCCGTCAGCCATCCAGACCGTCAGCCCCTTGCTCCCAAGCTTTTTTCCGATATTGATCACATCTTCGTTATGGGCAATGGCCTCTTGCCGAATAGATATATTAGGGTTACCCAAGGAACCCAACTTTGCATACTCCTTTTGATTTTGATCCTGTGAACTTGTGCTGTTCATCGTGTCAAACTCCAGATTTAACTCATTTGCCAAATCTTTTACCTCAGAATAATCCTCCGGCATATCCCATGGAATATAGACTGAAACAGAGTTTGTCTTGCAGGTCAATTGCTGCAAAAGCCCTATATCTTCTAATTTTTCATTGAGATTTCTGGGTTCTCCCCCTGTTCTGAATCTTTTGTTGCCAGTCCTGCCATTTCCCAACGCCGCACTGGGAATAGCAATTTGAAACTCTTGGATCTTGCGGATGACTTGCTCAAAATCTATACGTTGATTTGAAAATCGCTCACGCAAAAGATCTAGTGAGCGTGCATGAAAGTCTGTGGAAGAAAATGACGCTAGTTGATCGTCTGTAATTCTCATTGTTACTATGTTAATGTTGTGCTTGTTGCACTGTTACGCTTTTTGTTTATAAAGAGGACATCCACAGGCTTGATAGTACATATGTAAACACCGGATCACAGCTTATCAAAAATCAAAGATTCTCTACCTCCGGCATCCATCCCGCATTGTTGATCATGTACCTATTTAATAGCATATGTTGCTGGATATTATACCCACTCCGGCTTAACTCTAGAATGCAAAACATTACAGATCAACACTTTTGATTAAATATATATAATCTGTTGGTCAAGGACAAATAATTCCAACAACTCCTCTTCCAAACTGTAGATTCATATCAGCTCGGTACGATTGCCTGCTAGAAATGGGTATCCTAAAGATATATTAATCAAAATGGTAACCAAAAATTAACAGCCGTTTCAATATTCCTTAACTAGAGTCCGCTTTGATATGGAGATGAATGAAAAAATCGAAAATTAACTTGAATGAAAGTAAGTTACACTTCATAGTTACACCTAATCCTTATGGTTTCTGACTTTTACTTTTTAGATTAGAGTCTTAAAATGAGTAGGTAATATCCAGTAAATGCATTGAAACACAAAGCTTCCAAAAGCAATCTTCGCTAGAGAACTATTATCCACAACGTCGACCGAAGTAAATTTCGAATAATACAAATAAAACAAACATACATTAAATACAATTAAAAACAACCAAACATTATAACAATCACCAATCCAATAAATCAATAAAAACTTTAGGTATTCAAGACAGCACAGGATACCTGAGGTAATCTTTTCACCCATATTCACTGTCAGAACAATCTGCTAAACGCAATGAGCATAACAACACAAAACTTTAAGCATGTAAGTTACCTCTGGGATGATGCAGTAGCATCCAGACTCGAGGGCAAAGAAGTTGATCTTCTTATTTACCGGTCTAATATACTTGGAGCCGATCTTAGAATAACCAATTACGGCGGAGGAAACACCAGCTGTAAAACCTACGAATCCGACCCGCTTACCAATGAGCAGGTAGAGGTAATGTGGGTAAAAGGCTCGGGTGGGGATATCGGAACTCTTACAAAAGCCGGACTTGCGGGACTGTATGTAGATAAGCTTCGAGCTTTGAAAGACATCTATAGAGGTTTGGAATTTGAAGATGAAATGGTAGAACTTTTCAATCACTGCATCTACGACCTGAAGTCTAAAGCACCTTCCATTGATACTCCTTTACACTCTTTTTTACCATTCAAACATATAGATCACCTTCACCCTGATGCAGCGATTGCTATTGCCGCAGCAAAAGACGGAGAGCAGATCACTCAGGATCTTTGGAATGGTCAGATCGCTTGGGTGCCTTGGCAAAAGCCGGGTTTTGATCTAGGTCTGCAATTGAAGCAAGCGCTTGATGAAAATCCCGGAATCCGTGGTATAATGCTCGGTGGTCACGGACTGTTTACTTGGGGGGACACAGCTTATGAATGCTATATCAACAGTCTGGAAGTGATAGAAACCGCTTCAGAATACCTGACTCAGAATTACGGCAAGAAAAGACCCGTTTTCGGCGGCGAAAAAATACAGTCTCTAGCCCCTGAAAAGAGAAAAAGTCAAGCAGCTAAACTGGCACCACTGCTAAGAGGCCTTGCTTCTTCAGAAAACCTAATGGTAGGCACTTTCACTGATGCTCCGGAAGTACTTCAATTTATAAACAGTAATGATCTTGGCAAATTGGCTCCAATGGGAACCAGCTGTCCAGATCACTTTTTGAGGACAAAAATCTCTCCTTTGGTGTTGGATATTGCAGCAGACACGGAGCTGGCTGATCCATCTACTTTAAAAGAAAAATTGGAAGCGGCTTTTCAAAGTTACAGAGAAATGTATGCAGATTACTACAAGAGGCACAAGCATGCCAATAGTCCGGCAATGCGTGACCCAAATCCTGTAATCATCATCTGGCCGGGTGTAGGGATGTTCAGCTACGCTAAGAACAAACAAACCAGCCGGGTAGCGAGTGAATTCTATATCAATGCTATCAACGTAATGCGTGGTGCGGAAGCTGTTTCTGAATATGTTTCTTTACCACTTCAGGAAGCATTCAATATTGAATATTGGCTGCTGGAAGAAGCTAAGCTTCAGAGAATGCCAAAAGAGCAGCCGCTTTCAAGAAAAGTAGCATTGGTGACCGGAAGTGCCGGTGGTATAGGCTTGGCTATCGCTGAGAAATACATTCAGGAAGGTGCCTGTGTAGTTGTAACAGATATCGACGGAGACAGACTACTGCAGACCAGCGATGCGCTTTTGAAGAAATACGGCAAGGATGCTTTCTTGGCGGTAAAACTGGATGTTACTGATAACAAAAGCTTGGAAGCTGCCATTGAAGCTACTTGTCTGCAATTTGGCGGAGTGGATATCGTGGTGAACAATGCCGGAATCTCTATAAGCAAAACCTTCGAAGACCACACCGATCAAGACTGGGACAAACTGAATAACATCTTGGTAATGGGTCAATACCACATTTCCAAAGCAGGTGTCAAAATCATGAAGCTTCAGGGTCATGGTGGGGATATTGTGAACATTGCAAGCAAAAACGGATTGGTAGCCGGGCCAAAAAACGTGGCTTACGGAACCGCCAAAGCGGCGCAGCTCCACATGTCAAGATTAATGGCTGCCGAACTGGCCGAGGACAAAATTAAAGTCAATGTTGTGAATCCTGATGCCGTAATCGAAAACTCAAATATTTGGGAAGGCGGATGGGGTGAAAACCGTGCCAAAGCTTACGGTATTGAAGTCAAGGACTTGCCTCAGTTCTATGCCAACCGAACGCTATTAAAAGAAAGTGTAAAAACCAGCGATATCGCAAACGCAGCTTTCGTCTTTGTAAGCGGTCAGCTCGGCAAAACCACCGGAAATATGCTTAATGTGGATGGCGGACTAGCCGCTGCATTCCCTAGATAGAACACGGATAAATTACCCTTAGTCCCCAATAAATAACCCAAAATGCTATGTTAGTTGACAAATCGGAAAAGATTCATACGGATTCAAGAACCCCTAAATATATGCAGGTAGTTAACCTTATTCTGGATGACCTAGATTGTGGTAAGCTCAAAATCGGAGATAGAATTCCTTCGATCAATGAAACGAGTTTCGACTTTCTGCTATCCAGGGACACCGTAGAAAAAGCCTACAATGAACTTCGCGATCGGGGCATCATTACTTCTGTGAGAGGTAAAGGTTTCTATGTAACTTCTACGAATATGGCTAACAAACTAAAAGTTTTATTGATATTCAATAAGTTAAGCTCTTACAAAAAGATTATCTACTATTCTATTGTAGAGACATTGGGAAATCGAGCAACAGTGGATCTTCAAATCCATCATTACAACCGCACGATTTTCGAAAATCTATTGGAGCGAAATCTGGGGAACTATAATTACTATGTCCTGGCACCACATTTCTTTGATGAAAATAATCATCCGGAGACGTGCTATGACTTGATCCAGCAAATCCCTAAAGATAAACTCCTGATAATGGATCGTGACGTGAAAAATCACGAAAACGAATTCCCGGGAGTTTATCAGGATTTTGCAAGAGATATTCTTGAGGCATTGGAATCGGGTATTACTCACTTGCGCAAATATTCAAGGCTGATTTTGGTATTCCCAAAAGGAGACATGTATCCTGTTGAGATCATTGATGGCTTCAAGCGCTTTTGTTTTTTCCATAATTTTAACAACCTAATCCTAGATGGAATTGATGATGAGCCACTCTATGAAGGAGATTCATTTATAGTGATGGCAGAAACAGACCTTGCCAACATCGTGAAAAAATCCAGAGAGCAGGGACTCAATCTAGGGAAAGAAATAGGGGTCATTTCTTACAATGAAACTCCACTGAAGGAGATCTTGGCAGAAGGGATCACTACGATCTCCACTGACTTCGGCGAAATGGGCACTACCATTGCTAACCAAATTTTGGGAGAAGAGGACAAAATACCTCTTAAAAACCCCTTCAAAATGATCATCCGAAAATCGCTTTGACAGCGTAACTATGAGTAAAATTCCAGTAACGGCTGTTTTTGATATCGGCAAAACAAACAAGAAATTCTTTCTTTTTGATGAAAATCTAACAGAAGTATACAGTTCTTACATTCGTCTAGACCCAATTCCAGACGAAGACAATTTTCCAAGTGAACCTTTGGCACCACTGGAAGAATGGATGTTGAAGACTTTCAGGGAAGCATTGAAATCACCTGACTATCGGATCAAACGCTTGAACTTCTCGTGTCATGGAGCTTCTTTTGTGCATACTGATGAGCATGGCGTTCCCGCCACTCCTCTTTATGATTACCTGAAGCCTTTTCCGGAAAAGCTTTTAAGCCGGTTTTACGAGGAAAACGGTGGCAAAATGACCTTCTGCCGAGCTACCTCATCCCCCCCACTTGCGATGCTAAATTCAGGTTTGCAGCTATACTTCATCAAATACTCCAAGCCGGATTTCTTCAACAAAATCACTCATTCACTCCATTTCCCCCAATACCTAAGCTACTTGTTTACAGGAGAAATGGTCTCTGACTATACCAGTATAGGATGCCACACAGGACTTTGGGATTATGAGGCTGCAGATTACCATAACTGGGTGGATAGAGAAGACATTCGAAAATTACTTCCTCCTGTTGTACCCGGAAATACACTTTTGAAGACTAAATCTGAACTCGGAAATATCCCCTGTGGAATAGGAGTTCACGATTCTTCTGCGGCACTTCTCCCTTATATCAAGCAGGAAATAGCCCCTTTTGCCTTACTTTCTACAGGAACATGGGCAATTTGCATCAATCCTTTCAATAAGACTAAGCTCACAAAGAAAGAGCTTAAGAGAGATTGCTTACAGTTTCTCAGCATCAAAGGTGATCCAATCAAAATCTCTCGGCTATTCATAGGTGAAGAGCACAAATATCAGGTGGAAAAATTGTATGAACACTTCCAAATGCCCCTTGGCACCTATAAGAAATTAAAATTCAGTGCTACTTTATTTGAAAAGGTAAAAGGTCATAAAGGGAAGCGTGTCCATTTTCATTACCTCAAACCGGAAGATTATGGGTTGACCCAGGCCAAGGAAAATGACTGGAGTATTTTTCAAGAGTTTAACGAGGCATATTACACCTTTATACATGAACTTACTGATCTACAGATTGTTGCCATCAATCTTGTCTTGGACAATGCACCGGTAGGCAGACTCTTTATAGACGGTGGCTTTAATGCAAACGACATCTTCGTAGAGATGCTCCGCAAAAAACTCCCCGAATTAACGATTATTCCAAGTGATTTCCCGAATGGTTCAGCTTTAGGCGCGGCCATGTTGGTATCCATGGAATAGATGGCTTAATTTACATTACCAATGAAAAAAAATGCCCCGCATATCGGTCTATTTATCCCGTGCTACATCGATCAATTCTACCCCAATGTGGCCATCGCCACGTTGGAACTTCTGGAGAAACTTGGCTGTAAAGTAACCTATCCTATAGGTCAAACCTGTTGTGGACAGCCCATGGCAAACTCAGGGTTCGAAGCTGATACGGTTGGGACTACCTCTAAATTTATCCGTGATTTTGCTGTGTTCGACTACATCGTGGCCCCCTCCGGCAGCTGCGTCCTGCACGTCAAAGAGCATTCGCCAAAAATAGCCACGCTCCAAAAAAACCAAGAATACGTACAATCACATATCTACGAACTCAGTGAATTCATCACCGATGTACTTAAAGTTGATTCGATTAAGGGAAGCTATCCTCACAAAATCGGCTTTCATGCTTCCTGTCACGGGCTTCGGGGGCTGAGACTTGCCAGTGATTCGGAAAGAAACGAGCCGGTTTTCAACAAAACACTACAATTAATGAAAGACCTGAAGGGAATGGAAATAGTGGAATTGACCAGAAAAGATGAGTGCTGTGGATTCGGCGGAACGTTCGCCGTGAGCGAAGAAGCCATCTCTGTGCAAATGGGAAAAGACAGGCTTGCAGATCATATAGACAAAGGTGTAGAAATCATCGTAGGCGGAGACATGTCCTGCATTATGCACATGCAGGGAATCGCTGCCCGGGACAAAGCAAATGTCCGGCTAATGCATTTTGCGGAAATACTAAACCAAGTCATCTCATGAGTCATCCGGAGAATGCAACGGTATTCCTAAAAGATAAAGCCCGTGCCAAATGGCATGACGATACACTCTGGATTGTACGCCAAAAGCGTGACCTAACCATCCATCAAATCCCTGAATGGGAAAAACTGCGTGAACTGGCATCCCAAATCAAAGATCACACACTTTCCAAACTTGACTTCTATCTCGAAGAACTGGAAAAAAATGCAACCGCAAATGGCATAAAAGTCCACTGGGCTGAAGATGCACAGGAGCACAATGAGATCATTGGAAAAATTCTGGATGAAAAAAAATGCAAAGCCATCGTCAAAAGTAAATCTATCCTGACCGAAGAATGTAATTTGAATCCTTACTTAGAAGAGAAAGGCATTGAGGTTGTAGATACCGATTTGGGAGAACGGATTATCCAGTTTCTCAAGCAGCCGCCAAGTCATATCGTGATGCCGGCCATTCACTTGAAAAAGTCCGATATCTCCGAGATTTTTCACGAAAAACTACAAACCGAAAGAGGAAATGTTGACCCCGTTTACCTTACGCATGCAGCACGTATGCACCTCCGGGAAAAGTTTCTCCAAGCCAAGGTAGCCATCACCGGGGTCAATTTTGCGGTGGCAGAGACGGGAGAATTCGTCGTATGTACCAATGAAGGCAATGCCGACATGGGGGTGCATCTGGCAGACACGCATATTGCCTGCATGGGAATAGAGAAACTTATCCCAAGGCGAAAAGACTTGGGGGTGTTCCTTCGGCTCCTGGCCAGATCTGCTACCGGGCAGTCCATTACGAATTACAATTCACATTTCAGAAGCCCGTCTCCAGGAAAAGAACTTCATCTGATCTTGGTCAACAACGGCAGAACAAAGCAACTTGCCCGGGAGAAGTTCAGAAACTCACTGAAGTGCATCCGTTGTGGAGCATGTATGAACACCTGCCCTATCTATCGCCGAAGCGGTGGATTCAGTTATGGAAGTACTGTTCCCGGACCTATTGGATCTATACTTTCTCCCGGAATAGATCTGAAAAAACACAGCACACTGCCTTTTGCCTCCACGCTATGCGGCAGCTGCTCGGATGTCTGTCCGGTAAAAATCAACATTCACGAGCAGCTTTACGAATGGAGACAAGAAATCACAAAAGCACAGGGTTTATCCCTGAAGGGCTTGTCTATGAAATTGGCGAACGGAATTTTCAAAAGTCCTCTCGCTTACAGGATTTCAGGTAAAATGATGAGAGCGTCCTTAAAGACATTGCCTGACAGTGTTATTTACAACCCATTAAATGCCTGGGGAAAAGGCAGAAACCTACCGGAATTACCCTCCGAGTCATTTAAAGTTTGGTATAAAAACAATAGAAATCGAGCATGAGGCAAAACCTCACACACTGGGATGATTATAAAACCTGCGAGATTCTCCCGATCCGCGGCGGATGGGACGGGCATGTGGCCTTTAAAAAACAAATTATAAACACATGAAATCGAGCATGTCGAGAGCGACGCACACTGGGATGATTATAAGCCATGCGAGATTCCGTATGACCATTGGAAATCAAATTATAAACACATGAAAACAAGTAGTAAACCATCCATATTAGCCGCTATCAAAGAATTAAACATGGAAGAAAAACCCCTTCCGGACATCCCTGATTTCGACGTTTCAACTGATCTTGTAGGCACTTACACCCGTTCTTTGAATGCCAACAAAGGAATTGTAGTGGGCAAGGAAGAAATTGAGCAGATGATCGCAGAAACGGCCTTCACAAAAATCTATAGCTCTGCTCCTGAATTCGGACATTTCACCAATTGCCCATTACCCGTGCATCCCGCTGATTTTTCAGATCTGGATCTGGCGATTATCGAAGGCCAATTTGCTTCGGCAGAGAATGCGGCTATTTGGCTGGACGAAAGCAATTTGGATCTGAGAGCAATTCCCTTTATCACAGCACATTTGGTGATCGTCATCAAGCAGAATAATATAGTGGGAAACATGCATGAAGCTTACCAACGCATAGGATCTACAAATTCCGGTTTCGGGGTATTTATCGCAGGCCCTTCCAAGACTGCAGACATTGAACAATCACTGGTAGTGGGTGCGCATGGAGCCATGAGCCTTAGGGTAGTTATTCTTTAACCCAAATTCTTGGTCAGAATAAAACAATTCTTTCCATTACTGCTACTATAGTTTAGATCAAAGTTTATTTTGTCTGCGATCCTCTTACAAAGCGGCAAACCTACGCCAGTTCCCTTTTCCTTTTTTGTGCCATAAGAAGTCCTAGCCCGGAAGACAAACAAGTTCTTCTGCTCTAGCGGAGAGATAATAGCACCTTGATTTTCTACTATCCAACTCAATTTGTCCTCTTCGATCTTGAGACTTAGCTCAATGGTGGAATTAAGGGCAGAAAACTTGATCGCATTATCAAGCAGATTTTTCAGAATAATCCTAATCTCGTTGATCTCAATAGAAATATTCCGATCCTCTCCCTCTATTAAAACCTCAATCGTCTGTTTTTTTTCAATCGCCTGTACCTCCATCATCTCTTTCATTTCCTCTGTAAGCTCAGTCAAACTGATCTGATGAAGCTGAACAGGCTTGTCCTCAAGTTCGGTCATTACCCAACTTAGCGTATTGTTAAGTACTTTGTTCAGATGGAAACTTTGTCCCTTTAAATTTCTCAGAATTTGCTCTATTTCGCCTTGCTCAAAAACTTCTTTATCAACTAATCCCAAGGTAGTGTTCAGCATACCGATGGGAGTTTTCAAGTCATGGGAAAGCAAAGCTATTAGCCTTGTTTTCTGATCGTTCAACATCTTTACTTCATCAAGCGTCTGCTCTTGTCTCAGCTTAATCTCATTCAGCAGTTGGGTTTGGTTTCGATAACTTTTGGTAAAAAAATGAAGTACCGAAAATACAAAAACACTTATCCAAAGTATAGTGACGGCATGATCAATAAACTGATTCTGGGGACCTTCATAAAAATGTTCAATCGCTAAATATCCCTGTAATTCAGCAAAGAACAAGAGAAAAAACATAGATAAAGAGCCGACAAACCACATTACTTTAGGCCAACCCCTGATCAGGAGGGATGATACTACCACCATCAAGAAAAAAGCATAGATAGTAGGTCCATCATTTCCGTCATTGTAGAGAAAATTAAAGCAGATTACTATATGGGCGAAAATCAGTAAAATATTTAAGGCAAGCTGGGGCCTGCCATATTTAGAAACCAAAAAATATGCAGCCAAAAAAGGTAAAGAAATAACTACTTTGACCCAAACAATCACTGGCGACATTCCAAGGAGCACATCAGTAAGCCCCAACAGTAGCAACAATATGAATGCTAAAAGCGCAAACATCATTGCTATTTTTTTTTGGATGTATTCCAAATTGGTGACATTCTCCTCAGAAATCAACAAACCTTTCGCAAGCCGCATAAAAAAACTCTAAACTAAATTGATTTGAAAATAAGAACCTCAGTCCATTACAAGGACTGAATACATCTATTTTATGGTGAAAATTAAAAGCGAAAGGCTATTACACCTTATTACTCCATAAAATAAAGCACGATCCGACTACATGCTGAATCCAAAAACATGCCCATGAAACGAAACTAAAGAATAATTATTACATTTGGTACCTATTTAATTTTTCCTGCATCCTTCGTTTTCAGAAAGCTCCAGAGACACATTGTCGCCGGCAGCAGCTTATAGAACCTCCAAGATTAGCCGGCTCTAGTTACATTCTGGAAGAAAGTGATTTCCCTCTCCATATTTGATGCAGAAATCACCGCTTACATTCATGATTTGGCCCAAGATTAGAAAGAGTTAAAGATATACTGCCGAAGCTAAACCCTAACCAGCTTAATAGGATAGGTTTTTCCTGCATTCCACTGACATACATAGATGTTTTCATCCTGATCGATACACACATCATGACAATGCTTAAAAATTGCTTCTGACTGCACCATCAGTTGAAGTTGCCCATTTCTATATTCCGGCACTGTACCTCCAGGGTTGGAAACCACCTTATTGTCTATATCCAAAATAGTCACAAATCCCGAATCAGCTGTTTGCTCCAAATATTTTAGTCTGGACCAGCACACACCTGCGTAAAGATTTTCTCCATGAATTACCGGCCTACATACAAACGCTCCCGGAAGAAATATAGTCTCCATATACTCCCCATCCATGGTAAATCGCTTGAAAGAATTATGCCCCCTGGAAGTACAAAGTAAGGTTGGGGCTTTTCCTCCACGCTGATCTACTGTGATGCCATGCGCAGTACTGAACTCTCCATCTCCAAACCCACTACCACCGAACTTTTGGATAAACTTCCCATTTTTATCGTAGCGGAGAAAAAACTGCGAACCGTAACCATCCGCAACATACAGATCCCCATTTGGGGCTACGGCAGTTTCCGTTGGGACAAAAGACATTTGTTTGGTATATACTCCTTCCTTGACAGGCGCTGCTATTTCTGCCACGATCGAACCATCTAATGTGGTTTTCACCACCCTACCCGCATTGTCCGAGATCCAAAGATACTCCGCATCACCCTCGTCTACCAGAGTCAACCCATGCGCTCGATCCATCCCCAGTGTCCAAGCATTAAGAAACCTACCGGTCTGATCGTAGATTATAATATTATTTTTGGGTTCATCTGTCACCATAATCATTCTCCCCCTACGATCCATAACCATCTCGTGACAATTGTTCACCGGTATTTTATCAGGATCCAGCAACCCCCAATCACTATCAATTCGGTATTGAAAATCTCCATGACCTACTACCTTATCACGGGTATGGGCAAAGGAAAAGGAAGGCGAAACAGACATAGCAAGCCCCATCAGAGCGGTATTTTGGATAAACTTTCTTCGATCTGCTTTCATATTTATAGCGCAAAGCATGAATTTAAGGATAACAATCGAAAACCGGATAATAATCCATAGTTTAGATAAAGCCTAATTTAACCAATCATGAAAACACTTCTTAAAATACTCCTTATAAGCCTGTTTGTAGTATCATCACTTCTGAAACTTCAAGCCCAAGAGGTGGCATTACAGCTATATTCCCTTCGCAATGAATTGAAAGTAGCCCCAGTAAAGAGCCATGAGCTTATTTCAGAATGGGGAATATCAGCTTTGGAGGGCGGCGGAGGGTACGGCATGACCGACGATGAATACGTCAAGCTTCTTGCCGACAATAATCTACGTGTCATCGGCGTAGGTGCGGATTACAATCTACTCACCAAAAACCTAAAACCTATTGTTGACCAAGCCAAAAAATTTGAAGCAAAGTATGTCACCTGCTATTGGATACCGCATAAAGATGGTCCTATTTCCATGGAAGAGATCAAAATAGCAACTGCGCTCTTCAATGCTGTGGGTCAAGAACTCCGTGAAGAGGGTATCGCTTTTCTATATCACCCTCACGGCTATGAGTTTACCAAGGATCGTAAAAAATTCAGATTTGACTACATGCTTGAAAACGCCAAAAACTTTGGGTTCAATCTGGATGTTTTCTGGGTGAAAATGGGTGGCGGAGATCCTCTGGCTATTATGAAAAAACATCCCGGGAAATTCCCAATACTACATCTAAAAGATCGCCGCAAAGGAACTCCCGGATCCAAAGATGGTCATGGGGATGTAGAGACAAATGTAGTCTTGGGCACAGGAGACATTGATATTGCAGGAATTATTAAAGAAGCTAAAAAACAGGGAACTGAATACTTAATCATAGAAGATGAAAGCTCAAGATCGGTCACCCAGGTTCCCTTAAGTGCAGCATTTATCAAAAAGGAACTGCGAAAATGATGTGCGCTCTTGAGAAAGATGTCTATCCTTAAGGATAAGCCCATTCTCACCTTCTATCATATCTCTGATTATACAATTAATCAAAACATGAAGCATTACTTCTATTTTGTATTTTCTTTACAGTTGATTTTTAACTATGATTTTATATTCAGTACATGAGTCACTATGATGTAGCGATAATAGGCAGTGGCCCCTCAGGTGCTATGGCTGCATATCACCTGGCAAAAAAAGGGATATCCACGGTGATAATCGAAAAGGAATCCTTGCCCAGGTATAAAACTTGTGGAGGAGGGTTGGTTTACAGAGGAAGAAGGAAATTGCCCTTTGACATCTCTTCAGTTGTAGAACGGGAGTTTAATCAGATTAAACTATACTTCGAAGGAGAGAACACAGTGCTTACCACGGAACGTGATGTTCCCGTCATTAGCATGGTGATGCGTGATAAATTTGACAGTTTTCTTATCACAAAAGCCAATGAGCTTGGAGTAGACATAAGACAGGGGCATAAGCTAACGGACATTACTTTTGATGATATTCCCACACTTCATACTAATCAGGGTGATATTCGTGCAAAGCTGATCATTGCTGCGGATGGAGCTCTAAGCCCCACGGCGAAACTTGCAGGATGGAAAGAAACACGAAAGCTTATCCCTGCTTTGGAATATGAAGTAGAGGTGACCCCTGAGGATTTCGAGCGCTTATCCAAGGAAGTACGGTTTGACATGGATAGCGTCCCACATGGATATGCATGGAGTTTTCCCAAGGAAAACCACCTGTCGCTAGGTATAGCATCTACGAGAAGAAAGAGAATTGACCTCAAAGTGTATTACAAAAAATATTTGGAAAAACTGGGAATAAAAGAAATTGTAAGCGAAAAAGCCCACGGTTTCCAAATCCCGATATCTCCACGGACTGACGGTTTTTATAGAAAAAATGTTTTTCTTATTGGAGACGCAGCAGGATTTGCGGATCCGGTGACAGCAGAGGGGATTTCCAATGCCTTGTGGAGCGGAGAATTGGTAGCAGAGGCTATTTTCGAGTCAGGTTTGAATCCGGAAAAAGCAGGAGGTATTTACCGGCAAAAACTCGAAAAAGAATTGCTGCCCGAAATCAACACCTCCCAAACGGCAGCTAAATGGTTTTACAATTACCGCATTATCAGAAATATGTTGCTAAGAACGTATGGTGACTATGCCATATCATTTATGACAGATCTATATTTGGGAAACAGAAGCTACCCGCAGAATTTGATGAAAACAATCAGAAATAAAATAACTGAAATATAAAAACCCTTGGTTTAGGTTCAGAATATCATACATGTTGATTTTTATGGATATCCGCTTTTCTACCGGTAAATCAACAAAGGATTTAGTGGTATTTATCATTTACAGTTCTTCTTTTACCTCTTTTGCAAAAATTGATTTAGCTTACCCTCTTTATAAATTCCAAAAACAATTTACAGACACATGAACAACAATAAAATCATTTTGGCGGCTTTTGCCCTGATTCTCTTTTTCTCAGTTTCCACATCCTCTTTTGCGCAGCTACAGGCTCCGGCACCAAGCCCATCTGCTTCTGTTTCCCAAAATGTGGGCTTTACCAAAATCAGCATTGAATATTCTTCTCCGGCAGTAAAAGGAAGAAAAGTATTTGGTGATTTGGAAAAATACGGGGTAACCTGGAGAGCAGGTGCTAATAATCCAACGAGCATTGAGTTTAGTACAGGAGTGAGTATTGCCGGCAAAAACATAGGAGCAGGCAAATATTCTCTTTTCATCACTCCACAAGAATCGGGAGACTGGACCATACACCTGAATGGGAAAGGAAACGCAATTTATGCTTACATGAAAGACGGGAAAGTGGATGAAGAAGCATTGGGGAAGGACGATGCCGTAGCAATCAAAGTAACTCCAATTTCAGCTCCTGAGACATTTGAAAGGCTTGCATATTTCATTTCTGCAGAAGACAACAAAGTAGCTTCGGTTACTTTCATGTGGGCTGATGTAATGCTATCTTTTGAGGTAGACACCCAAGTGGCTCAGAAACTAGAGCAATTCCAAGGATTATTCTAAGACTTTATTTCACACCAAAAAAAGAGGCTGTCTCATAGGCAGGGACAGCCTCTTTTTCACCAATGTTAGCACAATCACCTATTTCAGAACTATATGGTCGCATAACGCAATACAACAATAGGCAACTAGTTTTATTCAACTAAACCCAAATCACACTCTCACACCGGTCGTTCCGCCACCGTTCAGTGTGATATCCACCGGCGCATTTGTTTTCCAGCTCCCCCCCGTGAAATCAGGCACATCAATAGCATTGGACCTATTAGCCACTGACCATTCGCTAAGCGGAGAAATACAGCTCCAAAGAGCCGCATCATACACATCCTGATCCAGAGGAAGTCCATTTCTAAGACAGTCTATCAATCGCCAGTCCATCATAAAGTCCATGCCTCCATGGCCCCCTACTTTTTTGGCCAGCTCTCCCACCTTCTGGATAATCTCGGGTGTGTACTTGGTTTCCAAATCCTTGAACTCCTCATCCTTGAGCCAACCGTGTCCTTTGGCAACTCTCGGTTCCGGATATTTTTGTGCATATCCTTCCGTACCACTTACTACATGAAGTCTGGAATATGGACGCGGGGAAGACACATCATGCTGAATCATGATACTTTTGCCGTTCTTCGTTTTTACCATTGTAGTATTCATGTTCCCACGGAATTTCTTTGTAGCATAGGAAGCAAAAAAATTATCCTGTTCAGCCAATTTCTTGGCCTCTGCATGCATGGAAAAATCATTGGATGAGGTAGAGGTCAAATAATCCATCCGGTCTCCTCTGTTGACATTCAGGATTTGACAAATAGGCCCTAGTCCATGGGTGGCATATAAATTACCGTTCCGGTAGTTCTCTTTAAGCCTCCACATATCCTGATAGCCATTTTCCTTATTGAAATTCAGCGCCAACAAATCATGAATATAAGCTCCTTCCACATGTACCACTTCGCCAAAATAGCCTTCACGGGCCATTTTTAACGTCATCAATTCAAAGAAATCATAGCAGCAATTCTCCAGCTGCATACAATGCTTCTTGGTACGCTCAGAAGTCTCCACCAATTGCCAGCACTCTTCTACTGTAATGGCAATAGGTACCTCACAGGCAACATGCTTGTCTGCTTCCATGGCATAAACCGCCATTGGAGTGTGCCATTCCCAAGGTGTGGCGATATAGATCAGATCCAAATCATTCCGATCCATCATTTCCTTAAATGCATAAGCATTACCGGAATAACCGTCAGGCTGATGCGGTGTATCCTTCAACTGGGACTTTGCCTTATCCACCCGCTCAGGAATCAAGTCACAAAGCGCCTTTATCTCTACATTCTCTATTTTACTCAATCGATCAACAGCTCCCGGGCCTCTCATCCCAAGTCCCACTATCCCTACCCGGACAGTATCGATTTTAGGAGCTGAAAAACCGCTCATATTAAAAGATTGGATTCGATTTACTCCGTTTTTCGCTTGGAAAGGCAGGTTATCAAATTCATTGGCGAGAGTATTGCCCGCTCCAAAAAGCCCCAAACCTACCAGGCCGGTAGATTTCAGAAACGCTCTTCTCTGGTTATTTTTCATAGCTATGATCTATTGTCTTAGCTAATTAATAAAAAAATACAAAAAGTAACGGTACCTTATAAATAAAATATGATTATCTGCAATAACATTAGTAGCTATGTCTTCCTTGCCTTAATGGCTGGAAGACCCGCCATTGTGAGACAGGGATGACCAAAAGTTGCTTCGTCGCTATGCGTTTGGAATCCACTAAGTTTCAGTCAGCTAAAAAATAATTACGCATCACCTGCTCAGCCATTTTTCCCTGCGGGGTAAAATCAGGCTCACGATGCTTCCCCTCCGGATACCATTTCCAGAAAAACACACCGGCCATCCAGCTCTTTTGCCATGCTGTTTCAAAAAACGCCTCATAGCAAAGTGCCTGCATTTCTTCGGAAAGTTCAGTTTCCTTTCGCTCATTTGGCCAAACCCAAGGTTCCATGGCTGCGTCCACAGTGTTGCAGTAACCAATCTCAGTAAATATCACCGGCTTTTTGCTCTCGGAGACTAGTTTTTCGATTTTTGGTAGATGCTTTTTCCAGCCGGCTTTGAGGTCTGCAAGCTTTGGATCAGCCTTTGAAGAGAGAGGAAAATACGCCTGAATTCCAATGTAATCCAGTGCATCCCAAAATTTCACATGCTCAAATTCAGTGAAATTTGCTGCGTAAACTAACTTACCGGAATAGACTTTTCGGATTTCCGCAATCACTTTTCTCCAGTCTTCTTCACGTGCAGAGGTCAATTCCAGTTCAGTGCCCACGCAGAGCATGGGGATTTGATGCTCCTCGGCCATTTTAGCATAATCCAGAATAAAACCCCCGTAATTCTCAAACCACAGCTTCCAATCCTCCTCGCTTTTCATGACTATTTCACCCGGCCAACTCCCGCGAACCCATAGGTGCGGCTTGAGCATATTCATAATCCCATGACGGGCAGAAGAATCAAACGTTGCTTTAATCCCTACTGAAGATTCTCCCCACCATTTGTTTTCATTATGCATATCCCAGCGGATCTCAGGAGTATTCTTTTCATTCTGCCAGCCAAAAGGTGTTTGGGAAATTGCATTGGCTCCTGTTGCCTTCAATACCTCCAGTTCCGTCCCCAAAAGTGGCGACCTGCTTCCCACCCAACACACTCCTTTCCATTTTTCAGAAGCGGTGATTAAGTCCCGTTGTAAGGGAAATATTGCCCATAACACCAGTCCTAGCATAATCAGAACTGAGCTCAGCAAGTAATCCCTTGACCGTTTCCTTTTCACTTTGCCAACATGGTTTGAATAATAATCTCCTCCTGCAGTGTGCGATGCACAGGGCACTTATTGGAAATCTCCAACAGTTTCTGTCTTTGCTCTGCATCCAGTTCCCCTTCGATTTCTATAATTCGGGTAAATTGACTGACTTTTGCAGTGTTTTCTTCAGGATGGGCACTGTCAGACAAGTGAACTTTCTCATGGTTCAGAAAGACGGAAACTTCCTTCAAAGGCCACTTTTTCCGATCTGCATACATCTTCAAAGTCATTGCGGTGCAACTTCCCAGTGAAGCCATCAGCAAGTCATATGGATTGGGTCCCAGATCATCCCCTCCAAGGTCAGCCGGCTCATCCGCAATCAAATGGTGATTTGGTGTCATCACTTCCGTGGTGTATTTCTCTCCCGAAAGTCTCACGAAAACCTGATTCCCTTGGGTATCATTAGACTGCTTTTCCTCATTTACTATCACATAGCGTTTGCTCCAGCTTCCAATCACCTCAGCGATGTATTCGCTGTCTTTGGGATCTGATACCAAATGATTGGCACCATCTAATGAGATAAAACTTTTCGGATGAAAAGCCGCACTGTAAATCTCCGCAGCATTACTGATTTCCACGATTTCATCCTGGGGAGAATGCATGATGAGTAGAGACTTCTTCAGCTTTTTCAGAAAAGTAGCCAAGGGTTTCTGCTCCAAATCATCCACAAAGCTCTTGCTGATATGAAATGGACGGCCGCCAATTTTAACTTTTGCACTTCCGCTTTTCTCTATTTCCTCAATACTATCCACGAACAAATGGCGGACATGCGCCGGGAATGCAGGCGCAGCAATAGTTACAACGGCTTCTACTTCACTTATCTCAGCTGCCGCATATAACACCGCTGCGCCTCCAAGCGAATGGCCGATGAGCATTTTGGGAGATTGATATTCTCTGGTTAGGAAATCGGCCGCATCCAGTAAATCACTCACATTACCAGTAAAAGTTGAGTCGGCGAATTCTCCTTCACTCATCCCTAGCCCTGTGAAATCGAAACTTAATGCAGCTATTCCATTTTGGGAAAGTGCAGTACAAATTCGGGTGACAGCCGAGAAGTTTTTGGAGCAGGTGAAGCAATGCGCAAAAATCGCAAAAAAATGCGGCTTTTGATCAGCAGGCAGATAGAGGTGTGCCGCCAGCTCATGGCCATTTCTATTGGTAAATGTCAGTCGTTTTGGGTTCATTTTTGATTAATTATTTCAACGGTTCAACCTTAATATTCTCCAAGTTTATCTCCGAAAGCAGCTCTAACTCACCGGATTCGTACAAAGCCTGCATTTTCTCTACAGGAACCGACTCATCCACCGGCTTTAGATTTAGGTAGTTTTGAAAGCGAATTCCCCCCACCTCGTTTACAGTGCCTACTTCTCTCATCCGCACACCTCCGCCATCCGTATGGTAGCTATAAGCCATGAAATCCACAATCGAATCATCGGCACCTATCCAGTACAAAAACTCATCGTCAAAATCCTCCCCTCCGCCTTCCTCGGCAAAAGTCACTTTGATCAAGTCATAGTTCTTCCCATTGATTTCTGTTTCGCCCAGGGAAGTTTTGAAAACGGAAGGATCATTGAGCCCATAAGGAAGAAAAGCAAAATAAGCCACCGAATTGACCGAGCGGGAATATTTTCCAATCCATTCTTCGGAAAGTGTATCGATTTTCGCACCATTTACAGTCCGCACAAAACCGGCATTGTTCAGCACGTCTATTACATTTCCTGTAGAATCCAAAAACTCGCGGATGTACTCAAACCTATCCGGTGTTTTGAAAATGGTATAATGGGTGTTTCTGAAATCAAACTCAATTTTCGAATTGGAGTAAGCCTGTCCTCCATGCGCTTCTATAGCTTTGTCAACGATTTTCTCAGCTTCAGTCCGGGACTCACAAGAAAAAGCAGCTAGGCCAAGCACGAAAATAAAGAAGTGTTTAATATTCATTGGTTTGATATTCAAAGGGTAAACGCTCAATTATTCAAAAGTTACTTCATAATCAGAATATAAATACTCCGCCTGAATAAAGATCTTCTTGCGCGCATCATCAATTCTATAACTTTTCTGCTCTTTTGGCAATAAAAAACCTGTTGACTCATCGTAAGAGGTATTTTCAATCAAGCTAAGGTTTTTGTCATGAAGTTCATTGGCCACAACCTGAGCCGAAACCGAATCAAAATAAAACCACCGGATATCCGAATCGGAACCATAATCCGCTCGAACAGCTTCAGCCTTTTTACCATCCTCCAATGTCTTCTGCCCTTCATACATCAAGCTTGCATTCTCATCCATCAGATTCCAGGGCTGCGCAAAAGCAAAATAAGCAGCATCAATTTCTGATTTTTTAGCTCTCAAAAACCCTTCATTCTGAATTGCATTCCCACCCATTTGATAGCTCATCTTGCTTCCGTTGAAATTGGCTACATGAAGCACGCTGTCTTTCTCCCACGATATTTTCCCTTCGTAATAGGGCTTCAGCCGAAATTCCAACCATTGTTCGTACTCGCTATCAACAGCTCCGTTTTCATCCAGTATACGTTTTTTTTTCTTGAATTTGATACTTGCCACATCCGCCCATTTTTTGGAAAGTTCATGTGCGTTAATTGACTTTTCGATAAGTTTCTCAGCTTGCTTTTCCGGACTTGGAGTACAGGAAAAAATTAGAGTTACTAAGAGAAATGAGAGTATAAGTCTATGGTTCATGTAGTTGTTACCGATTTGTATTTTGATAGATAATTGTCCCAATATATCGCACCAAACAAGAGTGCATATTCTACGGCTAGAACCAGTGGATTTTCTTGGTAATCGGAATTGCCATAAGCTTGGTACGAGAATATCACTGCAAAAGTCCAAATAAGGAAGGCTTTTTTATCTGTGAATAAGCTCAAGCCAAACGCCGGAATCAGATACCAGGGATGGACGACCGGCTGCAAAACCAGGTAAATCAAATAAATCAACACCCAAAGATCCACAAGCTGCAAGAGATTTTGAGGTTTCTTTTTCCAAGTGACATAGAGGATTCCAATCAAGGCGACCCCGCTTAGAATGGGAGTCAGTTCCCCGATGATGTTATAACCCTTCACCCAAAAGCCTATTTCCCGAAGCAGGGAATAGATTGATGCGTTGAATTCAAATTTGCCTTGATAGAGTTTCAGACTTTGAAAGAAATGAACCCAGGAATTATCTATCAGAAGCCAAATAAATCCAGCAATAACAGCAATCCCCGATCCAATCCAAAAAAGGTTGGATCTTCCGGTTTTCGCAAATGAAAAGAAAGTAGGAACCAGCATCAAAGGCAGCAACTTCATCCCAATCGAAAGTCCCCAAAACCCTCCAGAAAGTCCAACCCTATTTTTGCTTAACCCATACAGCGAAGCAAGCAAAAGAAGCAGCACCAACCCTTCAAAATGAAGATTTCCGGTAATTTCCATGATGACCAACGGATTCAACCAATACAAAATAAGTCTATTCGCAGGGAACTCAAAATGATCAAAAAGCTTGAATAAAAGGAAGAAAACACCAATTTCTCCCAAAATCAGAACGATTCTGATAATCACAATACCTGATCCTTGATTCAGATTTCCGCCCCAGGCGGCAACATAGAATATTATCTGATTCAAGGGTGGATATACCGAAAAATACTTCGGGGAATTCATCTCTTCATAAAGATTAACCAAATAGTCATTTGAGCTTCCGGGATGGCTCTGAAGCCATTGTTCGGGCGTTTCCAAATAAGGATTTTGGTTCAATTTCACCAGTTCTCCGTCCCATAAAAAACGGGGGTAATCATCCGACCAATTAGGAATTGAAGGCAATAAGGCATATCTAAAAAGCATTCCGGCAACAAAAATCCAACCCCATTTTGGCTTTATGCTCAAAAAAGAAATGACGATCATCCCTGCAAAAAGCAATGTGAAAACTAAAAAAGTTTGCCAAAAATTTTCTCTGGGAATGAAATAGCCTAAAAAGATAAATCCTGCCGTCATCAGCAGAAAAACCAAAAGAATAAGAGCCCGTCTGACTGGCCTTTTCAAAGTCCTAGACTTTTACGAGCCGATTCATCCTGAAGTCGATTTTTTTTCCAATAATCCAGCATTTGGACACTCTTACGAACTGCTGTGGTCACCTCTTCGGTGCCGTCTTCTTTGGTTTCCGTTTCTTGCCAAGAAATGATCTCATATGGAAAAGCATCCACATAGTTGATGAGTAATTTTCTTCCGATTTCCTCATAGATCACTTCTACTTCAGCCTGATTCGAACCCGTCTTACGCTTGAAAATTATTGCACTTTCAGCATTTAGCGGATGGTGGGTAAAGCGATTATAAATCAAACTTGGAATTAATTTCAGATGGCCCGAGGGCACCAAGTCGGGATTAAGCCTGATCAAATTGAAAATCTCGTCTTCAGAATTTGCGCTTATGGACAATTCCTGATCACCTTCCGATTCGAAATAGGAGAATAATTTGGCCTGATACTTATTGTTTTTCCAGTTGAGCTGTGTAAATGACTGCCCGCACCATTCGGTAACTGAAGCTGCGATTTTGGGAGAACTCAACTCGTCGTACACCGGAGTGAAAACGGAGAGCATCGTGTGGTAAGGATAGACTCCAGTCACAAACTCACGCATCATATTCAGCTTCATCACCTTCATCCCTCCTTTTCCCGCAGCAGCAGGATCGTCAAGTTTAACCTGCTTTCTCTTCGAAAAATCCTCCGTCACAAAAATCATCACTGCCCCACCTTCCCGCTCCTCTCCATAGCGCATTTGTTTTAGTTCAAAGACATTGATCTCGGCTCTACCCTGATACCAACGGGAAGCAAACTCCTCCTCATCAATAGCTTTTCTTCCTGTCGAATTGCAGGAACCGATCAGAAATAAAAGCAAAACAAGGATGAATATATTTTTCATATGACTATAATTTGACTTTTAAATGCCATATGGAATCTCGCATGGCTGATAATCCCCTCAAATATGTGTCGTTTTGAGTCATGCTCGATTTCATAGGTCTAAAATTACAAAAATCCATTCTTCTTGATTCTAATATCTTGCTACTTGATTCTAACGATAAGAGATTGCTTCTTCGCTCCTGCCTCGCTTATCGCAATGACGAATCATGGCCCTTGCTTCTTGAATCTTGCCCTATCAGTTACTCTCTATAAAATCCCCCTTGCCCCCTTTACCCGAATTTATTTTTCCAAACCAACTAATCAATCCAAGGGGGAGTTCGCAGGTGTTGTCACTAGACTCTCGTCTCTTGCTACTTGCTACTTTATCCTTACGTAAGAGATTGCTTCTTCGCTCCTACCTCGCTTATCGCAATGACGAATCATGGCCCTTGCTTCTTGAATCTTGTCCTATCAGTTACTCTCTATAAAATCCCCCTTGCCCCCTTTACCCGAATTTATTTTTCCAAACCAACTAATCAATCCAAGGGGGAGTTCGCAGGTGTTGTCACTAGACTCTCGTCTCTTGCTACTTGCTTCTTGACTCTTGTTACTTGTTACTTGCTACTTTATCCTTACGTAAGAGATTGCTTCTTGGCTCCTGCCTCGCTTATCGCAATGACGAATCATGGCTCTTGCTTCTTGACTCTTGTCCTATCAGTTACTCTCTATAAAATCCCCCTTGCCCCCTTTACCCGAATTTATTTTTCCAAACCAACTAATCAATCCAAGGGGGAGTTCGCACGTGTTGTCACTAGACTCTTGACTCTTATTACTTGTTACTTGCTACTTTATCCTTACGTAAGAGATTGCTTCTTCGCTCCTACCTCGCTTATCGCAATGACGAATCATGGCTCTTGCTTCTTGGTTCTACAAATTACCAATACTTGAAAATCGTATAAATGATCTTCCATCCAGCTCCAAATACTCCCTTAACCGTTCCACTTACTTTCGAAACACCTACCCGCTTTCGATAATTCACCGGAACTTCCGTGTATCGAAGACCAGCTTTATGCGCTTTAATCTGCATCTCGATCGTCCAACCAAAGTTCTGATCTACCATATTCAATTCAAGAAGCTTGGGCCAAACAATTGCCCGAAATGGGCCCAAATCAGAAAATTCAGCTCCCTGCATATACTTCATCATGGTAGTTGCCAGCCAATTTCCAAATACCTGGGGAAACGTCATCGAACCGAATTCCCGCACTCCCAAGGCTCTGGATCCAATCACCAGCTCTGCTTTTTGGTCCAAAATAGGCTGAATCAAATCCGGCAATTCTTCAGGAAAATCGCTGTAATCCCCATCCAAAAAGACCACAATATCCGGTTGGGTTTCCTGCTTTTTGATCCAGTCCATCGCAGTCAGACATGCTTTTCCATAACCTTTCTGAGGTTCGAAAACCACTTTTGCCCCAGCCATCTCCGCTACTTTTCCTGTGCTGTCTGTAGAGTTGTTATTTGCTACTACTACGTTTCTGACTAGAGATGGAATATCCCCAATTACCTTTGGAATGGATTTCTCCTCATTGTAGGCAGGAATGATTACATCAATAATTGGTGGATTATGCATCGAAAGTTATTTACCCAAACTATAGGCTTTGAATGATGAAAAGAAAACCAACCCATATCCTACTGAGAGCATCAGGTGAAAGGGCAACATTTCGAAAGTACCCAAATAAATATGGAGTGCTACCATACCTGAAAACACCAGCATCAACCCACCTTCCATCCAGGTGGTAACCGGGATTTTGAACTTGAGGTAACGATTTGTTTCCAGACCGGAACCACTTTCCAGGTTAAATTTTGGAGTACGGATAAAGGGTGATTTTTTACCGGAAAGCCCTTCCCAAACTGCCTGGGCATTATGCAAGCCTAGGCCCATAGACACCGACAGGAATAATGGCAACATATAGATGGCTTGAATCAAGCTTCTCCAAAAACTTCGTTTCTCATAGAAATACCCAACCAAATACACACCTGCAATGATCACAAACCCGATCATAAACAGTCCCGAAATTTTGAACAGATTCGCTGAAATCATGCCTTGCGTTCCTGCCCACCACACGCCCATACTACTCAGGCTCACTAATAAAACTGCTATAAAAATACTGCTGTTGAAGAGATGGGCCATCGCGTGAAATTTAGTAGAAAACGGAAGATTTTCCCCCAAAACCGCTTTGGCATGTTTTACTGCGCATTCTGCTCCTCCTTTGGTCCAGCGAAATTGCTGTGACTTTACTGCCGACATAATCGGAGGAAGCTCCGCCGGGGATTCTATTTCCGGTCTATAGACAAACTCCCATCCTCTGCGCTGGGCACGGTAGCTCAAATCCAAATCCTCAGTCAATGTATCATCCTGCCAGTTTCCCGCATCAACAATACAGGTCTTTCTCCAAATACCACCGGTTCCATTGAAATTGATAAATGCATGCTGGCTGTTTCTCCCGATCTGTTCGATCAGAAAATGTGCATCCAGCGCAAAAGCCTGTAAGCGTGTAAGCAGCGAATAGTTTTTGTTCAAATGTGTCCAGCGGGTTTGGACCATTCCGACTTTGGCCGAAGAGAAATAAGGAATGGTTTTCAGCAAAAAATCAGGATCAGGAACAAAATCCGCATCGAAAATCGCGATAAACTCTCCGCTGGCTTTAGCCAAGCCTTCCTTTAATGCACCCGCCTTAAAGCCTGACCTGTCAGAACGATGAATGTATTTGAAATTGATTTCAGGAAACTCAAGGATTTTCCTTTGGATCAACTTGGCGGTCTGATCTGTGCTGTCATCCAGCACTTGGATTTCCAGTAATTCCAAGGGATAATTTATCCGGGAAATTGCCTCTACCAAACGATCTACAACGTAAAGTTCATTGTAGACTGGTAACTGTACTGTGACTTTTGGCCAGACTACAGGTGAAACATGAGGCACCAGTTCCAATGATTTTTTTGCACCAAGAAACCTTAAAAGCAAATGCCCTTGAGCAAGGCTGTAAACAAAAATAAACAGCATTCCCAGGGCATAAATCCCAATCAAAAGATATAATAAAATCATTTACGCATTTATCTTGATGGAATCATTTCCAATGATTATGGGCATTTCGTTGATTCGGTTTTGCTCTGGACCATTTTCCAATTTCAGCACTCCACGGGGACATACAGCAGAACAAACCCCACAACCCACGCAGCTGGCTCTTACGATTTCCTGCCGCCGCTGCGCATACCAGCGCACGTCTATCCCCATTTCACAATAGGTGGAGCAGTTGCCGCAGGAAATGCACTGGCCTCCGTTTGTGGTGATTCTGAACCGTGATTTGAACCGTTGCACTATGCCAAGATAGGCTGCCAGCGGGCATCCAAACCTACACCAAACACGATTGCCCATGAAAGGATAAAAGCCGGTACCGACCACGCCTGCGAACACCGACCCAATCGCAAAACCGTAGAACGAATGTAATTGGTTTGTGACATTTCCCAAAAGTGCAAAACCTGAAAAGTAATTGGCTATAGTCACGGCAGTCATCACTACTGCCAGCACCAAAACACTATGGACAATTACGCGCTCATATTTCCAGGCTTTCAAAGACTTGTCCGAAAGCTGACGGTACGGATCCCCCACAGTCTCGGCCAAGCCGCCACAGCCACATACCCATGAGCAATACCATCTTTTGCCAAAAAAATAAGTGAACACCGGTACACCGATAATGATCAGTAAAATCCCCCAAATCAACATAAACATCCCTACTCCACCGGCACTCAAAAACGTATCAATCTGATAATCGTAGAAAAAATCGTAATCGAGAGGCCAAATATTTTTGAAATCAAAATAGGGCTGATTTAGCAAAACGAGAATTTCGGGAATCAGAAATGCGAATGCCGTTTGGAAAAACATCACGGAAGCAGTTCGCAACTGCTGATACTTATTTCCTCTGTATTTACGGAACATCCGAGCGCCCATCACAGCAATCGCAAGGGTATAGATCGTGCCGTAAAGAAACCACTGACTTGCTGGATTGCCACTAAGAATCATACTCAGCGGGGTCACCATCCAAACCTGATTTACAATATAGGCTGGAAACCAGTACAAAATAATGTAGAACAGAATCAAATATGCTCCTGTGACCATTCCCATCCAACCACGGTTCTTCATGGAAGAGTGGAAAATCCCGTTGTTTTTAATCCCAGCAGGCTCGTCTGTATGCTTTGGCAGATTGTACATCAATCCACCTAAAACAGCCAAACCAATAGAAAGTCCCAAGAAAAGCCAAGGATGATCGCGGACGGGGCTACTGAGCGAGCTTTGCGCCAGCGGAAAGCTGTAATCATCCCAAATCACCTCATCCCACTTGGACTGCTCTTTCAACACATCATTGTATGAGTTGAAGTTTTCATTGAAAACGGAAATAAAGGAGAAATTGGAAGAATAAGTTTCACCGTACATTGGTGCAAGAATTTCCGACATTTTATCCTGATGAATTTCCTTGGTATTGGCTAGAACCAATTCTTCGGTCAGCGTATAATTACCTAAAAACGGCATTACAGTAAATACCGCCAAACCCACCAAAAACAAGAGAATACCTATACTTTGAATCAACTTCATATGCTTGTTCCGAATAATTTTTGGATAAATGTCTTCTTGGAAATGGTGAAATCGACTCCGAATTGACTTTTAAAAGCTTGTTGAATAGCTATGTAATAAGGAGAGAAAAACTCCGGGTCGAAATTGGCTTTATCCAGTTTGGAAATGACCTTAGCACCATCCCATCTTTCCCTGATTGCCTGATCAAAAAATTCATGTCTCAGTCGAAAGCCAAAATTATTCACTCCAAGAATCCGGCCATTTAAGTCCATCAGCATACGAAAAGCCACTTTTCCATCCGGATGCTCCCAATAGAAAGATTTCACTTGCTCAGTATCCCATCTTGCTGGAACATGCCCATAAGTCTGGTATTCTATATCCAGAAATTTGGCTGAATTAAACCAAACGCCCGGTTGGTAGGTGATTTTTTCTCCTGCCAAAATATGTCCCAAGGTCTCTCCATGCATTCTTCCTGTGTACCAAACCTGCTCTACATGCTTGCGATCCGATGCCGGCACTTCGTGAAACTCTGCACAATCCCCGATGGAATACACATTTGGAATATTTGTCCGAAAACCAAAATCGACTTTTACACCCCGATTGACTACTAATTCAGTATTTCTCAGGAAATCAATATTGGGAGTCACACCTGCAGTAAGCCCTACAAATTGGCATTGGATCTCCTCTCCTGATTTTGTCTTGACTGCTTTCACGCGGGCATTCGGATCAGAAATAATTTCTTTCAATTCCTCTTTCAATCTCAGATCAATATGGTGCTCCCGCATATGCCTGACCACCAATTCAGATTCTTCCCTGGGCAACACACTGCCCCAGAAACCAGCTTCCCGAACGAGAAAAGTCACGGGAATTTTCTTATACGCAAGCATTTCCGCCATCTCTATTCCGATCAATCCTCCACCCACAATTACAGCCCGTTTCACTCCCTCTTGGGTATTTTCCTCCATAAGTTCAAGATCCTGCTTGGAATACAATCCCTGAACACCTTGTAGATCCTCACCTGCCCAGCCAAATTTATTCGGCTTGGAACCTGTAGCGAGCACAAGTTCATCGTAGCTCATATCCTCTCCGGATTGGAAAAGCATATTTTTGGCAGTAAAGTCGATTGATTTCACCCAGCCTTCTTTCAGTTCTATTCTGTTTTTATCCCAAAACCAATTCTCATAAGGCTGGGTATGCTCAAATTTCATATGTCCCATAAAGACATACATGAGTGCGGTTCTGGAAAAAAAATATTTTGATTCACCTGAAATCAGCGTAATCCTGACCGATTCGTCAAGCTTTCTTAGCTGTCGGGCGCAGGTCACTCCTGCTATTCCGTTGCCGATAATGACCACATGGCGGTTTGAATTCATTGGGACTGGTATGGATTGGGGCACAATTGGAAATTTACCAAAATCTTGAATCTATTCGTTCAAATTCCAATCATAATCCAAAAAGGAAACCTTTGCATTCCCCTTGATTTTGGCCTTGCTATACTTATTGAGAAAGTCAATTAGACTGCCATTCTTGGTAAAATCCCCTTTGAACCAGGAGAAAATAGAGGAGATTTGGATTGACTCAGGCGAGATTTTATTCCTGCTTGGATCATTTATAAAACGGATGGCAACCTTATCCAGCTGCCCCTCGATCGTAGTGGCTTCGAAAGCTTCATTGAGCAAAGGCGGACAGGAAACCGATGCGCAATTGATGGCAAAGTGAATTCGCGGTTCTTCAAATTCCTTTCTCAAAATCGAATGCTCGATCTCATCCAAGCTGGATTCCTGCCCTCCTATCTTAAAAAACTTGTAATGCCATACATCTTTGATCAAAGGAATCTTCAGCTTAGGCCCAAGGTCTTTGATACTCTCCACCGGGTAATTATCCACGATCAATTTCACCGTAAAAGCATTGTATGCGTTGATCCAATAAGCCAATTGCTCATCCTTTGACCAGGTTTTACGATCTGGAGCATTCTCACTGATGCTTTTAAGATATGTTTCTAGCTTTGCCTTTTCTTTGATAAATCCTTTGTAATTAACTGTTCCGTCTGCACTGACATTCGCTTTGAGCAATTCATTCCATGCCTTGTGACTTGGGGGGGGGGGTTCAGCCATTCCTGGAACCGAGCTCTGGCAACTGAAAAGAATAATGCTGAGGAAAAGTATGATATGTATTTTTGGATTTTTCATGGGATGTGTTTAGGGTTGATGTACGATCCGATGTCAAATAAGGATGCTTAAAATTACCAATTGGTCGTATGAAAGACCAAAAACGGAGTAAGTATATCCACCTTTCTGTCCGTAAAGAGTCAAGAGCAAAAAGGATTTAGAGTATTTTTTTTAGCCGCTTCGGTCTTCCTGCCTTTAAATCAAAGAAAAGGAGACTCCTAGCTTCATTACAGATATCCATAAAACGAAGTATTGGAATTTTAATAAACCTTTTCCCCTTTAGTCAGCCAGATACCCCAAGATTGGGAATAGGTATGCACTTTCTTAGTAGGAGAATTACCCTGAAAAATCGGTTTATCTTCATTTACCCATTCGATCAGGCCTCCGTACAGATTATAAACTTCTTTGAATCCTACATCTTTAAGTTTTTTACCAATTCCCTGAGATCTAGCCCCCACCGTGCAGTACACCAAAACCGGTTGATTTTTATCCAGCTCAGCCACATTTTCCATAGAAAAAGTATTGTAACCGACCCATTCTGCACCCTTGAGATGACTGACTTCAAATTCCTCTTTTTCACGCGTGTCAAGAATTTGATACTCACTCAAATCAGTCACTTGAGAAGGTTTCAGAACAGGAAAATCAGTATCATAAAGAGTGGAAAGTAACGCTTTGTAGGCAAGCGATTGGGCTTCGGCGTTACCGGAAAAAATAAAAAATGCGAATATTGGTAAAAGCGTGATAATGTATTGGCTATGGAAAGACTTCATATCACTTCAAACCCAATACAAACAGTTATGTTCAGTCTATGCATAAAAATCTGAAAGCTTTACAAGCCCTTCCTTATTCAACACAATAATCTTTTTGCCTTTCAGCTCTATAAGTTTATCCTTTTTGAATTCCGACAAAAGCCTGATGACAGACTCTGTGGCAGTGCCTATTAGGCTCGCTATTTCTTCCCTGCTCAGCACCAGATCAATCTGTTGAGTTCCTGCTCCATCCAGTCCATATGAATTTGCCAATTGCAAGAGCAAATACGCCAACCGCTCACGTATGCTCTTTTGCGAGGCATCCATGAGCTTCTCTTCCATCACTCCGATTTCATGACTCAGTGCCTTTGTGAGTCTTTTGAAGAAAGGACCATTACTCACCAATGCTTTGAGAAAAGTCTCCTTAGGAATAAAGCAAATCTTGGCATCTTCGATTACCATGGCAGAATTGGTGTAATTCTCCTCTCCCAGCAACGCAGAATACCCTAGCAGGTCACCCTTTTTCGACAAATGCATAATTTGCTCTTTGCCATTGGAAGCAGTTTTGAATATTTTGATCACTCCTTCATTTACACAAAAAACCCCTAGCGGCTTGGCATCTTCATAATAAAGCACCTGCCCTTTTCGGTGGGAAATCATATTCTTGTTGTCTGAAATATTGCAAGCCTGCTCCTCTGTAAGATCAGAAAGCATCGACAGCTTACGACTGGCACAAAGATCACAAGGATGCATGGAAGAGGTCTTGGACATACTCAATAGAAATGAATTCAGTTTATTCTGATAAGAAGCTCAGATGTAAATTTACAACATAGGAATTAAATGGGAGGTTCGGGAAAACTCTTCTCTTGGGTAAATTTCTCTCCTGAAGGATCAAAACTCAGGCAAATGTGCTGTAATCCGTTGCTGATAACAAGAAAAGGCGTTTTCAATTCCTTATGATACATGCAAGCCTGTTCAATGGTTTTCTGCGTGAGCTTTACTTTGGGAGCTTTGCATTCAACCAGTAAATACGGATTACCGTTTTTGTCCCAGACTACCAGATCAGTCCTTTTGATCAGTTTATTGTAAATTAACCCTTTTTCCAGTGCCAACAGCCCTTTGGGAAAATTAAGTTGAGTGATCAGGAAATTGATCCAATGCTGCCTGACCCATTCTTCAGGCGTCAAAACCAGCTGTTTTTTGCGGAGTGAATCAAAAATCCAAAGCTTTCCATCCCTTTCCAGAAGTCGTGGATCGAAATGGGGTAAATTAAGTGTGGGCAGATGAATCTGATCCAAGTGAGAATCCATGGTTCAAAGATGGCTAAAATAGCTCACTTGGGACAAATGAATTATTCGAACTATTGAAAATCAATATAAGGGGCGATTTTGTCAATCCACTCTTTCTTGAAAATTTTGATTTGCTTAAGGTCATCAGGGGATTGGAAATCACCATGTTGCTTTCGAAAAGCTACTACAACTTTTGCTTCAGCATAGCTGATATATGGATGCTTCGCCAATTCCTCCACCTCAATTTGATTGATTTCCATTTTCTTAAGAACCGAAGGAGAAAAGTCAAAATACTCCCAAATCATATCGATCGTTTCCGGTTTCAATCCATATACCTCGCTAAGTTGATTTTTGCTGTAAAAGCCGCCTATACTCTCCCTAAACTTCACAATCCTAGCGGCTGTGCTTTGCCCTATTCCCGGCACGATTTGCAGGATGGCAGAGTCTGCCTCAGAAAAAGGGATTCGGTTAAGATTGTCAAGCTGTTTTGAGTTTGATTTCCTTATGATGGTATCTTGGGGGTTGAAAACAGGAAAAGGTGAACCGGCAAGAGGAATCTCTGCTGACTCCAGACTATCTACAATTGCCATGTATTGTATATGAAACTTCTCCGACTTTGATTTCCTTAGTTCCTTTAAAACACCTTTAGCGATAACAAGAAGAAGTAAAACGGGGATTAAGAGCAAAAACCCCCGTGATTCTTTTCCTGAGAACCCAAGGGAAATTTTCAGCCAATAAAAAATCCTAGACCACATAGCATCTTAAAAAAAGTAATAGAATCTATCAATCACCCATAAGATAATAGTATTGAATTAAGAAACCAAAACTCACTACTCTTGCTTTAATAAAGCGAACAGTTATTTAGACAGATTACAAATTAACAGATCCCTATCCAAAATGGACACTTCGGTTGTCTTAGTCTGTTAAATTTGCAGTCCAAGCTTAAGCATGATGCAAGTCAAATTTAGAGCACTCAGTTTATCACATAAGAATGCACCAGTACAAATCCGGGAAATCATTTCTCTGGACGAGAAGGCTGTGCATAGCATCTTATTGAAAATCAAGGACTTTTTTAGCTTAAATGATGCTTTGATACTTTCTACCTGTAATCGGACGGAAGTTTACTACAGCCATGATCAAGACATAAGTACTGATATAATCAAGTTGATAGGTCTTGAAAAAGGATTGACTGATATTGTTAATTTCCTTGAGTATTTTGAGGTTTTGAATGATGACAGAGCTGTAATCAGGCATTTATTCAGAGTTTCAATGGGATTGGAAGCCCAGGTGGTAGGTGACATCCAGATTTCTAACCAGGTAAAGAGAGCTTATCAAGCTTCGGCAGACCTGAATATGACTGGGCCATTCCTTCACAGATTGATGCACACGATCTTTTTCACCAATAAGCGTATTGTACAGGAAACTGCCTTTAGGGATGGGGCTGCATCTTTGTCCTATGCAGCGATTGAATTGATTGAAAGCTTGACTTCAAATACTTTCGAGCCCAGAATATTATTGATCGGAGTTGGAGAGATAGGTGAAGATGTTGCCAAGAATATGGTTCACCTCCCTAGTGCGAAGGTCAAAATAACCAATAGAACCCTTAGCAAAGCAGAATCTATAGCGGTGGAAATGGGCTTTGATGTAATCCCTTTTGAGAATTGCTTAAAAGCTATGGAGGAAGCAGATGTAATTGTATGCTCTATTCAGCGTCCTGAACCATTTATCACGAAGGAATTGGTTAAAAAATTCCGGATCAACAGTTACAAATTGCTTGTGGATCTCTCCGTTCCCCGAAGCATAGAAACTACAGTAGAGGATGTGCCGGGAGTCGTGCTTTATAATGTGGACAACATTCGCAGCAAAGCTTCTGAAACATTGGAAAAACGACTGGCTTCAGTACCGAAGGTGGGAGAAATAATAGAGGAGAGTATTAAAGAGTTTTTCGACTGGAAAAAGGAAATGATTGCCTCTCCCACCATCAATAAACTCAAGCAATCCTTGGAGCAAATCCGTCAGGAAGAGATGGCGAGATTTACAAAAAACACCGACAAGAAGGAATATGCAGTGATCGATAAGATCACCAAGAGTATGATGCAGAAAATCCTCAAAGTTCCTGTAGTGCAACTTCGCGCAGCTTGTCAGCGGGATCAAGCGGAAGAAATGATCCAAATTATTTCAGACTTATTTGATCTGGAGAAAATAAAAACAACAGAGTAGCTAGTGCTACAAGCTCTAATAAAAATGACCAAAGGATTGAATCAAACCTTTGGTCATTTTATCTTTATCACCTTTCTGAATAACCAATAGTTATATGAATAAAAATTTTACGCTACTCGTAAGTCTCATACTCACTTTTTCAATTTCTGAGACTGCCCATAGTCAATCATGGGAAGTATATGACACCAAAATGCAGCTTCAGTCAAGGTTGATTTATGATGAAATCGACCTCCTCAGCGAAACTGTCAGAATAGGAAAAAAAGGAAACGAGCTCTCGCTGTTGTCCAGTGATCTTAAACCGGCAGTTTCACTGGTCGGAACGGAGATCTACCAATACACAGATCCTTGGATTCTTGTCAAAGGCCCTGATGGCATAGGTGCATTCCATGAATATGGACAACAGGTATTGCCGCTGGAGTATGAAAAGATACAGACCTATTTCAACATGCTTTTGGCAAGCAAGGGAAATGAATACTGGCTTTACCAGCGTGGAAAAAACAAAACAATCTACCTTGGCGAACTTGATGAAACCAAGATCACCAATACAGGGCTACTAATCGTACGAAAACAGGGTGAATATTCTTTGCCTTTATCTTCCAATCCCGACAAAACATTTGAACTGCTTGCCGATAACGATGGGGAATTTGTGTTGGCCAAAGACGCAACAGGCTATGGGCTGATCAATCGTGAAGGTGACTATGTGCTTGAGCCTATTATCGAGACTCTGCAGCATACACACGGCAATTTCTATTATGGCTATAACCAAGGGCAGTATTTGCTGATTGAAGGAAATGATATCAAATCAAATATCCGTTATAATTCATTTCACAAAATCACTTTTGAAAACGACATTATGCTGGAATATATTCACGGAAAACTCCGTCGTGTAATGGAAGACGACGGCATTCTTTTAGATGATGTGGGAATTACGGCGGTCGATAAAGTTGGCAAAGACTTATACAATGTCCATTTTCGGGATTCAAAAATAGGGCTTCTGGGAAAGAAAGGTTGGCTAGTACAGCCTATGCTTGAGGTAGATGAGATCAGGTTTGGCAGTGAAGGCCTTTTTCCGGCTAAATCAAACGGTGCCTTTGGCTTTGTAGATTCATCCGGGACTTGGGTGATCCAACCTCAGTACGCAGAGACCACCGTTTTTTCAGAAAAAATAGCTGCCTATAGAACATCCCAAAGCTGGGGACTAATAGGCGCTACCGGAGATCTGATCAGCACAGCCCATTACGATGAAATCAAGGCCTTCCAAAAAGGACTGGCAATTGCAAAAAGCGCCAATAAATTCTATCTATTGAACACTACCGGCCAAAGCGTAAATCAGGATGGATTTGATTCCATTTATCGAACCGGGGATGGGTATTTCTTGGTAGAAAGATCAGGGAAAACCGGTCTTCTTGACAGTAACGGAAACGAAGTCATTCCTACTGAATTCGAAGGGCTAAGAAGAGAAAGAAAGAATTTTGTTATTGTCAGGAAAAATGGGCTTACCGGAGTAATCAACGAAACAGGTGAAATCATTCTTCCTTTAGCCTACGAGAAAATCGTGGTCGATTGGGCAAACGAACAGATTTTCACAAAAAACAACTATGTCCCAACTGTGATCCAAATTATAGAAGAACCTGGCAAGAAAAACAAAAAAGGGGCCTGAGCCCCTTTTCTTATTTTTTCTCATTTTTCCCTTTAGAGGAATCTTTTGAGTCTGTTTCTGAATTGGCTATAGATTCCCTCATGGAGGTATCTGATTGGATATTCTCCATTTTGTAGTAATCCATCACGCCCAGTCTGCCACTTCGGAAAGCTTCTGCCAGAGCCCGTGGAACCTCTGCTTCGGCTTCAATCACCTTAGCTCTCATCTCCACATTTCTGGCTTTCATCTCTTGCTCTAGAGCCACGGCCATCGCACGTCTCTCTTCTGCTCTGGCTTCCGCTACTTTCAGATCGGCAGAAGCCTGATCGATTTGCAATTTCGCACCGATGTTTGTTCCCACATCAATATCCGCGATATCTATAGAAAGAATTTCAAAAGCAGTTCCCGCATCCAATCCTCTCTGTAGAACCAATTTTGAGATTTTATCCGGATTTTCCAACACACTCTTGTGCGTCGCTGCCGAGCCAATAGAAGTTACAATACCCTCTCCTACTCTGGCCAGAATGGTTTCTTCACCTGCTCCACCTACAAGTTGGGCGATGTTGGCACGAACAGTTACTCTCGCTTTTGCGATCAGCTGTATACCATCAGCAGCTACAGCAGCTACATTCGGCGTATTGATCACTTTTGGATTTACAGAAATCTGCACTGCTTCAAATACGTCTCTTCCCGCCAAGTCAATTGCAGTAGCCTGTTTGAATGTCAGGTTGATGTTCGCTTTATCTGCAGATATCAGAGCCCTGATCACATTGGGTATATTTCCTCCCGCCATATAATGCGTCTCCAAGTCATTTGTTGTCAATTCAAGACCTGCTTTTGTAGCTGTAATCAAAGAATTAACAATAATACTCGGTGGCACCTTTCTGATTCTCATCCCAATGAGTTCTCCTATCCCAACCCTCACATTCGAAAATTGGGCAGTGATCCATAGATTAACAGGAACAAAGTACAAAAAGATGAAAAGTAGGACTATTCCCGCGACCGCAGCCACTAGGATGAACATTGAACTGCTCGGATCTAGATTCTCCATATTATTTTACTAAAATTTTATTGTTTTCGATTTTGATAATAATTACTTCTGTTCCCACAGAAACAAAACCATTTTCAGATTTCACCTCATACACTACGTCTTCAAAACTAGCTTTTCCTATAGGTTTGAGATCAGATACTGTGATACCTTGCATCCCTATCCGTAAAGCCTCAGTCCGTCCATCAAAAGCTCCTCCCTGCATGGCAGATTTAAGGGAAAAACGATTCCAAACTCCGGAGCTAAACCCATAAACAATAGCAGCAAGATTCAAAATAACTGCCACTGAAGTGATCCACCAGGCTATCTCAGCATCAAAACTAAGAAAAGCATAGACCACCCCTGCCAAACTCACAGCAAGCCCAAAGATTCCGACCACCGTAGTTCCCGGAACAAACAGAACCTCGGCAAGTAAGAGGATGAGACCTATAAGTAGGAGGCTGGAGAGTACTAGAATTGTCATTGACTGCTTAGAGAGAATAGATGTCTAAAATACAAGTTTCCGCGTTATCCCTTGTCAATTAAGAACAAAAAAGCCCGGAAATATCCGGGCTTGATGATTAATAGGCTTTTGCAAAAAGAACTCTGCCTGCGGAAGGTTTGCCTGAATAGACACAAGCGCCACTTTCTTCTTCCCTATCTAAAGGAATACACCGTATCGTTGCTTTGGTGAGATCCTTGATTTTTTCTTCTGTCTCTGAAGTGCCGTCCCAATGGGCGGACAAAAACCCACCTCTATCTTCCAATACTTCTTTAAATTCATCCCAAGAATTTACTTCCGTGGTCATTTCCCCTTTAAAGGCTAATGCTTTGGAATAAATACTTTTCTGAATTTCATCAAGCATAGCCGTTATCTTTTCTGAAATCGGTAGGGAATCCAATTCAAATTGCTCTTTAGTCAAGGTATCTCTTCTGGCTATTTCAATTGTACCATTTTCCAAATCTCTTGGTCCGATTGCAATTCTAAGCGGCACGCCTTTCAATTCATGCTCTGCAAATTTCCATCCAGGCTTATGTGTATCGCGGTTATCATATTTCACTGAAACTCCGGCTTTGCGAAGCTCGGAAATAATCTCACTTGCTTTTTCGGTAATGGCATCCAATTCTTCCTCCTTTCTATAAATCGGGATAATCACCACTTGTATTGGAGCCAATTTCGGAGGTAGAACCAACCCATTGTCATCCGAGTGAGCCATAATCAAGGCCCCCATCAAACGTGTACTTACACCCCACGAAGTCCCCCAAACATATTCTAATCCTCCTTCTTTAGTTGCAAATTTCACATCGAAAGCCTTGGCAAAATTCTGTCCCAAAAAATGGGAAGTTCCAGCCTGTAGTGCTTTCCCATCCTGCATCATGGCCTCGATACACAAGGTGTCATCGGCTCCTGCAAAACGCTCACTTTCTGTTTTTCTTCCCTTCACTACAGGCAAAGCCATAAAATCTTCAGCAAACTGTGCATAGACATTCATCATTTGCATAGTCTCAGCTTCAGCTTCTTTTTTGGTGGCATGGGCTGTATGCCCTTCCTGCCATAAGAATTCTGTGGTTCGAAGGAAAAGCCTAGTTCTCATTTCCCAACGAACTACGTTTGCCCACTGGTTAACCAGCAGTGGAAGATCCCTATAGGACTGCACCCAATTTTTATACGTGCTCCATATAACCGTTTCCGAAGTAGGACGTACGATTAGCTCTTCATCGAGTTTAGCTTCAGGATCTACAATCACACCACTTCCATCCTCAGCATTTTTCAATCTGTAATGAGTGACTACAGCACACTCCTTAGCAAATCCCTCTACGTGGCTAGCTTCCTTGCTTAAGTATGATTTTGGAATAAAAAGCGGGAAATAAGCATTGGAATGGCCAGTTTCCTTAAACATACGGTCAAGCTCAGCCTGCATTTTCTCCCAAATAGAATAGCCATAGGGCTTGATGACCATACATCCTCTGACGGCCGAATTCTCTGCCAAATCGGCTTTTTTCACTAATTCATTGTACCATAGCGAATAATCTTCGCTTCTCTTAGGTAGTCCTTTACTCATTGTGGTTGGTTGAGATACAGATTATAGTTATTTTTGCTAACTTATGCGTGACAAATATAAACCAAAAAGTAGAACCCTTCACCCATGGACTCGTATAAGAAAGTAACAATTAAACTTCTACTATGAAGAATTCCGCAATCATAACATCATCATTTATTCTAGGATCGCTGGTTTTAGTTTCGTGTAGCACTAACAAATTAGCCACCACAGATACTAGTGACAACTTGTATTTCATGGCTTCGGACGCAAAAGTCGCTACCGAATTTGCTGTGCAGAACAATACCCGCGAGCAATTTCAACCGCTTTCATCTACAAGTTCAGATCCTATCCCTCAAGAAAGCTTTAGCTCTCGAAATGTAAATCCTGACTATATCGCAAGGTATCAGGCTGCTGAAGACACAATTCAGGATGATATCGTGTACTTTGACGAAGGAGCCGAACAAGAAAGCAATCCCGATATCAATGCTTATGACAATTATAGGGTAAACGGCTCAGGAAACAATTCCATCTTCAACAACTCCATGGCTTTTAATATGGGAATGATGTATGGAATGAATGCCGGAATGATGTACGGAATGAATCCTTGGGGAATGGGAGGGTTTTACGATCCTTTCTGGGGGCCAAGTTTTGGGTATAGACCTGGATTTAATTTGAATATTGGTTTTGGGTTTGGGTTTGGAAATGGTTTTTACAGACCAATGTACATGAGACCGGGATTCGGATATGGAGGATTTTATGATCCATGGGGGATGCCAATGTATGGATGGGGCGGATATCCGGGTTATGGCTATGGCAGACCGATATATGTCCTTCCCGGAGGAGAATACGGAAATAGAAGAGTTGTAACCGGTGCTAGGCCCACTAGAGGTTCTTCACTTGCCGGAGCCAGAGGAGGAAATGTATCCAACGCTGCACTTCAGCCGAGTACTGCCAGAGCACAGGCTCGAAGAGATGTCCTTAACAATAGGTCAAATACATCAACGAGAAGAGTTATTTCCAATTCTGATAATTCAAGAGTTTCAGCCAGAGATTTCAGTTCATCTCAAAATGACTATTATAACTCCCGTGCCAGAGAAGGCAGTAGTAGAAATGTAAGTTCGGCAGCTATGGATAGACCTGTTTCGAGGACAAGAAGTGCGATGCCATCTGCTAGACCAAGTGTAGGAACTACAAACTCCAGAACTATCAATTCAGGCCGAGGCGGAGCCGTTAGATCTTCATACCCTGCCACAAACACTAGAACTTCCAGTCCTTCTTATAATAGAAGTAATGTTCCAAGTAGATCATCATCACCTGCCTACAACAGAGGCGGAACTAATACAAGAACCGTAACTCCCACAAGGAGCACTCCTGTAAGAAGTACGCCGAGCTACAGTGCTCCGTCTAGAAGCAGTGGTTCCTCAGGAGGAGCTACAAGAAGCAGTTCAGGTTCTTCTAGAGGTGGTAGAGGAAATTGATTCATCCAATACTGATTAGTGGATAAATTTAAATAAGGCAGTGGGATCACTGCCTTATTTATTGCTGCCTAGGTAGCAGGAAAATCCATTTCTAAGCCTATTTGTGTGTTTTTGGAAAAAGAATATGGAGAAAAAGCAACATTTTCTTCAACCCAACACGTTTATTTATTACATCCAAATCAAATCTAAATGAGAATATCCATTCTGGTTTTATCCCTATGTTTAATTTCCACCTCTTATACACTGGCACAAAGTGGATATTTTGAGGACGCATATCGCTTCAGTCAAGTACAGCCCGCCGGCTCAGCCCGCATTATGGGAATTGGCGGAACACAATGGTCACTTGGTGGCGATGTGTCCAATATCGCAGGAAATCCTGCAGGACTAGGTTTCTTCAGGGCCTCAGAGGCAAGTGCTACTGTTGGGTTCAGCGACTGGGGAGCGGAAACAAATTATATGGGGCAAAATAGAAGTTATAATACCACTAATTTCTCGCTGCCAAATGTGAGTTTCGTGATGGCAAATCCAAAAAGTGACTTCGAAAGAGGAGCATTCAAAGGTGGGACCTTTGGAATAAGTATTCAGCGGATTGCCAATTTTAATACTGAATATGGATATTATTCCGACCAGCCGGGAGAAACATCCATTATCGATTTTTATTTACAGGATGCCCAGGGGTTTCCTGAAAATCAAGTCGCAAACTTCGGGTTAACAGGAATGGCCTACAAAACGTATCAAATCAATCCAAGACTGGACAATAACGGCAATGTTATTCCAGGTGAATATGAATCTGTCAACGGGTTGATTGCCCCTTTTCAGGATGAAAATGTTACCCAAGAGGGAAGTTCTAGCCAGATAACTTTTGCTTATGGTGCTAATTTCAACCATAAATTATTTGTAGGAGGATCCGTTGGTATCCGAACACTCAATTTCACTTCTAGGAAGATCTATAATGAAGAGTTTCTGGAAGGCCCATTGATCAACTCTAGTCTTCAGGAGAATCTGTTTATAAACGGTGGCGGAGTAAATCTTAACTTGGGATTGATATACAAGCCGATAGATTACTTAAATCTTGGCTTCACCTTCCAAACCCCTACTTGGTATGCCTTAAATGACGAATACAATGCAAATATGTATACCAATTATGATAATTATGAATTTGAGGGAGAGGTGCTACAAGAGATATATGAGGAAACAGATATTTTTGTCAGCTCATTCAGCTTAAATACACCTCTGAAAATAGGCGGCGGTGCTACTGTATTCTTGGGTAAAAACGGGTTTATTTCAGCGGATGTAGATTGGGTGGATTACAGTGCTGCCAGAATCAATTCCAGTGATTTTGATGAAGGGCCTGATAATCAACAAATTCAAAATCTATACACCAGCACAATCAACTTCAGGTTCGGTGCAGAATATAGACTGAGCAATTTCAGACTTAGAGGAGGTTATGGCTATTATGGTGACCCAATTGCAAATTCTGACTTCGACAGAAGTACGCAGCAGATAAGTGGTGGTCTTGGCGTGAAAATCAATAAATTCTCTGTGGACTTTGCTCTGGTAAATCAAAAGTTCAATACACTATACAGTAGCTATCAAGTATTGGACACTCAGGGAAACAATATCGGTCCTTTGACCGAAATCAAAAACAACCAGCTCAACGGGGTACTTACAGTGGGGCTTAGTTTCTAAGCAAACGGATCAATTCCGACACTAACAACTCAGCGGAAAAATCCTCCCCGCTGAGTTTTATTTTTGCCTTTCGGTAAAAATAATCCCGCTCCACAAGTAAACTTTTTAGTTTCACGGTGATTTCACCCTGATCAAGACCCATAAACATGGGTCTAGTCTGAGCCTTAGCCAATCCCAGCCTGAAAGAAATTTCCTCTAGCGGCACATCCAGATACACAGACACGGCTTTCTGATTGATCAAATCCATGTTTTCGTTGAAGCATGGACAACCGCCTCCAGAGGCAAGCACGTAGGAATCATCCCGCCCCAGGAATTCTTGAAGTACCTCTGTCTCCCATGCACGGAATTGACCTTCACCATATCGCGAGAAAATATCCGGTATTTTCATCTGAAAACGATCCTCTATCAGGTGATCAAGATCATAGTAGGGGAATTTCAGAACTGTAGCCAGTTGTTTTCCAAATGTACTTTTGCCGGATCCCGGGAGTCCTACCAAAACGATTTTCAAGTCCTTGCCCATCCCCTAATTCATGTATAGGTCTAAGACTTCATTTATATCCGGAGTATTATTGTGATGGTACTTACCCAGCACCTTGCCATTTTGCAAAACCATTATCCCCGGATTAGCACGGATCATGGTTTTTACTACCGTAGCATCTGCTTGAAGAGAAAGCATATCCCAACCTCTTGATTCGGTGAAATTCTGAATTTCATCCTGCGATGCGGCAGCAACAAAAACAGGTTGAATAGGAGATCCGGAAAGAGATTTAACAAGGCTGTCAAGTTGGATAAGGTTTGAATCACTCATTTTGGCCATGCTGCTTACTAAAATTAGCATCTTATTGCCTGTGAAAACTTCTTCAGAATAATCTCCATCCTCATTCCAAACAGCAAAATCAGAAATCTTGGGCAAGGCATCCGGATTTTTCAAATTCATTTCTACAAACTCCAGGCTTTCATCGGATGGATATTGATCAAAAGTCACTAGTTTACCATCTTTTTTCATCACATAAGAATATTGAAGTGGAGCTGATGGCTGCATATTTTGAGGGATGTTCACCCCCACTTTATATGCTCTAAAGTCAACAAATGGAAGATTTCGAACCGCCAAAATAGCCAGTACAAAAGACATGGCCATGACTAATACAGTCACTCCTTTTGCCCAAGTAGGAGATGTTTTGGGTAAATCCATTTGAAACAAGAACAGGATAGCGATCAGGACCAAAAGAATCAAATCCTTGTAAAATGACTCCCATGGTGTTAGCTTGATAGCATCTCCAAAGCAACCGCAATCCGTCACCTTGTTGAAATATGCTGAGTAAAAAGTAAGAAATGTGAAGAATAAGATCATCAATGCAAGAGCCCAAACTGTAAATCTACTCTGTACTCCCAATATCAACATGACCCCCAGTACTACCTCCACTACTACAAGGAAAACACTAAGTTCTAAAGCAATAGGTTTGAAATGGATAAAGAAGCCGGCTATATCTGTAGAAAACACATCAAAATACTCTTCCAGCTTAATCGATGTCCCCACGGGATCATTGACTTTGATCATACCCGAAAAAACAAAAAGGCCTCCGACTATAAATCGGATCACCCACAAAAAGCCCTGCTTAAACATGATAATGTAATTTAATTAAACAAAATACAGCATAATTGATCATGTCCTGATAGTTAGCCTCAATACCCTCGGACACTAGAGTCTGGCCTTGATTATCTTCTATTTGCTTGGTTCGGAGTAATTTCATCAAAATAATATCTGTAATAGAACTTATACGCATATCCCGCCAAGCTTCACCATAATCATGGTTTTTATTTTCCAAAAGCCCACGGGTTTCGTTTACCCAGTGATCATATGCAGGCTCAAGTTCTTCGAATGGGATTTCCATTCTATCATCTTTCAAATAACTGATTTGAAGCAGAGCGATCAGACAATAATTAATAATCCCCACAAAATCATCTTCGATGGGATCACTGACTTTTTGATTCCCCTTTTCCTGAATCGATCGAATACGTTGTGCTTTGATGAAAATTTGATCCGTAATCGATGGTAAGCGAAAAATTCTCCAAGCTGTACCATAATCTATAGTCTTCTTACGAAATAGTTCTTTACAACGGCTGATAACTTCCTTATATTCGTTACTCGTTTGCGTATCCAAAGTTTCTTAATTTAATGTTTCCTCTTCCGGGCAAGTCTTCTAAAACCGAAGATAAATCATTTCCCCAAAAAAACACCCTTCAAATCGATGGACGGCTAATCTGTTGGGACAAACCTCAGTTGATGGGAATAGTAAATCTAACACCTGATTCTTTTTTCGAAGGAAGCAGAGCCGGGAAGTCGCTAGATAGAGTCACCGAATTAGTTGCCTCACATATTTCGAATGGAGCTAGCATTCTGGATCTTGGCGGATATAGTTCGAGACCTGGCTCGGCCGAGGTTGGCTTGCAAGAAGAAATTGATAGGGTTATTCCAGCGGTGAAATGGATCGCTTCCAACTTTTCCGGGAGTTTAATTTCTGTTGATACTTTTAGGTCAAAAGTTGCTGAGGAAGCAATACTTGCGGGGGCTCATATGATCAATGATATATCCGCCGGAGATCTGGATGAAGAAATGATCCCGACGGTGGCCAAGCTTCAGGTACCGTATATAGCCATGCATATGAGAGGGAATCCCCAAAACATGCAGGAAAAAACAAAATATTCAGATATTTTAGGAGAAATATTATATTATTTCGCTGAAAAACTAGAACAATTGAGAAAGTTTGGCATCAAAGATGTAATAATTGATCCGGGTTTTGGATTTGCTAAAACTCTTGAGCAAAATTATTTCTTGCTAAGGAACCTTCAGCGCTTTGAGACACTTTCATTACCGTTACTTGTGGGTATTTCCAGAAAATCTATGATATCAAAAGTGCTGAAAGTCAATGCTAATGAGGCGTTGAATGGCACCACCGCATTAAATATGTTTGCTTTATGCCAAGGGGCAAACATCCTACGAGTTCACGACGTTAAAGAAGCTAACGAAACATTAAAATTATACAACACTTTATACCCTTGACATTACTTTTCAAAATAGGATTTTTAGACATCTCCATCATCAATATCTTTGATATTGCGTTGGTAGCTGCCTTATTGTACCAAGTTTATAAACTTCTAAAGGGAAGTGTTGCAATCAAGATTTTTCTTGGTTTTCTGTCTATCTACTTAATTTATCTCCTAGTCCGTGCGCTTCGAATGGAACTTTTGTCCTCTATTTTAGGACAATTCATGGGAGTGGGTGTGATTGCTGCTATTATAATTTTCGCCCCTGAAATCAGAAAATTTCTTCTTTTGATAGGACGGTCGTCACTCCTCTCAGATGATAATGTATGGAAAGACATGCTTTTCTTTTGGAGAAAAAAGGACGATGCTATTTTCAACATCAGCCCTATTATAGATGCTTCCAAGACCCTTGCCGGTAGCAATACAGGAGCGTTGATGGTGATTTCAAAAAGTACCGAATTAAAATTCTATGCCGAAAGCGGTGATATTCTAGATGCAGAATTATCGAAAAGACTGCTTATCTCTATTTTCAACAAATACAGTCCCCTACACGATGGTGCCGTGATCATTCACAACGGTAAAATAAAAGCGGCCCGCTGTATTCTGCCTGTCACTGAGCGTGAAGTTCCCGCCCAATTTGGGCTTCGTCACAGGGCAGCAATAGGCATGTCAGAGACCACCGATGCAATTGTATTGATAGTATCAGAGGAAACAGGTCAGTTATCCATGTCCAAAAATGGTAAGATTCTCCATAATATGTCTTTTCAGGAAATCAGAGAAACCATCAATGACTATTTAAATAATCTTGATGTGGATACGCGCTTTGAAGATCTGGAAGAATATGAGTTGAAAAAGCGGAGAAAACTCGCGATGACAAGCAAGTCAGCATCGTAATAAAAGTATCCATTCTTCTATGAAAAAGCCCCCATTAATCCACTTTGCCTTTTTTTTTATACTTTTTTCGGCAGGTGCTCTAGCTACTCAGGTCTATTTGCCTGAATTAAAAAACCAGATAAAAGATACCTATTCCACCCTAACCGGTGATCCGAAACCAAACTTAAAGCCTGAAAAAATCGAGCCTTTAGAGTTGGATTTACCTGCGCCCAGAGTCGTCCCTCCTATTCCTGATGAGCTGATTACAAAAGAATATGATAAACATCTGTTCGCATCAGAATATAATGGATTTGGTCTAATAGAGGATGAAAATCATTTCAACAAACTAGTTGAAGGCAAGCAGTTGGTGCCTGTGAGCAAGGGAAACGGATATGAAGTGACACCCTTAACCCATAGTCACCCTTATGTTACACCGTACTCAAAAATTATCCTTGAAGAACTAGGTGTAGCTTTCCAAACCCTCACCGATACTGAGAGCTCCTTTACATTAACCTCAGTAACCCGTACTCCTGAGCAGCAAAAAAAATTAAGGAAAAGAAACAAAAATGCAACGGAGGGTGTCAGTTCACACTCTTATGGAGCTTCATTTGATATTTCTTACATAAGGTTTAATGGTAAAAAAAACTTCAACAGAACCAAGCAAAAAAAACTTGAAGAAGTTCTAAATAAATTTCAAGAAGCCAATAAAATCTTCTTCATCAAAGAAAGAAAACAGAGTTGCTATCACGTGACCGTTAGATAGTTAGTTTAGAGGCGAAAAAGTGTTTACAGCCTCAATGATCAATTATCAAACCCAATTTCCGATAGAAGTTAACTGTAGTCTTCATGGTTTCTACCTGAACATTGTGACAAAAAACATTATCTATATCCGAATGAATGCGCAGACTGGAATTATACTGGTGCTAACCTGAAAAAATCCCTCCACGACAGTCGTCGGGATAGGCTCTTAAGCCCTTTTGGAAAAGAGGGAGTTGTCAAATTTGAACTTCTAGCATTAATTCAAAGTACATACGTTTAAGACTTTCAGAAAAAAAGCCGGGAATCTAACTTAGAATCCCGGTTTTAGAACATCGGAAAACAGGCACCCTACATCCAGCCATAACATCTGAGCTAACTAACCTGCCCTTTGGAGCTGCTACTCAATCACTCCTAATTCCTTCCCTACTTCCGTGAAAGCCGCAATCGCCTGATCCAAATGTACCCGTTCATGCCCCGCAGAAATCTGCACACGGATTCTAGCTTGACCTTTTGGTACCACTGGATAGTAGAATCCTATCACGTAAATTCCTTTCTCTAGAACCTTCTCGGCCATTTGCTGTGAAAGAACTGCATCATACAGCATAATCGGTACAATTGCATGCTCGCCTGGTTTGATATCAAAGCCGGCAGCGGTCATTTTCTCACGGAAATAGGTTGTATTCTCTTCCAGCTTATCTCTCAACTCAGTAGTTTCAGACAATAAATCAAACACTGCTATCGAAGCTCCTGTGATCGATGGCGCCAAGGTGTTGGAAAACAAATATGGCCTAGAACGCTGGCGAAGCAATTCGATAATTTCCTTTCTTCCTGAGGTAAATCCCCCCGAAGCTCCTCCAAGTGCCTTTCCAAGCGTCCCGGTGATAACATCTATTTTTCCCATTACGCCGCAATGCTCATGAACTCCTCTTCCTGTTTTGCCCATAAATCCAGTTGAGTGGCACTCATCTGTCATGACTAAAGCTTCGTACTTTTCAGCCAATTCCACGATCTTGTCCAACTGTGCAATTGTCCCGTCCATAGAGAAAACCCCGTCAGTCACAATGATTTTTTGCTTAGCTCCTTTGGCAATGGCCTCCTTCAGCTGGGATTCCAGATCTTCCATATTATTGTGCTCATATCGGAAACGCATTGCTTTACATAGACGGACACCATCGATAATAGAAGCATGATTCAATGCATCTGAGATAATCGCATCTTCAGGGCCTAAAATAGGCTCAAACACTCCCCCATTGGCATCGAAAGCCGCCGCGTACAAAATGGTGTCTTCTGTGCCTAGGAACTCAGAAATTTTCTTTTCCAATTCCTTATGAATGTCCTGAGTGCCGCAAATAAAGCGCACGGAAGACATTCCAAATCCATGGGAATCAATTGCTGCCTTGGCTGCTTCGATTACTTTTGGATGGGAAGAAAGCCCCAAGTAATTATTGGCACAAAAATTCAAAACTTTTTGCCCGCCTGCAATGGTGATTTCTGCCGATTGTGGAGATGTAATCACACGCTCTTTCTTGAAAAGGCCTGCGTCCTCTATTCCCTTAAGTTCTTCTTGCAATTTGGGTTTGAACTGATCGTACATGATAGCTAGTTGATTTTATGTTATTCAAAAACGTCTGCTTCCTTTGGTCAAATATCCTGATCTGGAAGCAGTTTTTTCTTACTTTTGCAATCGCAAACCCAAATATAAACAAAAACCCAGAGCCCGGCTTTAGGGTAGATTTTGAAAGAAATATCAATGGAAAAAATCCTAGTAATAGGCGCTGCAGGCCAATTGGGTTCGGAACTCACTAAGTCCTTGGCAGATCAGTTTGGTGCAGAGCAAGTAATCGCCACAGACCTCAACCAATCCGCACAATCCAAGTTTGACTTTTGCCGCTTTCAAGTTTTGGATGTGATGGATAAAGAAGGTCTGAGAAACCTTGTCAAAAACGAAAAAATCACCCAAATCTATCATTTGGCGGCAGTGCTTTCCGCAGTGGGTGAGAAAAAACCACTCTTTGCATGGGAGCTGAACATGGAAAGTTTACTTCATGTTCTGGAGCTGGCCAGAGAATTTAATCTTAACAAAATCTATTGGCCATCCTCTATTGCTGTCTTTGGACCCAATACACCAAAAATCAATACGCCTCAGTATTGCGTCAAAGAACCCAATACGGTGTACGGCATCTCGAAGCAGGCCGGAGAAAGGTGGTGCGAATACTATTTTCAGAAATACAATGTGGACGTTCGCAGCCTTCGGTACCCAGGCTTGATCGGATACAAGTCTCTCCCCGGTGGAGGCACCACAGATTATGCGGTGGATATCTATCACAAAGCATTGGCAGGGGAAAAATTTGATTGCTTCCTTCGCGAAGACAGTTCACTGCCTATGATGTATATGCCTGATGCAATCAAAGCCACCTTGGATCTTATGAATGCTCCGGGTGAGTCTATAAAAATCCGCTCTAGCTATAACCTGGCTGCGATGCACTTCACTCCAAAAGAAATCTACCAAAGCATACTGAATCATATTCCTGATTTCAAAATCCAATACAATCCCGATTTCCGCCAGGCAATTGCGGATAGCTGGCCAGATAGTATTGACGACTCATGTGCAAGACAAGACTGGGGGTGGAAACATGATTATGATCTTGATGCCATGACCGGGGATATTTTGGAGAACCTTCCAAATTTCAAATTCTAACCGGTATCCTGTTCCAAAAGCAGTTTTTCCATGTACCGAATTAGCCAACTTATAACCCAGATTTTAAAACAACCTCAGCCTACGGCAGATTAGCTAATACATAATTCCTGGCAAGCTCCAGTTCTACAAAGCGGTTGGTATCCCTGCCCTCTTCATAAGAGTTCGTCGATACCGGTAACGCTATATGACTACTCTTACAGGTGTCATTTGTTTGGCATTAACTCTATAGCCATTTACCACAACAGCAGTCACCGATTCGGCACCTTTCAGGGATAAGTCCATATTCCGATTAAAGTCTCCCATATTGTCTGTATGCTCCACAACCAAGGCAGTAGCACGCTGAGTAGCCAAGTAAAAGGGTTACAAATGTTCCTTTTGTTTGCGTCATCTAGAGTGTTTTTATGCCTACCTCCTTTCCTCCATATGACCTGAATGAATAATGCTATGGAGCGAAACCATATTTAAGCCATACAGCTAACAAACTGCGACTGCATTCACTAAAGATCGGTTAAAATATCGGGCACATAAATCCCCATACTGGGTAAAAAAAACTGATTTTGAGGATATTGTATGCAAATTGTCAATAGATACAATAGAATAATACAACAAATACATTATTTTGCACAAAAAAGGTAAGAAGATGGTAAATTTCATGCCAGTATACAAAGGTGATCAACAATTTATCTCAAAAATTATCTGATTATACGTGAGGATGCAGGTTACCTCAGTTGCTTCGCTTATATGGTCCGAAGACCCGTCGCAACGAGACAGACAAATGCAGCCTAGAGGGATACCGAATTATTGAATCTATACACGAAAGTCTACCAAGCCCTATGTCGCTTTCGCCCACTTCCCGACGGAAAGTCGGATATATATGAAAAAAAACAATTCCTGTTTCCAAAAATGACAAAACAGCAGCAATGAATTTTTCGGAACAAAACTTGCCGGTTTATCAGAAACTTTACCAATCAACGAATTAGCTTTCTGGTTTAGAAATTGAGTTAGTATGATTATCCGCAATGATGGCAGTAACTATGTTTTCCTTGGCTTAATAGCAGGAAGCCCTATGACATCTGCACTTCCAGACATAGGGATGACTCCCCACGGCGAGGTCAGCCTAATTGCCATGATGCATGATGCTAGTGTTCTCCTAATCCTATGATGCTTTTATTGCTTTGCTGGCAAAAAAGCGGATGTATGTATGGCGTAATTATAAAACAAAAGAAATCAAGTTTGGTTATACCATGAAATATCATATTTCTCCAGTCTTTACTTTCCCCTTACCAAAAGCTGTTAATGATTCAAAACTCATTGACTTGAATGAAGAATAAGTACTTGGTCACCCAAATCTTGTCCCTATTCGCAAATTAATAAAAATGACATACCCCAACGATTTTAACCTTACCTGCGCCAAGATGGAGCAAAGAGGGTATTGCATTGATAGTTATGCACTACTATCAGGCATAATAGAAAACTATAACATACAGTTTCGTCTAGACAATTCTCTTCCAATAGTTAATGGGGATTGTGAATTGCTTGAGGAAGCTTTTAAGGGTTTTGTATTGAACGCTGTAAGTGAATTTAAGGATCTAAAAGGCACTTTGCACATAGTTTATAGAAAAGATCTGGAATCATCCTTCCTAGCATTCTTTATTCAGGGTTCGGTACTTCCCGAGGATGAAAAAAATGTCACTAATTTGGTCGAAACGATCACAGATCTCAATTTTGCAATCTGTCGAAAAGTATTAAACCAAGACGAGCATATAGTGAAAAGCCCATTTCTCAATTAAAGAAAAAAAAAAAGACCTCCTAACACTAGGTGGTCTTTTTCAATTACTAGGTCACTAATTCAAGATCTATAAAAGTGGCGAATCCAAAGAGACAGCTGAAGAACCACCCAAATCAATATTCTGTAATTTTAAATTCAGTTCTTCTGTTCTCCTGATGCTGCTCTTCGGTACATGAGACATTATCTGCACAAGAATTAAGAAGTTTTTCTTCACCATATCCTATTGCTTTAAGCCTATTCTGATCAATCCCTGATTCTATCAAATAGGCAATTACGGCTTTAGCACGTTTATCTGAAAGTTTAAGGTTATAAGCGTTGGTACCTCTAGAGTCTGTATGTGAATACAATTCGATTTTAATCGTAGGATTGTCTTTCAGAATCTTAATCAAATTATTAAGTTCCGGTTTAGCATCTTCTCTGATGTCCCACTTATCAAAATCATAGTAAATATTTTTGAGGGTATACGTTTTCCCTACAGCAATTTTATCTAGGTAGATATTCCTGACAATCACAGAGTCTTGAATTTGAGCTGCGGTTGGGATCAAAATATCACCGCTATTACCTGTTAGGTATCCCGTTTTCTTGCCTTCCAAATTAACTATCTGATCAAACTTCACCTTAAACCTGAAGGATCCATCGGCTTCAGAGACATAAGTATTCACTAATTGGCTTTGATCATTATAGAGTGTTACCACACCATCTTCGAGCTTTTCACCCGTTTCTTTATCAATTAGATCGCCTTTGATCACCAAATCCTTCTGTACAAAAAGATCTGCGAAATAAATATCATCCAGCCCCTTACCGCCTTTTCTATCGGAAGAAAACACGGCCTCGGTATCACTTCCAGGCAGCAATGAAAGCCCGAAATCATCGCGGTTTGAATTAATCGGACTGCCTAAATTCTCAGGTTCAGTGTATTCTCCATTTTCTAGATGCACTCTGAAGATATCCAATCCGCCTAAGCCGGCATGTCCTGTGCTTGAAAAGTAGAGGATTCCATTTTTATCAATGTATGGGGTTCTTTCATCTCCATTGGTATTGATCACCTCACCAAGATTCACAGGAGTTGACCAAGTTTCATCCTTCCATTCAGAATAGTATAAATCTGCTTGCCCATTGCCTCCTGGCATATCAGAGGAGAAATAGAGCTTGGAAGTGGATGGATCATAGAATGGGTCAGACACAGAATAGGAAAAAGGAGCATTAAAAGGCAATGGCGTAAATGAGTCCATGTTAATATTGCCTGTATCCAAAGCAAAAAACAATTCGGGAAACAAGGTATAATCCCTAGAGGAACCGGAATCGGACTTTTTGTGTTTCTGCACCTGTGTGATTGTTAAGAACAAATTATTTCCCTTCTTATATAAAGGACCGACATGCAAATCACCATTTAACCTATCTGTCTGCCTCGGAGCTTGCTTCACAGTATTTTCTTTGTTATCCCAGGCAGCTTCATGCATTTTCAAAAAACCATTTCCTGTCCAACCGTACACATCGCTTTTGAGTGCATTATTCGGATCTACCCGAACATTTTTAGGAAGCAATCTATCAGAAGTAAAGTGAAGAACGGTATCATCGGAAATCATCGGTCCAAACTCAGAAAAGGCTGAATTGGCTTCAGGGACCGGTACAATTGCAGATTCAGAAGACCTATTCAAGAATGACTTTCCTCCCAAGGCTGTTTTCCAGATTAACTCCAAATCCGGATTGGTGCGGGCAGAATCCAACCTTCCAAGAATAGCAGTTGCCTCCGAATATTTGGAATTGGCTATTAAAGCTTCGGCAAGAGGCTTGAGATCACCTTCCTCCAAGTCCCCATCTCTTTCCAGTCTGGTATACCATTCCTCCGCCTGTTCAAAATTCCTCACTTTTGAATATGCCTGAGCCAACCCTCGGGCTGCCTCAGGCTGGGGTGACTCATTCCAACTTTCCAAGAACTTCTCTATTCCGACAGAATAATTAAGATTCTCCGTCTGTTTTTTACCTTCTACGTATTTCTTATAGGATAAAGGTTTACACGAAACAAAGCAAACAATCAGGAAGCACGCTATATATAATAATCTTTTCATGTCAAGTTTTTTGCTTAAAAGAATCGTGGAGAAACCAATCGTACTCGCTTAGGAGGGAATAAGAAAGCAATGGAAATATCATGAGTGGTAAATGTATTAACCGAAAACCCAGAAAGCGTATGGTCATAGGCATATCCCAACCGTAAACTCTCACGTAGCTGAACCTGCACCATTCCAAGTAGACCGGTTGATTTTTTTAGTCCCGGTTGTATATCCCTCCCAGGCATATCAATACCAAATCTGTACCCAGCACCTAACCAGATCATATCATTCAGGATCAAAGCTGCATTCAAATCCATTCTTGCCGGTGCTTTGAAATCATCCATATACATAATAGAGGGCACCAGTGAGAAATTGTAATTAAGATCCAAATGATATCCGCCCGTCACGTATAAGTGCGGATCCGGAAGAACCATCACGTCTCCCCTGTCAAAATCAATTACAGAAGAAAGCATCTGATCAGCAGCTACACCTATGTAATAATTATCATCATAAAGAAACAAACCCAATTTTAAGTCCGGGTAGGTTATTCTCTCCTTACTCAATGGGATAGATGGGTCATCTCCCATATCAGGGTTCAGCATAGATCCATCCAGTTGTGAATTCACTACCCCCGCTCCTACTCCAAAACTTAGGAATTTAGTATCACTAAGTCTTAGGTGATAGGCAAGATTTCCATAAGCAGCTACCGTCCTCTGTGCGCCTAGTTTATCTGTGAGAAATTGACCTCCAATACCAAGTTGGGATTCTTCAAGATAGGTATCTCCTGCCACCGCAAAGGTTTCAGGGCTCCCTGTCACACCAGTCCACTGCTTTCTATAATAAGATTGCAGATAAAGCTGCTGTTTATAACCTGCATAAGCAGGATTTATAAACACAGGATTAAAAATGTATTGGCTGTACTGGGGTACCTGCTGCCCATAGCTATCGCTAAGGGCAAGAAGCAGGAATCCAGTTAGCAAAGTAATGATCTTAAATAGTTTCATCTTGCTTACTTAATTATAGTTACGTAACCTGTCATAGTATGACTTACACCCTGATTATCTATCAGCTGGAATTGGTAGAAATAAGTACCACCGTTCAGGTTCTCACCATTCCAGTCATTTTGATAGTTTGTTGATCTGTAAACTTCCACACCCCAACGGTTCACCACTACCAGCTCATTTTGTGGGAAGAATTCCTGAAGGCCTCTAATCACCCACGTATCATTGATTCCATCGCCGTTCGGTGTAAAGACATTTGGTATTTCGAATACCAACTGCTCATGACTCGCAGTATCTGTATTGTCGGAAGGCTGCAGCTCTTCATCATCTGATACTGCGGAGGCCGTGTTGGAAACAGTTCCTTCAGAGACAGCTCTCACCCTTATAGTCATCGTCTCTACTGCCATTGGATCAATGGTGGCAATATTCCAGATCAGCGTTCTTGTCTCCAAACTGTAGGAAACTGAACCTGAGGAAACATCAGCACCAATATATTCCACCGCAGATGAAAGTATGTCTGTTACCACAACCTCATTGCTTGTGTTTTCCGAATTGTTGGTCAGTGTGATTTTGTACTCAAAAATCGAATTCACCTGAACCAGACTTGAGGACACTTCCTTGTCCAGTACCAGATCGACTTCATTGACCGGATCTTCAATGGTAACCGGATCTGTCTGATCGCTATCGTCAGGGAAATTATCCCCTTCCACAGTTACCATATTAGTTATAGAACCTTCTTCGGCCATTACCATCACTGTAAGTTCAAGTGAAATAGATTCATCTACACCCAAGCTCTCTATAGTCCAAGTAATAACTCCATCGCTTACTGTAGCTTCAGGATTAGTCTCAACCAACATGGTTCCCTGCGGCAAAGTATCTGTTACTACTATTCCCGTAGCGATGTTATCTCCCAGATTCTCAAGCAAGATTGTGTAAGTAATCATGTCACCGGGAACAACTGAACTAACATCTTGAGTTTTGGTGATGTTGATATCCGTAGGACTATCGATTACTTCCACTCCATCTCCCGGATCAGACTCTGTAGGATCCTCACCATCATCAGGAAGATCTACTACCGCAGTGTTATAAATAATATCACCTACTTCTACATCGTCAGTAACCTGCGCAAGAAGAGTTAGCTCAATATTTTGACCCGGTGCAAGTGAAGGGATAATCCATGACACCACTCCATTAGCAAGCAATCCTCCTTGGTCAGATTCCACATACATCAGTCCTACCGGAAGAGTATCTGTCACCAGTATATCTTCTTTTACAAGACTGGAAACATTGCTGACCTTAATCGTGTAAGTTATAACATCCCCAATTTTAGCTTCTGAGACATTTGATACTTTCTCAATAGTGAAGGATAAAGGATCAACTACCTCTACAACTTCAGGATCAGATTCTTTTGGAGTATCAGGATCATCAGGACTGGTCACCACTGCAACGTTGCTGATCATAGTACCGGCTGTGATATCCGCCGGTACACTTACTGTGAGCACCAGATCCATCGAAGTATTGGCCGGGATAGAAGGTATGGACCAAGTAACGGTTCCGTTATCAAATAAACCTCCATCACTTGCTGACACAAATGTCAACTGGCTAGCCAACACATCACTTACAACTATATCATCCATTGGTACAGAAGCTGTGTTGACAACACTAATAGTGTAGGTTATTTCACCTCCGGGGAATACCGTTGGGCTCGCTGCTGCCTTGGAAATCTGAAGTCCATCTCCTAGATCACATAACGTAAGTGCAACTGTCACGCTAACTCTTTCAACACTTTCACATGACGTCATTTGATCTGTCTGTGATGCATAATAAGTTGCTCCATCCACTAGTGGTGTAGCTGGATTAAGTGGCAGACCACCCACCTCAGACTCATACCAGCGAATATTGCTACCCGTCACATCAAGTGATCCGACAATAGGATTTTCAGTGTCTTCACAGAATGTTTGCGTAGGGTTTGTAACAACAGGAGCCGAAACCGAACGAACCGTTACTGTCAAGTGTGCTGCTTCCTCCGGCTTAGTTTCACAAACTTCATCTCCCGTTACGGTGACATAGTACCTAGTGGTAACAGTCGGACTGACATTCAGATCAATCACTTCCTCAGTAAGAGCCTCATCAGTATAGAACCTGAATACCGGGTTGGTAACAGAGTTGCTAGTTGCTGTAAGCAAAGTGCTTTCACCCTCGCAAATTACAACATTCATTACCTGTATATCAGAAGATAGCGCTTCCCTTCCTACGGTCACAACAAGCTGTGCAGCATCATCAGATGCATTCTCACATACATTGTCACCTGTTACGGTCACGTAGTAAGTTGTCGTCACCGCAGGGCTCACATTAAGATCCGTGATCTCGTTGCTCAGTGCAGCATCGCTGTAGAATCTGAACATCGGGTTGGTAACACCTGCTGCAGTGGCAGTCAGCATAAAGCTCTCGCCTTCGCAGATCGTGCCGCCCACCGCATCTATATCGGAAGCTGTTGCTGCAGGACTAACCGTTACAACCAGTTCTGCCCCGTCTCCGGATACATTCTCACATACTCCCTCACCTGTTACGGTCACGTAGTAAGTTGTCGTCACCGCAGGGCTTACATTGAGATCAGTGATCTCGTTGCTCAGCGCCGCATCGCTGTAGAACTTGAACATCGGGTTGGTTACCGTACTGCTCGTGGCAGTCAGCATAAAGCTGTCGCCTTCACAGATTGTGCCGCCCACCGCGTCTATATCGGATGCCGTTGCATTTGGAGCTACTGTCACTACCAGTTCGGCACCGTCATTTGCCGCGTTCTCACATACTCCCTCACCTGTTACGCTCACATAGTAAGTGGTCGTAACCATAGGGCTCACTTCAAGATCCGTGAGCTCATTGCTCAGCGCCGCATCGCTGTAGAACTTGAACATCGGGTTGGTTACCGTACTGCTCGTGGCAGTCAGCATAAAGCTGTCTCCTTCACAGATTGTGCCGCCCACCGCATCTATATCGGAAGCCGTTGCACTTGGCGCTACTGTCACTACCAGTTCTGCTCCGTCTCCGGAAACATTCTCACAAACTCCATCACCTGTTACGCTCACGTAGTAAGTTGTCGTCACCGCAGGGCTTACATTGAGATCAGTGATCTCATTGTTCAGTGCCGCATCGCTGTAGAACTTGAACTCTGGGTTCGTGATTCCCGCAGCTGTTGCAGTTAGCATAAAGCTCTCGCCTTCGCAGATCGTGCCGCTCACCGCGTCTATATCGGATGCCATTGCACTTGGTGCCACAGTCACAACCAGTTCTGCCCCGTCACCCGAAGCGTTCTCACAAACTCCATCACCTGTTACGGTCACGTAGTAAGTTGTCGTCACCGCTGGGCTTACATTGAGATCAGTGAGCTCGTTGCTCAGCGCCGCATCGCTGTAGAACTTGAACATCGGGTTGGTTACCGTACTGCTCGTGGCAGTCAGCATAAAGCTCTCGCCTTTGCAGATCGTGCCGCCCACCGCATCTATATCGGAAGCCGTTGCACTTGGTGCCACAGTCACAACCAGTTCTGCCCCGTCACCCGATGCGTTCTCACAAACCCCGTCACCTGTTACCGTCACGTAGTAAGTGGTCGTCACCGCAGGGCTTACATTGAGATCCGTGAGCTCGTTGCTCAGCGCCGCATCGCTGTAGAACTTGAACATCGGGTTGGTTACCGTACTGCTCGTGGCAGTCAGCATAAAGCTGTCGCCTTCGCAGATTGTGCCGCCCACCGCGTCTATATCGGATGCCGTTGCACTTGGTGCCACAGTCACTACCAGTTCTGCCCCGTCTCCGGATGCATTCTCACATACATTGTCACCTGTTACGGTCACGTAGTAAGTGGTCGTCACCGCAGGGCTTACATTAAGATCCGTGATCTCGTTGCTCAGTGCAGCATCGCTGTAGAACTTGAACATCGGGTTGGTTACCGTACTGCTCGTGGCAGTCAGCATAAAGCTCTCGCCTTCGCAGATTGTGCCGCCCACCGCGTCTATATCGGAAGCTGTTGCACTTGGAGCCACAGTCACTGTCAGTTCTGCACCGGTATTCGGTGCGTTCTCACAAACTCCATCACCTGTTACGCTCACGTAGTAAGTGGTCGTCACCGCAGGGCTTACATTAAGATCGGTGATCTCGTTGTTCAGTGCAGCATCGCTGTAGAACTTGAACATCGGGTTGGTTACCGTACTGCTCGTGGCAGTCAGCATAAAGCTCTCGCCTTCGCAGATCGTGCCGCCCACCGCATCTATATCGGAAGCCGTTGCACTTGGTGCCACAGTCACAACCAGTTCTGCCCCGTCACCCGAAGCGTTCTCACAAACCCCGTCACCTGTTACCGTCACGTAGTAAGTGGTCGTCACCGCAGGGCTTACATTAAGATCGGTGATCTCGTTGTTCAGTGCAGCATCGCTGTAGAACTTGAACATCGGGTTCGTTACCGTACTGCTCGTGGCAGTCAGCATAAAGCTGTCGCCTTCACAAATTGTGCCGCCCACCGCGTCTATATCGGAAGCCGTTGCACTTGGCGCTACTGTCACAACCAGTTCTGCCCCGTCACCCGAAGCGTTCTCACAAACCCCGCCACCTGTTACGCTCACGTAGTAAGTAGTCGTCACCGCAGGGCTTACATTGAGATCCGTGATCTCGTTGCTCAATGCCGCATCGCTGTAGAACTTGAACATCGGGTTCGTTACCGTACTGCTCGTGGCAGTCAGCATAAAGCTCTCGCCTTCGCAGATCGTGCCGCCCACCGCGTCTATATCGGAAGCCGTTGCTCTTGGGGTTACCGTCACCAAAACTTCCGCCGCTTCGCCTGCCGCATTCTCACAGACATTGTCTCCTTCCACTGTCACGTAATAAACCGTGGTAGAACCCGGGCTCACTGTCAGATCTGTGATCAAAGTGGTCAGCGCTTCGTCCGCATAGAATCTAAACTCAGGATTGGTCACCGTGCTGCTGCTGGCGGTAAGCGTGAAGCTATCGCCTTCGCAGATCGTTCCGCCGTCCGCCTGGATATCCGCCGCAGTTGCGCCAGGATTAACCGTCACGTCAACAGGAATTCTCACAGGATCCTCGCAGCCGTCTCTCAATACCGCTATATAATAAGTCACTATGCCTGGCACGTTGAGTGCCGGAGTCGTGTAGCTGTTGCCGCTCGCAAGTAGGGTGCCTCCCGTAGGCGCATCGTACCATCTCAGGCTCGTGCCCGCAGATGGGGTCGCCTCAAGATCTGCCATATCCCCCTGGCAAACCACGGCATCTTCCGTAATCGTAGTAGGGGCCGCAAACCGGATGTTGGCCTGATAAATGTCAAGGCTGGTCAATGCAGTCAGCAATCCTGTCAATCTTACTCTGACCCTGTCAAAGGATCCTGTGGCCAGGACTCCGGCCTGTTGTCTGGTTCCTCCGCCCAATACAGTCAGGTTGACCAGGGATTCGTTCAGATTGAACTGATCAACCTGCGAAGCACCGTTAAACAGCGTTATTTCTATTCTTGAAAGCAGGCCTACATCTGCAAGACCGCCAGGGATTCCCAGATCAACCTTCACCGAATCTCCTGCCGCTCCCATGGTTGGAAAAGAAAGAGTCTGGGAGATTGATGACACAATGCCCAATGGAACGGTCAGTCTTGAATAAGTACTTGGATTTCCGTCCACAGCAAGCTGAGGGGAAGTCACAGCGCACAGTACACACGGACCGTCTATACTTACCGTCTGCCCGTTGGATACCGTACAGTCCTCAACCGGACCGGCAGGGATAACTACCACGGTGATCATCGTACGGTCAGCACTCTCACAGCCCGTTACATCATCCCTTGATGCTGCAAAATAGATGTAAGTACCCTGGGCAAGCACAGGTGTCGTGTAAGTCGGCCCTGTCACAAGTTCCGCTCCTGATTCGCTGTACCACACTACGGTGGAACCTGCAGGAGCCGAAGCCGTCAACTGCGTAGCAAAGCCTTCGGTAATCGTCACCGAACTGCTGCCCACCGCAGGAGCTGAAGGAAGTGGACTCACAGTAACAGTGAGTTCGGCTGCATTGCCAGGCTCATTTGCACACACATCGTCACCGCTCACCGTTACATAATAGGTAGTCGTTGCCGTTGGACTAACCTCAAGATCCGTGATCTCCGTATCCAGATCAGCATCTGCATAGAATCTAAATACAGGATTCGTTATTGTGCTGCTGCTTGCAGTAAGCACAGTGCTCTCTCCCACACATATCTCAACATCCACAGTCGTGATATCGGCTGCCGTCGCAGGTGGCAATACCGTCACCGCAATACGCATACGGCTCGCGCTCTCGCAGCCCGTGCCGCCCATCACGCCTACAAAGTATTCCACGTCAGCATCCACAGATGCAAGAACAATCTGGTTGCCTGTAATCTGGATGCCGTCAGTCACTATATTTCCTCCTGTTGCAGCATCATAAACCGTGTAGGTCAGTCCGCCAGCGGCATTCGAGATCTCAAAGGTCACATCGCTGCCTGTTCCGCATACCCCGATCTCATCGGCTACAAACTCAGGCGCATCCAGGCTGTTGGTGATCGATACGCTGACAGATTTACCTGTTTCGTTCTCACAGAATCCATCCCCGGATACAGTCACAAAATATTCTGTCGTGGAACTGGCCGCCAGACCACTGATAGTCAGCGAACCGTCGGTTCCCAACGTATAAGTCACCCCGGATACCGTCCCTTCAGCTATCGGTGAAGCCTTGGCGGCATCGAGGTACCAGGTGAATATCGGGTTGGTAATGGTGGTGGTAGGTGCAAGAACCACGTCCTCACCTTCACACTGGGTCACCGTATTGTTGATGTTGATATCGGCATCATCCGCATTTTGATCCACCGTCACCGTGATCGTTGCCTCGTCTCCGGCAGCATTCACACATACACCGTCACTTGTTACGGTCACGTAGTAAGTAGTCGTTACTGTAGGACTTACGGTAAGATCCGTGATCTCGTTGTCCAGTGCTGCATCGCTGTAGAATCTGAACACAGGGTTCGCAATGCCCGCAGAGGTGGCCACAAGTATCGTGCTCTCGCCTTCGCAGATGCTCACATCTGTTGTAGCTATATCCGCAGCCGTTGCTCTTGGGATTACAGTCACCAGTACTTCCGCAGCTTGACCCGCAGCGTTCTCGCAGACGTTGTCACCGCTCACCGTCACGTAATAGATCGTGGTGGATCCCGGGTTTACAGTCAGGTCAAAAATCTCCACCGTCAGATCCTCGTCCTCAAAGAATCTGAATTCAGGGTTGCTCACCGTGCCGCTTGTCGCGCTCAGTTCAAAAGTATCCCCGGCACAGATGGTTCCGCCGTCCGCCTGGATGTCCGCCGCAGTCGCGCCCGGATTCACCGTCACATCAACAGGAATCCTTACCGGATCCTCGCAGCCGTCCCTCAATACCGCTATGTAATAAGTCACCGTGCCAGGCACATTGAGCGCAGGGGTCGTGTAACTGTTTCCTTCCATCAGCAGGATGCCTCCAGTAGGGGCATCGTACCATCTCAGGCTGGTGCCCGCAGCGGGGGTGGTCTCAAGTGTCGCCGCTGTTCCCTGGCATACCACCTCATCTTCAGTGATGGCTGTAGGGGCCGCGAAGTTGATACTGGCCTCATAGATGTCAAGGCTGGTCACCAAGGTCAACAATCCTGTCAATCTCACTCTCACCCTGTCAAATGATCCGGTCGCCGGTACTCCGGCCTGTTGCACGCTGCCTCCTCCCAATACGGTCAGGTTGACCAGATTCTCGTTCAGATTGAACTGCGCAACCTGAGAAGCGCCGTTAAACAGTGTTATTTCTATTCTTGAAAGCAAACCTACATCTGCCAGACCGCCAGGGATTCCCAGATCAACCTTCACCGAGTCTCCTGCTGCCCCCATGGTCGGGAAATAAAGGGTCTGGGAGATTGATGACACAATGCCCAATGGCACTGTCAACCTTCCAAATGTGTTCGGGTTACCGTCAACTGCCAGCTCTGGGGATGTAGCAGAGCAAGCCACACAAAGAAGACCGGACTCAACCGTCTGCGCATTCGCCACCGTACAGTCCGAATCATCAGTTAAGGGAACTACCGTTACCGTTACCGCCGTCGTTCCTATGGAAAGACAGCCAGTATCCATGTTTCTTGTACCCGCATAATAAGTATATACTCCCGCGGAAAGTACCCCCGTGTTATAGGAGTCTCCCGTTCCGACCTCGACCATGCCTTCATTGTACCATACGATCTCAACGTCAGCCGGCTGTGGATCTACCGTGGCCGTCAACACCGTACCGAAGCCTTCAGAAATGGTAACATCAGAACTGGTAGATGGTACTGCCGGAAGTTCGTTTACTGTAATGGAAGTAGTAGCCGCAGGAGTACTGAAGCAATATCCTTCAGCTGACACAGTCACATAGTAAATGGTAGTCGCAGTAGGCGATACCGTAATTTCCGAACCTTCTTCGAAGGATCCGGTCAAGTCCTCATTGGTGTACCATCTAAATATCGGATCAGCAATCGAAACACCCGTCAATGAAGCAGTAAGCACTGCACTTTCTCCTTCACAAATAGCATCTTGGTCTGCATCCAGCTCAATGTTGCCGGCATCAAGTACTGTACAATCCGTAAGCATGGTATGCTGCGCTGTTTCAGACGCACTGTCTCCTGCCTCATCCGTATAGAATGCCTCGGCATTGTTTATAATCGGATCCGAACCTGTCACAGCATCCACTTCAACAGTGAATGTAAATTCTTCTTCGGCACCGACTGCCAGTGATGAGATATCAAAAGTCAATGTACCTACCCCGGCAGTTCCACCACCATTATCCACTACTGTGGTATTTGCCGGAATCTGATCTACCACTGAGATATCAGTAAGTGCTTTGTTCCCGGTATTGGTAACTGTCAATGTATAGGTGATAATATCTCCAACTATGGCTTTTCCATCACTCTCTGCATTATTGCTCAATCCAATTTTGGCAAAATCAATTGCATGGACAGGAGTCACATCTACTACCGTTCCAGGCTCAGCGGATGTATCAGGTTCAGTTGGATTGGTATTATCCACAGGAGGATAAGATTCAATTCCTGTAGGCAAATCAGAGGAAGTAAGGATCGCAATATTTCTGATCTCATCTATTCCTGTCAGATCAGAGTCTACGGTAGCTGTAAAAGTACCTGCAGACAAAGTCTCTCCAGCAGCCACAGCGGCTACGGAGAAGGTTACCGTATTACCGGCCAAAGTTCCGCCTGAAACGTAGCTTACACCCAGTGGAAGCTCATCACTTATTGTGAGATCAGTCAGATCTTGATTTCCTGTATTTCTTACAAAAATAGTATAGACTAAAGTCTCTCCACCACTTACAGTAGTCAATGATGCATCTCCGTCAACTGTAACTGATTTCCATATCTCTGCTGAGAAAATAGGATCTACCGGAATATCAGTTCCCGTATCACCACTTTCGTCAGGATCTGTAGGGTTTTCATTATCCAATGGGGGGTAAGTCTCTGTTCCCGGATCTTCAGGAAGAGATTTAACTAAGGCTACATTGGAAATAAATTCTACATCTGTTAGGTTTCCGTCAACCAACACACTGAAGCTGACCGTCTCGGTGGCTCCCGGAGCGATGTCAAGGTTGTCAAAAGTAACTACACCGGCATCGAACACCCCTCCACTTCCATCTACATACGCAGTATGTGCAGGAATGGCATCCGTGATTAGGTAATCGGTCATCGGAACAGTTCCGGTATTTCTCACATGGATAGTGTACTGAACAGTCTCGCCACCTGATACCGAAGTCAACACAGGATCCCCATCGATGACGTAGCTTTTCCAGCTTTGGAAAGTAGGTGTTTCGCAATCCTGCAGGATATAAAACAATCTAATAGAAGGATTCACTGAAACACCTGCCAATGACCTATAGCGAATAGCTACTTCATCTACCGCTACACCAAATGAAACTCTGATTTCATTATCGGCACCGTTGTTAAATAGATCAAACAAATTGATATTTCCGGCAACTGCATTTTCCAATGTCTCATCATAGACTTCCTCTCCATCCAAGTACCCAACTACATCTATTCTACCAAAGACACCTACATCCAACACACCTGAACCAATGCCAAGTTTGATTTTGAATGATCCATCTGCAGGAATTGTCTGTCTGAACTGAACGTTTTGCTGGATAGAACCCACAACGCTTAGCGCTCCAAGACTTATTTCCGAATAATCATCATTGTTATTATCATCAAGGACTCTTTCAGGGTTTGTTACACCATAGTTCCCTATTGAACCAAGACCAACAGTCAATCCCGATCCGTCAAAAGAAGTGGTAAATCCTGTAGCACAGGCCTCTGCTCCAGTATCGTAGCACAAGCCATAGATGTTGATGCTATTATTTTGACCAAATAAGCCTCCTGCGGTATGGTCTTCAACTCTTATACTATTGTAATCAGCATTTGGAGTGATGGCTAAGTAATATCGGCCTTGCGCATCCTGAACAATTTTCACCTGATCATTAAGTCCATTGAAAGAATTGGAGCTACTAGCGGTGAAAAGTTCGTTGCCACCTGCATCAATTGCTTTGACATCAAAGTAGTGATTTCCAAGAACAACCGTATTTAGCAGGTCACTTAAAACTCCTCCTATACTACCGCCCAAGAGCGCATTTAACAAGCCATCTTCAGCGTCTATTCTCATGTAGGAAGTAGTCCCGGCCGGCACTATTACCCCATCACCGTAACCAAGATTAACATGACCTGAGAAAGCACCTATTCCAGTTCCAAGTGCCCCACCACTTGAATTGATGGTCGCAAAGCTGTTAAAGTTACCGTCAAAAAGATTTTGAAGATTATCAACATTCTGGACACTGATCAATTCCTCAGCACATACAGGGGCCAAATAAGGAGGTTCGGCAAAATCTGGATCCGGACAATCTTCAGATATTCTGCTGATACCGTATAGCCTGATCGGAGCACTGGTATTAATCGAAACTAGGGACTGAAGCCCAAAGCTAACCCGGTCATATACCACTCCCGGCTCAATAGTCAATTCTAGAATCTCTCCTAAATTAAGCAGACCGAGCAAATCAATATTATTGATCAGCGCGTTCTGTAGCGTTTCATTATACACTTCCTGATTTCCGTTGTAAAGAATCACACGGTAGGAACCGACCAGATCCAGATTCAATATACCCGGCTGGTCCAGTTGCACGCGGATACGAAGGGCATCAGAAGTCAGCGATTTGGTTTTGAAATAAATATTCTGATAGACAGAAGCTCCCACTCCTGCTACTCCTAGGTTGATGGTAGAATAGTTTGAAGAGTTTTCGTCTATTGCATTCTGTGGGTTAAATACTCCGCCTTGGGTGATATCCACAAGATCAAGAGCTATACCGGAGCCATCAAAATCAGTAAAAGTAGCCTGCTCGCAAAGGTCAAAATCTGTTTCTCTACACATGCTGTACACCTGCATGGTAGCCGTATTTCCTAATCCAAGCAATGCTGACAAGTAATGGTCAATCCTTACAGACTGGTAAGGCTGATCAGCAGTGAAAGCAATATAGAATCTACCGGCAGCATCCTGTACTACACGTACATCCTGGCCTGCAAAACCATTTTGACTACTGGCTTCGTAAAGGTCAGTTCCACCCGCTGTCTTTGGCGTGACAGTGAAATAATGGTCTCCCAATGCCACTGTCCCCAATAGATCTGCCAAATCAGATCCCAAGCTTCCGCCAAGCAAGGCATTTAGTTGATCATCTTCGAATTCTATACGTACATAGGAAGTTTCACCGGCAGCCACTGGATCTGCATATTTCAATTCTATATGGCTGTTGTATCCCGTCCCTGCTATAAGGCCTGTACTTGCATATAAAGTGGCATACGTATCGTTATGTCCGTCAATAACATTCAATGGGAAATTGGTATTTTCCCAGCTTACTACTTCCCCGGCACAATCGGAAACATTAAACGGAGGATCCGTTTCCGCTGGAGTATCCAATTCCGGATCAGGGCAAGCTGCACTGAAGCGCTCTATACTAAATACACTTACAGGATTATCATCAAAGACATTCACACTCACAAGTGATTCAATTCCAACCGCAACTCTATCAAAAGCAAGTCCGGTCCCAAATGGTAGATTCAATGTGCCACCGCTTTGAAGCAAGCCCAGTAAGTCCAGACCGGAGATCAATCCATCCCTGAGTTCTTGGGAGAAGACTTCCGTATCTCCATTAAATGCTTTGATCACTATACTGCCAAGCACTTCGGCAGTCAGCGTATTATCTGCTTCCATTGCCAGTTTCACCCGGAAGTGATCTGCTGGTGCTGAAAGCGAATGGAAATCCACAAATTGATAGATGCTGGATCCCAGTCCTGCTGCACCAATACTAATTTGGGATGCAGTGGCAGGGTTGCCGTCAATCGCAAATCCTGCATCTTTTACTCCTGCTTCTCCAAGTTCTAGAATATCGAGGCTAATGCCTTCAGACTCAGAATAAGTTAAAAATGCCTGTTCGCATTCCTCAAAACCTGTCGAACTACACACATGATAGACATTCATGCTACGAACTTCCCCTAATCCAAGTAATCCATTGAGTGATTCTGTAATACGGATACTGGTATAAGGACTTTCAGGAGTTATTGCTACATAGTAATGGTTGTTCTTATCCTGTACAATTTTAACAGGCTGGTTGAAAAAGCCATTGTTGCTGGAACTTTCAAATACCTGTGCCCCATTGTTTTTTACCTCAACAGTAAAATAATGACTACCAAAAAGAACATTATTAACCACTCCTCCTAACAATTCTCCGACTGTGCCATCAATTAACCCCAACAATACTTCCTCGTCAAAATCAATCCTCACATACGATGTGGTACCTGCACTTCTAGCATCAAATCCCAATTCCACAAAACCATCATAATCCCCTATCCCTAAAGCAGTTCCAGAGCTGGCGCTAAGAGTTGTGAAAGTATCGTTATTTCCATCCACTGTATTGAATGGGAAATTTGCATTTTCAAAGTCGATTAGAGTTGCATCACAATCCCTATTGCTGAGCATTGGATCGGTTGGATCCGGTGTCGGCAGAGGATCAGGATCAGGGCAATTTTCTCCATAGCGCTGAACGTCATACAACCTAATCGGTGAGTTGGATAATGCACTAAGCGAAATCAATGAATTGTATCCAACAGTAATTCTATCAAAGGAAACACCGGGACCAAATGGTATAGTGACCGCTTGCCCACTTTGTAGTAATCCCAACAGATCAAGTCCTGTTATTAACCCTCCATCCAACTTGTTGATATATACCAAATCGGCACCATTATAAGCTCTCACTTCAATTCCGCCAATTAGATCGGCAGTTAAAGCGCCCCCATTGGCCACAGACAATTTTACTTTAAAGTAATCCTGAGGAGCTGAAGGCGATTTAAAATAAATGGATTGGTACATGGAAGTCCCTATTCCCAATGTGCCTATGCTGATTTCGGAGTAAGAGTCCAGATCCGCATCGATTGCGTTTTCAGCATCACTGACACCAGAACCCGCTAAATCAAGAGAAATCCCCTCTCCGTCAAAAGAAGCAAACCTATACTCACCGCAAGGATCATCTCCATCCAGATAAAAAGCATTATACACATCCAAATTAAATTCTACTCCTGCTCCTAAGAGGGAGAAGATAGACGTATTGGTGATCCGAAGACGATCATACTCTGCATTAGGTCTGATCGCCAGATAATAATTCCCGCTGCCGTCCACCTTCAATCTTACCCGGTCCGTGTCAAACCCTTGGCTGCTGGTTCGTGACAATACCGAAGTCGCACCGTTTTTAGCTTCAATTCCGATCACCTGATGGCCACCAACCACCGTTCCTAGCACATTGATAAGCAACTCACCTAAACTACCTCCCAACAATGCGTCCAAAAGTCCTGCATCACCGTCCAACCTTACATAAGACCAAGTGTCAGCCGGAAGTGCGGAAGGAAACTTCAATTCAATCACACCATCGTAATCACCAATTGTAGCCGCTGTCCCAGGGCTTGCCAATAGTCGGGCAAAGTTTTCATCATCTGTTAAGGCGTTATTTGGGTTAACTACCGTGGGCTGACATGGTCCCAATATCCCTCCACAAAGAGTTGTTTTATTCCCGCTGGTGAAGGTAATCTCATTGGCAAGGATTTTCGTCTGCCCATAGGATTCCATTCCTATGCCGGCCACCAACAGTAATAGAAAAAGCCTTTTAAAAAACCGGCTTTTCGAAGTAAGTAAACTTTTCATCATCATATAATTATGAGGCAAAATTGATAATCACGAATACTGCTTTAAAAACCCAAAGACTAACAGAAAGGGAATTCATACCCAATCAATCTTAGAATTTAAAAAGACATAAAATAAAATACCTAAAACCCAGTAATACCCTTTTGATCATTACTGCAAAATGGACAATACACTCCTATGTCAGATTAAGTCAACAAATAAAAAGGCCCCTCCCCAACCCTCAAAAATCAAAGTTCAAAGCCCCTTTTATTCCTTCTTTAAAATGCCCGTTAGAGCTGCTTAAAAATGTCCCGAAAACAAAAATAACGCATTATGCCAGCATAAAATATGAATAGCATACGTCTGTAATTGAATAGCAAAGTGGTGTTATCGAATGAAGCTTAGGTGTTATCCAAAATAAACTAGAAACTCAATATTAAAAACAACAAAGCTGTTAAGATCTCTATTGAAAAATCCTAATTTCGAGGAATACAAGAAAAGGAGAGAAAAAAACTCATAGCCAAGTTCTGGGCAGCGTGAAAATTCCATACCAAATCAATTAGAGTACTTGCCAAAATCGATCTGTTAGAATAAAGAAAATTGTTTAATGTAAATAAAATTAAGTATTTGCTATCTTAGCGTGAGAAAATATCTGTGACCAAACACTCAAAAATGAAAACAAAAATACTACTGATTGAAGACAATCATAACCTGTCAGAAAATGTGGAAGAAGTACTGGAAATGCACGGATATGAATTAATCGCAATCTTAACTGAAGCAGAATCAGCAATGCAGGTAATTAAAGAAAGTAGACCGGATTTGATCCTTGTTGATATAAAGCTAAAAGGAGAAAAAGATGGGATTGAACTATCTGAAGATATCAGAAAATCCACCTCTATACCCATAGTATTTCTGACTTCTTCAGCTGGAAAAGATATAATAAACAAAGTAGAACATATTAATCCTGAGGGATTTATAACAAAACCATTTACAATGGAAGGGTTAATTACAAGTATAGAACTGGCTCTTTCAAATTCCAAAAACAACGCAAAAACCCAACTAAATAAAATAGGTAAACCGGCCCTCCTAAAGCCGATATTATATATTAGGGAAAGTGGCTGTTTGAGGAAAATCGTAATTGACGAAATAGATTGGATTAAAGCAGAAGGAACGTATACCCATCTCTATGTAGATGGTAAACAATACACCTTGAGAAACACCGTCAAGGAATTAATCAAAAACTTGCCTGAGGGGCAATTTGCCCGTGTACACAAATCTTACATTGTAAACTTAAACAATGTGGACGCAATCAACGCTACTGCATTAAAAATAAACGACAAAGAAATCCCTGTAGGTAAAAAATATTACCATGATTTCCTTAAAAATATCAATAAAACCTCAAACTAATACAGTTAATCTATTAGAAAAACACAACCCCAATTAATTTTTCAATGTTTCAATACCTATATTTCAATATGCTTTTTTTAATGGTAGAATTGATTGAAAAAGAGTCTGATCAGCCGTAATAATTCCCTTACTCCTAATTTATTAGCCTATCGGATTGGTTGACAGAAGTCTCCTCCCATCTAACCTTTGACATCCTCCATGTTAGCCTACCTGAATAGTTATATAAAATCAAATAATCATTCAAAACAAACTCTACAACACAACACTCAAGTTAATTTAAATTTTTAATTAATAGATTCAAAAAACATAAAATTATCCTGAAAGACAATTAAGAATAGTCTTAAAAAAGCATGGATATCGGCACTTTCTCCGGAATTTCAAATCCATAGCTGAAGAAGATGCAAAGCCTAAAAGAAAAATATCTATCAAGCCCTCCCAATCCTTTTATTTCATTCCTAAAAGAACACCTGCAAGAAGAACTGTCAAGAAACTGAAAATCAATAAAATTTATTTTATACCCAATTTAATTAATTTCATAACTAATAAAATGTACTTCAATTAAACATTTGCACTTATACACATGTATACAAACAACACTAATTACAAATTGAAATACGTATTTTATTATTTTAACAACAAAATAGACTCAAATAATCAAATTCGACTTTAAGACTTCATTTTCAGTATGCTTTCTTGAGGTGCTCAATTAAACTTCCATCTATCAGACTCAGTTTTTTGAGAAAACAGTAGTTGTCCTGAAGCAAACAACGCTTCTACTTTAACGAACCGTTTTGCTTAATGACCCTGAAGGACTTATTCCCATTAAGCGTTTTCAATCTGAGGACATAAACACCTGCCGGCAAATCCCCCAGATCCCGAAACTCAATTAGTTCACCTCTAGACAGACTATCCATAGTTTGCGACAGGATTGCAGTCCCCTGAGTGCTAAGTAAGGATACTGATAGACTACCTTGCAGTTCTATGGTAGATTTGACAGCAAAATTCTCAGTAAAGGGATTTGGAAATACTTCAACTGCAGGCATCTGCAGTTCATTGATTTCAGCCATTCTCACCTCGCTGTAAAAAGTGGAACTCCCCGACTCTTTAACAATACTAAGTCTATAGTAATTACGTCCCGATAAAGGATTATAATCCGTAAACTTCATACGGATTCGCTCCCTGCCGGGAACGATAGGCAAGCTGGCCAGTACTGCAAACTCAAGACTGGCCGAAGCCCGTTGGATTGTGACAGTCCCCTGCTGCTGTTCATTACTCAGCTCCCAATCCAAATCCACCTGTCCACTTTCTCTTGAACGGGCGTTGAACGTATAAACTACAGAAGGCAGGATGATAAAACTTTCCAGAGAAAATTGCTTTATTGTTTTACAGCCGGAAGATGTTTCATAGCCGAGAAATATTTCCTGCTCCAAGGCGGGCTCATTAGTATTGCTAATAGTCAGCTCTTCATTTTCCACAGTAAAGGTGGCACCCGCAATCTCCAACCCGTCTAAATCATCCCCTTCTTCATTACTATACCATTCAAATGATCCTGACGGAAGTAGAGAATTATCAGGAGTCAGGACAACATTCACTCCTACAGGATAAATAATCTTATTACCCAATTCCAAAACGCCCCCCTGAGAATCAATAATAATATCTTCTTCATAAGGGTGGGGGTTAACTGTTACGCTAAATATAGCCGGTAAACCTTCTCCACTACAGCTTTGGTATTCTGATCGAACATAAAAATCATAATCTCCCGGAGGAAGGTCTTGCAAGGCATATTGATCAGCTTGGCCAATGAAATCCTCGCCTTCATAGTCACTATACCAATTCAGCACTCTTCCTGACTCATTCAAAGGCACAATAACCTGTTCATCTCCCTGACAGATGGTATATAAACCGGTTTCATGTTCAGGCTCAAATTCGGGCGGTGATGGCACTACAGTAACAGCCCCAATCTGAAGTCCGCCCGCAAGCAATCCCGCATCCGCTAAAGAGGATACCCTAATCCCGATTTGGTCAATTTCCGCACTTTCGTGGTTGAGTGGAAACTGAAGAAAGCTATCGGTATCTAAAAGACCAAGCAAGTCAAGCTCCACTAATGAAGAAGCAGCCACACTTTCTACTTCTGCGCCGTTTGAGTACGCTACTAAATAAACGTTATTCAACAAACCCAAATCCACTAGTGATGCGGATGTGGCCAAACTAACCAAAATATCATTTCCCGGCTGAACCGGGGAAGTGAAATAAATAAACTGCTCAGTAGTCGCTGCCACTCCCAGTACACCTAATGAAATTTGCGAATAAGTGGCAGGATCATTGTCAATAGCATGAAAAGGGTTAAGAACGAGGTCATTGAGATTCAGTAAGTCCAAAGATACTCCAGCCCCATCATAACTGGTAAAAGTTGGCATAAGTCCACATGGATCGACACCAGAATAGTAAAAAGCATTGTAAACATCCAGTGTATATTCAGTTCCTAATCCAACTAAAGTAATTGATCTATTGATCAGTCTTACCCGATCATAACTTACTGAAGGTTTGATTGCTAAAAAATAATTCCCGGATCCATCTTGCACTAACTTAACCCCATCTGTATCAAACCCCTGAGTACTTGTCCTGGATTCCACAATAACATTGGAAGAATTTCTAGCCTGGATTTCTATTTCCTGATTACCTAATAAAACGGATCCAAGTACATCACCAAGCAATTCCCCCAAGCTCCCTCCCAGCAAAGCCTGTAGGAGGCTTTCATCAGCACCTATTCTTACATAGGACCAAGTTTCAGGCGGGACAGTGGACGGAAACTGAAGTTCCAATTCTCCATCATAAGAACCCAGTGTGGCAAGCAAACCCGGGCTTGCCAAAAGTCGGGCATATTCCCCGTCATCGATCAACGCATTGCCGGGATTTTCAACTGTGGGATTATAGCAAGGATTTAAACCTAATCCTCCACACCCCAACAAAGAAACCATCTTGTCAGCCGGACTAATAAAGGTGACCGCATCTGCCAGCATCCTTGTTGTCTGCCCCAAGACCTGACCAAAAGTATCTATAAACAATAATAGGCACAGCAAAAAGATTCTCACCGAAGAAGATTTGCCCTTGGCCTTACAAAAAAACATAAACAGGAATCCATCAAGATAACCAAGGCATGGTTTGGCTCCATATTTCCTCCCTCTGTTCAGCATAGTGGCCCGTTCTTTTGTTTCGATCAGGATTTATTGGATCATTTTGATCAAGTAAGCATAGGAATATTACACAATTGTAGCTATCCAATAAGACATTATTTCGAGGCTCTGTCACACACTCAAACATGCAATATATAAATCAAAATCATGTATTCAAAAACCATAATACTATATTTGTATTGACACAATCAAGCAGATTAAAATAATTGAATAACATAAAAAACAATTACCATAACATAATCATTGTTCTTAATTACATAATTGTCATTTTCAATAAGAACACAAGCTATATATCCAATCATCAGCTCTTCAACACTGGCAGGAAAGTTTGAACAGACCTCTGAAAAGAGCTATTAAAGGTCGAAGGTTAAGGGTTAGAACAGGTGTCTGATATTAGCTCCTGAGTATGCACCTGATTACAAATCATAATCGGCTTGCGGCTTATCTTCTTGGATCTAGAATCTTGCTGCTACTTGAAGGCTGTCAGGGTTGCTTTGAGAGATGGAGGTAAAGGTTAATAGGTTAAACATTCACCTGTAAGTTTATGATGAGAATTTAAATGGTAAAAAAAACCTCCATGCCTATCAATTGACATGGAGGTTAATGTGATCAAAAAAGAGAATTCAGAATTTTACCAGGGAATGGTAGTTCCCTGATACAACCAGGATCTGGACCATTGGCTGTCCTTTCCAAATCCACCGGAGTAATCTGTCAATTCCAATCTGTCCAATGCACCGGTAATGTTTTCCGCATTATTGTTGTACTCGTCATCACCATACTGGAACCTCAAAGCAACTCTTGGCTGCGGAGACTGGGGACCTGTTTCCAACCTAGGAAATCCGGTACGTCTGTAGTCTGCAAAAGCCTCTGCAGCCGCAGTCCAGCTTGCCACCCATTTTTGCTCCATCACCTGCTCCATGGTATTGTCAAAAGCGATTCCCTCTTCAGCTATAAAGCGCTCATAATCGTCAGCTTTGCCCCATACTATCAGTGACTTCTCTATACCGTTATAATAATGCTCCTCTGCGGATCCTGTGTTCCAACCTTTCAACGCAGCTTCAGCCAGAATAAAGCTCACTTCTGAGGAAGAGATCAACCTGGCCTTAAGGATATCCCCCGCAGCTCCTGCCGACTGGTAGATGTCCGCCAACTGTGAAACATGTTGATTTTGGGTACCTTGCCCCGGCGATGGGTTTCCATTATAGGATTCAGGAACCATCAGTGAGGGAGGTAATCCTACATATTCAGCATCATTATAGCTCACCATATCAGGATTATATCTTCTGGTAAAGTTCTCTCCTGCATAGTTGTTTACAAAATCATCAAATGGATAAGTAACTACTCCCAAAGGCTCTCCCTCCTTCCTGATAAAGCCTTCAGCAGCAACATCCAGAGATTCATCAGCCACCCACTGCACTCTCACGGGCGCAAACCAGACCGGAAGCCTGGGATCATTCGTCCCCATCAATTGGCTGATGAATGTCTGACAGGCCTGATATCTCTGGAAATCATCCGGATTCAAGGCAATATGGCGGGTGATCCAGATGTCACTGGCTCCGCCGGTGTAATCTAATACAGCATCTTGGGAGGTGCTTTGAATGTAATCCCCGGAAGCATAAATCGCTTCAATCCCTGCTTTAGCCACATCGGGCTTTTGGGAAGATATTCTCAGATAGTAGCGAAGCAAAAGGGAATTTGCAAATCTCTTCCAAGCAGCTGCATCTCCTCCAAAATACAGGTCATTGGCAGCAGTCACTCCGCCGGTATTCGCCGAATTAAACAGTGTGGCGGCAGTTTGAAGATCTGCAATGATTCCGTCATAGATTACCTCCTGACTGTCGAATTTCGGAAATTGAAACTCTGTGGCCAACTCGTTCCCTTTTAGAGCATCAGTATAAGGCGCATCGCCCCAAAGGTCTGTAATATTCCCAAAAACAAAAGACTTCATAGTCAAAGACACCGCTTGAAAAAAGTCATTTTCCATCTCCACAGCTCTATTATGCAGTAGATCATTATTTCTTAGTATAGCATACCATCCTGCCCAACTCTCACTTTCCCAGCTATAATTGTTATGAGGGCCATACCAGCCATTTTTCTGTGTATGCTGCACTGCTCCTGCCATATTGTTGACGCCCAAATCCGTATAGCTTTGTGCAGCTGATGCCAAAATTGTAGGCATCAATAAGTTGGGATTTACTTCCGCAGGGTCAATTCCGTACGGATTGATGTTCATATCATCAAGCTTATCATCACAGCCTGTGAATCCCACGCAGCAAATTAAAGCCATCAAAAATCCCCGATATAATTTTGTGATATTCATGATTCGTTGATTTGAGATTAAAGATTAAAGTTCAATTTGAAACCTACAGGAAAACTCCACGGCATCACATTCTGACGCTCGATTCCCTGGCGAAACTGTGAGGAGGTATTCCCTTGTGTTCCGCTGTTTGCCCAGAAAGCGCGTTCCGGATCGATTCCTATATCTGCTTTGGTCCAGATCATCAGGTTTCTAGTATAGATAGAAAAGGTTGCATTTCTGAATCTGCCAAAAGAGGGAACTCTATAACCTATGCTCAATTCTCTCAATTTGATAAAAGAGGCATCAAAGGTCACCTGCTCATTGTAATCCCAAGGGTAGGTATTGGTAATTGGGTAAATATTGGTACCCTCTCCGCCTAGGTGCTCTACGTACACATCATCACTAAAATCATCCGGAGTATCTGCACCAGCTGTTTGGATTACTCCCGGCACAAAGGCTCCGTCGCTTCCATTTTCATCCACATAATAACCTCCTGTTGCCGCTGTATGCCCCCCTACCCGAGGGTAGTTGCCCAGGCCCGGAATAATGTATTGCTCCGGATTAGCTTTCATCATCGCGATCAACTCATCGGTTGCATATAGGCTGCCCGGGATTAAATTATCCAATTGTCTTTGAGACTTCCAGTCCGACTCACCATATCTGTAGGTAAAGGACATAAACTCTCCCCCTTGTCTCCAGTCAAAACTGGCCCCGACCACAAACCTCTTGATATTCAAAGTGGTCTGTAATCCCATTTGAAAATCAGGATTGAAATTGCCCACTTTCTTAAGATTTTCGGTACCGGATAGTTCCTGCCATTCTCCCGCACCGGAAAGAACCGGCCACTTGTAATACGGTGAATTAGGATCTTTTACCTCAGCATAGCTACTGCTGTACATGTTTCCAATCTGCTCTCCCACAAAGGTGATTGCCCCTCCACCATTCTCAGACCAAAGGGTGATTCTATCCAAGCCTTCTGTAAGCTCTACCACCGTGGTCCGGTTTCTACTCCAGTTCAAGTCTACATCCCAAGAAATATCCTTCTTTCTCAAGACTGTTCCGCCAAGGGAAAGTTCCACGCCCCGGCTTTGGATCAGACCGGCATTGATCAGACGTCCCGAGTAGCCTGAAGAAGAGGGGAGATTTACTGAGAAAATCTGATTTCTATTATCGATTTGATAAATTGTCCCTCCAAATCGAAGCCTGTTGCTGAACATGTTCAGGTCTATCCCGCCTTCATACGAAGTGGCTTGCTCAGGTTTTAGATCCGGATTTAACAAACCGGAAGGCATACTGGCAGTATTGATGGAATTGTAGAGTCCAGTAGACAGGTTTGGGAGGAGATTGTATGGCCCTGTATCATTTCCTACCTGTGCCCATCCAAACCTCAGTTTTAACAAGTCAATCTTATCGGACATGTCCAGGGTATAGTTTGCCAACCAGCTCAGGGAAGCTGATGGGTAGAAATAGGATCTGTTTTCACGTGGCAAAGTAGAAGACCAATCATTTCTGGCGGTCAAATCCAGATAAAGCTGATCTGCATAGCCAAAGGAAGCCAATCCGTAGATAGAATAAATCCCTCTTTCAGAGAATCCATTTGTCATGGATCTGTTATCAGCAGGAATATTCTGAACATTGTAGATTCCAGGAATAACCAATCCGTTGTTTCGATCTCCTCCTACACCCACATCCGTGCTTCTACCGAAACGATTCATGATATTCCCTCCAACGGAAGCGTTGATATCCAATTTCCCAAAATCATCATTCCATGAGGCCAAAAAATCTATGTTGGATTCCTGACTCAAAATATCTGACGTGTAGTATCCTCCACGGGCCATTCTGCTGTAGCTGTAAGGTATTTTGGTTTCCTGATTCTCATCGGATCTATCAAGGGAATACCTTACGCGTATATTGAAGGATTCAGAAAATTTATAGTCCAGCGACACATTTCCATAAATTCTGTCCCGTACAAATGAATTCTGCATTCCATAAGCAATAAAATAAGGATTATCACCTGCAGCGGTTCTGACTTGCTGAATACCTTCCTGTCCCGGCACCCAGATATCCCTCATCAAATTATAATCTACATAAGGGGAAGAATAAACTGCTTCCAAAGGGTTAGCTCTTCTATCCCCAGTACTAGGACGGTCGTTGGATTGGCTATTTGTATAGTTGAAATTGGAAGTAAACATCAGCTTCTCTGTAATCTTATGGCTTAGAGAAGTAGAGTAGCTATGTCTAAACAGGTCAGAGTTGGGGATCATGCCCCTATGCAGCATATTGGAATAGGAAATCCTATAAGTAGTCTGCTCACTGCCCCCGTCCACAGCAATATTGTTGGTAGAAGTGATTCCTGTCTGCATAAAATCTTTCATTGCATTCGGATAAGCAATTAATTCTGTTGGGATAGGATCTCCATTGGCATCCAACGGGCTATTCCATTGAACAGCCGTATTGCCGGCATTCAGTTCAGGACCACCCCAATAGGCAGAGCCCTCATTAAATACTCCTATGCGATTGCCATTTGCGTATTTGTAATGAAAATCCAACGTTCGGGTCGGTCTTTCAAAAACATTACTTGAGGAAAAAGAAATTCCCATAGTCTTACCTGCTTTGCCGGACTTGGTAGTAATGATCACTACCCCATTTCCTGCTCTAGTCCCATACAATGCAGCTGCACTGGGACCTTTCAGTACCGAAATGCTTTCAATATCATCCGGATTGATATCCGAAATTGCATTTCCGTAATCCACCTGGTTTCCGTCACCGTTTTGTCTCACATTGTTCAAGGAGTTGGACATAGGTACTCCATCCACCACAAACAAAGGTTGGTTGTCCGTAGTCAAAGAGGTAGCTCCTCGAATAACCATGCTCATAGAGGATCCTGGACCGCTGGTTTGGTTGATAGTAACCCCGGGCATTCTACCTGAAAGGGAGCTCAACACATTTTCCTGGGACACCTGGGTCAACTCTTCTCCTTGTACACTGGAAACGTCATACCCCAAGGAGCGTTGATCCCGCTTAATTCCCAGAGCTGTCACCACCACCTCAGACATATCCGTGGCAGTTTCACTCATGGTAATATCAATGATAGATTGGTTCCCTACTGTGATTTCCTGAGGATCAAATCCTACAAAAGAGAAAACGAGTAAAGAATTAGGGCCTGCTACATTTAGAGAATAGGTTCCATCTATCTCAGAGACCGTTCCGTTACCGGTTCCTTTTTCAAGCACAGTGACCCCGGGAATCGGAGTCCCGTCCTCACTGGAGACGATTTTACCCTGTACCTGCTGAGCCTGAAAGGCCTCTTCAATCAGGTTGGAGGGTGGCGGAGTCATGGCTGAAACCCCAAGTAGCGGGAACAGCACCAATCCAAAAATCATGGGGAGTCCCCAGCCGATTTTTGGCTTTTTGTTTTTGGAAAATTGTTTCATACGCATAATCATTTATTGGGTTAGTCTTAATTATTTTTTTGGTCTTTGATCTGAGCATTCATTTTTTCCCCGCACAGCCAATCCATCAAAAAATTCGAGAAAGGCTTGATTCCATTCACTTGATTCTTTTTCCATTTTTAATTTTTGGAGAAAAAGATCAAATTCATCCTTGGATATCTCACCGGTTGACAATTTTTCCAGTAATTCCTTGATAGTTGGATTTTTCATAGGCTGTACCTTCGCCTTTAATACCTTGCACTTTAAAAAATGGACTACCCAACCACTGATTACCAGTGTGTTAATTTGATAGCTGAAAAAATTTAAATTCCATAACAATTAGAAAATATGGGGGCATGGTCTGTCGGATGACGGGTGTCCGAGTGGTCACGGTTAAGGGATTAAAGGTTAAAAAAAGGTTAAGGGCTAAATTGGGAGGTGGATCTTGACTCTTGTTTCCTGACTCTTCATACTATTAGAAGGTTGTCAGGTTTCTCAAGGTTAAAAGGTTACTGGTTAAAAAGTTAAATTGAAAATTGGATCTTAACTCTTGGATCTTGATACTTATGTCTTGCTACTTGTTTCTTGCCTCTTGCTACCTCCCACTTCCCACAACGAATTCAGACCGTATCGCTTTCTATACTCAGCGGGGGCATAGCCCATCAATTGTTTGAATTGTCTGGCGATATTATTGCTGTCTTGGAACCCCAAATCCACGGCTATTTCAAAGATACTCTGATCTGAACTCAAAAGTTTCTGTGCCAATTTCTCCATTCTGACCTTGGTGATATACTTATATATAGGAAGTCCTGTAATCTGCAAAAAACGCTTCTCCAAGGCTCTTCGGGAAAGAGGCACTTCCTTGACTACCTGATCCACCAAAATATTTCTATCGATATTCCTGTGAATAAAAGTGAGGGCTTCCGCAACGTAAGCATCAGAGGAAGCAAACATATCAGTAGAGGATCGGGTAATTACCTTGAGGGGGGGAACAATCACATCTCGGTAGTTACTCTCGCCGGTTCTGATCATTTCATGAAGAACCTGCGCAGCCTCAAAGCCTCCCCTCTCTATATCCAGAACTATACTCGACAATGGCGGATCGGCAAGTTCGCAGAATGTCACATCATTGTCCACTCCCAATACCGCCACTTCCTGAGGCACCCTAATCTTATTGTGATTGCATGCTTCCAAAATATGCACGCCCTGATTATCATCACATGCCATTAAGGCAACAGGTTTGGGTAAGTTCTTCAGCCATTTACTAAGAGATTTGCTTTTGTAATACCAAATATCCGTGGATCGGGCTTTTTTATGCTCAAAATAATTGACCTGATATCCTGCTTTTTTGACAGCGGATTCGAATCCTTCCGCACGCTCCCGCGACCAAACAATTGTGTTGAACCCATAAAACCCAAAATTGTAATACCCCTTCCTCAGAAAGTATTCGGCTCCCATCACTCCAGTTTCCCTGTAAGAACCTGTGATATTGGGGATTTTGGAAAACCGTTCTTTAAAATCCTGAGCTATGACAGGAATCCCACCATCAATAAACTCCTCCTCCATTTCATTATACAGCTGACCGATGATTCCATCTGCCCTCCATTCCTTTGCCCATTTGAGGATGCCTTTTACTCCCATCATTTCCCGATAGTATAAAGGCATACGGCAAAATGTCCATTGTCCGTTTTTACCGGAATAGGTACTGATTCCTTTTAGCAATGATTTGCTATATTCTTCAGCAAAATCCAGCAATAATATTATACGGTGCATCTGATTAGCTAAATAATTCTTTTAGTGATTGGATACGGGAGTTGCTGACCAGAGGCTTTGCCCAAATCCCAATAAACAAAATGTAACTCAATGGGATGAACAGGAAGAACATGGCAGCCTGCAATCCAATAAAGTCTGCCATTCCACCAATTACCAAAGGGACAACGGCTCCACCCACAATACCCGAGCATAGTAATCCCGCAAAAGTGCCATGCGCAAAATCCACTGAATTCAATGCCAGGGAAATCAAGATAGACCACATTACGGAAAGGCAAAACCCCGAAAAAGCAAATGCTATCAAGACCAAATTCCCCTCTGCCAACAGACCGGCCAATAAGGAAAGGATAGCTCCGCAGGTGAATAAAACCAGAACCACTTTGCTATCCATAAATTTCAGGAGAATCAAACCCAATAGACAACCAAGCGTCAATAAACCCCAGAAATAGGAAATCACTTTGGCTCCTCCTATACCGGGATCCACGCCGTGGTAATCCTGTAAGAACTGGCTCACCCAGTTGGCAATACCTTGCTCTGTCCCTACGTAGGAAAATATTCCAAGAAAATACAACCAAACCATCCGTTTACTTAGGAGGTTTTTCAGAGTTTTTCCCAGTTCCACTTTCTCACCCTCTTTCAAGTCCACTTTCGGAAAATTCGTAAAACCAATCAATAGTAACATGATCCCGGCAAGCACGGCAAATACAAAATAGACTGAAACCCATTTCATTTCCACAGGAACCCACTCTTCCAATAGGCTGATCCAAGCAGGTGCTCCAGAAGTGAATAGGGACTGGTCCATGTAACTGTACAACATGGGGCTAAGGAATGATGCTGCCCCGAAGGCCAATTGCCCCAACACAGAATTGAATGCAAAGTGCTCTTCTCCTCCCGTAACCCTTAAGAGGGGATTAATAACCACCTGTAGCATCGCCATCCCCATCCCAATAATAAACAAGGAACCCAAAGCAGAGCTAAAGCGGGGATTGAAACCAAACAATAAAGCACCTAGGGTAGCCAGGCTAAACGCCAGCAAGAGCACGGGCTTTTCCCGCCAGCGCTCCACCAATAATCCTGAAGGGAGAGACATGACCCCATAAGCCACAAAAAAAGCAAAAGGCAAAAACCCGGCTAAACCATAGCTCAGAGAAAAACTTTCGATGATTCCCGGAATGATGGGGCCGAGAATATTGGACATCAGAGATATAACAAAAAATATCAAAAAAATAAGTAAGAGGATTTTCTTTTGTTTATTCTTTTGGGTAGCTACTTCGTGTCCATGCATTTGTTTTAGATTTTAATTCAATTCTAAAGAGAAAAACAATAGAAACTAACCTGTTAACAGTTTCTTAAAATAAAAAATAAAACCAGACAGTTAGTCCGTTTCTAAAATAACAAGGTAACACCAGTATATCAAACAAGTCTGAAGATCACTGATAAATTAAGATGGATTTCAACTACAAACAACCCTTTTTACTGATTCTCTGGACTCTCGCTACCACTTTTTCATTTGCCCAATCCCAGCTTGTACCTTCATTGGTCAATGAGTCTATATTCCCCTTGCAGGAAAAACACACCCATGCCGGTAGTATAGTGGCACTTCCCGGCGGGGATCTGCTTACAGTTTGGTTTGAAGGTTCGGGTGAACGGAAAGCTGATGATGTCCTGCTGATGGGTTCGAGGAAGAAGCAGGGAGAAACTAATTGGTCCAAACCTTTTGAGATGGCCGACACTCCCGGGATACCGGATTGTAATCCTGTACTTTTTCTCAATCAAAAAGCAGAGCTGTTCCTGGTATGGATCGCCGTAAATGCCAACGAATGGGAAAACTCCATTCTCCGCTTGAGAAGAAGTACCTCTTATGATACCGAGGGGACACCGATCTGGAACTGGCAAGACAATATTTTTCTTAAACCCGGAGATGAATTTGCGGAGGAAGTTGCCCGGAAATTCAAGGATCTTCCTCCTGCCCATGTAGGATGGTCTTCCTATGCACCAGAATACGAGAAGATGATTATTGAAGCGTCCCGGGACTCCAAAAAAACAAGTATGGGATGGATGACGCGGATCAAGCCTCTCGTCACCGCCAACAGAATACTTCTACCGCTTTATTCGGATGGTTTCAACTTTTCCCTGATGGCTATTTCGGATGATATGGGAGAAAGCTGGAGACCAAGCTTGCCTCTGGTGGGTAAGGGACCTATCCAACCCGCATTGATTCAAAAAGAAAATGGAGATATCGTAGCCATGCTTCGGGATGCAGGGGACGCTCCTTCGATGATCCAACAAAGTATTTCAAAAGATCAAGGTGAAACCTGGACGGTCGCAAAAAAAACAGAATTCCCAAATACAGCCAGTGTGGAACTGCTAAAGCTTAAAGATGGACGATGGTGGATGGTAGGCAACGATGTCCAGGATGGCAGGTATCAATTGGCACTTTGGATTTCATCTGACGAGGGAAATGCATGGAGCAATCCACAATACCTTGAACTAGACTCCACCCATCAGGGTAACTTCTCTTATCCGGCCCTGATTCAGGACCAGGAAGGCCTTGTCCATCTCACCTATTCCAAACACCTCGACGCAGGTAAAACCATCCAATATCGCTTATTGGATCCCAACCAAATTCACTAATTATGCAAACAACTTTTAATGGATTGACACTGCTCTTTGTCTGCTTGATTCAGACTATGGCATTCGGGCAATCAGGAACCGGCGGGACTTACCGGGACACTTCTTTTGTGCAGGAATATGCCATCATCAATTCCAGGCCACTCCAAAATCTATCTACGCAAAGTCTGGCAAGTAGCCAAACCGGGAATGTCCAAATTCTGGAAAACATGCAACTACTGCGGCCGGAAGCAGGTCAGTTTCAGGTTTGGGGAACTTTGGCTAACGACCAGTCCTACCTGCCTATGACTGACAAAAAAATTCGGGCAATCGACAGCTATCAAGGCGAGCTTATTTATCTGGATGACCAAGCCGTATTCAGCAATGCCTGGGCAGGCAGCTTATTTTTGAAGCATCAGTTGCCTTCGGCGCATCGCTTCGAAGGAGGAGGGCAATTTGATTTTTTGATCAGTGACGGAAAGCAATTACACTATGTAGGATCAGGCATAGATGAACCAATTATTCTGTCCGCCCCTCAAGAGGTGGTGGATATTCAATATGATCCCATCGGGGAAAAATTCTGGGTAATGAGCCCGAATAAAGTCTATCAGTTTGATCCCAAATCCCACAAACTGCATGAAGAATTGTCGGGTAAGGGATTGAAATCCCTGGCATATTTCTCTCCCAAAAACCAGTTGGTACTTGGAAGTGACGCAGGATATTTCACCTATGACATCCGATCCAAAACCAAATCTCCACTACTGACAAAAATTCCTTGGACAGACATTCTTGTAGTAGAGACAAAGGAGGATGAAATCTGGTTTGGAACTACCAAAGGTGCTTTCGTATTGCTTCCTGATGGGGAAATCAACTATTACTATTTAGAGAGATGGCTTCCGGGAGAGGAAGTTTACGACATTGCCTTTGGTAAGGACGAAATCTACCTCCTCACCAATCAGGGTCTGGCAACACTACTCCGAAAGGAGATGACCTTAGCAGAAAAAGCAGGGTATTTCGATAAATACACCCGTAAAAACCATCTGAGAAACGGGTTTAATGCCTCCCTTGAGCTGGCAGAAAGCGGAAAAATAGCCACAGGAAAACTGGATGACTCGGACAACGACGGACTTTGGACTTCCATGTATTTAGCATCACAGGGTTTTAGGTATGCTGTGACCAAGGAACCGGAAGCTCTTATTCAGATCAGACAGTCCCTATTGGCTATGGAGCGTCTATTCACCATTAATCCGGTGGACGGGTTCCCTTCCCGTTCTTTTGAAAGATCCGGCTACATAGAAAAACTGGCAGATCCGGAAAGATGGCAACATTCCACAGATCCGGAATGGGACTGGAAATCCACTACCAGTAGCGACGAAGCAATCGGACATATGTTTGTCTATGGAGTGCTTGCCGAACTTGTGGAAGATGAATGGGTAAAAAACAAATCCATTGAACTGATGGACACTTTGATGTCACACATCGTGGCGCATGACATGTATTTGTATGATTTTGACGGAAAACCTACACTTTGGGGCAAATGGAATCCGGATTATGTCAACAACTTTCCTATTCAGGTGGGAGACAGAAAGCTCAACTCCTCCAATATCATCAGTATGCTTCAGACAGCCTACCACTTTACAGGCAAGGATAAGTATAAGGAAAAGGCATTTGAGCTGATGGAGGATTATGGGTATTTGGAAAACCTGATGAGACCCATGAAAATAATAGGAGAAGCAGGAGACGGAAGTGATTCTTACAGCCAAATGCTCTCTGAGGCATGGAACCATTCGGATGACGAGATGTACTTTTTAGGATATTGGGGACTCTATAGGTATGCTTTTGATGCTGAACTGAAAGCAAAATTCAAGAAAGCAATCGTAGACCACTGGGAGGCAGAAAGACCGGAAAAAGATGCTTTGTGGAATATCGTTACCGCAATAGTTCAACCGGAAAAATTTGACTTGGAAGAATCAATTTGGTTCTTGCAGAAGCATCCTATAGATCTGATCAACTGGAATGTACAAAACAGTCATCGAAAGGACATCCGCAACCTTGAAGTCAATTTCAGAAGACAAACCACCCCCGAAGTATTACCTCCTTCTGAGACCAGAATAGCAAGACACAATGCCAACCGGTTTAATTTGGATGGAACCGGTAACGGAAGATCTATTTACAGTCCGGGAGATATTTGGTTACTGCCTTATTGGATGGGACGCTACTTAGGTGTAATCGAATAATTCCTGATAACTAAACCCCGTATAAAAAAGGCCTAAACTCATCGATGTAGTTTAGGCCTTCTTTTATACATGAATTTTTTAACAATAATTTAACAATCTGATTATTAAGCGGTAACTCATTCTAAATTTTCGCAAATTGAGGATTTAAATGCGTGATTTACGTATCTGATTGGGTTTATTTTTTCAAAATTGAGTGAGCAAATGAAGCAAGCCCTATGACAGCACCTACTATAGAAACTATTGAAGATTTCAAAATGGGGAAACAGGAGGCGATTGAGTCAGTTTATTATTCCTATAAACCTACCGTCGTCAGGTTTATTCTATCCCTAATCAAAGATGCTGAAGAAGCTGAAGCGCTTTTTCATAATGTATTTCTTAAAATTCTAAGAAAGAGAAAAGAGTTGGATACTAAAAAGGGAATCCAATCTTACATCTTTACTATCTCAAAAAACGAGGTGTTAGATTACTTTAACCATTTAAGCAGCGATAGAAAAAAAGCGGAGGATTTTTATAAAAACAGGATCGAAAGTTCGGTGGATCTGAAGATGGAAGAGGAAGCTCTTATGGTCCGATTGGAAGAGGCGATAGAAAAGCTTACAGATCAAAGGAAGCAGGTCGTTAAGCTTTCCTACTTCGAAAATCTTTCCTATCAGGAGATCGCAGATCAAATGCTTATTTCAAAAAATACTGTTAAAAACCATTTGATCAAAGCAAGATTAAGCTTGAGAAATTATTTGACGTAAGCAAGAAAATTGGGCTGGTAGTTATGGATTGTCTATGGTCGACCGGGACTGAACACTGATTACTGATTCTAAAATCTTGATACTTGAGTCAATACTAAGCATCTATCTTCTATATAATCAGAGTTTTAGATAAGAGGTTCTTCCTCCTTTTCTTTTTTGCAGGAGGACAGGATTAAGCACATGATTAAAAACCCAAATAACCATGATTTAATTGTATTCATAAAAGGATTTTCATGTAGCCAAGAGATGCAAATTTTCAATCAAAAAATACCAGAGCCTTCCTAATAGAAAGGCTCTGATTAATAAAAGGGGTTAGTTATTTGGTTAAAACATATAACCCGTCGTATTCAAAGATATTCTCTCCTCCTAAGGCTGCCATGGAAGATGAAGATGTCATTTGAAGAACCAGCTCGGAATCTGTTTGCGATACTATTTCAGCCTCTTCTGTACCAGATGCATTTTGGAAATAAATTTTATCTCCATTTAATTCGAATGTTCCCGTGTAAGCTGAGCCATTTACAGGTATTTTGAAATCTGTACCCGGAAAAAGGTCGTATTCCATACTCATCATAAAACTTCCTGATACATTCACTTTGTTTCCAGTGAATTCAAATATCATATCTATATCAGAAGCTTCACCAGAAAGCGTACCATCATCAATTAATTCCCCTTGTTGATAGGCAGAATATTCCCCGTCATATTTCATGGACTGGAGTTTCCATTCACCTTCTAAAGAAGTTGTATTTTTTGGATCATTGTCATCATCTCCGCAAGAAAATAAAAATCCTGAGCAGAGGATTAAAAAAAAGAAATGGGTAAAGGTGTTTTTCATAATGTTACTTTTATAGTTAATTATTTTTTGAATTAAATACTTAAAAAGCAAACTACAATACCTTGTTATTTTATTTACACTAAATTATTGGTTATTAGCGCAATAGATTTCATCTGACATACGATCGGAAACCAGTCTTAAAATAGATCCATCAGGTATGCAAACTTTATCCCAACTGATAGCAATTATTTATTCTCTGCCTAGGCTGCCTAGAAAGGCTGGAGAAATATTATAAAAAGTAATCTTGATGCTACTGAAAAGCTAGCTCTAAATTATGATTACATTATTATGGAAGTACTATGAGTATTTATGATATTGATTTCAGTATTTATTTACTGGAGGAATCTCAAAATCATTACAAGCCCCAACTCGAAGCTCGATCTCCCTTATAATAGTCGTGAGCCATAGAGAATATTGAAATATGCAAAATTTGTTTACTTACTCAACTCCGGCAATTCATAGAACAAGGGTAAGCGAAGTAAGCAGTCGGAATAGCGGTCGGAATTAAGCAATTCACGTTGGCATTGATTTGGAAAGTATTTTTTAGCGTATGCCGATCTATGAAGGCTTTGGTAGTGGAAAACTGCTAGAATCCCCTTTTCATTTAAGGCAGCAGTGTAAGCAGTTCTACTTGCTAAGGAAGGGAAAAGGAGATAAAAAAGGTGGTGGTTAGCAGGGAATGTAGAATGTAAAATTGATAGTGGTTCATTATTAGTGATTGCTTCGTCAGCCAAAAAGCCTCCTCGCAATGACGAATCCAAATTTTCAATTTTCAATTTTAAACTCTTGAAAACCTCAATATAATCAGAATTCAAGACATTGGGAACATCAATATCTCCGCTAAATACCCTAGCGTAATCATTCCAAATAGCCTTTCTTCTTTCCTGGATTTTATCCAAATTTTCCAATTGTGCCCAAAGATAAGCAGCATTAAGCTCGGAGGGCATAAATGAACTCCCAATATCCACCCAACCGTATTTGTCAACCTCTCCTCTAAAAAAAGCTACCCTATCGGTGCCTTTTTCCCAGATCCTCTCCGCTCTTTTAATCATCCCAGGGTCATTGATCATAAGCATCCCTCCTTCTCCGCATTGGATGTTTTTGGTTTCGTGAAAACTCATCGTCCCCAAATGTCCTATACTCCCCAGCGCCTTTCCTTTGAAGTAGCTGTCTATAGCTTGGGCAGCATCCTCCACTACAAACAAATTATGTCTTCCGGCAATATCCATAATCACATCCATTTCACAGGCAACACCGGCATAGTGTACCGCCACAATTGCCTTGGTCCTTGGAGTAATAAATTCCTCTATACGTGCTTCATCCAAATTTGGACGGTCCGAACAGCTGTCCACGAATACAATTCTTGCCCCCCGCAGGACAAAGGCGTTGGCGGTTGAGACAAAAGTGTAGCTTGGCATGATTACCTCATCTCCCGGCCTTATATCCAGAAGTATTGCGGCCATTTCCAGTGCATCAGTACAACTTGTAGTCAGTAGGCATTTCCGAAATCCGTAACGTATTTGGAAAAACTCCTGACAACGACGGGTGAATTCCCCGTTGCCGGAGATTTTACCCAGCGCAATTGCCTCCTCTATGTATCTGAGTTCATTTCCTGAAAGGTAAGGTTTGTTGAAAGGAATTTTCAAAGGGGCAGGCGGGTTGATTTTAGAGTTTGGAGCTGCTACAGTTGGCCGTGAAAGGTGTTATCGTGGGTTCTGTGGGTGAAAAAAGGTCTTTTTTATTAAAGTCGTCCGAGCTACCGCAGTTATGGAAGTTAAGGGTTAGATCGGCGATCTTGGCTCTAGAATCTTAATACTTGTGTCTTGATACTTTAACGGTTGACCTTCACTCCCTCCAGTAATGATATATATAGATCCTTTCCTTTAATCTATACCCAAGGGATTCGTATAGCTTACAGGCAGGGACATTGGATTCTTGGGTGCTCACGACAATGGTCTTAGCTCCATAAGAAAAAGCTTTTTCCTCGGCTGCTTTCATCAGCTTCTTCGCCCACCCATGTCCGCGGCTATTATCAGAAACTGCAATCAATCCTATACTGGCTGTTTCCCCCTCCAGATCATAAGACACCATCCCTTGAAGTTCATATGCCGTCAATAAGTACCCGGAATCCAGTGCTTTTTTGATCCAAAGTCCATAGAGTTTTTCAAACTCATGTTGAGTTAGCCGGCAATCCTGCTTAAATCTGGAATAAATCCCACTCTCTAATGCCAATGACAGTAAATTCTGATTCATTTCTCCAGTGTAAGAAACTATATCCGAGGGGACTTCGGCAGGTTTAGCAATTGCTTTCTGATAGGTGGTTTTAGTATCGACCAGCTGAATCGATGCATCGGAAATCAGCAGAGGCAATTCGGAAAGAACATACACCAGTTGGTACTTAGCCGAGTTCTTCAGAAACTCCTGCTCATCCCAATCGCCAGAAATGTAAATTTTACCCACGGGGTAATTAAAAAGACTTGAGTCGAAGGAAAGATGGTTGATTTCTTGTTTCAAAGTTTGGATAGAGGATTAAGTTGGTTAAAGGTTTAAAGGTTAGGGGTTAAAAGTTTAAGTGACAGTTTTGGCTCTTATGTTCCGGTTCTTTGACCTAAGGTTTTAATAGGTTCGCATTCATACTACTAGTAGGGATTAAGGTTCAAAGATTAAGGGTTAAGAGTTTAAATAGCGGTTTGGATCTTATGTCCTAGCTCTTGGATCTAAGATCTTGGTACATGCTTCTCTCAATTATATTCCCCAAATCTACCCTATTCTTTTCTCAACGATGTAAATAGGCCTATTCTTAACTCCTTCAAAGGTTTTTCCGATGTAGAGTCCCACCACCCCAAGCGTAATCAGCAGGAAACCGGCAAGCATCCATAGTGAGATAATCAAACTGGCATAACCTGCTACAACAATATCTCCGTGCAAGTACTTGTACAATGTATATAGCGCAAACAAAAATCCTGTCAGTGCTATTAAAAGGCCCAGCTTAACAGTCAGCCTAATGGGCTTGTCGCTGTAAGCTAGCATAATATCCAGTGCAAGATTGAATAAACGCTTGAAACCATAATTGCTGCTTCCCTCTCCCCTTTCGGCATGGAACACATCAAGGGTCGTTTGACGGAAACCAACCCACTTGACCATGGTAGGGAAATAGCGGATACTTTCGCGCATTCCTACTATCTCCCTGATGACCTTACGGTGGTATATACCGAAGTTGGCTATGCTTTCGTCCTGGGTGGAGCCTGTCAGCCAAGCCAGCGTTCTGTAGAATATTTTTGAAGCCAGTCTTTTGAAAAAGCCGTCTTGTCTATTGGCTCTTCTTGCGAGCACTACATCGTATCCTTCCTCCGCTTTTCTCAATAGATTGGGAATTTCTTCAGGCCTATCCTGCAAATCACAATCCATCACTATTATCCAGTCTCCCTTTGCCGTATCCAGCCCTGCTGTAATGGCATAATGCTGGCCAAAATTCCTGGAAAGTTTAATTCCCTTAACCTCCGGATGGATACCGGAAAGTCTTTCTATTTCTGTCCATGAATTATCGGGGCTATAATCATCTACCAGAATAATTTCGAATTCCGGATCAGGCATAGCAAACTTGATTCTTGTGATGAGTTCAGCTAAGACATTTTCTGCACGATAAACCGGGGAGACTATTGAGAGCAAAGGGAAGTTAAAATTTAAAATGTTCTGCTAAGAGGGTGGAAAGTAATTGAGTTGACATTGTTGGCTTATGGTTGTCGCTGTTGTCAGGGTATAGCAAATCCTACAACGGGACAACGCGAAGCAGACAACCTTACTTTATGCAACATCCGCAAATATCCGTTCCATCCTCCGAAAGTATAGCATACCGAAAATAAAGAGAATAACCGCTACGATGGAGCCGGGCCAGATCCATTCCCAAGGCATAGGGCGGTCTAGAAATGCTGCTCTAAACCCTTCGATAACCCCAACCATGGGATTTAACGTATATAATCCCCGGTATGGCTCAGGAACTGCTGTGGTACTGTAAACCACAGGAGCGGCATAGAGTAAGAGTTGGATCACAAATGTCAATGCATGCTTGACGTCCCTGTATTTTACCGCCATAGCAGACAGCATCATCCCCATTCCCAGACTGCACATCAGGAGTTGGATGATAAGTACTGGCAATACCAGTAATCCCCAGCCAGGGGTAACCTGGTAATAGATCATCATGCCCACCACCACAACAAATGCGATCAAAAAATCCAGAAGCTTCGAAAGTAATGAGGAAAGTGGCAATACCATTCTGGGGAAATAGACTTTGGTGATCATATTGGCATTTTGGATCAGGGAATTAGCTGATTCAGTGAGTGTGCCCGAAAAGTAATTCCAAGGCCAAAGTGCCAGGTATGAAAAGAGCGTGTATGGAATCCCATCTGAGTCCACTTTGGCCAGATTGCCAAATACAACAGTAAACACCAGGGTAGTAAACAAAGGTTGGATAATAGCCCAAGCCACTCCCAGTACAGACTGTGCATAGCGTGCCTTGATTCCTCTTAATGTTAAGAAATACAGAAGATCCTTGTATCTCCAGAGTTCCCTGAAGTCTATAAGCTGCCAACCCGAAGAAGGCTGGATGATTTTGATGTGTTCTTTGGGAGTCAAGTTTTGAATTGAGAATTTAAAATGATGGGATTTAGTATAAGCTGATGGTTCTGAGAAGACGGATAAATACTGGTTTGCCGGATAATTGGGATTGCCGGTTACTTTACTTTCCGTAAACCAAAATACCTTGGATGTCGCCGGGATCGTATTCCATAATAGACACTTCGACTTTTCTTTGGACTTTTTCGTAGGTTTTTTCTCTAATAAAGTCCAAATATTTTTTGTCCAACTCTTTCCCTATGAGAATCATTTGGATAGTACCGGAATCTATACCCTTCGCATAGTCTCCCACGATATAGGCCCTTTCCACATCTCCCATTCTTTTGACGATTCGTTCGATTAAATCATCCAGACCAAGGAATTTAGATACCATATTTTTGATTTCCGTAAAAAACGGGTGTGCCTCATTGGCCTTATAAAGCTTAGTTTTCCCCTCTTCTTCAGACACAAGTAATCCTGCTTCGGTCAGACGGTTTAATTCTACTCTGACGGAATTGGTAGATTCGCCAAACTCCTTGGCAAGAGCTCTCAGATAGCCTGAGTTGGTATGCGAAAAGAACTTCAGAAGAAGTTTGATTCTGGTTTTGGAAGTGACTAGAGATTCGAGCACTAATTAATTTAGATTGTAGTCATATTAAAATTCAAAAAGCTTCGCTCTTTCAGTCCCATCTCAGAAATTAGCGTCATCGAGTAATAAACTTACTCGACGAGTAACAAATTTACTCGTGTAACCGGTTTTTGCAAATTCAGGAAAATCTATACTGACAAATAGTCCATTGAAACTCTTATTTCTGACTTGAGTAACGAAAAATTGAAAGATAGCTTCCCGTCCAACTATCCTCCAAGTCATAATGATACCCCAAGAATTCCATGTAGCTAGGGAATTTGAAATCTTGATCATCATATATTCCCATCAGATAAAATTCAGAGGCATCACTTATTTTTTTAATACCAAACCTGTCCAAGGCTTTAGCCTGAAAAGGACTTTTTGAAATCCAACCCATACTGACAAATGGAACCGGATTTATCATATTGTACTGTGTTGGCAAGAAGTTTTGCTGATAACCTTCATAAATTATTAACTGGTTATAATTCAGCTGGCCATCCGTCAGCACTTTCATATCATGTGCTATACTCTCCCTTCTTTTGGCTCCCTCAAAAAATCCCACCAAATGGACTATCAGTATACCTCCTACAATCAAATAAAAAATCAAAAATATACCTGTATCTACTTCTGAAATGAGGGTTTTCCCATTGATGAAATAAAGCAAAGGAAGAAAAAACAAAATATAAACTCTTGCTTTTACTATAAAAAAATGGTTAAAAACAAGCATAAAAATCAGCCATGTACACAAAAACAACATGTATTTGGGCCATTTCCAACATGACCAAAGGCAAAGGCAAAGAATAAGCAAGCTAAATGCTAATTTGAAATTCTGAAATCCCATAACCTCTCTTAGCCTTACAAGAGATTTTCCAATCTGATCGAACGAATACAGCTTCTTATCCAATTCATGTTTTAATTCACTGAGTTTTTCTACATCAATTTGATTACCATCCATCATAAAAAGTGAAAAGAAATACCATTCGCTGGTTTGATCCAGTCGGTGATCTTTTTCCAATGTATAAAAAACCGGATGATCGAATACGTTAGCCCTAGCCTTTGTATAATGCTTGAATTCAGCATATCCGGAATTTTTAAGGTATAAAAAATCAAAAAATTGTAATAGAATAAAAACCAATCCTATTATTAGAAAGGTTTTTGTCCTAAACTTTGAAGCCCCCGAAATTCTGTCTACAGCAATAAACTGGTAGAACGCATACCCAAGTGCAGCAAGGGCAAATGACTCCCACCGGATTAAAATAGATATAATCAATAAAAACAGAACCGCGCAACGTCCTAATTTTGAACTGTTCCCAAAGGATGTATTGGCTAGTAAAAAGCCTGAAAAACCAGCTACTCCGGCAACAATTGTGAACTGTAGAATTAATGAAAAATGAATATACAGCACCAAAAATGAAAACAAGAGCAGGTTTTTCCAGCGAATAGACAAGCAACTATCTAGCACAGAAATCACTATCCCCATAAATGAAGCATAAAGAACCAAGAACCAGACAAAAGCGTACCATTGTATAAATGGCATAAAGGTGTAGAGTTTTGATAAACTCCAACTTAAGAGTGGATGAATAAAGACAGCGTAGGGTTCTGGGGTACCGGTATATGCTCCAGAGACTAACCACATCATGATCACATCATCGTTCGCTTCGAAACGCCAAGGAAGAATCCAGAGAATCAAAAACACCAATAAACCAATTACTCCCCAGTAACCAATAAGATTTTTTGACTTTACTTTTTCCAAAATACCTGAATTATTTGGTCCTCTTTTATAACGAATTCTCCTTGCTTTATCCATTCATCCCTATCAAATGGGAATTCAAAAGTATCGTTGTAAAAAATGACAGCAATAGCCTCTGCACTGGGAAAGAAGTATCTTAATTGGTAGCTTGACCATAATCCGGGAGTTTTAGGGTGTCTCTTGCCCAACATATAAACCAGACCAGGGTTTCTATAAATAGGCAAAACATATTGCTCCCCAGTTTCAGAAACTAAGTTCGACAAATCATCGTACAAATTCCTCTCAGAAATCGGCAGTCTGATAAACTTACCTTTTTGATATTCCCAAAGTACGGATTCATCTGTATAAGAATACGAATTAAAAGCGTAAATGGAAATACCATTAAATACCAGAATCAGCGAAAACAAGGGAAAGAGAATATGAAGTATAATCCTTCCTTTGACATGCTCTTCTCTTAATGAGAATAAAATCGCCAGCATCCAAAAAACCCAATAATGAATCCCCAACCTCAGAAAGTAGACATTACTTCCGAAATGAAGGATAAATGGAAATCCAATTAGAAGCAAAAGAAATCCGGTTTGTCGCCTACTCATTTTAGGAAAAGGTGAAGACCCCATAAGAAATCCCAATACTGCAAGGGTCCCCAACAGTAAATAATGATTAACCTCAGCAGTAATAGTAGTGAAATAGGAAATAACAAGGAATATGACAAATCCAATACCTACTACAATTCGATGATAAAACTTTCCTTTCCGCCTCAAATACCCTGCGAATACAAAAGGAGTAAAAACAAGAACAGACCAGAAAATGCCCACAGCAGTATATTTAACAATAGTTGGAAAATGGTAGTCAGGCCTGTATTTGAGCATTTCTTGAGCGGCAATAGCCCGTGTGACACCAGATTCACCCAACACTAACATGAAAACCAATTCCAATAGTAAAAATGGCAATAGCAGAAACAATAGCATGCTACCCACTGTCTTGCGGTGCGCTACAAATAAAATAAAAGCAACAGCAAGCAAACTGAGAATTATGCACACGGTCACTTTGCTATAAAAAAGCAAAGAAAGGGAGGTTCCAAGCAGGATTAATCTTGAAGCGGTAAGCTTACCTGATATCAATGCGAGCCACGCACATCCACACATCAGATTAATAGAATTGTAAGATAAGGTTTGGGGTAAAAATCCATAGCTAGCCAATATTCCCAATAAGGCAATTAGAAAAACAGAGGATTTCTCATTCTTATCTTGATTTAAATTTGCCCAAAAGGTCGCTAAGGAAGTAGCAGCTATTAAACAGGTAAGTAACCTGAGAACCCTAAGCCCCACTATCCCAAACTCAAACCCGGTCGCTTTATAAAAAAGTTTGAAGAATAAATCGTAGTTGAAAACACCGGCGATGTTTTCCTGATTGGGAACAGCCAACAAAGCATACACCCCTTCATCAGAAATATCAAAGCCCCTATTTATTCCCAAAAAAATCAGAATAAGAGCCAGAAGTAGTGATGCTGTAAGAAATTTGTTCAAAATAAGGGCGAAATAATATTTTTCATAAACTATACATTCAAGATTAAAAGGAGAATAAGTAAATCGACTCTTTCAAAAGTACTATTTTGTGGAAAACTTTACCCCCTTTAAACAAAAAAATACCCTGTACAGGGTATTTTTTTTCGATATGAGACTCCCTACCTTTATGTCAGGGTGATTAAGCAACTTTTCCAACATGGATTTTTTAATAAGAAAATTACTAAAGGGATTTTTTATCAAATTTTTTAATCCCTTTTATTCCTTCTTCCCACCTGTCAAATTCAAGATCATTGAAACTAATCTTTACTTTGATTTATACCAATTGTAAGCAGTCAATTTGCCATCCCCTATCCCTAAAGACAACTTATTCTGCATTACCATAAGACAGTTGAGAGAACCGACTAGTTGGTACTACTCCTGGAATGCAACACCCAAATTAGGAAAATAAAAAAATTCTTTTGAGGGGGTTGCAGAAGTAGGGAAAAAAAATCGAGGTTCAAGAAACCTCGAATATCAACAGCCAAGAAATTGAAGTGAAAAGGATCCAAGCCAGGAGACTTGGATCAAATATGCACACTCATAAATCTATGATTATGGACTTACAAATTCAGAATAGTGGAAGTAGGGCAATCGGTCTATTCAAATCATGATAGCGCCCCCTTAAATCCTTTATTCTTGACCATCCCTTAGTAATACCTTACTTCACAATCAGGGTTTGAAGATTTAAAGCGATCTACAGCTCTGCTATTTAGTCGGGTATTAAAGCAAGAGAGTTTTCTGAGATTCGGCAATCCTTCTATAGGTTTGAGAGAACGAAGGTTTGTACTCGCTACATCGAGTTCCTTTAAGTTTATATTACCCTCAAGGCCTTTCAGGGTCTTCAAGTTGGTGCCGGAAATATTCAGAATCTCCAGATTCAAAAGTCCTGACAAAGGATCCAAACCCTCGATTCCTGAATTACTGATGTCCAGTTCCTTTAATTTGGACAGGCTTATCAGAGGTGAGAAGTCAATTACAGGCACCTGGGAAATTCTGAGTTTCTCCAATAGCTTAAGTTCTTTGATTGGAGTGATATTACCGATCGGTGCATCGAAGATGACCAGAGAACGTAAATTCACAAAAGCAACTAGGGCTTGAATATCTCCTACAGGGACACGTTCGAAGGTCAATGATGACTTTTCGGTCATTGAATGAAGCTCCTCGGTGTTAGGTTCCTCAGAAAATGAAAACTGCTCACTGAGAATCTCTTTCCAGGCATCATCCAATGATTCCCACCATGATTTCAGCTCCTCCGTACGGTATATAATCGTTAAGCTAGGTTTATTGATTACCAACTCCGGTACTTCTTCGGCAAATATTTCAGAACCGTTAACGTTTAGATATTCCAATTTGGAAAGATCCGAGACACTTAGAATACTTGATACCGGGCTTCCTTCCAGATCTATTCTTACCAATTCATCGTTTGATTTGAGAGGGGAAATATCCTTAACCTCGGTATCTTTACCTATAATTTCTACCAGTGTCTTAACTTCGCTCAGGGAAATTACCTCAGTCACAGGATTATCAGAAAAATCAACTTTAGTAAGTTTCACAAATCTGGTAATCGGATTTAGACTTTCCACTCCCGCTCCACTCAAATCAAGTTCTTCCAGTCCTATAGTACTTGTCAATGTTTCTACACTGGGATGGTCGTTAGTGATTCCCGGATTGGCCTTTTTCAAAGTAGCCTTCCAAGCGTCCGATAACCCAGCCCACCAGCTTTCAAGGTCTTTTACATGATGAATCAATAAAACCTTCGGATTTTTTCGGATAAAATTATCCGAAGCCGGGACAGAAAGCTTTGTTTCATCAGCCAAAACCTTGTTCAATTCGGTTTTACCATTCAGAGCTGAGATATCAGAAATCTGAGTACCTGTGATGTCCACGACTTCAAGATTTTCAAGACCTGCCAAAGGGGAAAGATCTTGGATATTCGTCTGTGACAAATTCAAATTTTTCAGAGATGCCAAATCCGACAATTGGCTGAAATTGATCAGATAATTTTTACTAAGGTCAAGATTTTCCAAATTTGAAAGGTTCTTGATATTCTCGGTGTTGTTAAATCCACTTTGGGCTATATAGAGGCTTTTCAGGCTGTCAAACTCATTCAACACGGCAAAGCTCAAAACTGGAGTCTCCTCCATGCGAAGTGATCGGATCGATTTGAGATTGACCAGTTCACTGATATCAGTAATCTGAGTCTTAGAGATATCCAAGTGTTTAAGACGGTCTGAATACTTGATAAACTGTATATCAGAAGTAGGTGTATTAGACACATCAAGATACTCTAAGAAAGTAACGTTGGAAATAGGGCCTAGTTCAGTGATCTGTGTATTGCTAAGATTCACATATTTAAGATTCCTCATGGCTTCCATAGGGCTCAGATTCAAAAGAGAATCTGTACCCGAAATATCCAATGAATCCACTTCAACGAACTGATACAACAAGTCCACATTGATCGAGTCGTATTCACCTACAGCAAAGCGTTCTTTGAAATAAGCCTGCCAGTGAGGATCCAGTACTTCCCACCATTCAGCCAGCTCTTCATCACGACTTACTTTAGTCGTATATACACTGGCGATTTTCAGTTCTTGGGTTTTACTATCCAAGTTAACCTCAACAAAACGCGGTTTGGTATTGGTTACTTTTTCATTGTTAATACCTGTGGCAGTGATCGTCCTATCAAGGGAGGCTGTAAAATATACATCTCCGTTATCTTTCTGATTGGGTTTTACATCCCGTATTTTGAATTTGAAGTTGACATCTTTGTAAAAAAATTCAATATCCTTCAAATAGGCAGTGACATTCTTATTAGTCACAACCTTCCTGTCGAGCAAGAGATCATCTTCCACCTGAACTTCCCCATCCCTGAAGATTTTCAAATAACTTTCACGGATCACTACATCCTTATCTCGAGGCTGAGTCTCTGCAGATCCTATAGTGTTAAGGATGTATTCCAAAAAACGGATTTGATCCTCCACTTTAGCCGAATAGTCATCTATTTCAGCTTTAGTATAACCTTTTATAGTCTGAGCTATCGCTGGGATGCCCACACAGAAAAGAATTAAACTTAGATATATGGCCTTAGTCCTGATCATAAATGTATTTCTGAATAGTTTCCCTGTCTCCGGGGTTAAGTTTGACAAGGTTAGAAATCAGCCAACCTGTATTGAAACCTGGGCGGTTGAATTGATGTACTTCAAAATACCAGCCATCTATTTGGAAGAAATGAAATTTAACATCGGTCACTGTCTCATATCGGATGTTGTTTTGCTTCATTTCATACAAAAACAAGGTCAGGTAATCCGGTTTGAAACTGGATTCTGTATAAGCTTCAGGTGAATCAGAGTCCTGAAATGCTCTTCGAAGATTCATAAAACCCAGCTCATGACTCAGCGGGTGTAAGAAATCCTTCCTGTCACCCACAGGTTTATTAAATATATTCTTGAATGGGGGGAATGACACATCATCAATGACCCATTCGTACCCGAGTCCCTCGGGTTGTAATTTCAATACAAGTGTAGCGGATTCCCGTTTTCCCTTAAAGGTAAAAACTGCCTGTACCTCAGCATACCATCCTTCCTTATGGAAATTCAGGTATTGAGGGTAATTCGGCGAAAGCACAGTATTCATGAACTGTGATTTTAAATCCTGGCCTACTGAAGAAGTTTGATTGTCAAAAAGTATTTGAAGAAATCCCTTTCTCAGTGAGGTGCTGTGGTAGGATGAGTCACCCGGATAATAGCGTACATTGCCATCCGTAGGCGATTCTTCACCATTGAATCTTCTGAAGAATTGGTTTAGTTGTTTGGTAGAGGCAGCAAATTTGCCATCATCTTTGATTGTCCCGGGGCTGCCTATGCCCTGCCCCGAGACAATTGAGATGCTTGCGATCAAGATCGCAAAAATAAAGGTTACTATTCTCATGCGGAGGTTTCTGTCACTCTCACGTCACCTAGCATGACGTCCCAAAATTCGATAGTTCTACCGGCAATCTGGGTTTGCTTTTTCTCAACGTAGATAGTGATGTCTTTTTTGGTAGTGTCTTTATAATTCATCCCTGTTTCAATAGAAGTTCCTTCGAAACGCTGAAACACAGTAACTACACCCACATATCTACCGTCAGGCTGTCTCTCTAAGTCTGAGATATACTGGATATCATACCATGTGATATTTACTCTATCGTAGTTCAAAGCCATCAAACGCTCAAAATAACGTCTCACTTTGTAATAAGCGATTTCGTTGGTATTGATACTGGACACCCCCATCTCAGCTCCCGGGGAGAAAAGTTCTTCAGCACGGTCCATCACTCGGTTTGCCTCAGAGAATTGCGTCTCCTTACTTCCAATGATACTGATATACTTACTTAAATCTTTAACTTTTTCGAGTGCTAGGGAATCAATTGCTTGCTTTCTTGCAGGGCTAATTGTTTCTGACTGAGCCAATACACTTACCGAAGTAGCAAGGAATAAGCCCAAGAAAAGGATCATTTTATTTTTCATGTGTAAATTAATTTTTCGGGTGGGCGATTATTTTCTTCTAAGCTCCAATTCAGAAACCTTTCCGTTGGCATCCATTCGGATGTCGCTGATGTAATTAAGGTTCTTCTTTGTGTCTTTCAGGTATTCCAAGTATTTCTTTATGGTAGTAGGCTCATCATAATCCTTAATACCATTTTCCTCATGAATAACAATCAAAACAGGGGTTTCTTGATTAGAGAACATACCAAGAGCTTCTTGGATAGTCTGATTTGCAATGGATGCATTGCCCGCAGCAGCTACACTGTTGAAATAATTTTCCAACTTCTCGGCAGCGATTTCTTCAGCTGACGATACAGGTGCAGCCGGTGGTGCCACTTCTTCTTGAACTTGCTCCACAGGTGCAGGAGGTGCCGGTTGCGCTGCTTTCTTTTTACTCTTACACGCACCCATGGCCAGCATAGCCACCAAGGCAATCATAAGTGAGCGATTAACCGAAATTGAGAACAATTTGTGCTTCATTTGAGGGATTTGATTAAGATGATGAGGTTTTTTTAAATTTTAAAACAGGGAATTCCCCTACTTCTTGATTTGGGTGCAAAGTAAATAAAATCATACGATTAAGTGACAAATGCCATTCCAAAACAAAAATGCTTTTGTTAATATTTTCAAATATCTTCCGGGCGGCTCAGGATTCTGGAGAGTGCTACTTCTCCAACACACCTTTCCACACCGCGGGATAAGCGTTGTATTCCTTTATCAATAAGTGATCCAATGATTTCAGAAACGGTAAAAAAACACAGCAAAACTGGCTGGAAAAGCCTCAAAACCCTATAAAAATACCCTATATAGGGTATTTTTATTGTGCCATATATGGCCCAACTTTGATCCATGTTAAGTTTTAATTAGGGCAATAGCCGAACAAAAAGACCCAGAGCTTCTCTGGGTCTTTTTATTTTGGGGGATTTCCGACTCTTAATTTACTGCCAAAAAGTATGGGTTCTGTGTTCTATTTTTTACGGGTAGATGCATCTATCAAGAAAAACTTCTCGTGATTGTCCACATGATGAAAACCTGAGAGGTTTGGAAGAAATGAAGGGTAGGCCGAAACAATTTTCTCTTCTCTATAATCATCCAAAGTAAGTTCTTTTATTTCATTGATATTCACCCCATAGCCATACTTTCCGTATACATTTCTCTGACTTGGACGAAAGTACTTTCCCTCTTTTTTATATATTTTTCCAGCGTTTCTGGCTATACGTGCGTCAATAATTACCGGATTTTGCAGATGTGGATGTATTATATCCATCTTGAGTGAATCAACCTGATAAATGTAAAGGTCAGAATTAAGGTCAAACCAAAACCCTTTGCTGAAGAAAATCCAAGCCTTCCCATCGCCATCTCTCATGAAATTGACATCTGCTAACTCTTCCCCCTCAAATGCAGTAGAGTAAAGTTCCCATTCAAATGGAAACCGAACTGCTCGATAGACTTCCAGTCTCTTTTTGGCGCAAGTCTCAGGGATCATGAAAATTTCCCCTTGATCTTCAAAAACATTAGGATAAGACATGTGTGTACCATCGTTAATCACGTCATGTACATTTGAGACTTTACCGTTCTCCAGTATCCCTACGCTTATACAAGCTATTCCTAAATCAAATCTGTATCGCTCGAAAAACAGGTATTTCACCCCATCTTTTTCAAATAAAAACGGATCTGCCCAAAACTCTCCTTCAGGCAGTGGTATTTCCTTCACTCTAAAAAGCGGAGCATGGAGAAAGTCTCCCTTGCCTATGTATAATTTCCACAGGTTCTCGCCTCTGGAGGGTGTAAGCTTGAGAATAAACATCCCAAAGAGCACTTTGTAAAACTTGAAAAGGTACGCTAATGTAGCTGGCGCTCCAGGTGTACGGTACAAAGGATGGCTATAGGTAAGTGAATGGGAGGTGGAAAATTTATCGAATCTCAATTTCCTAATGTTCTTCAAAATCAGCTGAATAGATGAGAATTGGATAAACTGTCGGTTTTTACTATGTGACCAACTAATATTATAAAAACCTTTCTCAATAATTCTCCCTCCGTCCAACTCAGGGGTGAGCTGCTGCAGTGTCACTCCAATAGACTCATGTCCTTCAACCACTTCCCAGAATCCCGCAGGCCCTCCTCTATTCACAGAATTATCACCGTGATGCAAACTCCAAATCCCATATTTGGGTACATTTAATATATCTCCCTTTATAATATTGAACTCATGCCTAAGGATAATATCCAAATTCAAATATTTGATTTTTTCGCTTTCCGAATCTTCAAAAAAATCCACAAACCCTCTACGCACTGGAGACATTGTAAGCCTGGGCACATTATCAAACAATAACTTGACTCTTTCAGAAGGTACGTTGACTGGCTTGAAGAGTTTCTTCTCTATAGTTTGTTGCCATCTCCAAAGGAAATTTCCAGGCCAAAGTTTTCTCAGTCCCTTGGCTCTATTTGGCTCTGTGACCTCTGGTCTTCCATCAAAAATCAGAATGGAAATTTCTAAGAAACCCTCTTCCACTATTTTGTCAAAAAGGTCAATCTCCCAGTGATCGAGCTGGGCAAGAGGTTTTGTTAAGATCCCAATTTTTACCTTTTCAGTGTTTGGCATTATACAGTATGATTCTATAAAACAAGATTATGCAGTTTGGCTCAATTCATATTTATAGGCCACTTCTCTAGTCCATCGGTTTCCACCTTAGGTTTTGTCTGTTCAACGACTCCCCATCCTTTCAGACATGGGAGGTCTTTCATGATCTTCATTTTAATGAATCTTGGAGTGATAATTTCCAAAATAATACCTGTAATCAAAACAATAAGGCAAATAAGAGGCAATATTAGATTATCAGAAAAATCCCGCAATACAAAAACAGTAAGCAGCACGAACACCTGACCCATTGCCAAAATCAACACCACTTTAGGCTGTTTCATTCCAAAGCGGACCAATAAATGGTGGAGGTGGTTTTTATCAGCTTTCATCGGATGTTTGCCGCTGGAGATTCTTTTAGCAAATACTCTGGCCATATCAAATAAAGGAATCAGTACCATAGCTACTGCGAAACTAAAATTAGGTATGATTTTAAATATATTCTCCGCCGGTAGGTTCGAATTAATATTCATAAAAGCAACAATCAAAACCGCAAGAGCAAAGCCTACGGGCAATGAACCCGTATCCCCCATAAAAATTTTGGCTGGATGCCAGTTGAAAGTCAAAAATGCCAAGATAGCTCCCAGTAATCCAAAACAGAGAATAGAATATCCAACATAGTCAACCGAATTAAACCAAAATCCCATGATTAACAATGGTAACATCGCAATAGTCCCTGCCAGACCATCAATTCCATCAATAAGGTTGTATGCATTGGTAATAGCAAACAAAGTCACTACTGTAAATAGGAAGCTGACGAATTCAGGTAATTCATGCACTCCGAGAAATCCATAAAAATTGGTAACACGAATATTGGCGAAATAAAATATCAAGAGCAAAGCCCCAAGCTGCATCACAAGCTTGTGAATTGCGCTTAAAGGAGAGAAATCATCTCGTATTCCTATAAAAAACATAATTACAATAGATAAAAATACAAATCTCATAGATCCCGGGGACATATACCATCCCCATATTCCAAAAGATGCCAAACTTGAGAAAATAATAGCAATCCCTCCCATGGAAGGGGTAATCTTACTGTGGATTTTTCTTCCACCTGGTATATCACCAATATTTGCCTTTTTGAGAATAATTATAAGAATAGGCAATATAAGTACGCACAGCCCGAAAGCAGAGATCAAAGATAAAAGTTGGTTCATTTAGAAGTAAAATTTTCCTGCAAATACTTGATTAAGATTAATTTTAAATCACAAAATAACGTCAAATTTTAAAACAAAACAATGCATTAGATTTATTTCAAGGTAAGAACTGTGATTGACTTGAACGATTTAACCTAAAAATAATTTAAATTGACAGACGAGTTAGCAGATAAAGTTGGTTTCACAGTCATGACAAGAAATTTAATTTCTTCAGTAAACAAAGGCATATCTTATAAGCACATATGTTAATTTAACAATAAGCTTTATGAGCACTTAAGCAAAGCTGAATGCATTTCAGTAATCAAAAGCGAATTCATCAACTCTTCAATTAAAATTAGTTGGTATTATTTAAAATCCCATGCTCAGAGTACTTGAAATGGATGTTCGACTAAGGGCAATTTAGCCAAAGGATGATATTCCCCATTTAAGCCTACTGTCTCAGCATGTCTGATTTGATGTACTACCTCTATCGCAGCACGTGTATCGGTGATATTGAATCCTCCTCCATTAAGAATATCTTGATACGTTGCTGTATGCAAATCCGTAAAACCTTCGCTAAATTCAAGTTCTTCCCCTTCTATAATAATGGATCTATAGGTTCTCTTCCCTGCTTTTACAGCGGCCTCTGGCAGACATTGGTCATTGATACTTAAAAACCATCTCACTCGGGCTCTCTCCAAATCCATAACTCCACATGCCCTGTCATGAGTATGAACATTAACTGTCTGCGATTTCAATTCCCCAAATATCCAAATCAGCATGTCAAAAAAATGGACACCTATGTTAGTAGCGATGCCCCCTGATTTAGTGATATCACCTTTCCATGAAGTATAATACCACTTACCTCTCGAAGTAAGGTAGGTTAGATCTATATCATAGATTTTGTCCTTAGGACCGTTTTCAATTTTCTGTTTAAGTTCTTTTATTGAATTATGGAGCCGCAACTGCAACACCGAATAGATTGTATTACCTGTTTCTCTTTGGATTTGCTCTAGAGCATCAATATTCCAAGGATTAAGCACAATTGGCTTTTCACATATTACATCCATTCCGCTTCTCAGTCCAAACCGAATATGACTGTCATGTAAGTAATTTGGGGAGCATATGCTTACGATATCAACCGCCTTTTGCTGCCTCTTTAACTTTTCAATATGTCTGTCAAACCTTTCAAACTCTACAAAAAAAGAAGATTCCGGAAAATATGAGTCCATAATTCCCACTCCGTCATAAGGATCATAGGCAGCTGCGAGTGTGTTGCCTGTTTCCATTATTGCCTTCATATGTCTAGGAGCGATATAACCAGAAGCTCCAATCAGCGCAAAATTCTTCATTATTCAATTCATTTAGTGATACTCACAATTGCTATTAATACAAAACATTTATTTCTTCTCAAGCCTCTTAATCATTATGATTCTATACCTCTTCAAACCGACAGGTCAAAAGGCTCCGCCGTCTCAATTACCAGCCAGTTCTTCTTTCAATAAGGAAACAATGTAATCAAGCTGTTCCTGAGTCATTTCTGTATGAATAGGCAATGATAACACCCTAGAGGGAAGAGACTCAGCAACAGGAAACTGCCCCACTGAATTTCTATCACTTCGGTAAGCTTGCTGCTGATGAATAGGCAGTGGGTAATATATCATTGTGGGAACGCCTTTATCAGCCAATCTACTTCTCAATTTGTCCCTGTCAACACCACCAGTAATTAAGAGAGTATACTGATGAAATACATGGCTACCATTCCCTGCCCTCTTTGGTGTTCTCAGAAACTCAGACTCCTTCAATTCCCTGTCGTAATAATCCGCAGCTAACTGCCTTGCAATGTTGTAGCTATCCAAATAAGGGAGTTTTACCCTCAAAATAGCTGCCTGTATTGCATCCAATCTACTATTCACACCTACTACATCGTGGAAATATTGAACAGACTGCCCATGATTTGCAATCATTCTCAACTTATTGCACAGTGCCTTATCATTGGAAAACAGCGCACCCCCGTCTCCGAAACATCCCAGATTTTTGGAAGGAAAAAACGAGGTACACCCGATATCCCCCATAGTTCCAGCTTTAGCAATACTTCCATCAGTAAAATGGTATTCTGCCCCCATGGCTTGAGCCACATCTTCTATTACAAATAGCTTATGCATTGTTGCAATGGCTAGAATTCTTTCCATATCAGCGCACTGCCCAAAAAGATGTACGGGAAGAATAACCTTGGTTTTATAAGTAATAGCCGCTTCAATTAGATCTGGGTTTATAAGAAAAGTCTCAGGGTCTACATCTACCAATACAGGCACGAGTCCCAAGAGTACAATTACTTCAGCAGTGGCAGGGTAAGTAAAGGCAGCAGTGATCACCTCATCTCCTGGACTAAGATCCAGTCCCATCAAAGCGATCTGTAATGCATCGGTGCCATTTCCGCAGGTCACAACACCCTGGACATTGAGGTAATCCTGTAGTTCAGTCTGGAATGATTGAACTACAGGGCCTTTGATAAATGTACTTTGATCTATGACTTCCTGAATCGCAGTGTCAATTTTCAGTTTGATCTTTTCATATTGACCTCTCAGGTCGACCATGCTTATACCATTGATCTTTTCACTCATTTTCAGCGATTATTTTTATCACACGTTCATTTTTAAGGAGATATTTCTCGCCGCTTTCCGGGCATATTGCCTCGTGATTACCATCGAAAATAAGTTTGTGGCCGTATTCGCTCATCCATCCAGTCTGTCTAGCAGGATTACCAATGACAAGCGCATAAGGCAAAACTTCCTTAGTCACTACAGCTCCTGCTCCTATAAAAGCAAAATCTCCTATATTGTGACCACATACTATCGTGGCATTAGCCCCTATGCTGGCACCTCTACCAACATGCGTTCTTAAGTATTGCCCTCTCCTATTAACAGCCGATCGGGGATTGACTACATTGGTGAATACCATACTTGGTCCCAGAAAAACATCATCTTCACAAGTCACACCTGTGTAAACACTCACATTGTTCTGAACTTTGACTCGATTACCTAAGATTACTTCAGGGCTAATTACCACATTCTGGCCTATATTGCATTCCTCGCCTATTTGACAAGACTCCATGATATGGCTGAAATGCCAGATTTTACTGTCCTTTCCTATTTTACAATCGGGGTTTATAATTGCTGTTTCGTGAGCAAAAAACTCCTTTTTAAGATTGTCTCCCATAGTAGTTAAGTTATTATTTTTTTGCTATTGGTTTTAGGAACTTGATAATTATTTTATGCATCCATTCTGCTGGGAAAGAGACTAAAACATTATATAATTTGGCCTACAATTGAATTGGGACCACTTCGGAACCCACCACATAACAGTCAGTCAGGTGACTTGATGAATCAAAGAAATTTTGCCTATTGGTACCAGCGCAGATAATCATACTAATTAATTTATATCAAGGAGATCCTATTTCAAGGCATTACTTTAAATATTAAACGCAGTAGTAAATGAGGAAAATTCAAATTTAAGCGTTAGATCTATTTCCCCATTTATCCTTCACAAACGTTCCTTGCTTCAACAATCCTTTGAAAATTCTTTTATATTGCTCTACAACCCGAATAGGATCTACAGCTGACCACAGCCTGTTTTCATGACTTGGCTGAATGGTATTAGGAAAATCAAGAAATAGCTTTTCGAGACCATTTTCGATCTGTTTTCTATCGGTATTATCCAGCAAATAGAATCCATTTTCATTAGCAAAATAATCCGCTGTTACGCCATTTTTTGGTGAAATCGCTATGATAGGCTTCTTCAATGATGCATAATCCGATAATTTGCTCAGCATCAGAATCCCTTCAGGATATTGAGCTTCCAGTATGATCAAAAAATCAAATTCAGCCAACCGTCGTGTCATTTGAGCATATTCCAATGGCTTATGGATAACAATAAACTTCTTTAGCCCCATCGATTCAATTTCAGGCAAAAACTTCTCCTGGATTACACCAAAGACGTGAAATTCAAAATCAATCCCCTTTTGAACCAGAGATCTCAGTGACTCAAGCAAAAAGTCTAATTGAATATTATCCAACATATTACCTGCATGGGCTACTCTAGGGATAGGCCCTGGCTTATAATCCAGTGTAAAGTCAGGATAGAAGCCAATGTGGGGGACAATCTCTGTTTTGGCATAGAGTCCCTTTAAATTCGTATTGAGGAAATGGTGGTATAGTCCTTCTGAAGGAAAAGTATTCATGTGTGCCTGAGCAAATACCCTTCTAGAGATGTACTTAAAAAGAAAAGAATTTTTAGCAGAAACAGGATTTCCCAACGGTCGGATGTCATCAGTCGGATCATTCCAATTTGCAACAATAGGTATATCCCAAAACTTGGCAAGCCTAATTCCAAGCAAATGAGGAAACAGAGAGGGCATCCGACTCATAACTAAGTCAAAGGGCTTATCCTTATGTAGCTTGTGCGCCAACTTCTCAGCTTCAATTCCCCATCGAATTCCTTCTACCGGAAATTTATAGTAAAAAAGCCCCTTTACAGTTAACAGCACATCGTTTAAATAGGATCGCTTTCGAATTTCAGGATAGTGGATCTGTCCTCTTATTGAAGACCAAGTGTCAGACCATGTCGCTGCATAGTATGTACTTGCCGGTCGTGCCAGCACTTGGATATCCATTCCTTCATTTTTTAATGACACCACCAATTTGGCGTTAACGAGTGCCTCAGAAAATTCGTAGGGAGGAAAGGCAGTGGTAATAAATAGAATTCTAAGTGTATTCATTTGTAAAGTCCTAACGTACGTAGTATTTTACGGACGGGTCTGACTAAAAACAGCGGTAATAAAGGAAAATCTTCAAGAATCTCTTTTTCCAGTTTCTTGCTTTTGTTGACAGTAATAGACCGACGCTTGCCCCCCTCAATAACCCTCATGTAGTCTTTCATCATCACATCGATGGAAAATTTATCCACTATTGTACGAATCGCTTTTTCTCTCATATGCAGAATCCGTTCTTGATTATTGTAAATTTCCAAAATATTAGAGGCAAATTCTTCATAGTTAGAAGGTGAAGCCAAAAACCCATTTTCCCCATGATCTACTATTACATCCGTTTGTCCGGCAAGACGGTAAGCCAGAGGAATCAATCCACAGATCATCCCTTCTTTCATCACTAGAGCACCACTTTCAAACTTGGAAGGAAACACCAAGTATACATAATTAGAAAGTACGTCATAGACATTATTGGGATCAATTTCCCCCTTTAAGTGAATATAGTGCTCCAACTTATTCTTTTTGATTTTTTCTAACAGTAGCTCTTTATCAGGCCCTGAACCGTAGATATCAACTTCTAAATCGGGAATTTTATTTAAAACCAACTTAAATATTTCCGGAATATCTAAAACACCTTTCTCAAAATCGGTCAGCCTTCCCAGATAGACGAACTTTCTTTTTCTGGACTTAGAAGGAGCCACAGCAGGAACATCAAGACAATTAGGGATAATATGGATCATATCCCCATTGACCTTATATTCATGGATCAGGCGCTCAGCCAGCAAGGGATTTACACAAATAATGCCTTCTATTTGACTGCTGTTGAAGGAAGCATTGTACAGCATGGATTCCAAGTTGCCATGAACTATAGGGAATACCCTGGTTGTAGGGGGCAAAAGACCCAAGATACTGTGAACATATTGCACATCGTTTAAAAAAAGTAAATCATATTTCTTTAAATGGTTAAGCATCCTAAATGCATGCTCCTTTTTACTTTCCCAAAAACGCGGCAATACCTTCACCACGTGTACACCCATCATTTGGAATTTGTCACTCCACAGTCCTTTTTCGTTAACCTCTATCACAGTGGGTTCGTAACCCTCTTTTACCAGACCTTTGTATAGGGTTAAGACCACCCTCTCTATCCCTCCTATCATCAGTGCGTAAGTCACTATACCTACTTTCAATTTCTTGTTGGTTGAAGGGATAATTTTCTATAATAACTAAAATACACCCAAAACAGAATAAGTAGATAAACTATAAAAGCGATCAATCTGGCAAGAACCAGTCCCATTGAAGAAAATGACAGTAAGACGAAGGTAAGGCCTACAAAGCAAATACTCCATGCTCCAAAGATCAGCAAACTAGTCCAAAGTCTTCCACATGCTACAAGCACATTATTCAACACAACGCAGAGTGACTGTGGGATAAGTGTGAATACTGACACAAAAATCAAGAACCCTATTCCAGCATATTCTGGCCCATATATTCTTGCAATATTCTCACCAAAAAATAAAAATATTAGGCATATAGGGATAAAAATCGCAAGGATCGTAAGTGAAGCACTCTTCACTATTCTATTTACTTGATGGTATTGCTTCTTTGCCCATAGGTCTGAAAATATGGGTAAAAAGCTGCTTACTAATATATAAGTTATAAAAATAAGCACACTGAACCATTGATTTGCTACATTAAAATCAGCAAGTTCATCGTAGCCCCCTCCGCGAGTAGCCAGTAGTGACATCGTGTACCAATTGGTCGGGAATATTAAAAGTCCTGACAGCAAAGAAGGCAAACTATAATTGAATAAGATCTTGTACTCCTTCAATGCTCCCGAAAACATGATCTTCAATCGCGAACGGGTCAGAAGTTTCCTCACCAAATAGAAGGTAGCAAGATAAGTAATCAGTGGCTCCACTGTCATACCCAGCACCGCACCAAAAAAACCAAACCAATATGTCAGAGCTATTTTAACCAAAGTGAGGCAAATTCCCAGTGCAATCCCTAGGAAAGAATTTTCCTTAAAAGCCTCAAGCCCATTGATAACACCATATTGTGCTCCATTCATGGATCCGAAAAGCATACCTGTAGCCATCAATCTGAGGCTGCCTTCAAGATGTGGAGCTTCCAATGAATTCTCAGCCAATAAGCCAGCTGTAAGTTGGACTACAATAAATATCAGAAAACCCAATGTCCCTGAAAACAAAAAGGACAACCCAATAATTCTACCTGCTCTTGGTTTATCTAAATCTCTAAATTCAGCAATGTGTTTGGTGGCAGTTTGAGAAATACTGAATGTAGTAAACATTCCAAACATAGCAATGGTAGTATTAAGCATACCGAATTCCCCATAGGCCTCTTTACCTATTAATCGAATGATTATTACCGTTCCGACAAAAGACACTCCTTTACTAAAAAAATTCAAAATTGCATTCCAAAAAGACCCCCTAAGGATTCGCCTGAAAATTTCTGATGAAAAAGCTCTTAATAAAAGTGCCTGTATTTTTGGATAAGCGTGAAACTTATCAATCCAATCGTTATTCATTAATTATGGGAAATCCAAAACAGAATCCATTGCTTGCCTTGAGGATAGTTCTGATTTATTTGCAATAATTGTATATTTATCAACGCAATGATAACCAATTAGTTATGACTATATTTACTATTCCTTTTCCTTCTACTTAGGTAAAAAGCAGGCCACAATAAAATCCATCCTATTTATCCATTGATTACGAGGAGGCAGAATAACGTGAATTAATCAAGTGCATAACGAATTTGGGGCTGGAAATAAATGTTCTTTTCCACAAACGCTTAGGCTCAATTAACAACCTAGGCAACCACTCAAGTCCCATGTCAATCCAAAGTTTGCTCGGCCTCTTGATAGTACCGGCGTAAAAGTCAAATACAGCACCAATTGAACATATAATATTGACATCAATTAAATCTTTATTTTGAAGCACCCATTTCTCCTGTTTTGGAGCAGTCATCCCTACAAATAAAACATCTGGTTCTACTTCAGCAATAGTTTTTCTAATATGCACATTATCCTGTTCTTCAAGTGTCGGTTTAAATGGAGGACTATAGGAATGAAATTCTATATTAGGATATTCCTTTTCCAACCTGATTCTAATTTTGTCTAAAGTTTCATCCTTAGAACCTAAATAAAACACCTTACCTCTGCCTTGATTTAGCAATTCAAGCAAATGAAGATGTAGGTCATACCCAGCAACTTTCTTAATTTTGATGCCATACATCAACCGAACAGCCCATACTATCCCAACCCCATCCGGTAATAGCAAATCCGAAGTAGTCAGAGCCCGTTTAAAATCAGAGTCTTCTTCCGCAACACAATAGGAATGTGGATTTATAGTATTAATTACACATTGTTTGCCTCCCAAAGAGTCAGGCAAATCAGTTTGTATAATATAATCTTTAAATCTCACCTCCATTGCTTTAAACTTATAACCTCATCATTTGTTTATTAAGATCCTATTATTAATTATGTTCAAAAAGCTTTTTTCAAACTTCTCAATGGTAAATTTTTGATTGAAATCCTCCAGTGCCTTCCTGCCCAATAAAGACCTGAAATCTTTGTCTTTTAACAATTTAATAATTGCGAACGACAATTGCTCAGGGTTTTTAGAATCTATAATAAGACCATTTATATTATTCTGAATTATAGAAGGGATTCCACCCTCATTTGTAGTAACTATTGGGAGTCCAAAGGACATTGCTTCCAACAGCACTAAAGGAAAGCATTCCTTCTTATAATAGGTAGGAAATACGAAGATATCGGCGGATTGGATCAGCAATTCCTTTTCGACCCCGAATCGTTTGCCTAAATAGACAACCTTTTTTGAAATTCCCAAGGCATCAATCTTCTCCTGCAATTGAACAGCAGAAAAATCCCCTTCGCCCCCTACTATGACACATCTATATTCTATCCGCTGCTTATTAAGTAATACCAAGGCTTCAAGCAAATCAATTAGTCCTTTCTCTATCAGAAGATTTGATAGAAACAAGATAGTCAATGGATCTTCACTTTGGTTGGCAATTGGCTCTAGTGTTGAAACTGGAATTCCATTGTGACATATATGCGTACGATCCAAGGTAACGTATTTGCTAACATCCGGGTACAGCTCACTAGCCAATAAGATCACCTCTGTATTTTTGAAAAAATGTCGGTACAACCAATTATCAAAACTGAAGTCCTGAAATCTGGCACATCCCTTGTTATGAAAATGAACTATAAACTTACCTGAAAGTGATTTGCACAACATAGCAAATGGCCAATCCTTATAAAAGCCCATACCTCCAGCGGTGGGGGTCATGTAGGTAAATTCTGGACGGATACGGATCAACTGAACAAGCAGTCGAAAAAAAAGGCCTACAATTCTGATATATTTTAACAATCCTTGCCCTCCAATTTCGTCTACGGACTGAGAGATGTTCAGATTAATGTAAGTAATACTATAGGATTTATTTATTAAATCACTCTCTTTCAGATACTTACCAACCATGGATGCACCATGAATAGGAGGAGGAACTGACAATAAAAAAAGGGCATGCTTCATTCTGCTAAATCCAATTGGGGCACAAAGATAATCTTTTTCCTCTTTACAATTGAAGACAGCAATTAAACTTCCGCTACAAGTAAAATCATTCAGTTCAAAACACTGAGAAATAGAATTATTAATAATACCGCTGATAAGCTAATTAACTAAAAACAACTCCTGAAGAAGGGAAATCACCTCGTGTTCAAATCGAAAACATTGGAAATTATTTTTCAATTTTTATACAACAACGGACTAAGTTATCTTACCTTCTTAAAATAAAAACTAAGAATCTATTTTTTCGAACGATCTTTAAAATCGGCCACAGCCTTATTGTAATATTCCAAAAACTGCGGGATAATTTTTTTATCTGCAAAATTCTCCTTTACATGGCAGATAGCATTAGTTGAAATTTTAACTTTCTCCTCAGGGTCTAACTCCAATACATGTTCTATTTTTTCTGCAAGACCTACAGCATCTTTCGGAGCAACTAAAAACCCACTTTCCCCATCTACTATCAGTTCACTCATCCCACCTTCGGAACTTCCGACCACCAAAGCTCCCGAGTACATTGCTTCTAACACTACTAGCCCCATAGCCTCCCAATGTGAGGGAAATACAGCCACACTGTGGCTCTCATAAATATACGCTAGTTCTTGCTTATTGATATGGCCTGTAAATGTGCACCAGGTATTATCCTTTAAATCATGCTGAAGTTTCTTCCCAAAAGTCCCCAACTTACCGACAATAGTCAGAGTAATATTCAGGCCCTTTCTTTTTAAAACCTGACAAGCTTCTACTAACTCGCCAACTCCTTTTTCGTAAGAAACCGTTCCCACATAAAGAATTTTAGAGGAAAACAAGGAATCGTTTGATCGGCTGAACTTCCAATTTTTCAAATTTATGGGATTGTAGAGTACTTCAATTTGATTTTGGGGAATCTTAAAATAAGTGGAAGTCCAGTCCTTCAGACTGGCAGAACATGAAGTAATATAGTTAGCATTACCAAGCATCCTTTTTTCAAAATACCCTGTAAAGAAATTAGGAATTAAACCCATCCTAAATTTAAACACTCCACCATTAGTCCGGTCTAAAAGGGAGCTGGTTTGAAGGCGGTAAACCACAGGGTAATCAAACTTTCTAAAGAATACCGACTCAGCACCAAACTCTGGAACTTCCAAGACATCCACGTTCTTTAACTTCAAAACCTCTCGAAGAACTTTCATGCGATACGAAAAAAAACGAAAAAAAACCCTAAACTTCTTCATGGTTATCAATCCAGGCTCTATCTCAGGAATTATAAAATCGCCACCTTCGAGGTTTACCTTGGTAAATCTGCCATTTGCAGTAAAAGAATATTGTGTGGTATCATCAGAAGCAGTAATTAAAGTAACTTGATGCCCCTGTTCCAAAACTAAGGAAATTAGATCGTGGAGATAGGTGGCGATCCCCCCTCCTCTTTTGGAATCATGATATTCTCGTGAAACAAAAACAATATGCATTCTATATCTAATTAACTTGTAAGGCTCAATTCTTCGCTGAAATTGCTGAAGAAATTCTTTTGGCTACTTCTTTAGGAGAATAGTTACTTTCAATTTCTACCGACTCCCTTCCCATCGCAAGTAAATCTTGTGAATGGAAATATGCAAGAGCTTCAAGAATTGATTGAGGATTTAAGGAGTCAAACACTTTTCCGTTTCTGCCTTCTTTAATCAATTCAGGATAGCATCCATTATAATATGTAGTGGCTACGGGTAAACCACATGCCATAGCCTCTGGAACTACAAGACTCCAATTATCCTCCAAGGTAGGCATAATAAACACATCCGCCTCTGCATAATGTTGATAGATATCGTCGTAGTCTATCGAACCAAAAAGTCTAACTGAGGACAAATAACGAGTACTCTCTTGGACTTTTTCCCGTAACACCCCATCACCTATTATCAACAATACATCATCAGGATACCTAGTTGTATGAGTTGACCAAGCTTGGCACAATTCCAGTATTCCCTTTCTATATATTAGTTGCCCTACAAAAAGATAGGTAATTCCTTTTCGCTTCAGCCCTTTAGATTTTTTTTCCTTGGCCTCATTTACTCTTATTGAGAGATTTGCGCCGTCCGCAGACATGCAGCCTTCAACTAAGGGTTTATCATTCGCGTTTATTTCAGCTTTTAGATATTCTGTAGTCAACGAACCATTCACAAGATAGCCAGACACAAACCTATTGATAACCCTACGGTATATCTTTCTCCAAAGTGGACAATTTCTCTCTGTGTGAAATGTCCGCTCATAGGCTATCCAGAATGGAATTTCCCTTTTCCGGGCATAATATGCAGCCACTGGTGTCCATTGGAAAAACCCCTCTCCTATTATTAAGTCAGGCTTAATTTCTTTTATAGCCCGAAGTAATCCCGCTTGGAAGGGAATCTGAACTCCCTCATTAGAGAGTTCTCCCTGACGACCCAATTTTAAAAACCACTCCCCTTCCAGACCATAAGAATTTGTTCCCAAAGCCCGCTCCACTTTATCAATGACACGTTCGGGGATACGATTTTTAGAAAAAAGTACATTAAAGTCCCCATTTAAGCAATTATTCAATTCTTGATAAAGCGGAACTCTATAATCTAAAAATGAGGGATTTACCCAAAGTACTTTCATCTAAACAGGCTTATATATTTTCAAAATAATCTTCTTGGACACTTTAGCCGGCAATAAAGATACAAAAAGAAGGATTATTAATTTAAGTCGTTCCCTCGAGTGAGAGAATGCCTGAATGAATTTTCGTCTGGCATGAGTATTTTTCCCTAATTCCAAAAGTATAATCCCTTTACTTTTATACCATCTACCCAAGTATAAAGTATATCCTACTTTTCCCGCTTTTAGGGCAAGAGGTAACAACTCCAACATTTCTCTCCCAATAGGATCCGTATCTGTTTCTCTGATTACTGCAGCACCGGCGTTAGCCGTATGATAGATATAATTTCCTAACGGGCGCTGGGAGTAAGCCAAACGATGACGAACCATAAGTCTAGTCCATGTTAACAAATCTTCGCCGGATTTTATTCCTACAGGAAAACCTCCTACTTCCACCAATTCGCTTTTTTTTATAGCTATTGCTGAAGAATTGATGGGAGGATGTGAAGATGCAGCAACTTCAAAGTAATTCTCTACTACACCATGATCTTCCGAAAAATTAATAAAATTTAATTTCGCATACTCTATTTTTCCTGAAGGATAAACAAACTTGTAAGAGGTGGCCAATACCTTCTCATCGGGAAAAAGACTATGTAAATATCTGATTTCCTTTAGAAACTCAAAATCCCACTGATCATCAGCATCCAAAAAAGTAACCCAGTCGTAAGAAGCGAGTTCAACTCCCCTATTTCTTGCAGCAGAAACCCCCTGATTGGATTGACAGACCAGCTTAATAAGTGGATTATTTAATCGCTCAACTAATCTACAGGATGAATCTTGACTTCCATCATCAACTATAATGATTTCATCTGGACGTTCAATCTGATTAAATACAGATTTAAGTGTCTCAAGTATTGTCTCCTCTTTATTGTATAGAGGAATAATCAATGAAACTTTCATAATTACAGATATGCCAGCCCCCTTTTGCTAGTAGAATACGTTATACCTATCATCGCAAAAAAATAATTAGGAAAGAAAATAGTGTATTTGAGTATGTTGTCCGAGTACATAAAAAACGCAAAACCTAAGAACAGTGTTAGTGTTGCGCCCAACACTACCTTAAAGAGTGGTATAGTATCTTTAAAATAAAGCTTCATCAACTGAATAAATGTAACGGAAAAGCCACCCAAAAGGCATAATAACCCTAACCAGCCATAATTATAGCGAACAGAAAGGTAGTCATTGTGGGCCTCGGCAGATGCTTCTCCTGCAAGTTCACTTAGTACAGCATTATCAGATCTAGGACCATTTCCAAAAACAGGATTTCTTGCCAATCCGGGTTCCAAACCCAATTGCCACGCAGTTCTACCATTGGTATTAAGATCATTCCCAGCCTCATAATAGTTAATGCTCAAGTCAGAAATTTCTCCTTTCCCATCATGGAAGGTCTTTTCCTGAAAGGATTCTGAACTAAAAACTATTGCAAATAATATTAAACCCAACAAAGCATATGGGATTTTGGAGGAAATACTTTCATTGGAAAAGTGGGCTACAAAAGAAGTCACAAAAACCAAAATGGCCATTCTAGTCACCGAAAGAAAGGGCATCATAAAAAGGATCAAAAATATAATCAGGAATTTCTTATCTCGAAAAACATAAAAAACCCCCAATGAAATGATGGCCATTACATAAAGTAACATCGGGGTGGACGCCATATGGGGGGAATACCCTGTAACTATAAAATATACGACAAATAGTAGAAAAACTACAATGATTAACCTTGCGAATTGCTGATATGCCCAGAATAATTTAGGCCATGAATATGTAAATGATGAAGCAACAACGCCGACAAATATGGGTAAAACATATTGGATGGTAAGCTGTAGCCCTATAAAGGAAAAATCTACCGATAAAGCTATAATCAGGTAAACTATCCAAAATACCCAATTGAGCAATGGGAAAGCAGGTCTTTCCATCGAAAAAAGTAGATAAATGGTGACAAAAAAGCAAATTATCCACGAAATTCCAGTCCAGTTGAATCCAAAGAATAAACTCGGCAACACAGGGAATATCGAATTCAGATACGGAATCAGTGAACAGAGAAACAGCGTATTGAAGAACAGCTTAAAATTCTTGTCAGGAATTTCTGTTCTTACACTGAAAAAGGTAATTAGCTGTTCCATCCGATAATTTGGATTAACTCAGGGTGAATGGATAACAAATTGATTTTGAATTAGCGCACAATTTAGAAGGATTTTTTTTAGGAATTACACAAAAGATCGTAAAGCTTAGCTACCTTCTTTTTGTAGTCGGTATAATCAAATCTTACCTTGATAGATTTTCGGGCAGCTTGTCCCAACCTTGCTCTCAGAGAAGGATCTTTGATCAAACTTCTCAGTTTTTCCGCAAGCTCAGTGGTGTTTTCTACGGGAAACAATAGGCCTGTCTCTTGATCCGTAATTACCTCAGCTAACCCAAAAGTATCTGATGCTACCACGGGCTTACCAATGCACATAGCCTCGGCAGCATAAAGACCAAAAGCTTCAAAACGAGATGGAACCACCACAATGTTCATCTGTGCCGTGGCAGGTAAGACTTCACTTGGAGCTAATTTCCCATAAAAGAGAACTGCCCTCCCAATTCCAAGGTCAGCCACCATTTTCTTTAATCTCAGTTCATCGTCCCCTTCACCATAAATCAAAAGCTGAATCCCTTCACTATCTTTCTTCCATAAAATATAAAAAGCTTCAATCAAGGTATCTACCCCTTTTACATAATTAAGTCGGCACACTGTTCCTATACGAATAACTTCATCAGTCGACTGCATGGACGATAACTGGGATACTTCTAGATCAATCGCTGCTGTATCCAAGGAATTGTAAATAGTACAATGTCTAAAAACTTTCTGATAATTCTTCTCCAAAGAAAATTCATGGCTAGATCCAAACCAAGATTCCTCAGTACTCTTGGAAACTGACAGAAAGGAAGTGCATAATTTTGAAGCAGATCTTAAAATGAAACCCGAAAATCTGCCATGAGATGCTGTTTTTGGTTGATGCACAGTAGCAATTACTTTCTTAACTCCCGCGAGTCGGGCGGCTACAATGGGTAGCGCGCCAGGAGCCATATACTGTACATGAAAAATAATCGGATTCAGAGTGCTAATTACATTAACCAGGCATCTGATAAATTGAACCGCACCCATTGACCTAGACCACTGTAGTAATGTGACTCTGGCTCCTGTCTCTTCAAATTGCTTTACCATCACCGGATCAAATTCAAAGTAACAAATCACATCTACTAGATATGTTTCAAAAACAAGTGCTTTGACCAGACTCAATGTTTGGATTTCAGTGCCTCCAACAAGAAGACAAGGAATCCCTATTCCTACAACTTTTTTAGACAAGGCTTTTCAAATGATTGGCTAAAATCAATGTCTGATTTTTCCGTGTAAAACATGAAGGATCAGAGTCCAGTTTAGTTCTCCAAGTGTCTGTCAAATATTTCTGTACAGCATCAGTCAAATAGACCTTCATCTTATCCACCGAATCAATAATTTCACCCACTTGATGTTTTTTTATTAATGCATCTAGCTCAGAGGAGTCTCCGGGTACACAAATAATGGGCTTTTTTACACCTGCATATTCAAAAAACTTCGTAGTCAATACACCTTCTCTTCCTTGATTAGTAATAAGTAGTAAAGCATGGCTGTTATTCATTACAGACACAACTTCATCTAAGGGAATTCTTGGGAGAAAGTTTACAAAAACTTTATTTTCAGGCGTTAAATACTGAATTATCTTGGAATAATCTACCCCATAAAAATTTACCTGAAAGTCATCAGAAGTTAATTTCCTTTCCCTCCTCAATTCGGTAAGTGCTTGAAACAATACTGTTGGGTTATGGTACCACTCACTTAAGATTCTGCCAAGGTATGATATGGTAAACTTATTTTGCTCTGGCTTCTTATCTGAAGGATTAAAAAACTCATCATCATACCCGTTGAAAACTACTTCCGTCTTTTTACCCAGCTTCTTTGAAAGAATACTTTTATGAAACTCAGATACGGTAATAATAAGATCAGCTCTCCTAGTACAGAGGTATCTTCTAATAAGCATTCTATGTTCATGAAGCTTTACTCTTAACGGGCGCTTCTCGAGCATTTCCTGCTCATAAATATCACGAAAGTCCACTACAAATTTGCAATCCGCCTCTTCGGCTAATTTTTCACCCAATGTAACCCCCCACTGATCAGGAGCTGAGGATAAAATCAAATCAAACTTCTGTTCAGAAATCAGCTTTCTCCCAATCGGTAAGGCTTTCTCATAAAAACCGGCAGGTGAGGAGTATTCAGGCAAGATTAAATGCTTGATTTTATCCTTTAACGATCTATTTTTAAGATATGATTCCTCATCTGGAGTACTGATTCTGATAACTCTTTCTTTAAGATTTTCAGGAAGCGCAATTGACATACCCTCATTTATAACCTTATCTTCTGAAGGAAGATATCTGGTCAAGACCCAAACTTCCATATTCTGGAGAGTCAGGTATTTTGCAAACATAGTAGGTCTCACTCCTCCAACATAAGCTTGAGGTGCAAAGAAAGGACATATAATTAGAATTTTGTTCAAATCACCTACGAAGATAGTCAACTAATTAGGCTTTCAAAATCAGAAACAAAGATCCCGTCGTTGTTTATTCAGAAAGTCTTTTACGATTGCGGAAAGTTGTGCTGAAGACATGGTCTAGAATTGATTTCATACATACCAATCAGGGAGAGGAAGTCTATGTAGGCACGCTGCCCCCTGCCAAAAGGAAGCAAGAAATTCCTATTTTATGAAGGTTTTTTCTTGCCAAGTATACGACTTAGCGTACTTGGTTTATCTTCGTTGTAATACCCATAATCTTTTCCATAGCCGTAGCCATAGCCGTAGCCATAACCGTAGCCATATCGGTGGTCAACCTGAAAATCATTAAGGACGGTATATATTCTTTTAATCCCCTCTTTTTCTCTAAGGCTCTCAACAACTTTGATATTGGCTTTGTCAGAATATTTGTGTCTGAAAACGAAAATATTGATATCCGAATATTTAAAGAGTTCCTTTGTTTCTGAAACCAAGCCTACAGGCGGGCAATCCATCACAACTATATCATAGCTCTCCTTGATCTCTTCCATCATTTGAGCAAAGGAATCCTGTAGAATAAGCTCAGCAGGATTTGGAGGAACCGAACCTGAAAGTAAGATATCCAGGTTTTCAAATCCACTATTCTTCACAGCATTTCTCCAATTCATCTTCTTGCTCAGTACTGTACTGATACCCTCTTTGTTTTCCAATCCAAAATCTTGGGCTATTTTAGGTTTTCTAAGATCAAGACCAAGAAGGATGACTTTCTTACCTGAAAGCGCATATACAGATGCCATATTAATAGCACAGAAAGTCTTACCCTCGCCTGATACTGAGGAAGTGAACAAGATTACTACCTTACTTTTGTCTGGAATCAGGTAAGACATGTCCGATCTCAATGATCTAAATGACTCCGTAACTCCTGACTTGGGACTTTCCAATACAACTCGGGAATGGTCAAGAGTTCCTTTACCAATAATTCCCAGAAAAGGAATCTCCAAATGCTTCTCTAGGAAGCGTGGATCATCTACCCTATTATTAAAATAAGTCTTGATAGTGATAAACATAAATGGTATTCCTAACCCAACAAAGAACCCAATAATAAGATTAAGCGTTTTTTTAGGGAATACAGGAGCCAAGCTAGATCTTGCTGCGTTCAGTATGGAGTTTTTAGGAAAGTTAGATGCTTTAGTGATTTGGGCTTCGTAAAGTTTCTCTTGTAAGTAAACGTATATAGACTCATTGATTTCGAACTGACGTTGAATACCTACCAATCTTCGCTCAGTTTCCGGAAGCTTATTGATTTCCCCATCAATAGAATCTATTCTAGAAGTCAATTGGGAGATGGTCGCTTTAATATTTGAAATTGCCGAATTTACATTTTCAGAAAGTACCTTCCTGGTATTGGCAATCCTAAGGTTAATGTCTATGACAGCAGGATTCTGGTCAGAGTAACTTGCCGAAAGACTAGTCTTTTCAGATTGTAGCTGAATAAGATTGCCTACTAGGGTATTCAGTAAGCTATTATCCATATCAGCAATAGATGGAGCCATTAATGCATCAAAATCCTCCCTATCAAGGTATTCCTTTAACTGATTGTAATAACGGAGCGAAATATCAGCCTTAGCCCGCTCATTTTCAAGCTCTAACAAACTCTCATAAACCCTGGATCCCTCCTCACTTAAGTTAAAAATCTTATTATCTGTTCTGTATTGTTGCAGTCGATTTTCAAAGAATGTAAGAGAATCCGTAATTCCACTAAGTTGATTTTGAATAAACAAAATAGTGGCATCTGAGGCCCTGTTTTTCTCAGCAAGCTCTCTTTCCAAATAGGCATCCATCAGATTATTAAGATAATTCTCACCTCTTTTTCTAATGCCTGAGTGAAGAGAGAGCGATAAAATCGAAGCTTTCTCATCCACTAACTGCACTGAAAGGTCGTTGGCCATATCCAGTGCTAATGAAGGAGTATCAGTTATCCTGAAATAAATTTCCTCTCCTGGCAAGGCTCCTGCATTTTTTACTGCAAATTTAGTGAAGTCATTGACTATCAATGAGTCAAAAAAATATTCTCCATCAAATACTGACTGTTTATTCAGGTTAGTGTTATAGAAGGGATCCGAAGGATTATAAACAGACAGTCCTTCCTCTGCCAATGTTAGTTGATACTTGCTAGAATCAACCACTTTCAATTTAAACAACCCTCCCACAACCTGAGGATGTTTCCAGTCCACGTCAAGCATCACAGGTGTATTTCCATACACTTGGGCTTTTTGAAACACTCCATCTCTAAAATAGGAAACATTAAAATTCAAATCCTTAAGTGCCTCTTCAGCCAAAAAAAAGGACTTTAGAATCCAAACTTCATTTTGAGTATTCACTTTATTATTACCCAAACCTGCAGAACTGAATAAATCGGCGGTTATATCCGGTTTTTCTTCATTTAGAATTATGGTACCGTTGATCAAATAAACAGGCATCGCATACTTATTGAAAAAAAATGCCAGGGCTACACAAACAATTACACTGACAAAGAACCATTTCCAATACTTGGTATAGTTGAGAATAATAGCCCTTAGGTCAAAATCTTCACTAGATTTTGATACAGTAAAAACTGGGTAATTATACGGGGTATTCGACTGATTGGTGGACATTGAAAATTACTTTGAAAGATTTAGCACCAAGGCGGCGAAAGTAAAGAGCGTAATCAATAAGGTAAGGGTTTGGGCAGCATTTTCGCCCGCGCCCACTTCTCTTACTTTAAGTGGCTCAGCATACAGCTGGTCATTTGGTCTGATGAAATAAAAGTCACTGTACAGAAGGTCTCGGTCATTAAGATTCACATCGTAAATCTCACTTCCGTCGGCATATTGTCTGATCAGCTTTATATTATCTCTTTTAGCCAAAACAGTTAGATCTCCAGCATTGGCAATTGCTTCAAAAATAGTCATTCTATCCTGAAGTATCACGTATTTTCCAGGAGCTCTAAATTCTCCTAAAGCACTGTATCTGATACCTCCTAACTTAACTCTAACAAAAAAATCACCCCGAATGTAAGCTTTAAGGTCTTCTCTGATTTGTTCTTTTGCTTCATCCAATGTCAAGTTGCTTACTTTGACCTTTCCTAATAGGGGTATATCAATAAAACCGTTTTTGTCTACAGTATAACCGGTCATGTAATAAACATCCCCTCCGCCCTGTCCAGGCTGCATTCCCATAGTCTGCCCAGTTTCAGCGGTATTAAGGCTAAACCCTTTTCTCAAAATCTCGTCATTGGTAATTACTTTCACATCCACGATGTCATTGAACTGCAATCTGTAATCCACCATATGGTGAGGTATCCTTTTTCCTGATTCCAACGCCTCATTATTACTTTGGTTTTGCAAATAGAGGACTTTTTTATTAGAAATGCAGGAAGTAATGAGTCCTAAAAAACAAAGGAATATAAGTGACCTAAAGACAAAATTTGCCTTATCTAAAGTATTTGTGCTATTCATATTTTTTCAAGTGAGTCTATTGGAGTGCAATATTATCTAATTAAAATAAAAACGCCAGAAGTTTCTCCTTCAAAACCTCCACGGCTTGTATATTTTCCCCGGAAAACATAATTCCCATTCTTTGCAGGTGTATTCCTAAATGTTCCGTCCCACCCCTTATCTTCTAATGATGAGGACTCATAAATCAATTCACCCCATGTAGTGAACACGTAAACTTTTAGAGAAGCCAAGCCACGGAATTTAGGGAAGAAATAATTGTTTTTGCCGTCGCTGCGATCAGGAGTAAAAGCATTGGGAAATATAATATCAAAATTGTCCGTTATTTCAATTTCCAATACCGTCGAGCTCTCACACCCCATTTCATCCCATGTTGTCAATATCACCAGATAGGTTCTTATCTCTGCAAATACATGAATCGGATTAGCTTCAGTCGATGTCGCACCATCGCCAAAATCCCATTCCCATCGAACTGGATTACCGATACTACGGTCCAGAAACTGTACCTCATCCCCTATTCCTACCTGCTGATTTGCCACCGGCTGGCCAGCTACCACCTCTACTTCATATTCAAACTCAGCTACCAGTTCTACATCTGCGATTCTAACCAATATACGATCAGTCGCAGTATAACAGTTTGAATTTTTGTTCTTCATTCTAACTTTATACGTTCCTGTCTCAGATACTTGCCTGATATCCTCCATTCTCATCTGATTATCATTTTTGTCAAAAATTTCATAATCATATGTATCTGGATCGAATCCATCTATGTATAAAGATAAATCTACAGTTTGCGTAGGATCACATACTAGAGACGGATTCCGTGTTTTCAAATTTGGAATAGTCTGTACTGTCACGACAGCTGGAGCAAGCTCTCTGCTACAAGGTCTGTTGATGTCCAATTCTGCATAGTAGGTAATAGGTGAATCAGATAGGCTTAATCCTGTAATGGTAAGAACCCCACTGGCATCCACCTCATAGATTAGGTCGCCATCGGTACTTGTGCCTACAGGAACAATTTCTAATCCCTGCCTATCCTTAAACCAAGAATAGGCAAGCCCAGCACCTTGACCTCCTAGTACTCTGGGAGTAAGGACAGCGGCTTCTCCCTCACATATGGATATGTCATCTACAGCTACTTGGAGTGGATCATTTGTAATAGTCAATGCCGGCTCAGTGTCCTCACATTGGTTTGCGTCTGTAACTGACAACTCGTAGTTTCCAAGTGGTTGATTCTCGATGGTGAACCTATTCCCTTCTAAAACAACTGGAACTTCCCCCGAAACACCTACTGCCTTCACATTATAAGGAGCTGTACCTCCTAAAATAGTACCTATTATCATCCCATTAGGACTGAGACAACTGGCTCCTATGGCTGTAGCCTGCAACTCCAAAGGCGCTGAGGGCCCGCTTACAGCATAATTCCCTACTTCAACCACACATCCGTTAGGATTTCTGGCTTCCAATTTGTAAGAACCAGGTGCAAGTCCGTCAATGATATCATTAGGGTAAGCCTGATAAGCACCTCCATTCAGACTGAATTCGAGCAATTGTCCCCCCGGTACTTCCAGCTTAAGACTTCCTCCTTCACCGAAGCATAGCTCATTAATTGGATTCACCTGCACCTGCGGGTTTCCAAAAACTCCTATACCCACTTTCTTTTCATCTCCTGGGCACAATCCATCTCCTGCCACAGTTACCATAAGCTCAAATGGGGCATTATCGACTGTGGTGCCGGTCATATCAAGATCACCTCGTGCATTGAGAATGAAGGTAACGCCATCTATAACTTCACCATCCGAGATTTCATTTGCAGCTGAAACAGTTCCTTTGTACCAAGTGAATACCGCATTGGAATTAGCAGGATTTACTTGAGGACTAATAGAGATAGGCTTGCCATCGCAGCTAGAATATAGCTGGTCTACAATAATCTCGGTTGGACCGTCCTGTACTGTGACAGGATTACCCAAATTAAATACACAACCTTCATCATCTGTAATGGTGAAGGAATAGTTTCCCTGTCCAAGATTGTCAAAAGTATACGCTGCATCAGAAGTGGTATGGGTAAGCTCTGCTCCATCAGATTGTGTAAGCGTGAGCAAATACGGGGGCTGTCCTCCATTCCATTCAAAACTCAGATAGCCGTCTGTCAATCCACAGGCTGCATCCTTGGAGTCCACCAAATCACCACTTAGTTCAAGTGCAGGATCTATAGTTACGGTAAATGATTGTGTACACACAGCTCCTTGGGCATTTACAGTATACATGCCGGGTGAAAAGTCTGCAGCAGCCAATTCGGTTTCATCATAAGTGATATTACTTATTTCGAAAAGCATTCCAGGCTCTACAGTACCGTCAATAATTATTTTACCATCTCCCGCTTGATAGCAACTTTCCTTAACTCCCGTAAATGTCAAGACAGGGAAATCAAACACCTCAAAAGTCACAGGAATTTCCTCCTGAGTACACTCTACAAAAAGATAATAGGTATACACTCCTGCAGGGAGACCATCAATTTTCAATGTAGAATTTACCCAATTAGCAGGATCAACCACAATGGTGTAGTTGATGTTTGAATTTGTAGGATCGACACCATCACTGATTAGACCGGATTGGTCTGGGCCCTTATACCACACTACATTAGTTCTGGCGACTGGATCATTAAGATCCCCTGGGGTGTGAACAGCCTCAAGGGATATCTGCTCTCCAAAACACGCATCAGCAACAGAATTAATTGCATACACAGGATCAGGAGCAATTTCTATCTCGAAATCAAAAATTGCCTCACAGCCTTCAGTATCTGCGACTGTCAGGTAATACATTCCGGGGGCCAAATCCTTTATTCCTGTAATCGGCCCCGTAATAGCCGTTCCGGTAGGGCTGTCTTTTGTCCATTGATGCGTATAATCTCCCCAGCCTCCAGAAATAACTACATTCATGATCTCTCCGTTGTTTTCTCCGCAACTCGAAGGTATAGGAACATTTGGTGCCATTTCAATAGCTCCAGCAGGACCCTCAATAGTAAAATCCTCAGTAAAAAAACAACTATTAAGTCCATTGGTATCACGTACCGACAGTGAATAGTCTCCAGCAGATAACCCCTCAAATAAAGGATCTGATTGCCAAGAAGCTCCATCAATACTATATTCAAACTTACCACTTCCTCCTGTAACATTTCCTATCATTAGATGACCATTGGAATCTCCAAAGCAAACTATAGGAGATGGATCGAGAACTGCAGCAATCTTATCCAATACTATCACCGAAGACTCAGAATCTTTGATACAGATATTATCCCCACCTACTCTGGCGTAATAAGTAAAATTACCTGACGAAAGCCCTTCAATCGAAAGGCTGTAATCCTGTAAAATAGTGAAAGACTCTTGCCCATCCTGAGCTCCATCTAAAATCTCATTGGTATAGTCAGCATTTTTATACCAGCGGATCCTAATTGGAGTACCGGCAGGGGCATCAATATCCGGACGTAAAACCGCTGTAGCTCCTTCACAGATATCCAGCTCTGAAGGTGCAACATCAATTTCTATCCCATCATTATTGGTTAATATAATAGTAGGCAAAGATTTGGCGCAGCCATTCTCATCTACTACGTTAATATCATAAGTATCCGGTCCCAAGTTACTTACGGTGTAAACTGAGCCAGTCTCGATGAAAGAAAAATTGGAAAGTGGGTCTCCATTGATCGTAATATCATAACCCGGATTACCACCCGATACCTCAAAACTTATTTCACCGTTGGGCGCTCCGCAAGTGGGATCGCTCGAAGAAAGCTCTGCAATTAACAATTCAGGTGTAGAATCAATTGTTCTTTCGATTTCCACCGAGCAGTCAGTGACCTCATTCCTGATCACGATAGTATACGTTCCCGCAGCCAATCCTTCAAAAGAACCGGTAGCTGTGTTGAATGAAGCTGGGTTTCCAACTAAGGAATAGGTATAATCTACAGATCCTCCAGAAGTCAGGTTAAGACTTCCTGAAGATTCATCAAAGCATAAAGGTGAAACTGGATCAAAATCTACTTCTGGAATTGGATTGACAGTCAAAACCACAGGAACAGGATCAAGTGGACACTCATTAAAAATATCAGGTCTTAGATAAAAGGTATAGGTACCTGCGTCTGTGATTTCGCTGACAGTAAGTTGTCCAGTGCTGGCATCTACGGTGAACGTCATGCCCAAGTCCGTATCCTCCCCGGAAAGAATTTCATTAGTATCAGCAGCATTTTCATCCTTGTACCAGCGGAAAATCGGAGATGCATCAGGTGTACCGGGATTATCTATGGAAGGAATAAAACTGTGGGATTCATTTAGGCAGATTTCTTCATCTGTCATAGAGTACACCGGAAGGATCTGGGCAACTAAATCTCTGCTATCCTGCGCTGGACAGGAATTCTGATCCTCGATTAGGATAGTGTAATTGCCTTCCGGGAGATTCTCTACTAAAAAAGTATTCGGAGTGGTCTCGCTTATATCAAACGCCGCGAGCTCATCCCCGTTGATTGTGATTGTATATCCACCATCATCCACAGGGGTGCCACCTGAGACTTGGAATAAAATCGTACCATTATCGAGATTGCAGGAAGGGTCAGTTGAATCGAGAATAGTAAAGACAAGTTCTTCAGGATCTGCCAGTATTTCTTCAATGGTACTTTCGCATCCGGTGCCGGTATTTCTTACATGGATGGTATAGTTCCCTTCGGTAATTCCGGAGTCAAATATTGGACTGCTTTGATAACCGGTGTTTATTTCTTCACCCTCAAGCAAAAATTCAAACTCAGTGATGTTTCCATTAGTCACGTTGACCTCTATAAGGCCATCATCTCCACCGAAGCAAGAGGCAGACTGTGAGCGGACTATTTCAACTACAGGTAGAGGATTTACTACTAGTGTCACCGGTAAAGGCTCAAGTAGACAGTCATTTAAAAGATCCGGTCTTAAATAAAAAGTATAGGTGCCCGAGTCTGTGATTTCGCTGACAGTAAGTTGTCCAGTGCTGGCATCTACGGCGAACGTCATACCTAAGTCCGTATCCTCGCCGGAAAGGATCTCATCAGCTTCCGTGGCATTCTGATCTTTGTACCAGCGGAAGACCGGAGCAGCATCAGGTGTACCGGGATTATCCATGGAAGGAATAAAAATATGGGATTCATTTAAACAGATTTCTATAGCTGTTAATGAGTATTCAGGCAAAATTTGAGGGGTGATTAACTGTGTAGAACTGATTTCGCAGCCCTGAGAATCTCTTACAGTAAGTGTGAGCGTGTATGGATTAAGAACAGAAATCAAACCATTTATCTCAAATATATCCTCTCCAACTTTGTTTACAATAGGAGCTGAAGAGTCAGGATATCCAGAGATGGAAACAAACTCATATCCTCCATTTCCTCCCGCAACCTGCCAGCTCACCAAGCCATTATCCAATTCGCAGGTAGGATCTATAGAATTGACTAATTCAATAGCCAATGTATTTTCTGGTCCTAAGACTTCAAATTCGTATTGCTGCAAACAGTCAGGATCCTGAGATGTACCAACTACCGTATAATTTCCTTTTGGCAGTCCTTCAAAAAGTCCCGTGGGTTGAACTGGCCTAAATTCATCTCCGTTAGAGTCAAAAAGCCTATACTCGGTCAATATTTGATTTCCCCTCCGAAAAGTAATATTTATGCTTCCCATATTTCCCATGCACCAATCATCCAGAATAATAGGAGTATCAAAAGTGACCGCTGGATGCACCGTAACCGAAGCTGCAACTTCAAGATCGCCAATCATGGAACAGAGATTTTGACTACCAGATCTATCCACATCTACTTCTACATAAAAATTATAGGTAAACGGATCACCTGCCTGTGAAACCAAGCCATCGACTATTAAATTTCCGTCAGGCGTAACTTCATAGGTAAATCCGTCAGCTGCAGGAACGGAAGGATTGGATAATATGGGTTGTGTTTTAGCTGCATCTTTATACCAAAGAAATTTTGGTGTTAAGCCATTTAAATAAATAGGATCTACTTCTGCAGAAATCGTAACGGATTCACCTTCGCAAACAATAAATTCATCTTCCTCCACAGTGACTGGTGTACCAGTTTCATCTTCAATAAGAGGGATAGCTAGTTGGTCTTCACAATATCCATTCTCACCATCTTCGAGTGGGTTTCGAATCACCAATACATATTGCCCAACATTTACTCCATCCAATACAAAGGAGGCTCCATCCCCATCATTCACTACTTCTCCGATAACCTCTCCCTTACCCAGATTGGATTCCACACCTGCTTTGTTTGTGTAAAGCCAATAGTGATCAAAGCCCTGAACCAAGTTTCCTACTTCAGCTGTGATCTTACCGTCATTCTGACCATCACAGGTAGGTAGCTCTATCAAGGGTTCATCCAAAAATTCTGGAATTGGATTAATCACTACCACCAATTCCTTCGGTTTCGAAGTCAATCCAAAATTATCAGTTACAGTATAATAAATTTTCGATCTCCCCGTGGCGCCAGTATTTGGAGTGAATATCACCTCCACTCTATCCCTAAGATCCTCAAAATTACCATCGTCCAAATCTTCAATTATTGCTACAAATTCACCTAAGGATGTAGAAATTGGAGACAAATCGCTGTTACATGACACACAAATTGGAGTCAAGCCACATTGAGTATGATCGATATCAGAAGAGAAGGTATTCCATGGAGCAGTTGGATTATCAATGTCTAAACCATCCTCATAGAGTTGGATACATCTAATAAACGCTTTATCAGAACTTTGTAAATCCACATCAATAAAAATCTCCAGCTCTTCATTCACACATGTCCTATAGAACTCATCTGAGGCGACGGGCCTTTGCGCCTCTTCTACCTTAGAAACGTCAACTGCTAAGTTTCTGATTTCATGAAAATTCTTATTCTCACCTGTAGCAGCTGAGAATCCCAATTTTATATTTTCAGGAGCATCAAAATTGTAATGGGTAGGACCTATAACATTGTAAACTGCATCTCCTACTCTCATCTGTACAGTCAAATCATATCCTACGTCAGGACGGGGAGAAAGATTTACATACACTTTTCTGTATTCAGGATTAGCGCATGTCAGTCCTGGGAATGGCCCTGTATCAATTGGAAATTGGTCAGCAATAGGTCGTGGAGCAATATTCACTTCTGCGTAATCAAAAACTCTATAATCGTTACTTTCAGGACCTCTAACCCCAACCGTATGAGGATATCTCATATAGCCTGGTAATTTAGGATTTGGCCCCAAGCCATTAGGCTTATTGGGAGGTGACGATTCCAAGCTTATAAAATTACCCCATTCATCAAGTGCGACCCCAATATATGCCCCTGACAAGCCTGGGTGGGTTGTAGCACCTTCTATCCGAGGTGCATACCCTAAAGACCCACCAAAACCACCTATATTAAAAGGTAAAGAAGGGGGCAAATCACCATATTCTCCGTCAAACATGAAGAACACGATTCCATCAGCACCGTCTCCCCCATAGCTTAAATATTCAAAGGAAACCTGAATACCATATTCTGGAGAAAAAGGCAAATCAAGATAAACATAGCCATCTTTATATTGTTCATTTTCAGTAAGACGTATAGATTGTCCCGTAAGCGCTGAGGCTAAATCCCCAGGGCCATTTCCATCACCGAATAAGGTTACATAAGGTCTTCTAATGTCATTAATACCTCCAATAAACGGTTCGCAATAAGGATATCCTTCTCTGGAAATAGCCACCTGAGCAAAAGAAGAAGAGTGTAAAAGCAGCAAAAGCATAATGCTTATCCATAGGAAAGTAGAAATACACTCTGTAAAACTATACCATCTAACTACTTGGATCATTTATAGCCCATTGAAAAGTCCCTATTATCAAATATAAACATATACGAGACAATGAGGGCTTCTATACTTACTTTTCAATCAAACAATTAATTAAAGTCTTGCATCAATCCGATCCTTTTCCAAAACTCCCTTAACATCAAATACCACTTGACTAGCTGATTTGGATATTGGAAGCTTTAGGAATTCCTTGTGTGCCACGGCAAGTATCACCGAAGAATAGGAAGACAAATCAATCGTATTGCTCTTATCCAACATAGTGATTCCATATTCATGAATTACTTCTTCACGGCTTGCCCATGGATCAAATACATCCACCTCCATATCATAAGTCTGTAACTCCCGATAGATGTCTATAACCCGTGTATTTCGTACATCCGGACAGTCCTCTTTAAAAGTAAATCCCAAAATCAAAACTTTGGAATCGATTACCTTGATGTCCTTACGCATCATCAATTTGACCACTTCAGTAGCGACATGCTTCCCCATGCTGTCGTTCAGTCGGCGTCCTGCCAAGATGATTTCGGGGTGATATCCCATTTCTTGGGCCTTTTGTGCCAAATAGAAGGGATCTACCCCTATGCAATGCCCTCCTACCAATCCCGGTTTGAATTTCAGAAAATTCCACTTGGTACCGGCAGCTTCCAGAACCTCATTCGTATCTATCCCCAGTAAGTTGAAGATTTTTGACAGTTCGTTTACAAAAGCAATGTTGATATCCCGCTGGGAATTCTCTATCACCTTGGCTGCCTCCGCCACTTTGATAGAAGATGCTTTGTGAGTTCCTGCCGTAATGACGGTGCGGTAGAGCTGATCTACAAACTCCGCGATTTCGGGTGTAGAGCCAGAGGTGACTTTCAGAATCTTGGCAACCGTATGCTCCTTGTCTCCCGGATTAATCCGCTCCGGGGAGTAGCCGGCAAAAAAATCTTCATTGAATTTCATTCCTGATACTTTCTCAAGTACAGGCACGCATTCTTCCTCTGTAACACCGGGATATACTGTAGACTCATAGATGACCACATCTCCTTTTTTGAGGTACCGACCAATGTTCTCAGATGCTTTCAGCATTGGAGTCAATACCGGGCGATTATGTTTATCTGTAGGTGTAGGCACCGTAACGATATACACTGTACAATCAGCAAGATAGGAGGATTGAGTAGTTACAAGCAACCCATTTGTATCAGGCATATCAAAATTCTTCACGAGTACAGACTGAAGCAACTCATCGGCAATCTCAAGCGTATTGTCCCTTCCTGCATTCAGTTCCCCTATCCGCTTAGTATCAATATCAAATCCGATTGTAGTGTACTTTTTTGCAAACTCCACTGCCAAAGGAAGTCCAACATACCCTAATCCGATAATGGCAATTTTTACGTCTTTTAATTCTGTATTCATATGGTTTGCTTTCGTAGGATAATCCCTCAAAAAGATAATTTTTGACCTCTATTTCTAATGAATTTTCAGCTTCGCCCTTTCAATTACAGATGCGACATAAATCTGTAATCTAGCAACCTGTTCTTTTAAATTCCCTTTTTTCGCAGGGCAATAATTGGGTGACAGATGAATAACACCACCTTAAACTGAGTAACAATAGTACTCAGTCAATACTGTGCAAAACTAACAGAATTTGAGAGAATTAAAATTGAAGGTGTTGTTTGTTACCTACCGATTTGATAGATCAGATTTACAGTTCCATAGAATGCAAAAGGGTTGTATCCTTTGGGAAATTCGGGGGAGCTATCCTCAGCGCTTTGCCACTGGTAATTATAGCTTTTGATGAATTGGGCTTTGCCGCTTAGTATGAAATTATTCCATTGCTGATCCCACAATAGCCCTATACTGTAATCGATCCAAGGCTTTTTCTCTGAATTCTGTCCAAATGCCCGATAGAAGAAGTCTTGATTATTTGCCAAGCGCTCAAGGACAATCCCCCGTTTATCAAATCCAGAAACCTTTGAAATTTCTAGAGTTTGCACATTGGATCCTACCCCACTTCCCACTCCTAGCGTCTGGCCATAGTTTACAAATCCCCGGGCCTTTCCATGCGTATGCCACGACTGATTTCCAGATAGCCCAAGGTATCTGATATAGCGATTGACTGATTCTGACTGATGAGTCATTTCTCCTCTTACCTGAATAAAATCATTTCCCCTAAACGTATTGAAAAGCTTCTGAAAACCAAACAAATATGCCCTGGCGTGTTCAGGGTTCAGAATAAAATCACGCCAATTTAATGCATGATCTCTTCTCCCATATTCGGCATATATTTCAAAGTTGGCCTTTGTAGCCAGATAGCGTAATGATAAGACTACCTGTTGATCTTGACCATTACTATCATACTCTATAGAATTGCCATTTGTTAAAAATTTCTCTTTTTGAAATCCTTCAAATATTGGAAAGTAGCCGCCAAAATCCTTTACGCGGTATTTATTGTATTGCTGAAATGTTCGGCTAAAACCAAGAAACAAACCCTGTAAGAATTTAGGATTGTAAGTAACTGTCATTCCATTGAGGTATCTCCAGTCACCGTCAAAGGGTTCAAAATATCTCCCATTCAAAAACTCATTTTGGGTGGGTTCCAAACCACTATTCTCCAGCGTTCCCATGATAATCTGTGCTTCAAAATTCCCCACAATTGTTTTAATCGGTCGCCTGGTACTCAAATACAAATGTGGAAAACCCTCTGCATTATCACTAAAAACCAATGAATTGAACTGTCCCTGTCCCCACCAAATGTTCTGGGTAGAAACCCCAAAATTTATTGGACCTGCTATCAGATTGAAACGTGATTGCCCCCACCAAAATCTAGAATATGCATCATCTCCAAATCTCTCCGGGGTGTCTGCGTTATTCCAAAAAAAGAATCTGGATTGAATAACTCTAGCAGGAAAATTTTCCGAAAAACCTTGAAAGGATTTATTTTGAGCATATACGTACTCTGGTTGGAACTGTATTTCCAGAAAATGAAATCTGGCATAAAACCCAGTGCTTAAATAAGTCTGAGCACCCACATTGGGAATCATGCCCTTATTGCCCCAACCATAAGGTCTTTTACTATTAAATTCAGAGCTGGAAATTACAGGCAGAATATTGAATCGCACGTTAGGATTGGATGGATTCTTTCCTGCCAAAAAAGATAAAACAGCTCTGGAGGATGACGTAGAGTCTCTACCATCTATACTAATCGGTCTTATTTGAAATGAATAATCAGGATTAAAAGCCCCCTTTACTTGTTCTCTTCGGAGATATTCCTCAAGTACGGGGGTAGCTGTATTTAGATTTTGCGAAAAACCCATTGAACTCAGCCACATAAATAGAACTAAAAGAATAAGCCTCTTTGATATGGGCAGATGTGGCTTTAAAATGACAGATGTTCTCATTCGCTAAATGGGGTATTCCCCTATCCTTCTTCCTGTTAAAGTTTTGTAAATCCTAAGGTTCTTATAGCTGGCTACTTTGTTACAGAGAACGACAGATATTCTTATTTTGAATTTCCCGAAGCAGCACTAATGCGGCGGGATTTTTGAATAATTTTTATTGTAATGGATAAATCCACACAAAGTGAGTCAATTTTTAACTTAAAACCGATCATAAATTATAAATTAAGGATTTAATAATTTATGATCATCATTAACCCTTCTATAATGAAATCAGTGGTATATCTATTTCTCTTCCAACTGTTTTTCCTTTCTGCCTATGCCCAGCAATTGGCTTTTCCTACTGCCGAAGGCTTTGGCAGATATACTTCCGGAGGAAGAGGGGGAAAAGTTTTAATAGTTGACAATCTAAATGATAGCGGTCCGGGCAGTTTAAGAGAAGCTGTGAATTCTTCAGGCAAACGGACAATTGTCTTTCAGGTTTCGGGTAATATTGAACTTCAGAGTAGATTGACCATTAAGAATGGAAATCTTACTATTGCAGGCCATTCTGCTCCCGGCGATGGGATCACAATTCAAAACTATCCCCTGGTATTAGATGCAGATAATTTAATCATCCGCTATATCAGAGTTAGAGTTGGAGATAAAGCCAAAAAGGAGCTTGATGCTATCACAGGAGTAAAAAGGAAAAACTTGATTATTGATCATTGTTCATTTAGCTGGGGGAATGATGAAGTAGCGTCTTTCTATGACAACGAAAACTTCACTTTGCAATGGTCAATTATATCTGAAGGTCTACATCATTCCTATCATGCTACAGGAAGAGCTCACGGCTATGGAGGTCTATGGGGTGGTAAGAAAGCTTCATTTCATCATAACCTAATGGCCCATCTTTATGCCAGACTTCCCCGGTTCAATGGATCCAGGTATCACAAAAAACCGGATGAAGAACTTGTTGACTTTCGCAACAACGTGCTGTATAATTGGGTGAATTATTCGTCCTATGGCGGAGAAGGGGGCAATCATAATCTGATAAATAACTACTATAAGTATGGACCTGCCACTCAAGAAGATCAAAAGTATAGAATGCTTAGAATTATGGAACCTCAAGGAAAATTCTACATCAATGGCAATTTTATCTATGGGGATCCCTCCGGCTCTCAAGACAACTGGCATGGAGGCAATTGGAAAGGACCTGTGAGAGGCAATGAGGTCGCTAAAGCAAGAATGGGTAAACCATTCCCTCTTTCCGAAATATCACAAGACACACCCCAAGATGCTTTTGAAAAAGTTTTGAAAAAGGCAGGAGCTAGTTATAGAAGAGATTTGATTGATCAAAGGATTGTCAAAGAAATAGAAATGGGCACGGCAACTTACGGTGACAATGGAATGATAGATAGTCAAGAAGATGTAGGAGGATGGCCAACATTAGAAAGCATCCCAAATCCTAAAGATTCTGATTTAGACGGCATTCCGGACAGCTGGGAACTCAGTAATGGTCTAGACCCATCTGACCCTGCCGATTCAAAAAATATTGCCGCTAATACCCACTATTCACACCTGGAATTATATCTTGAAGAATTGCTTAATCCTAAAAATGAACCCGCTACTTTATTGGACAGATTATTTAAAATCCTGAAAGGAACCCCTTGATCTACCGCAAAAATGTTTCATAGAAATTCTTACGCAAAGAATTAGGTATAAGCCTAATACATCCCCTAATTATGTAATTTCTAATAAATTCAAGTTTGTTGATGAACCCTATGTCCAAAAAAGTTTTTTGGACTTGGGTTTCTATCTGAAAGTACCTGATCCCTCCTCTACGGTTAAACAAACGCTCATCAACTCTCATATAAACGAGTGATTTTGGGATATTAGCTATCCTAAATCCGGAATTCAGCAGTCTACCCCAAAGATGGTAATCCTGTTGGAATCTAAAATTGAAATAGCTTCCTACTTTATTGATGTCTGACTTTCTATACATTACTGTGGGATGATTCAGGGGGCATCTTTTCTTCGCAAAGAAAAAAAGTTCTTCTGAATCTGAGGGCAGCTTTCTGTAGTTTGAAATTTTCTCTATGGTCTCCGAGAATTCCGCTATCCAGCTTCCGACAACAGCTATTTCGGGATGAGATTTGAGGAAATTATATTGGTGCTCAAATCGTTCCGGATGACAGATATCATCTGAATCCATTCTCGCCACAAACTCATAAGAACATAATTCTAACCCTTTTTTCAGGCTCATTCCCAAGCCAATATTTTCCCGATTAACAAATAATCTGATGGGTAGTCGCTGGCTCCACTTCTTGACAATATTTTCTAAATCAGCTCCTACTTGCCCATCTTGAATCAATATAATCTCATCCGCAGGCAAAGTTTGCCCTTGAAGGCTATAAAATGCCTGTTCTAAGTAATCCGAATTGTCTTTTTTATAAAAAGACATAAGGCATGAAAATTTATCCATAGAGATTTATCCAATGTAATTTTCTTGTCCCACTGTGGACAGAATCGAAGTATACTTTTCTTCCGTCATTGGAAAATCTTGGATGCAGATCGCAGCGTGTCTCCTCAGAGAATTCTAAACTTTCAAAAAACTCACCTAATCTTACCAATTTATCTTTCTCCAAATCATATAAAAACAATTCTTTCATTCTACTCTTATTTGGGTAGGTATCCGTGACCATCAGTTGGTCAAAAACACTTGGGTGACCATCACCAAACCCTTGGATAGTCTCCCTTAACGGAAATACTTCGCCACTACCGACATCGACTATATAATAACAGTCTCCCTGACCTATGACTCTCATATATACAATCAATTGCTCATTGTCTATCCAACTATAATGACTAACCATTTGATCATCCGCCAATAATCTTACGTCATCCCCATACTGATTCGCTACAAACAAACGATCAAATCGTCTACCGTTGATATAAAGCCTGTGAAGAAACACGAATTGTGACCCATCAGGCGAAATCATGATGTGATTAATCTTTTGCTCTTGCAAAGGAACTGATTTCACATCAAAAGAAGCACTAGTAAACTCGTCTTTACTTAAATCTTCAATATTTACTATGCAATTCTGTTTACTTGTTTCTAAATCAACCCGGAAAACTCCTTCTTCATTAAATTTTAGAGTTTCTGCAGCCTCTGTATGGTTTCTATATCCATAGTCAGGTCTTAATTGATGAAGTTTACTAAAATCAAGACTCAGTGCATATTCCTCTGTGCAATCATAAACAGGCATTGACAGGATGTATTCCATGAAACTCCCGGTAGAGAAGTCTACTACTACAGCATGATACCCAATTTCGCTTTTATAGTCATTGAAGATGAATTTAGTGCTACCAAGCCATTGAAGCCTTGCCCCCTGCTGCCAGTTGTAACTTCTAATTTTCCTTTTAAAAACGCACAAACCTTCCGAAATATTCCATAATCTTACTTCAATTTGATGTAACGGTGACGGTTTTTTTTTTGTGGAATATTTAGAATAGTGGTAAAGAATGAATTTTCCGTCATTCGATTCAGGCGATTTATCATAATAACCGAAAAAAGTCTCTCCCTTACCTTCCTGTATTTCTTCTACACGGTAGTCTGATCCGTACTGGTAGTTCTTTTTATAGATCCTATAATTAATCTGTTGGTAGACTTTTTTTAATGTCTTTTTAGCTTGTGGAAAAGCACTGAGAGATTTGGCCAGCAACCTTTCCCAAGAACTAAATTGAGTACTCATAAATTCTGAATGTAAAATTCCTGATAATTCTTTGACATTTTTTCGGCACTAAACTTTTCTCTAATGAGTAAAGGGCCTTCAGTGGGATCTATTAATTGGAAGTCCAAACTTGCATATTGGTTAATCATATTACTTAATTGCTCCTGAGTATGGAATAGTCCTTGCTCAAATGCAGACCCCTCAATGATTTCCTTATGTGGTTCTATTGCTGACAAAATTACGGAAAGCCCGCAAGCCAGACCCTCAAGTACAGCATTGGGCAATCCCTCAGCCAAGGATGCTGAAATCATTACATCCGAACTCTGCAAATAGTCAATAACATTTGGGATATCTCCGACAAATCTAATATTCTTATTCCCCGCTGCATTTTTTAAATTCCCAATTTCAGGTCCATCCCCTATTACAATCAGCAAAATATCCTCCTTATCCACAACTGAAAAAGCATCGATTATCAGCTTTACATTCTTTCTTTCAATAAGACTTCCTACTACTACAAAAATCCGACTTGAAGAAGGCAGACTCATCTTAGCCCTCTTCTGCGCTTTATTTGAGGCTGGCTTGAACAAATCCAAATCAATTCCATTTTGAATTACATGAGATTCTACTCCAACCGAAATCAGTTGATTTGAAATTGCCCGTGAGCAAGACACTACTGAGAGTTTCCTGAAATATTCCAAGTGTTGCCTTGCCATCAAGGTTCCTTTGATTTTCCCATATTTTTTGGGGTAATCAATCACCGGGAAATTTCTCGATGTGGTGATGCACTTTGCCTTGTCCGTATATTCGGTAAGATACCCATCTGACCGAAGTCCCATAGCCTGAATTATATCAGGATTATAATTTTTTACAACTTTATCAATCGCTCTTCTATTGTAAAATATCCCTTTCACCCTTCCGAAATTCAATGACAAAACAGCTATTCCATTTGAAGTAAATTGCCGGATCATTGAATTCCCAGGTTCTTTGGAAAGAGTCAGGACCATTACTTCATACTGACTGGTATCTAGATACTTGATAAGGTAAAAGAGCTGATTTGTCGGCCCCTTTCGTTCAAGAGTAGATACTATATACAGAATTTTAATTTTTGGCATTTCTAATTGCATAGGATTCAGATAACCACAAACCGAATAAGAGAAAAAATATGGCAAAAGGTGATCTGATAGGATTTAAAACAACCATCGTTAACCCCAGATATACCACGGTCCCCATCACCAAAAAAAGACCCCAGTTATCCTTATTAAAAAATAAATTTATCGACTTGACAAAACTTCCTACCAGCAGTAGTGCCAGCACTACAACGAATGGCCATTTTCCCTGTGCGTAATAAGTTAAGTAACCTGAATCAACTAATCCAACCTTACTAACTGCATTTACAAGTGTGCCGTATTCATAAGGCTCAAGTTTCTGAAATACTTTGGGCCAAATGCGTTCTGATCTTGCCGAAAATGATTTGTCAGAAGCTCCTCCTTCGAGCAATCGAAAAAACCGTCCGAACAAAACATCCATGCCTATGTAGTGATCTATAAGTACGAGGGTGAATATGGCAAAACTTAGAAAGACCAAAGCGGTAAGGGCTTTTTGACGTTTCCCGAAAAAAATCCAACCTAAAAACAAGGTAAGACAAGCCGTCAAAACAGCAGCTCTAGATGTGGTGATAACTACAGTAATGAAACTGATTAAGATAAACAGAGCATCCCAACTTTTTTGTTTACCTATAAATCTTGCCAAAAAATAAGTCATGGCAAGAATAGCAAATACTGACAAACCTGTGGTATTCACGAAAAATCCCGAAGCACGTATCCCATCGGTCACGCGAAAGTGATCATCCACAGCGAAAGGTGTCATATAATTGGTGATCAGAAAAGAACCGGGAATCATCTTTAACCTGCTTGCTATTTGCATCAAACCATAAGTAAGGTTAATTACTATACTGATTTTCAAAAGACTATTTACCAAACCATCCAAACGCTCTACTTTCTCCACCTCTGATACATGGATGTAAAGAAAAAACGGCAACCAAATCAAAGCCATGCGTAAGGAATTTGATATCGCTCCAAGCCCCTCATACCCTGACAATAACCCTAAAACAGGATAGGCTAACTCAAAAATTATAAATGCAAGTACAAATGAATTTAAAACGGCATAATCCTTAATGCGCTTCCTTTCAGCTAAAACTACCAAACATAGAAAAATCAGCGGCAAGGCCATTAGATCTGAAACTCTCAGGTTATTTTTACCTATCAGCGGTAATCCATACGGATATAGGAAAATCAGTGTAACCAAATACCCCACCAAAAGAAAATCAATTACAGTCCTTATTTTTATCCTTAACAGCACTTTAACAATCGCTTTTTACCAACAGATCGACGTATTTCTGAACAGCAGCATCTTTAGAAAACCGCTTTAGGCTATTTCTAATTACATCTCTATCCCATTTCGTATGTAGCACTTGAATAACTTCCTCGGAAAATGTACGGACGTGATGGCCTTCAACTAATTTTCCGTTTTCACCATTTATAATTATATCTTCCGGGCCACTTGGGCAGTTGACACATACTGCTGGAATACCATATTCCATTGCTTCCAGGATTACATTAGGGAAGCCCTCATACCATGAGCCCAACAGCATTACAGAAGCTTTGGCGTAAAACTGAGAAACATTCTTTTGCATTCCTGCAAAGGTGACTTCTTTCTCCAACGCATATTTCCCCCTAAGTTCAAGTAATGATTTCATCTCAGGACCATCTCCTACTATAGTAAAATGAAAATACTGCCCAGCTTTTTTTAATTCATGAGCTACTTCCAATAGGAAACCAACATTCTTCTGAGGTTTTAGTTTGCCAACAAAAAGTAAATTACACTGTCCTTCCTGACCAACTCCTTTTCCATCAACAAATAACTCATTCAAAGACCGTAGCTGATGAAAATTAAAAATGGTCTTAATAGTAGTTCGGCCAGTTCCACGTAAATCTTCCAGTTCTTTCTGCATTCCAGAGGATTGCGCTATAATAGTATCTACATCGAAGTAAAATTTCCTGATTAAAAATTGGCCTACGTACTTGTGCCAAAGCGATGTTTCACGTCTAAACTTCTCTGATAAATTATTGATAGCTCTGGCAGTAATTCGAAATTTAAGCCCATATAATTTACGAATGAGTACAAGGACTACACTCAGTTGAAACGTAAAAACCAAAACTTCCCCGTAGTTACTTTTGACCAAAATATTTTTAATAGAGAAAAAAGATTGACGTGCATGGTTTATTTCCAGATTGATCAGTCTGACTTTTGGATTCAGCCTTTCTTGCAATACTGCCTCGCGCAATTCCAATACCATAAGATCAACGGCAATCCCTCTTTCCACAAATGCATTGGCCAATTCAATGCATATTTTCTCCGCACCACCCAAACGTAGCGAGTTGATGACAAACAAAATAGGCTGACCCATAATTATTCTAACTCTATAGGCTTAAAGAGCAGAATGTAACAAATCGACAGCACTGCAGCTAAAAATCCAAAAACCACAAGATTCAGAATCAATTTAGGGCTCGATTCCTTAAGAGGAACGTACGGAGGCTCAAGTACATTAAAAACGGGGGAGGCTCGTTGAACCCTTATTTTAGCCTGTTCTACTTCTTGGGCCAAACCATTATACACATTAAATTGAATCGAAACCTCATTTTGAAGTTGCTCCTCCCTGACTTGTGAGCTGGATCTGGACAGATTAAAATTTCTGTCTCTAAAATTAGCCAAGTTTAGCTGAGCCTTTTCATAATTCAATTTGGCTTCTTCAAGCCTCTCTTGAATAAATGCCAAGTTACGTTTATCTGCACTTGCCTTATAATCCATAATGTATTCGGAGAGGTAACTATAAGTAAGTTCTGTTAATTTGGCAGCCACTTCAGGGTTTTGCATTTTAACCTGGACCGTTACCAACCCCATCGCCAGATCTACCTCTGCACTCACCCTGCTCCTGATCTGTGAAAGTGCGGAGCTTTCTTTCGGGGCTAACTTTTTAGGGTCTTGTTGAATTTGTTCCTTCTCCACAGTTGGATTTTTGGGAGTATTTCCGCTCTTAAACAGTCCTAAGATATTAGACGGAAATCTTTTGATTTTATCGAAAAGTGTTCGCTCCTGATAATCGACGAAATAATCTTCTAAAAGTAGGCTTTCGTCAATCTCCTTAAAATAAAACTCCTGTTTGATAAGATAAAGTCCAAAAGGTGTACTGTTAACGACATCAGGGTAGAGATTAGGAGGGATTGTACTCCCGCTATTTTCATTCAATTGAATCCCCGCAAGCCCAGCCAAACTTCCCAAGCCACCGGGTAGCTTACCGGATTGTTCTATCACAGGCAGAAGTGTTGTCGTGGAAATATACTCGTTAGGAGATCCTAAAAATTGTATAAAACCCAAAAACAATCCAACTAAAACGCTTATCAATATCAGAATACGATTTATTTTTAGTGCTTTTATGATATCTGAAAAACGAATCTCTTTTTCTTTCATGCGGTTGTCTGAGATTTACTCTCCAATAAGCTTAAAAATTCCTTTTCGTACATTAGAATATTCTTATTAGGATTGTAATTATTTCTAATAAATTTAATAGCCTGGGAGGAGACATTTTCCGATTGCTCCTTATTCTTGATAATTTGTATAAATTTCTCTTTCCAACCCATTACGGTGTTAATTGCCAAATAGCCATTGTCTCCATCGATGATATATTGGTTCAAGGGCACCACATCAGAGGCTAACACAGGCAAACCTACTGACATAGATTCAATTATGATTTTGCTCAATCCTTCATAATCTGTAGCAAGACACAATAAATCAGAATCAAGCATTATCTTTTTCAGCTTTTCTTGCTTCATAAAGGGAAAGATTTGAATTCGCTTTTGCAAATTCAAATCTAAAATCAATTCCTCAATTTCTTCTTTTTTCTCCCCTTCTCCTACAAGAGTCAACTCCCAAGCAATACTAGCGTCAAGTTCCGACAAGGCTTTAATAAGAAGATCATGACGCTTAGCTAACTTTGCCATCCTAGTTGCCATCAGTATTTTAAATATAGGTCGTTGGTTCAACTTCCATTTTTCACCTTCTGAAATAGACGGTTCCACACCAATATCTTTGATGAAATACTTGGAACCTTGGGATAAGTCCAATAGGCTGGTAGACTTTAAGAACATATCATATAGGCCACTTGATATGAAATTTAGGGAATCAGCCTGGTAGAAAATTTGCTGGTATTGTCTTTTAAGTGAAGGCTTCAACTTAATAGATTTCTCCCAATGCATTCCCGCCATCCTGACAACCAGCTTAAAATCAAAATTTTTCTGCCTCTTAAATTTCAGAAACCATAAACATGGTCGCAATAGATAATACGTATGGACAATTTCTATTTTATTCTTTCTTAATATGCTGGGCATCAAAAGAAAGGTAAGGTATTCATTGAACCTCTCTTTTATTTTTTTTCCAATTCCGGATTTTGCAAAAGGAAATCCAACCTCTTTTATATGAATAACAGTGACACCATTGATTTGACTTACTTTTTTCAATGGAGTCTGTTCGTCTCTGGCAACATAAATTACCCTATGATTTAATTCTGCGAATTTAGAAGCTATCAATCGCAAAGATGTCTCTGCCCCACCTTGGCTGGTAGTTTTATAAGGAGATCTATTTGAGTAAAAAAGAAGATTCATATAGGAAATAAGCGGGGCATCTAATACTTTAAAATTTCAAAATAAATTGAGAAATCCCCGAAATAAGCTTTGCCATTATTCCTCGCTTTACAAGAATGAATCGATGCTTTTTGTCAATCAAACTGACGCTACCTGATAATTTACGCAAATATAGTTTTGCAGCATTGTGATTCCCTTTTCTAGTAAAGTAGCGATACATCCAATAATGGGTGTTGATTTTATTGGCGATCTTTTTTTCGTTTCCGATATCGGACCAAACACCCCCCGTATGTTGCCGATAAACTGCTGGCTTGATTTCATTGAAATATTTTCCTTTTCCAAATAAGCCTAATTGCGCGGTGATAAAATTATCACCGTTCATAAAGTAACTAGTCTCTTCAGCCTGTTCTTTAATTATATCCAGATTACGGAAGACCATAGACAAAGTCAGAATATTCGTTTTTCCACCGATCAGGTCTTTTTTGGAATAATCCCTTTTACTATGATCAGGCATTTTGGATTTTTTTATTACTTTCTCATTGTCATCTATCACCATTGCATCATGGTAGGTAATGACGTAATCCGGATTCTTCTCTAAAAAGTCTACCTGTTTTTGAAGTTTTGTTGGATCTGTCCAATAATCATCACCTTCACACATGGCTATGTATTTCCCTGCTGCCCTTGGAAAATTATAAGTGGCAGAGACTGCACGGAGACCTTTAGACCATTGATTTTCCTTCTGGATTATCGGCTTGATAATTTCAGGGTACCGAGCTTGATAAGTTTGTATGATTGCAGTAGTCGCATCTGTGGAGGCATCATCGTGGATAAGAACTTCATACAAAAAGTCTGTTTCTTGGGCTAAAAATCCTTCTATTGCCTGCTCAATAAAATTTGCGTGATTATAAGTCAGGCAACATATGCTCAACAGTACCTCAGAAGAGCTGCTTGGATTCACTTTCATTAGTTGGATATTAGCCTTTATTCATTTTGATAAACTTTTTATAAATTTTCTTGATCGGACTGATTAACTTTTTCTTTGTCTGTTTAAAATCAAGTTTCTGCAAATCAACTCCTTTGTATCTTCCGCTGCGATGAGTGAGCGCCTGGAAATACTTATGTTTTATTCCGTGAGTTTTCATGTAAAAACCATATTCAAGGCATCTTTCGTTGGGTTTGGCAGGCAAATTTTCAGTATCCAGCAACTCAAACAATTCTTCCTTTGTAGCAGGCTGATAAACCACATCTAACCTTGAATACAAAGAATGACTTAGTGAAATGGTAGGAGTGCCACTGTAAGCCGCTTCTACACCCACCGTGGATAGATAGCATATCACCAAATCGGCTTGCTCTATGAGTGTATACGTATCAATAGGAGAATCAGGCTTGATGACATCTATCTGATCCGACTCAAGATTATACCACAATTCTTTCTCTCGTCCACTTTGATTAATCAGGTTTGGATGAAGCCGCAGGTATAATTTAGTATTGGGTCTGTTGGAAAGATGGCGTGCTATTTCAACCAATGAATCCTCCTGCGAATCAAAAAGAACATGTGGGTTTACCTCATCTCCCACGGCAGCATATTCTGAAATACTGGAATTGAAATAAACCACATTGAAATTCTCCGTATTCCAAGAACTTGGCAACAAGCCTACCTTTTGGTCCTTGGCAAATACCGTAAACGAATCATTTTTCCTTACTTTTCTTTCTTCAAAAAAATCGCGGCCAATTTTTTGTTTTGTACTCATAGGAAGAACTGACTTTTCCCAGTTTTCCTCCAGTTCATCTTTCCTCATTTCCCAATCATGCCTATAGGTTGGTCCAAGAGAATAATGGAATTTGTCACATGCCCTATCATGAACCAAAAATTGTTGTTTCTCCCTTTGACAAATACGAAGGATTGGACGATAAGTAGCTACTCTTCCATTTCTGAAAAGCACCAGATCCGGAGCAACCTTATCCAACCATTTTTGAAAGGATGTAGCAACAATCTTAGAGGAATGAATGATTCGGTTGATCACCTCTTTATGTACTAAGGTATCCGGATCAAGATCATTGGTGACCGATATATGAGAAGAGGCAGCGGCTAACCCAACATCAATCCCATCCCATACATATGCTTTTAGCTCCTCCAGATTCTTGAATGTCAATTCCTCATTTAACGATTCTATTTCTTGACCAGAAAGCATGGAATCAGTCGCTACTTGGATTTGAGAATTTATTAATTTGTGGGCTAAATTAATTTTGTGCTGAACACTTTTGCGATACAAACTTTTGGAAACCCCCTTGCTGATTCCATTGTACCATTCTACATAAGGGAGTATTCCTCCTATATGAACATAATAAACTTCATGACCGTTTTCTGCATACTCTTCCGCCAACTCCAGACTTGTTTCCAACTGGGGAGCTTCGTGCCAACTTTCAAAAATTAAGACTTTCATTTTCGCTGATTTGAATCAAAAAATGAAACCAGAGACCTTACTGTAGATTCAAGGTTATATTCGGGAGATATGTCCAATTTACGTTCAATTCGTGAAGAGTCCATTCCAAATTTCAAATCAGCCTCTGAGGGTTTCAACTCCAATTCAACAACTGTCTGATTAGATATATCTTCAACTACACGTTTAACCATTTTAGCGATGTCCATTATATTGTAAATGCCATTAGCACCCAAATTGTAAACTGCTTCTGATGAAGGATTTATTTGCTCAGTGAAGCGGACAATATATCTGACAGCGTCACGCACATCCATAATTTCCAACTCTTGCTTTCCTCCAACTATTACAAGATTTTCACCTCTCACCGCCTTTAGAACCAACTTTGAGAGAAGATCGACCGGAACCAATCCCTTTTTCCCACCAGATATTGCTGCTAATCTTAAGGAGGTGGTAGTAATATGCGGGTACAACTTAGAAATTGATTTTAACATTAATTCAGAGGCATATTTAGCCTGCGAATAGGGCATAGTGGGGGCTACAGGATCAGATTCCTTCCATAATGGTGTAAGAGTCTGACCATATACACTCTGAGAGGATAAATTAATAATATACGGAATCTGATGTCGTGCCAAGCATGTAAATAAGTTGGACGTAAAATCCAAGCTTTCTGCTATTTCAGTTTCAGTACAGTGAGGTCTTGCAAATGCCGAATGGATTACAATGTCTATATTTCCTACCGAGAATTCGCCATTGAAAAGAGCCGAATAATCATAAAACTCAATTCCGGACTTACTAAAAAGCTTCTCTAGCTTTTCGGCACTTCTTCCCATAGCAATTACCCGTACCTCTTGGTTGGAATGTAATTCTTCTACCAAGCTTCTTCCCAAATATCCGGAGGCTCCTGTAACTAGAACCGTCTTAGTCAAGGGAAATATACGTGGACTGACTTGTTGGGCGAGTGACTGAGCGAGTTCATTTCTATCAAACGAGAGTACTTTATCAGTAGTCTGCCGTATCCCAAAACGGTTATTGTTGATTTTAAGGTAAACACTCGAATCTATATTAAGCCAACTTTTTATACAAGCTTCTACCTCATTAAATCCCATCAATGCCCGCATACCTGTAATCCCCGTGAATCGGGGATTCATCTCAAAGATTTTGAGTCCCTTCTTGGTCAATCTTCCTTGTATATTCAGAGGCCCCACCAAGCCTTTCTCTTTGAAAACAGGGAGTAGTTTATCCACTACAGCCCAGATTTGATCGTTTTCATAAGGTAAAATCTCAATAGGAACTCCGTTGCTTAATTTATTAAAGGAAGCCATTTTACCAATTATTTCTCCTTCTTGAGATAATACTAGTTGTATTGAAATCTCGGAAACCTGGGGATTCTGGTTCTTGGCTATTCCATTTATATAAAGTTGATAGTTGGGATCATCAGGCAAGGGCACTGCAAGTTCCTGCACAATATGATCATCGGTTATTTTCACCAGATCTGCTTCACTTCTGATAATCTCCACTCCCATAGACGCAAAACCACTTCGGGGTTTTGCAAGTAGAGGATATTCAGCTTCACCACTTTCAATAAGTCCTTGTAAATTATCTTTATCATAGCATTTAACAAAAACGTCTACAATTGGATTTAACTCCAGACTCATCCTTTCCTTGTCTCTACAAATAGAAATTATTTCTTCACCTGCAGCCAAGATTGCGATATTTTCTTGAGCAAATCTTTTTCTATTCTTAGCGTATATCAGTGCTTCATCATCTCTACCGGGAATAAGTAGATCGATTTGATGTTTTTTGCATTTTTCAATTAGCTTATCTACAAAATCTGATGCATATATAGTAGGCGTGTAATCAAATGTATCACATGCATAAGCCCCATAGGCGAAAGGGTTTGTCCCCAGTCCCACAGTCTTCAATGGTAAACCCGACAAACGACAGGAATTAATAACGGACTCACCTACTCCACTTCCAATACAGGAAATCCCAATAGTATAAAATTTCATTAACTAGATTTTAGTTGTTTTTTGCGTTGAGCATAATCCTGCAAATCAGATCTACTTCTTCTACTGCTAAATCATAATAAAGCGGAAGACAGAGAATTCTAACCGCCATGGCTTCTGTAACAGGCATACTGACTGGTGTCAAATAAGGCAAAATTGCGGCTAGCGACGGATAAAAATATCTTCTGGTATAAATCTCCCTTAACTTTAACTGTTCCATACATTTGAGTAAGGTCTCTTCATTCTCAAATATTACCGGCATGTATGCAAAATTATTTGTTGCAGACTTATGCCAAACAGGAGATACTAAATTGGCCTTATCCAAACGTAACCAATATCGCTCAGTTAGTTTCTTGCGCTGTACAAGGATAGAATCCAGGTAATCCAAATTGGCCAAGCCCATAGCTGCGTGGAATTCAGAATTTTTCCCATTGATCCCTAATTCAGCAAATCTTTCAGGACCTGCAAAACCAAAATTACGCATATACTCCATTTTCTTCAGAAGCGCATTATCCTGAGTCACCAATAGACCACCTTCAATAGAATGATAAAGCTTGGTAGCATGCAAACTACAAATGGACACATCGCCGTAATCAAATATAGACTTGCCTTTCAACCTCACTCCAAAAGCATGTGCCCCGTCATATATTACCTTTAGGTTATGTTTTTGGGCTATTTCAGCAATTCTCTCAACGTCGCATGGATTACCGTAAACATGGGTAGCCAAAATTGCGGTGGTTTTCTCAGTAATCGCAGCTTCAATTTTATCGGCATCAATATTCAGGGATGTTTCTTCAATATCAACAAAGACAGGCTGACAACCTTCCCATACAATGCTAGAAGTGGTGGCAATAAAAGAAAATGGAGTGGTAATAATTTCCCCTTTCAATCCCAAGGCCTTTATGGCTATTTGCAAGGCAATAGTCCCACTTGATACAAATAGCAGATGATTCAACCCTTCCCGCTCTTTTATACGCATTTCCAACTCACTGGCAAGCGGCCCCATATTAGTCAGCCACTGCCGCTTCCAAATGCCTTCCAAATAGGAATCATATACATTTTTAGGAGGTAGAAATGGTTTGGTAACTGATATCATTTGATAAATGGATGCAAGGGTAAATGAAAAAACAATTGAAAATTAATCGAGTGTAAATCTATCACCTTTTTCATAATCTCTGGATGCGTAAGTGTCTAAAAGCTTTTCATAATGCTTTGGATGAAGTCCGAAGCCCGGCCTAATAGATCTTAAATTTTGGGCTGTGATCAACTCCCCGGCTTTAATATCTTCTACGGCATAAAGGGATCTGCTGAAATTCCTTCCGGAAAGCTGCTTTTCCGTAGGTGTGTAATTCACTTCGCCAAGTGCTTTTTCTGCATCCCTTACAGCTCTCACCATTTCCGAAAATTCCTGCTCATCCAATGAAAAAGATGAATCTGGACCTCCAATTGATTTATCGAGTATAAAATGTTTTTCAATTATTTTAGCACCAAAGCAAGTAGCCACTATCGGAACAGTAATTCCAAGCGTATGATCAGAAAGTCCAGTGACAACCCCGTATCTTTCGGCCATATCTTTAATCATGATCATATTGGCTTCCTCGATAGGTGCAGGGTAGCTAGAAGTACATTTCAGTAATGCGATATCCCTGTTTCCTGCTTTATAGCATGCATCAAGTGCCAACTCGATGTCTTCTTTAGTTGCGATTCCTGTAGAAATTATAACTGGCTTTCCCTTGGAAGCAACATACTCGATCAAAGGAATATCCGTGATTTCAAAGGAAGCAATTTTATAAGCTGGTGTATTTAATGTTTCCAAAAAATCTACTGCAGTAGGATCAAATGGTGATGAAAAACACTCCAATCCTTCTTCTTCAGCAACCTCGAAAAGGGTTTTATGCCATTCCCATGGAGTATAGGCCTCGGTGTATAACTCATGTAAATTCCGACCCTCCCAAATAGTGCCTTGGATTAAAAAATCATCTTTATCGCACTTTATAGTCATTGTATCCGCCGTATAAGTCTGTAGTTTAATACAGTTAGCCCCTGCTCGCTTGGCTGCACGAATTGTTTCGATAGCCACTTCAAAGCTCCCATTATGATTTGCAGACAGCTCTGCGATAATGAAAATTTCCGAATCATCCTTAAGATTGAAATTACCAATTCTCATACTCTATATATTTATTGTTCTGACAATTTGAAAAGCCTCTGCGTAATTTTTTCCTACAGCAATACCCCAACGCTGTGCTAGAATTTCCAGTGCCTTTGGAGACCTTGGATGAGGAAAGGGACGGCTTTCAAATTCATAAGATTCCATGGCTTTGATCTTAGCATTTAAATTTTCTCTGGATATAGAAACGAAGAAATTGGGAAAAAAATGTCTAGGATCGGAATTAACTCGCCATTCAGTTCCTGAAGGAGTTTCAAATGTTATAATAGTATTTACTTTTTCATGTTCCATAGGTCTACATGAAGTTACTACAGCCTCAAATGTTCTTTGATGATCGATATTGACATCCCCCCCATGATGCGTAAATATTATTTCAGGACTAAATCCCCTCTTTTCTTTTTCTACCACTTTAATAATATCTAACAGTGCGACAGTATCAAATCTATTATCAGGAAAATCATAGGCAATAACCGAATGGTATCCAATTGCCATTTGTGCATTCTTAATATTCTCCTTATGTATTTTCAACTCTTTCTCCCAATTCTTTGAATGCCTCTCTTCTGAGCGCGAAGTAATGCCTTCTCCAAGGATTACTACATGAGTTGTGATGTTAAATTCCAAAATCAAACGGTTCATGGTACCTCCAAGACCAAGTAATTCATCATCCGGGTGGGCAACTACCACCATAATTCTTTTATTTCTTAATGATTCTAACATCTGCTAAAAGTGTCTGATGAGATTCCTTTTTAACCCTTGAAAATTCTAACCTAAAGTCTCCTATATCTACATATGCTTTAGGATAATTCTCTGCATCTAACATTCGGATATAGTCGTAAATTTGTTCTATACTTTTCAATTTTTTAATATCGCTATCTTCTGGTCTCCTTCGTCGGAAATTTGTTACATCTCCTACTTGAGGGGTAGGTTTAGGGTTATCAATAATAATCTTAGCTATCATTTCCTGTATAATACTGGCAGCATTTAAAAAAATCTCTTCTGCGGTTCCATACAGCATAAGAGGGGATTTGATATATATCGAACCTGCATCAATCCCCTTTTCTACTCTTAGTGCAGATATTTTTGTCTCCTTAAAACCTCTGACAATCAGATTTTGAAGAGGACTACCTCCTCTTCCCATAGGCAAATCTGTCATGTGAAAAACTATGCATTCAAATCTGGAATAAATTTCTTCAGGGATTATATAAGACCAATGAGGGATAAATATCTTCTCAGGATCAAGCTCTTGAAGTAATAAAAGATTAAAATCAGCTTTGGAATTAATTAGTATCCAATCGTAATAAGGAAATAAAACTTTTAGATTTAAAAAAATCTCCTCATGCATTTTTTTCTCTGACAAGAGCACTAATTTATTCATTGTTGAAGTATTTATAAATCTCAACTACTGTACCAGTAAAATTTTAAAGTAATATAGAATTCGGTAATCCTGACAACTAACGGGACTAACTAAAACAGCTTTCTGTCATCTATCTTAGCTCTTCAGTGCCTACCAAAGCAGGCAGGAGGTAAAACATAGAAAATATGACCACTGTCATCATTGTAAATAATTATAATATATTCTTTTGAAAAGTGACAAAAGGTGAATCGACATGAATTTGCTCAAACCCCAGTTTCTGAAAGACCTTTAATGAGGCCACATTTTGCTTTTTTACTTTAGCTTTCACCAAACATGGACTTTCAAATTCTGATATTGCAAGTTCAACCATTTTCTTTCCCAAGCCCTTGCCTCTGAATTGCTGATCAACCGAATAATCAATTTCCCAAGTATCGATATTGTAATCAAACCTAATCTGTCCCAAAGGAAGCTTGCCTTGGTAAAGGATAAAAATTCTAGTGAAAGGAGAATTCAACTTGGATTTCAGCCATTTTAAATGGGATTCCCATTCGATGGGATCATTATTTAAAGCACTCTGTCTAACAGCATGATCGTTGGCCCATTGGAACAGAAGTTTTGCGTCACGTTCAGTCGCTACACTCAAAAAGAAATTATCAACTGATAATTTGGAATGAATAATCACATCAATAAATTTACCATGGAAAACACAATGTTCCTTTAACCTTGCTTCTTTTCTATAACCAACTTCTTCAATAACTTCATATAAATAAGGCCTAAGGTCAAATGCAAATGTGAAAATTTTATGAAGACAAAGATTTGTGAAAGCTATCTGTTCTATTAGTCGGAGATATATTTGCCAGAATTTTTTAAAAAAATGATCTTCCAAAGCAGTATCCATTACAAATGAAATTTCAGCATTTTTATCAGTCCAATTAATATGAACAAGTCCCCCATATCCAATACACTTTTCTTCTTCTAAAAATGAAAAAAGAATTTGATCCGGGTTTTGTTGTTTAAAAAGTCTTGCAACTACCTCGTTAAAATAAGTTTCTTGGTCATCAACAGTCAAAGGTTTGGCTTGACGTAAATGATAAATTTGATCATTCCTCCATTTCATAATGGAAAACTTATCCTCATTCCTTATCGGAACTAAAGAATATTTACCAAGAGAGAATTTTTGCTTATTTAAGACTGTGTAGGAGTTCATATTTTAATTCAGCCAGCTTCCAATCTGTGAGGGTATCAATATCCTGAACCTGCAGTCTATCTATCGTTATCCCGCTTGAGTTCTCACCCATCAACTTCTTATTTGTTTGCAGAGTTTCGGTTATAAACCAATACCACTGGCCGGCATCATGGTAAATTTCCTCCAAATCCTGCGATCTTTTATTGATGTTTTCCGGCCATACCATTACCAACTTATCCGATTCCCATTGCAACCCTCTCCAAATTGGATAACCAAAGGAAACAACTGGAAATACGACATTTAAACGCTCGTTGAGAAGCTTTTCTAGCCCTTTGCCCAGGGTCTGCTGCTGAATAAGAGGAGCTGTAGGATAGATACAACAGGCAGCATAAAAATAGACTCCTGTTTTTTTATATTCCGCCAATACCTCAAGAAGGACATCAACGGTAGTCGCATAATCATCTGAAGTCTCCCGGGATCTGAAAAACGGCACTGTAGCACCATACTTTTTGGCTATATCTGCAATCTCTTTATCATCGGTAGATACCATCACCTCATCGAAAAGCCCTGAGTTGAGTGCAGCTTCAATAGAGTATGCAATAATTGGTTTCCCCAAAAAATCCTTAATATTCTTTCGTGGAATGCGTTTGCTTCCTCCCCTCGCAGGTATTATGCAAAGCTTTTTCTCCGGAGTTGGTTTAGACACTACTTTTAAGATATAATTATAAGTTTAGCTAATTCACTAAGGATTATCTCTCATCAGAATAATAGGACAGTATTGTCTTAATCACAAATTCCTGTTCCTCATTACTGAAATTAGGAAACATTGGCAGACTGATACAATTCCTGTAATAGTCCTCGGCAAAAGGCATATCCCCTTCTTTCCACCCCAGCTCTCTGTAATATGGCATCAAATGTGTCGGAATATAGTGAATCTGGGCATAGATGCACTTTTCTCTCAAATAGTTATACAAGCCTAAACGATCTTTTACTTCCAAAATATATAGATGGTAAGCATGTCCTTCGACTACTCCTGATTGACTAAGGACAAAATTCCTATCCGAAAATGCCTGTTGATACCTTGCAGCAATCTCCCTGCGTAGCTGTATCCCATCATCTGCTCTACCCAGCTGGCTTAATCCCAAAGCAGCTTGGATATCTGTAAGGCGATAGTTATACCCAAGTTCCTGCATTTCCATATACCAGGCAGGATAATCCGTCTGTTCTTCCTGCGCAATACCTTTATCCACCCCTGTAGCAAATGTGCCTGTATTCTGATATTTCGAATTATCCTTGACAATTCCGTGAGTTCTAAGCATCAGCAATTTTTCATACAATTCTTTGGAACTGGTGGTGATCATTCCACCCTCACCAGCGGCAATGTGCTTAACAGGATGAAAAGAAAAGATTGCTAATTCAGCATAGTTTCCATTCCCGCAGGACTGTTGATTTTTAGTACTATCCACAAAAAAACCTCCGGGTGCGTGACATGCATCTTCTATAATCCATAGACCATATTCATCCGCAAGTTTACGGAAAGCTTCAAGATCTACCGCCCTTCCTGCAAAATCCACAGGAATAATTCCACTGTAAGTTCCTTTAGGGCTTTTTTCTAACAACTCCCGGACTTTTAATATATCTATCAGATATGTATCGGGATCTATATCCGCAAAAACAACTTCTCCCCCGCAGTAACGAACACAGTTAGCCGATGCCGCAAAAGTAATCGGCGTGGTAATAACTTTTACCCCGGGTTTGACTCCCAGTGCAATGCAATTGAGATGAAGGGCTGCTGTACCGTTGCTTACCGCAACGGCATAGTCTGCACCTACATAATGAGCAAAAGCATCCTCAAATTCTTTGATTTTTGGCCCTTGGGTGAGGTAGTCAGATTTAAGAGTCTGAATTACAGCTTCTATATCTTCGTCCGTGATGCACTGGCGGCCATAGGGAATTGGCATCATCTTATACTATATGAAAGGAAGAGTCTACGTGTTCTTGAATAAGTTTACGCATACTGTCCACAGTTTCCCATTCGGTATTTTCACCTGAGTTGTATTGAAAACCCTCCTTTACTTTTATTGCAGTGAATTCACTGATAAAATCATCCAACTTCCATTTATGGCTAGCCGGAAGAATTGCGTAATACTTTCCAAGATCGTAGGTGAAATATGAATCAGAGGAAGTGATCATTTCTTCATGTATTTTCTCTCCAGGTCTGATTCCAACAATTGGTTTTTCACAATCAGGACCTATTGCTTCCGCTACATCCATAATTCTATAGGATGGTATTTTAGGAACAAACAATTCTCCACCCCAAGCATGCTGTAATGCATGAATCACCATTTCTACACCTCCCTGTAAGGATATATTGAATCGGGTCATTTGAGGGTCTGTTATCGGCAAAATCCCACTTTCTTTTCTGGAAAGAAAAAAAGGAATAACAGAGCCGTTTGACCCCATTACATTGCCATATCTGACTACAGAGAATCTTATTGGATTTTCTCCTTTAATATTATTTGCTGCAATAAACAGCTTATCGGAAGTCAACTTGGTAGCACCATACAGATTAATAGGAGCGCATGCCTTATCCGTGGACAATGCGACTACGCGCTGGACTCCTGTCATAAAACAAGCGTCAATCACATTTTGAGCACCATACACATTTGTTTTGATGCACTCATCGGGGTTATACTCAGCTATGGGTACATGCTTCATGGCTGCCGCATGAATGACGAAATCTATCCCTTTCATGGCCCTGACCAATCTTTCTTTGTCCCTGACATCACCGATAAAAAACCTTATCATTGGAAATTGATCTGAGGGGAAGTCCAGAGCCATCTGATATTGCTTTTGTTCATCTCTGGAGAAAATAACCAAGCGCTTAGTTTTTGGATACTTTCCCAAAATATGCTTGGTCAGTGCGGTTCCCAAGGAGCCGGTTCCTCCGGTAATTAAAATTGATTTGTCAGTAAACATCTTTTATTAAACTTCTTGTAACTCTACAATCTTGCGAACTTGGTCTGATTTTTCAACTAAGGTCTTGAAATCACCACTCGCTACAATTTCACCTTTGTCTAAAAGAAAAATCTGATCAGCAGCTTTAATAGTCGAAAGCCTATGAGCCACTATAACTATAGTGTATTGGCCTTTCAAAGAATCTATATTATCCTGAATGATTCGCTCTGTCTCAGAGTCAAGTGATGAGGTGGCCTCATCCATGATCAAAATTTCAATATTTTTATAAAGTTCTCTAGCAATTGAAAGACGTTGCTTTTGGCCTCCACTCACCTGAATACCATTGTTTCCCAATAAAGAATCCTCCCGATTTGGCAATTCTAAAACAAAATTATCAATTGATGCTTTTTTTAGTACGTCCCAGAATTTTTGAATATTCTCTTCTGTCTTAGGTGCCCACTGGGTAATATTATTGAATATAGAATCAGAGAAGATCACAGGATCTTGTGTAATATACCCAATGCGACTTTGGTAGCTTTGTTTTTGTAACTTGTTAAGCTCAGTATTATCTAAAAGAATAGAACCCTTTTCAGGTTTAAACAATCCTGCTATAAGATTTACCAGTGTTGTCTTCCCACTTCCACTCTCTCCTATTAAAGCAATAGTAGTCTTGGATTTTATCTTCAAGTCTATATCTTTCAAAACAGCCTTGTCGCCGTAAGAAAAGCTTACCTGCTGAAATTCTATTGAGTCATTTAACGTACTGAATTTCTCATCACCGTCGGTGTCCTGAGAATTATTTAAGATCCTACCAAATTCTATCATATTATGAAGAGAACCGGTTACATTCAAAAAATTGTTCCACTGATTTTGTAATTCTACCAGTGAGTTTAAAGAGCGATAGAAAAACAGTAAACTAAGGATAATTGCACCGATACTTTCTGAAAACACCTTTACCTGAATCAAGATTGTCAAAACAACTACGGTTATTACCATTGGTTCTCTGGCAGCAACAACAAGGGAATTGTAAAAACCAATTTTCTTATTACTATTCTCTATATAATCAATTGAGCTTTTGATTTTTTCAAAAAATTTATCCATTAAACCCGTAGCTTTTAAATACTTAAAAAAAGCCACTTTTTGAATGATAAGCCCTTGATACGCGTGACCTCCCTTAGTTATTTTCTTGGATGTTTCTTTAGTTCGTTTATAAATCCTATTGTAGAGAAGGTTGGATAACCCGCCCCCTACAGCAACCAACAATGCAAACTGGAAATTTGTAATCATGGCCAATGCCAAATAAACAAACACCATAATTCCCGCCTGAATGGTACTGAAGTAAGTTTTGAAAGCAGTAGAAACACGCCCTACCTCTCCTCCAAGGGTATTTTGAACCATTCCGGAATCTATGTTGACGAAAGACTCAAATCGGAAATTTCCTAATTTTTTGACATAATCGGTTCGCAGTTTTTTGATAAACAATTGCTGCGTGATGACATTATAATAGCCTTGGCAGAATTTAAACAACCCTTTCAGAATGAAAAAAAACATGATGGAAAATAGCACCGTCTGAAGCGTCAGCCCCAAACCTACCTGCTCTAATCCATCAACAAGAAATTTCATCCCTCCGATATTTTCTGAGCTTGGACTGCTGCTATTGTCTATCATCTGGAGTAGCGGGATAAACATCGCCAAGCCAAACCCATCTAAAACACCCACTGCCAGGCTTAATCCCAAGGATATGAAGACCCGATATCTAAGATGGGAATAGAAATAGCTAAAATTGCTAAAATATCTCTTAAACATTATTTTAATTATTCCCACATTATTTTAATTCAAAACGTCAAAAGAATATTCTCTGCCGCAAGTACTACCACTGTGCTTAAATAAACAACTTACTTTGCAGGAACGCCTTTAATTACTGTAGATTGAAGATGGTTTTTAGTAACAACAGCACCGGCTCCCACTACAACCTCATCCCCTAATTTCACTCCAGGCAAGACCACTGCTCCTGCTCCTATTCTGCAAAACCTTCCTACTTTGGCTCCGCCAAGAAGCATTGCTTGAGGACCAATTTCAGAGAATTCTCCTACCGAGCAATCATGATGAATCTGCCCCCCACTATTTAATAAAGCACCTTTGCCCATCAATACATTTGGACCAAGAAACGTCAAAGGCATTAAATCTCCTTGACTTTGATTTTCGACGCCCGAAAAATTCAAAGGATGATATTGACCTCCTATCTTAGTCATGAAATTATAAAGATTTCTTCTAGAAATGGGGGCTCCTACCCCCAGACAAAAACCAGGGTCTTTAGCAAGCTGATCCATCAATTCAGATAGGGATGAAAACACCGGTATTTTATAGGCATTAAAACTAACAGCTGTGCATTCTTTATTCTCATCGAAAAAGCAGATAGTTTCTACATCATATCCTGAATTATGCAAAGAATACAATACTTCTTTCCCATGTCCCCCAGCACCTGCAATTATCATTTATTCTCTGTCTCTATCAATGTACAATTAATCCTTTGAGCATATCCTGAGGGCGATACAAACTGCTTAAACCCGAAATACCACTATTTTTAAAAATCACTGCAGTCTAAAATAGCTTTCACATCTTATTATCGTCAGGAATTTTAAGGGCTTGTCGGGACATGCTCTTACACAAATCCCAACAGGCCATTATCAAGGCTGCGGTTATCGACAATAAATTTAAGCGATTAGGGCAGTAGTCTATCAATCAAAATACCCAAGGTGGCCAAACTTGAGGCCAATCCTATCCAACCGGCAGCACTTAATCTATCACGTTTTGGTTTAGTAGGAACCACAATTTCTGCACCTGGCTCTAATGCGGGGTAAATATTAATCCCTATAAAATTTTGCGTACTTCTTACATCACCATTGGCATAGACCACATAGGTTTTAGACTTTCTTGCCTCCTCGGTGAATCCACCGGCTTTGGAGATGTAATTTTTCAAATTGCTCCTTTTATCAAACCTAGTAGTTGTAGGTAACAGTACCTCTCCCACCATCCTTACCGTTTGCAGTTCCTTTGGAATCTGAATCACATCCCCTTCCAACAAAAGAAGGTCATCATCTGAACCTGGATTTTGCATGATTTTAACCAAGTCTATCCCCACCAAATCTTGCTTTTTCATCCGCACTGCATTCAAGGCCGAATCCAATCTCAAAGAATCCATGGCAGAAAAACTGTTAGACATTTTTTTCCTCTCCTCAGCTTCTTTTTTCTTCAAAAGCTCTAACTCACTCCTCGAAATTTTTGTGTCAATTCTTTCAAATAGAATTCTTTCAGCCTCATTGTTATTTCTATTGGTGGAAGAATCAAGATTATTTTTCAATTCTTTTAACAGCTCCAAGCGTTTTTCTTCTTCCGTCAAATCCTCAAAATAAACCGTTCTTCTAACCAAGCTGGCTCCTTTGGGATAGGCAAATTGAGACAACCCACCTGCACGCCTAATCACATCAGAAATACGCTCATTCGCACTGCTTATTGCAAAATCCCCCGGATACATAACTTCACCTTTGACGCTGACCACTTGCTCTTTTTCAAACCCGGGACTGATTCTTATAAATACATGATCAAAGGGTTGGAGAGGCTGGTTTTTTTCTGCCTCTGTCAATTGCAAATCAGCATCGATTGTCAAAGTAGAAATCTCAGCAATTTTACCTGATGCCATGTCCCGAACCCGTCTTGCAATTTCAATGGAGGAATTAGAAGCAGATTCCAAGAGTCCACCCGATCTCAAAATCAAATCTCCCACTGTCATATTTGAAGCAAAAGGATAGGTGCCCGGCATGCTGATTTCACCAGATATTTTCACATAATACTCTTCTTGAATATCATATCTACTAGGAATAAAAAGCAAGTCCTCATTTTTCAATACTATATCCTCTGCCGTGCCATTTAATATTCCTTTCAAATCCAGAGATTCTGCTGCCAAAGTGAGGTCTTCACTAGTCCTATAAAGCGTCGCTCTGTTGGAAAAAGCCTCAGGACGCAATCCATCTGCCTTCTCTATAAGTACTTTTACGGTCAGCGGCTCATCTCCCAATGAATATTCTCCCGGACGATTGACCGAACCACTCACTTGTACCCGATTAGAAAACCTGTCTAGCGCCTCACCAATTAAGATTTCATCACCATCTTTCGGGGAAAATGCTGCAAAATCGCTAGATGCTACATCAATCACTTTTCGTTGATTATTCTCAATTCTCCTGACAGTCACCCTATCTCTATAGGCTAAACTTTTAAAACCACCTGTGTAAGTAAACAATTCATCCAATCCTTCCCCCTGCTTTACTTCGAAAAGCCCTTCTCTTCGCACAGGGCCTATTACTTCTACTCTGGTTTGTACAGGCTGTACTATGATCACATCATTATCCTGAAGCGTAATGTTGGCATCTTGAATTCCCTTAGACAGAAACTCATAAATATCTACCGTAGCCACCAATCGACTATCTCTATAAATCTGGATTTTTCTGAAGGCTCCATCTTCATTTGGTCCACCAGCAGCATAAAGCGCATTGAAAACTGTTGCAAATGAGGGCAAAGTGTAGGTGCCAGGCATGGTAAGTTCACCAACCATCGAAACTTTAATTGACCTGATATTTCCCAGCCTCAGTTGGACAAATGTGTTTGGGTTGCTTCCCGACAAGCCTGAATATATTCTAGATAGGGCTGTGATAATCCTCGCAGTTGCTGCTTCTATACTGGCACCGGCCACCTGGACAGGCCCTACGTTGGGAATTAACACCCTCCCTTCAGGCGAGACGCTTAAATCATAAGATTGCTGGGATGCGCCATAGACATCCAACAGCAATTGATCACCTGATCCTATAACATAGTTCTGGGGTGTAGGAACATTGAGACTGGGACTAAAATCCAATGCCTTATTATGAAAAAGCTTATATCCAAAAATCTTCTTTTGCTTTAAAGTTAGGTCATAATAGGGATCCGATCTCCTTATAGAGTCAAACATATCTTCCTGCTGGAAGCCATTCACTTGCCTCCCATTCCCGAAATTCTGCGAGTTTTTGTTATTATTCGTAGAAGTTCTCGCTTGCAAAGAATTAATTCGATTTCTGAGTTTTGCCGCCTCTACGGCAGGCATTCCCCGCTCTCTGGCTAGTGATTCTATTTGGCCAACAGCAATCCCGCTTGACTCCGCCCGTTTGATCAATTGCTCGATCTGGGCATCGGACAAATCGTCTACCTTGAGATTCTGAATATCTGATAAGCTCTGACTCTGCGCTGCAAAGGCCACCAATAAAAAGATTGCCAGCGCAAGGCAATTTCTAAGATCAATCAACCAAGTATATTTTTTCAATTCAATAATTTTCGTTTTCAATTCAATTTTTGCTAATAACCAGACTGCTAATTTCAGCTTTTTCGCCGATTCTCAAACAATTCCGCACAGCTTCGCCCTTTCAGTCACAAAAGCGCCTATCTCCAAAACCAACAACCAAAGCCCTGAGCAATCTAAGCTCCTACTTCTCTATCAAACAAAACCAGACCCGTGGAACTCATCCTCTCAGCCAGCAATGTCAATACCACTTTTCTATCTATCAACTCCTCTATCTTAGCAGAAAGATTTAGGATATAATTCTCATTCAAATTATCGCCCGTAACCACTACGTCAATTTTACCCGAATCGATACCTCTGGAAAGATCACCTACCAGAATTACTTGGCCTACTTCTCCCATTCGCTCTAATATCTGTTCGAGTAATTTATCCAGCCCCAGATACTTACGGATGATTTCTTGAATATTAGAAAAAAATGGGTGCAGCACATTGGCCTTGTAAGCAATTTTATTCTTATCAGTTTCCTTTACCAAAATCCCAGCCTGAGTCAAATTATTCAACTCTTTGCGTATCGCATTGGTAGATTCCCCAAACTCATCGGCCAATCCTCGCAAATGGCTCTGCGTTTGGGAGTTCACAAAAAACTTAATAAGCAACCTCAATCTTGTCTTAGAGGTAATTAAGGATTCAAGCATAAAAAGTCACCCTAATAGTGAGTAACAAAGGTACTCATTGCATTGAATAGGAAAAACAAATTGTAAGTTTTTGATTAAAAATGACGGCTCACAACTAGTTTCTATTTAAATCAATAACTTTTATAAATATTATCCGGCTTCCGCTTGAACAGTTTCCTCAATAAGCCTCCTGTCCATGCACTAAAAGCCCCAATTAAAAACCCTAAGAATCCCGTGATGACAAAAAGGACCATATCCGACCCCAGCCCCATCAATTCTCCCATTTTCTCAGGTAATGAACTTCCGGAAATAGTGGTGATGTACAAACTCTGACCCAACCAAGCCAGTCCCATTCCAAAACCGCCTGCAAAAAAAGCCCTTCCTCCAGGACTATCGGCAAACGCAGCAAGGATTGCTACAGCTATCATTACAGCCCAATAAGGCATAAATGGGTTGAGCAGTAGCACAAGTATAGCTGTAAGAAAGGTGAGTAAAATAAATTTCATAACTCTTAGTTTAAACTAGTTTGGAACAATATGCCTTCAGTCTGATCAGAAGTTCTGATATCGAAATTCAAATACTCACCATTTGCCCACTTCTGGATAAAATTACTGTAGTATCTACTCCCTGGATTGCCCGATTGTCCTCCGGGATATATTCCGAAAGCCTTTACTTCCGACCCTAGTTCCACTACCATTCTCCAGCTTGCCCCATGTCTTCCGCTAGTAGCATTCAGAATACCCGAGCCTCCACCAGTGTATACATTCTGCACTGAAAATGGTTTAAACTGGGGTACAAGATGCTGGATTGTAGTCCTTTTGTAATTTGCCCACGAAAAATCACCTTCATCCGCTTCCCACCTCTTCATGTCGGAAAGCATCTCTCCGAAACCTTCTCTTGCATGAGTCGTGGCAGTCTCCAGTCCTGCAGTATTTTTCAAATCAAATAATGCTCCATCAGGCTCATTCTTTAAGAAATGAACGGTCTGATAGTAACTCGGTAATACGACCGGCACTGTCTTTTCTGATAATTCTTTCCAAATCTGATTATACATTTTCCTCCACCAAATATAAAATAGGGTCGGTGCTTTTTGATTTGGGTCAGCATAATAATCCCACTCTTTCAATAGAGCCAGATATTTCTTTCCATCAGCGTCATTTGAATATTCTCCTCCGAGCAATTCCAGCATAACCGGTAATGCTTCCGAAGCATGTAGATAATAATCGTCAAATTGAAGCCCTTGCATATCTTCAATGGTAATGTTGCCCATTTCCTCAAGTCGGCGATTCAACCGACGATTTCTATAAAACTCATAGCTATTGTCAAAAACATAATAGGGATAGGTGGAATCTGTAGGGTGCTGATTGGCTGAACTCACAAAACCACGGGGAGGATTCAATGTAGCTGCATTTTGTTCATTTGGGATATAACCCTGCCATTCCATTCGTGGATCAGCCCCGTCCATAAAGAATTTCCCTTGACCTTTCCATTTCAAAGGGAATTTGCCCTGAATACGCATGGCTATATCTCCATCTTTGGATGCAAATACGAAATTCTGGGCAGGCGCAGTGAAATGATCTAAAGCGGCATTGTAATCCTCATAGTTTTTGGCAGAATTCAACAAAAGAAAAGTTTTCTGTTCATTTGAGCCTTCATGTACATTCCATTTCAAGGCAAAATTCACATCCTGACGACCTGAATTAAAGGTCTTATCATAGACTACAGGCCCGTAGTGTGTATAGATTACAGTATCTAGATAAACTTCTTCATTTTTCACCTTTATTTCTTCTATTCTAAATGTAGTCTGCTCCCACTTTTCGCCATAGCGATAAGCTTTTCTTGCATTATCCTGAAAAGTGATTTTATACCAATCCCGCGTATCTCTGGTTGCGTTGGTGACACCCCAAGCGATATTTTCATTAAATCCCGAAATCACCCCCAGGGCACCGGGAAGTGTAGCCCCCTTGACAGAATGCTCAGGTGTGGTCAATTGCATGGAATACCAAAGCGAGGGAAGATTTAAACTCAAATGCGGGTCATTGGCTAAAATCGGATTTCCACTTTTGGTTTTCGAACCTGATACTGCCCAGTTGTTCGAACCTGTACCTTCCTCAGGCTGCGGCAAAGGATCAATCACCAAAGTATCATCAGGGTAGTTAATGCTATCAGGTCTTGAAACCGAAAGCGGCTTAAATCCCCACTTGTGGCCGGGTTCTATTATTGGTTCTACCCCAATTGGATATTCCGGGTAAAGTTTGTCCAGCATCACTTCCCCTAGAATTTTACGTAAGTTAGAATACTCCAAATCCCTGTCGCCAACCAGCATATCTGTCATGTACTTCAACAGAAGAATTGACTTGAAAGCCGACCAGTGTTCCGGTCTATAATTAAGGATTTTGTATTCTACAGGTAATCTGGCATCTGACAACTGATCAATATACTGATTCACGCCGTCTGCATAGGCTTCAAGCAACATGAAAGACACTGAATCATTCTCTTGGATGAATTTCATTCCCATTTCAGCCCCATAAGCCAGTCCTTTTCTCCGGGTCATTCTATCCAGATCCAATGCAATTGGCCCTACAATTTCGGATATTCTTCCTGCTGCGGCCATTGTTTGGAATTCCATTTGCCAAAGTCTGTGTTTCGCAGTGATATATCCCTGGGCTCTATATAAATCAGTTTCGTTAGCTGCAAATACGTGAGGAATCAGATTTTCATCGTAAATCACCTTAACCTCACTGCTTAGATTATTGAGTTCCAATTCATCTACAGCCAATGCGTCTTCAGAAAGGGTGTTCTGCCAAAACCCGTGGTAAGGATCCAGCAAAGGTGCCAACGGTGGAATAGCTCCAAATGGTTGGGAAACCACTAGTGCAAGTGTGATTGACAGAGCCAAAACAACTAAAAAGCCTACATACTTCATGGGGTCAAGTTTAGGTAAGGGTAAGGTGACTAATTTAGCCTAATCCTATAATTATTAAGCAATTTCTGCCTTCCTTTTAAGGTCTATCCAATAAAAAAGCCCCCAAATTATTGAGGGCTTAACAAATGTAAAGTTTTTTCTAATTGATACTGATGGGCAACTTTAGTTTTTCCCAGCGAATCACTATTCCCGGGCTTTCAATGTCCATTGATAAAGACTCTTGGCTGGACTCTTCCCAAATGGGAGTCACATCTACTCTTAGCACATCATTTTTTTCGTCATACTGAAAATGTCCATGTTCCAAATCCCATTCTGAATTGAAAATCACTGTCCACGGACCACTCTCTTTTGGAATTGTAAACAGAGAGTATTTGCCTGCAGGCAGTCTATCTCCTTCTACAGTCATGTCCTCAGCCAACTCCACATAAGAAGCTTCATTGGCACCAGTCCTCCATACCACATTATATGGCACCAAGTCTCCCCACAGTTCTCTGCCTTTCACCGCAGGAGAACCGTATTGTATTTTAAATGTTTTGCCGGCAATCTGCCCTGTCTTTTCCATCAACGGGCTTGGTCTGGACTCCACCGTCTCGGCAGCTTCCTTAGTCTCAACGGCAACTTCGGACTCAGAGGATTCAGAAGTCTTAGATTCACTGCATGAAGTAAACACCATGGCAATCAATGTTGCCGATAAAATAGTTTGGTACGTTTTCATAGTGGTAATTTTCTATCGAAATAACTAATAATTGGCAAATGAGCAAAATTATAGGCTCTCTTTCATCATTTAAGTAACATTCATTTGCTTCAACTTCAAAAATTCTACCTTTACATATAAGGAAAATGAAACATGGAAGTTATTTCTCACTTGGATCGAAGATTGCTCTGGATATAATACGTTCAACAACTTGAAAAGGATCATGATTTATCGTACAATGCTTTGCCTGATCAATTTTAATTCATGAAATCATACATGACCCTAAGAGTCTCACAGTGGGATGATTATCTATCAAGCGAGAGCTCCTGCCCTCAGGGAGACGGATCCCAAAGGTCGGGCAGGCTATCCCGTTTCCTTAGTCACGGGACAGATTATGACCGCTGAAAGACAAATTATAAACAGATGAAAATTATCACTTGGCTTATTTTTGCCACTTCGCTTTTATTGTTTTCCAGCGTTTATATCTCACCTGAGTATTTCCGATACGTGGGATTATTGCCTTTTTTCATTCCGGTCATTTTATTGCTGAATCTATTTTTGCTTGTGATATTGATTCTTTCTTGGAGGAAACTGGCTTTTTTACCATTTCTGGCTTTACTGATCGGCTACAAATTCTTGATAGCTACCTTCCAGATCCATCCCAAAAATGAGGAAGCTAAAGGACTTAAAGTCCTTACCTACAATGCCCACATGTTTTATTACAATCCAAAAAGTGAGGTATCCCCAGACTCAAATGTACTCTCATGGCTACAGGAACAGCCGGCTGATATAAAGGTCTTTCAGGAATTTCTGCAAGACAACACTACCCCTTCCAAGGATGCTGTCAAAATCCTCGGCAAGGATTCAAATTATAAAGTCTCCTACCAAATCACCGATGGAAATCCTAAAAAAATGTCCAATGGGTTGGCTATTTTCTCCAGGTTCCCAATCATCAATGAGGGCAAGGTGTTCAACTCTCAAGGAACAAACGGGGCTATTTTCGCAGATATATTAGTTAATAACGATACGATCAGAATCTACAATGCACATTTGGAATCTATGAGGATTAATTCTGAAGGATTGGAAAATCTTGAAGGTTTCAAGGAAAATTACAGACAAACACTAGGCAAATTGCAAAGAGGCAGTTTGGCACGAAACAAACAACTTAAAGTTCTTTTGGAACATATGAATAACAGTCCCCACCCTTTGATCCTAATGGGTGACTTGAATGAAATCCCTTATTCCTATACGTACTTCAAATTGGGGGAAAATTATGAGAATGCCTTTGAAAACGCAGGAAGAGGCTTTGGGTTCACTTACAATAGAATACTCTTCTTTCTAAGGATTGATCATATTTTCTCCAGCGAAAAACTCAAGGCCGTTCAGTTTAGAACCCACAGAGAAGTAGATTATTCTGACCATTATCCTGTGTCTGCCACTTTTACTTGGGAAGGATTCAGCAAGTAGCAACTACTTTATTCTTCCCGGAATTTTTCCTCCCATATTTTCTTCAAAGGCAAAAGCAAAAGTGGAAGCAGCATCAAATCAGCTAAAAGAGCAAAAACCATCGAGGCAGAAATCAACAATCCTGTAAAGTGGGTCACTCCAAACTGACTGAAAATCAACAAGCCAAATCCTGTGGTCAGAACTAGAGTAGTCAAAACAATTGCTTTTCCTGTTTCCAAATAAGTACGTTTGAGCGCATAGATCAGATTTTTCCCTGAAGCCAGCTCAAACTTCAGCCTACTCATAAAATGGATGCTATCATCCACCGCTATACCAAATGCCACAGTAAACAGAATCGCAGTGGTTAACTTAAACTCAATCCCCAGCACATACATCAGCCCAAGCATCCAAATAAGAGGAATTAAATTTGGGATCAAAAGAAGAAATGATATTCGCCAAGATCTAAACAAAAATCCTGCGATTACCCCCACCAAAAGAAATGCAACCCCCAGACCTTTTGCCATCTGCAACGTCACAGATGAATGCCCTTTGTCTATCAAATAGGCTGTGCCTGTCCATCGTACTTTCAGCAAATCAGGGGTCACCTCTTCCAGCACAAATTCGTCCAACTTCGCACGGAGTGCTGTCATCTTCAGTGAGCCGAGATCAGCTGCTCTAGTACTTATTCTGCCTGATTTTCTATCAGCACTCAACACTTTCGGCTCTCCAGTTTCCAAGGCTGCTTCGAGCCATCGATTCATACGCTGTAGCTGTCCTTTTGAAGGCAATTGAAAAGCCTGCGGATTACCTCGGTTCTGGGCTTGATTGATGGATTTCACCAGTGTCAATGGAGAAACGGTCTGCCCTCCCCCAAATAACTCTTGGATTTTTGATTCTACCTTGTTCAGTTCTCCTAGCACATCATAGTCCAACAGAGAATTTGCCCCTTTTCCTACAGACAGATGGAGCTCCAAAGGGTTTGAACCGCCAAATTGCTCATCAAAAAACGTAAAGTCTTGCTGAATAGGATGATCTAAAGGAAGATTATCAAGAAGGTATCCATTAATCTTCAAGTTCAACCCCAAGAAAACACACAGGAGAGTAACCGCAAGGAATGAAATCCGGATCCCGTTTCTATGTTTTAACTGCCAAGAAAAAATCCTAAGAAGCAGGTTGGATTTTTCAGGCTTTTGATGAATAGGAGAAGTTTTAATCGGGAGTAAATATAACAATCCGGGAGCTAGAAATATAACTGCCAAAAACATCACCAACACCCCCAGACTGGTAGACCATCCAAAATCCTGTAAAGCTGGAATACTGGTGAAATAGAGGGACAAAAATCCCAATGCAGTCGTCATCACGGTCAACCACACAGGTATAGTCAACTCTCTGAAAACGGCATAAATCGCTGTCTCTTTTTCATCTCCCGCCTTCAGCTTTTTAAGCAAGTGAGTGAAAAAATGAATCAAAGCACTTAATCCCACGATCAAAAAAATAGTTGGCTGCATTACCGACATGACATCTAGCGGTTTGCCTAAGTAAATCAGCAGTCCAAATGCCCATGCAACCCCAATGACGAGAACAAAAAATGGAATAAGTACTCCCCACCAAGATCGAAAAATCAAAAAGAGCAAAAGCAGAATTAATAAAATCGAGTACCCAAAAAACAACCCGAATTCATCTTGCATAAGGATAATAAAATCTCCCTGGGTTTGGATTTTACCGGCTACCGCTATGGGCTTTATGCTATATCGAGTGAAGATATCCTTAATTGAATTGTACAATACATCTCCGTCAGATTTTGAAATATTCTGTTCGTTTTTGATCCAGAGCAAAAGAGAGTTTCCGTCTTTCGAAAGCAGCTGGGAGCGGTATTGATCCAGATTTCCGGAAGTTCTTACCTGCGAGCTCATGTCCGACCAGTCCAGTACTTTTCTGCCGGTCACTCCAAATACGCCGATGATTGGTTGCTCCAAGTCCAAAAGAGAAATCACTGTATCGACTTTATCCAACTTCCGAATTTCGGATTGTATAGCATTGGCTTTCGTCAAAAAATCAGGATTAAAAAGCTCCCCTTCACCATTTCCCAGGGCTACAAGCAAATAGTCATTGTCATTTTCAAATTGCTTTTTGAAGCTTTGATAGAAATCAAGGCTCTCGTCATCCTGCGGAAAGAATGTTTCGAAATTGTAATTGAACTGTGGAAGCGGTCGGAAAATCGCCAACAAAACACAAAGCAAAACCGCCAGAACAAGTAAAGTGTAAGCTGTTAATTTTTGAAACATTTATTCATTCACATAAATTTCCATCCCTATTTCCTATCCAAGTATAACAAGAATGAAGCTGCTTTGTGCTAAATCAATTCCATTTATTCTCCGAACTGATTAACTTGCCAAAAGTTGAAAATCAAACCAAGAAGATGAAGCAATACCACGAGTTGATGCGCAAAATCCTGAACGAGGGAGCTGTAAAAGGGGATAGAACAGGTACTGGAACCCGGAGTATTTTCGGTCATCAAATGCGGTTTGATTTATCCCAAGGCTTTCCTGTAGTCACCACTAAGAAGCTTCACCTCCGCTCGATCATCATTGAGCTACTCTGGTTTCTAAGAGGAGAATCCAACATCAACTACCTCAAAGACAACAAAGTATCTATCTGGAATGAGTGGGCTGACGAAAACGGAGACTTGGGACCCGTCTACGGCTATCAGTGGAGACATTGGCCAGATGGCAAAGGTGGTGAAATCGATCAAATCAAAAACCTAATCCACCAAATCAAAACTAAACCTGACAGCCGTAGGCATATCGTTAGCGCTTGGAATGTAGCCGATGTCGACAATATGGCTTTGCCTCCCTGTCACACGATTTTCCAATTCTATGTTGCAGACGGTAAACTGAGTTGCCAACTCTACCAGCGAAGTGCAGATGTATTCTTGGGTGTCCCTTTTAACATCGCCTCCTACGCATTGTTCACTATGATGGTAGCTCAGGTATGCGGATTGGAGGCAGGCGATTTCGTTCATACCTTTGGGGATGCCCATTTGTATTCCAATCATTTAGAACAAGCTGAACTCCAATTAAGCAGGGAGATCAGAGAATTGCCTACAATGAAAATCAATCCCAATGTTACCGATATTTTTGAATTTAAATATGAAGATTTCGAATTGATCAATTACGATCCGCATCCACATATCAAGGCCGCAGTTGCAGTGTGATAAATGCCTTAATTGTGTCTTCTGAAAAAGTTAGATTAGTGAACTTGGTAAGCCATCACTATGGTAAAATTACTCGGAACAATGGTATCAGTTCCGGAGAATTTCCGTTTCGAAGCCGTCAATACTTTGGGTATTCTTGCTTTCCCAGTATTTTTCTATTCCTTCTATCCCCTGTTTTGATGACCAAGCATTCAACGTATTCCGCTCTTCCTTGAAATCCATAAAAGGAACTGCAAAACCACAGGAAGTTTGAACCAAGTGTACATCCATCTCTATAATCTGCCTTGAGCCCGTATTTTCCGGAAACAAACCAATATGCTTCTGAAACTCACTGTCTCTGCGATGGTAAATTTTCGCATTTCCATACAGTCTAAGTATCAACGGCTTTCCTTCGAAGGCACAAAACATAATGGTCATTCTGCTATTTTTCAATAAATGTGCAGCCGTTTCATTTCCACTTCCTGTTAAGTTGAGCCAAATGATCTTATTTTCATCAATGACCCTAAACGAGTCGGTACCCTTGGGGGAAATATTCACACTCCCTTCATCAGCAGCAGTTCCCACAAAGAATATTTTTTGGTCTATAATAAAATCCCTCAATTCAGGAGTTATAAATTCGAGTTTCTTTCCCATGTTTACAGTTAATAGGTAAGGCAGAGACAGCTATTTGAAGACGTATGATCCAATTTAAGGCATTGGTGTCCCATTTAGTTCCTAAAACCGCAAATTTGAGAACCCTAAAAGTTAAAAATAAGATCCGTGTCCAGCCGGCTGCAATCAGTATACTACGAAGACATGTGATTCAGTATTAAAAATCTTTTGAGAACTGAACCAGATCTACTTGAATCGGTTTTTCCATAGGCTTAATCGAGAATATTTCAATTAACGGCCAGTGAAGGTCTCTTCAGCATTAATGTAATACTTACCGGCAAGATACGAAGACTGGCAAATTCTCATAAAACTTCATCATCAAAGCTACCCGAATGCAATCTGCTCCCACTTCTTAATATCAAATATCCTCCTGCTATGCCTAGAGCTATCCTTAGCGCTATATTACGTTTCGTTACGGCAAGAGACAAAACATACGTACCGGCTATAAGGGAAGTCACCCCTTCAGAAAAATGAGTGATTTTTCTTAAACCATACATGACATTGTGTTTTTCATCATTCATAGTAATGTTATTATATCATGGAATTAAAGTTCTTACTCACACTTAATTTAATTATTTCAATCCAGATGAATCAAAGATTATTAAATCGACTTCTCTTTAGCAAGCAATCTCAGTAGTTGACACTTGTACGTTTGGCAAAGGTTTTGAGTTTGGACGAATTTCTATTTCTAATCCTTTAGCCTCAAAGAGACTTCTCAACGTCCGTTCATAGAAGCCAGTGCTCGAACTCCATAAATCCTCTCCGTCCTTATCCACCTCAATATGCTCAATATTTTTCAGAAACTGAGATGACACTAGTTTAGTGATCCACTCAAAGTCAACCGTTTGTATTTTACCGAGACTTACTTTTTTTCCCAAGTGCTTCGCCCAAGTAGCTGCAAACACTACATCCTCTGCAAAGATATTTTCAGGGATTTCCTCTTTCATTCTGCAAGAAGGATTTCTCCATAATTCGATCAAGTCGAAATGCTCTCCATGCACAACAATGAAGTGCTCAACTATTTCCGGCAAGGTTTGTTTCTTAATCAGTGACTTGCCCGGGCTTTTGGAGAAGTTATCAAAACATAGTTCTAAATCAAAACTATCAGCTAAAGTAGGCAAAAGCCAATCGTACCACTTTTTCCCTTTTTTGGTGCTAAATTCAGCGCAATCTATCCCCAATCTCAGATAGTCAACACCTTCAGATTGAAATCTACCTATTTCGAGCATCACTTCCTTTCTATTTCTAACAGGGAACCATACAGTACGTTCTGTTGGGGGTTCAACGGGATTATTAGCTATTTTAGCTGAATTAGAATTTGGGATCATAATGTCAAAAATTTTAGATTGAATAATTGGCTGGTACCGGGAGCCTCTTTCTACACTGCTATCCAAAAAACTACCAAAACGAAAAATCACTTTATAAGCCAAAAAAAGGCTCTTTGAGAACATTAGCTCATAAAAATCAGAGACAATTATTGCTCAATATGTGGAAATCGGTCGTATCCCATCTTCGAATATCCGGAAAAGAATTAAGACAAACCGACTAGACATTCTGCCAAAGCCATGTGCAATCCTGTCATTTTTAGAGCTCTCATGGTTCTTTTAATTACTAACCGAGTTGCAGGAATTTAGAACACCTTAATTTACTGTAAGATCAAAATAAACCTGCTATTTCACATTTTTTGTGCTATCTCAACAAGATTAGAGTAAAAAACACTGATTTTCAATGGATCAAGAGGCTTCGTAATATAATTACAAACACGTCCAAAACTCTTGGCTCTATCCTTATCAGACTCATTGTCAGATGAGCTATGTAGAAAAACACTGATATTTGATTCAGGATCAGCCTCGTCAAGCATATCCAAAAATGTCCAACCATCCACTCCAGGCATGTTTATATCCAGCAATACGGTAGTAATCCAACCATTCGAATCGCGTATATCCGGATCTGAATCGCATTCTAAAACTTGACTAAATGCTACTTTAGAATCCTGAAAAGCTTCGAGCATGTAATTGAAGTCCGAAGGCAGATACTTCTTAAGGAGCTTTTTAGCAATCAATAAGCTTAAGGGATCATCATCTATTACTATAATTCTAACTTTCTTCATCAGGCAATTCAATAGAAAATGTGCTTCCAATATCAGGCAAAGAATCCACTTTCAAATTACCTCCTATCGCGCCTATCCTAACTCTGGACAAATACAAACCCGTTCCCTTAAATTCCCGGAATGGGATGAGGGTTTCATAAAGTTTAAAGATCCTATTGGCATACATCAAAAGATCAATCCCTATCCCATTATCTTTGAAACAAATAGTACATCGACCGGAATCCTTGAAGGCGTTAATTGTCAAATGGAGATTTCGGTTCTTTGATCTAAAACGGATTGCATTCGAGATCAGTTCTTTCATGGTGGATTCTAAATATCTTCTTACCGAAACCACTTCAAGTCCCTCAGGAATGTCCACCTCCACTCTAACAGACAAATTTACTATGTCTTCCCTAAACAAATTCAGAATGTTATCAATTGCCTTTTTGATGTCAATAGTTTCCAGCAGTGGCTTCTTATTATTTTGAATATTGAGAACCGTAGAAACGATTGAGGTGATTTCTGCCAAGTTCTTCACTGTTGACTCAAGATGCTCGAAATATTCTGACATTTCATCAGGGTTTTTCATTAAGTCTATCAGCTGGATGAGTCCCTGAAGATTGGCAACCTGAGAATGTATATTGTGATTGACAATGTTTCCAAACTCAATAAATCTTTCATTTTGCTTAGAAACTTCGTCAAGCAACTTCAAAAGCTTTTCCTTACTCTTCTTGAGCTCTGTGATGTCAATTCCGATAAAGAGTACATTGGGAGCACCATCTGTATTGCTTCCTATTGTACAGCAATCCCATTTTGTAAGTTTGTTATTGGAAAAGGCGTCCTCCCTATCCAAAAGCAGAGGAAAGGATATCCTTGGATTTTCCAGACATTTCGAAATTATCTTCTTTATTTTCTCACTATTTTCTGTAGAATAAAATGAAGGTTCATGTCTGCCTAGCAGCTCCGAGTTTTCGTCAACTCCGGCAAAAATCCGATTGTATGGTTTATTCGAAAAAAGCAAGTTGCCGTCTTTGTCTAGCAATAGAATAAAAATGTTACTGCTATTGACCAGTGACTTGTAAAAATCAACCTGATGTTCTACGTTGGTTTTAAGAATTGAAAGTAAATCATGATTAGCCTTATCCTCTGAAATATCCTGGATAGTACCTACCAACCGCTCACAAATATCTCCTTTAAATACAGGTGCTCCATTGATTCGGATTGTCTTTTCAGCAGCATGGCTTTCTTTATAGGCAATGATTACCGAATGTTCTTTTCTTTCGGCTATTGCCTCACTGAAATCATTTTCAAGTGTTTTTAAGTTTTGAATCTTTTGCCCCAAGTGTAAAGAATCAAAATTAGCTGTTGGAACAGGCTTAATACCAAGGATTTTTGTAGCGTTTTTTGAAAACTGAAATTCCTTATTTTTAAAATTGTACTCCCATCCGCCCGTTTTCGCCAGTGACTCCACCTCCTTAAGAAAATTCCTTTTCCCATAATCCCCCTTCGCCAAATCCACAACTCTACTCTCGTTCTTCAACACAACATAAACATCATCACCATTTCGATGATAAATCATATTCACATACAATATTCGGGGTAGCCCAAAATTAAAGGTGAAAAGACGGGAATACCCGGAAACTTCCGGGTTTTGAATTAAAAGGCGAATGCTGTCTATTAGTTTTAGAACATCTTTATTAGCCTTAAAATGAGGAGTAAACAAAGGGTTGATCAGATCATTGAATAGCGGACACCAATCCTCTTTGATGTTGAGTATTCTATTGTTGGCAGGATTCCAATACAAATAATTGCTAGCTGTATTGGCGTAAAAACCTCCATAATCTCCGACTGAAGACACCTTTCTGACGATGCCCATTTCATCAGAAGAACGGCCAATCAACTCTACGAATCTGCCGGTAGGCTTTTCCAGCAGGTGACTTATCACCCCAGCTTTTTCCACAAGTTTTGAAAGCTGTAAGGGAGACGGTTTGTAAGGGACTTCATCAAAAACACATAATGCCCCTATGACTTTTCTATCATCGGTCATCAATGCTGCACAGGCAAAAAAACCTAACCCGGCAACAGCGTGGGCATAATGATTTTTATATTTTTCACTCTTACCCAAGTTCTCTATTACTAGTAGATCCTTCGTATTGACTAGCAAACCTCTAGAAATAGACTGTTCATTCCCTATTTCATCTATCAACACCCCGTGTCTTGCCTTAAACCACACCCGATCTTTGTCAAAAATTGAAATCGTTGAACCCGATACCCCAAACTCCCGTGCTATCTCGCGAACATTTTCATCAAAAACTACTTCATAAGGAGAATCCAGTATCTCACTAACTTCAATTGGGCCATTTTCTTGGGGGTTATTATGCATTCCAAATTCAATCAAATAGTATCAAAAGGCATGAAAGATCGATAAAAACCAAATCAAAATACCATTCAGTTTACCGACCTATTAATATTCTCATACAAAGTCAATCTCAATTTGACCGTAGTTTTTTCAAATAAGAACAATATATCATGACTTATTTTTTGTTGTATATCAATCACAAAGGTTTTCTGTATTAAGAACAATCAATTAATCACCAAAATAATCAGGTTAATCCCCACTCATCGTCAATATAAACACTATAGCTCAACATATTGATAATTAGTAACTTAATAACTTCTACAGACATCTTACTAATTCTATCTCGTTTATCAAGTTCACCTAGCACAATCTCATAATTCAACTATAAGCCCCTCGTAATCAAGCATGCGGGCTGTTCTTTCAAGCCACATATACATCAAAATCAGCTCTTGGTCTAAAGGCAAAGGATTTATGTCGAGAGTGAGGTATTAAAGAAGTGAAATTACGAAACTCCTTTCTCTAAATATACATATCCAAAAAAAATACGTATTTCTACCCATACTAAATAATAAAGAACAAAATAACATATTTAAAATACAATTAAATATGTTTAAAATTATTTATAGCTTATCAGCACTAAATTTATCCGAACTTAAATTCGGCATCAAAAAATAGGTACGCATACCTTACCCTGCACTAAAAGGGGGGCTCTAAACTCCGGCTTTTCACTTGAAGAATGGATGCTCTCAAGCTAAAGGATAACATAGACAAGGCAATCCACTCCCAGACTGTTCTGTCTATGTACTCCAAGATGCAATAGATCTGATCTTTAGCTCTATCAATCAAAACTACCACAACACAAGTTACCCGAGTCAGTAAGCACTCCTCCAAATTCCGGCAAGTTAAACCTTATCAGGAACCTCAAATCCTGGTCTGTACTTGCGTGTCAACATCTCATCTGCCTCAGAATCATTGACAAAAGTCTCTGACTTCGGATCAAACTCCAGAACTCGATCCAATCGATAAGCAATATTCCCCAAGTGAGCCAAACCAGATGATAAATGCGCTGTCTCCACCGGACCATTCAGGATAGACTTATCATGTTTACGGACAGCTTCGATAAAGTTGGCAAAATGGACATCCGTGCCGCCGGCTCCCCGATCCATACCGGAAGCTGCTTCCCCGCCGTCATTGCCTGATTTGCCGGGAGTTCTGTCATTTCCCAAGAAGGAAGCATACTTATCGTAACCGTCTATTACCATATAGCCCTTATCTCCATAGAATATATTACCTACAGTAGCCCCTCCTTCTGTATTGGTGTACCATGGCCTTACTTCAAATTGGATAATTTTATTTTCCTCGGGGTAATTATAAATCGAAGTCAATACTTCCGGTACCTCCTTACTGTCATTCCAGAGGTATTTGCCTCCCATGGAAGTGATTTTGGTAGGAAAACCGACATCGAGTCCCCACATACAAAGATCTGTTTCATGAATACCTTGGTTTCCCACATCACCATTTCCATAATCCCAATGCCAATGCCAGTTGTAATGCACTAGATTATGTGTGAATGGACGCTTCGGTGCAGGGCCAGTCCATAGGTCATAGTCCAGGCCATCAGGTACAGGCGACAGTCCTTTATCACCAATATCTCCCCGCATTCTAAAAACAAGACCACGGGCCATATATACCCTTCCGATATAACCATCCCGCATCAGTTGAACTGCTTCCTGCACAGCCGGAGAGCTTCGCAGCTGGACTCCATGCTGGACTATTCTATCGTATTTATTTGCCGCTTCTACCATCTTACGGCCTTCATATATATTGTGAGAACCCGGCTTCTCTACATATACATCCTTGCCTGCCTGACAAGCCCAAATTGTTGCCAGTGCATGCCAGTGATTTGGGGTAGCAAGACTTATCACGTCAATGTCCTTATCATCCATCACACGTCTCAGATCCTGCTCCAAGCCCACATCAAGATCATATTTTTCCTTGAAGGTTTTTTGGCCTTCAGTCAGCAGATTCATATCTGGATCACAAAGCGTAGTGACCTGAACGTCTTTCTGAGACATAAAACCTTGAATGTGACTTTTCCCTCTGCCGTTAATACCAAGGACGGCGGCGTTAATCCTGTCATTTGCCCCGAAAGCTGAAGCAGGAATAATTGTAGGTAAAACCAGTGCTGCCGAACTGGCAATAGCCGTTTTTTTAATGAATGTTCTTCTAGATGATTCTTTACTCATTGTTATAAGGTTTTTAGGGTTTATGTTTTCTTACTTTCCATGTTCAAGACCGGTTATCCAATTTCTAAATATTCCGAAAACAGACGATAAAAACCGATAGACAATTCTGAAATACAGTTCCTGAAAATGCGAAAAAATACGCAGTTAACCCTCCTGTTCATCCAAAAAATGCTTATCAAGCCAAATATTCTTCCAAATCAATTGGATTTACCAAGAACAAAGCTGTGGAAAAAACTAGTGATTAATTGAGAAGACCTTTACTTCTCGGCAGATTGGAAACCTTTAGCCGCACTGTAAATTCAAAATTTCATTTGCTTCCTGATAAGGGGCAATCAGGTTGAGTTCTTTAGAGATGGTTTTTCATGAGTTTTTATGCATTTTTATTTTCTGAAATACTTATGAGAGATCTTATTAAAACAAAAATTAAGTATGATTGAGATTGAGAATCTAGACCATATCCTTATCACTATACCCCTCCATTCACGTGAAGAGGCAAGGAGGTTTTACACAGAAACGTTATTGCTCAAAGAAGTCCCGGGAAATCACCCAAATGGAGCTATTTGGGTGCAACTTGGAAATATAGAATTGCATATACGCGAGGAAGAAATTCATCAAAGTAATTCTGCCAGGCATCCGGGATTGGTAGTGAAGGACTTGGATAAAGCCAAAGCTTTCCTTAAAAAAGAGGACATTGATGTCAGCTATTCATCAGCAATCGAAGGACGTGATCGCTGCTTCTTCAGAGATCCTTGGGGTAATAGATTTGAATTAATTGAATTCGCCAAATAAGAAAAATTAAGTTCATTGGACTCTGAGGTCTTTTCTACTACTGGCTATTCTGGTTATTGGCGGCAAATTCACTTTAAAGCTCCCTCATAGATTCTCTTTCATTATCCGCATCTGTCGATTCATGCCGCTTAGCTGATGGATTTTATGCCGAAGTAAGCATAAGGAAGATTAATACTAATTTGATCATCCTATCAAAAAGTATACTTTTTCTACTTTGAACTAATTTTCAAAGACAATCAATCAGGAATTAAGTCCATTTAAAATGATTCTTCTGCTTAAATCGCTGATTTTTTCCTTTCTTCGGGTTCAAAACGAACCCAAATTAAACTTCTCAACAGAAATTCTAAGTTTTTAAAATCAAAATATGAAAGAAATAATAGAAGCTATTAACGCAGTTGTTTGGAGTAATGTGCTCATTTTTCTTTGCCTGGCAGCAGGAGTTTATTTCTCCTTCGCCACCAAATTTCTTCAGGTCACCTATCTGAAAGAAATGATTCAGCTCTTGTTCAAGGGCGAATCATCTGAGGAAGGCGTTTCCTCCTTTCAGGCATTCGCAATTGCCATTTCCGGAAGAGTAGGTACAGGAAATATCGCAGGCGTAGCCACCGCGATTGCAATGGGAGGTCCGGGAGCTATCTTTTGGATGTGGGTGATTGCATTTCTCGGTGCTTCTTCCGCATTTGTAGAATCTACTTTGGGGCAGATCTACAAAGAAGTAAACGATGGTCAATATAGAGGTGGGCCTGCTTACTATATAGAAAAAGGAATAGGCAAAAAATGGTATGCCATGCTTTTCGCTTTTGCCACGATACTGGCAACAGCCATTTTTATGCCTGGCGTGCAGAGTAACAGTATCGCATTGAGTATGGCAAATGCCTTTGATGTTCCCGTGATGTACACAGGTATAGCGGTAACATTTTTTATGGGATTGATCATTCTTGGCGGTGTGAAAAGAATCAGTAAAGTCGCCGAAGTAATAATCCCATTTATGGCAGGTGCTTATATTCTCATGGCGGTACTTATTATTTCCTTAAATATCACGGAAGTACCTGCTGTTTTTGCTCTGATCTTCAAATCAGCATTCAATATGGAAGCTGCTTTCAGCGGGGTATTTGGCATGGCTATAGCCTGGGGTGTCAAAAGGGGGATATACTCCAATGAAGCCGGACAGGGAACTGCACCACACGCAGCAGCAGCAGCTGAAGTAAGCCATCCTGTGAAGCAAGGACTTGTCCAGTCTTTCTCTGTTTATGTAGACACACTTTTCGTCTGCACGGCTACTGCCTTGATGATTCTATTTACAGGACAATTCAATGTGGTCAATCCCGAAGGAGGTTTTTTAGTAGAGAATCTTCCGGGGGTTGCTTATGGACCTGAATACACGCAATTTGCCGTAGCCTCCCAATTTCCTTCCCTTGGTGCTGGTTTTGTTGCTATTTCCCTATTGTTCTTTGCATTTACCACGATTATGGCATATTACTATATTGCAGAGACCAATCTGAGTTACATGATCAGAAAGACAAACAACAAATGGGGCATATGGGTATTGAGATTCGCTATTCTGGGAGCAACCTTCTACGGCACAATCAAAACTGCGGAAATGGCCTGGACCATGGGTGATATTGGCGTAGGATTGATGGCTTGGCTTAATATTATAGCGATTATTCTTCTCCGTAAACCGGCTTTCAAAGCTTTGGCTGATTACAAAAAACAGAAGAAAGAAGGTAAAGACCCGGTATTTATCGCCAAGGATGCAGGGATAGACAATGCTGATTTCTGGAAGTAAGGTTGTTTTAACCAAAAAGTACATGACGATCCGCAAAGGATAAATCATAGCCGCCGTTCGTGTCATCACGGACGGCCTTCTACAACCATTTTTCTGTGAGTAAGATCACGGTGATGGGGAAATTAATTTCTCTTCCAACCAAACCGGCTATGCTTCTCTACATGACTATGCGGTAAAGCTATTCAAACCACATAGAATTTTAGGACTCATAGTTTTGTCCACGATATAGACTTGCTCTCTAGGTAGCTCAGTCAATTTATGGCTTTCCAGCTATTGCTACTCACCACGATACAAGAATATTTACAAAGGATATTGAAGCCAACCTGTAGAACCCTTGAAGGTTTCTTTAGAGTAAAACGATTTCTCAGGCCGGCAATTTTATTGTTGGCATTTTTAGTAGGTTTTGAGAAAATTGATTCTTCGATGAACAATGATTTGCTTGGGTAGCTATAGTTATGCTGTCATGTAACACGGATGATGAAGATATTATGAAAACCGGAAATGGAGAAATATGGCGTAGTGGAGGCTTATATTATTGTGCAGAACAAATACATCTTAATAATGATGACACGTTAATCGTCCACATTCGGGATGTGGACGATTATGCAGGAGGAGATCGAATAACTATTATATTTAAAGAACTAGGCAGGAATGAAAACTGTTGCTACGAAATCAATTGCCGGATTATTGAGCTTAACAAACTAGAATAAAGATTAGCTGAATCAAAAATATATGTCAATCACAAAAGAATCCGAACTAATCGGAATGAAAAAAATCAGTGAGGTGGTGGGAACAACTCTTAAACTGATGACTGAATATGCTAAAGTGGGTATGTCCACCAAAGAACTGGACGAATACGGAGGCGGCATTCTGAAAAGCTACGGTGCTAAATCTGCTCCCTATGTAACGTATGGATTTCCGGGTTATTCCTGTATCAGTGTGAATGAAGTAGCTGCTCATGGGATACCTTCGGAGAAGGTGCTGTTGAAAGAAGGAGATTTGATCAATATTGATGTGTCCGCCGAACTCAACGGATTTTGGTCGGATAACGGAGGTTCCTTTGTACTTGGAAAGGATATTCATAATCATCAACCTCTTGTCGATGCATCCAAGCAGATTCTGCACAAAGCCATCAACGCGATCAAGGGTGGAGTGAAAATTGCCGATATAGGTTACCTGATAGAAACTGAAGCCAGAAAATCAGGTTATAAAGTAATTAAAAACCTAGCAGGACACGGAGTAGGCAGAAGCTTACACGAGGAACCTTCCGATATTCTGAATTATAGGGTGAAATCCAACCGGGAACGGTTTAAGAAAAATACCACAGTCGCCATAGAAACTTTTATCTCCACCCACTCCACTATTGCTGTTGAGCGGAATGATGGTTGGACACTGGTCGGTAATAAAGGCGGATATGTGACCCAGCATGAGCAGACAATTTTGATCACTGATGATACTCCGGTCATTCTGACAGAAGCTAATGGGATTTGAGATTAATAGGCTACAAACTGATTTAATCGAGAATTTACATGTATATTTTCGGTTATAGTCGAGAATTTACATATTTTTAATTCATGATTTCTCGACAGATTGAATCAGAATTACGAAAAAGAATTCATCAAGGAAAGCTTTTGGTGATAATTGGCCCTAGACAGGTGGGGAAGACTACGCTTATGAAGCAAGTCTTAGATTTTCCGAATGACAAAGTATTGTGGCTGAATTGCGACAATCCAGATGACCGGTTGAGTCTGCAGGAATCAACAACTTCTGCTCTTCAGGCACTTATTGGAACATACAAATTAGTAGTTATTGATGAAGCCCAACGAGTTCCGAATATTGGGCTTACGCTGAAAATTATGGCGGATGAATTTCCCCAAGTTCAAGTTATTGCTTCAGGTTCATCAGCTTTAGATCTCACCAATTCAATCAAAGAGCCACTTACTGACCGCAAACGGGAATTCCAACTTTACCCAATTTCTACGCAAGAACTTTGCCTACATACTTCTCCCCGGGAGGAGAAACGGCTCCTAGAGCAGCGGATGATCTTTGGCTTTTATCCTGAAGTGATTAATCATCCAAGCGAAGCTCAAGAAGCACTTCAGGAAATCACAAACAGTTATCTCTACAAAGAGATTTTGAGTCTGGCGGAAATCCGCATGCCTGCAATTTTACAAAAGTTATTGCTAGCCTTGGCACTACAGGTCGGATCCGAAGTCACATTCAACGACCTGGGAAATACGGTTGGAATAGATAAGGAAACAGCAGAAAAGTATATTGACTTGTTGGAAAAAGCATTTGTGATTTTTCGGTTAAACTCATTTAGCCGGAATATGCGTCGCGAGCTCAAAAAAAGCCGGAAAATATACTTTTGGGATAATGGGATACGAAATGCTATTATCAACAATTTCAATTCTCTGGATCTAAGGACAGATAAAGGAGCTCTCTGGGAGAATTTTCTCATCAGTGAGCGGATGAAATATCTAAGCTACCACCGGATTCATTCTAACGTTTATTTCTGGAGAACCACGACAGGAAAAGAACTGGACTGGCTGGAAGAGCGAGAAGGAAAGCTGTTTGCTTTTGAAGCAAAATGGAATCCCGGACGTAGAGCCAAGCTACCGCTGGGGTTTGAAGAAGCCTATCCTGAAACTGAGTTTCAAGTTGTCCATAGAGAAAATTATTTGGATGTGCTGACCCAATAAAGAGAATTCCGACGAACTGAAGTTTGCGCGAAATATATTCTCCTCTCCGCATAGCTAAATGATCTTGATGAAATCCTTAATTTAGGATAAGTGAAGCCCAGAGAACTGGAGACAACAGCTATTAACAGCTATTAAGTGTAAGTAAATAATTTGGTGTTCATTGATAAATGAAGAAAATTTTCACCCTAAGCATTCTACTCATTACAAATCAGCTTCTGTTTGCTCAGGAATTCCCAATTTTTCCCAAAGAAAGAATTGACTTTTATAACTCGAATTTCACAGAGGATAAAGCAATTCAACTTCGAAAAGAGCTAAACGAACTTGAAAATTATTTTGTGAGAAAAGGTCTTTTAGCTGATAAATCCGGGATCAGTTACTACGCTGTATATGAGAGAATAGCCAAAGAAAATGACCTTAATTTTGAAATTGATACAACCTTCGAGTTGTTGGAAACTATTGAATTTCAAGAATATACAGCTTGCTTTTATAAAGTTTTAACTTCCGAACAACTATCCCAAGTGAATTCTAAACACTTAGAAGCTGCGGAGAAGATAGCAAAAGGTAATGATAGTAATATTACTCCGGGAATAGTCGCTCAAAAAATCATTAATAATCTCGATGCAAGTGATTTTGATCTAGAGTTTTACAAAGCGTCATCACTTTTGGCTTTTTACCGTATTGCATCTCCAGTGACATCATTGAACTTTGGGTTACCGGAATTTGGTAAAACTACTGCTTCAAATATTCAAACAATTAAAGTAGAGCTAGATAAGGATAGTAAACTCAAAATTGACAATAACACGTTGACTATGGATGAAGCAAGGCAACGAATTCATGAATTCTTATTAATAGAACCGAATTTAAAAGGAATCGAATTAACCACATTTAGAGACACACCTTATAAATCTTATTTGGAAGTTATTGAAATGTTTAACTTTGTTTATTCTGACTTAAATGAAAACAGGGGTAATGTGTCGAAGAAGATTATAATCAATGACCTTAAATAAAAAAACATAATAGTAGCCAAGTTAATCCCCGTCTAGTCCAGCTTCCGGAGAAGCAGGATAACAATGCTTTGTGCTCTGCGTAATCCTCCGTGCCCTCCGCGGTTAAAAGCAAAATGCCCCCGTTAAGCTCTTCGCTTTCCGGGGGCATTTCAATTATAACTAACTTTTAATCTTACTTAATGATTTTCGTGCTTAGTTGGATCATAGCTGGCTTCCAATTCTGCCAAGCCTTTCTTACCGTACGCTATCTTGGTAATCACCACATACAGCACCGGTACAAAGAAGATCGCAAGGAAGGTAGCGGCAAGCATCCCTCCGATCACCGTAAAACCAATCGTCTGTCTGGCCACAGCACCCGCACCGTTGGATATCGCCAAGGGAACCACTCCCAGGATAAAGGCCAGCGATGTCATGATAATCGGACGAAGCCTTAGCTTCACTGCTTCCAGCGTAGCCTGAATCAATGGCATCCCCACATCCACACGCTCTTTGGCAAATTCCACAATAAGAATTGCATTCTTGGCCGCCAAACCAATCAAGGTAATCAGACCAATCTGTGCATAGACGTTATTATCAAGTTTCGGCAAGAAGTGCAGCGCAATGATCGCCCCAAAGGCTCCCAATGGCAAGGCCAGCAAGACTGAGAATGGAACAGACCAGCTTTCATACAAGGCCGCCAAGAGTAAGGACACAAGAACTATCGCCAAAGCAAAAATCAGGATCGTACTACTCCCCGAAGAAAGTTCCTCTCTACTCAAACCGGAAAAATCATAACCGTACCCGGCAGGCAATGTTTCTGCCGCTACTTCCTCCAAAGCAGCCAGTGCTTGCCCACTACTGAATCCGGGCGCAGCATTTCCATTTATTTCGGCTGAGCGGAATAAGTTATAATGAGAAATTACGGGAGCATTTTCTACTACATCATATTTCACCAAGGCACTCAAGGGAACGGATTCCCCTCCATTGCCCTGCACATAATATTGTTCCAGATTATTGATTCCTGCCCGATAAGCAGTATCCGCCTGTGCCACTACCCTGAAGTTTCTACCATACCTGGTGAAATCGTTGACATAGGTACTTCCCATGTAATTTGACATGGTCGTAAAGATTTCGGTAAGCGGAACGCCTAATTTTTTAGCTTTTTCTCTATCCACAGTCACATGGTAGCCGGGGGTTTTGGCAGTAAAGAAGCTATATGCCATAGCGATTTCAGGACGCTGATTTGCTGCAGCAAGGAACTGTCCCATCGCTTGCTCAAATTCCTTGATATCTCCTGTGGCAGACCGCTGCTCCAGCATAAAACTAAATCCACCGGTACTGCCCAAACCGGGAATTGCAGGCGGTGGAACCACCACAATATTTCCCTCTGTGATAGCCGCAAACTTTTGGTTCAAAGTACCCAAAAGACCTCCCAACTGGAGAGAAGGATCCTTTCGCTCACCCCATGGATCCATCTGGACAAAGAAAGTTGCCGCATTTGGCTTAAATGAAAAGTTGATCACATTCAATCCGCCAATACCGGTGACGTGATTAATCCCATCAGTTTCTTCCAAAATCTTATTCATCTGTTGCATCACCTGCTGCGTTCTGTTGCTTGCAGATCCTTCGGGCAGCTGCAACGTTACAAATAGTCTTCCCTCGTCCTCTGTAGGTAAGAATCCTGTAGGCTTGGTCTGAAATAACCCGAACGTGCCCGCAAAAATACAAACCAGCAAAATCAATACAAGCGGAGCTCTTTTAATACTGGTTTTTACTCCATTGGTATAGCTGTTAGTAGTTCGTTCAAACCATAGATTAAACTTGTAGAAGAACTTATTGAGTCCTTTTCCATGCTCATTTACTTCAGAAGGTTTCAGAAGAAGTGTACACAATGCAGGTGTCAAACTCAACGCCACAAATGCAGAAATCAATACTGAGATCGCAATTGTGATCGCAAACTGCTGGTACATTCTTCCGACAATACCCGGAATAAATCCTACCGGAATAAATACTGCCGCCAGAATCAATGCAATCGCAATTACCGGTGCAGTGATATCTTTCATAGCCAAGCGCGTGGCTTCTTTTGCGGAGATCTTCCTCGAATCTATGTAATGCTGAACAGCCTCCACTACCACAATAGCATCATCCACTACAATACCAATCGCCAACACAAACCCAAAGAGCGTCAGTGTATTGATTGTAAAACCCAGTAGGGGAAAGAATATAAAGGTACCGATGATGGAAACCGGAATCGCAAGGACAGGAACCAAGGTAGCTCTCCAACTCTGCAAGAACAGGAATACGACTATAATCACAAGTATCAATGCCTCCACGAAGGTGTGCATTACTTCGTTGATCGAAACTTCAACCACGGATACTGATTCAAATGGAACCGTATACTTCATGTCTGTTGGGAAGCTTTTCTGTAACTCATCCAACGCTGCATATACACCTTCTGCGGTTTCCAAAGCATTACTTCCCGGTGCTTGATATACCAACAAAATTGCCGCTTCCTCTCCATCCAACGTAGAGTATCTACCGTAGTCGAATTGACCCAATTCGATTCTGGCTACATCCTTTAGGTAAACCAAAGAACCGTCCTCCGGATTAGTTCTTAGGATGATATCATCAAATTCCTCCGCTCTCTCAAGACGCCCGTTCACCGTGATTGGGTATTCAAATGCCTGCGTTTCATACTGAGGCATACTGCCTACAGTTCCTGCCGCTACCTGTAAGTTTTGTTCCTGAATGGCAGCTGTCACCTCTCTGGCTGAAATACCGTATTGTGCCAGTTTATCAGGCTTGAGCCAGACCCGCATACTGAAATCCTGCCCAATTGCCGTAATATCCCCCACACCGTTTACACGGAGTAATGCATCCTTTATGAAAATATTGGCATAGTTGGAAAGAAATTTACTATCATGAGTTCCCTCAGGGGAAGTGATACTCAACACCATCATAATGGATGGGTTTCTCTTTCTTACGGTTACTCCCAATCGACGAACGGCCTCAGGAAGAGAAGGCTCGGCGATGGACACCCTGTTTTGCACATCCAAGGTAGCAATATCGATGTCTGTACCTACTTCAAAGGTGACATTCATCTGCATCTGTCCGGTACTGGTATTGTTGGAGGAGATATAAGCCATCCCCGGAGTACCGTTTACTTGAGTTTCAATTGGCGTAGCCACCGTCTGCTCCACTGTCTGGGCATCTGCACCTGTATAATTGGCCGATACCGATACTACCGGAGGCGTAATGTCAGGATACTGGGTAACGGGGAGATTTAGAATCGCCAAAACACCGACCAGTACGATGACGATCGAAATCACCATTGCCGTTACTGGCCGTTTTATAAATACGTCTGATATCATTAGTAATTAATCAAGTCTTATTGAAAAATCGATTTATTGGGCTGCAGTCTGCTCAGTAATCTGGGCTCCTTCCCGTAGCTTCTGAATACCGGTCACTACGATTTTGGCACCTTCCTGCACACCACTTCTTACTACAATCCCTTCTGCTATCCGAGTACCTAAGATCACATTTTGTTGCTTCACCGTGTTATCCTCCTGCACCACATAGACGAAATATTCCCCCATCTGCTCAGTCACCGCTTTGTAAGGTATCACCAATTGCTCTCCTATATCTTCATTCAGCACCATGAGGTTCACTGTCATTCCGGCGATAAGATCGCGGTCTGGATTAGGAAATTGTACCCGCAAATTAATCGTACCTGATTGTCTCCCTACAGCTCTGTCTATCGTGGTGAATTTACCATTGTAGGGGTAAACTGTGCCGTCGCTGAATTTTATTCTGAACAGTGAATCCGGTGCATTCTCTGCCTTTAACATTTTATTGAACCGTGGAATTTCACGTTCATTGACCACAAAATTCAAAGCCATCGGATCGTTTGAAGACAGGGTGTTCAATAAAGGCTGGCCGGGGGAAACCTGCGTCCCAAGTCTCACCTGAGAAATACCGACTGTACCATCAAAGGGAGCCACCAATACGGAATAATTAAAATCAGTACTAGCCGATTGATATTGGGCTTTGGCCGAACTGACCTGCGCTTTGGCATTCAATACTTCCGTCTGGGCATGATCCAGCGTTTGCTTAGCGATAGCATCCTCAGCATCCAATTTCTTATAGCGTTCATAGTCTTTTTCCATTCTAGCCAGATTTGCCTCAGCACTCTGTACCAATGCATCAGCCTGCTGCACAGTAGCCGCATATTTGCTACGGTCGATTTCATAGAGCTTCTGGCCCTTCCTCACTTCCTGACCGTCCTGTATGTAAATATTGGTAATGTACCCGCCTATTTGCGGACGGATTTCCACCTCATTCAGGGGCACAAGTGTAGCAGGGTATTCGTCAAGTCCCGTTACGGATTTTTTCACCAAGGTATAAGTGGTGACCGCTGTGGCTGCCGGAGCCTGCTGTCCGGTCTGCTGCTTTTGCCCGCAAGAAAAACCAGCTATAATCAAGGCTGAAAAAGCCACTAGTTTGTATGATAAGTTCATGTGATATTAAATTTAATGCTGTTCTAATTAATTGATAGTGCCTAAAGCTTTTTCCAGGTCAAGCTTATCTTCCAGTACCTGGTAAAAAGCATTGATATGATTAATCTGGGCAGTTTGCAGATCAGTCTCAGCTACGACTAAATCCACATAGGCTTTGATACCTTCATCGTATTGCATCTTGATGATATTGTACACTTCTTCAGCCATTTCCATATTCTCTCTGATCAGCTGCCATTCGTAGATACTACTGTTGTAATCCGCCAAAGCGGTGGAGTATTCCGTTTTTATCTGATTTCCCAGATTTTCGATTTCAACGTTTCCCCGCTCTACTTGAAGTTCGGCAGCCTTCACTTTATGAACCCGTTTTCCTCCCTGAAAAATCGGAATAGACAAATTCAATCCCACTGCCGAAATTGGATATGCTGTATTGTATAAATTGGAGAAATCCTGACTGAAGTAATTCCAATTGTATCTGTAATAGGCAGACAGCTGAGGCAAGTAATTCCATTTTTCATACCCTGTTTGGATTTCATTGAGCGTTTGCTGGGTTTTCAAAAGCTGATACTCAATGCGGTTCTCAAGTACTAATGGATCTGCAGCATTCCCTCCGATATTCCCCGCAGCACCTTCCAAGTCAAACTCAATCCTAAAATCCAGACTATCCGGATAACCCATCAATTGCTTCAGATAGTCATATTTGGCATCAAAAGAGTTTGCCACTCTATTTCGGTCACTCTTCACGTTAGTCAGTGCAATCGACGCACGCTGGTAATCTGTCTTGTCCACCAGCCCGGCGTCAAAGCGGCTGTAAGCGTCCTTATATTGCTTCTCCAGACGATCCAGATTTTGGTCAAGGATATTCAATTGCTCCTCGGATAATAAAATAGAGTAAAAAGCTTTACTCACATCCACCACGGTATTGATCCGCGCATCTTCTATCACCTGGTGAAGTTGCTGACGGTAATACTTCGAAGATTTCGAGGCGAAAAGCTGATCTCTATTGAACAAGGTCTGGTCTGCCTGAAGCAAAATATTTGAATTGTAAGGCTGCCCAAAAGTGATCAGCTGATCACCAATAATCTGCTGCTGAAGCTTGATATTATAGGCTCCGGCAGCAGAGGCTGTAATCTGAGGATACCAGTCCGCCAAATTGGATTTGATATTGCGGTCTCCTATTTCCCGGTCTAGCTGTGCCTGTCGGATGATCGGACTCCGCTCCAGAGCAAATTCCACCACCTGATCCAAGGTTAGCACGCCTTGGGGCACAGTACTTTCTTCCTGACTGTAGGCAGCTTTTGACAAGAGTAAAATACTCAAGCTCACCAACAGTAAACGTTTTTTGAACATCTGTGTAATAATTAATTGGTTTAGTTTGAAAAAGGTTTTTGGGTCATACGCTCTTGATACCATCCCAGATCAGCTGGGATATCTCTTCCAGATTCACATTATTTCTGGCTAGCTTGTTTTTGAAATTCATTTTGACTCTCACGATAGATTTTATATTGCCATTGACCAAAATGGATAATACTACGGGATTGATGTCACGGATAGCTCCTTCATCCATGCCTGACTGAAAAAACCCGTGAGCCCATTCATGCCAAGCATTGGGTTTATTTTGAGTCTCCTCCGAATTGAATGGAGAATTCAGAAACTGATCATAGAACCCATGAAATGAAGGGTTTAACTCATAAAAATCGGTTAAATTTTTCCAATAATTATAAAATCGATCTTTAAATACCAGCGTAGTATCGTCCCGATCTGAAACATATTTCTTGATTTCCTCGGCTACATACTCGTAAATCCCAAAGATCAATGCCTCCTTATTTTCAAAATAAGTATAGATGGTACCCGCAGCAACGCCGGCATTTTTTGCAACTTGACTTACAGGGCTAGCATGAAACCCATGCTCCTGAATCAAATCAAGCGCGCTTAGGATGATACACTTCTTTTTATCTAGCAAATTATGCATGGATTTTTAGGATGAATGAACGTTCAATCACCAGACTGTTCCAAAAGTTCCAACATGCTGAAAAAAAATCCAACTATTCTAAGAATGGCATTTATCCTTTATAAGTAGACTCTATGGAACCGTGCACATAGCCGACCATTAAATGGAAGTAAAAATTCTTAGCCCCGGCAGAGAGAATAGCTCAAATTGATCTTTACCGCCGGTTTCATAACTTACGTGCAACGATGCGGATAATCAGAAAAATAAATCAATTGAAAATGAATAAGTTCCACACTCCCAAAGTACTTTCCGACATTTTACATAGGGATTTAATATTATTTTAATCCAATAATTGGTAACATTGCAACCCAATTGAAAACAGCTGCGGATGTGGCGAAATTGGTAGACGCACTAGACTTAGGATCTAGCGCCGCGAGGCATGGGGGTTCGAGTCCCTCTATCCGCACATCAACCTCCCGAACTATCGGGAGGTTTTTTATTTTTGTCAGGGTTACATCTTAGGATAATCTTTTTTATAATCCGTATTTTGTCAACTCTTCTAGCCCACTTAACCCTATTCTATGAAAAATTGCTCACTCCTTCTGGTTTTACTTCTTCCAACATTTGTTTTTGCCCAGGCTAAAGTTGACACTATAGAAGTATTTAGCCAAGCAATGAACAAAACGCTGAAAGCAGCAGTCACTACCCCCCCTTCATATGATGGCACTAAGCAATTTGCCACGCTGTACCTACTGCATGGAGGAAGCGGTGCTTTTAGTGATTGGCATCAAAAGGTTACCCAGCCCGGACTTGTCAGCCGAATGGCTGAAGAACACGAATTGATTATTGTCACTCCTGGCGTAGGGCCACATAGTTATTACTTCGATAGCCCAAAAATGGATTCAGTGCAATATGAGACTTACATCACCGCTGAATTGATTCCCTACATAGACAAAACTTACAAGACCTTGGCTCAAAAAGAATCCAGGGCAATCACCGGCTTATCAATGGGCGGGCATGGTGCCATAATACTCAGCGCAAAGCATCCCGATCTATTCAACGCCGCTACCAGCATGAGTGGCGTAATGAACATCGACACCCGCCTATGGAAAGTTCCTGCAGAATTCAGTACCCTTAGGCAAAGCCAACAACAAGAAATGCTTGGAGAGGATCTTCTGTATGATGCGCCGTTCAGCACTTATACTGCAGTAGGATTAGTTGACAAAATGAAAGAGAACAGAATCGCTTTGCTAATGGACTGTGGTGTGGATGATTTCTTATTGGAAACCAACAGACAAATGCATCAACTACTCCTGGAAAACGGTACCCCCCACGACTACACTGAGCGTCCGGGTGCCCATACTTGGGAGTATTGGACCGACGCACTTCCTTTTCATCTCCTCTTTGTGGTTAAGCACCTCACCAGATAATTCGAGAGAACATTAACTAAGATACATGTAAATTAGCTTAGAATTCTGATCTAAAATTTGCTTTTTGCAGACCATCCAAAAGATAATTATGTCGCAATTTGATACAATCAGGCCTTTTTATGACGCAGAAGCCAACGCTGCAATCCGCAAGATTGTAGATGACCCTATGCTTGAGGCTATGATGAGTTTCACCTTTCCGTCTGATACTAAGGAGCATTGGAAAGACCTGATGGTCCATACGCATTCGCTAAGAGACTTCCAGGTCAACTTTATTTACCCTGGAGTACAGAAAGTCTTGGAAAAAAGCTCGGAAGGTTTGAGTACGGGCGGTTTTGAGCAATTGGAATCCAATACTGCTTACCTATTCATATCAAATCACCGGGATATTATCCTCGACACTTCATTGCTGAATGCATGCCTATATGAAAATGGCCTGGTCCTCACGACTTCTGCTATTGGGGACAATTTGATCCAAAAACCATTCTTGCATACGCTTTCCCGGCTAAACAGAAATTTTGCGATAAAACGTGGACTTCAGGGAAGGGCTCTCCTCGAAAGCTCCCAATTAGCCTCCGCATACATAAAGAAGTCACTTCTTACCGAAAATCGATCGGTATGGACCGCGCAGCGGGAGGGAAGAACCAAAGATGGCAATGACGCTACGCACAGAGGGGTACTGAAAATGCTCACGCTGGCAGAAGAAGCAAATCCCTTTGGCTTTTTTGAAAAAATCAAAGTGGTACCAGTCTCCATTTCCTATGAATACGACCCTACTGATGTCTTGAAGATGCCCGAATGGCTAGCCAAGTCTAGGGATGAAAAGTATGTCAAAGGTGAAAATGAAGACTTTTTGAATCTTCTTCGGGGAATCATCGGCTCCAAAAAAAGAATCCACCTACAAGTAAATGGTATTTTGGAAAAGGAAATCCGGGAAATCTCAACTATGGAACTGAGTCAACCCGACAAACTCAGCAAGCTGGCAGAGTGCATTGACCAAAAAATCTGGACTGGATACAAGCTTTGGCCTAGTAATTACATCGCACATGATTTACTCTATGGAGATAGGGAATATATGGAGTTCTACACAGATGCTGAGAAGATATCCTTTGAAAAAAGAATGAATGAAAAGGTCAACACTAAGAATGAATTTCTAATCAAAAGCTTCTTGGCAATGTATGCCAATCCGGTAAATAATCAAAAAGCGGCCCTTAATCTTAATTCACCTTCATCTCAATCCTAAATCTCGTCCCTTTCCCCAATTCGGAAGCTATTTCCATAGTTCCATCACGCTGTCGGACAAGGTGCCTTACCAAACTCAATCCTAAACCAAATCCCACTTCACCTCCCGTTCCTTGATTCGTAGAGGTTCCTCCCTCTAAAATTTCACTGATTTTTGCATAATCCATCCCCATTCCATTGTCTTCCACGCTAAAGTCTAAAATCAAATCCAACTCCCTTCGTTTCAAATTCATTTCTACCTGAATTTCACCTTGCGGGTTGGTGAATTTGATGGAGTTGGATAGTAAATTACCCAAAATCTGAAGAACATAGAGCTTGGAAAAGCATTCTAGTTGATTCTCTTCACTTAGTCTTACTGTGAATTTGATTTGTTTGACCTTTATCTGGGGAGCCAATAGACGCAAGATTGTTTCTTTGAGCTTGATCAGATTTGTTTCCCCTTCTTTTAAATCACGGATTCTATGTATACTCCTGTCAAATTCCTTTGAAAGAATGTCTTTGGACAAATCGAGCAATGACAAACTGCTCTGCTTAATCATTTCTGAATATTCCCTTATTTCTTCCCTCCCTATGGGACTACTTTCATCCAAAATCAAATCTGACAGCCCTATGATCCCTCCTATCGGGCCACGGATATCATGAACCAGCTTTTTTTGGGACAATTCAGATTCAAGAAGATTATTTTTAAGATTGGCCACCAGATTATTTACCCGCAGTCTATCTACAATCTGCAATGCAATCAATCTCAAAATTGCCTTTACATCCTCAGAAAGATATTTCAGGTTACTATCCATCACACACAACGCCCCCAGATTATATCCTTCCGGTGAAGTCAATGGCACCCCCATATAATAGCGTAGATTAGGTGATCCTTTTACATAGAACTTATTTTTAAAACGCTCATCTATACTTAAATCCTCCACTTCAAAACCCTCATTAGAATAAGTTTGGATGGTGTATTGGCACACCGAATCTTCTCTGGGCATTTGTGTGATGTCCAACCCAAATGAAGACACGCTCCACTGTGTAAAGGAATCTATTAGATTAACCAAAGAGATTTCTGTCCCCGAAATCTTAGCCGCAAGCTCTGTAAGGAAATTCAGGCCTTGCTTTGGCTCATAGTAGTCTATTCCCAAATTACTGAGTGCCAATAGTCTGTCTAATTCATTCTCGTGTAAAGAAGATATTTGATTCATTTCACTACTTTTATTTCTCAGGTTACAAAAAATCTATATTTAGAATTCCTATCCAAACGAAATGAACATTTCTTTTCTGCCTTATATCCAATTAAGCAATTTCAAGGTTCCCTATCCCCTTTCAATAGGAACGGTACTAATTATCAATCTATTAATTTTCCTACAAGGAATAACCTTTGCCCAAACTCCCCCGGAAACAGTACCTGTAGGCCAAATCATCACGCCCTATGGTGAGATTTTGATTCGGCTCGATGACCGAACACCAAATCACAAAGAAAGCTTCATAGCCCTGGCAAATGCAGGTTATTGGGACTCGCTGACATTCAATCGAGTGATCCCAAACTTTGTAGCCCAGGGTGGATGTCCTGATACTGAGGAAGGATTCAACGATCCCGAATACTTACTGAAGCCGGAGTTTGTACCTGAGCTCACTCATGTCTATGGTGCAGTAGGTGCGGGTAGGGATGACAACCCGGGTAAATTATCTGCAAGATGTCAGTTCTATATCGTTCAAAATCCCGATGGATTACATAGGCTGGATGGTGACTACACTGTTTTTGGTCAGGTAATCAAAGGAATGAGTGTGATAGAACAAATCGTCCGTGTGAAGCGCGATAGTACAGACGAACCCATCAAGCCTGTCACCTTATCTGTGAAAGTCATCCAACTTTCGAAGGAGGAAATGATGAAAAAATCCAATTGAGCCGTAGTTCGATTTCAATAAAGATCACAAGACCAATAGTTCCAGAATGTCAACACAAAACAAACCGATCAGAATTCTGGTCGTCGGCTGTGGGAATATGGGAATTGCCCATGCCGCAGCATATCACAAGTTTCCCAAGTTCGAAATCTGTGGACTGGTATCCAGAGGTGATTCCAATAGGAAACTTAATGGGCAGCTTCGAGCCGACTATCCCTTATATTCAGATTTTGGGAAAGCTTTGGCAGAGTCAAAACCTGATGCAGTGTGCATTTCCACTTATCCCGACACCCACGAGGATTTTGCCGTAAGATCATTGGAGGCCGGGTGCCATATTTTCATCGAAAAACCTCTTGCCGACTCCATCGCAGGATGTGAGCGGATTATTGCAAAAGCCCAGGAAGTCAACAAAAAAGTAGTTGTAGGCTATATTTTGAGACATCATCCTTCCTGGATACGATTTATTGCAGAAGCTGAAAAGCTCGGAAAACCGCTTGTGATGCGAATGAATCTCAATCAACAAAGCCAGGGCTACATGTGGGATGTACACCGTAAACTGATGAAAAGCCTCAGCCCAATCGTAGATTGTGGGGTGCATTACATCGATGTGATGTGTCAGATGACGGGATCCAAACCTGTCTCTGTTTCGGCTATCGGTGCCAGACTTACTGAAGATATCGCTGAAGATAATTACAATTACGGCCAACTTCAGATCCGCTTCGAAGACGGCTCGATCGGCTGGTACGAAGCCGGCTGGGGACCTATGATCAGTGAGACAGCTTTTTTTGTGAAGGACGTTTTTGGACCGAAGGGAGCCGTTTCTATTACCGCAAAAGACGCCGGTGCAAGCGGACAATCCGATAATGTGGATTCACATACAAAAACTGAGTCCATCCGAATACACCATGCTGCAATAGATTCTGAAAACAAGTTTACAAAGACTGATGAATGGATCGATCTCGCTGACGAACCCGGTCACCAGGAGCTTTGCAATCGCGAGCAGTTGTATTTTCTGAAAGCCATTGAAGAAAATCTTAATCTGGACCATCACTTGGAAGATGCCCTAAACAGCCTCAAAATTGCCTTTGCCTGCGATGAATCGGTCAAAACCGGTGAAACAGTAATGCTTTGATATAATCAGCTGTAAAGATTCCGGAAGCCATGTCTTCTTTGGTTTATGTGGCTAGAAGACGGGCGAGAGAAGACCCAAGCGGCAATGGCCATGCATTTATCATTGCTTGTAATGCTTTTAAAACCCTTCCGGTAAAAAAGCGACGATACATAAACTAATCTGTACAAAATTCTTTGGCACTAAAAAATGCAGGTGCTACCTTCCATTTTGATTTAAGCATGGAAAATAAAACAGTACTCATTACAGGCGGAGCATCCGGAATCGGACTCGCCATGGTTCAGCTATTCGCATCCAAAAAAACTAAAGTCTATTTCATCGACATCAACCCTGAAGTGGGTGAAAAAGTGGCGCAAGAGGAACGATCAAAAGGCCACGAGGTCACATTTCTTTGCGGAAGCGTAGCTGATCCTGCAGAATCAGAATCCCTAGTCCAATCCATCCCCGGCAAAATCGACACGCTGATCAACAACGCCGGGGTTTCCCATATAGGAAACCTGGAGACAACTTCCACCGAGGATTTTGACAGAGTGTTTCAGGTGAATGTGAAAGGAATGTTCAACTGCACCAAAGCGGCACTGCCAAAACTGAAGGAAAACGGTGGGGGATCCATTCTCAACATGGCCTCTGTAGCGGCTACTATCGGCATTCCGGATCGATTTGCGTACAGCATGACCAAAGGAGCGGCTCTATCCATGACACTCAGCATAGCCAGAGATTATGTAGCAGACGGGATCCGCTGTAACTGCCTGTCACCGGGAAGAGTGCACACACCTTTTGTGGATGGTTTTTTGGCAAAAAACTATCCTGGTAAAGAGCAGGAAATGTTTGAAAAACTTGCCGCAACCCAGCCCATTGGCAGAATGGCCACTCCGGCAGAGATTGCCGAGCTCGCCTATTTTGTGAGTGCGGATACGGGAAGCTTTATCACAGGAACCAATATTCCGATAGACGGAGGATTCTTGGGATTGAAAATGTGATTCGATTTACGAGTTAGGAATTACGATTTACGAGCTCAATGCATTTATTCAACTCAATGACAACCTTGACTCTTGACTCTAACTTCTTGACTTTACTTACTTGATACTATAATCTAATTATTTGATACTACTATGAAACTTATACGATTCGGCGAAGCCGGCAAAGAACAGCCTGGAATCCAGGACGAAAATGGCAAATACCTGGACTGCTCAGCATTTGGCGAGGACTGGAATGAGCAATTTTTCACTGACAACGGTTTGGCCAGACTGGAAGAGTGGCTAAATGCCAATCAGAAGAACTTAAATGAAATTCCGTCCGGCTCCAGACTTGGTTCTCCTATCGCCCGGCCTTCCAAAATCATCTGTATAGGTCTTAATTACCGTCAGCATGCCATAGAATCAGGAATGGCAGTTCCCGAGGTCCCTATTATTTTCATGAAGGCAACTTCTTCGCTTTGTGGACCTTTTGACAATATTTTGATCCCGAAAAACTCGGTAAAAACGGACTGGGAAGTAGAACTGGCAGTGGTCATCGGCAAGCGGGCCAAGTACGTGAGCAAAGAAAATGCGATGGAATATGTGGCCGGCTACTGTGTCCACAATGATGTCAGCGAGCGCGATTTCCAATTGCATCATGGAGGACAGTGGGTCAAAGGCAAAAGTGCGGACAACTTCGCCCCGTTAGGGCCTGTCTTGGTCACCAAAACTGAAATCGAAGATCCGCACAACTTAAGACTCTGGCTGAAACTGAACGGAAAGATGCTTCAGGACAGCAACACCTCTGATCTGGTTTTTGATACTCCTACACTGATCGAGCACCTGAGCCAATACATGACATTATTGCCCGGTGATGTGATTTCCACCGGTACTCCGGCAGGCGTTGGCCTGGGCTTGACCCCTCCTACCTACCTGAAAGAAGGTGACGTGGTAGAACTGGGCATCGAAGGACTTGGCGAAGCCAAGCAAACAGCAATCAACGACCCTGAAGCATGAGACTGGATTCCCACCAGCACTTTTGGAAGTACCATCCCCAGAAACACTCCTGGATCACCGACGATATGAAGGTGATCCGGCGGGACTTTCTTCCCGAGGATCTACTGCCCATTTTAGCGGAGCATCAGATCAATGGTTGCGTAGCCGTGCAGGCGGATGAGAGTTTTCGGGAAACAGCCTACTTGTTGGATCTTGCAGAAGAGCATGAACAAATCAAAGCCGTAGTGGGCTGGGCAGACCTCGCAAGTGATGAGCTGGACAAGGATCTGGATCAGTTTGCTTCGCAAAAAAAGCTGAAAGGCTACAGGGAAATCCTACAGTCCAAAAATGTGGACTATATGCTGCGAAAGGACTTCATCCGGGGCATAGAGAAGATCGGGAAGCGTGGCTATACCTACGACATTTTGATTTTCCACAATCAATTGGAAGCAGCTCTACAATTTGTAAAAAAAGCCCCGGAGCAACCCTTTGTCATCGATCATCTGGCCAAGCCAAATATCAAATTGGGCATTTGGAGAGAATGGAAAAAAGAGTTGTCGCCACTTGCAGAGCGGGAATATATCTTCTGCAAAGTATCCGGAATGGTCACCGAGGCTGATTGGAAAAAGTGGACAGCAAAAGACCTACAGATTTATTTGGACGTAGCTCTTGAGTTATTTGGGCCAAAGCGGCTGATGTTTGGCAGCGACTGGCCAGTCTGCAAGGTGGCGGGAGAATATGAGCAAGTATTGGAAGTAATCGAGCGGTTCACGGATAGGCTTTCCAATTCGGAAAAAGATGCAATTATGGGAAATACAGCTATGGAGTTTTATGGGGTGGTATAATTGTGATTATCTGTATCAGATAGCCATCGGATGATGCCAGTAGCTATATTCTCTTTGCTTTACTGGACGGAAGACCGAAGACGGGTGACCGAAGTACCCTCACGCTAGTGTTTTCCGAATCCTATGATGCTATCATTGCTTTACTGCCGGAAAAGCGAATATACATGTAGAATTATCTTCTACTTTTAATAAGAAAAAAACAGAATGATTCAGGTTATGAAAGTATTTCAAGATTATCGAATTGTCGTGCCACTGGAACGACAATTAAGTTGGTCGAATTTATTAGACTTATCCAATTGAAAAAGTCAGAGGTAATATATTAAGCTGTGAATAAAAATATGAAGGTACATATTAAGCCTGAGGGGCTGACAGAATTATAGCTTTTCGTTATTTTTTGTGAACATCAACCCCAAGGGGGTGATATTATCCGCAGAATTGATAGAATTAGCAGCTATAATTTCACCCTTTCAGGGTTAGGGTTAGCCTATTAAAATTTTTTTTATTGCTATAATAATTTCAACTCCTCGGGCTTGAATAAATTGGAAAAAGAAAAATCTTCTCTGAGTGGGTTAGCTTGCTAGTTTATTTGGCTAACTACAAAAAGTGTCGCCAGTGGCGACAAAATTGTGCTGGAATTATCTTAGTTAACAAAAGAAACTTTTATAAAATGAACCTAAACCTAACCAATAAAGTCATTCTGATATCCGGTGGAGCCAAGGGAATCGGCGGTGCCATTTCCAGAGGATTGATAGCTGAGGGAGCGATTCCTGTGATGATCGATCCTTCAGAAAAAGAAGGAGCCGAAATCCTTGCTTTGGGAGAAGCTTTTCAGATTCCCATCCGGCTGTTCGAAGCTGTGGATTCAGAAAAAACAGTAAAACTTACCCTTGAAAAATACGGAAGAATAGACGGCCTTGTCAACAATGCAGGAGCAAACGACAGTGTGGGACTGGAAAATGGAAACCCGGATGCATTTGAAAAATCCGTGGCCAAAAACCTTAACCATTACTATCATTTGGCACATTTTGCTTTGCCTAATCTGAAGAAATCCAAAGGAAGTATCATCAATATTTCCAGCAAAACAGCGGTGACAGGCCAGGGAGGAACTTCCGGCTACACTGCTGCCAAAGGTGCCCAGCTTTCCCTTACCCGAGACTGGGCGGTGGAACTTCTTCCCTACGAAATCACCGTCAACGCCATCATTCCTGCAGAAGTATACACCCCGCTCTATGAAAACTGGATCAACACATTTCCCAACCCACAGGAGAAGTTAGCTGAGATCACTGCTAAAATCCCTTTGGGAAAACGCATGACCACGCCGGAGGAAATTGCTGCTATGGCTATTTTCCTTCTTTCCGACAAAGCCGCCCATATCACAGGACAGTATCTCTTTGTAGATGGCGGATATACCCATCTTGACCGAGCTTTATAACAAATAACCATCCCCATGACCCAAAAACCTGCCCTAGTCCCCAAGGAACTTCTGCTTCCTTTTATTTTAATCACTTCCCTCTTTGCACTATGGGGCTTCGCAAATGACATCACCAATCCTATGGTGGCCGCATTTAAGCGTGTACTCGAACTGAATAATACGCAAGCTTCCTGGGTGCAAATGGCCTTTTACGGCGGCTATTTCACCATGGCCTTGCCTGCAGCTTTTTTCATCAAGAAGTATTCTTACAAAACAGGAATTCTGCTCGGTCTGGGACTTTATGGCTTCGGGGCATTGCTGTTTTATCCAGCCGCAGCCTGGGAAAGCTATGGTTTTTTCCTTGCCTCTCTATATATTTTGACCTTTGGACTGGCCTTCTTGGAGACTACTGCCAATCCTTATATTTTGTCCATGGGTCCGGAAGCCACGGCAACTCAGCGGTTGAATCTGGCGCAGGCTTTCAATCCCATGGGAGCATTGGCAGGGCTGTTTGTAGCCAAGCAATTTATATTGAATGCACTTCAATCGAATGCAACGGATGCCGATGGGAATATCATTTTCTCTTCGCTGGATGAAGCTGCCAAAGCCGTGATCCGTACGTCCGATCTTCTGGTTATCCGCAATCCTTATGTAATCCTGGGATTGGTGGTGATTGCGATTTTGGTGATTATTGCTTTGGTGAAAATGCCAGAGAGCAAGGAGACAGGAAAGGTAGAATTCACAGCCACTATGGGCCGTCTGTTGAAAAACAGAAACTTTGTGGAAGGCACACTGGCACAGATGTTCTATGTAGGTGCCCAGATCATGGTCTGGACTTACATATACCAGTACGCCGAGGTACTTGGAATCTCCAATGCCGACGCGGTTAATTATGGTTACACCGCTTTGATTGTCTTTTTGGTAGGCCGGTGGATTTGTACATTCTTGCTTCGCTACATCTCCCCTACTAAGTTGCTTAGTATATTTTCCATACTTGCAATTCTCTTCACGGCAGGGGCTATTTTTCTACCCGGAATAAGTGGACTTTATTCTTTGGTGGCAATCTCCTTCGCTATGTCCTTGATGTTTCCGACGATTTACGGAATCGCCCTGGATGGATTGGGAGAGGATTCCAAATTTGCTGCTGCCTATCTAGTCATGGCAATTGTGGGCGGAGCGATCATGCCCACACTACAGGGAATGATCCTGGACATCGGTGGAGTTGGATATGATGATACATTGATTTTAGGGGTTCCCGAAGTCAATTTCTCATTTATTTTACCCCTTTCCTGCTTTGTGATGGTGTTGTTGTTTAGTTTACGAGTGAAATCGTTGAAAAATTGAAAAATCGGAAGATTACTACGCGGCTTTTGGAGCAAGTCTCATGTGCCAATCATATTGCAGTCTCCTGACTGCCAGTTAAAAGAAAAACTCCAACTTTTGCAGTCTGAAGACTGCATTGTAATGTGTCCAAGTCATGAGACTTGAACAAGAGATTTTGAATTATTTGATTAAGATAGAATTATGAAAACCCAAACCTTTGTATTGATCTGTGATCTAAGAGACGATGAGGAGGCAATTCAAGCCTATGTGGAATGCCATAAAGCCGTAGCTCCCGAAATTATAGAAAGTATCCGTGAGGCAGGAATTCTACAAATGAGCATCTATCGCTGGCGACACCGACTGAGCATGATACTGGTAGGAGACGAAAACTTTACTTTCGAAAAGAAAGCCGCCCTGGACAATGCCAACGGGAGAGTACAGGAATGGGAAGCTTTTCTCGGACAATACCAAACCAATCTGCCCGGCACACCCGATAATTGGCGCTGGCAATTAATGGACAAGATTTTTGAATTCAACGCCTAAAATAACACCTATGCAAAAGTACCTTTTAGTAATCAGCCTTATCATGTGTAGCATGATCGTAAATGCCCAAGAAATCGTCCTTCCACTATGGGAGGGAACCCCTCCCCTTCAAAATGACATGGGATTGGAAGAAAAAGCCATAGAAGAAGGAATTATCCGTATAGAAAATGTGCAGATTCCCCAGATCGAAGTTTTTCTGCCAAGCAAGCAAGTGCGCACCGGACAGGCAGTTGTGATTTTCCCCGGAGGAGGATATCATATTTTGGCGTATGATTGGGAAGGAAGAGATTTTGCCAAGTGGCTGAATACACAGGGGATAGTGGGAATAGTGGTCAAATACAGACTTCCGGACTCCAAATCCCTGACTGATGCCAAAGAGGTTCCCCTGCTTGATGCGCAGCGTGCTGTGCGCCTTGTCCGACATCATGCAGAAGAATGGATGATTGATCCCGACAAAATCGGTGTCATGGGCTTCTCCGCCGGAGGACATTTGGCCTCTACAGTCAGCACCCAATATGCCCATGATGTGGAAAGGTCAAAAGACGCAATTGATGCACTTTCTGCCCGTCCTGATTTCTCCATTTTGGCCTATCCGGTTATCTCATTCCGGGATGCGGCTGCCCATTCAGGTTCGAGGAAAAACCTAATCGGAGACAATGCCGACCAAGAATTGATTGACCGCTTTTCCGGAGAACTGAATGTCACTGCGGAAACGCCACAAACATTCCTTGTACATGCCCAGGACGACAGCGGAGTTCCTATAGAAAATAGTTTTCTCTACTACAAAGCCCTGCATGCACATCAGGTTCCCGCTTCCCTCCATATCTATCCCAAAGGCGGTCATGGATTCGGTTTTGGTCTGGGAAAAGGTGCTGTGGCGGGCTGGAGAGACGTGTTGTTGGATTGGCTGGGAGATTTAAAATAGTACCGTCATTGCGAGGAGGTACTACGAAGCAATCTCTGCTTGTTAAACCGGATTGCTTCGTGCCTCGCAATGACGGGAAAGTTATTTCCTTCTTTCAAGATAAAGCACCTACAACTGTAAATTTCTACGTCATTGCGAAGAAGGTATGACCGAAACCTGCCTTACGCAGGCAGGCAATCTATGCTTTGGTTAACGTCATTGCGAGGAGGTACAGCCTGTCCCGCACTTTTGTCAGGAACGAAGCAATCTCGATTTTCATAATAGGATTGCTTCGTACCTCGCAATGACGATAAAAAAAAATGCTATACGACACCAAGGATTAATTACCATTCCCTAATCTCATCCCATAAATCTTTCCAATTGGGGTTCATTGAATTTATCAAATCCTCCTTTCCCTTCCTATTGCCACCTTTAATCTGCTTCTCCCTTACAATTGCCTCATCAATGGAGTGAAAAGATTCAAAAAACACTAGCTTAGTCAAATTGTATTTAGTTGAAAATGAATTAGGATTGAGTTTGTTTCTATGTTCATATACTCTCCTTAAAAGATCATTCGTAACCCCAGTGTACAGTACTGTATGTCTATGATTGGTCATGATGTAAACAGCTCCACCCTTTTGCATAGTTTTAAATTAATAAAAAATAATATCCCTGAGTCGAGGTGCAACGATGCAATTTCAAATCATCCCGATTTATTAGATTGCTTCGTGCCTCGCAATGACGGATTGTATCCCACGTCATTGCGAGGAAGTACGACTGAAGCAATCAAGTGAACGTCATTGCGAGGGAGGTACGACTGAAGCAATCTCTGCTTTGGTAAAACCGGATTGCTTCGTGCCTCGCAATGACGAAAACTGTCCTTAACTTTACAACTCCCGAATATTACACTATTTCAATTTTACAATTCCATGATCAAAGTAATCGCTTTTGATGCCGATGATACCCTATGGGTAAATGAACCCTTTTTTCGTGAGGCGGAGGAGGAATTTGGAAGTCTGATGGAGGATTTCATGCCTAGGCACAGCAGCATAAAAGAACTTTACCGCACAGAAATAGAAAATTTGGGCTTGTATGGCTACGGCATCAAAGGCTTTATGCTATCCATGATCCAGACAGCCCTCCGCATTTCAGGACATAAAATCCCGGTGAAGCTTATCGATAGAATCCTGGAGATCGGCTATGATATGATGCAAAAGCCGGTGGAAATCCTCCCCGGCGTAGAGGAAGTCTTGGCAGAATTACACGACGACTATCGCCTAGTCATGGCCACCAAAGGAGATCTGGTAGATCAGGAGAGAAAACTCAAGAAATCAGGTTTGGATCATTATTTCCATCATATTGAGATTATGAGTGAAAAAAGAGTAGAAGATTTCGCGAAGCTTGTCAGGCATCTCGATGTCTCCCCGGAGGAGTTTCTGATGATGGGAAACAGTCTAAAATCTGATGTTCTTCCGGTATTGGAACTTGGCGGTCATGCCATCCATATTCCATTTCACATTACTTGGGAGCATGAAAAAATCGAACATGAAATCGAACATGACAACTTTTATCAGGCAGAACATATCGCCCAGGTGGTGAAGATGATTAGAAAAATGTAGGATGACGGGTGTTGGGTGATCTCCCTTCGCATCAGCCTCTCCTATTCTATCTTTCGGATCTCAGTTTTCAGATTTGGGATTTGCACCCTACCAAAATCAGGATTCTCCGCTGTTGCTTTCGAAAACTATTCTTTTTAAAACCCATTTAGGGCTTGCTGAAAAAGTCTCAGCTATGCCAGCTTCAAGGCGGCCGAATGAAGATGTATGCTTATACTTCGAATGAGGCCAACGTAGAAGATGGTATGGCTGAGGCTAGCCTAAAAATCACGATTTTAGGATTTTCCAGTGCATGAATAATGACCTATTGTCGTTAAAAAGCTTGCACTTGCTGAAAACCGCTCACATAAAAAAATAGCTTTTAAATTTTTTATCGGCGTTTTTCAGCATGCCCTATTTATTCAGAGATTTAAGTTGCTGAATATCTAACAAATCCTTGGGTCGTGCTGCCCTTCTTTTGCTTACCGGCAAATCATCTAGACTAAATTGGTCAATACTTTCTTTCCATTCAAGGCCCATCTTAATTTTTCTTTAATACAAAATTCTTCCGGTTTGAATCAGTCTTAGCTTCAGTGGGGAACCTTAGAATCCGTCTTGATAACTCAAAAAAGGACATAACTCGCTCGGCTGGACTAAGTTTCAAGAACTCTTCCTGCCTAAGCTTATTACTTTCCTCTTGGGTCATAAACCTGATTTCCATACGCCAATTTAACAAGGATTTTACTCATTCACCTGAGAATTTCTACTTTCTGATTGTACAGCTGATACAAAACAAGAGATTGCCACACTCCTTCGTCGTTCGCAATGACGATCAAACCCTAGATCCTCGCCTGATAAGTATACAGCTGATAATACCTGCCTTGCAGCGCAATAAGTTCATCATGCTGCCCCTGCTCCACGATAGTGCCTTTTTCTACCACCAATATTTGGTCTGCCTGACGGATTGTACTCAGTCTGTGGGCAATTACAAAAGTGGTTCTCCCTTTCATCAACTCCTTCAGACTCGCCTGAATCAATGTTTCAGATTCGGTATCCAAATTAGAGGTTGCCTCATCCAGAATCAGGATTTTGGGATCAGCCAAAATAGCTCTCGCAATCGCTATACGCTGCCTTTGCCCACCGGAGAGCTTCACTCCCCTCTCCCCGATCAAGGTATCCAAGCCATCCTCAAAGCGATCGGTAAACTCCTGCACATGCGCAGCAACTACCGCTTTCTGCAAATCTTCCCCGCTTGCATTGGGTCGCGGAAAAAGGATATTCTCCCTGATCGTGCCTTCAAACAGAAAATCGTCCTGTAGCACCACGCCCAACTTAGCCCGAAAAGAGTCCAGTGTTACCGTCTGCAGGTCGTGCCCATCCAGCGAAATCCTTCCCGAATCCGGGTTCAAAAACGTAGCCGCAAGTCCGGCAATGGTTGTTTTACCGGAACCGGAAGTTCCTACCAATGCAGTCACAGAACCCGCCGGGGCATGGAAACTTACTCCCTTGATCACTTCTTTGCCTTGCTCATAGGCGAATGACACCTTGTCAAATCTGATGTCCCCACTAAAATCGGTTAATGCCAGCGTTCTGGTACGGTCATCCGCTTCCAAGGGAGTATTCATGATTTCCTCCGTACGGTCCAAACCCGCAAAAGCCTCGGTAAGCTGACTGCCTATATTGGACATCTGCACGATCGGAGCAATCATAAATCCCAAGTAAAGTGTGAAGGCAAGAAAATCCCCAAAAGTCATCTCTCCCTGCATAATCATATAGCCCCCCATTCCCATGATTCCCGCCGATGCCAAGCCCAACAGCAAAGCGCCCATAGAAGTCACAAAACTTGTCGCGGTCAGGCTGGCTTTAACATTCTGAAACAGCTCATCTACTCCCCTAGCAAAGGTATTAATCTCCTGCTGCTCTGCATTGAAGCCCTTGATCACCCTGATTCCGCCTAGGGTTTCGGTCAATCTTCCCGTGACCTGTGCATTGATTTTGCCGCGTTCACGGAAAATCGGCCTGATTTTCCCAAAGGCTTTCAGGGAAACCAACCCAAAGATCACCACCGGCAAAAGCACATAGAGCGTCATCATCGGGCTGATACTGATCAGCAGAAAAAGGGAAATAACAGCTGTCAATAAACCGCCTATCATTTGGGCAAATCCGGTTCCGACCAGATTTCTCACACCTTCCACATCGGTCATAATCCTGGACACCAACTCCCCCGTTTTTGCATTATCAAAGAACCGGATCGGGAGCTTGATGATATGTGCCTGAACCTGTGATCGGAGCTTGGAAATCAGATTTTGGGCTTCCACACTGAGGATCTGGGTCAGCGCATAGGAAGTGGATGCCTGCACCACAATTGCCAGCACCACGCCTCCGATCAGCCATTTCAGCATAGTCAAATCATTGGAGGGAATCACGTCATCAATCAAGATTTTACTCGCTCCAGGCAGCACTAGGCTTGCTAGACGGGAGATAATGATCAAAAACAGTCCTAAAAACAAATGCTTTCTCCGGGGCCAAATAATGGTCTTAAAGACCTGCCCCATGGTGACCTTACGCTCAGCTGTTCTAGCCATGAAATAGTAGAGTTAAGTCTGCAAAACCCGATTTGAGTAATTCAGGTTCATAATCAGAAAAAACAACTTGGGAAACAGAAAGAATTCAATTGCTCACTTTGCCGTGGAGAAGCTGACACTCGCCCTTTCCGAAGGCTTCAATAGATGAAATTAGGCATTCTATCAATTTTTCTTAACTTTCATTTTCATTTCATTTTTTTGACCATGAAAACAATTTTTGCCACATCTACAATCTGGAAGAAGAAAGCAGTGGTATTGCTCCAATTCGATTATGACCAAGAGCTTATAGAGTTGGTAAAAACCCTGTCTATGGCAAAATGGAACCCCGAACGAAGAGCTTGGTCGCTCCCCTATTCGGAAGGCATTGTGGAAGAACTTCTCATCTTATTCAAAGGCAAAGCATGGATAGATTATTCCGGTTTCAAAAAAATAAAAGCAGTACAATTACCTGCAAACCTGCCTGAATTGGCACCCAACTTAGACCAAGAAATCAGAAAGTTTATAGCCTGGATGCAGAACAGACGCTATGCCGAATCCACGGTAAAAACCTACAGCCAGAGCCTTAGCCTATTTTTCCGCTATACGGAAAACAAAAAGCCTGAAGAAATCAGCACTGAGGATTTGGAAAATTTCCACCAAAATTATATCCTTAAGAGAAAATACTCAGTTAGCTTTCAATCTCAGGTGATCAATTCGGTAAAGCTGTACTTTTCGAACAAACAAAAACGCAAGCTCGAACCAATAGAGATCGAAAGACCCAAAAAACCCAAACAGCTTCCCCATGTACTCAGCAAAGAAGAGGTGAAAGATATACTCCAAGCGCACAAAAATGTAAAGCATCGGACGATGCTCAGTCTCATCTATGCCTGTGGACTAAGAAGAAGTGAATTATTGAACCTCAAACTGGAAGATGTGGATTCAAAAAGAGGAATGTTAAGAATCAATAAAGGGAAAGGTGCGAAGGACAGGATGGTACCGATCAGTGATAAAATCATCGGGATGCTCAGAGCGTATTACCTAATGGAAAAGCCAGGAAGCTATTTATTTGAAGGGAGTAAAAAGAATACAGCCTATAGTGAAGGAAGTTTGCAAAAAGTATTGAAAACCGCATTGAGTAAAGCCGGGATCAAGAAGCCGGTGACTCTTCATTGGCTAAGACACAGCTACGCCACCCATCTTCTGGAAAGCGGAACGGATCTCAGGTTTATTCAGGAGTTATTGGGGCATAGTTCAAGCAAAACGACTGAAATCTATACCCATGTGAGTCAGAAAAGTCTCCAAAAAGTAAAAAGTCCATTTGATGACCTTTAAAAAAACAATACCAAAAGTGCACATATCCACCCGAAAACGGTTGGATATGTGCACCAAAGGTGCATAAATAAATAAGTTAGGCGTAATTTTAAGACGACCGAAATTAACAAAACAAATAAAAGAAAATGATAACAATTGACAACTACTTAGACAGCCATTACATACACCGTAGCAACTGGTTGAGAGCTGCCGTTCTTGGAGCGAATGACGGTATAATTTCAATTTCAAGTCTGGCAATTGGTGTTGCAGCAGCAAGTGCGACAAGAGAACCTACAGTTTTAGCTACAGTAGCAGGACTTGTAGCGGGAGCATTATCAATGGCGGCTGGTGAATATGTTTCGGTAAGTTCACAAACAGACACCGAAAAGGCAGACATCCAAAGAGAAATAAAAGAACTAAAAGAAATGCCAGAAGCAGAACTAAATATTTTGGCTCAAATCTATGAGAAACGTGGACTAAAAAAGGAAACAGCTATGCAGGTAGCCGTTGAACTTACAGAAAAGGACGCATTAGGAACACATATTAGAGATGAATTAGGAATTAACGAAATTAGTCAAGCAAACCCTATACAAGCTGCATTGGCTTCAGGAGCCTCTTTTACAGTTGGCGGAATACTACCACTTTTAGTTGTCCTCTTTGCCCCAGTGAAAGGTATGGAGTATTGGCTCTATGGCTTTACTATCATTTTCTTAATCATTCTTGGAGCAACTTCAGCTAAAACTGGTGGTTCTAGCATTAGAAAAGCTATCTTACGAATTACTATTTGGGGTACAATTGCAATGGTACTTTCTGCGTTAGTTGGTTATCTATTTGGAGTAAATGTTTAATTTTAAAATACAATAATATGAACGGAGCACATTGGCATTTAGTGGTAAATCATTTACCAATCATTTTCCCCATCGTGGGAGTAATTGTAATGATTACAGGACTTGTTTCAAAATCAGAAGCTGTTAAACGAACAGCATTTATGATTTTTATTCTTAGTGCATTAGCTGCAATAGCAGCTATGTCAACTGGTGAAGGAGCCGAAGAAATCGTGGAAAAAATAAGTGGTGTAACAGAAAACTACATCGAAAATCACGAAGAAACAGCTGAAACCTTTGCCTTGCTATCTTATATTTTAGGTGGCATTTCGTTACTTGGTCTTTGGGCAAGTTTTAAGCAAAAATCTTTTTCGTCCATTATTTCAATAGCAGCATTAGTTTTTGCATTTGTGGTATTATTCTTTGCCAAACAGACAGGTACAACCGGTGGTGAAATAAGACATACAGAAATTAGAAGCGGAAACAATTCACCTGCATTAGAAAAGAATAACGCTGAAAAAGACGAAGACGATTAATATGATAAAAACAGAAAAACAAGGTTTATTTCACTTGCTGAAAATTGCGACACCGTTTATTATAATCACAACGGTTTATACAATTTTAGTGCTTGCTCTTGAAGAATATTTTGGTGACCACATATACAAAATATCAGGACAAATAGGTTCAGTATTTGGACTTGCAGTTGCTTTTTTCTTGGGCTTTAGAATGAATTCCGCTTATGACAGATGGTGGGAAGCAAGAAAAATATTTGGTGAATTGACTAACAATACACGAAGTTTTGTAGCAAAACTTTTTGCCTATTACGGTAATGAGCAACATTTCAAAGAAATCAAACAAAATAATCTAAGTCTTAAAGGACGAAAGGTTATAGAGTTAAGCATTTTATACATTAGACAGCTAAAAAATGAGATGCACAATAACGCTCATCCGACATTTGACAGTCAATCTCTTGAACTTATTTCCGAATTTAAAATCAATGCTGATAATAAAATTTCAAATGAGATTTTACTAGCTATTACCAAAGAAATTGAAGATGATTTTGCACCAATAGCCCGAATTGAAAAAGGAGATTTGATGCAGCACATCAATCGTTTTTATGAAATTCAAGGAAAAGCAGAAAGAATAAAGAACACACCATTTTTAATGATTTATAGTGCATTTACTAAATTAATAGTGAGTTTCTATGTAATCCTAATCCCTTTGTTTATTGGTGACATTGACTTAGGTGGCGAAGAAAGTGGTTTTGAGTTTTTAGCTGTTCCAATAATGGTAATAATAAGTACTGCATTTTTGACAATCAACAAATTGGCAAACTTATTTGGCGAGCCATTTTCGGAAAATAAAACATCTGTATCAATAGATGAAATTTGTAAGACAATTGAACAGAATTGTAAAGAAGTATGCGACAAGTTGAAATAAAAACTACGCCTAACAGCGGTTTGGCGTAATGGCGGATTCAGTGCCTCGTATGACAGTTTTGTGGTAGGTTAAAGTGCAGTTCTTCGATTGAGCTTTTGTGCTAAAAATCCGCCACTACGCCAAGCCGCAAAACGTTAGCGGCAATGGTGGACAGACCCTGCAAGACCCGACCGACCTCTGACAGACGACCACGCCCCGACAACTGCTGACACAGAAAAAAATTAAAAAAAGCCCACCGCACAGGAAAAAATTTTTAGCCAACGCCATTGGCACATTTGCAAACCGCACCAAGCCAACCCACCACCCAAAGTTTGCAAAAGAGCCAATCCCATCCCACAAATACAGGCAACAACAAAAAAAGCAAAAAAAATTTGCACAATCAAAAAACTGTTTATACTTTTGTCGAACAAAATACGATTTTAGTCAAAAAGTATGATAATGGAAAAAGAAGAAATTATTGTTCAGGACATCATAAATGGCGCTAAAAAACTAATTCAGCAATATGGTTTAAACAAAACCACCATGGAGGATATTGCAAAGTCGGCTGGTAAGGGTAAAAGCACTTTATACTATTATTTTAAGGATAAAAACGAGATTTTTAATGCGGTTATAAACCTTGAAATGGATGAATTCTTTCAAACTGTTAAGAAAGCTGTTAATAAAGAAACCAACGAAATTGACATGCTAAAGACTTACATCGTAACCAAAATTAAAACCCTACAAGAAAAAACCAATTTATACCGCTTTGCCATAGAAAATGATTTAGAGGGCAGGTTTAATAAAGATTTCACCAATCTTCGGAATAGATATGATAATGAAGAGAAGAATCTTTTGAGTTCTATTTTAAGAAAGGGTGTAAAAGCTAACTTTTTCACTAAAGAAATTACCATGGAAATTGAAACGTTGAGTGAACTTCTGGTAAGTTGCGTAAGAGGTATTGAAATGGATATTTTAATAAACAATAAATTCAAATCATTGGCAGATAAAGCAGAGTTGTTAGTATCTGTTTTAATCAATGGCATTAAGAGATAGAGCAATTTTTTTTTAACCGTATTTCGACCAAAAAACTTATTTAGTCAAAATGTTTTTTATATTAAAATCCTACTGCCAAATTTGTATTCTACTTCTAATGAATATGAAAAACGAAGAATTAATTAAAACAGAAATTTTGCCAATTTCAAAAAAGCACTTGGAGTATAATTTTTAAATACAGATAACAAAATTTAAAATCAAATAAAAATCAAAAAATTATGAAAAAGAAACTTGAAAACAAAGTTGGAATTGTAACTGGTGGTGCTACCGGAATGGGTCGCGCAAGTGCATTAGCCTTTGCTAAGGAAGGGGCCAAAGTAGTTGTTGCTGATGTCGTAGATGCCAGTGAAACTATCCAATTAATTAAAGCAGAAGGCGGCGAAGCCATTTACATTAAATGTGATGTTTCAAAGGAAATGGATGTGAAGTCCATGGTTGAAAAAACAGTATCTACCTATGGTAAATTAGATTTTGCTTTTAACAATGCAGGTATAGAAGGAAAAGTAGCTCCTATAGCTGAAACTACTTCTGAAGAGTTTGATAGGTTGATGAACATCAATTTAAAAGGTGTTTGGCTATGTATGAAATACGAGATTCCGGAAATGCTAAAAAATGGCAAGGGATCAATTGTAAATACGGCATCAGCTGCAGGGTTGGTAGCCGTTCCTACTCTTCCAATCTATGTGGCATCAAAACATGGTGTAGTAGGGTTGACCAAGACCACTGCAGTTGATTATGCAAAACAAGGATTGAGGGTAAATGCTATTTGCCCTGGAGGTATTAAAACTCCGATGTTTGAACGAACCGTAGGAGGAGATAATGTACTTGAGGCCCAAATTGCAGCACAGCAAGTTATTGGTCGTTTGGGAACTCCCGAAGAAATTGCTAATGCGGCTGTTTTTTTATGTTCGGATGATGCCTCTTTTATAACAGGAATAGCACTACCAGTTGATGGTGGTTGGATAGCACAGTAATTTAAAAATTTAAAAATTTAAAAATATCGGAGATGAAAATATCAATAGTAGAAAAAGTAAAAACGCCATTCGTTACCAAAGAAGCAGAGATAGATTCGCCAATGGAACACGAAGTGTTAATTAATGTAAAAGCATCAGGATTATGTCATTCTGATGCCCACTTGCAACAAAATGATTTTGGTTTATATCCTTTTCCTATAGTAATGGGGCATGAACTTGCTGGTGTTGTAGAAAGTGTGGGAAATAGAGTAACAGAGTTTCAGGTTGGTGACCATGTAGTTGGATGTTTAATTCAATATTGTGGAGAATGTGAATCTTGTTTGTCTGGTCATACACATACCTGCCAGCATCCTGAGAAAACACTCAGAAAACCAGGTGATAAACCAAGATTAAGTATGAAAGATGGTAGCAGTTTAACACAGGCTTTCGGTTTAGGAGGTTTTGCTGAAAAAGCACTCGTCCATCAAAATCAATTGGCTAAAATCCCTAAGGAAATGCCCTTTGCTCAAGCCTGTCTTTTAGGATGTGGTACCGTAACAGGAGCTGGTGCCATAATCAATACTGCCAAAGTTCGTCCAGGAGATTCGGTTGCAATAATTGGGGCGGGTGGCGTAGGCTTAAATGCCGTTTCAGGAGCTAAAATAGCTGGTGCTACAACCATAATTGTGGTAGATATTCAGGATGATAAATTAGAGTTTTCTAAAAAATTTGGAGCCACCCATATCATCAATTCCAAAAATGAAGACCCAATTGCTAAGGTTATGGAAATTACCGGAGTTGGAGTAGATGCTGCTTTTGAAGTTATTGGCTTGCCAGTAACATCCAAACAAGCTCTTTCTATGGCAAAACGAGGAGGCAGTGCTTACCTCATTGGTATGCATACTCCAGGAGTTCAAACAGAAGTTGACGGAACGGTCGATTTTATCATACCAGGCAGAAAACTGGAAGGCGTAATGATGGGGTCTTCCAACTTGAAAAGGGATATTCCTATGTATGCCAACCTTTATTTACAAGGACGGATGAATTTAGATGATCTCATTCATCAGGAAATTAACATCGATGATATTCAAAGAGCTTATGATGAGCTTGATGAAGGAAAAATTATAGGACGTTCGGTGGTTACTTCCTTTTAAGCTATTGAAGACACTCTTAAATAATTTTTATTAGACCAAAGTGGCTGTTGTGGGTACTGAATATGGTATCTTCTATTGGAATTTTGAGCTAACAGTCATTTAAAAGATAAATTAGGAACAAATGAAAGTAACTAAAGAAATGGTTCATCAGGATCTAAAGACCCTTTTTTATCCTCTTAAAATTGTAGCGTACTTATTAACCAAAAAATGGGGAATCAAGCTGATGGATCTTCGAACTAAACTTGTTAAAGGCAAAGGTATCGATGGTTTAGATTGTCAAGAAATATTCATACACAGTAATAATAATGGCCCAAAAATTCGAGTAAGAATATTTAAACCTTTAAATCAAAAAGAAAAGTTACCAGTAATGCTATACTGCCATGGGGGCGGATTGGTTATCGGAACTCCTGAAGAGTATAGAAATTATTATGAATCCTTTATTAAAAAGAGACCCTGTATTATAGTAGCCCCAGATTATAGGAAAGCAGTTAATGACCCTTATCCAGCAGCTTTTAATGATTGCTACGATACCTTATTATGGATAAAAGATAATATTGACAAACTAGGAATTACCAAAGACAAATTTATTATTGCCGGGCACAGTGCCGGTGGAGGATTGGCCGCAGCTGTAACCCTAAAAATCAGAGATACCAAGGATGTAAATGTGGCATTTCAAATGCCTATTTATCCTATGATCGATGATAGGGCTATTACAGAATCAGGCAGGGATATGGATGTTCCTTTATGGAATTCCGATTCCAATAATTTTGCTTGGAAATTATATCTAAGAGATTTATCAAAAAGTGGGGCAAAAATACCTTCCTATGCCGCTCCTGCCAGAAATACCAACTATAGAGACCTGCCACCTGCTATAACTTTTGTAGGTGGCTTAGAACCATTTAGAGATGAAACGATAAACTATGTAGAAAGTTTGAAAAGAGAAAACATCCCGGTAATCTTCAAATTTTATAAAACCTGCTACCATGGTTTTGATATTATTCTAGGTAATAAAGGTGTAGGGAAAGATGCTCTTGATTTTACATACAATTCGTATGCAGAATTTTATGATAAATATATATAGTATAATCGTTTAAAGGGGCAAAAAAGACAACACACTCTACTGTGAATGATCTAAGAGTTGTAGCAACATATATAGTAATATTTTAATAATTAAATATAATTAAAATGAATAGATTAGAAAACAAAGTTGCCCTTATAACAGGCGCATCAAGAGGAATGGGAGAAGCCCATGCTAGAGAATTTATCAACCAAGGAGCTAAAGTCATCTTAGCAGATGTCAGAGAAGAAATGGGTGAAGCTTTAGCCAAAGAACTAGGCGAAAATGCACTTTTTGTGAAGCTGGATGTTACCAATGTGAAAGATTGGGAAAATGCAGTAAAACAGGGCGAAGCCAAATTTGGTAATATCAATGTCTTGGTAAACAATGCAGGGATTTTAGGTCCAGTAGCTGGTGTAATGGAACTTAAATATGAAGACTACCTTAAAGTCATTGATATTAACCAGCACAGCATTCTGTTGGGGATGCAAGCTGTCATCCCTTCAATGTTGAAAGCTGGAGTAGGCTCAATAATCAATGTATCATCCATAGCAGGAATTGTTGCCTGTTTTGGATTCCCAAATATTGCTTATATGGCCAGTAAATTTGCTATTAGAGGCATGACCAAAGCTGTTGCCTTTGAGTATGGACCAAAAAACATACGGGTAAACTCCATGCATCCAGGTTTTGTACTTACACCTATGATGATAGAAGCTACCGATAAAGATGCATCCAAAGAAGGAAGAAGTGCTTTAGATGAAATACCGTTGGGTAGAATTTCAGAAACAAGGGATTTAACAGGTATTGTAGTGTTTCTAGCATCAGAAGAAGCCTCATTTATTACAGGGCAAGAACATATTGTAGATGGCGGTATGACCATACATTAATGTAAAGATTAGAATCTTAATACAGTAATTAACACCCCCCATAATAAATATATGAAACTGTTAGAATAGGTTAATTTTGTTATTAGCTACTATTATTTTTTTCTCGCCTCATCAAAAGTCTTATTACGTTCCCTGTAGATCAGATTTTTGTTAGTTGTAAATTCCAAAAAATAGTTTATTAATATTCGAAATGGCTTATTCTAATAGTTTTTATTGGACACTAGAATAATTTACCCGTTGTAATTCTAATTCTATTATTTATAATACTTTATATAGTATCGGAGAACATTTTATGTTCCAGAATTTGCTATAAATAATCCATCTAAAACGATATCCTTGATGATAGAAAACACAGGACATAGTTATTCTTAACCGTTGTACGGTATAGGCAGCGAGCAAGTGTAATTGATGTGCTACTGAAATATATCGGTACATGGCTGCTTTTTTCAGAAAGTTTAGATTTAGAGTAATAATTTTAACGTCAGGAAAAAACAATGAAAAAATCAAGATTTACAGAAACTCAGATTTTAAAGGTGCTGCAGAGCCAGCAGGGAGGCAGTAAAGGGTGGAGATCTGCCGGGAATACGGTATTTCCGAACAGACATTCTATAACTGGAAAAGCAAATATGGCGGTATGACCCTCTCGGAACTTCAGCGGGTGAAGGAGCTGGAATCGGAAAATGCCCGCCTCAAGCGTATCGTAGCAGATCAGCAGATTTCGATTGATATTTTGAAGGAGATCAACTCAAAAAAGTGGTAACACCTTATCAAAAAGAGCGTTGTATTGCTTATATCGTGGAGAAAAGACCGGATGTAAGTTATGCTAAGGTGTGCCGGATAATGGGACGCTCACCAAGTTCAAAATATTATAAAAAACGTATGCCGGAGAAAGATGAAAAAATAACAAGAATAAAGTTTTGGAGGACAAAGCAGGTATGCTGGTTGAAATTTTAATCAAGGGTATAGTCAAAAAAAAAAAGAATGTGCTTTTCGGAGCATTTTTTTTGAGTCAAAAACCGACTAAAAAACGTATTTAGTCAAATAGTAAAATTAAAAAAACAAAACAATGAATAAAGTAAATTATTTAGCATTAGCGGGAATACTTGTATTAGCAAGTTGCTCACACAAAGAGAAGGAGCAAACCGCAGAAAAAAACAATGTAATCAATGTTCAAACGGAACAGCCCACAAGCTACACAGGGCTTATTCAATCGGGCTATTCGGGTGTGGTAGAAGCCCAAAAAACAACAGCTTTAAGTTTTGCCACAATGGGGACAATTACTGAAATATTTGTTGAGGAGGGGCAAAACGTAAGGAAAGGACAGTTGTTAGCCAAAGTCAATGCTTCCAATGCACAAAACGCCTATCAAGTAGCATTAGCAAGCCAGCAACAGGCAGAAGACGCTTACCGGAGAATGAAGCCAATGAAAGAAAACGGCACATTGCCCGAAATAAAATGGATAGAAGTGGAAACAGGTTTGGCACAGGCAAAAGCAGCCGTAGCCATTGCACAAAAAAGCATCAGCGATTGCTACCTGTATGCACCTGCAAGTGGTGTGATTGGAAAGAAAAATGTACAGGCAGGTATGAATGTAGTACCATCAGTGACAGTACTGGAGTTGCTGAACATACAAACCGTTTACGTCAAAATCCCTGTTTCTGAAAACGAAATAAGCCAATTCAAAAAAGGAGAAAATGCACAAATTACTATCACTGCCATTGATAAAACTGTAACAGGAACAATAAAAGAAATTGGCGTATCGGCGGATATTTTATCACATACCTATCCTGTAAAAATTGAAGTTCAAAACACAACAGGCGATATAAAGCCCGGAATGATTTGTTCCGTTCAAACTACCGCACAAGACAAACGTTCGGGCAGTTTAATTTCAAACAAAGCCTTGCAAAACGATGTATACGGCAATCAATTTATCTATGTTGAGCAAAACGGAAAAGCAGAAAAAATAGCTGTAAAAACCATTGCATTGATTGACAACAAAGTTTTGGTACAGGGCGAAGTTCTGCAAAACGCAAACATCATCATTTCAGGGCAACAGAAATTAAGCAACGGCACACCTATCCAAATCATCAAATAAACTATGGAAAAAAGGAATTTCAATATCATAGAATTGGCTATGAAGCATAAGCAAATAGCCATCATCATCACGGCTATTTTAGTACTGTTTGGCGTATTCTCATTGTTGGTAATGCCAAGAAACGAGTTTCCCGAATTTACCATTCGTCAGGGCTTAATCATAGGTGTTTACCCGGGAGCAAATTCAGCACAGGTAGAAGAACAGTTAGCTACCAAAGTGGAAAGTTTTCTGTACGGATTTGAGGAAGTGAACAGGGAAAAAACCTATTCCATTTCCAAAGAGGGAATGTTGATTGTATTTGTAGAAGTAAACAACAGTGTAAAAGACCCCGATGCCTTTTGGGATAAAATAAAATTTGGGCTGAACAATCTGAAAGCTGAATTACCGCCCCAGGTCTTAGCCCTCATTGCCAACAACGATTTCGGTAACACATCAGCTATTTTGCTGACGGTACAATCGGATAGTAAAACCTATAAAGAACTTGACCGTGAACTGAAAGTGATTGAAACCGAATTGCGAAAAATAAAAGCAGTGTCAAAAGTAAAGCACTTTGGCTTAACGCAGGAACAGATTACCATTTATCCCGACAATGATAAGTTGGCTTATTATAACGTAAAACCAATTAGTGTTTTGGCGGCAGCACAGTTGGAGGGAGCAGTTTATTATGGTGGGGAATTAGACAATGCGGAGCAGATAACCCCCATACACATTCCCACTTCTTACAACACAGAAGAAGACATCAAAAACCAAATCGTTTATACCGACCCCACAGGTAATGTTATCCGTGTAAAAGATGTAGCCCGTGTAGTAAGGGAATATCCAAAGCCCGATGCTTACATTAAAAACAACGGCACAACCAGTCTGCTGATTTCATTGGAAATGCAACCTGGCAACAACATTGTTGCTTTTGGTAAAACCGTAGATGAAACTTTACAAACATTAAAAGGTAAAATTTCGCCCGATGTGCAGGTAGCAAAAATAGCCGATATGCCGCAAGCGGTTGGGCATTCCATTACGCACTTTTTAAAGGAATTTGCCATTGCCATTCTTGCAGTAATTATTGTAACAATGTTGTTGTTACCTTTTCGTGTGGCAGCAGTTGCAGGGGCAACCATTCCAATTTCAATTTTCATAACCATAGGTATTTTATATGCGTTGGGCGTAGAGCTGCACACCGTTTCATTGGCAGGTTTAATTGTGGTATTGGGTATGGTAGTGGACAATGCCATTGTGGTTTTAGACGGACATATTGAAAAATTAGACCACAAGGAAACCCCTTGGAATGCCGCTTGGAAAAGTGCCAAAGAATTGTTTGTCCCTGTATTTTCCGCAACAATGGCTATCATAGCTACTTACGTTCCAATGGTGTTTTTCCTTGACGGAATGGTAGGCGACTTTGTAGGTTCGTTGCCTATCACAATCGGTGTAGCATTAATTGCTTCGTTGCTTATAGCTTGTTTGCTTGTTCCCTATATGAGCTATGTATTTATCAAAAAGGGAATTAAAAAAGAAGAAGGTAAAAAGAAGAAAAAATCATTGTTGGACAGTGTACAGGCAGTGTATGACCGTACATTGGAATGGGCTTTTCGTCTTCCCAAAATCACTATCCTGATAGGTGTTGTTTCAATAGCGTTAGGCGTTGCCATTCTTGCATTAGTGCCACGTCAGTTATTTCCGAAAGTGGATAGAAATCAATTTGCCGTTGAAATATATTTGCCGGAGGGAAGTACTTTAGAGCAAACCGCTTTTGTTTCCGACAGTTTGGAACAAATGCTGATGAAAGACAAACGAGTTGTAAATGTAGCTGCATTTGTTGGTACAAGTTCGCCACGTTTCCACACCACTTATGCACCTAATTTTCCCTCAAAAAATTATGCTCAGTTGGTTGTCAATACGCAAACGGCTGATGATGCACTTGCCATTTTGAACGAATATGAAAGTAATTACAGAAATCTTTTTCCGAATGCTTATGTGCGAATGAAACAATTAGACCTGTTGAGTACCACCGCACCGATTGAAGTGCGTATCAGTGGGGATAATTTAGATAGCATTAAAACATTGGCACAGCAGGTAAAAACCATAATGGAAAAGAACGAAAACATTATTTGGGCAAGAACCGATTACCTCAATCAACGACAAGGCGTAAGCGTTCAGATAAACGATGAAATCGCTAACCGATTAGGTTTAACCAAAGGCGTAGTAGCCACATCATTAGCAGCAGGTTTGTCGGGCTTACCAATCGGTACAATATGGGAGGGCGATTATCCTGTAAGCATAAAACTGATGAACGAACCCAATCAAAAAAACAGTTTTGACGACATTGCCAATCAAAATGTAACATCGCCATTAACAGGGGCAACCGTTCCTGTAAGACAAATAGCAACAAGCATTACCAACGATTGGAGCGAGGGGCAAATTATCCGTAGAAACGGCACAAGAACAATTACCGTTCGTGCTGATGTGAAACGTGGTGTATTGCCTTATAAAGTGTTGTCCGATTTAAAAACAGAAATCAAAAAAATATCCAAGTCAGAGCAAACAACCTTATCGTATGGAGGCGAAGAAGAAAGCGAAGTAGAAAACTATATCCCATTGGCTAAAGCGTTGTTTGCAGGTGTGTTGCTTATCTTCTTTATCCTGTTGTTTCAATTCAAAAATCCAAAATTGGTTTTCTTGGTAATGATGACAATGCCGTTGAGTTTTTTGGGTGCAGCATTAGGATTGGTCATTACAGGTTATCCGTTTGGTTTAACTTCTTTTTTAGGCATTATGAGCCTTATGGGTATTGTTGTCCGCAACGGTATTATCCTGATTGATTATGCAGAAGAATTAAGAAGTAAAAACGGAATGTTGCCTTCCAATGCAGCCATAGCCGCAGGTAAACGCAGAATGCGACCCATTTTCCTAACATCATTTGCGGCAGCAGTTGGCGTTGTGCCAATGATAGTAAGCGGCTCTACCCTTTGGGGGCCTCTTGGAGCGGTGGTTTGTTTCGGGTTGTTGGTATCGATGATACTCACGCTGTATATGATACCTGTACTATACAATCAATTATTAAAAAAGAATTACACGTAAAAATTTAAGGGATGATAGTGAACAATAAAATAGGAATTACACTCTCTGGTGGTGGGTTCAGAGGTATTGCACATTTAGGTGTCTTGCAATATCTGAAAGAACTGGAAATCGAGTTAGATGCGGTTTCAGGAGCAAGTGCAGGAGCATTGGTAGGGGCATTTGTCGCTGAGGGTTATACACCACTTGAAATTTTCAGCTTCGCCAAAGAGGAAAAATTCTTCAGCTATTCTGATATATCAGCAAGGAACGGTGGAATATTCAGCACGGATATATTTGAAAAAATTATAAAAAAGTACATCCCCCACGACAGTTTTGAAGCCTTAAAAGTTCCGTTATATGTTTCCGTTACCGATTTAACAAATGCTAAATCTTTGATATTCAATCAGGGGTCATTGTCTTTTGCAGTAAAAGCTTCCTGTTGTTTTCCATTGGTTTTCCAACCTGTATTGTACAGAGAAGACACCTATCTGTGTGATGGAGGCTTACTGAACAATTTTCCCGTAGAACAGATAAAAGCAACCTGTAATAAAAGTATAGGAATTAATATCAATCCCATTAACAAGGCAGAAGGCAGATTGGGTTATAAGGAAATAGTAGGCAGAATTATTCGCATTACTACGTCAAGTATAAAAGCAGATGCCAGTAGTAACTGTGATGTATATATGCAACCCGATGAAATCAATCGCTTTGGCACATTCGACACCAATAAATCAGACGAAATTTACCAGTTCGGTTATGAATATGCCCAAACATTTGAAAAAGAATTACTAACAATTAAAAAGAAAATGTAACAATGAGAAAAATAATCACAATAGCTGTTGTTATCATATTTTCGGCAACAGCATACAGCCAGACAACATTAACGTTGGAAGAAAGCAAAACACTTGCGCTGAAGAATAACAAAGCATTACAAAACAGTTCGTTGGAAGTAGAAGCAGCACAGCAGGTAAAGAAAAATGCTTACACCAACTATTTCCCGAAAGTGAGTGCCAATGTGTTCGGATTTCAGGCAATCAATCCACTAATTGAATACAAAATGGGAGGTGGCAACCTGCCTGTATATGATGGCAATCCTGCCAACTTGCCCACAGCAACGCAGTTTGCCTATTTCCCCGGAATGGAATTAAGTATGATGCAGCGAACAGCAATAGGTGTTTTGAACATTGCACAACCCATATATGCAGGTGGCAAAATAACCACAGGCAACAAATTGGCAGCCCTTAATGTAGATGTGAAAGAAAAGCAACAACAACTAACCGAAAATGATGTGTTGCTTAAAACCGAACAACAATATTGGCAACTGATTTCCTTGCAGGAAAAACAAAAAACGCTTGAAAAATACGAACTTTTATTAAAAGACATTCGCAAACAGGTAGATGATGCTTTTAAATCGGGTTTGATTATTAAAAACGATGTGCTGAAAGTTCAAATAAAGCAAAGTGAATTAGAAGCGAATAAAAATAAATTGCTCAATGGAAAGAAATTAGCCACAATGCAATTCTGCCAAACCATAGGAATACCGTATGACAGCACATTGATATTACAGGAAGTAATTGATGTAAGCCAAAGCCCCAATCAATATTACACCGATAACCAAACGGCATTAAGCGGTAGAACGGAATATCAGTTGTTGGAAAAATCGGTAGAAGCCACACAATTACAAACTAAAATGAAAACAGGTGACTATATGCCCACCGTTGCAGTTGGATTGGCAGGTTATCATATCAATATGTTGGAAAAAGGAGCGAACAATATTACTAATGGATTAGCTTATGTTTCCCTTTCTATTCCAATATCCGATTGGTGGGGCGGTAGCTATGCCATTAAAGAGCAGAAAATAAAACAACGGATTGCAGAAAACACATTTAAAGACACCAAAGGTTTATTAAACCTGCAAATGGAAAAGGCTTGGACAGACGTAAACGAAGCGTGGAAGCAAATAGCCATTATGAAAGAAACAACCATACAAGCGGAAGAAAATTTAAAAGTAAGCCAAACAGGCTACAATAGCGGTGTAGTAACCCTATCCGATTTGTTGGAAGCACAAGCATTAGTAACCGAAACAGCCGATAAACTGACAGAAGCACAAACGCAATATAAATTGGCAGTTACTACTTATTTGCAGGTAACGGGGCGGAAATAGAAACTGCCGACACACAGGGACAAGCACATTTGCAAGTCGCACAAGCCGACACACAACCAAAACTTGCAAAAGAGCTTGCCCCTTTTCCGACACGATATAAAATTTTTCCTTCCCTTTTTTTTAAATTTTTCCCGACACACAACCCAACATACACAACAACGCTGACAACGACAGACCACGCAGAACCACAGCCGCTAACAAGGGCTTGGTGAAATGCGGGGTGAAGTGTTTCGTATGAACATTATTGCTAAATTTGAATTTCGGTGCTTCGATTGAAGTGTAGTGCTAAAAGTCCCGCACTTCGCCAAGCCCCGAACCGTTAGTGGCAATGGCAGGGCTACCCCAACCAACAGCAGAACCCGACCAATTGAAACAGCAAAATTTTAAATGACAATAGAGCTAAGCTCACCCCACCACGCAAAACTCACTTTTTGCCAAATGACAAATAATTCCATTTTTTATTGAGCCAATTTTGCACCATCAATAATTTAAAAAAAATAAAAAATGGCAAAGACAGTCTTAGTAACAGGTGCTTCGGCAGGAATTGGAAAAGCAACAGCAATTTATTTAGCACAAAACGGTTATAACGTTGACGGTGCAGCACGTTTAATACAATTGGCACTGCCCACTATGCGAAAAAACAACTATGGTAAAATTGTAAACATTTCATCGGTTGGTGGTAAAGTTACCTTGCCAATGGGCGTATGGTATCACGCAAGCAAATTTGCCATCGAAGGATTGAGTGATGCACTTCGCAAAGAAGTAAAATCCTTTGGAATTGATGTAATAGTAATTGAGCCAGGCGGCACAAAATCTGAAATGACAGGACTTGGAACTGAATATATGACAAGAGTTTCGGGGAATTCCGAGTATAGTTCTTTGGCGAAAGGCGTAATCAATATGTATGCAAAAGTAGAGAAAAATGCTGCCGACCCAATTGTCATTGCAAAGCTTGTCAAACAAGGCATTGAAGCAACTCATCCGAAAACAAGGTATGTTGGTGCTTCGGGAGCAAAAATGATGTTATTTTTCAGAAAAATTTTGTCGGATAAACTATTTGACAAAATGATAATGAGCCAAATGAAATAAAACTATGGAAGCACTTTTCAATTATTTATTACAATTCGGAAATTTAAACAAACAGCAAATTGACTTCATTTCAAGCAAGTCAACGGAATTAACACTTCGCAAAGAAGACTATTTTTCAGAAGCAGGCAAAATTGCGAAACAAGTTGGGTTCATTTTGGACGGCATTCTTCGGGTTTGCTATTACAACAACAAAGGCGAAGAAATCACCAAGTATTTTATAAACGAAAACAATTTTGTTGTAGACCTGGACAGCTTTGATAACAAAATTCCTTCTTCAGGATATGTGCAAGCTGTGACGGACTGCAAACTAATTGTATTTCCCAAACAAAATTGGGAAGAAATTGCCAATACCATTGTTAGTTGGGAAAGTATTGTAAATAAAATAGTCAAAAAATCATTAATACAAAAGATAGAGAGAAGAAGTCCCTTGGTTTCGGAAGATGCCACAACCCGCTACTTGGCGTTTATAGAGAAATACCCGCAACTTGCCAATCGTATTCCGCTTTCCTATTTGGCGTCCTACTTGGGGGTTACGCAATCTTCGTTGAGCAGAATTAGGAAAAATATCCGTTAATTTTCCTTCTCCTCTTTTTATTTTTTCAGTAGATAAGAAGCGTAACCAGACACGGCTGACAACGGACGACTGAAAGCCACAGCCACTTTCAACTAGGTTTTCGTTGCGTGCGTAGCACGAACAATGAAACCGCTGTTGCACGGAACCAGAAAGGTTCTTATGGGGATTGAGTAAGGTTTTTCAGGTGTTATTGTAAATGAAATTGACCTAAAAATGGGATGTCAGCTTCCCTTCTGTCTTCAAAAGTTTGATTTTTTATAATTCATATTCCCTTCCAGCCCTGTTTTGAATGGAATTTTTTATGAGTAGGGCATGGCTATCCAGACCCAAGCATTTTGGGATTTAAAAAGTGGCTTTCTTAGGAAGGTATTTGCTTTTTGGTGGTCCTCGTTTGGGGATCCGCTGTATGCTGATAATGGATTCTTTGTCACAGCAAGCACAATACCTTGGATTGTAGGTTTCCAAAACTCTTTTTTCCTTTTCAGGTGGAAGACTTCCAAGTTCCTGATGGATCAGTGGAATGCTCACTGCTTTGGCCGAACTTCCAAGAATGCCAAAGTGCCGGATCCGTACCAATCCTTTGGGTAAGATGTGCATGGAAAACCTTCTGATAAACTCCAGATTATCCAGAGTCATTTCCAGCTTCTGGGCTCCCTGACGGTAATCTTTGTAACTGAAGTTGATTTTTTGTTCGTCTATATCCAGAATACGGTGGTTGGAGATGGCGACCTTGTGGGTGTATCTACCTAGGTATTCCAGCACCGCTTTGGGATGTCCGAACGGCCGTTTGGCGAAGACAACCCATTCTTTTTGGAACAGTGCACTGATCAGTTCCTTATCGGGATTGATTCTGGATTTTAGTGCTTTTACGTACTTGGCCCGGAATATCTTGCTCATAGCCTTCACCGGAAAGAGATATTTGCCTTTGCTTTTGGCTGTTTTCCACTTTCCTTTTTTCGTCAGCCCACCTCCCGGTACGATGCAGTGCAGATGGGGATGAAGGGACACCGTCTGTCCCCATGTCTGTAGAATGGCAATCATCCCGGCTTTTGCACCTAGATGCTTTGGGTCTTTGGCAAAGCATGACACCGTCTGCCAGGCGGCTTCAAACAAGCTATCATAAACCACCTTGGGTTGATGCAACGCCAGTTGGTTTAAGGTATCCGGCAAAGTAAATACCACATGAAAATACGGTACAGGAAGCAGTTCTGCTTCACGTTTGGCGATCCAGTCCTCCCTGTTTTTACCCTGACACTTCGGGCAATGTCTATTCCTGCAGCTATTGTAGCTTATTCGGATGGTGCCGCATTCGGTACATGCATCCATGTCCGCCGAGATCTGCAGTTCGGCAGCGTCTTAGGGCAGAGAGTGTCCGTAGCTGCCAGCCGTTAATATGGGGATGCTTTTCTACCTCAGTCCAGTGTTGCCTAAATACATGAGCCACTTCAAAGTGGGCTTTCACTTTCTGGACAGATAGAGTCTGTCCAGGGGACTGAAGGCACGGCATTTTTCTGTCTGGGCGACATGCAGATAGATCATGGTGGTGTCGATGCATTCGTGTCCCAGCAGATCTTTAATGGTCAGAATATCCAGTCCTTCCTCTAGCAGGTGGGTAGCGTAGGTATGCCGGAGCGTGTGGACGTTCATAGGTTTGAGAATCCCTGCTTTCTTTTTAGCTTCATTTACCGCCCACTGCACCCCTCGCTGGGAGTAACGGCCGTCAAAGTCTCCCCCGGCACGACCGATGATCTGTTCACCTTTACTGTTGAACAGCCACTCAATGGGCTGTTCAGCTTCCAGATAAGTCTTAATTCCACGGATCAGGATGTCTGCTAAAGGAACGTATCGGTCTTTTTTACCTTTGCCATCCTTTAACGTGAAGTATCTTTCGATCAAAGTCCAGGTCGGCAATCCTGAGATTCCTGACCTCAAAGCAGCGGAGTCCACAGCCGTAAAGCAAGGCTATCAGGATGTGGTGTTTGAGCAGTTTGGGAGCTTTGAGAAGCTTTCGCACTTCTTCCTGGCTGAGAACGGCCGGAAGCTTCTTACTCCGCTTGATGGTAGGCAATTCGATCCGTTTGTCCTTCATCCCTTCGATGCGGTATGCGAATCTTAGAGCATAAACAGTAAATTTAAAGTAGGACTCTGAAGGGGTATGATGACTCCGTTTGACCAGATGCAGGTAATCGTTGACCCGGTCAGGGTCCACTTCAGTGGGTAGTTCGTTGAAGTGGATGGCCGGTTTTGCCAGACGTCTCGCATAGTTTGACAGCGTACTTTTGCTTTTTCCGGCAACAACAACTTTTTGTTCAAACTTGGCAAGTAGTTCCGCAAAACCTGCTACATTAGAACAGGCAGTCTGGAGGAGATTTTCTTTTTTTTCATGATTGATATGAGGTTAAGATTGAATTAAAAAGTTACCTCTTTCTGACTGCTCTTGAAACTACCGCAGGTTTAGTGCAACATGGGGTGTGCGTCAGCTTAGAAAACCGAACCGACAGAAATAATCAGGACTTTGGTTTCTAAATATAGAAACTTTGTTTATCTTTGTGACGTTTAACAAGACAATATTGAATGAAGTATTTTGAAACCAAATTTTTAGCAGAAGCAGACGAGTTCATTTCAAAACTTGACTCCAAGACTATCAAGAAAATCTTTTACAATATTGACCTTGCTGAACAAACAAATGACCCAAAACTTTTAAAAAAACTTCAAAATGATATTTGGGAATTTCGGACAAAATACGCAGGACTTCAAATCAGACTTCTTGCATTTTGGGACAAGACTGATAACAAAGAAACTTTGGTAGTAGCGACCCACGGTTTTATAAAAAAGGTTGACAAAGTTCCGAAAAACGAAATTGACCGAGCAGTTAGACTTAAAGACAATTATTTCAACAACAAACAAAAAAAATAAAGATATGGCAACTAAAGAAATCAAAACTTATTCGCTTGCCGAAATGAAGGACAAGTATATCGGCAAAGTTGGTACAGCTGACCGAGACGAATACGAATACGAACTTCGTATGGACGTTTTAGGGAAAATGATAAAGTCTGCAAGACAACAAAGACACTTGACACAAGAAGAACTTGGAAAACTTGTTGGCGTACAGAAAGCTCAAATTTCAAAACTTGAAAGCAGTGCCAATAGTGCGACAATTGACACCATTTTGAAAGTGTTTAAGGCATTAAAAGCAGAAATAAACTTTAACGTAAAACTTGAAGACAACTTTGTTAAACTCGCTTGACAATAGAGAAAGCCGAACGCACAGTCGAGTAGGTAAAGGGGAATTCCACCCCTAAACCTCTCACAGAACCGTATCCCGACACGCTTTGCTATCGGGACAGGCAGTGAACCTCCCAATTCATACGGCTCTTATTATGCAGTCGGTATTAGTCCACTAGACTAACTTGTAACCCAACCTCAGTGCTAGAACAGGTTTGGATAGGAGACAGTAACCTGTCTAAGCCATTTTACTGCTTTGGCCTTGCTTCCTTTGAAGCTTTTGTACTTGTTCAGAATCCATCTGATCATTCGATGGTGCAGGTAATAAAACACAGGCCTTAAACTTCTGCGACTAATTTTTCCGTAATAATCCACCCATCCTCGGATCTTTGGATCCAGCATTGTAGCCAAATCCTGAATACCCCTTTGGTTTTGTTATGAAAATTTAGCTTTCGGAGTTTTCCGTTGATACGTACTTTGGACTTTCGGCTCATCTTACAATCAAACTGCAGATAACTTCCCCCACTTCTCAATTTATAGCTTACACAGCACACATCGAGTAGACGGCCCCGCCAGATCTCTCTGACGAGGTGCGCCTACGCCACGGCGCACAGGTCTCACCACCGTAAGTACGGGTTTCGTACCCTCCCGCATGCCCGGCTCATCGCTAAAATGACCTAAAGAGGTCATTTCTTAACGCTCTGCCCCAGTTCACCGGATTGTAGGTTGTGTTTTGAGGGAATAGGAAAGCATCGATTCGTAGCCTTTTCTTCTCAGGCGTGACAGAGTTATTGTAATAATCAAAATCGGACTTTGATCCGCCGCGGCGGACCATACACCTTTTCTGCCTCCCCTGCTTCCCGGCTCCTTCACTACCATAGCTACCCGCAGCATGCCCCCTCACTAAAATCTTCCACAGGAAGATTTCTTGACGTTCGGCTCTCCTTTGACTCCTTTCTGATACGTCGAAACAAATGCATGGCCCAATCTAATGAAGTTTAGTGCTGAAAAGCCCTTCCTTCGCAAAGCGGCAAAACGTTATGCCTCATGCTAGCAGTCAGGAAAGAACAGGAGTAAAAATTACCATCAATTTGTCAACGAGTGTAATAATTCACCATACTTACCCGTATTGAATTTATAAGTGTAATATTTACCTTTGTTTTATACCTGATTTTGACCGAAATACCCCTTTTAACGACCTCCCTTTACTGCCTCCCAAATTTGAGTTGGAGACTAAAAAAGTGCTGTTAAAGACAATTTCAGCAAAAGGAATGTAACAGAGAACAATGCGTGGGAAGAATATCTCTTATACATGCTGGATATGGTTGAAGTAACCGCAATGAATGGTCTGAAGAGATTAGAACAAATAATTCCGTTGATGGATACCATGTCTGAGAAAATTAAAAGAGACTTACCCAAAGTCTATTCAAAGGATTTGATAGAAGTACTATTTTAATTGCCATATACTAAAAGACAGTTTTTAATAGATGCCGGATTAGGCTCTCCAAAAACTGTTGGTAATTATCTCCATGATTTAGAGGAAAACAAGTATTTAAAATCAATAAAGATTGGCAAAGAAAAATTATACTTGAATTACCAACTCATGAAAATATTGGAAACGAAATAAAAAGCACGAAGGCATAACAGCACCTGCAAGAAATTGGCGGTTCAGTGGTTAAATGAAGTTCAGTTTTTCAATCAAACATTAGTTTTGTTCTTCTAAATCGCCACCTTCGGGTAGCTGCAAAACGTTGTAGACAATTTAAAAGACAACCACTCAATAAAAATGACAGAGCAATTTTTCATATACACCGACAAATTTGTAAACTTTTCTCAAACAGACAGAGAAAGGCTTGAAACGGCAATGAAATTTAGAGAAGTCAGTCCAAAAACAGAATTGGTTTCCTTTGACAAGCAAACAGACGAGTTGTTTTTTCTACTCAAAGGTTGTATCAGGAAATATTACACAAAAGACGGTGAACAAATCACTATTTACATAATGACTGAGAATAACTTTATTGGAGCATTTGACAGTTTCATTACAGGAAAAAAAAGCAATGAAACCATTGAATGTCTTGAACCTTGCGAACTACTGATTTTGAAAAAGGCAGATTTAGACCGGCTTTACAAGAAAATTCCTTTGATGAACGAGTTTGTGAGAAAAATTTTAGAGCAAACGCTCATTCAGTTTCAACAGGCTCTGACTTCTTTCATTTTAGACAGCCCAGAAGAACGATATACAAAATTGCTGTCTCAAAATCCTGAAATCCTGCAACGTGTTCCGCAACATATGCTTGCTACCTATTTGGGAATTACCGCCACATCATTGAGTCGTATCAGAAAAAGAATTTTTGAGAAGGCGTAGCGTTTCTTGTCTTTTGTAAACGTTTTTTACCTCAATCGCCTACCAACTTTGCATTGTAAAATTTAAACAATTCAAAGTATGGACCACATCATTTTCGGATGGAGCAGCCTCAATAAAGGCAAACTCGCCGCATTGCTCATAGGCTTTCTATTTCTAAGCCTGACACTTACTGCCCAATCTTCCAAAACCGCCATTGTAGGCACTTGGCTCAACCAAGAAAAAGCTGCCAAAGTTGAAATCTATCAACAAGGTGAAAAGTTCTTTGGTAAAATCATTTGGCTTAAAGAACCAAAAGAAAGTGGCAAACCCAAAACCGACAACAAGAACCCCGACAAATCAAAACACAACGACCCAATCATAGGATTGGTCATGTTGAAGAATTTTGAGTTTGATGGTAAATCCACCTGGGAAAACGGTACCATTTACGATGCACGAAGTGGAAAGACCTATTCGTGCTATTTGACACTGAAAGCCGACAATACACTTAAAGTTCGTGGCTATGTAGGTATTTCACTATTCGGTCAAACCAACATTTGGACAAAAACCAACTAAAATCTACAAAGCAATGAAGCAAGTATTTGTAACGGGCGGTTCGGGTTTTGTAGGGCAAAATCTAATCCCAATGCTGATAGAAAACGGCTACAAAGTAAAAGCGTTAGCACGTTCGGCACAAGCCATTCAAAAGGTAGAGCAATTAGGGGCTACAGCCGTAAAAGGCGATTTAAATGATAAACAAACTTTGGAAAATGGCGTAAAAGATTGTGCTTCGGTATTTCACTTAGCAGCTTCTGTTGATTTTTTTGCTTCTGAAAAAGAACTCAAAAAACTGCACGTTGATGCCACTGAACTTCTGTTGGAAGTTGCCCAAAATGCCAACGTTCAGAGGTTCGTGTATTTAAGTGCCGCTTCGGTAATTATGAATGGTAAACCAATCGTAAACGCTGACGAAACTTTTGTTTCAGACAACATTATTGACGGCTATTCACGAACAAAACTGCAAGCAGAAAAATTGGTATTGAAAGCAAACAAAAAAAACTTTCAAACCATTGCCGTAAGACCACCATTGGTGTGGGGCAAAGGCGACCCTAATACATTGGTTGGTGTTATGGAAGCTACTAAAAAAGGAAGAATGCAATTTATTGACGGAGGCAAACACCATTTAGTAACCTGCCACGTTTTAAACGTTTGCCACGCTTTAATCTTAGCTGACCAATCAGAGCAAAACGGCAAAACCTATTTTATTACAGACGGTGAAACACCTGTATTCAAAGACTTTATTAAAAAGTATGTGGCTACGCAAGGCGTAACTATTCCTGACAAAACTGTTTCGTTGGCAATGGCAAAACGTGTGGCGACTGTAATGGAATTTGTATGGAAAATAGTTAATTTGAAAGGACACCCGCCACTTTACAAAGGGCTTGTAAATGTATTGGGTGTAGCCTTTATTACAAACGACAGCAAAGCAAGAAAAGAACTCGGCTATAAAACATTTGTAACAATTGAGCAAGGACTTGACCTAATGAGAAAATGAAAAACTGCCGCCAATCGAGTAGGTAAAGGGGAATTCCACCCCTAAAACTCTCACAGAACCACATCCCGACACGCTTTGCTATCGGGACAGGCAGTGAACCTCTCGATTGTTCATGAGAGATTATATGCTATGGTATTCACGAAGCAATTGTTTTTCATTGGTGTTCATGAATGCTTCGTATTTCACCCTCTGGAATAATTTGATATCTTCGATACAGGATGCCCATGCCAGGCACACCCCATGTATAGCTCATTGCAATGAATTCCTCATCGAAATTCATTGCAATTTGCTATCTTTCGTTCACGGCGGAAATCCTTGCGGATTTCCCGCAACCAGCCGTACACAAAAACCATAATGCCCAATTTGGAAAATTTTGTTTTATTCTGAATTTAATAAATCATAACACTTTACTTTTGGCTCTTGTATTCAAAAATCAAGGATAGGGATCTAGCAATAGTAAATGCTATTAATGTTATGATTTTTTACTGCCCATATACGTGTATTTTAATACTAAAGTGCTAAATAATAATTGAATGATATCAATTAAATACTTAACTATCATATTGATTCTTACTAGTCATTTTTGCTTTTCTCAAGCTAGTTTACCCATACCAACCAATTTTAAAGCAGCCTATGAAAGGGACACAAGGGATAAGGCCGGCATTCCTGGTAAAAATTACTGGCAAAATGCAGCTGATTACCATCTTAAGATCAAATTCAATCCTGCCACCCGCTTACTTCAGGGTAGGGTTAGCATAGACTACTCCAACAATAGCCCGGATACCCTGCATCAGGTTGTTTTTAAGTTATTTCCGAATTTATATCAGGCAGGCGCCATCCGTAAAATTCCTGTTTCGCCAGAAGATGTAAGCCAGGGTGTGAAAATCCAATCGATACAAATCAATAACCAGTCACCGGCTCCGGAAAATTTCAGGATTAGAGGTACCAATATGACGGTTAGGGATGCCTATATACTGCCGGGACAAAAAGCTCAGTTTGAAATCACCTATGCTTATGAGTTAAACAAAAATTCTTTTATACGTACAGGGCAAGTGGATTCCGGAGCTTTTGTGATTGCTTACTTTTTCCCACGCATTGCTGTGTATGACGACATAGATGGCTGGGATGACTATCCGTATACCGGTAGAGAAGAATTTTATAATGACTATGGGGATTTCAGAGCTGAAATTACTGTTCCTGACAATTACCAAATTTGGGCCACAGGTGATCTGAAAAATCCTGATTCGGTGTACGAACCTGAATTTGTACAACGCATTCATAAAGCATCTGTAAATGATGAGATAACTGATATCATTACAACCTCGGACCTGCAGAAAGGAAATATAACGCAAAAACATGGATGGAACACATGGATATTTGAGGCCGAAAATGTAAGTGATTTTGCATTTACTGCCAGCAACCATTATATATGGAAAGCCTCCAGTGTTGCGGTTGACACTGTTTCAAAAAGGCGCACTCGGGTAGATGCCGTTTTTAATCCCGATCATGTAGCATACTTGCCGGTGGTAAATTATGCACGTACATCTGTTTCGCTAATTTCCCATCAATTTCCGGGGGTACCTTTTCCATATGCCCACATAACTGTTTTTGAAGGATTGGATGCGATGGAATATCCTATGCTGGTGAATAATCTCCCGTTCGAAGAAAGTGATGCAGTCATGTTTACCATCCATGAAATTTTTCATTCTATTTTCCCTTTTTATGTAGGCAGCAATGAAACGAAATATTCTTTTATGGATGAAGGTTGGGCAACTTTAACAGAGTTTCTGCTTTATCCTTTTTTTGATGTCGCTTATCCTCTTGAATACGATATGAGCGATGTGAATAATACGGCAGGCATGGACCAGGATATCCCCATCATCACTCTTACCCCTCAATTATATGGCAAGGCTAGGTATGCCAATAAAGATCTTAAGCCTGCCCTAGGATTTCTTTATGTGAAAGAAATGCTTGGTGACAACCTGTTTAATACTGCTTTGAAATTTTATATAGATCAATGGAAAGGAAAACACCCTACACCTTATGATTTTTTTAATTGTTTTAATAAAGGGGCTGGGGTAGACTTAAATTGGTTTTGGAAGAATTGGTTTTTTGAGAAGAATGTCCCCGATCTGGCTATCGGTGAAGTAAAACATAACCGGTTAAGTTATACAGTAGTCATTAAAAAAATTGGAGATGCAATTGTACCTGTTCATCTAACTATTATCTATAAAGATGAAACGCAGGAAGTAATTCAAAAAGACATTAGCTGTTGGGCTAAAGGCAACACATCTATACAGCTAGAATTCAATGCAAAAAAACCAGTGAAAAAATTGGTTTTGGGATTAGATTATGATGTAGATGTTAACTTGGAAAACAATATGATCAGCTACTAGTCGCCGTGAAAAGAATAAGCACATCAAATAAGCCGGCCTGAGTCAAATGGCTCAGATTTAGGTTCTCTGACCACTGTACATACATGAGCTACGCCGGGTACACACAGGCGTTATATGACATTTTAAGACGACTACTGCTTAATAAAACTTCTGACATTTGAAGGATGAATGATACCGATACAAAAAGACTTTCCAGACTTGTAGCAGTCTTAACGCAGTTGCAAACAAGACGACTTGTAACCTCTACTAAACTTGCAGAAAAATTTGGAGTCAGCACAAGGACAATTTACAGAGATTTAAAAGCATTGGAACAAGCAGGTGTTCCCATTCTGACAGAAGATGGCAAAGGCTATACGCTGATGGAAGGCTACAAAATTCCACCCATTATGTTCAGCGAAAACCAGGCAAATGCATTAATTCTTGCAGAACAATTAGTATTAAAAAACAGAGACAGCTCCTTAATTAATGATTATGCCGAAGCTATTGACAAGATAAAGGCGGTTTTAAGGCAAAGTGAAAAAGACAAAGCCAATCTACTTTCGTTGAGAACCAAATTTGCAAAGCTTGAAAATTATGAAATCAGCAGTAATATTTTATCTTCTTTGCAAAATTCGATCACCAATTTTCATCTTGTACAATTAGACTATATCAGTGCCGAAAATAAGTTGAGTGAAAGAGTTGTTGAGCCTTTTGCCCTCTTAAGCATATTAGAAGGCTGGTTGATGGTTGCCTATTGTCGCCTAAGAAAAGAATTCAGATATTTTAGGTTGGACAGAATTCAAAAATTACAAATTCAACAAGAAAAATTCACTCCACACAAAATGACGCTACAAGAATTTTTTGAAAAATATCACGACCATTAAATACCCTTGACATACTGTTGTCAATGGGGCATTTTAATTTTGTGGCATTATTAGTTAAAACAAAAAGTTATGCTACAAAAAATTTCTAAAATCAGTTGGTTGGGAGTATTCCTCTCTTTAGTATTTTATTCTTTTCTCGGTTGGTTTTGGTTTACTGTATTATTTCCAAACCAATACGCTTCTTCCTTAGATAAATTAGGTTTGATGCCTGCCAATCCAGACCCAATTTTTTTTTATGGGCCACCTTTGACAATTCTACCAACAATAATTACAACAGCTTTATTGATGGTAGTGTTAAACATAAACACAAGGAAGGCAGCCATTGAATTTGCCCTGGTAATAGGTTTGGGATTTTTGGTCGCCAATACGTTTGACATTGCCATCAACCCCAATATCCCCCACCCAATGTCGTATGGCTTGTTAGTTGGTGGATTTCAATTGGTTGGCATGTTAGGTTCTTGCTTAATTTTGCAAGCAATACGTAAAAAATGAGTGCGTTGGAAATAGAACAATTCTATCCTGAGACCAAACAGCATTGGCGAAAGTGGTTAGCGGAAAATCACAACCGCAAAGATGCTGTTTGGCTTATTTATTACAAAAAAAATGTGGGTAAACCAACAATTAAGTGGAGTGACGCAGTTGATGAAGCCTTATGCTTTGGTTGGATAGACAGTAAAGCAGAAACAATAGATAAAGATGCATTCAGACAATATTTTTGCAAACGAAAGCCCAACAGCACCTGGAGTAAAATCAACAAGCAAAAGATTGAAACTTTAACGGCAAAAGGTTTGATGACTAAAGCAGGCTTTGACGTAATCGAAATAGCAAAACAAAATGGTTCTTGGACAATTTTGGATGAAGTTGAAGAACTGATTATACCATCAGAATTGGAAAAAGCATTTGAAAATTTTCAAAACTCAAAAGACTTTTTTTCTTCGTTAAGCAAAAGCAAGCAAAAGGTTTTACTCCAATGGATAGCACTTGCAAAGACAGACACGACAAGACAAAGAAGAATTTTGGAAATAGCAGAAAGTGCTTCTCAAAAACAACAGCCCAAACAATTTAGACCGAAAAAAAACGGCATATAAACAGCACCAACCCAATGACATTTGCTAATTTCTTACAATGGAAGCACTCATAAATTACCTACTGCAATTCGGACACTTGAACCAACAGCAAACCGAGTTGTTAAAAAGCAAGGCAAAGGCCACAGAACTTAAAAAGGACAACTATTTTTCTGAAGCAGGAAAGACACCCAGAGAAGTTGCTTTTTTGGTGGAAGGTGTTTTCAGGGTTTGCTATTACAACATCAAAGGAGAAGAAATTACAAAATACTTTATTGACGAAAATAATTTTGTCGTGGATATCAATAGCTATAATCAAAACATCCCCTCTTCGGAATATGTGCAGGCAATAACAGATTGCAAATTGTTGATTTTCTCAAAAGAAGTATTAAAAGAATTATCCCTGACAATTATTGTTTGGGATAGTATCATCAACCAGATTACAACTAAAGCATTGGCAGAAAAAGTAAATAAAATCAGCCCTATGCTGGCGGAAAATGCAAAAGTTCGATACCTGTCTTTTCTTGAAAAATTCCCATCACTTGCCAACAGAATTCCATTATCGTATATGGCTTCCTATTTAGGCATTACCCAATCCTCGTTAAGCAGAATTAGAAGGAATATAAATAAATGATTTTGTTTTTTTGCCAAATGGCAAATTCTGCCCATAATTTAATGCAGAGCTTTGTACTTCAATAATTTAAAAAGATATAAAATGAAGACGGCATTGATTACAGGAGCAAACAAAAGCATCGGTTACGAAACTGCAAAACGACTTTCTAAAAATGGTTTCCTTGTTTATTTGGGAAGCCGAAATCCGGAAAACGGCAAAAGAGCCGTTGAACAATTAAGGAGCGAAGGCTATGAAAATCCGGAAGCTATCCAAATTGACATAACAAGCTTGGATTCAATAGTCAATGCTAAGGACAAAATAGAACAGCAAAGCGGGCATTTAGACGTATTAATCAACAATGCAGGTATAAGTGGAGCATTGCCACAAAATGCCTCAAATGCGAATATTGAGGACATTCGTAAAACATTTGACACCAATTTTTTCGGAACCGTTAATGTCGTTCAAACTTTTCTTGGATTGCTAAAAAAATCGGACAGCCCACGAATTGTCAACGTTACTTCAGGACTGTCTTCATTGACTTTACATAGTGACCATAATTGGCAGTTTTATGCTTATAAAGGTGCTTCTTACGGACCATCAAAAACCGCATTGAATGCGTACACAATTGCATTGGCTTATGAATTAAGAGACACTCTTTTTAAGGTTAATGTAGTTGACCCAGGCTTTACTGCAACAGATTTTAACCAACATAGAGGTACGGGAAGTGTAGAAGATGCCGCAGATTTTGTAGCTAAATATGCTTTATTAGATGTCAATGGTGCTACCGGACAGTTCTTCAGCCGGGACATTAAAGAGGAAGGAAGCCAAAGTCCGTGGTAATTTCAAACAGCAGGACAAGAAAAAGCTGTTATAGGGGCTGACGAGCCCTGATCGCCCCTATAACACCAATTCCTAAACCGTTACCGGCATATCGTAAGCAGCCACAAAGTCCGACAATTGAAAAAGCCAACGAAGGAAAGTCCACGTTGTGTTTGACAGTTTTTCGCTGACTTTAAAATAAAATATCCCGACAGACAATCATTCAGACTTACCGACTTCCGGTGCGTCAAATACAACACAATAAGTAGTGCCAAAACAACCAACGGATAAACAATGTTGAGCCTGGGGTCACCAACAACCACATGAGCCATAAACTTAGACACAAAACTAATTGATAGACCCACGTAAGCGGCTTCTTTCGCTAAACGAAAAGGCAAACAAAGCGCAATGGAGGCAAGACCTTTCGCAATTCCCAATTCTGTCCTGAAATAATCGGGAAAATCCAAATGCTGAAACACTTCTTTTAATTCTGGACTTGAAAACGCCATTGTAAGGGACATCCGTCCTGTAGTGACGTAATAAGTGATTTTTGTTGCTTTTTATTTTATGCTTTTTAGGCTATTTCTATGCTCTCAATACCTTTTTCAAAAGCTGTTTCTTTAATTCCATCAATTCTCTGACCTTCTACGCGAAACGTAGTAACGTCTGTAATACCAAGAAATCCGAGTATGAATTTCAGGTAAGGACTCACAAAATCAAACTGTTGAAAGTTGCCTTCGGAATATACACCGCTTGAAGCAATTGCGATATACGCTTTTTTGTTTTTCAAAAAACCTTCCGGCGTTCCGTCTTCATTGTAACGGAAGGTAATCCCCGGCCTTGCAATGTGGTCTAAGAATGCTTTCAAAGTGGAAGGAATTGCGAAATTGTAAAACGGTGCTCCAATAACATAAATGTCAGCTTCCTGCATTTCTGCAATTGCTTCATCCGAAATTTTTATCGCTTTCTCTTGTTCTGGCGTTTGATTTTCAGCAGGCGTAAACCACGAACCAATTTGTAGTGCGTCCAAATGCGGAAACGACTCTTTTGCCAAATCTCTTTCTTTAACAATACTACCGGGATATTTTTCCTGAATTTTTTCAACAATCTCTTTACCCAGCTTTCTGCTGATCGAAACCTCACCTTGTGGGCTTGTAATAATGTGCAATATTTTTTTACTCATCGTTCTCACTTTTTTTGTTTTTACCGAGGCAAAATTAGCTACATTTGCTAACAAATAGTTAGTAGTAAACAAAAGGTTAGTAGTAACATTTGGGTTAGTATAAAAAACATGAACCAGAAAATAGTCTTTTCAGAGGTGCAATGCACTAAACACATCAGCGCGGTTGAGGACGCTTTGTATGTGCTGGGTGGCAGGTGGAAAATAAGGGTAATGATTGCCGTTTTGGGCGGGCATACACGGTTCAACGAATTACAACGAACCATCAAAGGCATTTCGGCAAGAGTGCTTTCAAACGAATTGAAGCAATTGGAGATAAACGGTTTGGTAAAAAGAGTTGTGCAAGCAGACCAGACTCCAGTTATTGTAGAATACATTGCTACGGACTACGCAACGACACTCAAAGACGTGGTTGGTGCATTAGCCGATTGGGGACAAAACCATAAAAAGAAAATCACGGCTAACAAATAACACGAACAGCCAAAAGCCCTGGCGGTAACAACTAGGTTTCCGTCGGCTTGCAAAACCAAGCATGAAACATCTTTTGCTCTGCCTTACCCGATAGCGAAGTGTATCGGGAGAAACGGTTGAGTGTTCATGGAGATTAAGTCAGATTATTGTGTGTCTTTTTAGGACTCGGTGGCAATAAAAATTGAGTTCCATTCGTCTCTAAATTTCAAAAAACATGGAATTCATCATTTTATCAGCCCTTCTGAACCTTGTTTAGGATGGGCTTTTTATGGCTTGACATAAATCTTCTTTCCTCCTCTCTGTCAAAACTTCTACGCATGCCGGCTGTGGTCAAAAAAACTCTCACAAAAAAAGACGGTCTCATAAGTAGATTTCTTGTCAGGCTGAATAAGAAAAAATTAAGATTTACAAAAGAATAATAACAGAAAGTGATTTTAGGAACAAAGTTGGGTCACCCTAAGCGGAGTCGAAGGATCATCGACTCCGGACTCGGACTGACGCAACATTTGAATACTTATTTGAATTCCGTCATTGATAGCGAAGTCGAAGCCTTTTATGTGCTAATTAAGCCCATTTCAACTTCCCGCCACAGCTAGACAAGCTGCTCTATGTGATGTTAGCCTTTGACTATTTTGTCTTGGGCAGAACATTTGAAATCAACGAAACTTTTTCAATCGGCTCCGAAGCATTCGAATAAATTCTCACTACAGAGTTCTGCTTGCCCATTTTACCGGAAGAGTTGAAAGACACTTTGATCTCCGAAGATTTACCAGGTGCTATTGGTTCTTTTGGCCAGCTTGGCACGGTACATCCGCAAGTCGCAGCTACATTTGAGATGATCAATGGAGCTGTTCCGGTATTTGTCAGTTCAAATGTGTGCTCTACCTTTTCCCCCTGGGTGATATCACCAAAATCAATCGATTTTTCTTTAAAAGTGATAGCTGCCCCACTCTGGTCTTGGGCGTTGGCATTAAATGCAAACACCAAGGCAAAGACGGTCAATAGTACTCCTAATTTTTTCATGTGTTTATAATTTTGATTTTCAGAGGTCACAGGGAATCTTTGACGGTTAAAACAATCATTTCCCTGTGTGATTTAATGATGATTTTAACCGTGTCGATTTCATGTGTTTTATTTTATTTTTCAGAGGTCATTACCTTTCCAGTGACAAATGAAACGGCATAGCCTGTCCAGAACTTGATTAGGGAGAATATTGTATGGTTGATAATCTCCCACTGTGTGCCCCCCTTCATGCCTCAGACAGGCTCGATTTCATGAGGCTGCCTATTTGGTTTTCAAATATTCAATTTTTTAAATCAACTTCAAAATAACGGATTTCAAAGATGAAAGATGCCTTCAATCAATATAATTTAGAAAATACCTTGCCAAAAGTGATTTTCCGGTTTGAATTATTTTAACCAGAGTGTACCCCGCAGAAGCCACAGTCATGCGTTTTTCATTTTTTGGCTATCCGGCTTCTTAGCCCAAAATACTGTTTTTCGCTTTGTATCTCCCTGCTATTCTTCCACAAAAGAGATTAAATCATTCCAAAATTCGGTGAACACTAGCACTTAGACCACTTGAGTCTTACGATTAAGCACACAAATAAATCTTGGCAACCGGCATAAATACAGGTAAACTTATTTAACAACCATTAAGCTTAGAAACCTCTTACCACTCGTCTTCACCCAATCTTGGTACTTAATTAGGTGTAACTTCTTACTATCCTTAAAGCTCCGTATCCTCCACCCCCTTCGGCTTCACAAAAAATGTCGGGGCAAAATTCACCAAATACAATTCCTCGGTCGCCCTTGTCATGGCTGTATAAAGCCATCTGGTAAAATCCTTGTCCACTTGATTTTCGGGAAGGTACCCCTGATCTACAAATACTGCTTTCCATTGTCCTCCTTGAGCCTTATGACAAGTCAGCGCATAGGCGAATTTAACTTGCAAGGCATTCAAAAAGGGATCTTTCCTGATCAATTCTCTTCGCTCCACCTTACTGGCCACATCTGCATAATCCTCAGAAACCTGCTGATACAGGCTTCTGTATTGTTCTCTTGTCAGTGAGGGGCTAGGTGAATAAAGCGTGTCCAAAATCACTTTGGCTTCGAAGTGAGGTTCGTCCGGATAATCCAACAGCCGAAGCTCCAATGTAGCAAACCGCAACCCATAAAATTCTTCGAAAGATCTAATCTTCATCACCTCCGCCATATCTCCATTTGCCAGAAAATTTACCTTCTCCGACTCAGCCATGTAAGTGTAATTGTTTTTCACAATCATCAATAAGTCGCCCGAACTGATTTCATCCTCGAAGAAGTGGATGGTTCTTCTGATATAGAGGTTATACTGAACTGCGGCCTTATTTGATCGGGTGATGATGGTGGTATTTTCTGTATCAAACTTGTCATAAGCATACCTCAGGCCATCTTCCAACCGTTCCCCCGTCATCTTGAACATATCTTTGAACTGACTGGTGCTTATTTGAATCTCCTGCTTCTCCTGCTGCAGCTGATGTCTTAGGTTGGTGGCATTGTACAGAATCCCGGATTCCAATCGCTGACGCATCACTTCCGTCAACTCAATGAAGTCTGCGTCTAAGCGGAAATGCCTCAACAAATAATCTGCTTCAAGCGCCGGACTGAACTCACTTCCCACGGGGGGAAGCTGGGCTGTATCTCCTACAAGAATAAGTCGGTTGTTTTGTCCATGGAACGTAAAACTGATCAAATCACCCAGTAAGTTGCCAGACATCCCACCGTCATCAGCCAGCATGGACGATTCATCTATTATAAAAACAGTGTCTTTGTAGTAATTCTTTTGCAGGATAAACCCTCCTCCCAAACTTCCGTCTTCAGCTTTGGGTTTGTAGATAATCTTGTGGATCGTATAAGCGGCACGGCCACTGTAATTGCTCATTACCTTGGCGGCACGTCCGGTGGGAGCCAATAAGAGCGACCTCATGGATAGTTTGGGCAGTACTTTCACCAGAGCTGAAATGACAGAGGTTTTCCCCGTCCCGGCGTAGCCTCGCAAGACAAACGTCGGCTTTTTATCCGGCTCCATAAGAAAAAAATAATCCATTTTGGAGAAAAATGATGCCTGCCCGGATGTAGGCTCAAACGGAAAATATTTACTCAGCAACGCTGATGGTCTCAGCAAGGACCCCTTATCTTTACTCATACAAACGAATGTAAATGCCTAAAGACGAAATCAGCAAGAAAATAGAAGCAAAATTCGGAAATCACCTCAGATCGCGCGTAAACGGCATTCTGATACAAGATGGAAAAATCCTGATGATCAAACATTTGATGGGAAATGGCAAGATCATGTGGTCGGTTCCCGGTGGCGGCATGCATTTTGGACAAAGTGCTCCAGAAAACTTAAAACGTGAATTTTCTGAAGAAACGGGTTTAGATATAGAAGTAAAAGCCTATCTTTTCGTCCACGAATACCTTGCTGTGCCACTTCATGCGATGGAACATTTCTTTCATGTGGAGAAAGTCGGGGGAAATTTAACACTAGGTACTGATCCGGAACTTTATCCTGATTCCCAAATTATAGAGGAAGTACAATGGATGAGCATTGCCGAAATCCGATCATTGCCTAATGAAGCCCTTCATCAAATCTTTTGGAGAATTAAATCCCTTGAGGACTTAGTATTGTTGCGCGGATATTTTAAATTTGAAAATAATTCTCTAAAATAGCACGATTAATAACCTTCAACCTTACCCAGATTCTTAAAAATTTAGCAAATGAATTTATCAAAAGTACTATCCTTGGTCTTCTTCGTAGTGGCAATTGGTCTTGGCTACCTTCTCTGGAAAGGTGTTGAAGACGTCGTGGAGGATGAAAAAAGAATCGCTCTAGTCGAAGCTGCAATCATTGAAAAACTCCAAATGCTTAGAGATGCGGAGTTGGCGTTTCAAGCTTCCAACGGGAGATATGCCGAAAATTGGAATGAGCTTAAATCATTTATCCAAACCGGTAAAATTTGGTTAGTTCAACGATCTGAAACCACGAAACTTCTTGAATACGGTAAAGAAGAAACCACTGTATCCTTCGATACCCTTGGTTCTATACCGGTAATCGATTCTTTATTCAACGAAAGAAAATATCCGGATTTCAATCTTGACGCACTTGCTGTCGTTCCCGGTTCAGGAGGAAAGCAATTTGAATTCTTCGCTGACAAAGTGGAAAGAAACTCTTATGAGATCTCTGTATTTGAGATAAGAGACCCTGCTCCGATTAACCCTAACAGAAGATTGAATAACAACGAAAAAGCATTGAAAGTAGGTTCAAGAACAGATGCCTCTACTGAAGGGAACTGGAAATAAAACCTCCTATTTTGGAAAGTAACCTTAAAGTATTCAAAAGTGATAGGTTTGATGTGGAAGACGCATCAAGCCTGTCACTTTTTTTGTATCCTGATTCCCTTTTCATTTTTGCGAAGGACAAGAACCAGAGAACCATCTGTATTCACGAATACATTAACTTCAACTGGAATTCTTTGGAGCAATTGGTCATTTCCGATCATTTGCTGAAAGTGGATATTCCTGCTAAGATCTATCTTCATCAGCCTTATTTCAGTCTTGTTCCCGGTGTATTATTTCAGCCTAACCAAGAGGTATCTTACTTAAGGTTTGCAGGAGATCAAAAAAGCAATACAAGCTATTTCAATACCCCTTTAGACAGTAATAATCTTCAGGTGCTTTCTTCTATACCCGAGAGGCTAAAAAAATCCCTGGAATCCCGGTTCTCCGAGTTGACATTCCATCATGGGTCAGTCTCTTTCCTTTCCTATTTATTCAAAGAAAGATTCAACCTGATCGGACAAGAAATCCTTGTAAGTCTTTTTGGAAATCAAATCTATACCGCGGCATTTTCAAATCAAGAGCTTGCAGCGTTTAATATCTTTTCCGTGGAATCTAAAGAAGACATTTTGAAATATGTCATGATTCTCATCGAGCAGTTGAAATTTGACCGGAATCATGTACGGATCAGTGTCTTCGGAGCGACAGGAGAAAATGGAATTAACGAAGAATGGGGTAAAGAATACTTCTTTAATTTTCGTCTTTTGGCTCCGCATGTTAACCAAAATTACACACATGGATTCAAGCATTTGAAATCGGTCAATTTATTTGAAACAAATTGGCAATTTGATTGAGTTTATACCCAAACTATCCAAACCACTTATTAAACGCTCATAGCGATGAGTGGTTTGTGTACAGGCGGTTACATCCCGTTTCCTTCGTCACGGGCAGGTTGTAGACTGACCATTGAATCATAAAACAAACATGACAAAAATTGCCATTTTCCCCGGATCATTTGACCCTTACACACTTGGACATCACGATATCGTGATTAGGAGCTTGGATTTATTTGATGAAGTCATTATTGGGATCGGTTACAATTCCACCAAGAAATCCAGGTACTTCGAGATTGATGATATGGTGGCAAAAGTAAAGAGTGTATATGAAAACACACCCAGCGTAAAAGTCATCGTGTACAATGAGCTGACATCCACATTGGCCAAAAAACATAACGCACAGTTTCTGATCAGGGGATTGAGGAACACTACTGATTTTGAATACGAAAACACAATCAGCCAAATGAACCGCTACCTTAATGAGGAACTGGAAACAGTTTTTCTTATCACTTCTCCACGATATGCGGCAATCAGCTCTACCATCATCCGAGAAGTACATCGCTTTGGTGGCGATGTGACAGAATTTCTTCCCTATAATATCTGAGGCTTCAGGTGAGTTTTGATATATTGTTTGAAGAGATATCGCATTGAGGGATAAGAATTGACCAATGCGATTTTGGCATCTCCTTCATAGAACCATCGGATATCTTCTATCCCCTCTTCTTCCTGAGGAGCCATAGTAGAATCATTCACGCAGTCCATTTCAAACCAATACGTCTTTTTCAATATGCTCTTTCTGTCTTGTGTATAGGTATGCCAAGTACTGCAGATCTTTTTACCCGCTTTCACTTTAATTGCACATTCTTCCTCTACTTCACGTACCGCACATTGTTTTGGAGTTTCTCCTTTTTCAAATTTCCCCTTCGGAAAATCCCATTTCCCCAAACGAAAGATAAGCAACATTTTATCCTTCTTGGATACTACACCGCCGGCAGCCTTGATTATAGAGAAGCGGCTTTTCACAAACTTCTTCAAAGCGGCTTTATCTTTACTAACCAGCGTGATCGAATCCAGATTTTTCAACTTTCGGGTACGAAGCATATACAGCAATCTGATAATCAGATCATGGGAAGGCTCATGAACTAGAACATCGTCTTTCCACGAAAAGTGGGCGGTCAAGTCTTCTTGCTGATGATAGACAGACTCGTAAGACTTCGACGGGTTCAGCTCATCGTAACTTATCAAGTCAATAGGTTTGTCATTCACGAAGATTCTCATGGGTGAGGCAATGGTTATACGTAATTGCAATGAGTCAAAAGTGCATATTTTTTTCACTTGCCACAACCTTAGCAAGAGTTAATCTCTTATTTTTGACTCATGGAAATTTTAGATGCGAACGTGGCTGCCGAAGTAGCGGACAAATTATTGGAAATTCAAGCGATCAGATTACAACCTGAAAAACCCTTCACTTGGGCCTCTGGATGGAAATCTCCCATCTATTGCGACAATAGGCTCTCTCTCTCTTTTCCTAAAGTTCGGACGATGATCAAAGAGCAATTGACCAGAAGTATCCAACATTTTTTTCCGAATGTAGAAGCCATCGCCGGTGTAGCTACTGCTGGTATTCCCCAAGGGGCTCTACTGGCAAATGATCTTGATCTTCCGTTTATATATGTACGCTCCAAAGCCAAAGGCCATGGAATGGAAAATATGATCGAAGGCAAAATAATTCCCGGGCAAAAGGTCGTGGTAGTAGAAGACTTGGTCTCTACGGGCGGAAGCTCGCTCAAAGCGACTCAGGACTTAATAGATGCCGGATTTGAGGTGTTGGGAATGGTAGCCATTTTCAGCTACGGCTTTGATGTGGCTGCGCAAAACTTCGAAAAAGCAAGTATAAAGCTTGTTTGCTTAAGTCATTATGAGGCGATGCTTCCCATGGCTGTAGAGAGAAAATACATTACGGACGATACATTGGAATCGCTCTCTGAATGGAGAAAAGACCCCGCTGGCTGGAAGCAGTAAGATCTAATAAAATATGTTGATTATTTTGGACGATGGCGGATGTCAGGTTTCAGATGTTGTGACGTAGGCGCAGGTTTTCCCTCTCTTGATTCTTAGTTCTAGTATCTTGACACTTCTTCGGTCTTCCTTCCTTAACTTCCTCCTGTTTGTTGTCCGCCTCCACTTGTCTCACTTCGGATACCATCCCGCATACATGGGATAGTTCTTTGCAGTTCTTGAGATAACTTCATCCATTTTCCCGCCCGTGCCTTTTACTTTTTTGGCAGGCATACCGGCGTAGATCGAGTTTGCTTCCACGATAGTGTTTGCAAGAACTACCGCCCCTGCGGCAATCACCGCCCCGGAATGAACTACCGCTCCATCCATCACGATTGCCCCCATTCCTACCAATACCCGGTCATGAATGGTGCAGCCGTGTACTACCGCATTGTGTGCAATTGAGACCTGATTGCCTATGTACGTTCCGGCTTTCTGATACGAACAATGGATCACCGCACCATCTTGGATATTGGTTTCATTGCCAATTCTGATCTCATGAACATCTCCACGAATTACCGCATTGAACCATACGGTGCAATTATCTCCCATGATCACATCTCCCACTACAGTAGAATTAGGCGCCAACCAGCACTTATCCCCAAATACCGGTTTTTTCCCATTTACTTCTAAAAGTAATGCCATAGTTACTAAACTTATTGTGCTTCAATTATTACCAATGTAGTGTTAACCAAAACCTATCAGGCTTACACCATCGATTTTGATGAAGTAAGTGTTTTTTACGGTTCTAACAGTAGAACCTGACAGATTTTTCCTGCATTTTTTACGCTTAACTCAACACCAGTTAAAAAACAAAGTTTCACTTTTTCTTTTGAGTAATGAACTTTTTAGCAAACTTTGAGTTTCCATGTCTATACATCTAAATTCGAAACCAAACTCACAACAATGAAAACTATCAAACAAACAGGCTTTATTCTTGCCGCTGCACTAATGACATTCGCCTGTGGCAAGTCTACTGACACGGTAGAAGCTACAGAAGCACAAGAAGTAGCTCAGGCGGAAGGCACTACTTTAACTGTTGATACAGAAGCCAGCACTATCGCTTGGACAGGCTATAAGCCTGCAGGACAGCACAATGGCCTAATCCCTGCTATAGAAGGAACACTTATCACAGAAGGTGAAACTATAGCCGGCGGAAAAATCACATTTGACATCACTAAGCTAGAGATCAAAGACCTGGAAGCAGGTTCTGAAGATTATGGAAAACTTCATGGCCATCTGCAATCAGCAGATTTCTTTGACGCAGAAACTCACCCTACCGCTACTTTTGAAATCACTTCGGTAGAACCATTCTCTCCAAGCGATTCAGTAGCCGATAAGGATGAATTTGAAACTGAGTTTACTCCTTCTTCTGATTCTGAATTGGCACCTGACGCTCCGACCAATTGGATCAGCGGAAACCTCACTATGAGAGGAACTACTAAAAACATCAAGTTTCCGGCAACAGTAACTGTATCTAACGGAACTGCAGCCGTTAAAGCAGGATTCAACATCGACAGAACCGACTGGGGTCTTTCTTATGGTGACGAAGCTTCTGCTACCGACAAGACAAAAGATAAATTCATTTACAACAGTGTGTCTATTGTTTTGGACACAAAAGCCAAATAAGGATTTAACTATTCTGAATTTAAAGAGGAAATCAGCCGATTTCCTCTTTTTTTTGTCTATTAATGCCGACAGCTCCATTCATCTACCCTATTCCGGACAGCATCCGGATCGAAAAACTTTGCCGATGGGCAGATGTACATTTTGATTTTTTTGCCTTTACCAATGGAAATGGGCATCATTACCCTGATGAACCATTTAGCACTGGATTTTTTGCAGGGAATAAGCAACTAACCGAGGCAGAAATATGGGGAGAACCCGCTGACTACAAAAAAGTCGGAATAATCGGCTATGATTTCAAAAATCGGCTGGAAAAACTCAAAAGTGAAAACCCGGCTTTTATTGAACTCCCTGAACTATGCTTTTTCCAGCCCGAGTTATCATTGGAATTTCGTTCAAATGAAATCCATTCGGCATGCGAACTGGATGTGCACTTTTGGAAGGAAATAGACAACACGAAAATCCCTCGTTCCCCAACTACCATTTGTCCTGTCAGCCCCCAGCTTTCTAGGAAAAGCTACCTCGAAACAGTCAAAACTATTCAGGATCACATCGTAGAGGGTACTACCTACGAAAGCAATTTTTGTCAAGCGTATTCAGGAATCTTTGATACTTGGGATCCCATTGGGGCATATTTTATGCTCAACCAACTCTCTCCCATGCCCTTTTCAACCCTCTTCAAGGCAAAATCCCAATGGCTGGTTTCAGCTTCACCGGAAAGGTATTTGAAAAGATCCGGGGATAAAATTATCGCACAGCCTATCAAGGGGACCATCAAACGTGGGAAATCGGAAATCGAGGACATCATCAACAAGGATATTCTTGCCTCCAGTGAAAAGGAGCAGGCAGAAAACCTGATGATCACCGACCTGATGCGCAATGACCTCTCCAAGGTATCCAAGACAGGGGCTGTAGAAGTCAAAGAATTGTTTGGAATTTATCCTCTGCCCAGAGTCTTTCAGATGATCAGCACCATTACTTCTACGCTGAAAGAAGGTGTAAACTTCTCAGCTATCATCCAAGCTACATTTCCGATGGGAAGTATGACGGGCGCTCCAAAAATCCGAACCATGGAAATTATTGAGGAATTGGAAAGTTTTAAGAGAGGGTGGTTTTCGGGCGCCTTCGGAGTGATTGAAGAAAACGGTGATTTTGATTTCTCAGTAATCATCCGTAGCATCATTGCTGATCTGAAGGTAAAAAAACTCTATTTTGGAGTAGGCAGTGCCATCACCTACGATGCGGATGCAGCTCAGGAATACGAGGAATGCAATCTAAAAGCCCAGGCAATTCTAGAAGTGCTCAGTGGAAAATGAAAAAGATATAGCGCCACACCCTATCAGGAAAATCATCCACGTGGATATGGATGCATTTTACGCATCTGTAGAGCAGCTGGATCATCCGGAATGGAGAGGAAAACCACTGGTTGTAGGAGGCAATGCAGCCAGAGGAGTGATCGCTGCGGCAAGTTATGAAGCGAGAAAGTTCGGGGTCTATTCGGCCATGTCTTCCGTGCTGGCTGCCCGCAAATGCCCCCAACTTATTTTTGCCCCGGCCAGATTTGACCGATATAGAGAGATTTCCGGTCAAATCCGGGAGATTTTCTACGAATACACAGACCTAGTGGAGCCCCTATCGCTGGACGAGGCATTTATGGATGTCACGGAAAACAAAAAAGGACTAAAATCTGCCATACTGATAGCCAGGCAAATTCGCCTGAAAATCAAAGAGCGTACAGGATTAAATGCTTCGGCGGGAGTTTCATACAACAAGTTTCTGGCGAAAATAGCCTCAGACCTAAACAAACCCAATGGACAAGCGGTGATCCTTCCTGATGAAGCCGAATTATTTTTGGAAAAGCTGCCGATCAAAAAATTCTTTGGTATTGGGAAAGTAACTGCGGAAAAAATGAGGGGACTGGGAATACATAACGGGAAAGATCTTAAGCAATTTTCCCTGCAATACCTTACCCGAAAGTTCGGGAAATCCGGTATTCATTATTTCAATATTGTTAGGGGAATTCACCTCTCCGAGGTTCAGCCTCACCGTATCCGAAAATCTCTCAGTGCTGAAAACACCTTTGAGAAAGACATTTTGACGATGGAAGAGCTCCTTACTGCCCTAAAACCAATCTGCGATGAACTCATCAAACGAATCAAGAAATCTCGCATCAAAGGACGTACGGTCACTCTAAAAATCAAATTTTCTGACTTCACCCAGCAGACCCGCAGCAAAACACAGGAGCAATATCCCGATGAAGAACATCTTTGGGAAATTGCCCGGGAACTTCTGGCTCAGGATCCCTTCGAAAAATCAATCCGCCTGCTCGGGCTTGGTATTTCCAATTTGAATATTATAGAAGAACATCAGCATTTTGGGGAGCAGCTGAGAATTCCCTTTGAAGGATAAGGGCGTCACTTTTGCCACACATTACAACGCCGTCTCCTGAATTTCAATTCGACCAATCAGTCGACAATTGAGCCAAGGGATTTATTCTCTCAGGGAATATTAGGTATGTTAACAAAATAAAAGAATGAGAGATCCTGCCATTTTGTCCGCATTTTCTTAATTTCGCCATCCGAAAGTAGGAAAGAAGAAGGTACATGAATAATTTAATTGCAGACATAGACATCATCTCAGGAGAAGAAGCACAAGCGTGTGACTTCAAGACTACCGTGGATGAAAATACAGGCAAAACCAAAAAACTCTACATTGAGAGTTATGGCTGCGCCATGAATTTCTCTGATTCAGAAATTGTAGCGGCTATCATGAAGGAAGGGGGATTTGATACAACTTCCGATTTCTATCAGGCAGATGTGATTTTTCTAAACACCTGCTCCATCCGGGAGAAAGCAGAACAGACAGTAAGAAAGCGCCTTACTGATTTCAACAGAGCCAAAAGGAACAAACCTGAAATGACCATAGGCGTGTTGGGATGCATGGCTGAGCGATTGAAGGAAAAGCTTCTCGAAGAAGAAAAAATGGTGGATATCGTAGTAGGCCCTGATGCTTACCGAGATCTTCCAAACCTGATTTCTGTAGCCGAAGATGGACAGAAAGCCGTAAACACGTTTCTTTCCCGTGAGGAAACTTACGCTGACATATCACCTGTGAGACTGAATTCCAATGGTGTATCCGCTTTTATCTCCATCATGCGTGGCTGTGACAACATGTGCTCCTTCTGTGTGGTGCCTTTTACCAGGGGAAGAGAAAGAAGCCGTGATCCCCATTCCATAGTCGAAGAAGCCAAAGATCTTTTTTCCAGAGGATACAAAGAAGTGACCTTACTCGGCCAAAATGTAGATAGCTACAAATGGTCTCCTGAGGAAAACAACAAAGCCAGGCTAAACAAAAAAGAAGAGGAAGTCACCGCGGTAGTGAATTTTTCCAATTTGCTGGAAATGGTTGCCTTGGTAGATCCAAGTCTCCGTGTGCGATTCTCCACCTCCCATCCGAAGGATATCACGGACGATGTCTTGTACACGATAAAGAAGTACGACAATATCTGCAAATACATCCATCTGCCCGCACAAAGTGGCAATTCCCGTGTATTGGAAATGATGAACCGAACCTATGACCGGGAATGGTATCTGGAGAGGGTATCAAAAATCAGAGAAATTCTGGGTGAAGAATGTGGCATATCGTCCGATATGATCACAGGATTCTGCAGCGAAACGGAAGAAGAACATCAAGACACGCTTTCCTTGATGGACATTGTGAAATTCGATTTTTCTTACATGTTCTTCTATTCAGAGAGACCGGGGACTTTGGCAGCCAAAAAATATCCGGATGATATTCCTTTGGAAGTCAAAAAACGAAGACTGGCCGAGGTAATCACCAAGCAAAGTGCACTTTCACATGAGCGAAATAAACTGGATCTTGGAAAGGAGCAACTTATACTGATCGAAGGCACCTCGAAGAAATCAGCAGATGAATTGAAAGGGCGAAATTCCGCAAATAAAGTAGTGATCGTGCCTAATGGAAACTACTCCAAGGGTGATTACTTAAAAGTAAAAATCACAGACTGTACTCCGGCCACGCTATTTGGCGAAGTGATTGAAATAAACCCGCAACATTAATGATTACAAATCCGGAAATACAAAGCGTCAAGCAACGCTTCGGGATCATTGGCAACAGCCCACTCCTGAATCATGCGATTCAGGTAGCTATGCAGGCAGCCCCCACTGATATGACCGTATTGATCACGGGTGAAAGTGGAAGTGGAAAGGAAAGTTTTTCGAAGATCATTCACTCACTCAGCCTTCGTAAGCATGGTAAATTCATTGCGATCAACTGCGGAGCTATTCCTGAAGGGACAATAGATTCAGAGCTTTTCGGCCATGAAAAAGGCTCTTTCACGGGTGCCCACGAATCCCGAAAGGGTTATTTTGAAGTGACGGACGGTGGCTCCATTTTCCTTGATGAGATCGGAGAAATGCCGCTGGGCACCCAAGCAAGACTGCTTCGAGTATTGGAAAATGGTGAATTCATCAAAGTGGGCTCTTCAAAAGTCCTAAAAACTAATGTCCGGGTAATCACGGCCACCAATGTCAAACTTCTCAATGCAGTAGAAAAGGGTAAATTCAGAGAAGATCTTTATTACAGACTCAACACCGTTCCGATTTTTGTCCCTCCCCTGAGAGAGCGTGGAGAAGATATGGTGCTGCTTTTCCGAAAATTCACCTCTGATTTTTCGGAAAAATACAATGTCCGTCCGATTTCCCTGGATGCTGCAGCTCAGGCAGCACTGATGCGCTACTCCTTCCCCGGCAATATCCGTCAGCTAAAAAACATTGCAGAGCAAATCTCACTTTTGGAGAGCGAGCGGGAAGTGGACGCTGCTACATTGGCAAAGTACCTGCCATCGGATAATTCACGCTTGCCGATGACCCTACCGAGTCCGTCAAAAAACAGTGACACCACTGATTTCTCAGAGAGAGATTTGTTGTACAAAGTACTCTTTGACATGAAAAAAGACATGAACGAGTTGAAAAAACTCGTTTTGGAAACCTATCAAAACGGAGGACTAAACCAAAACATCATCCAAAAGCACTCAGGACTTTTCGAAGACTTGGATAGCGGATTCTCTGCCAAAGAAAATACAGAATCCAATTCCGGTTACGTTCCTTTAGTGATCGATTCCAACAAATCAAACTCGGCTAACGAGGATGATTATGAAGATGATGCCATAGAGGATATTATTCACGAGGAAGATGACAATTCGCTTTCACTGGAAAAAAAGGAGAAGGAAATGATTCTAAGGGCTTTGCGCAAGCATAACAACAAGAGGAAATACGCTGCAAGCGATCTGGGAATATCAGAACGCACACTTTACAGAAAAATAAAGCAATATGAGATCGACCAATAAACTTACGCTATATGTACTTGGATTGGTCTTTTTCCTATTCCAGAGTTGTTCTGTCAAATACAGTTTCACAGGAACAAACATCGATTACAACCTCGTTCAGACATTTACCGTCGAAAACTTCTTCAACGATTCAGGCGGAGGGCCTGCAAATATAGAGCAGAGATTCACCGAATCACTGAAAGAATATTACCAGAGAAATACCCAGCTGGAACTGGTAAGATCAAACGGCAACCTGCAACTCATGGGGGCAATCTCCCGATACACCGTCACCCCTCAGGCGGCAGTATCCAGCAGCGACCCCAATCTTCCCGATCGTGCAGGCACCATGCGTCTGACGATAGTCGTGGATGTAGAATACATCAATACCACGAATGAAGAAGAAAATCTGAAAAGAAGTTTTACTTTTTTTCAGGATTATGATCCAAGAACCACCACATTACTTGATGCGGAAGATGAGATGGTAGATGAAATTTTCACTACTATCATTCAAGATATCTTTACCGCGACTGTTGCTAACTGGTAATTTGCCTATATTCAAGCCAAAAGAAATTCACGTGAACGCAGCCCAATTTTTAGAAATAGTCCAAAAAGCAGATTCCTTAGATAGCAGTGAGATGCTACAATTGCAAAAGATCCGGGAGAACTTCCCTTACTTTCAGATCCCGCATGTCCTTGCTGCCCGACACGAATTTCTGAAAGATGGATCGGGAAACATTCCATCACTGGGATATGCGGCGATTACCAGTCCCGATAGAATTTGGCTAAAAGCTTTAATCGAAAAGGTAAAGATTGAGGAGAAAACCGAAGTCCAGGAAGAAATTATCCGGAATACAGACGTTAAAACTGAAGAAAAAGCTTCACCTACTCCTACTCCTCCCGGCGCCAATGCACCGGAAGTCAAATCTGAACCTGTAGAATCAACGCCAAGAAGGAGAAAGCTTCCAAAGGACGATCTAATCGAAACGATCAAAAGAAAAGAAAAAAAAGAAATCCTTGACGAGAAAAAGAAAGAGCAGATTGACTTGATCAAAGCGTTCAGCAAGAAATCAATCAAGATGGCGACCATCAAGGAGATCGAAGCAAACCAGAATACCGAGAACCTTGCAGCTTCCAGTACTCAGATCAATGACAACCTGATATCAGAATCGTACGCCAAGATCCTTGCAAAGCAAGGCAAGAAGCACCTAGCCAAGCAAATTTATGAGAAATTGGTATTGAAGTTTCCGGATAAAAGGACTTACTTTGCGGACTTGATTGAAAAACTGAAAGATTAACATCCATATTATATGTTTACGTTATTGATTACAATTATTCTGATTTTGGCTGTATTGCTAATCTTGGTGATCTTAGGCCAGAATTCTAAAGGTGGAGTCGGTGCGGCATTCGGCGGCAGTGCTTCTCAGATCATGGGGGTGACCCGTACAGGTAATGTACTTGAAAAAGCTACTTGGGTATTGGCAGTTTCTATACTTGTGCTTTCCCTGGCTTCTTCTGCTTTTTATACCGGAGCACAGTCCAACCAGTTCTCTTCTCCTAATATTGAGAATGCCAAGCAGCAAGTGGTAGCGCCTACTTTTGGCGAAGATGACAATAGCCTACTACCTGCAGCTACAGAGGAGTCTCCTATTGAGACTGATACTACTTCCGGAAATTAAGGATATAATTGATAACGCATTTAAAGTCTGCTCCGCCACGGGCAGACTTTTCTTGTTTATACTTCTCTCAACAAACTTTTCCAAAGTTTAAAACTTTGGAAAGTTGATAAAGAACGAATAAGGCTATATAGAAACAGTCTTCAGCAGCAGCCGCTTGCTGATGGGAACCAGAGTTTCCTCAATCGGGAATTCTTGTTGGCTGTGAATCCTCCAAGTAGCAGGATTTGGCAACTCTTTGATCTCCCGTACCAGGTCCATTTTTATTTTTTCAAGCGTATTGACCAAACTACGATGAAACACGCCAATCAGCCACATACTGATGCTTCGGAATTTTTCACCTGCAAAATGAAGTAAACTTGATTGGTAGCGGTAGGCGTGCACTTCCTTCTTTTCTTCCCTTGACAATAATATATACCCCTCTTTATTGTATATAGGAACGATTCCGACCGGTTCGAATTCCAGTTGATCTTCTATATAATCATAAATCGTCTTCCCCTCTTCGATCTGCGAAACCAACTTGGGCAAGGCAAACTCAGTAATCATGGAAAGTTCTTTCATCACACTGTCCTCACTTACGTTGGATTGGTAGTTCAGCTTTCCTTTTTGAAAATCAATTGAATCCAACGTCTTGGGGAAAAGCTCACTGAGTCCGTTACTATTAGACTTCAGTTCGTTCAAATCCCGGTAATGAGCTATCAATTCGCTGAGAGCAGGATAAAGTTTCATCTCATTGAAACGTTTGTTTGTTTCCTGCAAATAGGCCAGCAATTGATACTTTTTATACTCGAAATCAATGTGGCCCTCGGTGATCCAGTTTTTCGGTAGTGTCTTCATAGCAAATAGGTTTGGCAATAATTTACAAAATTCTGACAATTTTGAAGAGCCCTTAGCAAAAATGGCAGTCATCTCTGCCAAAAAAAATCCTAATCCATGCTGAATTCCCCAAGATTGACAGCCGGTTTGTCAGCCTTTCTCTTTATTCCTTCCTTGGCACAAGAAGTGCTATTAGGCAAATACATTTTAATCTAACCTTTAAACGAATTTATATTATGTCAAATGTGAACATCAAACCTCTTGCAGACAGAGTTTTGGTACAACCTGCTGCAGCTGAAGAGAAAACAGCATCCGGCCTTTACATTCCGGATACCGCTAAAGAAAAGCCACAAAAAGGTACCGTAGTGGCAGTAGGAAATGGCAAAAAAGATGAGCCTTTAACTGTAAAAGTTGGAGACACCGTGCTGTACGGAAAATATTCCGGTACAGAATTAAATGTAGAAGGAAGTGATTATCTCATCATGAGAGAGTCTGACATCTTCGCTATCCTTTAATTAATCATCCCTAATTATCGTTAACCAAAATAGTTAAAAAAATGGCTAAGCAATTATTTTTCAATACAAGTGCAAGAGATCAGCTGAAAAAAGGCGTTGATGCGCTTGCAGATGCAGTAAAAGTGACTTTGGGACCAAAAGGTCGTAATGTAATTATAGACAAGAAGTTCGGAGCTCCTACGATCACCAAAGATGGTGTGTCTGTAGCCAAAGAAATCGAACTCGCCGAGCCAATCGAAAATATGGGTGCGCAGCTTGTAAAAGAAGTAGCTTCCAAAACTGCTGACAATGCAGGTGACGGTACTACTACTGCTACTGTACTTGCCCAATCCATCTTCGGCGTGGGTATCAAAAACGTAGCTGCCGGAGCTAATCCAATGGATCTTAAAAGAGGTATTGACAAAGCTGTATCTGCTGTAGTAAAACAACTTCAGGCTGATTCTAAGCAAATTTCTACTTCTAAAGAAATCGCTCAAGTAGCAACTGTATCTGCAAACAATGACGAGGAAATCGGAACCATGATTTCCAACGCAATGGACAAAGTAGGTAAAGACGGTGTCATCACCGTAGAAGAAGCAAAAGGTACAGAAACTGAAGTGAAAACTGTAGAAGGTATGCAGTTTGACAGAGGTTACCTTTCTCCTTACTTCGTGACCAACACAGAGAAAATGGAAGCTGAATTAGAGCAACCATACATTTTGATCTACGACAAGAAGATTTCTTCGATGAAGGAATTGCTTCCGGTTCTTGAGCCGGTAGCGCAATCAGGTAAGCCTTTGGTAATTATCTCTGAAGATGTAGACGGGGAAGCGCTTGCTACCTTGGTAGTAAACAAAATCAGAGGTGCTCTGAAAGTGGCTGCTGTCAAAGCTCCGGGTTTCGGTGACAGAAGAAAAGCAATGTTGGAAGACATCGCCATCCTTACCGGCGGAACGGTTATCTCTGAAGAAAGAGGTTTCAAATTGGAAAATGCAACTGTTGATATGCTCGGTAGAGCTGAGAAAATCAATATTGACAAAGACAATACAACTATTGTGAATGGTTCAGGAGATGCTGCTGCCATCAAAGGCAGAATCTCTGAGATCAAAGCTCAGATCGACAAAACTACTTCTGATTACGACAGGGAGAAATTGCAGGAAAGACTTGCTAAGCTTTCCGGCGGTGTAGCGATCCTTTATATCGGTGCAGCTACTGAAGTAGAAATGAAAGAGAAAAAAGACCGTGTAGATGATGCACTTCACGCTACTAGAGCAGCTGTTCAAGAAGGTGTGGTAGTAGGTGGTGGCGTAGCTCTGGTAAGAGCTGCTGAAGCACTTAATGATCTTAAAGGTCTAAACGAAGATGAGGATACAGGTATCAACATCATCAGACAGGCTATCGAATCTCCATTGAGAACTATCGTTTCCAATGCTGGCGGTGAGCCATCTGTAGTGATCAACAAGATCAGAGAAAACAAGGGTAACTATGGCTATAATGCCAGAACCGATGTTTACGAAGATCTCTTCAAAGCAGGTGTAATAGATCCTACTAAAGTAACTCGTCTGGCTCTTGAGAATGCAGCATCTATAGCAGCACTTCTTTTGACTACAGAATGTGTAGTAGCTGATGTGAAAGAAGATTCTCCTTCAATGCCTCCAATGGGTGGCGGTGGAGGAATGGGCGGCATGATGTAATCATCTCCCATGTCAAGACTAAAGGAGGTTTCCGTCAGGAACCTCCTTTTTTATTAGCTGAATAGTAGAGTTTAAAGGGATTTATAATAAAAAAGGCAGTTAAACTTTTTTCTTCAATCAGTATTAATTGTATTTTGGCTATACTTAACGGCTTCTTTTCTACTCTAAACCTCTAAATGATCCATTTTGACACCATTTTTCTAGTGGATGATGATCCCATAAATAATCTTATCAACAAAAGACTACTAGGAAAAGTTGATCTTGCAGAAAACATAGTTGAATTTCTGGAAGGCGCAGAGGCTTTGGTTAAACTCAATGATATTGACCCGACTCAATCAATCCTTATTTTTTTAGATATCAATATGCCGGTTTTGAATGGCTGGGAATTCTTAGATCGATATCAAGAGCTATATAGCGATAGATCCGATAAGATAGTCATTCTATCTAGCTCCATAGATTATCAGGATAGACTTAAGGCCAAAGAATACCAAGCGGTTTCCGGTTTTCTTGAGAAGCCTTTGACTTTGGAAAAAATAAAAATCCAAATGGAAAAATACGAGCGGGACTAGCTCTTACCTCCTCCATTCACACCATTTTTAACCTATCCATTTTCCCACAGCTTTAGGGTTTTGGTATCATTCCGTCATTTTCGTAAGGATTATCTTATTTTCTCAAGGTGTCTTCAATGAATTTTTTGACATCCTCACGGAAAAGCTTAGCTGAAGGCAAATCGGTGTACATCATATGGCCGGCTTCATAATAAGTCATGATGATCCGATCACTTGCGGACTTGGGAAGCCCCAAATGAGAAATGGAATGCTCAACACCATAAAACACGGTAGCAAGATCATAATACCCATTCATAATCAACACCTTAACATTCGGGTCTTTACTCATGGCATCTGCCATATCAGGAAGCGTAGTGACAGCTCCATCAGTTCCCCAGTACTGATTTCCTCTATGCGACCAGTCCCACTTAAATCCCTCCTTGCTATATGCTGAGGTAGAATAATTCAACTCCTTACTTACCCCCAAAGCTCCATGAAAATAATCCAAAAAACCCATGGTATAAGCAGGTGAAATTGCGTCACTTTGCGGGTCTGTAAATGCACGCATGGACATAGGATCCAGGTTAATTCCTTTGTATCTGGAGTCCAAGCGGCCTACGGTCATTTCCTCCTCCCGCAGCAATTCTTGAAAAAACTCTCCCGCATCCATTTTCAGGCCGGCTCTTTTCCATATAGCTGCTTCTATACCCGTGTAGGTCTGCAGTTTCTGCGCAAGGCTGCTTTCATCACTTTCGGAAAGTTTGTTCCCTTTGAAAAGCGCAGGAGCATACTCATTCTCTGTAAATTCCCTGACCTCTTGTACAAATGTCTCCAAGTCACTTTCCTTATTGTAGGCTTTGCCATGATACCGGGCGGTGGCAGCCATGGTCGGCAAATAGGCGATGTAAGAAATATCCTCAGTCGGTACAAAAAACAACGTTCTTAGATCAAATACCGAAGAAACCATGATCACTCCATTCAGTGCATAGCCTCTGTCAAGAAGGTAACTCATCACACCTGCATTTCTAAAAGTACCATAGCTTTCACCCAGAATATACTTGGGTGAATTTAAGCGATCATGCGCTTTCAGAAACTGCATGATAAATAAACTCACACTTCGGATGTCCTGATCCACGCCCCAGAAATCCTTGCCCGTAGCATCTCCTATCGGTATACTTAATCCCGTTCCTACAGGATCCATCATTACTACATCGGCAATATCCAAAATAGAAAATTCATTGTTAGTCAGCTCATAAGGTGCCGCAGGATTGTAATTGGGATCGTCTACCACAATTCTTTTGGGCCCCATAATCCCCATATGAAGCCAATAGGAAGAACTGCCCGGCCCACCATTGTAAGCGAATACGATGGGTCTGTTCTTTTCAGGATTTTCTTTGAAATAAGCCGTAAACCCAAAGAGTGCTATCGGCTTGTTGTTTTCATCCTTCAGTTCGAAGGTACCTGCTTTTGCATTTAAATTGGTGGTCTTCCCATCGATGACCACTGTGTGTTTGGATTCAAAAGTCTGCGCTTTTGGAAGGGTTTCAGTTGATTCTTCAGGTTTACTCTGACCAATAGCCAGACCTGAAATGAGCATAAAGAGAAATAAAAGTCTGATTTTCATACTAGGGTTGTTTGGAAGTAAGTAATGGGGACTAACATAGGAAGTAATTCGAAACCGGTCATTTCTCCTATTGCTTGACTACTTTCCCTTCTTTCATGACAAATATCACGTCTTTCATCACGTTGATATCCTTCTCCGGATCACCGTCTACGGCTATTATATCAGCCAGTTTTCCCGCTTCTATTGATCCTAGCTTATTTTCAATTCCCAAAAACTGAGCATTAGTTAAGGTGGCCGTCTGGATGGCTTCCAAGTTAGGCATTCCCACTTCAGTCATGTAAATAAATTCACGGTAGTTTTCACCGTGTGGAAATACACCCGCATCAGTTCCGAAAGCGATTTTCACCCCCTTTTTATATGCTCTTCCAAAAGTTTCCTGAATCTGGGCACCTATTCTCTTCGCCTTTTCCGCTACTACGTCCGGATAATACCCGGGGATCTCCGCAAAAGCCGCTGCTGACATACCCGCCGTCACCGTCGGAACGAGCCAAGTACCCTTAGCTTTCATCATATCCATGGTCTCATCAGACATCATGGTACCGTGCTCTATAGATGTCACCCCGGCCTTGACCGCACGCTGCATCCCCTCATCCCCATGGGCATGGGCAGCTACCATAATTCCAAAATCTGATGCAGTCTGTACCACAGCATCCAGTTCATCCTGTGCGAATTGAGGAGCAGATCCATCTCTGGCTACCGATAAAACGCCACCTGTTGCAGTCACTTTGATCAAATCGGCTCCAAACTTCACTTGCTGACGAACAGCCTTTCTAGCATCATAAGGCCCGTTGATGACGCCTTCATCCGGTCCGGGATCACGCATCAACTCTCTTTTCACCCCATTGGTCGGATCAGCATGCCCTCCCGTCGGAGCAATGGATTTGCCCGCGGTATATATTCTGGGCCCCACTACTTTACCGGAATTGATTGCGTTTCTAAGCGCAATATTCACTCCGGATCCGCCCAGATCACGAACCGTAGTAAACCCGGCCATAATGGTCTTTTCGGCAAAGAAAATAGACTTGAATGCTACATCAGCTTCATTTTCACGAAATCCATCTACATACCTGGTGGGACTTGTCTCCCCCTCAATGTGAACATGCATATCCATCAGGCCGGGCATTACCGTACTTGCCTTCAAATCTATAGCTGAATCACCTGACCCGGGATTTTGATACCCGTCGCTGACCGAGACAATTTTATCATTTTCAACAATGATGGTCTGCTCGCTCAGCATGGTCATATTGCGCACATCCAGCAATTTGCCCGCATGGATATATGTCTTTTGCGCAAAGACACTTATAGAAAATAGCAAAGCTATTCCACTTAGTATAATTTTTCTCATAAAGCAACAGTTTGGCTGATAGTTAAAATATGAGGCAGTTTAACAATAAATCACGAAAAAGATACGCCAGTCTTCATCTGAAAACAACGTTCATGTAGTTCAAAGCCGATTTTTTTGTAAAAACCGGTTGCATTCTCTGCCGAGAAGAGAATCAACCGTGCTTCGGGAGCCAAACTTCTCGCAAACTCCAACATCCCCTTACCAATTCCTTCTTTTTGTCTGGACGAAACCACCGCCAGATCTGCTATAAATGTCCGATAGGAAAAATCAGATAAGGCACGAAGAATGCCCAGAACATCCTCCCCCTCTCTGGCAACTATGACAAGATTAGAATTTCGAAGCATCCTTTCCAAATGCTCAGGATCGTACATTGGCCGTCTCTCTCCCAATCCGGAATCTTCCAAAACATGCATAAAATCCTGTATGGGCAAGTTCTTTTCTACTTCGTAGGAAATCATTATCTTAAGCAACAATTAGTTAAAAATATGTCAAGGGGAGCCGGCTTTAGTTCTTCAGCTATTCAGTCTTCAAAAGAGAATAGGAATTTAGGCAAAATTCGCCCAAAATCTATGCGCTCTGACGAAGTGTCCAGAGAGAAAAACATAGACAAAACTGATCTGAAAAGTATCAATGACAGCATCAAATTCAGAATAAACAGATATACCTCCTTCTCCAAAAGCGGATACTTTTTTGTGATAATGGTAATCCTTACTATGATATGGATTCTATGGACTCTCTATTTTTAGAAAGAACTAATTAAGCACATCACGCAATTCCTCCTTTTTCTGAAACATAGCCTTGGCAAATGGACATAGCGGAATCACTTTAATATTTTCGTCCCGTACATAACCCACAAGCTCCTTTAAGAGCTTGAGCCCTATTCCCTGTCCTTTCAGGCTTTCATCCACTTCTGTATGCTCGATGATCATCTTCTTTGGACCTGCCATCACATAGACCATCTCAGCAACCCGCTTGGCTTCTTCTTCCAGAAAGAAGGAACCTTTTTTCCCGTCAAATTCATGTTGGATTTTTCCGCTCATAATTCTCAACTTTTTGTCCTGCCTTTTACTAACTCATCATACACCTCATCAATGGGCTCCCAGAGCTCAAGGCTGTGCCCATCGGGATCCAATATATGTACAAACTTACCATACTCGGTATCCTCTATTTCGTCCAAAATAGTCACACCTTCAGCTTTTAACTTCTGCACCAATTCCACCAGATTTTCTACCCGGTAGTTGATCATAAAATCCTTTTCGGAAGGCTTGAAATATTGGGTATCCTCCTTCATGGGAGACCATTGTGTAAAGCCTTTTTGATGAGGATTATCAGAACCCCTCCACTCGAAAGCAGTGCCGTATTGATCAGTATTTAATCCCAAATGCTTTTGATACCAATCTTTGGTTTGGTTTGGATCTTTTACTTTGAAAAATATCCCTCCTATTCCTGTCACACGCTTTTCCATCTGATTGCCTGGTTTTTCTGAGAGTATTAAGATAAAGAAATTTGTAATTCAAAAATCAAACGTTTGAGTCAAATTAATCAACTCCCCCTTGTCCCCTTTTCTCAAAAAAGGCAAGGGGGAGTTGCATCAATTGAACTTCAGTCCTAAATGGGAATAAACGTCATGCACATCTCAACTATTTTTTAGTATATAATAACTTGATACTGAATACTTGATACTCCAAAACCTCAATTCGCTTCTTCAATCTTCACCTTCACCTTTTTCACCCGTTCATTCTTAAGTTTTGGCAAAAGTTTCCGGACCAAACTACTTTTCACTGCTACATAAGACGCAAAATCCATGATTGTAATCAAGCCGATTTCTGCACTGGTAAGCCCTCCCTTTTTGGTAAGCATCCCCACAATATCTCCCTTGCTGACCTTATCTTTTTTGCCTGCACTTACATACAGACAGGCCCATTCCTGAGCAACAGGCGGAACGAGCTTCTCACCAACCTTGAATTCCTCAATAAATTCATCAATATAATCGGGTTTGGACTCATCATTGGCCAAGAGCATATAGGACAAGCCTTCAGCATGCATCCTTGCTGTCCGCCCATTTCTATGGATAAAGGCATCTTCCTTGGGAGGCAATTGATAATGAACCACATGCTTGATCTCCGGAATATCCAGACCCCGCGATGCCAAATCAGTTGCGATCAACAAATTGGTGACCTTGCTCCGAAACCTGATCAGGTTCTTCTCCCGATCTATCTGCTCCAGACCACCATGCAGTACCGAATGAAAATAATCATAGTCATTCAGCAAAGTGCTCAGCCTGTCCACAGCATCCCGGTGATTGCAAAAAACAATACAGGATTCGTCCTGAAATCCCGCTACCAATCGCATCAGTGTTTCTCCTTTTTCCTTGCTTGAACTGTGCACAACCTTGAGTTCCAGCTTGGATTCAACTACATCCCGAAGGAAATTGATGGTGCGATGATCTACAAATGGCAGAAAATCAGGCATTCGCTTCAGTACCGTCGCTGAGGTAAGTAAATGTCTTTGCTGCCCGTTAAGTGCTCCGAAAATCACTTTCAACTGCTCATGAAAGCCCATTTGCAATGACTTGTCAAATTCGTCCAGTACTACCGTCTGAATCGTCTTAGGGTCAAAGGAGCCCCGCTCTATATGATCTGCCAGTCTTCCGGGGGTACCGATGATCACTGCCGGCGCCTCTCCCAAGCTGTTTGATTCCAATTTGGAAGAATGTCCTCCATAGACCGTACTCACTCTGAAGGAAGTTTTCATTCCCTTGAAAACCTGTTCAATTTGAATTGCCAGTTCCCGGGAAGGCACAATTATCAGCGCCTGCACTTCTCTCAGGTTTTCCTTGAGTGAATTTAAAAGCGGAATCAGAAATGCAACAGTCTTACCCGATCCGGTAGGTGATAAAAGTACGAGATGCGGGTTTTTGGCAGCTCTGGAGATAAATTCCGTTTGCATTTCGTTGAGACTTTCAATCGAAAGGCTTTTGAGATACCGGGCGGTGGATTCTGTTTGTTTTTCTGACACTCCCAAAAGTACCAATTTACTCCGAGCTAAGTATCCAATTCCTTGTTAGTCCCTAAACTTCCTTTCCTTTCACCACCAAATACCAGTCTCCCTCAAGCCCTAAATAGCCGAAGTCATAGCAATAATAATAGATATTGCCCTTTTTGGTTTCGTAGAGATGTGTGAAATATTTAAACTGGAACCCGTCACGGACCAAACGATCTCTGGTGGTTTTGGCCAACTCCTCCCCTGTAGGAATAATGCTTTCCAATATATTCCTGTTCTTTTTCAGGCGATGGTTTACACGGCGGATGTAATTGGTAGAGAAGGATTTTTGCTGATTGTTATGTGTATTCCTACATTGATCATCACAGAATTTCTTGTCGATTCTTCCTTGAATCACAGTACCACAATTCAAACAGTATTTTTTTTTCTCAATTGCCATTGGCTAAAAAGTTTAATCCAATTTAACCAATTAGTTTGAAAATCAAAATTCCAAACTAATTGGTTTGGGATTTTTCACTTACAATCCAACCTCTAGCTGACCTCGTAGCTTGCCATGTGGAGATCTTAACGCTAAGTCCTCATTATTAAACACTTGGTAACAGATTCAATTTACAAGATATAACCTCTCAAAATTTAAACGAAAATTAAGAGTCGTCATAAGCTTCAAGATAGTACTCAAATTTATCTAATTCAAGATTAAAATTTAATCTATCACTTAACTTCTCATATTCTTCCCGACCAATTTTATAAGAATTATATAATAGATAATCAGATTCTGGAACATTAAAACAAGAAGATAACCATTCAAGATCTACTTCTGGAAGAACAATCTCTTCGATTAAATCTTCTTTATCAATATAGTATTTCGAAATAATTCTATTTACTGTCATTTTATCACGGATCTATTTTTCTTCCTGGAACTGGGCTTTTATAAATGGATGGATCATTTGGCCGAGCTGACCCTTTATGCTTTCCATTTTTGTCATATACTTCAACATCCCCATGCTGCGAATCCCATTCAAGGATTTCTCCATCTGAAGTTTTCCATCTAGCTCTACCTCCTTTTGGTTTAATACGATTTGCTCCGGGAAATCCTGGTAATAGTTTAGGTGGTGCAACGTATTCGACATCAGCTTTTCCTAAAACCTTTGGATCAACCCCGAACTTTTCCAGCACATTTGCAATTGAAATAGTTGTCGCTTCTATATGAATCCCTGCCTCATATGCAACATAAGCTGCACCAAATGAAATTCCTGCCCAAGAAACAATAGGATTTAAACCAAGACTTGGTGATAATGTTAATGGCAGAGCTATAGCTTTGTCAATTTTAGGTGCTTCGACAACCACTTCAGGCAAAGAAGCACAACGCTCACAGTTTTGATCAGGTCCTACCTGCCCGGTAGCCACTTCATTCTGAGTAGGATCCTCACTGTCGCTATGATGTGGAGTTCCCTGAACTGTAGCCATGGGCTTCATTCCATCGGGATCAATAAACCGCATCGGATTATTGAAGGCATAATTGTACGGAGAATGCCTACGCATCTGCTCCGCCATCGGGTCCACAACAAACCATCTTCCGATAGCAGGATCGTAGAGTCTGGCTCCGTAGTCATACAGGTTTACTCCCAAGTGGCCCTCCCCTTCAAGCTGGCTCTTCGCTAAAATGATCCTAAGGGATCATTCTTTTACGCTCAGCCCTCTCTTTTCCGTTGTATAAATACGGATTTATTCCCGCCCTGCAAACTGGCCCCTCACTAAAAATGTCCAAAGGACACTTTTTTAACGCTCGGTCCTCACCATACTGGTAACCCAAACCACTGAGTTCTACTCCCCAGGGATCATAATGTGTTTCCTGCACAATCAACGGTCCGGTGCTCATGATGCTGAATTGGTCAAACCATACATCGTCAGAAGTCTCATTGACCAAGTACGTTTCAATGTATCCGTCTTTTGGTACTGCAATCTTTTTGATCAGTTCCTCGTGCCTGTTTCTTGCTTTTATAGACAGGACTAGACTCCCCGCTATCTGGCTCTTCGCTAAAACATTCCACGGAACTGTTTCTTTACGCTCAGCCATCCTGCTCGTACAAGGTAGAGTCCGAATCATATAATGCATACCCCATATAGGCTTCCGGCACGGGCTTCTGCTGCAGGTTCGTGATTACCAAAGCGATCACATTGGCTATGGCGATTTCATTGGGCCCTGCCGCACTGAGATTTCCCCCGAATTCCGTAAGCTGCCGGATCAGCTTCTTATCCATACCTGTACGTGCGAAACTTGTCGGTGACAACCTGATCTTCTTCGGATCCACATATTTCCCAAAGACCCCCAGTTCCACACTGTCTCCCCGTTGTACTTCCTGCGATCTGGAAGGGCCTAGGATTCTGTTTCTCCCTGCGTTTAGCCAGGCGGTGGCATATCTTGAAGAGAGTTTATTGACAGAGAAAAATGAAAATCAGGAATTACAAATTCTATAAAGAGACTGGCTCAAAAGTCAATTGCAGAGTCTGAGATGTGACTTTATGAATTCGATTCAGATGCCTATCCGAATAAAAAAAGACGACGAACCACCTTTTTAAATAGCCACCAGTCCAAACGAATATTGTTTAAATCTGGTAGTTAGATTTATCAGCTCAAACTCTAAGATAAAATCAAGTCTTCGCTTTTGCTACAATCTTTCCTAATGAAAACTTATAGTAATAGCCTATAAATAAGATTTCCAAAGCTTAGAATATCTTTTGGGGATATCCTCTTCATTCCAATCCTTACCCTGCACTTCGTATTCTCCAAAGTCATAATCAATAACCTCAGAAGCATACTCACTTGGTAAAGCTTCTTCGCTATTGCCTCCAAATCTCTTTTTGTAGGCTGTGTCTGCTACCCTTAACAACGGCTCTCCGCTAGCGTCTTGATCAATTCGTTCAAAAATAAAGTTCGGATTATTGATGGCATTTTCAAAAGTCATTCTTCCATATAGTATCAATTTGCATCTGAAGTATAAGAACGAATCATCGTCAACTTTCTTTTCCACTATTTTTTGCACCGCCATCACATTGTAATGATAGGCTCGCATAAGCAATTCTCGTAGAGTACATTCAAAACCAATAATCTCTTCCCTTTCCCTTTTACTTAACTTATCTGTGATTATATCAAGCTGTACATAGAAGTCACCCTGACTATCAGCCCTTGCTTTCTCAATCAATTCCCAGAAAGAGTCATCCAGCATTTTTTCGCTGTCACAAAATCTTGTTTTACTCTTTTGCACGGGAAGTTGATATTGAAATTCTTTTTCAACATAAGACTCTGCTAGCCAGAAACGATCTTGAAACAGGGTGTTTAAGTCACTATAGAACTTACCAATATCAAAGTCATTAATATTTAAAGCCTCAATTTCAGAATATGACTTTAGCAATGCTGAAGACACAATTTCAATTAATTGGCTTTCGTTGGCTTTTGATACTTCATTATGATTAAGTGCTACTTCGAAATTCAAATGTTTTTTTGACTTGGTATATTTTTTACTTAGTATAAAACCTGTTTCAAAATCTTTTGATTGATGAGAGACATCTAAACTTACACAGTTCAATCCGGCAATAATGGATTTCACACCATCTCCATAATTTTTTAAAGAAAGTTTCTCCTTTAAAAAATCTTCTACCCGGTTAAATCGAAGATTCCGCAAGCGACTTGATATATCAATTGATACTGTATGTACTATTCCAAACTCCATATATTTATTTCATTTTAACCCTTTGTTTCCTGCAGGCAAACTCCCATTCCCATAAAGATATTGAGCCAACTTCATTTGCTGAACAAATACTATTTCTGATTTCGGCCCAACATATTCAGGTACAAATTCTACACTCATCGATTTAAGATATACATCAGAATAACGCCATTGCTTTCTACTGGTCTGGTCATATTGAATAGTTTCACCAATTTTCCAAATATCACCCGCATTCAAATATTGAGTACCTGTAGGCAATGAACTTCCCCATGAGTAGACTGGATACAATCCGTTCTTGCTTGCTCTTAAAGTGTACTGAGCTCCTTCACGCTGTCGCTTGTATAAATCAGCTGCAATTGCTCCTGCGAGGATGAATGGTATCGCCACATCGTCAACAACCCCTACTCCCGTTGCATCATCTGCCACTAAAACACCACTTATGGCAAAAGCAGCTATTGTTGTAGACCAATTACGTGCCCCCGTTTTGTTCTCATCAGGGCAGCAGCCTCTCTTGCTGCTGCCCTGTGCGTAATTCCCGTTGAAGGCTCCACTGGAAACAGTCGAATTTCTGGTGCTACTCTCTCCATATCCATCTGACCAAAGAAAATCTCTTTCCGGACCCGCCCGCCCTGTTGCCACTTCATTTTGTGTAGGCTCCTCACTGTCACTGCGCGTAGGACTGCCCTGAACGGTACTTACGGATCTCGGTGCCATGCCATCCGGATCTATAAACCGCATAGGATTATTGAAGGCGTAATTGTACGGAGAATGCCTACGCATCTGCTCCGCCATCGGATCCACAACAAACCATCTTCCGATAGCAGGATTCCCGATACGCTTCGCTATCGGGACAGGCTATACAGCCTAGCTCCGTAGTCATACAGGTTTACTCCCAAGTGGCCGTTTGCCTCCTACCCTGCAAGCTAGCTCCTCTAGATCTCCCCCACGTTCCAATCAAATCCTCTGCATAGCGGTGCCCCAACGTACAAGCCAGATCCCGCCTAGAAATAGGTTAGCCTATCTGTAAGATTTTCAACTATAAAATCAAATTTATCTTTCTGCTTTTGGTTTATTCAAATACCTTCTGATAAATTCTTGCTCAAAATTCTCATAAGCTAAGCTATCATTTAATACTTCAAAATACGAATTACTTAGCCTAAGCCTATACAACTTCCTTTCCTCTTTATTACTTCTTATAACTAATGTAGACTTAGAGTTGTGCACAACTTCCCAATTTCTCATTCGAACCTTTCTTGAGTCCAAAATAAACAATGAATCATTAGTAAGTATATACTCATATTTTATCGGACCGTACGATTCATGATTAACTACCCATTCACGCTCGTTAACATATAGTTCAGAGTAGGTTGAATCAACTTCAATTGACCACCAATTCCCAGTAACTCGATTTGAAGATAATTTCTTGGAACATCCAAGTAAAATCAAAACGAATAAAGCAAAACATAATCTTTTTATCATAGTCCCATTCCTTTAAATATCGTATTTGAAAAATTAACGAATACATTCCAATCGCTAAATCTAAGTGTGCCAATATTACTCCTTCTTTCATCAAAGAAACCTTTTAATCTTAAACCATACGGATTAGATAACCTCTTATTGTTTAATGGATTAAGATGTGGAAAATTTGACTCAAATAAATTATTTCTAGAGAACCCAAATTCTGAGCCTCTAGCCCTTCCCTCAGCATAAAACACAAATCTAGTAAATGTAATATTTTTGCCAGTAAAGATGTCAATAGTAGTATTGTTAAGTACACCAGAATGTCTATATCCTGCACCTAAATCAGCTACCTTTTCAAAATTATCAAAAAAGCTAAAATCTAAAAAATCGCTCAAATTATCTCCTGCTTTGGCATTGGCAAGCATATTTGCCAAACTCCGTAGTCCATCCTGATCATTTCTCGGACCTCGTTTAGTGGTAACTGAAATATTGCTGCCATTCTCAAAATTTACCGTGACTTGTTGTGATGGAATGATATCTCTCCCTTTCATATCAAAAGTACCTCCTGTAGAAAATGTACTGCCTCTTTCGATTAATTCTCCATATCCCCCCTTTACGAATTCAAACATCCCGCTCGACACCTCACTTTGATCCGGCCCCACCTGCCCGGTAGCCACTTCATTTTGGTTTGGATCCTCACTGTCGCTGTGATGTGGAGTCCCCTGAATAAGTTTAACCGGCTGCATGCCGTCTGGATCAATAAAACCCAGAGGATTATTGAAGGCGTAATTTTACGGAGATAACATATGAGATTGTTGACTTACAAATCACATCTCCAAATTAACCTCCTTATTTCCTTTATATGCAATTCAAATTCAAGAATCACCTTAGTTACTCTATGACCACTATCCAATTCTCTTCATTTAGATACATTTCAGATAATATGTATTTATCATAAACCCCCATAGAGATCAGGGAATCAACACCATATATTTTTAGCGAATCAACTTGAAACACAAATAGGTTCAAGCGATCGTTATTGGATTTTTTAATACGAAAAGACCATCCTCTTGTACTTCCCATTTCCATCAGCCTTTTACTTTCATCAGGTTCAATACTATTTTGTATATAGTATTCTGTTTTGTTTAACTCAGATAATGTTGGTACACTATCTAAAAATATCTCCACTGCTACCTCATTAGGACTTTTATTTTCCACTTGCAGTCTCTCATCATAATAATCACATCCAGATAAAATGATAGTAAAAATTAAACCATACAGTATCTTCAATTCCATAGTCAAAATAGGTTATATTCAAAACATATCTTTTTTAATTTTATCTTACTTATCATTTAAATTAATAGACTTAGGCGGATATGCTAACATACTAGAATGTTGATTAGGAAATATTGGATAATTTTTCATATCCCAGTTATTTGGCCTACCAAAATATCTCCATGAAAGCAGATTTGCTGTCCATTCAGTCCATGTACTTTGATGATCAAACGCCCCATTATTGGCTGCATCAGCACTCATTAAACTAGCAGCTACAATTGATCCATAAAAAAAGTTAGCTCCCCATTTTTTAGCTTGAAGAACATGGCCAAATTCGTGCCTCAAGAGATTAATGTTATATTTAGCATTAGGATTTACAAAAATCCCAATTCTTGGAAGAGTGGCTGCTGCTCCCTGGCCAAATGAACCAACTTCCGTAGTAAAGACTCTAACACCTTCAAAATATGTCGATCTATCAGGCTTTGAACCTGTAAATGGTTTAGATGAGACGCTATTATTATGAAAAGTAAAGGGAGAATCTTCATTTTGGTCCTTTACAGTTTGGAAGTTTCCAGCATATTCAACCCCATTTGTAATCATCCCCGAACTGACCGTTCCATACCCTACATCAACCAGAACATCATCCCTTCCTGTCCCCACTTGCCCGGTAGCCACTTCATTTTGGTTAGGATCCTCACTGTCGCTGTGATGTGGAGTCCCCTGAATAAGTTTAACCGGCCGCATGCCGTCTGGATCAATAAAACCCAGAGGATTATTGAAGGCGTAATTGTATGGGGAATGCCTCCGCATCTGCTCTGCCATAGGATCCAGCACGAACCATCTTCCAATAGCAGGATTCCCGACACGCTGCGCTATCGGGACAGGCAGTAGAGTCTGGCTCCGAAGTCATAAAGATTAACTCCCAAGTGGCCCTCCCCTGAAAGCTGGCTCTTCGCTAAAATGATCCTAAGGGATCATTCTTTTACGCTCAGCCCTCTCCTTGCCGTTGTATAAATACGGATTTATTCCCGCCCTGCAAACTGGCCCTTCACTAAAAATGTCCACAGGACATTTTTTTTAACGCTCGGTCCTCACCATACTGGTAACCCAAACCACTGAGTTCTACTCCCCAGGGATTTCCGATATCATTCCTCTTCGTTCCATTCATCGGGACAGGCTCCATGCCTTTCCTGGACAATCAACGGCATTTCAATGATCTTGTAACTAATTTTTGGTTTTCCATTTTGAAATGAAAAAGATGTTGTTCTCTTCTGAATAATGGTCGGTGAAATAGTCGCTCTTATTACATTCACTTCAGCAATATTTTAATAAACAACTTCATTTACTTAAAGGTTTGGGAATTTAATGAGCTTGCCAAAATCTGTCTTCCATATATCAAGCTCAAACAACTCTCCATTCGTGTCAATATTTAAGGAAGCAATTACTTCTATTCCATCTAAATCTGTAAATTGAAACTCACATACCTGTTTCCCTAAAATTCTGTTTTCTATAATTTCTCCATTAGGAAATAGATATAAACTACCCATATCTCCATCATCCATCGGACGCACTAACAATTTGTCTTTCCAATTATTAGGTAATACAATAGATGCCTTCTTTATAAGCAGTTCAAGAAGTCTTTCTTCTTGTATCGTAGGTTTTCTATTAAATTCCATGTATTCTCCCAATATTAAATGTACCATCAGAAAGTTTAAATACTGTGTATTGTATTCTATTCCCTCCAATTTCAATTATTTGATTAAATGGTTTTCCTGTTACTACTTGTGATGATACTGTTTTAAAGTGATTTTGTATAGTTGATTGAACTAAGGATCTATTCAATCCTAACGCATCAGTATGTCGGAAAGCGTGATATATTTGGTTTTCGGTCTTGCCAAATTGAATAGCAATATTTCCTCCCCCCCTTAGCAGCATTACTATTATTTTATATTAACTATTTCATCACCAACGCATTTCACTAATATAATTTCTTCATTAAATTCAATACTTTCAAAGTAATCAGGTAAAGCAAATGTTTCAACTACTAGCAAATCTTTAGTATTAATTTTAATGATTTCGAGTTCTGTAATTACATAAAGAAATCCATTATAAATTTTACTATCATAGAAAAAATAGTCTAAAGAAAGTTGTAGTAGTATTTTCCCTGTTAGAAATTCAAATATCACAAAAACTAGATCAATACCTATTGAACAGCGAAAATCATCAATACCTATTATTTTAGGTTTGATAACGGTACTTTGCCAACTGAATTTATATTCGTTTGTTCCATTTGAAATTACACCAAAAATTCTATCTGCTAATTTGCCCTCAAACAAAATAGGATGTTTCAATTTGTTATAATCAGATTCTGAGATTTCTTTTATTTCAGCATTCATCTTATTTAAAAATTTTAGGAATTATTGTTGAAACAGAAGGTGTAGCACTCATATTTCCGCCCTGATAGAAGAAGCCAACATTAACACTTCCCTTATTTCCAATATTTACACTTCTCATAACAGTGGTTCCATATTGACTAGTCTTAGTTGATATAACTGTTCCACTTTCAAGAGCTTGTCCAAAGACTTTCATTAACTGACTTTCACTTTTAATCCCTAGCGTTGTCAAGTCCTTTAAATTTTGTGCTGACCTAGCAATATTGTGCCCTGAGCCACTTACTACACGTCCAAAGAAGTAATCAAATTTGCTAGGATTTACGGAAAACCCCGTCTTAGCGGCATTAAATAAACTTCTAACATTTTTTAAAACACTCCAAAAGTTTTTAATGTTACTCCAACCTCCAACTCCTCCTGGAAGAAATGGAGGAGTTCCTCCATATGGTTCAATGTCAGTTTTTATATGAAGAGATTCTAACTCTTTACTTTTATCACCACAACAATCGTTATCTTCTTGAGCCCCCTTTTTTGCATTCCGAAAATCCCCGGCATAATCAACCCCCATAGTCAACATGCCAGAACTGACCGTTCCATAGCCTACATCAACCAGAACATCTTCCCTTTCCGGACCCGCCCGCCCCGTTGCCACTTCATTTTGTGTAGACTCCTCACTGTCACTATGCGCAGGACTGCCCTGAACGGTACTTACGGATCTCGGCGCCATGCCATCCGGATCTATAAACCGCATCGGATTATTGAAGGCATAATTGTACGGAGAATGCCTCCGCATACTTTCTGCCATCGGATCAAGTACAAACCATCTCCCTATGGCAGGATCGTATAGCCTAGCTCCGTAGTCATACAGGTTTACTCCCAAGTGGCCCTCCCCTTCAAGCTGGCTCTTCGCTAAAATGATCCTAAGGGATCATTCCTTTACGCTCAGCCCTCTTTTTTCCGTTGTATAAATACGGATTTATTCCCGCCCTGCAAACTGGCCCCTCACTAAAAATGTCCAAAGGACACTTTTTTAACGCCCGGTCCTCACCATACCGGTAACTCAAACCACTGAGTTCTACTCCCCAGGGATCGTAGTGTGTTTCTTGCACAATCAATGGCTCTGTACTCATGATACTGAATTGGTCAAACCATACATCGTCATTGGTCTCATTTACCAGGTACGTTTCAATGTATCCATCCTTGGTAACGGCGATCTTTTTGATCAGTTCCTCGTGCTTATTCCTCGCTTTTTTGGAGAGAACTAGACTCCCCGCCACCTGGCTCTTCGCTAAAACAGTCCACCGGACTGTTTCTTTCCGCTCAGCCCTCCTGCTCATACAAGGTAGAGTCCGAATCATATAAAGCATACCCCATATAGGCTTCCGGCACGGGCTTCTGCTGCAGGTTCGTGATTACCAAAGCGATCACATTGGCTATGGCGATTTCATTGGGGCCCGCCGCACGGAGGTTCTAGCAATATTCGATGAGTTGTTGAACTTTAATTATCCGAATACACACCTAAAAAATAGGGTAAACGGATATCAGTATAAACTAACAACAGGATGGGAACTCATTGCCCAAATATCCTAAACTTTCACTTTTTACATCTACGAGGCTTCCATTATCAAACACAAAATGAAATTTAACCATCCCATGATTTTGATACCAGCAATAAACTATTCCTTCAGAATCTTCAATAATAAAAGAACTTAAATCTATTATTTCAAATCCTAACCCTATTAGAGTCTCTTTTTTATCTAATGGATTATTCAAAAGAACAACCTCTAAATCCGATAAATCCTGAATAATTGAATAATCATCAAAGTCATTCGGATTTGAAATAAAATAGCAATACTTATTAACTATCGACTTCTCTCCATCCACATTAAACAATCTCACATATAAATTAAAGGAATCCAAATTAATTAATTTTGATAAATAGTTGTTATTGTCAGTTAATTTTTCAGTATTATTTCCGAACAATGCCCAAGGATACGCTTTTAGAAAACTTTCATATGAATCATGACGAAGCACTATGAAATTTGTTTTAGTAGAACTTTTATTGTCAACAATATTGATTAATTCAGAATCGCCCGAAGAGTCCAAAACACTTATTGTATAATCATCATAGATTTCACCTGGCGTTATACCAAGAAATTTATGAAAATAATATCCTCTAGTACTGGTTTGAAAAATTCTATACAAAGCCGAATTATACCCTCCATAAAAAAACCTAAACAGCATACCTCCACAGATCGTGATACATATTGCTAAAACAAGAAGTTTAACTAGTTTCCCCATATACTTTTCTTAATAACAGATTGCTGACTTGAATTAAACCCTGCTCCTTGTACATACGAACTCCTATAATCCATAATGCTATTGGGATCACTTGTATAGCCCTTAGAATCGTGATCAAACTTAAATAGACCATGGCCTAATTCATGAACGGAAGCATTAATATATTTCCAAGTATCAACAACTCTTCCTTTAGGCTGCATACTTAGTTCATTATATACAGTAATCGAATGTGGATCACCTAACCTAGCATATCCACCTGCCCCAAAACTATCCCTTGCTAGACTAAAATTCTTAATTGTTATTGTAGCCGTAGGAGATCCCTGCCACCAAGCTTTCAATCTCCCAATTATTGAGTCATCCTGAATTTTTAACTTAGAATTAAATCCATTTTCGACAAGGGTATTTTTTAAAGTTTTGTAATAATCTTCATTATCAAATCCTTTAGGAGTCACCCATTTATTCACGAAAATAGTTGGATCCCCAATTGAATTATTTTGCACATTTCCTCCTGTAGTTTGATAACTCCCATAAAAAGAAGAACTGGAAACAGTTGAATTTCTGGCACTACTCTCTCCATATCCATCTGACCAAAGAAAATCTCTTTCCGGCCCCACCTGCCCGGCAGCCACTTCATTTTGTGTAGGCTCCTCACTGTCACTATGCGCGGGACTGCCCTGAACGGTATTTACGGATCTCGGTGCCATGCCATCCGGATCTATAAACCGCATCGGATTATTGAAGGCGTAATTGTACGGAGAATGCCTACGCATCTGCTCCGCCATAGGATCCAGCACAAACCATCTTCCTATTGCAGGATCATATAATCGAGCTCCATAGTCATAAAGATTAACTCCCAAGTGGCCGTTTGCCTCCTTGCCATTATAAAGATAAGGATTGATTTTAATTCCTGCATACTGGTAACCCAAACCACTCAATTCCACTCCCCAGGGATCATAATGTGTTTCCTGCACAATCAACGGCCCCGTACTCATGATGCTGAATTGGTCAAACCATACATCGTCAGAAGTCTCATTGACCAAGTAAGTTTCAATGTATCCGTCTTTTGGTACTGCAATCTTTTTGATCAGCTCTTCGTGCTTATTCCTCGCTTTTTTGGAAAGAACCACTTTGCCCTGCTCATACAAGGTGGAGTCCGAATCATATAGCGCATAGCCCATATAAGCTTCCGGCACGGGCTTCTGCTGCAGGTTCGTGATTACCAAAGCGATCACATTGGCTATGGCGATTTCATTGGGCCCTGCCGCACTGAGGTTTCCCCCGAATTCTGTCAGTTGACTGATCAGCTTCTTATCCATACCCGTACGTGCAAAACTTGCGGGAGACAGTCTGATTTTCTTCGGATCCACATATTTCCCAAAGACCCCCAGTTCCACACTGTCTCCCTTCTGTACTTCCTGCGATCTGGACGGGCCGAGAATACGGTTTCTTTCTGCATTCAGCCAGGCCGTTGCATAGCCGCCCGGCGTTTTGTTATGTTCCCCCGCACCCTGTCGGGATTCACTGATATTTTGGAAGTACTCTTCCTCTTCGACTGCATTCTCAGGCTCCATAGTGGCTATTCTGCCTCCGGATATCGGGGCACGGATCACCTGGCGCACATTGCCCAAGTGGTCTTTTACAAAGAATTCATATAAAAAAGCGGAGTTTTCGTAACTGGCTCTTCCTTCTTCATGCAGAATATAGGACATCGCACTGTTTTCGAATACCAGTTCACCCAGATAGTCCAGTCTCTTCACTGTCGTCCCATCGGTAGTCACTTGCCGAAGCTTCACTCCCTGTGCATCATACCAATAATCGATTTTCTTGTTGGTGCCGGAGAAAGTAATGGTAACCGGAAGGTTTAGATGGTTGTAGGTGATGGAAGTGATGTCTTTATCCAGATTTTTTGTAAGGCTTCCGTTTACATCGTATTCATAGGCCGCTATACTTCTTTCTTTAAAGTCCTGTGAGGTATGGGTAGTGGAAGGAACGGCATCCGCCACCTGAGTTAATTTATTCCCATTTAAGGTATAAGTATAGGTAAGCTGGTCTACCCAACCATAACTGGAAGAGGTAATCTGATTTCTTCTGTTCATGGTCAGAATATTACCATTAAGATCATAGCTCAAATTATTCACTGTGTATCTATCAGTCCCAGTTGAAGCAGTATATACTGCCTCAAGCAACCTATCAGCTTTATCATAGCTATAGTTATAATTTACTTTGATGTCATTCTGACCCTTCCAGGAAACCTTTGAAATATTCCCGTTCCAATTATTTGTAGTACCCCCCGACTCATAAAACAATTCCAGTGCAAACACCTTTGAGGAAGCATTACTGACCTGCGGGTCGTTGATTTTCTTCAGCCAGCCTCTGATATTATAGGTATAATCTGTCACCGCATCACCTGCTGTCGGATAGCTCTTGGAAGTAAGCTCTCCCAGCTGGTTGTAGGTGTGGGTAGCCAGGGTTACCGTTGTCCCAGAATTGATTTTGTGGGTAATATGGCTTAGGGCTCCTGCCGCATTATAAACATATCCTTTTGTGATGGTATAGCTCCCAGGAGCAGAATTCTGGGTTATAGTCTGAAGGGGATTGTTTTCAAAGTCGTATCTACTTGAAATCCTGACCGTACCTTCCAAGTGGTGGTCAGAAACGGTCTGGATAATCCTTCCCTGCGAATCGTAATAAATGGCTGTTTCATACCTCGTATTATTTCCCAGGTTTTTTATTAAAGTCCCTGTCAATAAGCCGGTGGTTTTGGTACTACTATCATGATATCCAGATGGCTTTACATACGTGAGGGTGGATTTTCTGAATGCGTAATTGTCGTAATAATTGACAGTTAGCACGTCTCCCTCACCATTGCCGTCTGAGGCTCTCGGGAAACCTCCGGCATTGGTGGTTCCCGCTTTGCCTGAAGTGGAATTTATCACGGCATTATTGTTCCCCAAGCCATTAACAAGCGTCTGTAAAGTAGCTCTGTTTCCCGAATAGGTAACCAAACCCGTCATTATCTCCCTACTCAGGGCATCATATTTAGTAAACTGCCATTTTCCTTCTCCCGCAAGTTTTGCATCCCTCCAGGCTACAAGTCGGTCATTATTGTCATATACCATTTCCTCGATCCCTTTACCTGGAAGACGTTTGACTGTCATACGTCCCTTGCTGTCATAAGAATACATGAAGTACATTCCATCGCGCAAACTACTATAAGTAGAGTTTGCCCAATCATTAGTATTATTGCGCAGGGTCTCTACTGCTTGGGGAGGCATCACCACTCTTAACCGACCAAATAGATCATAGACATAATACGTGCACATCCATCCCACATGTCCGGAAGACGGTGAGGCTGAGGACTGCACTTTTTTCAGGATAAGCCTGCCAAGCTTATCGGTATATTCGACTACCCGCTGCTCATTTTCATTAAGGGAAGTTTTTTCATATAGGCTACCCAAAGGATATTCTGCATTGGTTATGGGAAGTCCACTCCCATTCACCGTCCATATTCGGATACCCTGTGAAAGAGTATTGGTTTTTTCGGAAAACTCAAGCTCCCGTGTAGATCCCAGCTTCCAGGGATTGCCCGGATTCCCGATTTTAAGTACACGGTTGAGCGGGGAGGTTTCATAGGATTTCTCTGAAAAACCATTAGGATCAGCATATTGCGCTGTATAATAGGAACTATGAAGTGCGGTGGCTGTAGTCCGAAAGAGCCCAACATTGGTGGAGTTATTCGGAAAGGGAAGATAATTCCTGTATTGTCTACCCAATGCATCATAGCCGATGGAAGTCACTATATCCGACCCGTTTACCGAGGCCTGTATGGACACCTGTTGGTTTGGTCTTCCCAGCCCATCATGGTAGGAAGTCTGTTTATAGGAAGCTTTCTGCGAGGAGTTCCTTAGCGTATAGTCTCCGCTCAGTGAATCCCGGGCGGAATATTCCCGTGTCCAGTTGAGATTTTCGGCATAGCGGTTGACACGCACCGGCATTTTTGAGCTGATACACCCTGTGGAAGTGTATCGGTAGGCTATATAATAGGTTTTGCTTGCAGACAGAGTCGGCGTGGTATAGCTTTGTGTGCTGGCAAGAAGGGTGGTTTGGTTACTATCGTACCACTGATAGGTAAATCCGGCAGGAGCAGGATTTGCAGTCAGGGTTACTGCGCCGTTTGCAGTGAGGGTCGCACCGGGTGCCGAAGGAAGTATCGAAGGGCAAGGATCACCTACACTTCCAGTCACAGTGATAAAAATATAGTCATAGAATGTCCCGCTTACATCCGAATATTCATAATATAGGCTATAGGTACCTGCCGAAGCCCAGGTGAGAAAATTGGAGCTTATTGTGGTGCCTGTAGCCGTTGCACCGTCTATATCCCAAAAATAACTACCCGATGTCGGGGGTGCTATCTGGCTTGAACCACTGTAAAATTTCGCGGTATAGGTTGCCTGCTGTCCGGCAGATGCGCTACTCGGCCCTACTATATCAACGTGGGTAATAGCCTGAGAAAAGGAGGTAGTAATCCCTGCAATAAGCATCAACAAGAAAAATAAGCAGGATCTCATGGCTCAAACCTTTTAAGGTAAAGAGTTTGGGCTTCAGATTGGCCTGAAATTCCCGGAGTAAGCTGAAGCCTACTTCTCTCCAAAGTGATGCCGTATGAAAGTAAGGATTTGTCTTCCAGTTCAATTAGAAGAACCCCATCTTTGCCGAGATCCCATTTGCCATAAACGATCTGGCTGCCTCCATGGGAAACCCATGAGGATTCAAATTGCCCATCTTCATAAAAGATATACATTCTTGACCTCATGCTTTCCAGTTGGTCTTCCCTATGCTTATCCTCTAATGCTTTTTGACTGTTTCGGTTGGCCAACATGGATTTCTCCATCTGCAAAGCCGCATCCATAAGCCATGCACCTGATAATTCTGCTGTAGCTATACTGTCTTTGGATTGGGCAACCAACCCTAGTTGAAACATACCCAAAAGCAGACCTGTTAAAAAAAATGATCGATAAGTCCCCATAGCTTATTTGATAAAGTTGTATTCGTAGTGAGAAAGAATATGCCCGTCATTGTTCAGGATGGTTTCCAGCCTTCCCAATCTGTCGTATTTATAAACAACGGCATGGTTCCTTGCATCCAGCTGAGACCATTGCCCTACTCCGGGCAAATAGGTGTAGGTGTTCATTTCTGCTCCGGGTGGATGTATCCGGATTTCATCGATCAATATATTGGTTCCCGAAATGGAAAGCGATGTGGAGGTCACTTCCCGCTCAATAAGCTTCCAGGAGGTTGTCAGGCTTTCTGTTGCTCCCAGAAAAGTCCATGACTGAGTTCCTGTAGGAACCTTGGCCCAAAAGCTCAACTTAAACTTATTGGAAGTTGATGCTCCTGTCACCGTCCTGGATATGGCTCCTCCCGACAAGCTGTAAGCATTCCTTCCTGTTCTTGCCTCTCCCCAACGAAGTACTGTTTCCTGTCCACTATAATTCCAACCACCTTTCTCATTTGTCTCAAAGGAAGTATAGGCAATTTGTGTAGCCGTTGCATTTTTAACTTCCGCAATGGGGTATGCACCGTTGTATGCCCAAATAAAGGAATTCGGCTGGGCATTGGACTTATTGAAAGTGGTGATGTTTCCACGTGTGTCGTAAGTGGAAAAAGTCAACCTTTGCTGATAGCGGGTATCCCGGGTGACAGCTGAAGTTCCCGAAAGTGCAAGGGGGGTAAAAGACGCCATTGCAAGAGGAGAGGCAATCTCCAAAAAGTACATACTTTCAGGAACATAATAACTTCCCGAAACCTTGAAATAGGTCAACTGCCCACCCACTACCTGAACATTTGAAGCATTAAGATTCTGGATAAGTGTATACTGTTCTACAGGTTTAAGGATATTCTTTAAAGTGAGCTGCTTAAGTATATTTGGATATCCTGTGTAAGTAGTGGAGGGATTAATCACCTGGAAAGGATATCGGTACCGCGTCACTACTACTTCAGGATTTGAACTGACCCTGACTTCCTCTTGGGTAAGCTGAAGATAAGTTGGGTCATAAGACTTCAGTGTGGTAGTGGTGTATGCACCCCCGGTATTGATGATAGATTCAGTACGTGAGCTTTCCAGATAGATCCCTGTTGCTTGTTCCAAGTTTCTCACTTGGTAAGTAAATCCATCCCTGGGCAGTGACCCGGGAACCGGACATGACATAAACAAATACCCCCCTTGATGTGTCCCATCAATGAATTTGACAACTGCTTGGCTGACGGCAATATTTTGGGCTTTTAATTTTGAATACGTAATTACGGTTTGAGCAACATCCGTCCCGGCTGCATTCTTAACGGTTTTTTTGGTGAGCTTTCCCCTTTCCCAAGCACTGGAGTTTCTGTGGGTTTTGTTGGAATAAGGTACTGTCATCAGCATATCCGGGATGTGGATATTGTCGTCAAATTCATAGAGGATTTTACCATTGCTTCCATTGATATTTTCATATTCGCTGACCTTAAGGTAGACTACGGGACTGTCGTCGTATCCGGCACCAATCACTGAATTTGAGAAAAACATTCTGACTCTTTCTGTGCGGTTGCACGGAGTGGTTCCACAGTTCGACCTGCTTATTGACTCAGCGTTAAAATAAAATAAGCCTTGGGTGAAGTTTTTAATTCCTGTCCCTGATTCACCCTCTCCGTATCGATATTCCTTGGAATAGACAGCTGAACCTACGGTATTGCTGATTCTCTTGATCCTTAAACCCCCGCCATATTTTGTCACAGAAGCGTCAACGTATTTGTGGGGTTCATAATAAAACTCTGTATATCCCTTAGTGGGATAGGTAATGCGTTTGAGCATACCTTCTTTTAAAAATGTAGTATCACTTTCCCTGTTGGCACTGCCTATATTGATATTGGAGACAGCCGTAGAAGTATTGGGCTGAAACTGGATGGACTGTTGTGGAATCAGACTTGTATTTGGCTTCCCATTATAAAAACCAAACCAGTCTCTTCTCAGGCTTTTGGTTGCCTGATTCCACGAAAATGAAGTAGTGTGATAGCTGAAGGTATGTTTGTTGATTACAGTGTTTGCTCCGTCCTTTTCTATCAATTCATCCAGTTTGAGCCGTGAAACTCCGGTAAAATAGCTTTTAGTCAACTGGAAGGATTTGATCAATGTAGAATCAGTTCCTGTCTTGCTGTAAATTTCTATCCTGTCCAACGGTTTGAGTCCTGTTAGGTCAGCACGGTTAGCTGTTCCCATCACAAATTTAACCATTCCGGTTTTATACTTTATTTCCTTAATACCCATACCGGTAGTCGATGAACTTGTATTAACTGCCTGCTGTATATATACAGCACTCCTGCAGGGAAGACTTGCTTGATTGTCAGTAGTGCATTGGTCAATCACGGTAATGTTATGCTCAATATCCTCCAGGCTCTGGCTACCGATGGTTTGATAGGTGATTTCTACCTTATCATCTGAGTTTGGTGCAAAAATTTCGACCAGATACCATGCTGTCCTTCCTGAAACAACACTTCCTCCGGCTCCATATGATGTGGTGGTTTCGGTATAGTTGTCGTTGACAGAATTCCTTCCAAACCGATACCTGATACCGCTTTCATCCGTGATGTCAAAATAATTCAAACCTAAAGCAACTGCGAGTTTAATAGGAGCTTCAGGAAAAAGGTAGGGAGCCTGTCCATTTTGCCGTAGATAGAACTTTCCACTTTTTCCGGGGAAAGTGTAGGAAAAAATATCTGCTTCCCGGTCATTCCCGCTCGACACACTAGCCTCCTTGTAAGCCCAATCATCACAGTTCAGTCCTACGGAATAATCATTAGATGAAGTATAGAAATTCTGTTCATCTCTCATTTTCTGGATTTGCCGCGTAATCTGGCCACCGGCAACAACTGACCATCCCAACCCTGCCCAACTTGCCTGATCCGTATATTTTATTCCTGAAGCATGGTAGCTAAGAGTGATAGGCAGAGTGATTGGGCCTGCCTCCACATTATAAAGAGGTATTGAAATATTGGGTATCCCAGTGTACAAATTAACATCATAGTTCCCATATCGCTCTATACCTGAAACATTAGGTGATTTTTGGATGTGCTTCGGGAAATTATTGTTGACCTGTGTCTGAACATCAGATGGTACCTGAGCCCGAACAGTTCCAATACCGCCCCAGAATAAGAACTGAACAATTAGAATTTTCCTAAGTATAATTTTTATAGCCATAACAGACTGTTATTGAATGTCGCTACAAAAACCAAAACTATTTTATTCTAAACAACACCCCGTATTCGGTGTTTAATATTTGATAAATTTCATTATTAAAAATATTATTTGGATTCATAGTAAATAAAAAAAGCCATGAAATTCACAATTTTGTATTCAAACCAAAAAACACAGGCATAAAACCAAGAATATACACACCTTTTTTGTGCATTTAAATTTGTCCCATTTCTTTAATTAAGATAAAATTCCGAAGTAAAATTCTAGGAAAAAATCAATTGCGAATTAAATTAGTTCAAATAAATATTTTTAGTAAAAAACACTAAAAATATTTATTTGAACTTTTATGCTAAGAAAACCCGCAATCCCCTGGTTAAAAAGAAATCAACTATTCGGATAAGTATTTTTTTTGCCATACATCCACATTAAAAAGAACCCTAAAAGGCCACATTATCTGCTATGTAATAATATTCATCCTGTGCCATAATGATATGATTCACTCCCAAAATATCCAAAATCTTTCAGGTTTTCTGGATTCGTTTAGTCAATCGTAAATCCTACAATGAAGAAAGTTTTCCATACGGATTATTATGGGCCATAAATAAAATTTTTCTTATGCATAGTCATTAAGGAATTTGATTGACACTTAACTCGCAACCCTCACTCTTCTTGCGCCATAGACCTATTCCTCTAATAACCCAAATACGGTTTTTATTAAGCTCACCTCCCAAACTTTAATGTGCTCAGATTAAATGTGTTCCAAATCGAGATTGGCTCATCTGTAAGATAAACAAAGTACAAATCTCCATAATAGTCCGTCTCCGGAATGGTTAACGAAAAATCAAACCATCCTTCATTTGGATCCGAAGCAAGCCGGGAATCATTGGTGAGCATCGCCGTTTCGGCGATCAGTCGGCCATCAGGAGACCCTGTCCGCACCTGGATTTTTCCTTTGGTAGTTGCGGGCAGAATGGACAGTGTAATTTTATTAATTTGGTTTAGGTCAATATCCTTCAGCAAAAGCCAGGATTCGGAAGTAGTGAATTGTACAAAGTACTCATCTTCGGGGTTAGCTCTGGCTGCACCTTCCAGGTGATCTGCGCTATATGCTGATACAGCCGTATTTCTCAATTTCAATTGACCGGTAGTCTTAATCCTGGGAATACCGTTTGCTCCCCGATCTTCATAGGACGCCTGTATCAGGTAGAATCCCTCAGGATCATCCACATTTTCAACCTGATACTTTCCTGAAGCAGGCAAACCCGAAACTCCAGTTGGATTGGCGATGCCCAACACAAAATCAATCATCTGTCCTATTTTAATCTCATCCAAGTGGGTATGCCCTGGCATAATCTGCTCGCCCCATACTCCGGCTCCCCCATTTCTGACTTTATCGATCAGGTATATTTTGGCTTTTGGATCGTTTTTGTATTTCTCAGACACTGACGTATAATCCGGACCTACGGACTCATTGCTGATTCCGTGGCAGGCTTTGCATCCCGCTTCATTGATATAAGACTCCCCAACGCTCAAAATCTCTTCCTGATGGCCCGTTTCTATCAGATCATATCCGCCTTCCAGATAAGCTATCGTCATGTTGATTTGAGATGGATCTATTTGCCCATCTTCTTTATCAGATGCCGTAACCGCATAGCTGATCGTCTCCTTTCCAAAATAGAAACTTCGGTTTCCCTGCCAGTCAATAGAAACTGTCGGTGCCTCGTTCCCCACTTTTACTTCCAAAAATGAACTTGAAGTCTCCCCCTTTAGATCAGTTGCCGTTAATTTCACGCTATAAATTCCTGGGGCACCATAAGTATAGGTTGGATTTGTATCAGTGGAAGTGGTTCCGTTCTCCCCAAACTCCCAGTGAAAACTGACTTGATCGTCAGTATCGGGGTCATTTGTTCCTGAAGAGGAAAAATTCACCGTAAAAGGGGCTGCGCCCACAGTTCTATCCGCGGAAATTTTCACATCCGGCCTTCTGTTTCCTTCCGAAAACACGATTCTGTACAGACCCGAATCATCGTTATTTGCACGCCAAAAAGTCCCATACTCCAATACATACAAAGAACCGTCTTTAGCAAACTGCATATCCATAGGTTTTTCAAAGTGAGTCTCGGGCATAAATTGCTCCATGGTATCGTACTCGAAATCCTCTGTCAAGCTAACAGTGAAAATCCAGTTTCTCATCCAGTCATAGATAAACAGTTTCTCATTGTAATACCCCGGAAATCTCACATCAGACTTCTCATAATCTTCACGGTAATACACTTGACCGGCCATGGCATTTCTACCCCCCTGACCGAGCATGGGAAATTGCTCTGACTCTGCATAGGGATAATAGATCAAAGCAGGCTTCGCGACAGGCAATACCCCCATGCCTGTATTATTGGGTGAAGTATTCTTTGGCTCATTTGGGTCAAATTGAAACAAGCTTTCACCGGTGGCAAAGTCATACTTCCAATAGGCCGAATTATTCCCCACAAAATAAGGCCATCCGTAATAGCCGGGGCCTGTCGCAACATTGATTTCATCGTACCCCTTGGGCCCACGGCCTTCTTTGTCTTCTGAACCGTCAGGCCCTACTTCTCCCCAATACAAATTGCCGTTACGACTGTCTATAGAAAATCTGAAAGGGTTACGATTGCCTTTCACATAGATTTCGGGGCGGGTTTTGGGTGTACCCAAAGGGAATAAATTACCTTCAGGAATAGAATATCCTCCTTCCCGATTAGGTTTGATCCGAAGAATCGCACCGCGCAGGTCATTAGTATTGCCCGAACTTCTTTGGGCATCCACATTTTTAGGTTGGTCTTGCCGCTCATCTATTGGATTGAAATTACTTGACTCAAAGGGGGTAGAGTCATCTCCTATTCCCAAGTACAGATTGCCCTGAGCATCAAATTCCAGACCTCCCCCGGAATGGCAACATCCCCGATAAATGTCCACATCCAGAATGATTACCTCAGAGGCCAAATCAAGCTTATTATCTACAAAGTCAAATCTCGAAATCCTGTTTAAAGCTGCTTCGGAAGCCGGGGCATAATAGAGATACAACCAGTTATTAGTGTTGAAATCTGGATCCTTTGCCATTCCCATTAAGCCATCTTCACGCTCAGGGAATACCTCCAACTCTCCTACCACTATAGTATTTCCTGATTCCGCCTGAAAAAGTTTGAGTTTCCCATGCCGTTCGATGATCAATACATCTCCGTTATCCAGCACCTCGATTTCCATGGGTTCATTGAAGTTGCCTGCCAAAGGGATCTTGGTAAATCTTGATTCATCCGGTTTCTCGGTGGCAAAGGGATCTCGTTGCTTTTTGTCACAACTCCAAAAAATCAAACTACAGACTGCAAACGGAAGCAGATACTTTCTCATACGGTTTACTATGGTTTAATAAGAGCGTTAAGGTAAAGAAATCTGAAAATCTAAGGGGGCTGATTATGATCAATGGCATTATTTTCAGCCCAAGAAATTTTCCCTCCTATAAAAAACAGCCCAAGAATCCTGCGAGAAGGAATAACACTTAACGCCCATCGGTTGAATTTGACATCGAACTTAGATCGACCGCAAGGGGTATAGGATGATTTTGAAAAAAATCAAATTTTTCTAACGTCCTCTGTAGCATATTATTGTTCGGTTACGTCTGAATATCACATGCTTTTACACCACTAAAATCGAGCTATATGAAACGTTTCTCCTTTTCCTATCCACTTCTCTTACTATCGATTTTGTTATTATCATCCTGCCATGATGAAGTCAATTCTTCATACACTTACCATACTATGATGCCGGTGTATGTGGAAATGAGCAATGAAAGAGCAAGGATCATCACAACCGAACCTGCCAAACCATTGGACAACCCAGGCAAAATCTACATCTATGGAGATTACCTTTTTATTAATGAGCCTACAAAGGGAATTCACATTCTGGACAATTCCAACCCCTCCAACCCTATCAATTTGAGCTTTATATCCATTGCTGGAAATGTAGACATGGCGGTGAATGGCAATATTCTTTATGCTGATAATTATGTAGATCTACTAGTATTCGACATCAGTAATATCAGCAGTATACAAATGGTAAAACGTATCGAAGATGTTTTTACCCATATGTTCTATCACGAAACAGGTGAAATAATTAGTTTCCGTGACACGGTAATTACCACCGAAAATCCTGGATGGGAAAGAGGTGGATGGCTAGAAGGTGCATGGATGATGGATTCTAGGATGAGCTTTTCAGCCAACCTTTCTGCTGCATCGCAAAGCTACGGTATAGGTGGATCCATGGCTAGGTTTACACTTTCAAATCAACATCTTTATGCAGTAGACGAATCAACCTTGCGTGTATTTAATGTAGAGACTCCTGCCGACCCCACTTTTGTAAAACCAATTGATCTAGGCTGGGGAATTGAAACCATTTTCCCTTTTGAGGACAAGCTATTTATCGGATCAAATGCCGGGATGTATATCTACGATGCCAGCACCCCGAATTCTCCTACCCGTATGTCAGTTTATGAGCATGTTCAGGCTTGCGATCCTGTAGTGGTGAATGAAGATTACGCTTTTGTGACATTGAGAAATGGTAACACCTGCTGGAATGGCGTGAATGAGCTTCAGGTAATTGATATCAAAGACCTCTACCAACCCAAACTCACAAAATCCTACAGTATGCTCAATCCCCATGGATTGGGACTAGCCGGAAACCACCTGTACGTAGCCGAAGGAACTCATGGTCTTAAAAGCTTCGATGTCAGCAACGTAATGACTATTGACCAAAATCAACTCGAGTTTTTGACCAACCAACAATCGGTTGACCTGATCCCCGGACCCAAATCTCTGATTGTGATCGGCCCTGATGGCGTTTGCCAATTTGACTATAGCAACCCATCCAAACTGAAAAAACTCAGCTGTATCCAAGTCAGCAATCCGGTCAACTTATATTGATAAGCTGATGTCAAACGCAATCAAACTCTTACTAATTGGCTTTTTCCTCGTCAGTCTCGAAGGTTTTGCTCAGAAGAAAATATATTTTGGACAGACCGAAATTGGATTTCTGCGTGGCCGAAGTCAAGAGCAATGGGACGGAAATCATGAGAAACGATTTGATGCCAGCTTTATGACTTTTCATGGGGCACAAGTAGTCAAAAACCATGTAATCGGATTTTCCCTCGGACTTGATCAATACGATGAAATTTCCATCCTCCCCATTGCGTTGGGATGGAGAGGTTTTCTGGGAAAAGATGGCAAACCCAGGATTTTTGGAGGATTTGATTTGGGAGGAGGCACAGCGATTTTGGAGAAAAAAGTAAGCGATGAATGGAGTAAAAGCTGGTATGAAGGCGGATTCTTAGTCAGTCCATCGGCAGGGTTGAGCTTTCCCTCCAAAAAAGGCAAATCTGCTCTTTCTTTCAGCTTTGCTTACAAAAGGCAGGAAGTTTCACAATTCCATGGGGTTTTGTCCCGTTCAGGTACCCAGACAGCTACTTCTGACCGTCTTCCTTCCGGATACAGTTCTCTGACAGAAAACAACTTCATATATCGAAGCTTTGTATTCCGGCTGGGACTTATGTATTAAAACTGAAATCCAGTCCGGTTTCCCGAGAAGCAGGACATCAGTGACTCCAAAACCGCCACTGCGTGCATCCTTTCAAACAAAAGCCCGGCTGAATCTAATCAACCGGGCTTTTCAAATAAATTATGAAGCGTACTTACGCTGCATTCCTTGCTGCATTGATAATCCCAAACATACTTCTCAGGATCAACTTTTGAAGCACTTCTGTGGACTTACCTGTTTCAAGTATTTTCTGAATAGCGTACTGCTGCACTGTAATCAAAGGCAATACGATTCGCTCTCTAATTTCAATTGACTTTTTAATGACCTTGTTGTCCCCCATCAGTTCATCCATTGAAGACACTTCTTTGAGTTTCTCTATAGACCTAAGGTACTCGTCGTACATAATCTCCCAGAATTCACCATAATTCTTGTCATGCTTTAGATAAGCAGTAGCCGGATAAAAACACTTGGTCAATGACTGCATGGAATTACCGAGAAGTGCTCTGAAGAATAGACTGTTATTATATAATTCTTTCAAGTCACCCAATTTCCCTCTCTTTTCCAATTCCTCCACCGCAGCTCCTACACCGTAGAAACCAGGAATATTTTGTTTCATCTGAGCCCATGACCCCACAAAAGGAATTGCCCTTAGATCTTCGAATTTCAAGCCTTCACCCTTACCTCTTTTTAAAGGCCTGGAACCGATATTTGTCATCCCAAAGTACTTAAGTGGAGTCACGTGCTCCAAATAAGGCACAAACTTAGGATGGCTTTTGAATTTCTTGTAGGATTCATAGGCTTCTCCTGCCAGCTCGTCGATCAAAGCACGTTGCCCGTTATTTAAATTCTTATCTGCACCACCGTAAAGATGGTTTTCCAAACCTGCACTGAGGAGCTGCTCAAAATTGTAAGTGCACGAAGCAACTTTACCATAATTGGCAGAAATAGTCTGACCCTGGATAGTTATCTGTATTTCAGAGTTTTCTACTTTCTCTCCCAGAGAGGCATAGAAATTATGCATGTTTCCTCCGCCACGTGCAGGGGGCCCTCCTCTACCGTCGAAGAAGACTACTTCTATTCCATTTTCCCTTGATACTCTGGTCATCTCCTCTTTAGCCCTTAAGATAGACCAGTTGGCCTGAAGGTATCCACCGTCTTTTGTTCCGTCAGAGAAGCCAAGCATGATGGTTTGTTTATTTCCCCTGGATGCCAAATGTTTTTTGTATTCAGGAAGATTGTAGAGACTTGTCATGATCTCAGGAGCTTCTGCCAAATCGTCAATTGTCTCAAAAAGCGGCACAATGTCCAAAGGAAGGTTTTCCTTGTCTGCACCCAGCGTCAGTTTTGCCAACTTAAAAACTTCCAACAGGTGCTTTCTGGATTGGCAATTAGAAATGATGTAGCGATTGAGAACCTCTTCCCCACTTTCCTGCTGGACTGAGTCAATTACACCTAATGACTGCAATATTTCTTGATTAAACTCGTCCTGAAATGAAGCTATTTCAGGGAGCTCTGTCAATGACAGGATTTGGGCAATTTGTTCATCCTCCGTGCCTTCTAGTTTCTTGCCCTGAAGCTGAAAAATCTCGTCTATCAATGCATCATGCTTGCGGCTGTCCTGACGCATATCCATGCATGCGAAGTGGAAACCGAATATTTTTACTTTCAGAATAAACTGATCCAATACATCCAGGAAAAGTCCTTCGTGATACTTAATTAAGCCTTCTCTTGCAGAAAGCAAATCAGCAAGCAGTTGGTCTTTGGTCTTATAGACAGGATCATTTTCAAATAAAGTAGCGTAAAGACCCCGTTCGATATTAATCAGGATTTCTTCCACATGCTTGAAAGTCAATCTTCGCCGAACTTTCCGGACATCACGGTAATAGCATTTTAGAACCCACTTTTTCAAGCGTTCTGCCACCTGCTTTGTAATGGTATGTGTTACAAAAGGATTTCCGTCCCTATCTCCCCCCGGCCAAAAGCCGACTTTCAACAAGCCCGGGTTTTCCCAATCATGAAGCGGGATATTCAAGGATCCCAGTAAGCGAACCATAATATCAGAAATACTCTGGTAGAATATATTTTCCAAAAACCAGATCAAGCTCACCGCCTCATCGTAAGGCGTTGGTTTTTCCCGTTTGGTAAACCCTGTTTTGCCCAGTTGCTGAAGAAGGGAATTGATCTTTCCGATGTCATCCGTACGGATTGCATTCTCCAAATCTGTGATAATAGCCAAGACATTGCCTGGATAAAATTGTGTCGGATGGGCAGTTAGCGTAAGACGTACCGAAAAAGTTTTCAATTTCTCGACTAGCTCTTCCCGCTTGTTATCATTGTCCGTACGGTCTATCAAAGCCTTAATTGTTCCTTTCCCATTCAGATCATGGATCTTCTCATAGGCGGCATCCTCTATAGAGTCAAACAAAACAACCTGTCGCTCTACGTATTGGATCATCTGGAAAAGCAAATCAGATTGCTGAGATTCCGTAGAATCAGGCATTAATTCATCGAAAAACCCTGCAATAATTTCCTTTGGGGTCAATCCTTTCTGGAAGCCATTTTGACATGCCGTACCTAAAATCGGAAGCAAGGTTCCTGTGCGGTAAATGTCATTGAAGGGAAGATCCAAAAATAAACTGTTGTAAATCGTGAAGCGCTTGGCTACTTGGGTATCATAGGTTTTGTACATTATTCATCTTCCGTTTTAATGGAAAAGCAAATTAGCGAAAATTCTAAAAACTGAAATAACTATTGAGTATTCATTAACAAATAATCTTATTTTCTTTCTTTTTATTAATCAAATGAGCATTTTCTCGATAAAAAGACAAAATATTGATTTCGGATATTTCCATATCTTTCTGATATGAAATCGAACATTTCGAAGACAGCACACAGTGAGATGTAAGATGGTTATCCGCTGCGTAAGATTCCATAGCCTGCCCCGACTAATCGGGATGACCTATGAAAGATAAATAAAAACACCTGAAATCGGGCATGACGCAAGCGACACACAAGAGGAATGATTATCCAAATGCGAGATTCTCCCGATCTGCCGCGGCGGACGGGACAGGCTATGGGACCATTAAAAACCAAATTATAAACAGATGAAAAAATCACTTGTTCTCTCCCTACTTCTTGCGATCTCATTGGCCTGCACCACAGAAAAAACAACTGAAATGACAGAAACACCCATTACCTATACTTTTTTGGTAGGAACTTATACAGACAAAGAAAGTCAGGGCTTAAACCAACTTGATTTTACTCCTTCGGAAAACAGACTAGAAGTTCGGACAATTTTTCCCGGCATACAAAACCCTTCATTTGTATTGGCTAATTCAGCAGGGGACAAGGTTTTCACTTTAGAAGAAATAGGTGATCTCCCGGGTGGGAATATAATCAGCTTAAGCCGCTCGTCAGAAAATCAATCGCTTTCCAAACTGAGTGAAATATCAAGCTTCGGAGACCATCCCTGTTATCTTGCATTAGCTCCGACAGAAGATTTTTTGACTGTGGCAAATTATAGCGGCGGAAGTTTAAGTGCTTATAAGATCGGAAAAGAAGCAGAATTAACCCACCTACAGACGATCCGGCACGAAGGAAGCAGTGTCAATAAGGAACGTCAAAATGCTCCACATGTTCACAGCACGGTATTCAGCCCGGACGGGAAATTCTTACTGGCAGCAGATCTTGGTACGGATCAGGTCTATGTGTATGATTTTGACAACACCTCAAAAGAACCCCTCAGCTTAAACAACACATTTAAATCCCAACCCGGAGATGGCCCACGACATCTTGTGTTTTCAGCCGATGGAGGTGAGCTATTTATCTTGCAGGAATTAACGGCTGTATTGGAAGTAGTTGATTTTAAAGAGGGAAAACTCACTCCCAAGCAACGGATCTCCCTGATTACGGATAACCCTGAAGGTGATGTAGGAGCTGCCGAGGTACGGATCTCTTCTGACGGTAAAAACATTTATGCATCCAACCGCGGAGATGCCAACAACCTTTCGGTGCTTGCGAAGAAAGACGGCGGAAATTATGAACTGATCCAGCAAGTAAGTTCAGGAGGGGTAATGCCACGTAATTTCAATTTGACAGCTGATGGCAAATACCTAATCTCCGCCAATCAAGCGAGCAATGACATTGTAGTTTTTGAACGGGACGGAGAAACAGGAAAGTTAAACCAAACTTCCTGGAAAGTGGAAATAAACAAGCCTGTGTACCTCTTCAGACTAGGCGATTAAGCAGGTTCCTCCCAAGCAATAGTCGGATTATAATGAATCTGACCCCGATCTATTTCCAAGGGGGATTCCAGATTATTCATATAAAGCTTTCCAGTACCCAGACCTTGGGGAATCTTTGTCTCCAGGCTATCGGCAAGCTGTGCGATGGCGTTCAGTCCAATAGTACTCTCCAAGGCCGAGGTCATCCACCAGCCAATACTTCGAGCCTCCGCAAGCTCAATCCATTCTTTGGTTTCCAATATCCCGCCCAGCAAAGTCGGCTTTACTATGATATACTGTGGCTCAATTTTATCAAGAAGCTCAGCTTTGTCCTTTACACCGATTAGTTCCTCATCCAGTGCTATCGGCAACGGGGTAACTGCACATAGCTGCTTCATTGCATCCCAATTGCCCGCAGCAATAGGCTGCTCAATGCTATGTAAATCGTACTGTGCCAGTTGCTGAAGCTTGCCAAGTGCATCTTTAGTAGAAAAAGCGCCATTGGCATCCACCCGAAGCGTAATCTGATCTTTGGAAAAGCGGGATCTAATATATTCGAGAAGATCCAATTCCTGCCGGAAGTCAATTGCACCTATTTTCATTTTGATGCAGTCAAATCCCTGCGCCAACTTTTCATTGATCTGCTCCAGCATAAAATCCTGCCGCCCCATCCAGATTAGCCCATTGATGGATATAGACTTTTCCCCATTATAAAAACCGCTGCCAAGGATTTTCTTTTTACCTCCATTTATCAAATCCAGAATGGCCGTTTCCAAAGCAAAACGAATGCTGGGCAGCTCAAATGGAATTAATTCCCGTAACTGTCTCAAGACATCCGCTTCATTCTTTTCAAAAGCTATTTCAGACAGCCCTGACATTATTTCGCTGAGAACTTGCTCAAAATCTTCCCTGTCGTCCGGGCTCAACTTCACTAAAGGTGCAGCTTCACCCCAACCCAACAGTCCGGGATTTCCAGTATGGAAAGCTTTGATCCAAAACACATCTTTTGTTTTCAATACTCCTCTGGAGGTGCCTGCATCAAACTTGAAAACCAAAGTTCTTTTTACGTAGTCAAAGTTGATTATGGAAGAATCTGGCATGGATTATAAGAGGTTGTAGAAGGTACTTGAAACGAGTTTGGTTATATTTGCAGGCAGAATCCCCTATTTATGCAGATCCCGGCAATTGATTTAACCGCCTACGAATATACATTACCCCCTGAAAAGATCGCAAAATTCCCTTTGGTAAAGCGGGACTCTTCAAAGCTTTTACACTACAAAGAAGGCAGGATTTCTCATCAAAATTTTAGTAGTATTCCTGATTTGCTCCCGTCAGACACCTTACTGGTATACAATGACACTAAGGTAATTCCGGCCCGGTTGATTTTCCAACGGGAAACAGGAGCACGCATAGAGATTTTTTTACTTCAACCTATTTCTCCCACTACAGTGATTCCTGAGATTATGCTAGCCAAGCATCCTGTAATCTGGGAAACCATGATCGGCAATGCCAAGAAATGGAAGGACGGAGAGATCTTGAAAGGATTAATTCCATTACAGGATGGTACAATTACGCTTCAGGCCAAGCTAATCCACCGGGAGGCACGTCAAGTAGAATTCTCATGGGACAATGAAGAGGTCACTTTTGTGGATGTGGTAGAAGCTAGTGGCGAAGTACCGCTTCCCCCCTACCTGAACCGTAAGCCAATAGAGGAAGACAAATCAAGGTATCAGACAGTCTATTCAGAAAAAGAAGGTGCTGTAGCCGCTCCCACTGCCGGCCTGCATTTCACACCGGAGATTTTTGGACAGTTGAAATCAAAAGGCATCAAACAAACACAAGTCACACTACATGTAAGTGCCGGTACTTTTCAGCCGATCAAAGCAAAGGAAGTCGCTGAGCACCCCATGCACAGTGAGCAGATCCACGTCAGCAGAGAAACAATCGAACGCATCAGCGCGCACCTAGGCAAAGTGGTTACAGTAGGAACTACTTCCGTGCGTACGCTGGAAAGTTTGTATTGGTATGGGGTGAAATTACTCGAAGGAAAAGACGAGGAATTGAAAATCGGGAAACTGTTTCCTTACGAAAACAGGGTAAGTCTACCTACTGCACAAGAATCCTATAAGGCTATTCTTGCATTAATGCATAAAAAGGGTCTTGAAACGATCATGGGCACCACGGAGATATTTATTTTCCCCGGATACAAATTCAAGATTGTTCAAGGGCTAATCACCAATTTTCATCAGTCGGGATCTACACTTATTCTCCTGATTGCAACGATTCTTGGCGAAGACTGGAAACGTGTCTATGCTGAGGCCTTGGCAAATGATTATAGATTTTTGAGCTATGGAGACAGCAGTCTGCTCTGGATAGCCTAAATATTTCCTCCAATTTAAGGGAGTTTCGAAGATGAAGATGCCTGAAAACTAAATATTTCGAATTCAGAATAGTCAATTTCTTTCACCATCACGATCATTGCATTTGCAAATTCCTGCTTACAAGCAAGAACTTCATAGGAATAAAAGAGTTCATCGGTTGTCCTGATTTCTAGAGACCCAAAAAAACGGTAAAGTTCCTCTTGGGAATTGGAACGGATGGCAACGCATCCACTTCTGGATTGGGAGTTCTCAATCAGAAAACTTGCAGTAGATGTTTGGATTATCATAATGTCGGCTTGAGAGTAAAGTACAAATTTAGCCTCCCCATTTTTCTTATATATACCCTGTACAGGGTATTTTTTAGACTTCGGGGGGCTACTGGAAAATTATTTAATTTGATTGTCAGACTATTAGGCAAAAAGATAAAATCATTGGATTCCTATCTGTTAATGATTTGTTAAAATCTGATCAATTGACTTATATTTGCATCGATTTACGGGATGGAATGATGAATAGATCAGCCAATTCGAAAAAAAGCGTCGAAAAGATGTTTTTTTACACGTAGAAAAAGTAAGCCAAATAAACATCTAGAGAGTTGGGTGAGTGGCTTAAACCAGCAGTTTGCTAAACTGTCGTACGTGTCAAAGCGTACCGGGGGTTCGAATCCCCCACTCTCTACTCGTAAACACTTAAAACTAGCGAGTTACAATTTCAAAAATTGTCAACTCGCTTTTTTTATTGGTAAACAAGATCATAAAACATTGATTATCAATATATTATATGTTTTTCAGTATAGATCAGACTAATGAGCGGGCCAGATGAAAAAACTGCCTTTACAGCATTTAATCGTGGTCACCCCCCTATAATTTTCATAATTGCCTGTAATTCCAGTGCGTCATTCGTGGCGTTCGTCTAATCGAAAAAAAAGACGCACTGGTATTGTTATAGATTACTGATTTACAACATGTTCAATAGATGAGCATCTTGTGATTTAGAACTTGTATTCCGAGTTTTGTTCAACCTAACTAATCAAATCATGTTAGAAAAAAGCTTCGGAAGAAAAAAGCTTCGGATTGCTCTTCTTTTTGAAACAATCGAAAAAAACCACCACAGGAGACAAGTATGTGTACTTGCGAATTACAGTTGACGGAATAGCTAAAGACCTGTCAACAAAAAGATTATGGAGCCCAAAACGTTGGAATAACGCCATTGGAAGGGCAAACGGTAATAAAGAAGAGGACCGCACATTAAACGCCTACCTAGATTCTCTCCACCACAAAGTACTTCAAGCGAAAAAACAGCTAATTGATTCAGATAAGGAAGTGACTTCTGAAGCATTAAAAAATGTGCTACTTGGAATCGGAGAAAAGAGAAGGATGATTCTTGAAATTTATCAGGAGCACAACGACCGGGTAGAGGATCTGCTGGATAAAGAATTTGCCTACGGTAAACAACGTAAGGGATATTTTTCTTTTTAGCTGCTACACGGGTCTGGCATACATTGATGTCAAAACCTTGGCAAAAACCAGATATCCACAGGGATTGACGGGGAACAGTGGATCTATACCCATCGTCAAAAAACCGATTCCCCTACTCTACTTCCCTTATTGCCGAAAGCTTTGGAGTTGGTTGAAAAATACCGAAATCATACCCAATGCCAGGACGGGACTCATGTATTGCCTGTTTTAAGCAATCAAAAGATGAATTCGTATTTGAAAGAAATCGCAGATGTCTGTGAGATCAATAAACCGCCCATCTTCCATATCGCACGGCGCACAGTTGAGACAACCATTCCCTTAGCAAACGGTGTACCGATTGAAACCGTATCAAAAATGCTCGGGCACAAATCTCTAAAGCAAACACGTCACCATCTTTTTTGATTCTATTGTAGAATATATCTTACGGACGATTCTTGCATACTACTACGCTTAGCTCCTTCTTATTCAGGGAGAGGAAGGACTATCAGTCCGAATTTCTTGTTCCGGGTATCAAGTACCAAGATGCTGTTTATAAACAACTTGTTACCTGTCATTCCACCAATACCTATACGTTTCATCTGTATGGCCTGTGCATCGCTAACCCCTTCCATGTATGTCACATGCTTTAAGGGAAGTGCTTGTCCGGCAAATTCGATAGTGCCCGAGGTACGAACGGTATTGGCTATAAGTTTACGATCCCAAGAAGTGACTTCGTTTTGCTCTACCAGCGTATCGCAAGAAAGGACTTCAGCGGTTTCCCGGTCGGTTAGAAGTTCATAGGCACTGGATCCCGTATCAAAAAAAATCATGAGATTCTTATCTCCCAGTTGTGCAGGTAGCAGCACACTTCGACGTTCGAAGATCATGTCGGTCAGTATGAGTTGTGGTCTCAGGTTTGCCGGAATTTCTTTTCCTATAAAAAGCTCCATCGCCGGATAATCAATTACGGCAACACGTCCGTCAATGAGGTCTGCACCGATAGTACCGATCACTGTCATACTAGTATTATCTTTCCAGTTGATCTGGGATTTCCCGTGTTCGATCAGGTTGATTTCCTTGGCGAGAACATCAATTTCGCCGAGTCTAAACTGGAAATCGGTGAGCACCACCGTGTCTCCGGAAACAATTGCCTGTGGATATTCCTCCCGAATCTGAAGGACTTTGTCGTGATAAAGGACGGAGTTCGGCGCTCCGAGATCGAACTGCATATAGAAAAGTTTTGGGCAGTCTTTTAATTCGATAGGGATCAACATGGCAGCATAGGGTTCAAACCTGGTTTGCAGGGTGTCACTTAACCATAGGAACTCTATGGTTTTATCCGTGAAATCGAACTGAAGTTGGTTTGGTGGAAGTGTAGGCATTTGTTGGGCAGAGACCAAATTTGGTGTCATTACCCATAAAGCGATCTGGATAATTCGGGATAGGGAATTTTGCATACGTGTTTTGGCAAGTCCTCAAAAGTAGCGGGTTACGTGGCAGATTTCATCCGACATTCACACGTCGTTTAGACGTCAAATCCCCATTTTTAAGCCAGTAACAGCTTTGATACGAAAAAAATAGCCGGTGATAGTAAGGAAGTTCATGATGTATGCCACGAAGACGACCCACAAGTAATTCACGATGATCGTACCGTTACCGTATTTTTGGAGAAAGAAATTCATTGCAAGTGTTACCAAAAGCCCAGTGTGAAAGAGGACAACCCACCGGATTTGCGTCCTCACCATGCCACGGGCAAACGACAACGCTGGCCCATTGAGTCTTTTTTCTTTGCGTAACATGTTTTGAGCTATCAAGAAATGGACATAAGGGATCACCAGGTAGCTAAAGTAGGACAGGCACAGAATCCGTAGAAAGTGGGTAGTATCTGATTGATCCATTGTGCCCGAAACGTTGTCGGGTGGTGTCGAATCGATTTCATCATAAGGAACGTTGAGTGCTTTGGCGATGGCACGCAAGGTGTACATTCGCGGAATACTTTGCCCGTTCTCGATTCGCTGAATAGTACGTACGGAGAGCTGTGCACGTAGAGCGAGTTCCTCCTGTGTAAGGCCGAGGGTGCGGCGGGCAGTGATTATTTTTTCCGGCAGTGTCATGGTCATCTTAAAAATATCAGAAATACGGCATGATTCCGAAGGCTTCTACCTCCATTTGGTTAGAAACTTGTGGTCATTACTTTAGCGCGCTCTTGCATTTTGAACTTGTAAATACTGAATCCACGACAATTGCACTTGTTTTTTCCTGTCTAACTTAGTTTAGGAAAACTAATAATGCAAGCCGTTCTATGTCATAAAAGATATGGTTTATAGCTTTCCCTGTCAAGATAAGTGATAGCTGTAAGCTGCTAACAGACATCCTAAGGAAAACAAATTCCACTGCGAAAAACCGGACATTATTCCGAAAAGTGTGTAATTGAATTTTTGGGGTTGGTTAGAAAATACATCCGTTTACAGGGTTACGGTGCCGGAGTCAAACAATTTTACCCGGCCAGCCCCCTGCGACTTATCCATATCCGCCCCTGAAATAAGCGGAAGATCCCTGATACATCAATTCCGGTACCCTGAAATTTCCGCATAACTTCAGAAAGAGACCCCTCCGTTAAGTGCCTCGTAATACTTTTTGTAATCAAAACGGTATAAATGTGGCGCTCTGTTGGCCCCCCCCACCCGTTTTTCCTCCAATTTGATCAGAAAATCGTATCCGGTCATCATTTTGTGGAAATTACGCCTATCCAACTCGGTATTCAGGATACCCTGAAATAGATTTTGCAATTCATTCATGGTAAATTTTTCCGGCAGCAGATTTCCAACCGGCTGATGGCGAATCTCTCTTCTTAAGGTTTGAAGTGCCACCTCTATCATTTCATTATGATCAAACAGCAATTTTGGGACATCTGCCACATCCCACCAACTACACTCATCGGTGTAAAAATCAGGTTTTGCAACTACCTTTTCTATATCCACTAATGCGTAATAGCCAACAGAAACAGTTCGAGGCAGGTTTTGAAGCTGTAAAATATCCTCTCCAATAGCCTGTTTAACATATTCCAAGGTTTCCTCTTTGGAATAGTATACGTACCGTTGGGTATTTCCGAAAGTATTGAACTGCCTCAAGAACACATTCTTCAGCCCTGTTCTTTCCTCCAGCGTGCGGACAGCTGCTACACTGATGGGTTCACCTACATAAATTCTGCCACCCGGCAGACTCCACTTCTCCGTACCCTTCCATTTTAACAACAACACTTTCAGTCTATTTGCCTGAAAACCCACAATCACAAAGTCAATGGACACTTCCTTTAAAATAGAATCAAACACTAATCCCAACATTCTTTACTTAATTTATAAGATTTATCAAAAAATATTAATGCGTAAATTTTACACATTAATATTTTTTCTCTTTATTGTGTAAAAATAACACAAACAAAACAACTTCATTGCCCCTTTAACCACACTTCGCATGGGAAAAATAGTCAAAATCCTGGTGTTCCTTTTCCTCAGCATACAGGCAATTGCACAAGTGCCGGAAGAAAACAGGTTTCAAAAGGTTGTTTTGGCAGATCAGTTGAATGAACCTTTGGAATTGGCAATTCTTCCGGATGACCGCGTAATTTTTATTGAAAGACACGGATTGGTAAAGCTGTACAATCCCATTAATCAAAAAATCGATCAAATAGGAAAAATAGCAGTAAGCACAACCTATAATCCGGAACCGGGAGGCAGTCCACAGGAGGCTGAGGACGGATTGCTGGGTCTTGGGATCCATCCTGATTTCAATGTTCATCCCTGGGTTTACCTTTATTATTCCCCTGCGGGAAAAGATCCAAAAAACATACTGGCAAGGTATACCATGAAGGATGACAAACTGGATCTAACATCTGTTAAAATCCTGCTTGAAATCCCTACTCAAAGGGATCATTGTTGCCACACAGGCGGATCGATTGATTGGGATTCAGATGGAAATCTATATCTCTCAACGGGGGACAATACAAGCCCGAGAGAATCGGCAGGCTATACGCCTATTGACGAAAGAGAAGAAAGATCAGCTTTTGACGCACAGGGTACTGCCGCAAACACCAATGATCTGCGCGGAAAAATCCTGAGAATACACCCTGAAGCAGACGGAACCTATACGATTCCGAAGGGCAACCTGTTTCCACAGGGCACCCCGGGGACAAAACCGGAGATCTATACGATGGGACATCGTAATCCATACCGGATCTCCGTGGACAAAAAGACAGGTTTCCTGTATTGGGGGGATGTAGGACCGGATGCAGGACAAGACTCCATCGGCCTTGGACCCGCAGCTGAAGATGAGTTTAACCAGGCAAAGGCTGCAGGTAACTTTGGATGGCCTTATTTTGTAGGAAACAACAAAGCTTTTTGGGATTTCAACTTTGCCACTAATCTATCTGGTGAACAATTTGACCCAGAACATCCACGTAACAATTCTCCCAATAATAGCGGAATGATTGATCTTCCTCCGGCTCAAAAGGCAATGATCTTTTATTCCGCCGGAGAATCGCTTCGTTTTCCTTTACTCGGTAGTGGTGGCAGAACGGCCATGGCAGGCCCGGTATTTCATGAATCTGATTTTAAGAAAGCCAAGCGGCTCTTTCCTTCCTACTATGAGGGCAAATGGTTCATTTATGAATGGATGAGAGATTGGATCATGGCAGTCACCTTAAATGAACAGGGAAATTATATCCGAATGGAGCCTTTCCTCCCAAATCTCGAACTGGAGCATCCCATTGACATGGCATTTGGCCCACAGGGAGATCTTTATCTTTTGGAATATGGCCAAGGTTGGTTTATGGCAAATCCCGAGGCTAAACTGGTCAAAATTGAATATAATGACGGAAATCGCAAACCAATAGTAGTGGCCTCTGCTGACAAGTATGCGGGAGCTGTCCCATCCAACGTAAATTTTTCATCGAAAGGGACACTGGATTATGATCAGGACTCCCTGGAATATTCCTGGGAAATCTACTCACCACACGGAGAGACTTTAGCCCTTTTGGAAGACCCTAACCCAACATTTCAGTTTAATGATCCCGGAAAATACCGTGCAAAACTCACAGTAACGGATTCAAAGGGATTGCAATCGAGTCAAGAATTGAATCTAACAGCCGGAAATGAACCCCCAATCGTCACATTAAGATTGCTGGAAGGAAACCAAACCTTCTTCTTTCCGGGAAAAAAAATCACTTACGAAGTTGAGGTATATGACCAAGAGGACGGGTCACTCAAAACCAATCAAATCGCCGAAGAACTAGTTCTGGTAAAAAGTGGATTTCACAACAACGGAGAATCATCAGCCGGTACGCATGCTGCCGGAGCCAATCCGCATAGTCCGCAAGAAGTACTTTCAGGCAGGGTTTTGATAGACAAAAGTGACTGCAATGCCTGCCATATGACCGATAAAAAATCAGTCGGTCCATCCTATCTGGATGTTGCCACCAAGTACAAATCTGATCCGGAAGCTTCTAAAAAACTTTCAGAAAAAATCATAAAGGGCGGGGCAGGAATTTGGGGAGAAATCCCGATGTCACCTCACCCTGCACTAAGTGAAGGGGATGCAAATCAAATGGTACGTTACATACTAAGCTTGGCGGAAAAAACGGAAGAGCCGAAACTACTCCCGACCAGAGGAGAGCTAATACCCAATAACTCCGATGGGTTAAAATCCGATCTTACCGTATTTAAACTAAGCGCTAGCTACACCGATAAGGGTTACAATGGAGTACCCTCCATCACCCGAGCCGCTGCTATTGTCTTGAGAAGCCCTAAGCTTTTGCTAGGTAATGCAGATGAAGTATCTCCTACAATCATGAAATTTAAAATGGGTGAGACCAACCTGTTGATTGTCACCTCCCCTGATACATTTGCAGGATTCAGAGAAATTGATCTTACAGCTATTCAGGCAATTTCCCTTCAGGTTGCCGCACCTGTTGAACAGTTAAATTCTCAAGGAGGAGTCATCGAAGTCCGAACAGGGAGTCCCGAAGGACCATTATTAGGTCAAACTGAATTTATAAAACCATCCAGCGATCCTGATTTGCTTACAGGAAACTCAGAGCCACCTTCCTACCGGGTCCCCATACCAGCCAGGCAGGGAATACATGACCTGTATTTTATATTTAGAAACGACCAATCCAAAGGCGCCTTGTTTGTGCCCTTCTCTGTGACTTTCGAATAAAAATTATTTTCAATCAAAATTATCAAACTATGGAATTATCGAGACGGGATTTTATCAATAGGATGGGTCTTGCAGCCGGTAGCTGTGGCCTTGCCGGTATTTTTCCCAATTTGTTGACTGCAGGAAGTCTAGATCAACGCAAGTTTACATTCGAACTATCCCTTGCCCAGTTTTCATTCGCTTCCGAATTATTTTCCGGAAAAATGACCATGCTTGATTTCCCCCAGCGGGCAGTGAATGAATTTGGGGTCAACACGTTGGAATACGTATCCGGATTCTTTAACAACAAGCATCTAGACCCTGTTTTCATGAAAGAATTGAAGAGCATCTGTAATGATTTGGGAGCAAAAAACCACCTGATTATGGTAGATGCAGAAAACATTGCCTCACTGGACACTGCTGCAAGAAAAAAAGCAGTGGAAGGACATTATAGCTGGGTTGATGCAGCAAAGTACCTGGAATGCAGTGCCATCCGTGTCAATTTAGGGGATACAATGGCAGCCTTAACGGGAAAAGCAGAAGAAGGAACCCCGGAAGAAGTCGCCAAAGCGGCCGCGGATGGGTACAATTCCCTTTTGGAATATGCGGAAAAAGCTGAAATCCATGTTATTGTCGAAAACCATTTTGGGTACTCTACAGATCCTGACTGGTTGATTGGGATTCTTTCCCAGGTACCTTCTTCATTTAAAGGGCTTTTGCCTGATTTTGGGAATTTCTGCCTGGAACGAAGCAAACCAGACGGAGCTGATCTAAAAAGTCTGATCAACACTACCTGCCTTCGTGAATACGACCGATATGAGGGAGTAAAAAAGATGATGCCGTATTCAAAAGGAGTAAGCGCAAAGACACACCGGTTTGATGCGGAAGGCAATGACTTGGATACTGATTTTTTCAAAATGTTTGAATTAATCAAGGCTTCCGGATGGTCGGGTGGATATGTTGGAATTGAATACGAAGGAGGCCTCATGAGAGATTTAGGCGGAGACCACAGCTACCTGCCAAATGAACAGGGGATAAAAGCAACCAAAAAGCTGCTCGAAAAAGTGCTGACAGAATTAGGATAACCACTCTAAACCTAAATTAACTGAGAATTTTGCTCCCGAGTCTCCTTTGATTTTTATATATGCCAATCACTCCAATTTGTTGTATTGGAAAGCACTTCCTCATTGGTTTCTATAATAAACCCTATCACATTATCGTCAGGCAAAAGGTAAGTGCATTCAGTTCCGAAATCAGTTAATTAAAAATAAGAAACCTCCTTATTTTAATTTTACTAAATGTTAAATTAAAAACGCTGTTTATATACAAATTTTTTCAATATAAATATTCTCTGGCTTTATCATTTGATCACATGCTATATGAACAAAATACTTAGGGTCAAAAGGGATATGTTGAATGAACCATTTTTGTGAATGCAGGTAGGCCAATTTTGAATTGTTCAGAGCTATTTCCATTGGCGAAATAGAAAAACCGCGACCATCAGCTTTAATTACAGCCTCTTTCATTGTCCAATGAGCTATTAATTCCGCATCAGTATCATTTGCATTATCAAATGCTTCTAGTTCATTTTCCGTGAAAACCTTTGAAAAATCATTAAGATTCAGCGGACAAACTTTTTCAATATCAATCCCTATTCTCACATTTAGCGCAGAAGCGCAAACAACATAGTTTCCTGCGTGAGATAGATTAAAATCAACATTCGAACCTGGTAGATATGGCCTGCCATTATCATTAAATCTAATAGAATCGAGACGAAAATCACTATATCCAAATCTCTTTAACGAGTGAACAATTAGGTACTTCCCAATCATGAAAGCCTGAGAATCCATTAAAGAATGAAAGCTCTTCACTTTTTCTCTCATTTGATTGGTTAATAGTTCAGAGATACGGGCATAAGCTTCGAACGATAGATCTCCATCATTTCCAGCCACTACAACATGAATTTCCATCTCAACAAAATTAATGATTCTACTACCAATTTAATGAAACAGCTATCTTACTTATAGAGAAAAAATTAAGAATATCCGCAATATTTCCGGTAAGGACGATAATTTTTAATTAAACATTTGCATTGCTATTTAAATTTTATTATAATTATAGTGATTATTAAAATTAGAAATTGGTTTCCAATTTTTTAGATTCAGAAATTTTTCAATTAACCTAAAATCTTTTAATGCAATGTCCTTATCAAAAGAACAACAACAGAATTTTGAAGCTTTCAATAAAAGGCTTGGATTTAAGTCCGGAACGCTGTCTTCCTTCCCATTAGGAAAAAAAGCTACAGAGGGAAGGGTAAGACTTTCCAAGGACCCGGCAAAATCATCGGGACCCCCGAAGATGATAACCGTCAATACTATTGATGAACCTAAAGCCCTGATCAATGCTCCGGATACAGGAAGCGATGACAGGTCGACTATTTCCGTCAATTAACCTGGCGGCGGTAAAATCAATGGCAGACGCCCATGAAAAAAATGACTCAGCGTTAAGGAAAACAACCTGAGTAGTAACGGGTATTTACAAACATCCGCTGTTTATGGGTGAACTTTGTGCGAATCGCAAAACATGTTCTCAAAACTGGCAAACAGGCTGATTCTGAACTTCAAACCGGGATTTCAATACTCCCATAGGTAAGCCTTATAAACCGGTTTAGACCCACCTATTTTAAAAAAGCCAAGTTCTTGCCTATTCCTGAAATCAGGTTTTAGGAGGGGACTCCGACATTCAATTTTTGACGTGGTGAGTAATTTAACTGTATATCCATGATGTTAAAAAGCCAACTGCGTGCCCAATTAACCAATTAATTAGTTTATATCGATTAAATAATTGGTAATCAATTTCATACATATCATTAAACCATCCATTTAACCTTTTAAGATCATGTCACTATCAAAAGAACAGCAACAAAATTTTGAAGCTTTTGCAGCTCGTTTGGGATTCCAGGCAGGAGAGCATACCGCCACCCTTTCAACGGAAGGCTTTATAAAATCAGCAAACAGCAAAAAAAGGGTTTTATCAAAAGATCCGGCTAAAACCACTACACCCCACAAGTTGATTTCTATAGGTCACATTGATGCCCTCAAAGCGGCGATCGGTGCATCTGATGATGAAAACGATAGTCATATCACTTATCCTGCGCCACTCAATCTGGAGGCTAACCAAAAAAGAAGAGATCTAAGCAGTGATCAGATTCATCACCTGAAAAGAATTGCCCATGCCTATATCCATGGCAACCCAAGCAAGATCAGTGAAAGCGATAAAGCTTTAATAAACAACACTTTGTTTCCTACGACCCTGGCTGCTTACTCTGAGCCAGACTACACTGTGAAAACTGGAGAGGTACTGGAGTTACATGCCGGAACAGTAGCCAATTACGGGGTACTTACCGTTGAGCCAGGCGGAGAAATACTGGTATTGGGAGATGCGTCTATGAACTGTCAAGTATTTATTCAACAAAGCTAAACTTATTAACATTAAAAACTATGGCAACAGATAGCACTATAACCTGTACGGTAAAAGACCCTATTAGCCCGGCAAAGGCAAACAATGGCCACGACGGGACAACTCCTACTGACAAAGGGACAGCAGGAACCAATGGTTCAAGTCACTATGACGGAGGTGATTGCACATGGAAGTGTGACCAACCACCCACCGATGGTAAACCAGGGCTTCCCGGTGGCGATGCCACTGACGGCACGCCCGGACAATCGGGACAGCACGGCCCTATTTTCACCAATGTGGTAGACGTACTGGAGGGTCATATCACCATTGTGGTAGGCGCTCAGGACGGTCAGGCAGGAGGTGATGGAGGAAATGGAGGAAATGGTGGCCCCGGAGGAGACGCAGGAGTTGATCCAAATGCCAGCAAAGATAGTAACGCCTGTGCGGCAGCTCAAAATGGACCTCCAGGTGTCGGCGGTAATGGTGGTAATGGTCGTGATGGTGGTAAAGGCGGCAATGGTGGTCAGGTATATCTCTACTACCGCCAGAATAACAACGCAAGTTGGGATGTTGTCACCAATCAAACCTCTGGCGGCGCAGGTGGAGCCGCTGGCAAACAGGGAACCGGATCTACGAACGGTAACCCCGGCAACCCGGGAAATCCAGGCGATCCAGGTGCCGCCCCTATTGTAAACGTCCTCCCAAAATCATAATCAAAACATCCATGAAAGAAGAACAACCACCTCAATCCGTCACAACAGACGAGGGGCAAACTCCTCCCACCATTCTGATTTTAGAGCCCGGGGAGGATAACTCTACACCCAAAAATGGGGTGAATGGAAAAAATGGTGACCCGGGAGATAACGGAGAGGATGGTGACCCGGGAGATGACGGAAAAGAAGGAGGATGGTTTAGCAAAAGCGAATGTGCCACATCGGGAAAAGATGGAACAGATGGAACATGTGGAACTCCAGCCACTTCAGGTGGAAATGCCCCTTCGGCGCCCACCTTTACGCTGACATCGGATGAATTTGAACTACAGCGCGTACTTTACATTTTGAGTACCGCCGGAAACGGGGGTAACGGGGGTACCGGCGGTACTGGGGGTACTGGTGGTAATGGTGGTGACGCAGGAAATAACCCTGACGAATCCTGGTTTGAGAAGCATTGCACCACCCCTGCGTTAGGCGGCCGGGGTGGTGATGGTAAGGATGGAGGAAGCCCGGGAGATGGAGGCCACGGAGGCAATGGAGGTGATATCTATATCTATTACAACACCACCCCTAATCTCGCTCTTTTCAATCTCGACAGCCGTTCCGGAGTTGGGGGTGATCCGGGAAATGGCGGAAAAGGAGGAACAGGAGGAACAGGAGGAGCCAACTCAAAAGCAGCCGGAGGCGGACCAGGCCCGGGTGGGGCTAACGGAAACAGTATGGGTCCCGGAACTCCCGGGAACAATGGAAATCCCGGAATAAAAGTTTTAACAAAGAAAAACCCGTGACCCTATCATGGATATCAACCTACTCCAACAAACCCTGGTGCAACTGGCAGGAGAAGCTGCCAACCCGGAGCTGACTACCAATTCACCACATTTACCCGACACCTGGAAGACCCTGACCACCCAGTCAGTTTCAGCGCCCACGGTTGGTAATATTCAGATCCTGCTGGCTTACGGCAATGTAGGGAGCGATGTGATCGCCTGCATGGCCGTAGGTTTGCCCTGGTCCAACTTGCTCGGTGAGTACCACTTTGGTTTTACCCCGCAAAACAAACAAATGCTGCCTACAAGTGTGATGGGCGATCCGCAGGGAAATTCTACTATCCTTAGCTTGTATGCCGTGGCTTACAATTATCTGAGATCTCCGGCCTGGGATAGCCTGTCCTATTTAAATAACACCGGAGTAGCCGGAAAACCATTGTACATCACCGGAATGGGCCTTGGAGGCCCGTTAGCGCAAATTGTAGCCCTAGACTTCCGGCCCGGTCAAAAAGGACCTGCTAACCAAAACATACCGTTCACTTCCCAGCCTCCATCGTATGCCTTTAGTTCCGGAAATATCGGCACCAAGGACTTTCAAAGTCTCTATAATCAGCGGGTAAGCGAAGCATATCTGGTAACGGCGGGGTCTGCCGCATTACCTGTTGACCTGTTTCCGAGTGAGCCTTCCGGCTCAGCATCGGACTTTGCTCCCTTAGGTGCTTCAGTTCCGGCGACAGCCCCCGTTCCTCAGCTATATTTTACACCATGGGAAGTCAGAGACTCTGTTTTTTATCTGAAGGCTTTAGGGGGAACGCCGCAGACTTTTACCGCTTCGCCCACTTCTATTCCCAATCCGTCTTCCGGGTTTAGCCAGGCATTGGCATTCTCACTCGGAAAAATGACGGCCATGATCTATCAGCAAGCTATGCAACCCAACACCACGGGCTTCCCAGGCACCTCACCATATGTACTGGTTGAAACCATTGATTATGCAGGAAGCCTTATAGCTGGAGTATTTACCAACCCAAACTGTGTGGTCATTGCTTTTAGGGGCTCTGTTACATTCGAGGAGTTTCTTTCGTGGGACGCTGCCACAAGTACAGCCAGCACTCCTTATGGGCAAACGGTAGCAACCGGAGCCAATAATGTTTACTACAAGGACCCCAACAACAGTGGCACCACCCTCGCGGATCAAATAAAAACCCAGGTCGCAAAATACAGCGACAAAAAATTATACCTGACAGGACATGGTTTTGGCGGCGTACTGGCTAACATGGCAGCCGCAGATCTGACCTTTAACCAGACTGAACCTCCCCCCATAAAGGGTATTTATACCTTTGGAGCTAATTATTGGGCAGGAACGGCCTTTTCCTTCACCTTTAATGCCAAGCTTGGGACCGTTAGTTATCAGGTTCTTCGCCCACAGGACAAAATTGCCACGGCACTGAGTAGTCTTCCGCTGTTCAATCCCGTGGATAGCATCGTTGTTCTTAACGGCACATTAAAAGTACCCGGAGACACCAGTCACTCACTGAGTGCATACCTAAGTTTACTTGACCCTAGCAGGGCTATTTAACCGACATCTCATTATGATACTTACACCAAATAAACTGACACCACGTGGTAATGCTATCAACCTCCTCCTTTGAAGAAGATGTAACTGTTCTTCAATCACCGGACTCAAGCTTTTCAGGTCTGGATCCAATACTTGGTAGTCTGGGAGTGCTTACCGGGCTTCTTAAAAAAAATGAAGATGATTCCTACTCATTAATTCCTGAATGGTTCAATAACCCGTATGTGAACACAAAAGCGGGAATTGTTAAGAATCCGGCAGAATTTAACACCTTGTTTGAAGAACTTCTAGGGAAAATAGGAGGAAATTCTTTCGGCATACCCGTTCAAAACCCCAGCCTTTTAGGCAACTGGTTTCCTATCAAATACCAAAAGGATGGCAAAGATGTAAATACGGGTGTATATGCAGTAACCTATCAATCAGGAAGCAGTACCGTCATAGGTGTAGGAGTCTATCATGCCTGGGAATTTGGTAGTCCGCCAACATTGCAGTCCGCAGTGTGGGGGCTGATCCCTTTCGTTGCTATTGATGCAGAGGATAGCAATGACCCGGTAAAAATGACCTTTGTAACAGAAGGCTTCCCGATCGTTTTCGGAGCAGCAGTCAATGGCCCGGATCCCTCTTCTCCACTTATAGATATCAATGGCATTCAGTTCAACGGCGTTAAAGTCAATGCCAATATTGACCTGGCAAAAGAAATAGCCGGAAAACCGCCGTTTGAGCTAGGAGTGGAAATTATTGGCCTGCAGTTGGCCGGTGAAGACAAACCGTCCAACCGGTCACTGTCTGACCTGGAAGCTATCACTGCTGAAAAGATCATGAATACGGCCTCCAGCCTTTTTGTAGGTGGGCTAAGCAAAGTATTCCCTGAACTCAGCGGAAACATTCAGTACTTCCCCCCCCTTTTTGGTTTAAGCTCGCAGGTACCCAAGGTTGAAGGCGCCCCAAATGCCACACTCCCGATACTGAAATGGTATGAGTTGTTCAATGCCGCCAAAGACAATAATGCAGAAACCATTTTCCTGAACTGGTTCAATACCATTGCCGCTGACAACAACACACTAAAAACCTGGCTTTCCTGTCTTTCAGGATTCCTTAAAAAAGAGGTAAATGTCTCCGGTAACGGGTCACGCACCTCCCCTTTCCTGATCTCTCTACTGGATGTGAGCAGCATTGGTACCTTAAGCCTCGCCATGGGAACTGAGGTGGTTGGGGAAAGCACCCGCGTACTGTACCCCGGCATGGCCTTTTCAGGATCACCTATCGAATTTGGTACCTCCGGCATAGTTTTTACCATGCAGGTCGAGAGCGAACTGGCAAGGTTTCAGATTACGGGAGACGCCATTGGGCTCTCTCCTTCCATCAATTTTACCGCAAAGTTCAGCCTCAATAACAAAATAGAAGCTCAACCTCTGGCTGAATTTAACCTCGAAAACAAGGAATATTCCATTGGCTCCCTGGAAGGAGGCATGTCGCTGGGGTCAGACTCCAGTATGATGCCCTGGTTTGGCCTTAATGCAGTAAGCATCGGAAGTACGCATTACGACACACTGAACCTGCTCTCGCCCGGCCAACTGGCCGATGCAGGCGCCGCTGCCCTTAGCGAAGGCCTGCAAAGCCTCCTGGATTTCGGCACGGACAACAAAAAACTTTCTGATAGTATCGGGGCTTTAATTGGTTTACAATCCCCTTCTTCAGCAGGGGCCAATTGGCCGGAAAGCCTCGTACCTCCCTTCTCTCCCACAGGCATGGAGAAGTCCATCACCAACCCGATTGGTGCCTGGGCCAGCTATTACTCCAACGTACTTTCCTACCGGCAGCAGGTCTCCGGAAAAGAAGCTTTCTATTATGTAGTAGAATCCTTTGCCCAACTTCTGCAAGCCTCTACGGACTCCTTACCGATCAGCATCACCGGTTCAGGAACTCAGCAAGACCCCTGGAAAGCCGGGATCTCCGTTAAAGATCAAACCTTACCGGCTTACCTGTTTTGTTTTCAGGAGAGCACGACTGATTATATCAACCTGAATCTAGGCCTCGAACTTGCCCCGGAACTTACGGTGAAAGGCACTGACATTGTAGCCTCTCTGTCCCTGGATGCCGCCACCATCCGGCTACCAAAGGACGGTAATCTGAGCCATACCACGGCCAATTGGCTCTCCGGTGTAGCCGCACGACTCACCCTGCCCAAAGGTTTTGAAACGCCAGCGGTAGGTGGCATGCAGGTAAAGACAGACACGGCTCAGCTATCAGCCACCTGGAACCAAAACGGTGGCTGGTCATGGTCTATGCTGATAAAGGAACCAGCACTGGTGGTAGATGGAACCCCTACCGCTCTGGGGACCGACCTGAATTTTGATGACCAGTCAACTCTAGAGGATCTGGTGAAGCAAAGTGCATCGACCTTTGGCCCTTTCCTGGTTTCAGCATTGGGCACCATGCTCGTACGGACCCAGTCCAAAGCGGGCCTCTTCGTAGCCGGTGCAATGGGCCTGGTCAAAGACCTGTCCACCGCACCGGCATTCCCGAAAAACGGTTTGTCCTGGTCAGGCTTTGAACTTTATCCTTTTACCAGCTTCGACGACCCGTGGGCTGACTTTAACAAACAGATAGACCAGCTTTTTAATACGGACGCTAAAGGTAAAAGTGTGCTTGGTTTGCTCGCCTATACCATGTCCGGAACCGAAGATGCCCCGGCCATTTCCGGAAGCGGCACATTCAACGATCCCTGGATCACCCCCATACCGTTTGGCTTCAACTTACCGGTTTGGTATAACACGGACAAACAAAACCTTGGGCTCGGATTTGGTCGTCAGGACAAATTCAACTATCCCGGTTCAGGCACTGCAGAAATAGCTTTTAATTTGGAACAAAGGCTAAATCTGGTCGAATACTCCATTCAAAATCAGAAATTGGAATTTATTGATGATGTTCCCTCACTGAATTTCATCAGCACACTTTCCAATCCCAATGCCAAATTGGTTGATCTTGGAAGCATAGGTAGTATTGATAAAATTATGCTGGGCCTGACCCTGTCATTAGACAATGGCGAGGTAAAAGTTCAGCCGGTAGTTACTTTGGTCAATGCGCAGCTCGGCACAGACTTTCAGGCTGACCTGGTCACACTGGAACAGTTCCTGAGCGACAGCTTTGCATCAAACCTGCAATCTTCCTTTCTGGCCTTGCTCAATGGTGCTCTGCAGGCTGCTACAAACGTGGAAGCGGTAACCGGCAACAGCGGATTTCAAACCACCTATAGTCTTTTACAATTAATTGGCCTTACGCTGCCCCGGGCCAATGATCAGGCACCCTACGGCATCAATACCAGTGGCTGGAATGCCTTACTGGCCAATCCTGACACTTATTTAAAAAACCAGTTCCAATCTCTGCTGTTAGACCCAGCCCACAGAAAAGAACTGTTTAATTTCTTACAGGAAGTTACCGGCATTACCATCCCTTCCCTTCCTGAGCCTGCATTGCAGTTCCTCTCTGCACTGAATATCTGTGGACCTGCAAATCAGGGCTACCCGCTTCTGCCGGAGGCGGTGCTCCAAGTATTTACCAACCCTGTTCAGGGGCTTACCTCCAGATTTGAGAACTTTTTTACCGACGCCAATGCCGTAAGAAACCTGGCCGCTCAAATAGCTTCCAACTTACCGCCGGCGAACTATGGCCCGCTCACTTTCAGTGCCACGGCAAACGGGGTCATTTCTTTAAGCATTCTGCCTGAAAATGCCATCGCTCTTGGAGAATTTGTAAACCTGTATGGTAACCTGCAGCTCAACATCAGTGATGAAACCCTCACCTTCACCGGAGATATTTATATACCCAAGGTTGGGTTGACGCTGGCTTCATCCCTGGGTCTTCGCATGAACAATGGTGCCTTACAAACTCCCGCATTTGCTGTGCAGCTTATTTGGGGTGATGGACTGAAACCGGCTGCCAGCCCGCTGGACATATATCCTTTTAATTCATCGACTTTCGTTGACCAAGTGTCGGAACTGGCCCCGGCCTACACACTGAATATCCTCCTCAACGCAATATTCGAAGAGGAACTGCTTGGCAAATATGAATTCGTACAAAAAATCTTCGAAGGCCTGGGCATTGGCAAAGATGAAGATGGTATCTGGCGCATGCCGTCGCTCATGGGTATTTTATCCGATCCATTGGGCTGGATACTCTCAGACGAAGTACTGGGCACCAATGGTAATTTCAATGTATCTAAACTGATCGCCCTGCTGGGTAATCTGCCTGAGGTTAACTATAACGATATACAGGTGACACCTACCCCGGGCAAGGGGATGGAACTGACCGGCCTGCCTTACGGATTCAAAGTAGGCATGAACGGAGAAAACAACCTGGCTACTTTCAGTTTTGGAGTAGACACCATCTCTATTGTTAGTGATCAGGCAGCCATCAAGAACCTGAATTTTGGTGTAAGCCTCAACGAAAGCTATCAGCCCGCCTTTTCCGGAGGGTTAGACCTTGAGGCTACGATCCCGTCACTTCAGGATGGATTTTTCACCCATGTGGCTTATGATAAAGAATTTCAGTTCAGCATTTCACAAGGCACTCCTGCTCAACCCACCGGCCTAGGGGTACAGTTATTGCCATTCCAGGGATGGGGCACGCTGGCTGGACAAGCCCTGGCTACCGGAGCGGCAGTAGTGATCAATGATGTGGTGCCCAAATTAATGAACTACCTGCTAATCAAGTATCCAGCCGATACGACCGATGCAGGCAAGTTCTTTGCTGCCATGGACGGCTTCGCGACCAAAACGGATGTAAAAGATCTGGTCAACACTATTGTCAGTGCCTTTTCACAGGCATTAAGTGAGGGTATGAGCGGGGATGAATTACTTGAAAAATTGGAAAAAGTGGCCTTTACATGGGTCAAAGAACGTTTTTCAACAGCAAATGCCAACGACACGGCTACCGCGATAGCAGACCTGCTCAAACTGGCCTTACCGGCGGACGCTCTAACTGTGATAGGCGGGCAGATCCAGTACATACCAAGTGCCAAACTGCCCTTTAAGCTACTTGCCGGGCTGGACGCTACCAACTCGATTGGCTTATGGGCCGGGGCAGAGCTGCCTGATATGAAATTGCTTAAAATGGAGATTGCTCCAACCGGTGTGAGCTACAATCTGGATCAGGGCCATTTTGACATCTCTTTTGGGCTGGACATGGTCGTGCCCATCGAAAACCTGAATGGTCCGGGCCTGAGTATCAATTTCAGCAACGGACAATTTGATTTCGGCTTCGATCCGCTTGCAGATCCAAACAACCTGGCAACCCACTCTTCCCTGAATGTAGAGCTGCTGCCAAACTTCTTTGGAGGCGGTAATGTCGGCGACAAGGTTTCTTCCTGGGTACTCAGCGTGATCAAAGATGTACTGCCGCGCTATGTTTCTCTCCTGGTGCTTAATCAGGATCAGGTCAAGGCATGGTTGGAGGCTCCCCTGATCAAATCCTCCACGATTAGCCCAGTATTGCTCCTCGAAGCCACTCAACTGGTAGAAGATACCGACGGAGTATACGTCCTCAATTCATTCGATAACCTGGCTAAACTAACCCCTACGGAATTTTTAGGAAACTTCCTGTTTACGCTGCTCAAAGAGCAATGGACGTTGCTCACTTTCAGTGAAGAGGGAAAAATCATTATCGGCCCCAAAACCAAGGTGGAAGGCTACTATGGTTTGCTTATACAAGCACCAAACCTCTCCATTGCTGCCATCCCTAACCTTGTTTTCCAATTGGGAGGAAAAAATACCGATTGGATCAGCAACAGTGTAAACGGTACGCCGGAATTTGGAGACAGAGGAATTGGTTTTTATGTTCCTATTGCCAAAAACGGAAATGATTCTTACTCCGTAGACTTTACCCATTTTAACCTGGTATTAAACAATGTAGGCTTCGACATCATCGGTAAAAACGGGCAACCCATTGTGGATCTGAGCCGCTTTAAACTGGGTGCTGTAGATCCGCGTGCCTTGTTCGACCTGCAATTTCAGGGAGACCAGCCCATCAAGATGCAATTCGGGGCGGGTCTGACCATGGATGAAATGGGACTTTCCCTATCTCCGAAAACCATTTCTGAAGGAGGCGGAAATAACCCGATCGCCAAAAACGTGCTTGGATCAGGTGAATCCGACAATGACAATAAAACAACTGATCCCCGGTTCTCAGTTGATGTTGGCTACATCGATAAACTTTGGGTAAACCTGCGCAGCAACACCGGCAACGGTCATGAGGTGGTCATCCCTGTACAAAGAAGTTTCGGTCCACTGTATATTGAAAACATTGGCCTGGGATGGGAAGGAGAAAAAACGCCACCATTGCTTGACTTTATCAGTTCGGGAAGCTTTGAGCTGGCCGGGTTCAAAGCGGCACTTCAAGGTCTGCGTGTGGGCATGCCAGTCACAGCGCCTACCGATTGGAGCAAATACACGATCGATCTGGATGGGTTTGCCGTAGATTACACGGGTGGTATCACCATCAACGCCGGCTTCCTGAAAAGTGAATCAGATGGTATTGTCGAATATACCGGCGTGGCCATCCTCTCCGCAAAAAAATTCTCTTTGGGGGCTTTAGGGTCTTATGCTCAAATAAAGATGCAAAATGGAGATGCCTCAACTTCCATGTTCATTTTCGGAGTCCTTAATGCACCACTGGGAGGTATTCCCGCATTTTTCATTGAAGGTATTGCTGCAGGATTTGCCTATAATAGAAGCCTCGATATTCCAAGTATTGAAAACGTCGCCAACTTCCCATTGGTCAAAGGGGTAGCGGAAGGTTCCTTTACGGAAGGAGAGAATCCTATGGATGCTCTGATTAAACTGAATGATGTCATTCGTCCCCAAGTAGGTCAATACTGGTTTGCCGCCGGCCTTAAGTTCTCCTCCTTTCAGTTGTTAGAAACTACAGCCCTGCTTTTCCTTAGCTTTGGCAAAGACTTTGAATTCAACCTACTGGGAGTCTCTACGGCTACACTTCCTCCCAAAGTTGGTCCCAACCTGGCCCTGGCCTATATGGAGCTGGCCATCAAAGTCACCATCAGTCCGGCAGCGGGATATGTTTCTGCCGAAGCTCAGTTGACCCCAAATTCATTTGTGCTGGCCAAGGATGTTAAATTAACGGGAGGTTTTGCCTTCTACTTATGGTTTAAAGATATCCCGCTTGAAGATGGGGGAATGATCCACGCAGGAGATTTTGTGGTCACCTTAGGGGGGTATCACCCCGCATTCAATAAGCCTGTTTACTATCCGGACGTGCCTCGTCTGGGGATCAACTGGAAGCTGGATTTCTCTGTAGGGAAAGTATCCATTACCGGTGGCGCGTACTTTGCCATCTGCCCTACGGCCATCATGTCGGGAGGTTATCTGAAAATTGCCTTTGATGCGGGCCCTCTCATTGCGGGGTTGGATGCCTATGCCAACTTCCTCATCGAATGGGAACCTTTCTATTTCAATGTCGGCATCGGTGTAACGGTCTATGCCGGCTTCCAGACCACCATTGCGGGTGTTTCCGTTCGGCTGGTGGCTAAGCTGGGTTGTACGCTTGAGCTACAAGGCCCGCCGGTGTATGGCAAAGTGGAAGTAGACTGGTACGTGATCAGTTTCTCCATTCCGATCGGCAATCAGGAAAACCATCCGGGTACGGCAAGCCTGGACTGGTCTGCTTTTGAAGCATCGTTCCTTCCAGCCCCCACATCTTCCTCAGTAACCCCCGTCCAGTCAAACGCCAGAATGGTGATGCTCGCTGATGAAAACGCTCAGCAGAGCGATAACCAGCAGGTGGTCAAGTGGACGGCGCAAACAGGCCTGGAGCAGGACAGTAACGATGGTGAAGAAGGCACAGGTAAGAATGAATGGGTAATAAATCCTATACCCTGGAGGCTCACCGTTGAATCAGCGGTTCCAAGCAGCACGGTGACGGTTACCAACTCAGATACTTCCTTGCAGGGCAGTAGCCAGGTAGGTGTAAGGCCAATGGGAAAAGAAGATCAATTGCTCTCTCTGATGACCATTACTTTAACCGACAATTCAGGAAAAGCAATAAACCTTAAAGCCCGGAATATAAGCCTTTCGGCAAGCAACAACGGAGCCCCGTCGGCCTTGTGGTCGCGATCAGAGTTGAACCGGGAAATTGCCCCTGATCCCAATACCATGCTTATTCCCAATGTGCTGTTCGGACTGGAACTGGATGCCAGCCAATATGTGTATTCAGGGGTTGTGCCTGAGTTTCCGCTGGAAAACCTGGCTTATGTAGTCGGTGACGTCAGGCGATTGTCCTATGATTTTACCCCTAACTATCCGCCAGCAGCACTTTATCCTGCTGAGGACCAGCAAAAGGCCTTTACCATCATCAGGCAGTCCATCATGGATGTGACGGTGATTAATACCCGGAATGACATTTACCGTGCGCTACAGGCCTCTGCCATCAACGCCCCGCTAAACCCTAACCTATCAGTAATGGCTTCATCGGCCAACCTTATACTGCAAGACTTCCCGGTACTCGCCAGAATAGGGATCTATCAGAACAATGGTGAAGTGGAGCCAGGCAAGACTACCCTACTCCAACGTGCACCCCGGTCCCTGGCCGCCGAACCGGCTTGTATCCGAGAGCCTCAACTAATAGCACAACTGCAAACCTATAAGACCATAAGCAAGGATACTCCTGAAGCCGTTCACGTTCCCAAACTGGCCAGAAAGGCTAAAGGACAATGGAAAACCACCCATAAAATTGCCAGTGTAAGCTACCTGACCTCACTTGCGGACTTTGGCAGCACCCAAAGCAAAACGCTGTATGATGGTACCACACTGGTATGGAAGACTGACCCTAAACTGCCACTTGACCTGAAGCTACAGGGAGAGATGCCAAGCCTTATCGCGAGTTTTGATGAATATGGCAGCCTGCTGGGTTTTAACCATTTCAGCGGATCTGAAACTTTTGGGCTTCCTGCCGAAACGGGCCAGATCGTTGTCCAGGGATTTGAAACCAATCCTGAGGCGGCACTCGGCTGGCAAATCAACACCCACCTTTCCAAGATCAACGGCGGATGGTTCCTTGCTGACGGATGTTTGGTACGTGTACAAAACAGCAGACAAATAAAACCCAAAACGGGTCAGATCGGCCATGTAAAAGCCAGCGATCTGGTGGATCAAAACCTTGTAAAAACTTCGGGAAATACAACCAGAAAGGGATGGATCCAGTCGGTTTTCCCAAGGCAAAGCCAGGTGTTTGGCGTAATGCTGAAAGGGAAAGCAGATACCGGATCAATCAGGGTGGCTATTGCTGCGGATGAAGTGCCGGTCAAAACCGGAGAGTTCAAACCCACTACTGTCCAGGCCTACAAGGAAAATACGCTTTTATTATTCGATGCCCCTACCAAGGCTGAAACTTACTATGGGGTGATGATCTCTCTGATCGATCAGGAGGTAGAAGTGCTGGGCATGTATGCTTTGGGTAAAGACAGCGCAGAAAAAAATGAATTGATCCATAAACTTTCCATCGCACAGGGCGGAATTGATTTTGGCGATTCATCTCACAAAACGACCAGTGTTAAATTAATTCAAAAACAACAAATTGATGAGCAATAGTATCATTACCAATCCAGGAACAGTTGGTGCTGGAGACATTCAGTTTTTTGACTCCATACAGCCACCTCTTAAAACGGATGAGTATACACTTACCGCAAAACAAACGATCCAAAATGTAGTGGATTCGGGTGACGACCCGGAGTATGACGCTACCAAAAAGCTTATCATAGACGGTCCCAGGTTTGTTTTGAAGCCCAATAACATTCACTCTCTGTTTCCACCGGCAAACCAGGAGGGAAATTATGCAAACTTCCTCCCCAATATTGTATTTAACGACTTTAGCTTACCCTGGTCCAGAGCTATTAACCCCACGGACACCACCCAAGACGAAGATACTCCCTGGATGGGCTTGCTGACTCTATACGAAGCTGAATACCTGGAAACCAGCAGTACCCGTAAAATAAGCACCCCGCATACGGTCACTACCGGGCAACTCGTCAATCCGGGAGATGGGATCCTCCCTCCAGATCTGGGCAATGATTTCGAAGGAAACGATACTGATAAAGTTACCGTGGTTGATATAGACCTGAAGTACTTTCAAGCCATTGCTCCCAAGCTGGAGGAGTTAAAATATTTGTCTCACGCACGTGCAGTAAATACGGATGGAAAAGTGATTCTGAATATGGACGCAGATGGTTGCTTTTCCTTATGTATCGCTAACAGGGTACCGGGCACAGGTCAGAGAAACATGGCCTTGCTGGTATCCTTCGAGGGTCATCAAAATCACCTTAATGGTGCCGGCACCACGGGGAGCTATACCAAGATCAGGCTGGTTCATCTGGGAAGCTGGGAATTCACAGCAGCCAAGTTTGACCGGGAATTTCTCAATATGATGGAAGCCCTCTGTCAGCCTGGCAACGGAGGCACATCATTGATCCAACTGTCAATTGACAAGGCAACCGAACAAAACGCAATGGCAAAAGAAGCTTTGGATATCGGCTATGTGGCACTTCAAAACCAGATGCGGGTTGGAGAAAATGCCACTTCATGGTACCGGGGCCCGCTGGTACCATCACCTACAAAACGTGAATCATCGCAACTTCGGGACAATGGCAACTACGGCCCATACATCTACTCAGACCACGCCATGCACTACGATCCCGACACAGGTATTTTCAATCATGCCTACAGTGCCGCCTGGCAAATAGGGAGATTGTTGGCACTTTCAGATGCATCATTTGCCCAGGGGATGTTCAACTGGAGGGCAGACTATCTAAGATCCATAGTCAACCAGGTCAAACAGAAAAATACGCTCGCAGCAGCCGCATCCATTCAGGCTGACGGAGAAGGCGTTGGTTCAGTTAACCTGCATTCGGCCACGCGGTCCTTCTTTACAGACGCATTTCAAAAGGTAGCCTGGGACAAACTAAAAAGCAGAAAGCAAAAAATGCTCATTGATCAACTCCCTGCTGTATTCACAGAAGCAGAAAAGAAGGCCATCGAAGAAAATGACGAAGACCCACTCCTGAAATTACACCAAAAAAATAAGCAATAGAGCCATGGCATCACTAACAAATCGTGAAGACCTGCATTCGGATGTAGTAACCCAATTGGCACAAGCGCAGGCCGGCGAATACCCCCCTCCGGTACTCCCTGATAATCTAAAAAACTGGCTGGCGCAGCTAACCCTGCTTTATGGCGTGCCTGTAGAATATATGGTACCCGATATTAGGCTTTTACCCATCGAATCTATCCGGTTCTTCTACCTAGACAGAAACTGGCTGGACCGGATGGTTGACGGAGCTTTGAGCGTGGGTGTACTTTCTTCTGCTGATGCCGTTTTCAACCTTTCTTTCTTTAAACAGATCTATGATGAGGTAGATAAGGCGCAACTGACCCTAAGATCAACTTTGCGGGACGCACCCCCTGCCGACTCCGGCGAAGCAGGTGGCCCTATTACAGGTTTCATTTTTCGCTCACAGGTAGTTGCGGACTTTCCGGGGATAGAGATCAACCCTACACAGGGGGGAAACACCCTACCCATCATCCGCATGGATACCCTCTCGCCCAACACACTGCTATGCATGGTTTCCGGTGTACCGGATAAAGTGGAGTTTATTCAACCGGGCGAAGGCCTCCAGTTTGGGTTATTCCCGAACGACCCGCCACAGGATGGAAGTGATTTTCACTTGTTCCTGAGAGGTCTTGGGGAGGGTGGTTACCCTGCCGGAGTACAAATCGAAGACGGGCATGGCACCAAACTAAGAGGCTACGGTTCGTTCCGCTCAGGGGATGACCAGCCTGCCGGTGTCGTAAATATCAAGGGTTTAGTGGACAATATCACCACAACAATGCCCCCGGGGTCTCTGAAAGATGGTAAGCTGACCTCAGGTGGATTTGCCATTCAAATGACCAAAACCGCACAGAAACAACCCTATGAGTCAGGAAGCAACTTTCCTCCCTGTAATCCTTCTACCAACATTGACCAAGTAAAAAAATGAGCAAGAAATCCTCTGTCTGGCCCGGCCCCTCCCTGTTAATCCCTATCCCCACCGATGTATTGCTCATAGGTCAGGGAGATGTGAATGCACAGACAACATGGGCCAATCTAAAGAATGACTACTATGGTTTATGGCTGTTTGGCAGCACTGCCCAGCCTGCTCCATTCTCTAAAGGTACATGCCCTTCCGTTGGTGCCCATTTGATATGGACACTCCCCAATAGCCTCCGACAAGGACAACAACAAACTACCGAAGGGGCTCCTGTGGACTTCCCCAACGTTCCTAACCGGTGGTTGATCACCAGATTTGGTTATAGCAGCCCCGGAGCAGCTCCTGACAGCACGCCCACTATTGTTCAGAGCGACATCCTGGTGGATGCTGGAGGTGACATTCAAAATGTAAACCAATATCCCTATTATGAAGATACCAATCTGGGGGTTCGCCAAATAGGTACTCATATGCCACTGGACCAGTTCAAAGGCGAGGATTCCGGAACGGCTGAATTAAAGGCCGTGGGTCCCGGAGACATCACCTGGTCAGTAAGTTATGACAATATTCAAAATGTATTTGCCTTACATGACGACCTCCCCGATGAAACACAAACGTATACTTATTCCATCATTGGGTGGTATGCAGACCCTCAAAAGGATCCTTTGTATGGCTTACCGTCCGATACTGACAAAAACTGGCAGTCTTTTCTTGAAAGTCAATTTCAATGGACTTCTGAGGATGTGGAACAAGCTGTAGCCGACTGGCAGGCATGGCAAAAGCAATATGGCCTATCCGGCGCATGGGACCCATCATCGCTGAACCTCCCTGACCGGGCCAAAGCCATGATAGAAGCCTGGCATAACTGGCAGCAGCAAAACGGCATCACAACCGCCACTCCGGATTTACCCACTCAAGGCCTCTATCACTCCATGGTAGCCACTGTGCAGTGGAAAGGAAAAAATAAGTCTTACGGCACAGGAGCTCCCATTGGCTCAGAAGGCAAACAAAAATTACCAACATTGTCGATTGCCAACACTCCTGAGGCGGCAATTTCCACTTACATGGCGACCAAAGCATCGGAAGTGCCCGGTTCTGGCATTACTAAAGAAGACATTCCTAACCTGGCCATTGCTCTGGAAGCATTTCAGCGTGACCTGCTGTTTGACTTGCAGACAGATCCGGAATGGGCCCAAAGCATGATCCATGATGCGAAGTTTGACAAAAAGTACCACGGACAGCAATGGATCGTAGTCAGGTCAGATGGCTCATCAACGAATCCAGCCCTATCCGATGACAACCGTCAGGGGCAACAGTCCATTCCTTTAAATCCGGCACAGACCCAGGCACTCACTCAGTTGAACGCTGACCAGACTGCACTCAATGAGCTCGGATGGGCCATAACTACCCAGCAGCTTGAGCTCTATGCTTTGGCTATGAAAAAGGAGTACCTGATGTATAATCGCGCTACCATTGACCCAAACAATTTAACCCTACTGACTGAAAAAGTAGACAATAGCACCAAAGCAATAAGTAGTGCCCTTACCTTAAACCAGAATCAACAAACTACTTTACAAAATACAATTAAAACCTCCGCCGAAAACCTTCTGGCTGATCTGGGTGACGAATATATCTTAAAGGCCGTAGATCTGGATCCGGTGGCTTCCCCATCAGACCCCGTGGTGCTGGTCAGCGGAGGTGAGCTGGACACCAAGCTTCTCCCTCCGGAGCTGAATGGAGAATCGCAGTTGTTACCCACCCGCTTCACCGGACAGGCCATCACGGCCATCAGCGTAACGTATGCTCCTGTACAACAGGAGCCCATTGCGATCTCCTGGGAAGATCTCCTGGGCAAAATCACTTTGGCAAGTTGGAATGCCTTCCCGAAAGAAGTGCAGGGGCTATGGCTGGAAGTGCTTTTACTGGATACCGGCAATGCTCAACTGATTGCTTCTATCTATTTTGAGAAGGCGGGAAAAACTCCCCAGGGAAATCAGTTGGAAGAACTTACGGCAAAAATTCAAACCCAGCAAACCTCCTGCTGGGCTGATTTTGAAACCAAGCCTCCCACTGAGGCATTGACTGCAGCCTGCGGTTTTGAAGGGTTGTTGCCAGATCCTGTCGGAGTGGCCTACAGGCCTGACAAAAACCCTTGGACGCCCATATTTATGGACTGGAAGATCAAATGGTTTCCTTCCTCCTCTGAGGAGGCTGATGCCTTGAAGGACTGGGAGCTGGGCGAACTGGATTATTCATGGCTGGGATCAGAGCTGAAATCACCTTCTCCTGAAATCGTCTTTGAGGGGAGATCTGTTTTAAATCAAAAAACGACGCAAAATATCCAAACCAAGTTTACCACTTTTAAAAACGATCCTAACTATCAAAATTTACCCCAAAACACCATTGAAAACCTCCAATGGGTAGCCAATAATATTTCTTATATGGATCTTGTGACCCAGTCCATGGCGGGTTTCACGCTCCAGCTCACTACCGTGCTGAACACCATGAAAAACCAACCGCTGGATACCGGTATTCAGGATCTTCTTACGGGAAATTCATATTTCGATCCCGTCGCCGGTTCTACAGGTATCCGGGATGCGGGCCCGTTTTTCCCTATCCGGTCAGGGCATTTTCAGGTGCTGGACCTGTGGCTGGTAGACTCCTACGGGCAGATACTGCCGGGAAAAAGCAATTTATTAGGCCCTGACGATCCCATAGAAAACATCATTTGGTCTCCTGATATGACTACCAGCAGCCCCAACTACAGCGGTAGTGACACCAATAGATTTGGTCAGTTGCCTCCCAGAATCTCGCAGGATACCGTAATGACACCTCGCTTTTTACAGAGCGATAATGATGAAATATTTACCAATTCCTCTGACAGCACCAGCCCTATCTGCGGATGGGTAATGGCCAATTACCTAGATGATGCCTTGATGGTATTTGATGCAGGCGGCAACAGCCAGGGAGAAGTGATCAAGGTGCGAAGGGAAGTAACGGGAGATGACAATACCCTGACTATCCGCTGGGATGCCGCCCCGGGCACCAACACGGCGCTGGGTGCGGGTCCCGATTTACCAAATGCCCACCTTCAGGGTTTCATCGATGCCCTTTTAGCAACAGGAACCAGCAGCAGTGGCGCTCAGGCTTATACCGAACTGATGAATGCGATTGATTCAACATTGTGGTTAAATAACCCGCTGAAGGAAGGAAATAACCTCTCCATACTGCTAGGCAAACCGCTGGCCCTTGTAAGGGGCGAAGTAGAGCTGACCCTGTCTGGCAAACCCGCCTATAACCAAGGGTGGTTCCAGACCGGAGCGTATTATGACGATCAGGGCATTTACAAACCACAGGAGCCTCCATTTATGTCGGTAAAATTTAACGTCCGAATCGGTGACAGCCTCATGAAAAAAAATGGAGTGATGGGCTATTTCGTCAATGATGACTACACGAAATTTTATAAGGTGTATGGATCTACAGGCCAGACACAGGAGTTACAGCAGCTACTCAAAACGGGAGGAGCTTCCCTCTCCCTGGATCAGGTAAAATCTGCTTTAAGTAAATCGCCCCCCCCTTCTTCCGGCTATGTTATTACCGATCACCTGATAGCACTGGCTGCCAATCAAGGCCCCGTAAAGCTTACGTTGATCATGGATCCTACCGGAGATCTGCCGATCATACCAGGGAGCCTGCCCGGAAGTAGCATTTCCCTCCCTAACGGTCCGGTGACCGCAGCCATTGAAAACCTTTCCGCCACATTCAGAACAGGCCCGTTGCTGCTGGACTCCAATCAGCTCAGGATGCCTACACCTGCTGAAGTAAGGGGGGACTGGGCCTGGGTAGCCAGAAAAGATGTCACCGAATGGCAGCAGGATATGACGATTACGGAGCAAACCTCCCAGGCCGCCTTAACACCTCAACCTTTGAGTCTGATGGAAGGCTGGCTAAGCCTTTCCAACTTCAACAAAAACAATTAGTAACCAACTTGAGCAAATTGAACAATGAGCACACTACTTGACTACTCCTTTCTGCCCGATACCGTATTCGTTAACTCGAATGACAACCTAAAACTTGTTATCCAAAACCCTACCTCAGGAAAACCAATACCTTTTAAGGCCGGCCGCGGAGGAGACACGATCACTGTCACTTTTCCGTTTGGTGATAGTCAAGGTGATCTCGTTACCAATTTGAAGTTCGGTACAGGTAATGTTTCCACTCCATTTACCGTCAATAAGGTTGGGGATGACTTCGTCGTTACAGCTACGAAAGATACTACGCTGGATCCGGGAGATACTGTTCAAATTACATTCAACGACATTCCTGTCAATAACTCTACAGGTACGGCATATGTCACTATCAATGAATTTATTGGTATAAACTCCGGTAAAACATCCGTTTCGGTGACCAAAAAGGCACAAGAGTTGGGCGTAATTGTCTGGCTGGATCCTCTAATCGTTGGGTTAGGACAAGAGTCTAACCTTCAATTCAAAAGTGCAGCCAGTACCAGCGTAGTTATATCAGGCTACCCTGACGGAAAAGGTGAAAAAACATTTGAAACGCCTCCCTATTCAGGCAGCGACACTGTTGGCATAGGCTCCGATACGAATGCTCAACGGACTTACACTGCAACAGCCTGGGCCGGTGGCAATCAATCCCCGCCGGAATCCATCACGCTTACGCAAGTCCCGCCTTTGATTACTGTTTTTAGTCCAACGGAAAGCCAATCGGTTGGAGCGGGCGAGGAAGTCACCCTTACCTGGAAAGCCATGTACGAAAGCAGCAATGAAATGAAGTGGCTGCAATCCGTCAGAAGTAATGTGCGCTCCCCTTTTATAACCACGTCGGGAGCCGAGCTTACCAAAATATACAATATCAGGAACCATAATGCCCAGTTTATGCCAGATTCGGTGACTTATTCCATCATCATCAATGGCTTCAAACAACCCGCACAGCACGACTTTGTTGTCAAAGTAAAGCCCGTTCAGCTCTTGTATATCAAATACAAAAACCCTGACCTTACCGGGATCATGTTTGCAATTGACCCTTCGAATTGGGGAGCTTTTGTATCTTCCTTCGGGACTAACGAACTGATGCTAACTATTTACCAGCCAGGCCCCTCAACTGACATTTATTACCTCAGTAAAAACGATACCACCAATCCCATGATACAGTATTTTGATAGTGTGGATGGAGACCTGTCATGGATCACCACCAATCTAAAGTCGCTCACGTTAGATCCCGGAGGCATTTCCATAGATGAAAGTAAAATCAATACAGGAAGCAGCCCGATCCCCAATGATGCCACATCGGTGACCTTAACCGGCGTAGGTAATAATGGCCAATCCGTAAGAAGCGTTCTGAAAATTCCGAAGAGTGTAGCTGAGGAGCAATAGGCAGTCGGCAAAAGCAGTTGCGGTTGGCAAGAGCAGTAGGCAAATTGGGGAGTTAGTTCTGATCTCTGCTCTCTGGTTACTGGTTTCCGATTACCGAACACCAAGTCTCAATACTCAATAGTAGTAAAAATATATGAAATCGAGCATGTCGAAGACGACACACAGTGGGATGATTATAAACCGTGCGAGATTCCATGTGGCCAATAGAAAACAATTATAAACACATGAAAGTGATCAATACAGAAAGAATACTTGTTCAGGATATGGTGATGAATTTCCCGGAGGAACGGGCAGAGGAACAAGTCCTTTTATTTTTAGACGGGCGGGCTACTGAATCCCAAAGTTTCACCTTCAGGGAACTAAAGGAGCAATGCATCCGTGTAGCGCAACATCTGGCCAATAACACAATCAAGGGAGACGTAATTTTGTTGCCCATTGAAGAGCAGGAACATTTCGTTATTGCGTTCTTTGGATGCATACTGGCAGGATGTGTACCTGCCCCTCTCCCTCTCATCCGGCATAAGCGGGACCGTACGGGTATAGAGCGGATACTCAATATCTTGCAGTCGGGAAAGGCAAGTACTGTATTGGTCACTGAGGGGCAAAAGGACATGTTGGATAGCCAGTTAGCTGAACGGCCTGTTGGAGGTTGGTCTGTCGGGGGACAGACCTGGGAAAGTCCATTGAGCAGTGAAGTTTCCCCGGTTGTCAGGGTGCTTTCGCTGGAGCCGATGTATGAAGAGCTGGAGGGTGAGGTGACTTTACCAGATGTTTTAGCTGATGACCTGGCCTACGTGCAGTACACCTCCGGCTCTACGGCCCATCCTAAAGGGGCAATGCTCACGCACAGGCAAGTGCTGCAAAACCTTTCCAAAATGTACCGGGTATTCCAGCGCCGGGAACGCGTGCGGGTGGTTGGCTGGCTGCCGTTTCACCACGATATGGGGCTGGTAGGTCATCTGTTTACAGTACTTTACGAATCCGGCTTTGGGGTATTTTTACCTCCCGCTTCGTTTCTTGCCTCTCCGCACCTTTGGTTACAGGCCATACATGATTATCAGGGTACTGCTGCTGCCGCACCTACTTTTGCACTGGAAATGTGTACCCGAAAAGTTACCGCCTCAAAATCGTGGGATTTCAGCCACTTCAGACATTTGTATGTAGGCTCTGAAACCGTAACGTACAATATACTGCATGATTTTGCGGAGAAGTATGCCGGCTCAGGTTTTAATGCAAATGCTATCAGGCCTGTTTATGGTCTAGCAGAAGCTACCTTGCTGGTTGCCGGAGGTGGTAAAGGGCTGAAAGACCTTGACGATCATTTTATTGACAAACCTGCCGGAACCTACCAAAGAAAATTAACACCGTATGAAATTGATGAAGAAACGGGAACCATTCGGGTACAAGACCCGGAAAGTGGCAAAGTACTCCCGGAAGGCCATGAGGGAGAAATTATCATGGAGGCTCCTTACAATTCCAGTGGGTATCTGGAAACTGAACCCCACGACATTTCCGATAATGATGAATGCATCATTGCCACCGGTGACCTAGGCTTCATTAAGGATGGATTTCTGTACATTACCGGAAGGAGAAAGGAAATTGTAATCGTAAGAGGAGTTAATTACAATGCAGAAGACCTGGAGTATGCCATACGCCAAAATCAGGATTTTTTGCAAAGCAACGATCTCACGGCCTGCGTTGCACACATCAGACCCGATAAGGAAAGGTTACTGGTGTTTCAGGAAATACACCGCCACACATCGCCAAACCTCTACAAGCAGATCGAGGAAAGCATTCAGGCCAACTTAACGGAGAGTTATGGCATAACTGCAGATACCATTCATCTGATAGCACGGGGAATGCTTCCCAAAACTTCCAATCACAAAATATCGAGGCAAAAATGCTTAACATGCTACCTTTCCGGCGAATTGCAAATGTTATATTCCATGGAGGCCAAAGCATCTGTACCGCCGGCTTTGCCCAAAGAGGATCCGGTAGTAGTCGTGGGTATGGCTTGCAGGTTCCCTGGGGGAGCTAACAGCCCTGAGCAGTTTTGGGAACAACTGGTACAAGGGGTGGATGGCATCTCCGAGGTGCCTGAAAGCAGATGGGATAACGATATTTTCTATGATCCGAAAGCCGCAATGCCCGGCCGGATGAATACCCGGTGGGCCGGACTGACCGATGATATTGATCAGTTTGACCCGGGCCTTTTTGGCATTTCTCCTTACGAAGCTCCGGAGATCGACCCTCAGCAACGGATGCTGCTGGAAACATCCTGGAGATTGCTAGAGCATACGGGATGGCAAAAAGAAGACTTGCAAAACTCAAACACAGGAGTGTTTGTAGGCATAGCCAATAATGACTACCTGTACATGAAAATAAAGCTTACACCTGATATGAATGGCTTTAACGCCTATTCGGGTTTGGGCAACTCCAACAGTATAGCCGCCAACAGGCTGTCCTATTTCTATGACCTGAAAGGCCCCAGCCTGGCAGTAGATACGGCCTGCTCTTCCTCACTTACCGCATTTCATTTAGGGGTTCAGGCCATTCATAGAGGTGACTGTACTCAGGCGATAGTTGGAGGAGTGAATGCTATTCTTTCTCCCGGTACCACCATCACGCTCTCACAGTTTGGTATGATGTCGCCGGAAGGCAGGTGCAAAACATTTGATTCCGATGCAGACGGTTACGTTCGCTCAGAGGGATGCGGACTGGTGATGCTGAAAAAGCAATCAGAAGCCTTGAAAGACGGAGACCGGATACTAGCCGTAGTTAAAGGTTCATCCATAGGTCAGGATGGGCATAGTATGGGCATCACCTACCCTAACGGGGCAGCACAGCACAAGCTTATTGCCCGGACACTGGGTGAAGCCGGCCTCGAAGGCAAACAAATCAATTATCTGGAAGCTCATGGCACAGGAACTCCCACCGGTGACCCTGTGGAACTGGAGCAATTAGGAATGCTGTATGGAGTCCCAGCAAAGGACAAATGCTATGTAGGGTCTGTAAAAGCCAATATCGGACATTTGGAAACGGCAGCAGGCATAGCCGGAGTAATCAAGGTATTGCTCATGTTACAGCATCAGCAAATTCCGCCTCAGATCCATGTCAAAAAACTAAATCCACGCATTCACCTTGAAAACACCCGACTTGAGATCCCTACGCAAACCCGGGAATGGAACCCTGAAAATGAAAAAAGAAGAGGAGCCATTAGTTCCTTTGGTTTTGGGGGATCTTTGGCTCATGTTATTCTAGAAGAACCGGATGCTCACCAATTCATTCCAAATACCACTACCGAAGAGGAGAAGCCACTGAAGATGTTCGCCTTCCGGCCATTCCCGATTTCTGCCCATACCCCACAGGGGCTGGTAAAACAGGCTCAACACTGGGTGGAATGGCTGGAGACAAACCCTGAGATGGCCATCAATGACCTCACGTACACCCAGGCAGTAAGCAGGTCGCATCTGAGGTACAGACAATGTTTTCTGGTGCAGGATAAAACCGAAATCAGGAACAAGCTGGAACAGTTCGTCCGAAGCACCTCCCCGGCTGGCACTCCGCTATCCAACGATCAAAAGATAGCTTTTCTCTTCACTGGACAGGGTGAACAATTCATGCGCATGGGGCGGGAATTTTACTATCAAATCCCAATTTTTCGGGAGGCATTTGACCGGTGTGCCGGGGCCATAGAAGATAAAGACCTTCCGATGTCACTTCAAGAGATTGCTTTTGAAGTGACCCATTACGAAGTATGGCATGACAAGTACCTGCAGGTAATCCTTTTTGCCACTCAATATGCACTGGCCACGCTTTGGCAGGAGTGCGGTATCATTCCGCACTTTCTTTTAGGCCATAGTCTGGGAGAATATGCGGCTGCATGTATCGCCGGATGTTTTGAGCCGGAGACAGGCATGAAGATGCTTATGAAGCGCTCAGAATTAGTTGATACGCTTCCTGAAAAAGGAAGGATGGTAACGATATTCGCCGGACATGAAGAAGTTGAAAAAATCCTGAACAAGGAAAAGGCCCAGATAGCGGTAATCAACAGCCCTAAAAAAACAGTAATAGCAGGTGAATCGGCAGAAGTAGCACGAGTTGTAGACCACTTTTCGCGTCAGGGAATTGAATTCTATAATCTGAGAATGAACATAGCCTTCCATTGCCACTTGCTGGAACCTGTCCTGAAACCTTTTCACGAATACATCTCTCAATTTACCTTTACCCGGCCTGTAAAAAGATGGATTTCTTCTGCGACTGGCAAGGAAATGAACGAAGCACCAAATGCAGATCACTGGGTGAATCATTTGCGCCAGACGATTCACTTTTCTTCCGCTGCCGGTCTTTTAGCCAGGGAAGATATCCGCCATTTCTTGGAGATCGGCCCCGGGGCCAGTACGCTGGTGGCCATTAGAGAGTGCCTTAACCGGTCGGATCTGGTGCTGCTCAGGTCATTAAACATCCCCAAAGGAGGACGTACGGAATCCCGTCACTTTTTTGATTCTCTGGCAAAACTTTATCAGGACGGCCGGACTATTCACTGGCAAACGTTACTTCATGGCAAAAAGTACCCGGAAATGATACCGGGAGTAGTATTTAACCATCAGCGCTACTGGGTAAAAGGGCTTGAGGCGGAAAATATTTCAGCATTTGCCGGCCCGATATACAACCCTGATTACAAACCGGCACCTCCTGCCCATGACCGGAAGACCGACTCGACCATCCATTATGATCTCATCTGGGTAAAAAAAGGGAAACTAACGCTACCCGGTGAAATTGAGGATTTGAGGGCCAATATTTCATGGATTATTCTGGGGGAAGATTCTCCTGCCATGCAAGCATTACTGGATAAGATCAGGAAAAGAGGCCACCAGGTATTCTGGGTGGGTATGGATACGAAGTATGCCCATAAGCCTGATGCCGTGCTTTCCTATGGCATGGATACCACGTCCGTTTTTAATGTACTCAACAGAATAGTAACCAGTGAAAGCAGAGCCAATGTAGATGCCTGGAAGGTGGTTTTCTTACCAAAAAACTCCTCAAGCAGCGGCGCTACGCTCGAGACGGATAACCTCAAAGAAGCTGTACAAAAAGACCTTGGCGTTTTTATATCATTTCTAAAAGCACTAAGAAGGGTGGTTATTACTCCACCGCTATGGATTGTTACTGAGGGCACACAGCAGGTGATGCCGGAAGAGGCCATATCCCTCAACTTAACTTCTTCACCGCTGTGGGGTTTTGCAAAAACCCTGTATTTGGAACATCCCGAGTGGCGCGGTGGTATGATCGACCTTGAGCAGGGCATCAACCCAGAAGAAAAAGCTGCTCAAATTATGGGCAAGGTTCTTCGACCCCAAAAAGAAAATTGTATTGCCATCAGGCAAGGAGAACAATATGTGGAGCAATTAATCCCGGCCGAACCGGCACTTCAAGAACCTATAACCTTTCGCAATGATGGTGCTTTCATCATTACCGGAGGCCTGGGGGGCTTAGGCTTGGAAACCGCATCTTGGGTGGTGGATAAAGGAGCGCGGCATGTCGTTTTAATCAGCCGCAGGAGTGTACCCCTCAAGACAGAATGGGCATCAATAGCATTAGATCATCCGCAACATGAACTGGTTCAGCAATTACTGACACTGGAAGAGCAGGGTGCACTAGTTGAGGTGGCCAGCCTGGATGTGAGCAATATTCCAAAACTGGAAGCCCTGTTTGCTTCCCTAGAAGCACGTAAAATACCTGTCCGCGGGATACTGCATGCAGCCGGAGTCAACTGGTTTTCTAAAATCATGGAGCTGGATGAATCGCAGTTTTTTGACACCCTTGATATCAAGGTAGCCGGTACTTGGGCGCTTCATCAGCTCAGCAAGCCGCATGACCTGGATTGCTTTATCTTGTACTCCTCGGTTTCAGCACTCTGGGGTTCGGTCAACCTCAGCCATTATACCGCAGCAAACTTCTTCATGGATGCCGTGAGCCAATACCGCTCTGGAGCAGGTCAAAAAACGCTTAGCATTGATTGGGGTCCGTGGGATGAGGTTGGCATGAGTGCCAAGCCAGCAGAAAGAGAGGTTCTGGATAAAATGGGCTTTAAGCTGATGCCTCCTCAGGAAGCGCTAAACGCTATGGAACTGCAACTGGGTACTGGCCGGCCTCTGTCCCTGATCAGCAAGATCAATTGGGAAAAATACAGGTCGTTCATTGATTTCACTTTGCAGCCTTCTTTGTTTGAACAGGTGGCCAAAACATCAATTAGTGCTGCTCCCGAGGCCTCACGTGACCATCTGGACAGCATCCTGCAGTCCTCACCCACAAAGGCACGGGAGCTTATCGAAGAGGTAGTTCGAACAGAGCTAAGATCGGTCATGCTGATTGAGTCCATAGATGAAATCCCTGATGACAAACGGTTTAACTTCTTGGGTATGGATTCTCTTATGGCTATTTTGATGGCTTCCAAGCTGGAGCAGTATTTTCGGATCAAGCTGCCCAACACGTTGGCTTATAACTATCCACATATCAGGGCGGTTTCCGACCACTTGTTTGAACTGGTCTATAACCCACTAAAGACAGAAGAAGCTGCGGTCGAAGAACCTGTTTTAAAAGAAGTTGTTCCAGCCATTGAGGATGATGCACAAGTCACGGCCGGCAGTTGGTTTAAAGTACTGAAGGAGTCGGAAGGGAAAACCGCGATTACACTCTATTGTTTCTCCTATGCCGGTTCCGGGCCGCTGGCCTTTCAGTCATGGGTAAACGTGACCCATCCGGATATCACGCTCATCGGCATCCAGTCCCCCGGAAGGGACGATCGGGCGGGAGAAAAGCCCTATACCTCAATGACCCAGTTGATCTCTGCCCTTGTTGAGGTATTTGATCCGCCTGAAGGACCTTATGCCTTCTTTGGGCATAGCTTGGGTGCTTTAACTGCTTATGAGTGCTATATAGCACTTCAAAAAGCGGGCAAACGTACACCCGACCATTTATTTTTATCAGGCAGCAATGCCCCGGGAACGGGCAGTGGTAACATGATCCATCAGTTGCCGCAATCCGAATTTATTGATGCCATAATGGAGAAATACGAAGGTACCCATAACCATGGACGCCGGCTGGCCCTAGAAAGAACTACAGACCTGCTGAGAGCAGATATACAGATCCTGGAAACCTATCAAACCTGCAATGGGGCCGTCACTGCACCCTTAACGGTCATTGTGGGCGAATCTGATCCATTAATGTCTCCTGAAAAAGTCAGGAAATGGGCCCTTTTGTCACTTAAGGATTTCAAGATTTTCTACATTCCCGGAGGGCATGACCTAGTCAGTGAGCAGCACGAGGTTTTGGTGCACATGATAGAAGGGCAACTTAGTAATTATTGGTCCGACGAAATTGAAATCGTTTTAAATGAATTATCAAATGAACATTGATGCCCCAGACATCCCTTTACGCAAAGAAGAAAAACAGACCACCCGGGATGCAGAGCCTTGGTACAGTATTTTCGGCGGAAGATACCAAGGGGACCATCCTCCCTTTTACGACCGGGAGCAATTGCCTTGGACAAAAATCCTGGAGGCAAACTGGAAGATCATCCGCGACGAGCTGCTTGGTCTGATCGAAGAAGATCCGGACCGGCTACAGCCGTATAAGATTAACAAATCCATGTCGTTCCCTCCAAAAAAGTGGAAAACTATGGGGCTGATCTTCTGGAATATGAAAAATCACAGGAACTGTAACCGTTGCCCACAGACGATGAAGATCCTCCAATCCTTACCGGGATGTACTTCTGCATCATTGAGCATCTTGGAACCACAATCCAACATCAACCCACACCAGGGTGATACCGATGCGGTGATCAGGTGCCACATGGGGCTATCCATACCGGGCAACTTACCGGAATGTGGCTTCCAGGTAGACAACGAGATCAAAGGATGGGAAGAAGGAAAAACACTCCCTTTTTGTGACGCCAGAACGCATACCGCTTGGAACCACACTTCGCAAAGGAGGTATATCATGATTCTTGACGTGATGCGCCCGGAGTTCAGAAACAGAAAAAATGAGATTTGCGCACATGTATTGGCTTCAGCAGCCGTGCAAATGCTCTATCAAAAATATAACTTTCTAAGAAACAGAAAGCGGTACATCAAGAAAATGATCTACCATGTGGTGCGGACTGTAATGTTTTTATACCTGCCTTTTCAACGCATTTCCCTTAAACACCAGCCGAAATGAAACTCGGTGAATTGATATCAGCAGGAGAACAGTCGGAAATTTTCATGTATGGTCCGGATACTTTGGTAAAGCTGTTTAGAAAAGAGATCAGTAGCCGGCATGTGCAAAGGGAGGCTACCAATACCGCGGCGGCCATGGCTTATGGACTGCCGGTACCTGCTGTAAAAGACCTCATCCGGCTTGAAGGCCGTGAGGGGATCGTGATGGAGCATATCAAGGGGCCAACTATCACCGCCATACTCAGGAAAGCTCCGCATAAAATCAAAATATACGCCCAAAAGTTTGCCCGGCTGCAGGCAGATATGCACAGCATTCCGGTGACGGACTTCCCGAACCAGCGGGAGTTTATGGAAAAAACGATTCTGAGCAGCCAGGGCCGTTTGGGAAGGGATACCACTGAAACAATACTCAAACTATTCCGGGACCTCCCGGACTCCGATAGGCTTTGCCACAACGATTTTCATCAAGAGAATATCATATTTTCTGCAAAAGGCCCGATAATTCTGGATTGGCAGGAAGCACTGAGGGGAAACCCGATCGCTGATGTGGTGCATGCCGTACTGGTACAGGAGCACCCGGTTCCTGCCCCCATCCTTAAAAGCTCCTCCCACTACTTTCAACTTCACAACAAGTACCGGAAGCTGTTTGCCAGGTTCTACCTTCAGGAATATATGAAACTGACCAACACCTCATCTGGTCAGATCCGGAATTGGCTAATACCCGTATCGACTTCAAGGTTATTCACCAAAGTTTCTATAGAGGAAAAAGATTGGACTGAGAAATATATCAGGACAAACATGGATGCTCTGTCAAACTAAATTGATCAATTTTTTGAAGGCATAAAAGGTACCGGGGAATCCACTCGTTATACAATAGCGCAGCGCTTATAAGCGTTAAGCGTTAAGAAGAAAAGGCTGTGCCATCAGAAGAGTAACCCGGATAATTATTGTCAGCTCAGTTTCTTGGGTAATCAGACTGTTGATTTTGGCCTACTTAAACCCGGATCTTGCATTAGGTTTCGTTAAGAGACCATTAATTACAAGAAAATCAGGCTGTTTGGAGACTGAGTCCGCCGCGGCGGATATGGTGAAGTCGAAAACGGCAATGTAATGGCTGATTTTGAAGCAATTATTGGTCCTATTTTATTAAGCAGTATGGGATAAATGGCGGGCTATAAAACGGTAGTTAACTGACTATCCGATTTGATCTGTTTACAATTTGATTTTTAAAAGACAAATGCCCGTTGCCGTCAATATGGATGTCGACACCTGTGACATGCTTGATTTCAAAAGACAAGTCAGATACATACCCGTGACAGTTACATAAGAACCCCAGTGTACAATCCTTTGAGGCACGGCTTTAAGAACTCAGTTACATGGCAGTTACATAAAACAAATCCTGTAGATCGATTTGCCAGGGTCTAGCTCTCTATATTCTAGGGAAGTCTCTTTAGTGAGTCTAGGGCATATTAACACCGTTAGTACCAATAAGGTGTTTGATGGATTCCGGATTTATGCCCTGATGGATGTTCTACCTCCTTCCCCCCTTCTCCTTGAGGAGAAGGCGCTAGTCAGCGGTAAATGACAGCTTTCAGTAAAAAAAGAGATTATGTGTAAGAAAGGGAATAAAATAATAGAAAAAACATACCATGTATTAGATATAGAGTATTTTTTGTATCCCACCCCAACCCCCTTCCCGATATCGCGCTCATCGGGACGAGTCATCCCGCAATACTGCGGGGCAGGTATTTAGGAGAAGGCGATCGGCACTGCTAAAATGAAACGCATGTGTTCCACATAAGGTGAGATGGTGTCGTGGAAACAACTGAATCACTGCCTAGCAATCAGTATTCTGATTTAATACTTGTCATATAGCTTCGTACACATTCGAGTACCTTAGGTAACCCGTTCATTATCTCTTCGTTTTTGAATCTCAGAATACGGATTGTGTACTCCTTAATGACCGGATCCCTGTTGATGTCATGCTCCCGCTGGTCATCGTCATTATGAACCTCGCCATCTAGTTCTATCACCAGCCGCGCAGCTCATGGCAGTAGAAATCGGCTATGTATCTTAAGAACTTGTGCGCCGTGGCGTATCGGATGTTGTCGACGGAACTTATGGCCATCTAACTGTTTGTTTTGGAGGATTTCCCAGAGCTTTCTTTCAGCAGGTATACTGCGTTTTCGAAGCTCTCTAGCTTTTTGGTGCATGGATATTGACGCTCCGTAAAAGAGGTTTGATGGGTAAGTCATTTATTAGTCAGTATAACAAAAAACTGATTTGAAGTGAATGCTTTATTGATAGCAGAGTCTAATGCCCTCTCCTCAAGGAGAGGGTTAGGGTGAGGTTGATTTAAGCCTGGATGTGTGCTAAAAGTTGGTGTAGCCTACCTGCCTCATCGGCCCTTCTCCTTTAGGAAAAGGCGATCGGATCTGCTCCAGGTGAGATAAAGAGTAAGAAGTAGGTTGGTCGTTCCCGAATCGCTTCGCTTCTCGGGATCTTAGATTTCAATAACTAAAAGATTATATGCAAGAAAAGGAATAAAATGATAGAAAAACATACCAAGTATAGAGGAAATTCAATATTTAGGAGGAATTGTGGAAATTTGGGTAAGGGAGTGGCTTATTCCCTTTGATCTTTCAGAATGGGGACAGATGAACCGATATATTCATCCCGACTCAATCCCCATAAGAACCTCACCGTCCCGAATGCTTTCGGGAAGCGGTAGTTATTTTCTTTACCATAATATTTTAATAGAAGATACTATGGTCATATATATGAATATCCATAGAACTATTTCTCCTGAAGTTCCTTTGAATGTAACTTGTAAAACGCTGAATTCAAGCGCTTCCTTTTCTGTTATTTTTAATAGCAAGATTAAAAATGTAGAAATGAATGCAGCAGCAGGAAGACCAACAATTGCACTAAAATGGTCTTTATATAATTGAATATAAATGGGATTTATTTCTCCTTTAAAGACAAATAGAAAAACAAATGTTCCAGAGACAATAAATAATATTGCCACTACCCAAGCAAATACCTTCTTAAATAAATTACGTTCCATTTCTTTTAATTTGAAATTCTTTCTGTTAAAAACCATTTTGATGTTTCCAATTTGAATGTCAAATTTATGACGGATTCTAATCTTGAACTATCAGATTTCATAAATATTTCTTCCTTTCTTTCATAAGGGCTATCTTTGAAATGATTTGGCTTCCTAAATCCATAGGTAATTGTGTCCATATAATATGGAGTTAAGGTTTTCCAATTGCAAGTTGTCCATTTTTCCATAGACCACATACTGCCAGGAATACCCTTTAAAGGGAATTTTGTTCTACTTTTCTGAAATATATAATTTGTAAAATAAAGTTGTCTGAATTTATCATAATCTTCAACTCCGTTTTTCAATGAAAGTAAAGTAGTGTCAGTAATTACTTTTTTATTGCAATATTTTTTTTCTGAGTTATCATTATTTGTCGGAAAGAAAAATATAACTAGGATTACCAAGAATAATACACCAATAACTGCAAAAACACCTATTAAAATTTTAAATAATATTTCCATTTCATTGTCATTTATAATTACCTAAAACATAATGTTGCACCGTATTTATTCTAGTTTAAATATTGTTGTTAGCTTCCCTTTTGCGATTAACAGTAAGTCTAAACTTTCTTGGTCTATATAAAATCCTGGAACTATTAGTTGTTCTAGAGTACCGTTAATTACTAAGTTATCTATCTCAATATTTTTAAGCTTATCGTTTATTAAATCATAATATTTAGAGTAGTCCTCTTGATATGAATACTTTAGCATGTTTTTGAGGTCATTGTAATAGAAGTTGTTAATTAAAAATGGTAAACCATTATTAATCAAAAAACTATTTGTATTTGCTTCAATTCTAAAATCCTCAACAAAAACAAGCTTGTTGGTGGTGTCAATTGTGGGTAGTGCAGTAAAATACATATCTCCTTTAAATCTCTTTGATTTTGCTTTTCCTTTAACATTAGCTTTAATTAATAATAAACTTGTATTGGTTAGCTTTACTCCTTGTAAATCAATGGAATTTAGCTTAATTTTTACGCCATCTTTATTATATTCTTTCCCAACGACTTCTCTTTTTAATATTTCTTCAAGCGAGTTAAAAGTAGTACTTGCAGGAAGATATATGTTAAACAGACCTTCTGTATTTTCGTTTAGAGTAAGGTTTGGTAAAGGACTGTTGAAGTCTGGAGGTTTTTGAGATACAACTTCTAACTTTGAAGCCAAACCTAAAGCAAGACGTAGTTTATTGTCATTTGCATTTAGATTCTCAAAAATAACTTTTTGTGGTTCAGACTTAAGCCAAAAGTCACCAAGTTCCATAGGTTGGCCAACTTGAACCCAATATTTGTTCACTTCGGTTTTGATGTCATATTGTTGAACTAACTCAGCAACTTTTTTATCTATCTCTTGTTGGTAGTCTCTTACAAATTTTTGTAGGGGTTTCTCTAGTTTGTCTTTAATATCAATATTTATTCTTATTAGGTTACCAATTAAGTCTATGTGAAGGTGCGTATTTCCGCTTAGGCTACCTTTTAGATACGTTTCGGCTTTCATCGTGTAATCCTCTTGTATTGCTAACTTTACTCTTAGTTCTATATCAACTGTGGGTGAAGCGTCACCGTGTTCTGTGGTAGTTACTCCCGGGCTTATCGGTGATGAACGGCATCTTCCGTGGTGCCAATACCCAATACAAGCAGTATAACTTCCTCTTGCTCTTATGTCAATTGGAACTTTAAAGATCAATTCATTTCCTTGAGCACTAAATACAACAGGTTTATTTCTGTAAATCTGATATGAAAATCTGGTCGTATTACCTGAGCTTCCACTTCCGCTTTCAATCTGTCCACTTGGCAGTTTTTGATTTATATACTCGTTGATAGAATTAATATCGATTTCAAAAGGAATCGTAATTTCAGAACTCAACCTTTCAGGTCGTTCTGGCAAATTACCTGTAACAGGCTTGTCGGGAATAATTTTTGCAGTTTTGCAACCGAATAGTGTTATTGCTACAAAAAGCAATATTGAAAATTTTCGAATTGATGTCATAACGTTTGGATTTATTTTTGGTCCTTTTTTATAATTACTGCCAACGTGTTATATCCGAAATTGCGGTTATTTCTTATATGTCTCTACAGACAATACCAACTATAATTTGCCTTTATCCTTCTATTTCCGACGGTTATCCGACATTTATCGCTTACAAGTAATTACTATTGCTTTATGACTTGATATTATTTACCCTTAAAATGATCCACCTGAATCCCAATGTTGCCAGCAATAACTACTCCCGGAAGCAGATTTCCTTGAGCATCTGGAACTATCTGCTCCCATCCTCCTCCACATGGAGAAGGCACTTGTTTAGCACTATAATTCAGATATCAGAATCAAAAGGTATTTGATGGTTTCCGGATTTAAGCCCTGTAGGATACAATAGAAATTTTTTGATTACATAAATTTCACAAACTGCATACGTTGATCCAATCATCATTTTGAGTTTGGCAGTGAATGGTCTGAATTAGGCTATTCCTAACCAGTATATGGCGGACTCGTTAGCTTGGCTTTTCTACCTCGTCCCATCCTCCTTCACGAATCGCTTACTCTCGGAATTAAAACCTCGGGACAGGTTCTCCATAGAAGAGGAGGCGATTGTGAGACAACATTTTTCAAACTAGTGCTTCCACTAGATTGAAAGGTTCTCCGGATTTAAGCCCAGATGGGGAAAGAACCAACCGAAATTCAATCTTCCAGTGCTGAGTTATAAATTTTACGGAGTGGATCTATTCGCCATTGAATCGATCAGCAGCAGTACAGTGCTGACATTGATCTGTGAAATTGGCCAGGGCATTTACAACTTTAATTCTGCCAAATAATTTGCATCTTTTTTAAGGCTTGCTCCCACGCTAGGCGTAGTCACAATATTCGTGGTTACTGGGTGGGATTTGTAATTCCATCCTCATATCATTACCAATTTGCAATTGGCTTTCCTACCTCACCCCATCTTCCGATATCGCCTTGCTCATCAGGACAGGCAGTGCAAACTAGGTTTAATTTTATTGTCGTCTGTGTGAATAATTGTCCAATCAATTCCGCTTGGGCAGCCACAAATATTTACAAAGTCATTTTCATCATCTGCTATTATAAAGTGTCCTCAACAAGGAAGTAATTGACTTGCGTAGTAGCCTTTTTTATAATTGTCTTTTAAAGTCCGCATTAAATATAAAGCCGTTGCACTGACTGTCATGTCTAAACTGTCTTTGTCTGCTATAACTTCGTCTCCGATTTTCACAAAAACGTGTCCGTGAGCACAAAGATCAGTTGAGTATAGAACCTTTAGTGTTCTTTCTCCGGATAATTCTTCTGTTTTATAAAATCTGATTTCATAAGAATTTTGAGTTTTGTCAATTGGTTTAAGTCCAGCTTTGTTTTCAAATTCTGTGTTGTCCGAAGTATTAACAGAATCAGATTGAAGGTTGTCCATCTTAGAAATTTGGACATCTGGAATTGTTTTCTGCGAACAAGCAGAGAAATAGAAACCAAGTACGAATATGACTCCTGTAATATTCTTTCTCATAACAATTCTGGCTAGCGAACCCCAAACAACTAATTATCATATGTTTGCAGAACCAGATTATCTTCGGTGAGACCGAATTTATCAATTTACTTCTTTATCCGTTTAACTAATCCCAAACATTCTTATTATCCCGTAATAGATTTATCCCTATTTACCCATCATGCCGCCAGCAATTTTTCGGGTAAAATGGAATTAAGATATTTGGCATATTGCACTCTAATTTCTCTTTGATCCTTACTTTCCTGAATAAGCTGCAAGGCAATTTTTTCAGGGATCTTCTGAACATTGGAGAAATCCATATTCAACATATCATTGAAGGTTCTATTTATATTTTTGGAAAGAACCGATTCTTCAAGATCAAATCTTTCGCATGAATTCCTCAAGAAATAGTAAAATGGATCAATCGAAAACAACCCTGAAGCAAATTTAAAAACTGACCTTATTGCATTCTGTAGCAATGACACATCATAAACCGCTACCTCTTTAGACACTAATTCATTGGGAACTACAGTAAGTTCGGGTTTACATTCCCAGCTTGTCTTTCCTAATATATAAGTCTATATTCTAATAATATTTCAATAAAGGATAAACCCAAATAATTAGGGTTTATTCCGACTCAAAGTATAATGGCAAGAGGCACATACATTTCTGAAAATCTGACACAGCCTCAAATCGAGATGATGCTCATGCTGGATGAGTATCAAATGGACATCTTCACACTGCAAGAGTTGGAGGAATTATCCCCATGCTGCAACCAATCAAGAAGCTATAGAATACTAAAAAATACTGCGGATTTTTCATTAGGATTGGGGTATATGGTCAAAAGGTCAGCTGACGCCTATTGCTTTCGTCAGGATCAATCATATAAAGTACTTCCTTAGAATAATCATGATTTGCATGGCTATAGACAATTTCACCCTGAACTGACCAGCTTGGGTAAACCCCAGGTGATAATGGAGTCTGATTGTTTCCATCCGAATCCATAACATGGATCCTGACATTCTTACTCCAAGCTATCATTTGGCCATCCGCAGACCAGGTAGGACTTCGGTTATCATTGTTGTTTTCCGTCAACATTAACTCATTATCGCCTGTCGTATCCATCGCAAAAATTCTCCAGCCATCCCAATCGCCAGAAGCTTTTGTATAAACTAGTCTACCCCCACTAGGGCTTAGTTCCGGGTCTCTACCTGCCACTATAAAATTCCCGAATATTGGTCTTAAACCTGTAAAATCTTTTTTAATCGACAACAAATTACTCTCCCCCGCAATATTTTCAGCCCTATCAAAAAGAATTTCCGTCCCATTGGAGATCCAATCCGGAAAGAAATAGGAAGAGTATTGTGATAAATCATTCTCTTTAAATGTCATAAGGCTGTCACCATCGGTTTTACACTTCTGCAACACTCCTGATGTGGAGAATACCAACCACTGACCGTCTGGAGACCAAGCTGGGTTAAGATGGGTTCCGCGAAGTACCAACCTTCTGTTATTTCCATTTTTATCGATGATGTACAACCCCGTTGGATAATCCTCCGAGTCTGCTAATTGGGAATTGACATGGTAATAGGCGATATGCTCTCCGTCAGGTGAGAATTTGGGGTACTGATCACGGTCCGAGACATACAGCTCATAATTGACGGGGGAAGGCTCCGGAAACTGGCTGCATGAAATGGCGGATATAGATAAAAGGAATAAAAGAATAGACCCAAAGTTTTTCATGTTTGTCTAACTAAAAATCCTAGTAATTATAATTAAAAACTTACTCACTGCCCAATAAATATCGGTCTAAAAAAACAAACATAATCTAGCGATAATATGAAAAAGACTAGGATTCGAAATTAACATACCTCTTTAGTTCTGCTAATTTTGGGTACGTTAAAATTTTTGCAGGAATTGAGAGATACCTCATCCTCCCTTCTACCCTATTCCCATTGGTTTAGCAGTTCGTTGTTTTTTGCTTGTATTCAGCTTTTGTTAGTCCGTATAAAATCAGTGTATGAAAGACTGTATTTTTACAAACGTGTTCTTTCAATTCTCCTTCCTTGGTCATACCACATTTAATCATCACTTTTCCCGATGCCGGATTTTTTTCCAAGTGTGAGGATGTAAGTTTATTTAATTCTAGTTTGTCAAAGCCAAAATCAATAATAGCCTTTGTAGCTTCTGTGGCGTAACCTTTATTTCAAAAAGGTTCTGCAATCCAATATCCTATTTCCGCACGAAAAAACTTTTGCTCAACTGTCAGCCCAATTCCACCAATGAACTCATTCGAGCTTTTCAGTCTTATTGCAAAAATATAATTTGTCCCATTTTTCAAACCCTGATTTGAAAGGTTAACCCAATAGACAGCATCTTTCTCAGAATATGGATGTGGAAGATTGAGAGTATAATCAGAGATGTTTTTGTTCGCCGCATATTTAACAATCTGAGGAATATCCCCTGCTTGCAATTCTGTCAAAAACAGTCTATCCGTTTCAATGTTAGGTAAGTGTTCCATATAAGTAATTATTGCAATTCTTAATTCTTATTGTCACTGATAGCAACTCTGCTACAATGACCGCTATCGCACCCCAGCTGTAAGACAGCTGAGCTTTCTGGCTCCAATAGGACTTATAAAAACCGGCTACCGATACCACCGTTATAACCGCAAATAGAATAATTAGTGTTTTGTACTTTTTCTCCATAATCACTCAAATTAGTTCTGCTTATAGTGAGGTTTTTCCGGCATGACAGCTAATTTATTTTTGTAGCCGCTTTATGTCGGCTTATTTCCTTGCCTTCGAAGTATTCTGGGTGGTCACCCCGCTAGGTGTAGCCACAATGTTCGTGGTGACTCGGTGTAGTCTGCCTGCCCTAATATCCTTACCGATTTGAAATTGGTTTTTCTACCTCATCCCCTCGTTCTTCCCGATTCTTGGGACAGGGGATTTATGCCCTGATGGATATGATAAAAGTTGGCTGTTCGTCCTCTCCTAAAAGGTCCCTGCAAGAAAAGGGGAAAACGGAACTTTATATACCATGTTAGTATCAGACCCGTCATGTCAGAGGTATTAGAGTGGGAAATATCCGGTAATTATAGATAAATTAAGAATTATGCATTCCTCTTTAACTTAACTTAACAGGCCTGAAATTATCCGTTCCATTAGATTTGGCCATGAAAAATTATACATGTTTAATTCTTACTGCAGCATTGATTGGTTGCGCAAAAGATAAGAACGAAAATCAATCCATTTCAACAAATTACAAATTTGAAGTAACTGATTCAATCAGAGTCAATCACCTAGAAGAATTGACGTTAATTGATAGAGAAGACGGAATGTTCTTGGCAAAACAAGAGGGGCTTTCATCCTATATTATTTTTGACAAAACCGGGAACATTACATCTCATATTGATCTCAAAACAGACGGACCAAATGCGATAAACATGGCCTATTCAGAAGGTTTTTTTGATGGAAATTTTACAATTATGGATTTACATAGAGGATTGATACAGTTTTCAAATGAAGGAGAGATAATCAACAATATCACTATACCTGAGGGGTATATTTATATGCATCCTTACAATAGACCAGCCTTTAAATTGGGGGATAAATTAGCATACTACCGCCCTGAAAGAGATTTAAAAGATTGGGAAGACCAAGAAAAATTCTATAGAAAATATTACAATGAACCAATATTGGAGGTAATAGACCCTATTACAAAAGAAGTAGAGTTGAAAATGGAAATCCCTGAAAATTCAATCTACAAAGACGGCGATTTTCATTTCTTACATCATCCTAAAATCATAAAAAAAGGTAAATTCTGGTATTTATTCCTAATGGCTGAAATGAAGTTTTATGTCTATGAAGAAAAGGAAGAAGATCTGATTTTTAAAGAAAGTGTCAGTCTAAATGTGAAAGATAAAATCCCTTTTCCACAAGTAAATTTACAAAACACAGAGGAATTATTCTCTAAACTAGAAATGGTAGTCCCATCCATGATAGAACAACTGTTTGTGATTGAAGACAAAATAATTCTTATTTACAAAAAGGGGGCAAGCGAAAATATCGTGAAGAATTATGACAGGGAAAATCAAGCTGAGTGGATGGATTTCTTTGAATCCTTACCAAAATTTGCTGCAGTTTATGATTCAGATTACAAATTGCTCCAAGAAGATATTGAATTGCCATCAGGAATAATTTCAACCCCTATTGTAAACAAAGATGGACAAATCCTTGTCCAAAAAAATCAAAGGCTTCTTGGAGAAGAAGATTGGAATACATACTATTTGTTAAAGCTAAATGAAGCTCTGCCAAGCGGGTAAAGGTTCCCAAAATGTACAGGAAGCTTGGAGTGTAAAAATTGGCTTTTCTACCTCCTCCCATCGTCTTTCCCGATTTTCTCCGCTCGGGACAGGCTCCCCGCAATACTGTGGGGCAGACATTTAGGAGAATGCGATTGTAAGGCGTGGTATTAAAGCTAGTGCTTCCACAGGTTTGAGAGATTTTCGTATTTATGTCCGAATGGGTGCTATAAAAGTTGGCGTAGCAGTTCTCTACTAAAAGGTTATTGCAAGAAAAGGGAAAAATCGGAACTTTCCCGGCGCGTAGGCTGGCTACTTCGCTATACGGTGACAGGCCTCGCTAATACAGTCCACCGAACTGTTTTCTAACGTTCGGTCCCAAGGTATTTTAGGGAAAATGGGAGGAAATGTGAAGGAATTGCAGTGTTTTTCAGTCATTCTACAGAATTACCTGTATTACGCTGTGCCATTTTTCAGGCGAAAACAGAAAGTGGGTCACATAATCCTGTTCCGGATTTACAATGTGAGTGATTGGTTTGGTTCTGTATCTTGCTCTTTTGTCTTATGACCGATCAACCCCAAGCAAACGATAACTGAAAAAATACAGGTGGTCAACATTACCGGATTGTCAGTGGTCAAGATCAGGTTCTTCGTCACATTTGGTGAAGGATTCAGCTAGAATTGGCCAGTACTATTTTTCTCAAAAGCTCAAATCCTGCCCTGCCATACATGTTTCTTTTGATGGTTTTGAGTCTATTGACCTGCCCTTCTACTTGCCCGTTGCTTATCGTTGATATGACGGCTTGGTTTACTGCCCCATAATCCTGGTTTATCCCTTTTGCAAACCCTTTGAGTGCTGAACCTTCGGCGCCTGCAATTTTTATCCACTCCGTTAAACTGCCCTCTTCTTTGGCTACAAACAGTTGGCGGAAGGAATGGGCTAAATCAGTGGTGTTTTTGATTTCAGGTGATTTTTGTAGCAATATGTCCAGGTATTTTTGATCTTCTTCTTTCAAAGTCCCGGCCTTTGCCAAGGCGATGAATGCCAGTTTTGACAGGGACCAGGTCTTAACCGGCCTGAGCAACGGGAGCACCTTGTTCCCTCTCGTCTTTGCGGCTTTTCCATCGTTGCCCCGTTTATTCATCCGCTCACAGAACTGGCTATACTTTCCATTAAAACCCTTTTCTGTTATGTGGTTGAAAAGGTTTAAGTAGGTGGTATTGGTCTGGCTAAGCTTTATCAATTCAGATTCAAAATCACAAAAGTTGGTCAGGATCCTGCTCCGGTTTATCTCTCTTGAGACCAGGCACTCAGAGGCAAGGTACTTTCTGATTGTTTTCCTTCCCGCTCCAAGCTGTTTGGCAATAGCTTTGATGCCATAGCCTTCTTTATGAAGCTCCCTGGCTTTTTGAAACTTAAACTGTCTATCCGGGCCGACATTCCCCACCATCCGTGTTTCCCCTTCTGTCGGGGAAGATAAGGCCGGGATATCCCTGGACTCCGATTCCATTTCTTCTATTGCTTTCCCATCTTCGGTTGTAAGTAAGTCCGCCTGTCCGGATCCCATTTCTTCAAAGCACTTTTTGATCACCGGACTGTGCTTTCTCAGGGATCTCTTAAAGGCATCCTTAAGATTAACCAGAAGATGAAACCTATCAGCTACCTGAATGGCATCAGGGGCACCTTTTCTGATACCCAGCGCATAGACACTTGCCCTGTCCCTGGATACGGTGTGAACTTCAGGGTGGCCTTTCAGCCAATCTGCAAGCGTGTCGGCTTCCTGGCCGCAAGCAGACCGATAACTTCTTTATTGATCAGGTCGACAATGATAGTGCCGTAGTTCCTCCCTTTTTTAAAGGCCCAGTCATCTACACCAATGGTTCCCGAAGTCAATGTTCTGACAGAAACAATGATCCCTTTGAGAGTCCTCAAAACAGTAGATGAACTGATGGGATACCCGATTACCTTACAGAGGGCGGCACCTTTATTCCCACCAAGCTCAGTGCCCACTGATCTGACCAGGCCGGCTGATCTGGAAAAACATCTGCCGTAGGGCTTGATCTGATCAACAAACCGTTCTGTAAAGACTTTTCGGGAACATTTCCTGTTTTTACAGAAGAGCTTTCTGACACGTAGGATAACTTTGACTTCCCGGCCTGAAACGGGCAGGTCAGCGAGTGATCTGTCATAAAACCCGTGAACGGATTTACTCCTTTTTCCACAGCATGGGCACGCAGACCGTTTCTGGGCGGATCCCGCTACAATCAACAGACCGGGGTCCTGGCTGATAAGAACCGCCTTTGAAAGTTTGAGGCCTGAAGGGATAATAAAGGAAGGAATGACCATATAAAATGTTTATTAAATACACAAATAAATTATATATTTATACCGATTAAACCTAACATCATGGGCAAGCCTGTATTAAAAATAAGCAGAAAGACTCCGGAAGAAATAACAGAAATTTTGAAAAACAACGCTGATTTTCTGCTGGCAACACGTCTGAATATGGTTTACCATGTGGCAAGGGGCCATTCAAGCAGAGAGGTTGCGTCATGGTACGGGATCAGTTTCAAACAGGTGGTTAACTGGGTCCACCGTTTCGAGCAAAATGGAGTAGAAGGATTGGAAAACAGGTCAGGAAGAGGGAGGAAGTCCTACCTTACAGATCAACAGATGGATAAAATCAGAACCATAGTTCTGGAAAAATCACCGGAAGATTACGGGATCAATGCCAAAAATTGGTCAGGCCCTGGTATTCTTAAAGTGATAAAAGAACAGTTTGAAGTTGATTATAAACCCAGCCAGTCCTACAAATTAATTGAAAAAATGGGGCTGGGATTCAAAAAAGGAAGCGGGGTTACCACAAAATAATAATGTGTATTTTATTAACATTCTTTCACCAAAATTGACGACGAACCCAAGATGGGTCAGAATATACAATTGAGAGACCAGCATACGTGGACGAACGAATTCAAGCGGCCTATTTCAATTCCTGAATGGTGCGATTGAGAGTTTAGTATTATGTCCAGACTGCCGAAATGGCTATATTTCAATTCCTGTATGGTGCGATTGAGAGGGAGTAGGCAACAATCCAGACTCGATCTCTTTTATGATTTCAATTCCTGTATGGTGCGATTGAGAGAGTCGTCAACATCAGCAGCATAATAAGCAGCAGCCTATTTCAATTCCTGTATGGTGCGATTGAGAGTCCGGCCATCCAGCAGGGATAAATGCATCATCGATCATTTCAATTCCTGTATGGTGCGATTGAGAGGATTTCGGGCTACTTCCAGAATCGTGCACAGCACACATTTCAATTCCTGTATGGTGCGATTGAGAGCACGGGTAAAGTAACCTTATCGCCCGATGTCAGTTATTTCAATTCCTGTATGGTGCGATTGAGAGATCCCAAAAACCCTCTCATCAAACTAATCCAGATGCATTTCAATTCCTGTATGGTGCGATTGAGAGCCCTGTGTTGGGAGGCTTGATTTTACTATCCATGATATTTCAATTCCTGTATGGTGCGATTGAGAGCGAGGTTACACGTATTCTAGAATCTATTCTAGCGAGATTTCAATTCCTGTATGGTGCGATTGAGGGCCGGAACTTTATTATGAAGAAGACTTTTTGTATAGTATTTCAATTCCTGTATGGTGCGATTGAGAGTATTCAGGTCTTTCGAATGGGAAAACTTCTACAATATTTCAATTCCTGTATGGTGCGATTGAGAGAAAGGTGGTGGCACGCTATCCATTATACTTAGTTGGATTTCAATTCCTGTATGGTGCGATTGAGAGCATTTGAAAGCCAAAGTGTAAAGAAAAAGACTGATATTTCAATTCCTGTATGGTGCGATTGAGAGAAAAAGGAAATTCCATTTTCGGAGAGTCTCAATCGCATTTCAATTCCTGTATGGTGCGATTGAGAGATACGTAAGCATGCTCCATTCGGATTGCACCATTTTATTTCAATTCCTGTATGGTGCGATTGAGAGAAGAAGCAAAGAAGCAGTTCAAACGGCAATCAATTTATTTCAATTCCTGTATGGTGCGATTGAGAGTATTTAGGAGGGACTTTGGCGGGTGTGTTGTAAGGGATTTCAATTCCTGTATGGTGCGATTGAGAGGACGATAGGGGTTACACCTTAGAAAATGCCCAACATATTTCAATTCCTGTATGGTGCGATTGAGAGAGGGTACGTATACATAGCGAAAGATTCAAGCAATCAATTTCAATTCCTGTATGGTGCGATTGAGAGACATAATATTTCAGATCTTCCACGACCTCTTTCAATATTTCAATTCCTGTATGGTGCGATTGAGAGAAAAACCACCCAAGAAAAATAAGGAGAAGTACTAGTATTTCAATTCCTGTATGGTGCGATTGAGAGTTTGTTGAATTCGTCCAAGTCCTGATAATTGAAATTATTTCAATTCCTGTATGGTGCGATTGAGAGAAGGTGGTGGCACTCTATCCATTACACTTAGCTGGATTTCAATTCCTGTATGGTGCGATTGAGAGCAATGTTGGAATGCTATTGATTGGCGTACTCTTTTTATTTCAATTCCTGTATGGTGCGATTGAGAGCCCATTCGCAATCAAAAGCCACGGTCTGAGCCGATAATTTCAATTCCTGTATGGTGCGATTGAGAGGCCCGTGCAATTTTATGTGATGTTTTCATTTTTTTATTTCAATTCCTGTATGGTGCGATTGAGAGATTCCTGTAGAGTTCGTTGATTATGAACCTTACGCATTTCAATTCCTGTATGGTGCGATTGAGAGATGTGCTTAAAGTGTCCTTTGTTGCCCCTAACGTATTTCAATTCCTGTATGGTGCGATTGAGAGTTTAGTTGAAGGAGGCCCTCCCCCGACTAAAACTTATTTCAATTCCTGTATGGTGCGATTGAGAGGCGAAAGATTCAAGCAATCACGGGTAATTCCTTTCGATTTCAATTCCTGTATGGTGCGATTGAGAGATGGGGATGCAGCGGGAACTTATTTAGGAGAGGCTTATTTCAATTCCTGTATGGTGCGATTGAGAGATTATGATGAATGCAAGACACACAGACTGGACACCTATTTCAATTCCTGTATGGTGCGATTGAGAGACAAACAGCAAAGCAAGCCATACCAGGATGGCGAGCATTTCAATTCCTGTATGGTGCGATTGAGAGCAGCTCACTTCCTACGGGAAATAAGTTCCTTACTTCATTTCAATTCCTGTATGGTGCGATTGAGAGATTCTGGAAGTGGGACTCTTTTAAAAATTGATGGATATTTCAATTCCTGTATGGTGCGATTGAGAGTACAGTAATCGAATAGGTAATAATCATCCAAATGAATTTCAATTCCTGTATGGTGGGATTGAGAGGCTTGATTACATAAACGATCTATCATTTAAATATGATTTCAATTCCTGTATGGTGCGATTGAGAGAGTTGATAGGTTAAAAGATACTGTAAAATCAGCAAATTTCAATTCCTGTATGGTGCGATTGAGAGAGGAGTTAAGCAGGCAGCTAAAGAACTCTGGATCTAATTTCAATTCCTGTATGGTGCGATTGAGAGTGTTTCCCGTAACACCTACTCCTGCCAATCCTGAGGATTTCAATTCCTGTATGGTGCGATTGAGAGGAAATTTAACCTTTATTTCACGATCCCACTTTTTATATTTCAATTCCTGTATGGTGCGATTGAGAGTAAAGCTTAATTCTGTCTTGTGTTGGTTGAGATTTTATTTCAATTCCTGTATGGTGCGATTGAGAGGGACGATAAAAGCTGAAAGATTGATTCTAAAACGCCATTTCAATTCCTGTATGGTGCGATTGAGAGTGCTTTCTATAGGTTTTGCAAAATCTTCGAATCTGAATTTCAATTCCTGTATGGTGCGATTGAGAGCAATGCTATAGAAGCCTGAATTGCTATGTTTCTAATATTTCAATTCCTGTATGGTGCGATTGAGAGGTGACACCGAAAGCCCTTCTCTCTACTCTAATGTCAATTTCAATTCCTGTATGGTGCGATTGAGAGCTTAGTATAAGTTCGAATCTTATTTCTGTATCAAAAATTTCAATTCCTGTATGGTGCGATTGAGAGATATCTTTGACTATTTCCCTAGCGTTAATCTTCACTATTTCAATTCCTGTATGGTGCGATTGAGAGTGAACTTAAAAAAACAGAATCTTACAATCAAATGGGATTTCAATTCCTGTATGGTGCGATTGAGAGAATCCTCAACATCCAAGTAAGCCTGAGGCAATTCAGATTTCAATTCCTGTATGGTGCGATTGAGAGGGCAATACAAAATGCTCTGTAAACTTATCTGTCTTATTTCAATTCCTGTATGGTGCGATTGAGAGTCGTTTTAGTTTTTTCTATTTCTTCATCAATACACTCATTTCAATTCCTGTATGGTGCGATTGAGAGGTAGTTTTCCATCTTTATCCTTAACAGGTTTCTTAAATTTCAATTCCTGTATGGTGCGATTGAGAGCAGCATCCCAGAGGGCTTCAACCCTACCGTAGGAGGATTTCAATTCCTGTATGGTGCGATTGAGAGTCAAAACTAAAACTAGAAATCCAAATGCGTACCGCTATTTCAATTCCTGTATGGTGCGATTGAGAGAATTTATACCCGCATCAAAAATAGGTTTGTCTTTCTATTTCAATTCCTGTATGGTGCGATTGAGAGGAAGTTTCATCAAACTGATTTTCTTCTTTGACTACCATTTCAATTCCTGTATGGTGCGATTGAGAGTTGAATCCAGCGGTGGTAATTGTGAGGTGCAAAGGCATTTCAATTCCTGTATGGTGCGATTGAGAGGGATAGTCAGATCTGATAGAATGGTTTGGTTTCCCTATTTCAATTCCTGTATGGTGCGATTGAGAGCTGGCTCAACACCTATTTTATTCTGAAGGATAATTATATTTCAATTCCTGTATGGTGCGATTGAGAGTTCATGACATTGAAAACCTCATCATTTTTGTGGGCGATTTCAATTCCTGTATGGTGCGATTGAGAGCTGGGAGAAGATCCCGAACTGTTTTATTTCCGCAAGATTTCAATTCCTGTATGGTGCGATTGAGAGCCATGGAAGGCAGCTATGCCTAAGAGAAAGGGATCTATTTCAATTCCTGTATGGTGCGATTGAGAGCTCAGAGCTATATCGATGCTGCTGAGGCTGAATTATATTTCAATTCCTGTATGGTGCGATTGAGAGCACATTCCCGAAAATGAGACTTCGCCCGTCTTCTGAATTTCAATTCCTGTATGGTGCGATTGAGAGACCTACGGAGCGGATCTTGCATCACCAACAACCACAATTTCAATTCCTGTATGGTGCGATTGAGAGAAATATATTAGCCATTTTTTACCGTTTTTCAAATTTATTTCAATTCCTGTATGGTGCGATTGAGAGGTGGATATCCTTCCCTTTGAAGAAATCAAATATCTTATTTCAATTCCTGTATGGTGCGATTGAGAGTATCCTGAAATCCTTCTGCGTCCCAAACCTGAATCTATTTCAATTCCTGTATGGTGCGATTGAGAGTACCGTTAACGCTAAATTGTCCTATCTGGGCGATGTATTTCAATTCCTGTATGGTGCGATTGAGAGCTGGGAGAAGATCCCGAACTGTTTTATTTCCGCAAGATTTCAATTCCTGTATGGTGCGATTGAGAGCCATGGAAGGCAGCTATGCCTAAGAGAAAGGGATCTATTTCAATTCCTGTATGGTGCGATTGAGAGCTCAGAGCTATATCGATGCTGCTGAGGCTGAATTATATTTCAATTCCTGTATGGTGCGATTGAGAGCACATTCCCGAAAATGAGACTTCGCCCGTCTTCTGAATTTCAATTCCTGTATGGTGCGATTGAGAGACCTACGGAGCGGATCTTGCATCACCAACAACCACAATTTCAATTCCTGTATGGTGCGATTGAGAGAAATATATTAGCCATTTTTTACCGTTTTTCAAATTTATTTCAATTCCTGTATGGTGCGATTGAGAGGTGGATATCCTTCCCTTTGAAGAAATCAAATATCTTATTTCAATTCCTGTATGGTGCGATTGAGAGTATCCTGAAATCCTTCTGCGTCCCAAACCTGAATCTATTTCAATTCCTGTATGGTGCGATTGAGAGTACCGTTAACGCTAAATTGTCCTATCTGGGCGATGTATTTCAATTCCTGTATGGTGCGATTGAGAGGATTCAATATTGACAAGGTGTCTAAGTTCTTTTTTAATTTCAATTCCTGTATGGTGCGATTGAGAGTCGCAGCCCCAGAAAGAGCAAGAGCGAAATTGCCACATTTCAATTCCTGTATGGTGCGATTGAGAGAACTGGACAAAGGTTTTCTCATGAACAATATGATCATTTCAATTCCTGTATGGTGCGATTGAGAGTTTTAATAATATCCGAAATCCAATATCTAAGCGTATGATTTCAATTCCTGTATGGTGCGATTGAGAGTTACTTGAATTCTTAAGACATATAAACAACCCTAAGATTTCAATTCCTGTATGGTGCGATTGAGAGCAGAGTGCCAAATGACCATGTAACCTATGATAATGAATTTCAATTCCTGTATGGTGCGATTGAGAGTGAAAGGATTTGTTAGAGCCTGAGTCAACACAGCCAATTTCAATTCCTGTATGGTGCGATTGAGAGGATCTTCCTTTTGAAGATAAAGTACTTGACTGGTCTATTTCAATTCCTGTATGGTGCGATTGAGAGTGAGATCACCCGTTTTAAAAACCACTGTAGCTGGCTATTTCAATTCCTGTATGGTGCGATTGAGAGGGAGAATTCATTTCCCAATTCGGCCACTGCTTCCGTATTTCAATTCCTGTATGGTGCGATTGAGAGTGAATCCATAACAACCATCCTAATCCATAATTCACCATTTCAATTCCTGTATGGTGCGATTGAGAGCATGGAGAAAAACGAGTACAAGAAGTATTAAGCCAATTTCAATTCCTGTATGGTGCGATTGAGAGAGGCAGAACAAATCAAACATTGTAGAGCTGAATACCATTTCAATTCCTGTATGGTGCGATTGAGAGAACGATTACAAAATAATCCCTTACATCACCCGCACCATTTCAATTCCTGTATGGTGCGATTGAGAGCTTCACCGATCCCGTCTCGGATCGTTTTCATTTTCTATTTCAATTCCTGTATGGTGCGATTGAGAGGTCACCGACTTCCTTAGCACCATCCCAGCATTCAAGATTTCAATTCCTGTATGGTGCGATTGAGAGGGTAACAAAGAAAACATGGGAGGAATTTAGAAGCACATTTCAATTCCTGTATGGTGCGATTGAGAGATTGCAGCACACTTACAGCAGGCGGCCATCAACATAATTTCAATTCCTGTATGGTGCGATTGAGAGAGGGCATTGACCAAGGATGGTAACATTGAAGATGCTATTTCAATTCCTGTATGGTGCGATTGAGAGTGCAAAAATACCTGCATAACAAGACTGCTCCGCTGAATTTCAATTCCTGTATGGTGCGATTGAGAGCCATATTCTCGTCTGAGTTTTGGTCGATTTCCTTCAATTTCAATTCCTGTATGGTGCGATTGAGAGCAGATTTTGAATCGCCTGAAGAACGTATTGAATTCATTTCAATTCCTGTATGGTGCGATTGAGAGAACCATGAATTTCGAAGAAGCGCACAAAATACTGAATTTCAATTCCTGTATGGTGCGATTGAGAGACTGTGACTACATATACGCTACTATGGGACTGGGTCATTTCAATTCCTGTATGGTGCGATTGAGAGTTTTGTGTAAAGGAACATTCTTGGTGTAATCATCGTATTTCAATTCCTGTATGGTGCGATTGAGAGCGATAGTTCTGCCCCATGTGCCTTTGGGCTCCGATTATTTCAATTCCTGTATGGTGCGATTGAGAGTCTACCATGAAAAAGTACATATGATCCTAGATGCGAATTTCAATTCCTGTATGGTGCGATTGAGAGCTCCCTGCGTTCCCTGAGAATCAGACTGGCTCCGTCATTTCAATTCCTGTATGGTGCGATTGAGAGCCGTTCAAAAAGGGGAAGAAATAGCTATTCCATCGTATTTCAATTCCTGTATGGTGCGATTGAGAGCTTGGGCATTTTTCATGCAGATGTAGGCGGTGAATTATTTCAATTCCTGTATGGTGCGATTGAGAGTACGGATTTCAAGGGAGATCTTCCCTCCATGAAGTGATTTCAATTCCTGTATGGTGCGATTGAGAGTAGTGTAGTTCAGATCAGTCTGAAACTCGTTTCGCTATTTCAATTCCTGTATGGTGCGATTGAGAGAAAACACAGCCTCTGCATTTGCGGGAGGTGCAATCAATTTCAATTCCTGTATGGTGCGATTGAGAGACGAGACTGTGAATAAGACCGGATCCAAAAAGCCAGATTTCAATTCCTGTATGGTGCGATTGAGAGCTTCGGCCATTCGTTTGCGCTCTCTATACTCCTCTATTTCAATTCCTGTATGGTGCGATTGAGAGAATGGTTAAGAATTTCTTCCTAGTTCTGATTTCACTATTTCAATTCCTGTATGGTGCGATTGAGAGGCCCTAAATATAAAAAGAAAAAGCCACTCATTAGGATTTCAATTCCTGTATGGTGCGATTGAGAGACTTCGGCCGTATCCATTAGCCTTGATGTTGGTCTGATTTCAATTCCTGTATGGTGCGATTGAGAGTTATCACCTTACAATCACTTAATTCGGTTGAGTTACATTTCAATTCCTGTATGGTGCGATTGAGAGGATATTAGCTAAAACTATGTAAAGATTTCCATCCCGATTTCAATTCCTGTATGGTGCGATTGAGAGTCGGAAGCAGAAACTGATCCCTCTGTTTTGAAGATATTTCAATTCCTGTATGGTGCGATTGAGAGTTCGTCTATGTCTTCATGAATAGCATTTGAAGCATATTTCAATTCCTGTATGGTGCGATTGAGAGTATCAATTGACACCTGCAAAAATGAGGGTTATCTAAATTTCAATTCCTGTATGGTGCGATTGAGAGACAGTTCGATAGGTATATATTTTCGTACAATATCGGATTTCAATTCCTGTATGGTGCGATTGAGAGTAAGATTGGCACCGCTAAGATAGGCATGCCTAAGATATTTCAATTCCTGTATGGTGCGATTGAGAGTCGATCCCCCAGGGGTTAAACCAATACTGTAGACTGATTTCAATTCCTGTATGGTGCGATTGAGAGCCGCAGGCTCCGCAATAAAAATAGCTCTTTTTAGCCATTTCAAAAGGGTTTGCACTATAAAAAATAAGATTGAAAGTTGTCGATGTCAGATGCAGGGTTTTTACCCAGAGTTCGACAACCTTCTTCTCGAAGACAAAAAGCGATTTTAGGCCCTTTTACCCAATTTGGAATTTGGACAAGCCGCCTGCAGTAGGTACATCGACAACCCAATCCTTATAAAAATGTATCCAGATCGTTTTTTTCAAGACCCACAATTTCCTTTTCAAGCCATCGTTCATCTCTGCTCTTGAAAATTATAATGCTGTCTTCCTCGACTTTCATGAATTTTTTCGCATTGGCCAGCAGTTCCTTTAATTTGACTTCGGTGATCTCACCTTCAAACACGGAATTCTGGATCCAGTTCAGATATCTCCTGCACAATTTAAGCATCTTCCCTACCCTTCGCTCACCTATATCATAAACCAATACTACATACATACTAATTTTCTTTAGCGTTTCCCCAGAAATGTTTTGATACTCACCACCAAATTTTAAACGGTTTATACGTTTCTATTTCCAAGATATGCTTGCTGAGCTTATAGCATTCCAGTTTGATTAAATGCTTGTAACTAACGTGCTTATTCAAGGTTCTATGCTTGATGGTTTCATTTAGCCTTTCCTCAAACGCCTTGAGAAAGGCTTTTTTTCCCGACTCTTTCAGCGTCACCCGATTAGTCTGAAAATCAAAATCCTTGGATTGGATTTCCCGCTTGTTCAGCACTCTAAAAATAGTCCGATCGACTAAAATAGGCTTAAAAATCTCGGCCAGATCCAATGCCAGAGAATACCTTCTGTAGCCGGGTTCATGCAAGTAACTAATCGTAGGATTCAGTTGGGTATGATAAAGCTGATCCAGACACTGGGTGTAGCATAGCATATTGCCAAATGAGATAAGTGTGTTGATCTCATTAAGCGGAGGACGCATGCTCCTGCTTTCCATCGCATGATCCTTGATGATATGGTCAAAGGCTTCATAATAAGTACTCCGTATATTCCCCTCAATACCCATCAGCGAAGGAATATCAGAAGCAGCGGCGACAAGTTCCGAATAAGATTGAATCCGGTTGAGCTGTTGGTCCAAATCCCGCTCCCTTTTCATATAGTATCTAAGGTTTTTGGTGATGTTGAATGCTGCCCCCTCTACAAATTTTCTGGCGATTTTAAGACGTTTATCTCTATCCAAATAATGGTTAGTTTGGCTGATTTGCATTTTACCTGCCAATAGGTATTCCTTGGGTTGAAAGCTTCCCGTATAATGCTCGTAATAATCAAAAAAATGGATGCTGATCCCGGCTTTCCCCAGAAAGTTGTACAAAGCAGAATTCGTATCCAAGCTGCCAAAGCAATAAAGATCGGAAATCCCTTCTACCGGAAGATACTTTGGAACTCCTTCCCTACCCGATTCATCTACCGGAGTAAACTTCAGCGTATTGTCTTTGCGGCTCAGGCGACCTGGGTTAAATAGATAGTAGGTCTTTTTCATAAAAGTGGTAGCATAATCATTTAAAGTATTATTTTATCAAAACCTATCCTGAATAGCTGAAATTGAGACATTAAATACAAAAACTTCAGATTCATATCGCTTTTATTCCTCCCCGGAATAACAAAAATCATGGTAGCTGCATTTCTTACATATTGGTTTCTTCAGTAAAGGGGGACATTGTTCGTCATGGATGATGGTAGAGCATGACGAGATCCATTCTTCTATCTTAACCTTATCATCCTCTTCCCATTCTACAATTTCCCTTTGCTTCATTTTTGGGTATTCCAATATCGCAGAGGCACCAGGTATCCCGTTTTTAAGCAGAATATACAGGTAGTATTTGACTTGGGCAAAGTGGGCATGCTCTACCTTATCTGATTTCTTCACCTCATGGATTACCTTGTTTTTGGCATCGTAAAAATCGATTTTGATGCCTTCCATTTCCAATTCTGTATATTTTCTGGCACGGTCGAGATAGGTAGTTTCAGCGATTAATTTCCCTTCAGCCACTATCTGGGAAGTATGCTCCATCTGTATGCCATTTGCAAATAGCCAGAGCTTGCGGTGGCAGGTGTGAAGGTAGGCGATATGGGTTCCGGTGATAGGCATCTAATTAATACTAGAAATTAACTTAACAGGTTAACTATAAAAATATAAGAGAAAGTCCTGAATTGACTTTCTCTCTTTCTCATTAAGACTGATTTTCATAATTAAATACCATCATTTTGTCAATTAGTGCTTGTTCGGCACGTTCTAGGGCATCAGCGGTTTCACCTTTGGTCTGAATAAAACCTCCAGCCTGTAAGGAAATGTATGTCTCTACTCCTTTTAGGCTTTCATCCACAATGGGATCAGCCTTTCTGGAATCTTCTTCTGAAAGTTTAGCCCGTATACTGCCTGCTATCAGGTTGGCATTGTCACTGATGGAAATGGCCAGCGTATCCATCAAACTAAAAGTCCGTGACTGATTGGATGTGATGCGCCAGTTGAGAATGGCTTTGGTGAGGCCCGGAATCCATTTTTCCCGAAGTGCTTTTGGAGCTACCAGACAGGGGCCAAATACATTACTGGATTCTATCCAGCCTTCCTCCCTTAGTTTGGTAATCGTCGAATCGGCCATTTCAGGTTCAAGTTGGTTAATGCTGACAGAAAAGAGTCTTCGCAAATCAATCGCTATATCAAATACAAAAAGACCGGTAGCACGCTCAGCAGGATTCAACCATTTCCTTCCCAAACTTCTATCCGTGTTACCTTCCGTTTTCAATACAACGTCAATTTCCTCATCTGAAAGAATATTCCCCTTTTCATCCCTAATGATCACAGCATTGTTGGGACGCTCACTTCTGTCGAAAGATCCGGCTTCTCCACCACTGGAATCAAGACCGGCCAATAGGGGGTGCAATGCCCTCATGGCGGAAATGGACAGGGGACTTCTTCGCTTAAGGGTTCTTTCACCTCCGCCTTTAGAGGCTTTCATCCATCCTCCGAACAACTGGTCGGCGTAGGTAGGGTCACATGTACCATAGACCTCTCCCTCCTTGAGCTTTTTTTGTTTATCCACTTCAAACAGAAAGGTGGTGGGGGACGGAGTTTGCTCAATGGCTTCGCAAAGCGCATCAATCAACGAGCGCTTAACCTGCTGTCCGCTGGAAAAGGGGATTCTCTTGTTGAACTGAACATCATAATAGTACTTTTGACCATTGGCCACATTGAAAACGGTGTGCTCGGCTCTTTTTAATGTTCTTATATAAATAGTGTTCATCTTTTGGTTATTTAGGATTTATGATTTCTTTTGTTGATAAGCGTAATCGAACTTCAAAAGCGTAAGAAAGTAGCCGAATTCCTCGTTGGTCATCAGGTGTACTTCATCTTTTAAGGTTTTGAGCGACTCCAAATCTTCTCCTTCCAAATCCGGGATCATAAGCGTTAAGGATTCTATAAATCCCCTTTTGGATTTGGAGGTGAACATTTCTTTTTCCACCAGCGTGACTCTTGACATTCCTTTTCCGGTATTTCTATACCGCAAAATGACCTCAGCCAATTTGGGGGTATAATCTGTGACTTCTTCTTTGTTTCGTGTTAACATAGCGACTAACCAGGTTTTGTATGCTTGATAATTTATTGTGTCTTCTTCTTTCTTGAAGGATAAGGTCTTGTTCTCAGTCATGTATTTCTTCAGACTGTCAGGCCGCAAAGCCTGCAACCCTATACTTCCCAACTCACAGGCCCTTTTAATGTGCATTCCAAAAAGGCTTTCAAATTGTTTAGGATCCAAGTAAACTCCTCCGAATAGCTGTTTATAAACATCCTTTAGCCGGGATCCCGATTTGAATTGAAACGGTATAAAACCTATCGTTTTGTTTGTTTGGCCAAATCCATAGACATAGCCCATCATTTCGGCATTGGGGAATTGGGTAGATAAACTAAAAAACAATTGGCTCCAATTGACGGTAGCTACTTCCGCCAGACTTGTGTCCACTTTGAATATCTTCTGATTGGTAAGCTCCGAAAAATCAAAATCCTCCCGATATTCCCCAGAATTTAGTGAGTATGTCAACCACTGGCCGCTCCAGGTATTGATCTGATTTCCCCGGAGTTTTCCCAAAGTAGGATCGTTCAAATACTTACGATAAACCTTCCAACCTTCAAAGGTTTGAAGTGTGATGGCAGGATTGTCAAACAGAATAGTGAAGCCTCCCGCTACTCCGATTCCAAGACTGCTGCCTATCCAGGAAAGGTAAACTTCATCTTCATCCACCGGAATGACCACATCGCTGACCAATCCGGAAGTGCTGGCATACTCCTTCGATTCGGAAGCAGGATATCCCAAAGCAAAACTCGCATCCGGAATTTCATTTTCCGCTTTTTCAAATAGATTTTCCAGCTTTTCCATCCTTTCATCTACCGAAAGTAAATGTGGCTTTTGTCCACTTTTCATTTGCACAAAAGGAGAATTGGTTACCCATTGCATGTATTTGGGGTGGTTGTAAAACAATTCCCAGTACTCTTGTTCAAAAAACGCTTTTGGGGAAAGTTCTTTGCCATATTTCTCATTATGTGCATTGAGAAAAGTCCTGCCTATTACTGCCGTGATCATAATATTTGGTTAGTTACGTCAAAGTTGTTTTCCCTTATTTGCTTCACATCCAGGCCAATCTCAAAATCATAGGACTTGTCCGGGATGATAAAGGGCTTGTTTCCTTTTTGTGCTTGGTTCATTCCCCGTACGGCAAAATACCTTACCGGTATCTCCAGTTCCAGTCTCCTTTCGAAATCAGAGTTCTCATATTCTTCAAGATCCCCTTCACAAATACAGGATACTCCGTCTATTTCGAGCAAGTCAAACAGTATCGACTTGCTTCTATGGGTGAGCTTGTCTATGGTAATTTTCCCATCTGATTTGAATACCGAATGCTCTTCTATATTCATAAAATCAATCTCAGGAAACACATAGTCGATTTTTCCCTGCAAATCCCTTTCTTTAAGTACTTGGCTGTCCTCCAAAACATCGTAAGACCTTTGGAGTACTTCCACATCATAGGGCAGGGCATCGTTTTTATTTTCCGGAGGAGCGATTACATAGATTGGTTTGGGTTTTCCTATGGTGTCTTCGGTTCTTTTTCGGTTGACCCGACCAAAACGCTGAATCAACGCATCTATAGGGGCTGTCTCTGTCACCATTAGGTCAAAACTGATATCCAGGCTTACTTCTACGATCTGGGTGGACACCACAATGCAAGCTTCGGTAGAAGTATTAAATTCTCCGATCGGATTTCCGTCCTCATCCAGGCCAAGCAGTAGTTTTTCTTTAAAATTTCTATCGCCTCTTTTGAAGCGGCTATGGAGCAAAAGAATCGGAGTATCAGGATACAATTCTTTTAAATTGAGATAGGCCTCCTGAGCCCTGGCGACCCTATTATAGACCACCAATACTTTCTTATCCTCTTCAATAGCCTGATTAATAAGTGGCAAAACCTCTTCAAATGAATTGATTTTGTATAGGGTATGCCGGTCAAAATCATCCAGTTCTTCAGGGGTGAGTTTTTCCTCCAAAATATCATCACCCAATTCTTCTGTTATTTTCTGATACAGCTTAGTTGGCATAGTGGCGGTACCGATATGTATCGCGCAGTCCAATTGTTTAAGAATCTGAACCAGTTTCAGTACAATGGCTTGCGAAACCCCTGTGTAGGTATGTATTTCATCCAAAATAATATCACAACCTTTTAAGTCTAGCAACATGGCTTCGTAACCCTTCATCCCAAAAGCAATCGCTGCCAATTGATGCGGGGTCAGGATCTTAATCGCCGAACCGAAAAGTGGCTGCAAAACACTCTCTTCTTCCTTTCCATTTTGTCGGACTACCATAGAGGCGGAATGCAAAACCCTGATGTCCAGATCAGGGTTGGACTCTTTCAGATCCTTCGCCACCCGTTTAAACATGGCATTGATGGAAGCCTGAAATGGGAGCGTATAAAAAACCCTTCCTTTTGTCCTTTTGAATAGGTAATCGGTTTTACCTGCCCCTGTACTGGCCACAACAAGGGTGTGTTTCTTTGGTGAAGCGGTTTCTTTATAGGAAAGCGGGTAAAGGGGATGTGTACGGTTAAAAAAACTAAGATTGGGGATCTGAAAAGCCCTTTCAAGATTTTTTTCTGTGCTATTGATCAAAGCAGAGGCAAAGTGATCTGCCCCCATCAGCAATCCTCTCCACTCAGCATATCCTCTGATTTTCGTTTGTTTTTTACAATAAGATATGGCGAAAGACAGGTTTTGGCGGGCAATTTCTTCACCAAACGGGACACATGGAATCCCAAGCTCATTGAGCAGTTTAAAGGCATCAGGTGACCATTGATCCCATTTGCCCACATGGTAGTCGATATACTCATACCCGTTTTCCAAGTCCAACAATCCTTTGTCCCCGGCATCATTTTTAGCAGATTTGTGGTGGGCAATGACCATATCCAATAATGCCGGATAGTCCTCTTCAGAAAATACCGACAAGAAAAGTAATGAACTTATTTCATGCCTGAATACCTTGCTGTTACGCCCATTTCCTTTTACTCTTTTTTGGAACTCAGGATGGGCTTTCCCTATATCGTGAAGAATAGCTCCATTGAAAGCCACAGATTCATCCATTTGCAAATATCTCCCAAATGCCTTAGCGGCATAGGAGACATGCAAAAGATGGTCTTTTAAGGGAGTAAATTCAGGAGCAGACTTAGCGAGTAGGTTTTCCATTAGAAAGAAGATACAGGTTGACCGACTACTTTAATCCAACCGTACATTGGTTCATTACTCACCCGGTGATAGCCTACTAAAAATGATTTGTCATTTTTCTCAAACACCAGCTCGAAGCCCGGAAATCTTTCTTCATCTTCTTCAAAAACTTCTTGGCTTACAGCAATGACATCATCCGGATACATCATATCCTCGTTCCTACACAGGCATACATGTTGCCTTGCTGCTATTGACGCATCCTCTTCGGATTCAAAAGCCAAGTGAAGGATCGGATTTTGCAAAACTCCCCGTATCAAAATAGCCTTCGGTCGGTCAAAAAGAAATTCTCTTCCTTTTCTGGTTGAATTCCAACCCCTGGTTTGAATTACCTCCTGTTGCCCGGAAAGCTGATCATAAGAAAGTCTGTGGCCAACTATTTTCTGAATGCCCGCTATTCCCAATAGTTCGGGAAACAATTTCTTCTCTATTCCCTCTATAATAGAAGGAGTCAAAAACTGCTGGCTGAATGTCTCACTATCCCTTACCGCCGTCCAGGGTTTGATAAACCCAAATGGGCCGGAATATTTTACCACATAATATTTCATCATCTCCATTATTTTAGTGCTCCGAATCCAATACCGGTAGAGTTCCCTATGCCTACATTCCAAGCAAATTTTATCTGTTCTGGATTACCTTCAATGACAATGGGACACATACTTGCTTTACAATCAACACCGTTAAATGTGATTATTTTTGTTTTTGGATTACGGTAGGTTTTGTCAAAAGAGACTTGTACACCCTCTGGATTTAAACCTGCTTTTTTTAATTTTGTCTGCAATGTCTGTGTCATAAACAAGCCACTCTCTTCATCAGAAAAAAGGTAATGCTTCTGCCTATCCCCAGATTTTCTTTTTATAAAAACGGGGCTGTTGAGGTAGAATTTTTGGATGCTTTCTACTTGTGGATCATCAGATATGGTAATTTCTTTGACAGTCATGCCGAAATTTATATCTGGATCTTGCTGGATTCCGCTTATCAAGGATTTTAAAAGGATTGGGTCATAAGTACTGATAGACCACTCCGCTCCGTATTTGAAGTCAAAACCTTCTTTTACGATTTTACCACCCATTAACCACGAAAGGGAGTACAAAGAAATGTCGTCATGGATTTGATTTTCACCAATCCATTTATGAAAAGCGCCAACCAAATGTCTTTGGTAATCGAAAGGAACTTTCATGGTGTTGGGGGATAACTTTATATTTATTCGCATACATTCTCCTATAAGAACTGTAATTTAAAATTTATATTTTTATAACTTTGATAAAAACCCTCTTGGAATTGAAAAATAAGCACTGTTATTTACACCTTAATCGCACTAAAGGGAATTTTATTTGGGGGGCATAGTGTCCCTCAAATTTTGAATTTCCTGAAATAAACTATCTTAAAATGAAACTTGAATATGACCATAGACACCTAAGTATTGCCCAGCTACACAATGAGGGTATCCGATCGCCCAAAGAACTCGAAGAGGTGGTGGAATGGAAGTATTCGCACTGCAACCAAGACGATAGTAGCTTTGAGTTCCCTGTATATATTTTCACTGGGCTCACCGATAAATGTAAGGGAATTAAGGTAGTGCTGACTTTTGACGAATCTGGACGATTTGTGACTTTAGATGCCAAAGCAGCTTTAAGAGATGAATTATTTAAACTCGTTTCTGGAAAATAATTTTTCATTTTGGCTTTATTGTTAAACTTACCAATCTTTGTATCTTTGAATATGTCGGATATAAAATCAATCACTTTACCCAAAAATTTTTCAAACCCTTTCAATAGTCCTGAAAGGGATAAATTATGGGAAAGGATGGACAAAAATGCTAAGCCTATTTCCAAAGCGGATTTGCTTAAGAAGGCAAAAGCCTTGAAAGGTAAAAATCGGCCTTGAGCTATCATTGGTCTCCTCCTTTCACCCCCACACACCCAAATCCCTGACTTCCCAAGTGCCCGAATCCGGCATAATAGCCGATCTCCTGCAACTCCACCGGCGCGGATAGCTCGAATTCATAGCTATATCCAATCAGCTTGGACTGCTGTGGTGTCAGCTGCTTGATGGTCACCCCATTTTTGTATATTTTCCCGGTAACAGTCATATCCAATAGAGGACACTCGTCTGCCAATCCTACCTCCTCCCCTTGGGATAAAACCGAAAATGCCAGACTCTTGGAAAGTAGGTTTTCCAAAATCAGATCAGCATAGCCCTTATCCATAGGACTGAGATAATCCTCTCCACCCGTAGGTCGCTTTCGCCTAACCAGAATAGGCGATAAACACCGATAGTTCATTACTTGCTGAAAAATGGGTGTTGACACACTTTCTATCCGTTGCACCTGATAGGCAGTACCCGAAATTTTATCTCCCAGAAATATTTCCTGATTCATAAACAGCCCCTTTACAAATTCCTCGGCTATTCTATCCACTAGAAAACTCACCTCTACCCTCACCTCCCTGCCATAATGCTCTATCCTACCCGACTCTGTCAGCACTTTAAATCCTCGGAAAAACATCCTTGAAAAAGAGAAAAGGCGAAAAGGCCTTCCATTTGCCCTATACCCCTGATGGTGGAGAAACTCTGCAAATTCCGAGTCTGCCTGATCTACAATCCCATATATCGCTGATGAAAGCTCATACTGATAATTAATGGGGATAAACCTTCCTGCCCCCGTACGCTCTAGCACTATATTAAATCTCATTGAATGGGGTTTTTAATTAACCTATCATGACCTAAAGTAAATGACTGACACAACACAAACTAATTATTGACATTAACTGTCAATAAAATAACAGAATACAGATGAATCCTTTGATTATCAGTTACTTTTCCAAAGATTCAGAAAATCATGAACAGATCTAGTTGTCCATGTCAAAATAAAAATAGTTGGCAGGAGTCTTCTTCTCCGTTAGTTTTTCCAAGTAAGGCAATTAAAAAGAGACAAAAAATACCCTGTACAGGGTATTTTTTGGGTGAAAACCAGAAAGTTATCCACATTTTAGGGTGAAAAGCGAGGAGATTGGTGATTTGGGCGATAAATCTGAAATAAAAATCTGCCACAGCATATCATACATCCTACTTGATGATTTTCATTTAGGCCATAAACAGCAGATCTTAGTGTGCAAATCAATTCCCTCACGGTATAACTGTGCTGAAATCTGCAGTGAACTGAAGGATCTGGAGAAGCAGGTAGATGCGAAAATAAGTGCGGTTATTTCTGAAAACCCAACCCATTTCAGATGCAAGGATTAAACCCGAATTATACATTAGGTTTCGTCATAGCCCTTCCCGCTTAAAATCGGGAAGGGCATTAATTGCAAAAAAAATCAGCCTGTTTGGAGAGTGAGTCCGCTGCGGCGGATATGGTGAACTCGAAAACAGAATGTAATGGCTGCAGTAACTTGTGCGCCGTGGCGTAGAATTGCTAATGCATATTTCAGGTTTAATGAAGGACATCTCCCTATAATTTCCACAATTGCCTTTAATTCCTTTGTGTAATTCCTGTAGTTAGCCTACTCCAAAAAAATGCACTGAGAACGATAATTTTAGAAAAAAGCTTCGGATTGCTCTTCTTTTTGAAACAATCGAAAAAAACACCAAAGGAGGTGATTTTTTCATTGATATTTTTGAGACTCTACCTTCGGTCAACAGGCAAAAGTGTCTCCTTCTGAGACCCTGCGATAACCTTCGTCGCAGAAATGCTTCTCCACACACCGCTGAAGATTAAATCTCATACCACGCTCATTCTCTTAAACACCTTGAACAGCAGATCAGGACTCAATGGTTTATACATAAATTCTCCAATATAATCCAGCGCCAGTGCTCTTTCCTTATCTATGGGGTCTATGGAGCTTGTTCGAATAATAATTTTGTAAGAAGACCTAGTCTTACTATCAAGCTTTTCAAACTCATCCAAAAAGCCCCAGCAGTCCATTATTGGCATATCAACATCCAGTAAAATAAGACTTGGCTTGGCCAAATCACTTCTGACGAGTCGTTTTCGGATAAAAGAAAGCGCCTGCTCCCCATTGTCAAAACAGAGAATCGGCTTTGTAAACTCCATTCTACGCAATAGCCTCTTCTCGACAATTTTCACAACCTCATCATCGTCTATTATTAAAATTTCGGATAAATTAAATTCCATTTCCATATTAATTTAAGAAAAATCCTGAATCTCAGACTACCTTTTAGCACTCAAAAGTATTCCGTTCTATTTCAACCCACAAAGCCCATATTAAATAATCCTAGTTATCAGGACTAGACAAATAGGGCAACTATCTAATCAGAAACCTCTTTTTTTCTCAAATGACAGTCTCAAAACCCATTTCCTACACTCTACACAATAAAAAATCCATTTTACTTTTTCCCTTGACCAATGTAGACTTAATCAAAGATGATTTGTAGAAAAGATCCATAGGTGATCCCCGTGAATTTTCAGCCTATACCTCCGCATTCCTTTGGCTGCCTCCTCCAAGTCATCATACCTATCCAACGCTACAAGAAACCTGCTCTGCCCCTCTGAAGGAGGGATGAGATAAACCTCCCGGGTATAATTGCCACGAAGATAGTTAGCCAAAGAATATGCTAACTGTAAATCCGTAAAACTTCCTGCTATAAGATAGTAAAAAGGGAAACTTTCACCAGCCACATCGATAATTTGACCAACTTTGTGTGATTCTTCGTGCATTACCTTCTCTTTATAATGAGTCTGGGATACAGGCCAAGTCGAGGGCCCCAAGACGGTGATTTTGGTGCCTAAGTCAACCACTACTTCTCCTTCAAAATCAAATTGTGGATAAGAATAAGGCAAATACTGAAAATCTCCTCTAAAAAAGACCACTTCCATCCTGCTGTTAATTGAAAATTCCTCTTCGGAGCAAGTGTCTCCACATTCTAGCAACGGATAGGAACTGCCATAAGACACCGAATTGATCCTGTCACCGTCAATCCCTTTTTCCATCAAATAGGAGACCACGGCTCTTGAGTGCCTTTCCGAAATCCGTTGGTTATAATAACGCCCCCTTCTGGAATCAAAATGGGATTTCAAATCTATCTGCAAATCAGTATGCTGAAGCAAATGCCCCACCAAATCCTCCAGCGAACCACCGGTGGGTTTCAACAAATCCCTGCCTTTATTTTTAAAACCGATTCGATCCAGAAGGATAGGGGTATTAAGTTCCAGTGGCTGCAGACTAATCTCCACGCTATCCCGGTTCCAAACAGGAATAGCACATTGTAACAAACCTATGTAGCCATGTGCAGAAACCGTGAGATCCATTAAGGAATCCACCGAAGGTAAAAACAGCTCAATTTCTCCTTTTTCATCAGTTGAAATACCGGTGGAATTCCCATCCTCATGACCTTTCAAATAAATTTGCGTACCGGGTATAGGCACTCCACTCGCCCGGTCGATGACTCGCATTTTTATCCTGTCAGTATTATCCTGCGGGTTGATCTGCGAGGGTAGATCCGACTCTAGAATGGAGAAGAACTCAGCCAAGCTGTCCATACTTGGAGAAGAAATTTCATAAACAGAAATTTCTTCTGGAATGAAAAAGCCGAAAATAGACTCATATAAATCAAGACTTTCCCAGGAGCCGTCTACCGTCAGGGGAATAAAACCTTCCTTCTTCTTGCCAATAAGAAAAGAGCCTTGCTCAGACATACCCTCCCGAAAAACTCCTGCACTAAGCCCATTCCCTTTGATTTCATGATGAGAATAACAATGGGAGTAGGTCATTAGCCCTACCAATAAAAAAGCAAGCGAAAAGGATTTCATGTGTTTACAATTTGCTTTTCAGAGGTTAAGCCAGTCGCGAAAATCGGGTTGAAATCTTTGTCGATTTCATATGATTAAAATTTGTTTTTCAGAAGTCATATGGAATCTCGCCATGATAATCATCCCGGTGTGCGACGTTCTTCGTCATGCTCGATTTCATGCGTTTATAATTGATTTTTAATGGTCACATGGAATCTCGCATGGCAGAAATCATCCCAGTGTGTGACGTTCTCGTCATGCTCGATTTCATATAATGAAAATCATAATCCTGAAATAAATTACCTGAAAACCCAACCTTCGGACAATTCTGACCAAGGGATAAACAGGATATGTTCTGCGATTCCCCATGCGGAAAAACCAATACATAGTAAAACCCAAGGGATAAAACCACATGCAAGCTTGCATTTGAAGAATTACATCATTCAGTAACAACAAAGCAAAAATTGCTATAAGGTTTACAGGTATAAATAAAACAGAAAAAAAACACCTAGAAGCTGATCATCGACTTATAAAAAATACTGTGCGTTTATTTGTAAATAAAAGGACATTCATTGCCAACTAGAAAGCAAAAATGCTTAATTGTTTAGTGGATAAAAATCATACTATAAAAGCCCGGTTGCCCCTTCAGGCATAGTTACCTAAAATCAGGTATGCTCTGAATTTAGCTTTTCCTAAAACAACAAGTAGCTATAGTCGGTTATAACAAAAATCAGACCTGAATTCTTATGATGTCCACAATGGGTAATCTGCCAGGTTTGACTCATCAGTTACTCACACGACTCTAAAACCTCATATCACAGACAGGCAATCCATGAACCGAAATAATACAATAAAACCGCAAAAAATGAATAATTTCAAGATCTACTTACCGTAACTCGTGAAAGCCCCCGGTGCGCACCCATTAGGGAAGTACAGAATTCTAATGCTAAACACCCATTATTTTCAACACCTGACGTTTAGAAATCAGAACTTCATATCATCTTGAGGAAAACTTCTTTTTGAAAAATTCTGTCTATTTCTGAAAATCAAAGAATCATTTAGTACAACATCAATACAGATTCTCGAGAATAATTAAATGTTATTAATTGTAAACAAAAAGCACAAGTCCTTAATATTATTTAGAATACCTTCGTTTAAAATACATATTAACTAAATGATAACACTCCCAATTCAGATGTTTTGGCAGGAAAAGCTGAAAATTAACTCTTTAAGAACACATCTTGAATATGACATCTCTCACTGATCAGGCTTAGATCTGCATAAAATGAAACTAAAGTTAATGGAAATGAGCTGACATACTGAATAATTAAATGCAGAAAATTTTAATAGTAGAAAATGAATTGGAATTGGCCGAAAATATGGAAGATATTCTTGAGCATTTGGGATATGAGACTGTCCATATTTTAAACAATTCGAAGGACGTATTGGATTATTTACAAAAGGAGACTCCTGATTTGATTTTGATGGATATCTTATTGGACGGACCAATAGATGGAATAGAACTGACCAGACAAATCAGAAAATCGATGGAAATTCCCACTGTTTTCATCACAGCTTATTCAGATCTAGACTTTCTGGAGCGGGTGGCAAATGTGCCCAACGAAGGCTATATCCTTAAGCCTTTCTCAAAAGAGCGTCTACGGTCTAGTCTTTTTTTGGCGTTCAGATCATTTGAAACCAAATCTAAAAACCCTAGAAAGAGTACCTTACAGATCCGTGACAAAGGATACATGGTTTCTGTACAGGAAGATGATATCTTGATTCTAAAAGCAGATGGGCTCTATACGAAAGTGTTTACAAAAGAGAAGCAGTACACGATACGGGATATATTGAAAAATGTGGTGAGCCACCTACCGGATGAGCGATTTATCCGAGTACACAAATCCTACATTATAAATATTTCCCATGTCAAATCATTAAACTCAAAGGAGCTTGTAGTTGAGAGTCATATTATCCCCATCCGCAGGGGGTATTATCAAGAATTGAAAGCAATGATCATTAATCACAAGCAACACGGTTCATAAAAACCATATGATTGGAAGGGGGCAAACAGCTCAGACTGTTCTTTATGCGTTAAAATTAATTTTCACCGTAAGACACTGAGCACTAGAACAAAGGCCTACTGCCAGTAGGCCTTTTTATTTATGTTCTATTTCCTTAACTGTAGATCCCAATACTCCACTATCTCCCGTAGTGCATCCTCCTTGAAAATAATCCAAGCTTGGGTATGCCCGAAAAATTCCAAAATCAGCTGAGTATCTGAGGCAATATCTGTAAAAAGGTGTTTTTCATCAGTTTTGAGTATTATGGAATTAAGTTTTTGATGGATTTTACCCGCAGTGGTATTAAATGTTCTACCGTAATCGTATTTCCTGTGAAAAATAGCAGCGATCTCATTATCCACATAGAATTCATAGTGACTCACGTTTACATCATCCAATTTAGCTGCATATCTATAGACTTTCAGCACGGAGCTGCCACATTCCATTATCACTTTGGTTTTTGCCGCTACCTTTCCACTAAGAGGCCAGATATTAGTTTGGATTTGTAAAGGATCTATTTCAAGAGTTCTAATGGCGAAGTCAGCTGTCTGCTTTTTCAAGACCAAGTCCCTCAGCATCGATACAGGACTAAACATTACCATCTGACCCACATAATAAAATGTGGCAGGTTCACCGTCGACTATTCTTTCCCTTCTTTTGTATCCGGTTATTATTTTTCTGAAATAATTAATCATAGTTTTATTTATCAACTTCTCTTTAGTATAGCCCTGTAAAGGGTCTTCGTCCCATGAAATATATAGTCAAACAAAAAGGGGATGGCCCACAGCTACCGCAGACCCTTCATAACATTTAAAAAGCATCCTCTGTGAATTTGGTCCAAACACCCCTCACATACCCAAGGCCCTTAGCTTCAAAAATCGCTTGCGGTTCATTTATGATCATTTCCACTTTGTTCCCCGATTCGTTACTACCCATCAAAACAAGCGAAAAAATGAGGATTTACACCTCCTTTAAGAGTAAAAAAGCAGACTTTGGTATTGTTTGTAAATAAACTGCCTGCCATCCTATCCGTCCAGCTTGGTTAGTGGTAAAAGCATTCAGAATTGAAAATATTCAGGATTTCAAAAAAATATCCATTCTTATTAGTTGTGTAAGAAAATAATATGCAATATATTTAAAGCAAAGAACGATACCGATTCAGACCCAAATAGCCCTGGTTCATATTTTCACATCATTGACAAGTGTAAATTAATTGGTTTAATTTTTTCGTTATTCTCTGAACACAACTATTAACTTAACGGTCGAATTAAACCCATTTTGTCAGTTGAATAATTGGAATCAGACTAATCGAAAAATTGATAAGTAGCTGTGGAAAAAACATTTTTAATACTGAGCTGTTTTCAGGTGGGAACTTTTGGATTTAGAGTTCTTTGTCCAAGACGCTTGTCAGCACCTCATCCAACCTATTAGAGAAAGTGACAAATCAGACAATAAATCAAACCTATATCTCTCAATCAAACCTATATTCCTTATGAAGAAGAAAATACTTGTTGTAGAAGATAATATGATCAATCGCCTAATGCTGCAGAGATATTTGGAGATTAGCGGCTATAATGTTCATACAGCGTCCAATGGCATAGATGCAATAGATCAACTTAAGGCCAACAACCTTCCTGACCTTATTGTGACGGATTTGGAGATGCCTTATATGAATGGCTATCAGTTTCTAAAAAGATTAAGGGAACACAAACCCACAAGTCAAGTCCCTGTCATAGCAATATCCGCATACGATTTAATCCTGGAAGAGGAGCTGCATGGACATTCTTTTGATCAATATATTTATAAACCATTCTCCCTGATACAGTTGAGGGATGAAATAAACCACTTTGTAAAGAGTGAATACAATATATTAAGTAATTGAAAACTGATAAGAACTTATATATTTAACTGATAATTAGTTTGTGAATTTAATTTAAGGAATGGAAAATTTGGGCCGTACCCAATGGGGATTTGGACTACAGGTTGAGGTGGATTATCCCCCCATTTGTACGTAATCAGTAGATTGGTTTGTTCGCTTTGTTATCACCTATATAGTGATTATACTGTTTATTATTTCCATGATGAACCCAGTCATCTCTTCTCTTCTTTTCTTCCAGTGCATTTTTAATTGTTGTAATCAACAAATCAGGAGTAATGGGTAAAACCAACACCAGTTTAAGCCCCAAGTCAAACTTATTGTTTTCCTCTCGGTTGGTTCCCAGGAAAATAAAAGGCAAATTCTGAAATCTGACCGAATTAAAAAGCATGCCTGCTTGATTAGCCCAGTCAGTGGAGAGGGAAAAAGTGTTAATCAGCACCAAATCTACTGCTTCCGTGGTAATGGGGGGAGCCATTCCCCTATCCTTAGTCTTTACTATCCGGAAGCCACAGTGTTCTAAAATTTCACCGCAATGTTTGAGAGGGCTTAGCCCTTGTTCTACTAGTAGAATTGTGTAATTCATAAGGAAACACTATTGAAAATGTTGTGCCACTATTTTCTTTGCTCTTGAATTGGATTTTTCCTCCCAACTTCAACACCAGTTCGTACACTATGCTCAGGCCGAGCCCCGTACCATTAATGCCGTTTGCATTGGAAGATCTATAAAAGGGATCGAAAATAAACTTTTGTTCACCCTTGGGAACTCCAATACCAAAATCCTGAATCCGCAGTGTTATCCTTCCTTCTCTATTTCTTAAGGTTAGTCGAGGCATTTTGTCCTTACCTACAGAGTACTTAAGGGCATTCTCCACGATGTTCTTGACAATATACGTAAGCCAGGTCCGATCAGATCTCATGGAGACAGGACGTTTGGGAAGATCCAGATGAATACAGGGATTGGCTGCATCAAATGAAAAACTATCCTGCAATGTATCCAAAATAACTTCGGAGATATTGAGGTGGCTTAGATTGACATTAAGTCGCCCATCCGAATTTTGCTCCATTAACAACACATCAGAAACCATATGCGTAAGCCTGCTCAGCTGGGTACTGATTTTCTCCACATGTCGAAGAGACCTAGCCTTTATGTCCTGATCATCCAGCTGCTTTAGAATCATCTCCAGCAAATCCGCACTGCTGAAAATAGTTGCCAATGGAGTTCGGAATTCATGAGAAGTCATGGCAATAAATCTGGACTTGAGTTGATTGAGTTCCTTTTCCTTATCCAGTGTTTCTTTTAACTTAACCAAAATCGACTCTCTTTCCGTAACATCCCTGGATGTGGCCAGAAAAGAATAAAGCTCTCCCTGCTCGTTATAAAGGGGTTTCCAGATCATCTCAATCTGGATAGTCTTGCCTGACACCCTATGGTTAATAGGGATAACAAACTTTGGGTACTTTTCAAAGTCAATTCCCTGATCAAGCTTGTAAGCTACGTATTCGAAAAAGTTCTTTCCCAACAAGACGTTTGGCAAGAAGCCGGTCACTCTCTGGACAGAAGGTGAAACATATAATGTCTTCAGTTCCAGATCGTGTAAGGAAACAATGTCATCTACATTGTCCGAGAGTATTTTATAAAGATTTTCAGATTCCTGGTGAAGACTTTCCGCTTTTACCCGCTGCTTATTCTCATTGACCAAGCTTATAAGATTGGCATAACTTGACATAAATGGCTGCAAGAAATCAATATCCTCCTGGGAGTATATTTTCTCCTTATTGGCAAGCCCCACCATTCCTATAAATTTTTCCCCTTTATAAATAGGTATTCCCAAAAATCTCTTCAAAACCGGGTGACCGAAAGGGAGCACGGCATTCGAAGAATAACCACTATTTAAATTATTGGATATCAAAGACTTGCCGGAAAGCAACACCTCACCGATTAAATTGTCCAGCCCCCTGAATATAAATCCATCTTTTGAGTGCTTATCGATGAAACGTTGGATCTCCTCGCTGCATTCCTTATTTCTGATTGCATTAGAACGGAGGTAAGGCTTGCCGGAATCATCATACAGCACCTCTCCAAGAAATCCATATTCGCTCTTTGTGAAGAAAATAAGAGTGGATAGAAGTTTAGAATAAGTCTCTCTTACTTCAACCTCTATGGAGAAACTTATCTGCGTTTGGTCAAGCGCATGTAAGGCTTCTTCAAGGCGGATACGCTCCAGCTCAGCCAGTTTACGTTTATGAATATTATAGAGAATAATCGTCAGTACAAACCCTCCTTTGTAGGGTAATTTTTGTGAAGACAAGCTATGCCAATTATCCCCATCGTCCTGATGAACCAAAACTTCCAAGTTGTCAATTTCCACTGCATCTTGAATGTATTTTTTGATCGAAATAGCGGGATCAGAATGAAAAACATAATCATCTATATTAAAATCGCTTCTTATAGAAGAACTGTTTTGGGAGATCATAGTTAGGAAGAACTCATTGATATAGAGTATATCCATACTATCCGGCGTACACATAAGTAAGGGAAATGGCAGATTTTCCGATATTGCCTTAAACCTTTCTTCACTCTCTATCAACTCCAGCTCCTTAGTTTTCACAGAAGTGATATCTGAATAGCGTCCATGCAGGCGAAAAGGTCTTCCAAAGCCGTCATATTCCATCCATGACTTATTCTCCACCCAGAGTGTCAGCCCCTGGTCATTCAGGATTTTATATTCCAAATTCAGGTTCCCTGTACTCCAAGCTTCATTGACGCATTGTTCTACCAGTTCTCGATCATCAGGATGTACTATATCAAGCCAATAAGAAGAGTCGTTTATAAATTTATCCCGGCTCAATCCAAGACTGGAAACTTTCTCAGAAATAATACTGAAAGATTTGGTACCGGGGTCACCTATATATAGAACATCTTCCACTGTATTGAAAAGTGATTTGAAAGCCGAGTGACTCTCCCTTAGTCTATCTGCATTTACTTTATTCTGATGAATATCTATGAAGGTTCCAAATAGCTCCTGTTTTTTTCCAGTTGGGCGCTTAACCGCAATTCTTACCCACCGCAATGAATTGGATGAGGTAATTAAGGGTAGATCTAATGATATTTCCAGAATCACGCCATTGACCAAGCTTTCCAGCTCCCTTAAAAAATAATCCTGATAGGTACGTTCTATAAACAAGAAAATAGACCGTCCCAGAGCATGTCTAATTTCAAAACCCGAAAGTCTCTTCCATCCCCCATTCAACGACATTAGATTAAAGCCATAATCCAGGGTAAAGACTACATCTCTGATATTGGCAATAATCCGCTGATAGTTTCTCTTACAGTCCAGATGATTCTTTCTGCTCTCTAATCCATATATGACAGCCCCCAAGCTATCTGCGAAATTTTTTAATAAAGCTATTGAAGTATTTGTGAATTGTGGAGTGGGTTTTCCATGCTCTAGCCCTAATAGCCCCCAGAGCTTTTTATAAGAATAAATGGGGATGAGTAGGCATGAGTTTTCATAATGGTTCTTGGGGATTTCTGAGAAACCCCCATTGTCGGAATCTTTGGTAGCCGCAAGAGCATGAAAATAGCCCTCATTGTGTATTCTTTCGATTACCTGAGTACCATCCCAAAGTGGGTTATTTGATACATACTCATCCAAATAATAAGGTTCACTGTTCTTACTCCATCCCAATTCATAAACCATCTTATATCCCTGGGCATGACTAAGATTCTTAACTATATAAGAGTGCTCCGCCTCACATTTCTCTCCCAATTCGTGTAGGATTTTTTGAAGAGCCTCCCGCAAGCTACCGGGTGAATTAAGAATTTTGAAAGCGCTTGCGGTAGCAGAAATAACCTCGTCAGTATCAACCATATAAATACAACATTATCAATAAACAGATCCTAAACTGCATGGTATTTTTCCAGAAGATCAAATTTTATCTCCCTAAGGTAATTTATTCTGAATAAATCGTAAGATTATCAGTAATGATACCAGTAGCCTCAATGCCGGAGTTTACCATATCCTATTGCTTTTATTACTTTACTGGCAGAAAAGCGGATATATCTGTAAATCAATCTATTTTTTGATTGGGCAAAGACAGAATCCACACATCCTCCCGATCCAATTTCTCTTGATAATACTTCAGTTTAAGGGATGCTTCTTTGTGATTTTCGAATTTTCCCACTGCTACTCTGTATCTATTAACTTTATCAAATGGGGGTAGAATAACTATTTCATCCTGCCCTAACTTCTTTCTTAAAGAAACTGCATATTCATCAGCGGAAACAGCAGAAGCAAAACTACCTGCAATCAGGTAATAAAATCCTCCGGTTTCTCCAGAGAAAGCTGTTTTTGTAGGCTCTTCCTCCCGCTGTTTCTGCATTTCCGAAGCGTCTGATGAGTGTGGAGATACAGTATCAACTGTGTCCCTTTTGTTTTTTGGAGCTACAGACTTCAGCTCTACTTTATTCCCATTATTCATATCCAAAAGAGGATATTCATAAGGTTTAGGCTCAAATCCTCCGTGGTAGAACACTATTTCTGTACGTCTGTTGAGTTGATGTTCAAACTCCGAACATGTCTTTCCACAATCATTCAACGGGTAGCTCTTTCCATAAGACTTTGCCGAAATACGGTCGCTTGAAATTCCAAGCCTGACCAAATAATCAACTACGGACTTCGATCTTCTTTCTGACAGCTTTTGATTATAAGAAACGGTTCCTCTAGAATCAGCATGGGATCTCAGTTCGACATTTAATGCAGGATTATCATGCAGAATAGTGGCCAATTTGAAGACAGATCCACTTTCCTGAGGTCTGATCGTAAACCGGTCAAAGTCATAATGAATATCCTTTAACACCATCGGTGTATTAAGCCTCAGCCGCTGGAGTTCGACCAGAATGGTATCCACTCCAACTATACTCAAATCTCTTACATCATAATTGAGATAATCCTGTCCATACACATTCAGATTTATCAGTGTATCCGCTTCCGTTACAAAAAAACCAGTAGCACCATTCTCTTCAGTGATAAGGGTCTGGAATGTACCTGGATTCTTCTTCTGAAGTTCTACCCCGATATCACGCAGAGGAACGCCGCTCTCTGCGTCCTTTACCATCACGATAATTCTTCTGATCAAGTTGTCGGGAAGCCGTTGGATATAATAAATATCATCCATCCCCATGCCTCCGTCACGGTCTGAGGATAGAAAATGCATAGCCTCTTCGCTCTCATCTATAAAGAAAAAAAAATCATCCTTGTTGGAGTTATAGGGAACTCCCATATTCACCGGTTTCTTGTCTCCGTCACTTGAAATAGGAATGAAGTAGATATCCAAACCTCCGAGACCTCCAAGTCCGTCAGAAGCAAAGTAGAGTGTATCCCTGTGTACAAACGGGCTTCTTTCTATTCCAAATGTATTGATATCAGATCCCAAATTCACAGGAAGGCTCCATTGTCCATCTCCACTGTTCTGCATATAATAGATATCCAACTGCCCGCTTCCACCCTCAAAATCAGCGGCAAAATACAAGCGCCGGCTTTCTGAATTCCAGTATGGATCAGAGACAAAATTTTCAGGGGTATTAGTAATCAATTCCTCTATTCCCGAGTTCTGATCAATCCTGGAAATCTGGGGTATTATTTCTTCCAGTTTTCTGTGGCGCGCAGGCCCTCTTTCCGGCGTATGGGTAATAAATAGATGACTGCTATCCCTGCTTACCGGTCCGGCATGCAGTGGGTAATTGAAATCTGAGGAAGGACGGATATCAGACAATCCCCTCCCGGCAGAGTCATAAGTCCCTTCATATATCTGTATAAAACCATTCCCTGTCCATCCAAACCTATCGGACTTATAGCTTTTAGATTTCATAGTAACTTGGGGTTCTCTGATCCTATCGGACAGAAAATATTTTCGGCTTCCAAAGGCAGTGTAGGCAAACTCAGAAAAAGTTGTGTTTACATCCTTCAAAGGTCTTATTTCTGAGGATGTCTCAGAGTTTAGCAGTGCCTTTGCTTCCCAAGCCGATTTGTACAGCATTTGCCATCTTATTGTGGAAATCTCTTCCTCACGCTTGGACGCCAAAGCCATCAGCGTCTGTTTCGCCTCCTCAAATTTAGAGTTACCTATAAAAATCTCGACCAATTCGTAGTAATTCTCCACCTCCATTTGACCGCCCTGCCTATACCAAATATACCAGAACTCTGCTTCTTTGAATTCGCGCCTTTTTAAATAGGAAGAAGCCAGTCTATAGGCTAGGTAATGTCCGGGGCGTTTATCAAAAGCCTTCTTATAGTTTACGATTGCCTGATCGTACTCAAAAAAAGCATATTGCCGATCAGCTTCTTTTTGAATGGATTTATAAGATACACAACTGCTCAATGAGAGCACACAAAATATATAGGTAAGTAATTTTTTCATTTTATAGCCTCTAAAAATATCGTGGAGATTTCAATCTTGATCTAGGCGAAGTAATTAGGTAGCCCAATGACAATTCATGAGAATTAACTCTTTTCCATTGCCCCGAAACAGGAATCTCAAAAGCATATCCAAACCTGAATTTTCCCCTGATTCGGATTTCTGTCATCAGTATAAAAGCAATATCTTTTTTATAACCAGTGTCGTCCAGCCGGTCAAACAGGTTAAAGCTTCTTCTATATCCCATCCCCAATCCTATGACCTCTTGGTAAAACAGAAAAATATTGGCATCTACCCGTGTCATAGCTTTAAGGTCATCCATAATTAATAAACTGGGATTCAGGTAAAGCTCATCCCCAATTTCCAATATCCCTCCCATATTCAGTGTATAGGAGCGTCTAGGTTTGACTGCCAGATCTACGTTCTCAATTTGAAGAATATTTTCCAGTGCCTGATCTACAGATACTCCTGCAAAGAACAGGTCAGAATAATACAGCAATCCTATTCGTAAATCCGGGTAAACCACATTTCCACCCGTACCGCTCAGAGAGGGGTCCAATACGACTGTAGGATCGTACTTTTCCGACTTAATTCTGTAATTGACGGCTCCAATCCCAGCCCCAAAACTTAAAAAAGAATATTCTCCTGTCTGAAGATGATAAGCTGCATTGAGGTAAATTGATTGGGTACTCTGAAGCCCCAACTGATCAGCGGAGGCCACTACCCCCAATCCAATATTATGCAAGGGCACAAGCCCGTCCGCAGCCACCCCAAACGTCTCGGGAGCCCCCTCAAACCCACTCCATTGCCTTCTGTAATACGATTGGACAAAAATGTCATTTTTGTACCCCGTATAGGCGGGATTTATATAGATAGGGTTAAATAGGTATTGACTGAACTGGGGAACCTGCTGAGATAAGACAGTTGATATCTCAAGAGAAAAAACAAGCATTAAAAAAATCCGTTTCATAATTTTTCGTTTTTGTTTATCGGAAAAGTTGCCTTCAGGCAAATGCGTGAGGACTTGCGGTAAGGTTGCCCACGATCTCCCAAAACCATAGGAAATACCTGAATAAAATCTAAAGCTACCCCCATGTTGATCATCTTTTTAAATGGACAAAACCCGTTTTCTCATAATTTTGGCCGGATTCATCAATCCATTTAAATGAGTAGAAATAGGTTCCTTCCACAAGATTTCCCCCTGTCCATTCATTCCGGTACGGCTGTGAGGTGAAAACCGTCACACCCCATCGGTTGACAAATTCAATAGAATTGTTAGGGAACCTACTTATTCCCGTGATCTCCCATCGGTCATTTATTCCATCACCATTAGGAGTAAAGACATTGGGAAAATGGATAGCAAACTGGGTATGGGTAATCGTACTTTCATTATTTGAATAGTCCGTGTCTTCTTCTTTAGAAATAACAGTTGCTGAATTCACTATAGATTCACCGGCGGAAACGGCCCTAACTTCCACAATAAGTTCGATTTTTTCACCCGGCTGAAGTTTTTCTATTTGCCAGGAGATAAGCCTCCCGGAAGAGCTATAAGTCAGTATCCCGGTTGTATAATTTGCCCTGATATACTCCAGTTCTATAGGAAGAAAATCATTGACTTCTAGGGATGAAGCTTCGACCTGGGAATTGTTTGTGACGGTAAGCTTGTAGCTGAATTCCTTACCTACTTCTACCAATCCTGACGAGACTTCTTTGACAATGCTTACTTCCACCTTTGCATGTGTCAACGGATCAGAAGCATCTGTCACTGTAGCAGCATTGTCCGCACTTACCTGCGTTACATTCACCATCCCTTCGGAAAATTCTGTAAGCAGGAAAACCAGACCGACAGTCACCACCTCACCTACTTCCAACACAGGAATAGAAATCTCTAATGAATCCGACGGAAAAAGATCCAGAGATCCAGGGCCTTGCTTTTCTACAAACTGAAGACCTGCAGGGAAATAATCCTTGACTTTTACATTTCTGATCGGATATTCACCTTCATTTCGGATAATGATACTATAGTGAACCATATCCCCTATACTAAAGTCCTTACCCTCAAGCTCCTTATTGACAAATAACTCGCTGATATTCGGACCCAAAACCTCTCTTTTTACTTCAGCAAACCAAATTTCAGGATGTCCTTCTACTGTCGCCCACACTCTATTTAGAACGGTATCGCCAATAAGTTCGGACAGGTACATTAGCCCCACCTCAAACTCCCAAAGGATACTATCTCCTGACGCCAACTCATCTATATTCCAAGACAAGATTCCATCATTCAACGAAGTGGGAAGTAATACGGAGGACTTAAACTCCAAATATGAACTAAGTGTATCGGTAATAACAAGATCTTTTAAATCTTCGTTGCCTCTATTTTTAAGATATATCTCAAAGCGGAATTTTTCACCAATTCTGATTTGGGCATCCACTATAGATTTCCTAATCTCTAAATCAATCCGCTCAACAGGCATGACTTCCACTTCCTCATTCGTATCGGTATCCTCCTCTTCATCCTCCTCGTTCAGCACCACAACGCTGTTGCTTACACGCCCCGGTTCTTTGGACACGGCTATGCGGACCTTCAGCTCATACGACACCAGCTCTCCTGCCGACAGGCGGGACAGGGCCCAGACCACCTCTCGGCTGGACGGGTCATACACTCCTCCTTCACTTTCGATATATTCAAGATCTGCCGAAAGCACGTCCACCACGCGCAGATCCGACGCATCACTCGGACCGGAGTTCAGCACACTGATCCGGTAACGCACAGTATCCCCGGGATAAGCCAGCTGCGAACTCAGAAGATCCTTCTCAACTGACAGTTCCGATTCACTGCGGACTATCACGGGATCGGATTCGTCCTCCGCTTCCCCGTCCGGGCCACTCAGATAGCCCCAGTTGCGGAGCTCCGTCCCGTCTGACACGGAAGGCAACACCAGCAGACGGAGTTCATAGACCCGGCTCTCGCCGCCCTCCAGACTGTCCAGGCCCCAGCTTACTTTCCCGTCCGAATATGTCCCCGCAGGCGAGGAGGAAACATACGATGTGCCTGCGGGCAGTGGGTCTTCCAGCTTAAGGTTATATGCGGTGCCCCGGCCTGTATTAGCCAACACCAGTTCATACACCAGTTCCTCACCGGCCAGTACTTCAGAACCGCCCAGCAGGTTCTTTTCCAAGCTAAGTTCCGGAACCGTCGGTATGACTTCCACTTCCTCATTCGTATCGGTATCCTCCTCTTCATCCTCCTCGTTCAGCACCACAACGCTGTTGCTTACACGCCCCGGTTCTTTGGACACGGCTATGCGGACCTTCAGCTCATACGACACCAGCTCTCCTGCCGACAGGCGGGACAGGGCCCAGACCACCTCTCGGCTGGACGGGTCATACACTCCTCCTTCACTTTCGATATATTCAAGATCTGCCGAAAGCACGTCCACCACGCGCAGATCCGACGCATCACTCGGACCGGAGTTCAGCACACTGATCCGGTAACGCACAGTATCCCCGGGATAAGCCAGCTGCGAACTCAGAAGATCCTTCTCAACTGACAGTTCCGATTCACTGCGGACTATCACGGGATCGGATTCGTCCTCCGCTTCCCCGTCCGGGCCACTCAGATAGCCCCAGTTGCGGAGCTCCGTCCCGTCTGACACGGAAGGCAACACCAGCAGACGGAGTTCATAGACCCGGCTCTCGCCGCCCTCCAGACTGTCCAGGCCCCAGCTTACTTTCCCGTCCGAATACGTCCCCGCAGGCGAGGAGGAAACATACGATGTGCCTGCGGGCAGCGGGTCTTCCAGCTTAAGGTTATATGCGGTGGAGACTCCATCATTTCGGATCTCTATTGTATAGCCAAGTTCTTCTCCTGCCACGACTTCAAAAGGAGCTGTTCCTATTGGCACTTTCGTTATTGACAGTTTAGGAGCACATTCAATCAATTGGACTGTGACCTCTTGCGGTTCAACACTTTGGCAATTAAGTTCATTTAATGTGACCGCATAATAGGTCATTCCATCCCGCAAACGTGTATTATTTGGAATCGGAACAGTAAGCAATTGATCTGAATACCACCTTAAATTCTGTACATTTTCAGCCTTGATAAGTTCCAGTGTAGGATTTAATTCTAGGCATAGTGTCTGATTACTGTTCTGAAAAACCGGCTTTTCTATCTTCTCCCCAATCGAGAATTCTACTTTTTTAAAGTTAGGAGGCAAAAGAGCACAGGAATTTAAGCTCACTGCTCCAAGATAAAGTGCGTAGTCACCGGGTTCATATCCTTCTATTTGGAGCAAACCATCAGAGGATAGGTGTATTTGGGCAGATTCAGATACTTTATTAATTCCCAAAGGATCATAGTACCAGATGAATTCAAGTTCGGACTCACCGAAATCACTGTTTTCGCCGGTATAAGGTCTTAGTGACATGGCATCTCCATAACAATGAAAGCCACCACCTTCGATCATAAGATCAGACTCAACAGGACGTGCGTTGACAGTTACACTGACAGGATATCTTGCATAAGATTCACAATTTGATCTAAAGACAGAAACCCAGTAGGTGTATTTCCCGGGAACAGTCAGAGTAGGCGTAGTGTATCCATTTCCTGAACTCAATTCGGTTCCACCCACTTCTTGAGAATACCATCTTAAAAACGTGTTTTCTCCAGGAGTCGCGGTCAGTCGTATATTTGTATTTTCACAGGTTTCAAAAGGATCTTCAGGATAAGTCGGAATGGCGAAAATCATTTCTGCTCCATGGACTCTAATATTCTGTACAAAACTCCCCAGTGAAGAATAACTTTTAACCAATACACTCACATAAGATTCCGAATTATCCTGAAGGTCAGCAGGAATTGTAAACTTATAAACCTCACCTTCCTTCTTCTTGTGAACAGAACCGGAATTGAGAAAATACTCCGAGCCAACTCTTCTAGTACCATTAAATAAAGAAAGACTGACAGATGACAGTCCGTCTAACGAACCCGTCCAAGTCGGAAAAGACAGGCTAACAGTGATGCTATCCCCCTTATTACCCACGATCGGAAAAATTAAGTTTTGTCCAATGTATCCCCCATTAAAAGCATTTCGAACAGCTAGAATTTCAGAATAGCTCTGTTGGTTATAATCCACTGCATTGTCAGGGGACTCCACCGTACATGAAGGGCAAATATTACTTGAGATGGTATATGACCCGGCTTTCGTACAATTATCAAGGGGAATCTGTGTATCATCCACTACCACCGAAAACTCAATCTTATTGCTCATACAACCTGTCAGGATATTTGCAGAAGCAACACTATACTGATAGACCCCTCTCGGAAGCTCTTTATTTACAGAGAAGACAGAAGAAGATTCCAGTAAGGTTCCTCCTTCGTCAAACCAGAGGAGTTCATAATCACTGGACTTTTCTTTATCAGGATATTCGGCCAAAATATCAATACCAAAACCCTGTCGGGAAAAATAAGAGACCCCTTGAAGTAAAATGGGTTCTTGTACTTCCTCCAGTAGAATATTGATCTCCATTGCCTGTCCTACAGCGGAGCGACAAGTATTTATACCTTCCACAGTTACAAAAAACTTACTTAGGAAAGTGCTTTTATCCAAAACCAATTCTGTCCCTTGGGATATAAGCGTCGTAAGTTCTTCATCGGCAAACCATGAAAACACAGGAGACACAATTGTGGAGCTGGAAACGCTTAGGCGGATATCTTCTCCATCACAATAGCTGTAATCAGATTCACCCTGAATATCAGATGCAATTGCCGGCACACAATCAGAATTCTCAGATTCCCTGATCTTTGGCCAAGATTCCCAATTAAGCCCCATCACCCAGCTTAAAGAAAGCATAAAATTCAAAACAATAACTAATCTCATAAATTTAAAATTTGGAATCACTCCATAAAAAAAGTTGGTGACTTATGTACAATATCACAACACCAAGCTCAACAGATAAAACTAGGTATATAATTGATTAAAAAATTCTCTGTCAGAGGAAATATAAACATATAGCATATTCATGTAAATGAAATGCAAATAATCTAGGTAAAAACAAACTACATATACTTCACTTCTTAAGAAAATTCTTGAAAAATCATATTTGACAATTTTAAAAGCATATTAAATTAATTAAAAACAATACTTAGTACTGAGTTTTGCTATAAATACAAATAAAATCTGAAAACCGATTGAAAAACTCATTTTTAAGAGGTTTCTCAGGAAACTACCCGAATCATACATTCATGATTGTTTTTTTGCCGGACATAACTTGTCCCGAAAAACGGGATAGCGTTTCCGGAACCCGATTCGGGAGAATCCCGCAACATGGAAGTTATTCCTCTCTATGCCGCTAGAGTTCTGCTCGATTTCAGATTAAAAGAGTAAAAGTAGTTCCCTTCCCAGGTTCAGTCTGCACACGTATCAACCCGTTGTGATTTTCAACAATCCTTTTACACACAGCCAATCCTATACCTGTACCGCTAAATTCAGAGGAAAGCCGTTTGAATGGTTCGAAGGCCTGATCGGCATACTTCTGGTCAAAACCAATTCCATTATCCGTCAAAGTAATAAGATGACCAAACTGCTGTAGGGAAGGATCCTGTCCATCCAATACTGTATATGATAAGGTGATATGAGGTTCTCCGTGATTAAATTTTATTGCATTACTTATAAGATTGCTGAACAATTGATAGATCTGAACAGGGATACCCTTAATTTCCGGCAAGTCGGATACTTCAATCTTCGCCTTTTTTTCAGCTATCAGTACTTCATATTCTGACAGCACTTCCCTTACGATGTGATTCAAGTCCACATCGGAGAATTCTGATTGCTCATGTGATAGTTTCGAAAAAGTAAGGATATCCTTGATAAGCCGTATCATCTTTTCGGCACTGCAGTCTATTTTGTCCAGATACCATCCCACTTCTTTTTTATTATCGATTTCCATTCTGGCAAGCTCTACAAATGCCCTGATTTTGCGAATGGGTTCCTGCAGATCATGGGAAGTAACATAAGCAAATTCTTCCAGCTGCTTATTTTGTAATGCTATGCTTTTGGCATCCTGTTCTTTTCGCTCTTCAGAAAGCTTTCGCTCGGTCAGATCCCGCGTCACTTTGGTAAAACCTATTACCTTATCAAACTCATCGTGTAGGGCCGTGATTATTATATTTCCCCAAAATCTACTTCCGTCCTTGCGCACACGCCAGCCTTCATGAGCCGCTCTCCCATTTGATCTGGCTTCTTCTATTAATTTGGACGGTAGCCCTTGCTCCCGATCTTTCGGAAGATAAAACACACTGAAGTTTTCGCCCAAAATCTCTTTTTCCAAGTATCCTTTGATTTTTTCCGCGCCTTTGTTCCAGTTTTGGACATTACCATCGACATCCAATAAAATAATAGCATAATCCTGTACCTCCTCGATCATCCGTTGTACACGATACTCATTCAGAGTAGCTTGGGTGATGGAATTATTTTTCATAATTATTAGCTTTCAGTACATACGACAGTAAATTACAGGAAATCAATTAAGTTATGGTATCAGTCCATAGTAATAAAATCAAAAAAGCCATTGTCTCATGCCCAGCGTATATTTTGGAAAGGAAAGCTACTGCAGGAGGATCTCACAGATCAGTGTGTTAGCTAAAACACCATGCCACCGTCCGTGTCGTCACGAATGCGATGCTTATAGAAAGCAAGAATGACGTATGCATGTATATTTCTAGCCCAGGGTTTCAAATCCTGGTAAATAATGTCCAAAGGAAATTGTTTCCTACCCTTGATCGTCATCCGAAAGAGGCAGCTAATGTAAGAGTATGGAAAAGTGCGATATACGTGTTTTATCAATCCACAATATCACTATCACGAAGCCCAATACTCCACTACCCCGTCAACGGTAAATGGCGGCACTCTCCAGTATGTAATTGCATTGGTATATATCCACCGCATTCAGCTTAAGAATCCCCCTGAATGTTACTACCTGATCCACCGTCAATCGTGGATGGTTTTTGCCCAGTTTAAGTTCCACGATGGATTCAGGCCCTGCCGCGCCGCAAAAAAAACAGGCAGCAAATGGATTGGCAGAGAGTATATACACGTCATTGCCCCGGTCTATTTCGAGCACATAGCCTTTGATGATCACTTCTTTATTGTTCAGAGCCAAAACTGATGGTCCAAAAGTCGGGAAATAGTAATACGCCTCTACTTCCTCGCTGTATTTGTCCGAAAAGGTCACATCAGAGAGAATGTCCCAGTTGATCTTCGTCTGTGCGAAAATGGAAGTGGAAATTAAACAGCATACTAAAAGAAATGGAATTCTACGCATCAGCAAGGCTTTTTGATAAATCTATTCTAACTACAGTAATGGCAGGAATCAGGGCTGAAAAAAAACCGATACACAAAGTGATCAGCAGCAGATACCCCTCATCCTTAATCAGTTCCATATCGGCAAACTCGTAGCGATAGTCTGACTTTAGCAAAATGGAGACAATAAATAATCCAATCCTGCTAAGAAGTATCCCCAACACAAAACCTGAAAAAGCGACAAGCAATCCTTCCTGAAACACCATACTGAGCAGTTGCAGTCGTGAAGCACCATACGTACGGAGAAGGGCCATCTCGTAGGTACGTCCTTTCAAGCTTAGGTACAAACTGATAAATACACTGATTCCCGAAACCAAAATAACTATGAAGGCAACCATATTGAGTGTAGCAGTAGCTATGCCCATCAGACTGAAGAGCTTCAACAATTCATAGTTTGGCAAAGCGGCTTGCATGTTGGTTTTTTCATTGATCATTCTTGGCAGCTGCACCATCCCCACGGGGTTGCGGAATTTGACCAGCATAGCCGTAATCTCACGCTCCTTCTCATGGGTATGGGAATGTCTTTCATGCTCATCACTAAAAGCAGCGTCAGGGTTGCTCCCCTCGGCATGATGAACATGCTCCTCGTCCTTTGTCACTCCCTCATCTGTATGCTCTGCCTCATGATGCTCCTCCCCCGCGTGGTCTGAATGATTTTCATGGATATCCCAGACACTCTGAAGCCCTGTCAAAATCAACTGATCAATGACTGATCCCGAAGGATAAAATACTCCTTTCACTACATAGGATTGCTCCTCATGCACATGGCTGCCTTCACTCAAGCCGTGTGAGCCCCAAAAAGTATCTCCTACCTTTAAGCCGGTTTTTTCAGCTACTGTAGCTCCTATAGTAACTTCCATGGAACTATCCCATAATCTTCCATCCGTAATCTTCATGGAGTAGACTTCAGGATATTTATCCGTTGTTCCCACGATGCGGAAACTCTCATAACTATCTCCATAAGAAAGTGGAATCCCATACTCTACCAATCTGTTTTTCTGGAGGATTCGAGCCTCTGACAGTTTGATATTCCCAGTGGGAACATCTACCTGGAATATAGCTGAAAGAATGAGCTGGAGAGGACTGCCCTTGGCTCCCACCACCATATCTATACCCCGAATGTTATTATTCATCTGAGCTTGCAAATGCCTGTCGACATGAAACATCAATGAAATGAGCCCCACCCCTAGAGCCAATAAAATCAAGCTTAAACCTGTAGAAAGCGGCTTAGATACTATGTTTTTTATACTTAGGAGGAAAATATTCATTCTTTGATAGTTGAAGTCCGGGTAGTTTGCTTTGCAGAAAGAAGTATGGAATGGCTGAACTCAGGCTTAAGACGTTGATCGTGTGTAATAATAATCAGGCTTGCATCATTCCGCTTGGTCTGGCTCTTTAGCAACTCAATGACTTTAATGCAATTTTTATCATCCAATGCTGATGTAGGTTCATCTGCCAAGATCAATTTGGGTTCATTGATTACTGCCACCGCAATACCGGCACGCTGCTGTTCTCCATGGGAGAGAAGATGTGGACGGACGTTGATTTTGGAAAGTAGTCCAAGTCCGTCCAGCACACCTCTTATCCTCTGGGGATCAGGCTGCTTTTTACCCACACAGCGGATTATCGAAAGATTTTCTCCCAAGGTAAGTGAATGTATAAAATGCGGGTGCTGGAAGACAATTCCAATGGTATCTCCCCTAAAAGTATCCAGCTGCCTACCACTTAGACGGCTGATATCTATCCCATCAATCAGAATTCTCCCTGTTTTTGGTTTCAAAAGACCTGCTATCAAATGCAGATAAGTGGTTTTTCCGATTCCAGACTCCCCAAAAACCAGCAAATCCTGCCCTTCATTTATCTGAATATCAGGGAATTCAAAGCGGTTGTATAAGTCATATTCGAATGAAAGTGATTGTATAGTAAGCATACGAGTGTGTATTGGACGTGTCAAACCTATATACTTCAACGCTTATTTGCAATAATGTTGCATTTAAGTTTGTTAATTTTTATACTTACAACATTATTGCAATTAATAATCGTATGAAAAACACTTTCGCAGGAACCCATTTGGATTTTATCGGCTTTTCCGCCTCTATAGCCTGTGCTATCCATTGCGCTTTATTGCCTTTTTTGATTAGCTCTCTTCCGTTTTTAGGATTGGGGTTCTTGGACAATCCTTGGATAGAATACAGCATTATTTTGCTTAGTCTATCTCTGGCTCTATATGCCCTCTCGCACGGGTATCTACGCCATCATAAGAAAAAGCTGCCCATACTTATAGTCAGCATAGGGTTTCTAATCATAGCTTTTGGGCTGATCCTGAGCCCAGAAGAACTGGAGTTTATCATTACACCTATCGGTGCAGTACTGGTGGGAGTTGCCCACTATGTCAATTGGAGCTATATCAAAAAATCCCAAATCGAATTCCCTGACTGTAAACACCCTTCCCATTAAACTATGCAAAACAGAATTCCAGTGACCGTACTAAGCGGTTTCCTAGGCACCGGAAAAACCACCCTACTCAACCACGTGCTTAACAACCGTGAGGGCTACAAAGTCGCGGTCATAGTCAACGACATGAGTGAGGTAAATGTGGATTCCAAGCTGGTCCAAAACGAGGTCAGATTCTCCAGAACAGAAGAAAAACTCATTGAGATGTCCAATGGATGTATTTGCTGCACGCTTCGGGAAGACCTGATCGAGGAAGTTCAGAAGCTGGCCAAACAAAATAAATTTGACTATTTGCTGATCGAAAGCACCGGCATCTCAGAGCCAATTCCCGTAGCACAGACCTTTTCATTTGAGACAGGGGACAACCTGCTGGATCTCCATAAAATCAGTAGATTAGACACCATGGTGACCGTGGTGGATGCATTCAACTTCTTTAAGGATTTTGGTTCCCAAGAAACCATATTGGACAGAAACATGACCGATGATCCTGAAGATGCCAGATCGATTGTAAATCTGTTGACCGATCAGATCGAATTCGCCAATGTAATCGTGTTGAACAAAAGTGATTTGGTAGCTGAGGAAAACCTAAAACTTCTGGAAGGAATGCTGATCAAACTGAATCCTGAGGCGAAGATCATCCGGACTTCCTATGGACAGGTGGCACCAAAAGAAGTACTCAACACACATCTGTTCGATTATGACAAAGCAGAGCAGGCTGCCGGCTGGCTCAAGGAACTGAACAAAGAGCATGTCCCTGAAACAGAAGAATATGGCATCAGCAGTTTTGTATTCAGAGACCATAGACCTTTCCATCCCGGCAGGTTCTGGAAATTCATCAACCAATCCTGGCCATCAAATATCCTGCGAAGCAAAGGGCTGTTTTGGCTGGCTACGCGTCCTCATCATGCCCTACTCTGGAGCCAGGCAGGCGGCTCATTGAAAGCGGATCTCTTTGGCACCTGGTGGGCGGCCTATTCTGAAAAGGAAAGACTGCGAAACCCCGGATATGTGGAGAACAGGGATTTGATTAGGAAAAAGTGGGACAGTCAATTCGGAGATCGCATGAATGAACTGGTTCTGATCGGGCAAGATTTGGAAAAAGAGTTGTTACTAGAGGAGTTGACCGCATGTCTGGTCACCGAAAAAGAATCGAAAAATTTCTCTATGACCACACAGTTTAAAGATGAGTGGCCTATTTAGGGCATGCTGAAAAACGCCCGTAAAAGATCAAAAGCTACTATTATGAATGATTAACCCTTTCAAATGGAGAAAGTACCCCGTATTAATGTGTATTTACTTACCGGCTTTTTGGGGGCGGGAAAAACGACTGTTTTAAACCGCCTCCTTGAAGCAAGAAAAAATGAGAAAAACATTATTATAGAGAATGAATTCGGAAAAGTATCCATTGATTCGCATCTGGTTGCAGCCCGCTATGAATCTCTTTTTGAGCTGAATAATGGCTGCATCTGTTGCTCATTGGATGAGGAGCTGGTAGACGTACTGGCGGCTATCATCCGTACCGACCCCAAACCCGACAATTTATTTATTGAGGCTTCCGGAGTGGCTGATCCGGGCAGTATTGCAGCACTTTTTACCCAGAAGGAAGTAGCCATGTATTTTGACCTGAAGTCAGTTATGTGTGTAGTGGATGCTTCCTCTCTGGAAGACTGGATCGAAGAAATCCCGGAAGTAGGCCGACAAATCGCCGCAGCAGATGTTATTGTGCTGAACAAGAAATCCCTCGTAACACCAAAATACCTTATAAACCTGGTAGAGCTGCTACTGAATATCAATACACTCGCAAGAATGCTACCCACCGACCAAGGTCAACTTCCGTTGGATATTTTCACCCAAGAAAGAAGTGCGTGGAACCCAAGCAACACACCGGAATGGAGAGAAAAGGCTTCCGAACATCCATTGAAAAGCCTCCTCCTAGAGGTAAACCAACCATTTGACAGGGAAATGCTTCTCAATCAGCTCACCATGGTTCTTTTCATAAGTTATCATCAGATCTACCGCATCAAAGGGCTGGTATGGTTCCAAAATGAAAAAACTCCCTCTATAGTCCAGACTCATGGAAAACAGGTGGAGATTTCCCATTCCGAAAATAACACCGGGGTGGAATCTCCGAAATCACAACTTGTAGTCATCGGCAAAGGTCTTCAGCGCACTGCTCTGGAAAAACTGTTTAAGAGGGCGCTATCCTCCGATCATGCATCAGGAACCCAAGCCTGATAAGCCAGTGTTGTTAAGTGTAAAAAGCACCGGATAAACCTGTCAGGCGGGGTGTAAACTTTGACAAAAATAAAACTTGTCAAGTTATATCAGCGTATTTGGGAATCAGCTTAAACTCACTGTTTTCCAACATGTTGATTAATAACATTTAGTAAATGGGGGGAATATTGAAATATCGATCATATTGCCCCCACCTGTCAGCTTTTGCTAGTAGGGTCTTAAAAGCTTATTTATTTATCAAAAAACAATGATGTAACCCTGACAGGTTATGGTTAGCACTACACTAGCTATAATTCCGGGTTAAAATTTATTCTCAACTCCCGCAGCGTCCAGCATAAGGTAGTGTAGATCGGTATTCTTGATAAAAGGAGTCAACAATTCACTCCCGGGACCAAACATGGCCAATTCCACATAATCCGCAGAATGGTCCATACTGATCCATCCTACCGAGTTTCTCTTCTGCTGGATTTCGCTGAGTAACCTGAATGGCAGATGCCTAGGGTTATACACCCCATCTTCGATCTCAAGTGATGAATAGTAGTTTAAAAGCTCCTGCCCTTCCTCCTTGGACAGCTGATAACCGGTCGCATATTCGACCCGGTCATTCACCTGGGACACAGAACTTTCCTTGCCAATTCCGTTCAAAATCCAATCATTTGTGTGCTTGTAGTCGTTCAGTGAATCGAAGTTGTCATTGACTCCGGATCCATAGATCAAACCCGGATTTGCATTGCCGTGATCGGTGGTTACGATTACTAAGGTACTACCGTCATTTTTCGCAAAATCAATCGCTACTTTCACCGCTTCATCGTGAGCTATCTGGTCGTATATCAAGCCCCCTATATCATTGGCATGCGCTGCCCAATCCACTTTACCCGCCTCTACCTGAAGTACAAATCCCTGCGTGTGGTTCTTCATTTTATCAATCGCCTTCAGCGTCATCTCAGCAAGGGTGGGCACAGCTTCTTTCAGCTCCCGATTATTTTCCCTATCCAGAGAATAGGGTAATGCATCAGCTTGGAACAAACCCAAAATCGGCTTATCCAGCTTCGATGAATTCAATTCACTACGGGTAAGCAGCACTTCGTAGCCCGCAGTTCTATAGGCTTCCAATATATCTTTTTTATCCACTCTGGATTCCGGTGAGAAGTAGCCTTTGCCTCCACCCATCATTACATCAAATCGTTGGGAAAGGTATTTCTCGGCAATCTCTTCCTGACTATTTCTGGATTTGCAGGAAACACAGAACCCGGCAGGAGTGGCATGCGTGATAGGTACTGTAGTCACACAGCCTGCCATCTTTCCCGCCTTCTTGAATTTTTGCCAGATAGGAAGCAATTCTTTACCTTTTGGACTGATGTTCAGGGAACCGTTTCGTATCCTTACACCACTTCCCCAGGAGGAGCTTGCCGCTGCGGAATCCGTCACAACCGAGCTGGCAGAAGCCATATCCATCAATCCACGGGTCACCAAATTTTCCTGATACAGTTGGATCCAATTACTGTTTTTTCCTGTCTTTCTGCTTAAATGAACATCTGCCATATTGAGCGTCCCAATGCTCATTCCATCGCTGACTACGACTATTATATTTTTAGCGGTTTTCTGTCCAAATGCTGATGGTGCAGTAGTCTTTGCACTTGCTCCAAATGGATTAAGAAGAGATGACCCCACCGCCAGCAAGGATCCTCTTTGGAAAAATTTTCTACGGTTCATTATTCGTAATAAAGGGTGAAATTACTTCCAGAAATACGCAAGTATGTCTGTGCTTTCTATAGTACTGAGATTCAAAACTAAACCTGGCAAACCTAAAACGCAACATTATTGCATAAATTCATGTTAAATTAACATTCTATGACTCTGCAGAATCCTGCACATAGCCGAATATTAACTTCATGCCTTCCCCGGAGGAAAAGAACCGAAGTTCAATGGGGATTTTCTGTTTCCCAACAAAGCTACTTCTTCCACCTATCATTTATTTCTTCAAAATTTCAATGAGACTTTCCACAGTCTTTTTTCCTATTCCCGGAACATTCAGCAGCTCTTCTTCACCTGCGGTAAAGACTCCATGGAGATTTTCAAATTTCATCAGGAGTCTTTCTGCTTTATCCGCGCCTATCCCCGGAAATCCTCCCAAAACATGGACTTTTTGGGCTAGAAGAAGGTCATTTTTAGTTTTTGAGACACTGGGTCTGGGGTAGAACCGCTGTTCTTCCAGCCTATCCCGTGTGAGTTGTTTGAAGCTCTGCAACATAACCTTCACCGTTTCCCGTGTGCTTTTGGTACGTAAAACAGGAAGCCTAAATGCCAAGGACAGGGAAAGCAAGATGCCCTGAAGAGCCTGAGGGGAAAAATCCGTATGCTTAAAATCCCTTTTTTTCCCTTCTAGGATGATACAAGAAGGAATTCGGCTTTTGATCAGCTTTCCCGCCTGCCTGAACAACCGACCGTCTTTGATGGAAAGGCAAAAATCAGGTACTGTTTTCCTTTCTACCAAAAAATTCCCGTCAAAGAGATAATCACCTGCTGCCAACCGCTGTCGGTGAATGATCATATTGCCCAATTTCCGGAACTCATATTCCAACGAGGCAGGCTCCCTGTCATCAATAGTGACCTGTAAGGGGAAATAGTAAGAGGACTTCAGCAAATTGGACATTGAACTATAAGGCTTTTATTATCCAATTTAGGAGATATGAAGTGACTTTTCCAGTCTTCCTCAGAAATTGAGTAGGGCTGTCGATTACTGATTTTGGATTATTGCTCCTTGTTAAGGATGTCAAAATTAGTGGAGATGTATATTATTCCATCCCTTGTATCCAAGTCTTTTGGAACAAACCAAATCTCCGTAAATAAAAATTGCAGGTAATATCAGTGGATAAGATGCAAATCAATAAATTAGTTCTTGGCAAACTTGCCTTAGCTAATAAAATCAGAAATAACCCATACGACGGATGACGATGACCTACCATCTCAAACCGCATCCGGTATCAGGAAAAACTTAGAATTATATATTTCACAAGATTGGATGTACTTTGGCGAAACCGGATACTAGAGAGGACAATCTCAGCACATTCAATACTGCGTTGTATAACTATGCTTTTTATTGTCAAAAGGATAGTTTCTGATGAAAAAGAAAGTATTGATGTATCAAAAGCAACTTATTCAGGATCAGACGAAAAACACACATAAAAATGGCAACATTGGTAGTTGGGGCAAGCGGTGCAACAGGAAAACTTCTGGTAGAGCAGTTACTGAAATCAGGGCAACAGATTAAAGTAATTGTCCGCCCCACAAGTACTATTCCTGACTCTTGGAATACCGATCCAGCCATAACCCTAATCAGGTCGAACATCTCAGAAATCGGGTTGGAGAGGATGGTAAAGCACCTTGCCGACTGTGAGTCTGTAGCCTCTTGCCTTGGGCACAGCATGACATGGAAGGGCATTTATGGACATCCCGGAAAACTTGTCACTGATACAGTCCGGTTAGTAGCTGAGGCTGCATTAAAAGAAATACATCAAAAGCCGATTAAATTTATCCTGATGAATACGGCCGGAAACAGAAATAGAGATTTGACTGAACCGGTTTCGTTTGGACAAAAAATTATGATCGGTTTAGTACGATTGCTTTTACCTCCGCATACTGACAATGAAAAAGCTTCCGATTACCTGAGAATTGACATCGGGCAGAATAATCCAGCTATTGAATGGGCAGTGGTCCGTCCAGACACCTTAATCAATGAAGACGAAGTAACTGATTATTCGACATACAGTTCGCCTACAAGAAGCGCCATATTCAACCCGGGAAAAACAAGCCGGATAAATGTCGCACACTTTATGAAAAACCTTATTACAGATGAAAAAACATGGAGCAGATGGAAAGGAAAAATGCCTGTAATTTATAATGCTTAAGATGGATCGAAAACAGCAATGTTACGGCTGCTTTAATCCAATACATCGGATATGTTAGCAATAGAGCCGCTAAAGCATATTCCGGATTAAATACCTTTCCCCTCCAGTTCCCTGATTAATTGATCCTTCATGTGGATCAGTCGCTCTTTGTCTTTAAGTTGCCCTTCCATAGAGTCCACAAGCTTTTTCAGTGCCTCGATTACTTCCTGCTTTTGGCGTACCGCCTCTTTAGTCACCCATTCCTCTTTGGGCTCTTCCACCATATCACGGGCCACAGATAAGTTCGCGTTCAACATTTCCCCTTTCCCCGTCAAAAGCCAGGCAGGATTCACTTCGGGGTACTTTTCCATGAACCGTACAATCCATCTGGTCTGTACATCTTTTTCGGTTCCTACAGCCTTGGAAAGAGTGCCGTTGGCAGATCCTATGGCAGATTCGATAGTTCGGATGCTTATTTTGCTTCGGAAAGCGAATTCTCCAATTCTTGTGACAATTACTGACATTATAGAAAAATAAATTAATTATTGTTGCTTTATAGATACAAATCACGATAATTCTTCTACTTATAGAAATATAATAAAAAGAGTCGATCTTTTAACAATTTGTATCGACCTTATACGCTAAAGCTGTTCCTCCGCCATATTACAAATAGCTTCGCTCAGATGATCCCTGCAGCATTTTTAGGACTACCGGTATTGATTCGGTTTGGCGATCTACAAATAATTCAAATGTCCCTTAAGTATCTACAGTATAGATTCTTTTTGTCCGGATATTCAGTTTGATTTTTCATCTAAACAATACTACGGATATCAATGTATGTCTTGAACGTTTCGAATCTGAACAATCTATCCTTTAGTCATGAAAATCCAAACTTACAGAAAAATGCCTCACAGATTTGTGGGTTACTGATCAAATCACTGGAAATCCGTCGCCGGGTAATTACCTTTATTTCCGGTGAATGGGAATCCGATGAAGAACTTTTCGCAGAGCTCCAAGAATCATTCAATTAGCATAAATTACCGGAGGCTCAGGTCCACTATATTTTGCATCCCTGATATATTTGAAAATGTCACAATTCATACTTCCTTTCCTACTCACTTTTCAGACTCTTCACCGGATTCATAAGTGCGGCTTTGAACGCCTGGGAACTTACCGTCGCCAAGGCAATCAGTACACCAACCAGACCCGAGACTGCAAATACCCACCATTCAATATCTATTCTATAGGCAAAATCCTGAATCCACTGATTCACCACATACCAAGAAACCGGAACTGCAATTACAATCGCAACCAAAACCAGTTTGATAAAGTCCTTGGAGAGAATTGCAACTACAGTCGTCACGGAAGCTCCCAAAACCTTTCGGATTCCTATTTCTTTTATCCGCTGCTCCAACGTGAATGACACCAAACCAAATAGCCCCAAACAGGAAATCAGAATAGAAAGCCCCGTCAGCATGCCTACAATGCTGTTGACTGTCCGGTCGGCCCGATATAATTCCGCGAAGTGATCATCGAGAAACTGATATTCAAACTCCCTCTCCGGCATCTGCGTATTCCAGATGGACTCGATTTGGGCAAGAGCTTCAGGTATGTTCTCACCACTCAATTTTACAGATACCTCTTCAAAGCCCCAGTTGCGCTGATTAAAAATTGTCAACGTTTCTATTTTATGATGCAGAGAATTAAAATTGAAATCCTTCACAACCCCCACCAATCGTCCTGCCGAATCCATTCCGCTAAACCCAAACCGAGAACCTATCAATGACTCTATATCCTTTCCTTCTCCATCCTTCAGAATAAGCTCTTTTGCAAGAGATTCGTTGATCATATAGGTATTTCCGTTATCCCCTTTGCTGTCATTGAAGTTTCTTCCTGCAATCAACTCTATCTTATAAACATCCAAAAAGTCAGGATCCACCACCACTTGTGAGGTAGCAAGGTTTACTGATGGCCCAGCCCCATGAAATGTGATTCCTGTCTGATGAAGGTTGTTTCCCAGTCGCTGACCTGAAGCGGTGACTTCCTGCACCTGCGAACTTCCAAGCAAAGACTGCTTTAGCGTCTCATATCGCTCTGTAAACCGTTGCCCAAATGGGATTATGATTACCTGCTCATGGGAAAAACCCAAGTCTTTTTCCTGCATAAACCTCACCTGACGAGAGGCAAACAAAGTGGAAATAATCAGGAAAATAGCACAGCTGAATTGTACCACAACCAATACATTTCTAAAATCAGCCTTCCTTTTCCCTGTGACTGGAGCGCCTTTCAAAACCTTCACCGGATTAAAATTAGAAAGGTAAAGCGCAGGGTACAAACCAGAAAGGATTCCTACCATTACAGCCCCAAATAGCATTGAGCCTAAAAATATTGGCTCCCTGAATAACGGAAATTCAAGCTGCCGCTGACTGAATTCGTTCATAAATGGAAGAGCAAGGGATACGAAAACTGCAGCCAGTACCATAGCCATTAGGCTTATCATAATTGATTCTCCAATAAACTGTAGGTACAATTGAGACTTGGATGCGCCAGAAGCTTTCCTTACACCTATCTCCATGGCCCGACTCACGGATTTGGCAGAAGATAAATTCACAAAATTGATCCCGGCGATAAAAAGAACGATCAATGCGATGTAAAAGAAGATATTGGTATATGCTCTGTCAAATTTCTTAAAGTTGATATAGTCATGAGTAATCTCCGAGGAACCTGCATGCACATCGCCTATACCTTGTAGATAGAGAGTAAAAGCTTCATCCGCCCCCTCACCCATATGTGATATCATATAATCAGGCAACTTGGCTTCCAAGCTCGGAATGTCTGTTCCGTCGGCTAACTCCAAGTAAGTTGTGAACCAGTTGGGTCCCCAACTTCCAAGATCGTCCGGTGCGAAATGAGAGCTGAATGAGGTTAATCCCTCAAATTGCAAATGGGAATTCTCAGGGATATCCTGAATCACCCCAGTAACAGTATAAGAAACCGTATCCTGATTAGCTTTAGACAAGGTTTTACCTAAAGCCGATTCCTTACCAAAAATTCGTTGAGCACTACTTTCTGTTAGGATTAAACTATTTGGCTGTACTAAAGCAGTGGAAGGGTTTCCTTCCTCTAATTTGAAATCAAAAAGCTGAAAAAAACTGGAATCAGCCCAAAGCGTATTATTTAATGTTATTTGTTCCTGGCCATGGCGAAGGAGCAGTTCATTTTCAGGAGCAAATCTGGTATAATTTATCACTTCTGGAAATTCCTCTTTCAATGTTGGTCCCATCGGCATCATAGTCAATGCTACTTTTTGGGGAGCAACCATACCTTCCCAATTCTGCACCTCATTGAGACGATAGATATTTTTGGTGTGTATGCTATCAAAATCCCGCTCATAATTCACAAATAGCAAAATCAGAATACAAACCGCCATGCCTATGGACAGTCCGGCAATATTCAGAAAGGAGAACAATTTGTTTTTCCTAATATTTCTGAAGGCGATTTTCAGGTAGTTCTTTAGCATCGTTTTATTAAATTAAAATTGGAAAATTGAAAAATCAGGTTAGCCTAATCATTCATTCTAAATTTTTTAATTCTTGGCTCTTAGTTATCGGTTCTACCTACTTGATACCAGATACTCGTTACTAGATGCTATCATCACTCACTCTTCAGCGTATCCACAGGATTCATAAGCGCTGCTTTGAATGCTTCAAATCCTACTGTCAGCATAGCCACCGCAATCCCCAAGAATCCTGAAAGTCCGAAGAACCACCATTGGATTTCAATCTGATAGGCAAATTCCTGCAACCAAATAGTAGATCCATAGTAAGCAATGGGAAATGCCACCATTATGGCGATCAGAATCAATTTCACAAAATCCGAAGAAAGCAAGGCCACAATGCTGGCCACAGAAGCTCCCAAAACCTTGCGAACGCCTACTTCTTTGATTCTGGACTCGGCATTGAAAGCCGCCAAACCAAACAGTCCGATGCAGGACACGAAAATGGAGAGCATAGCTGCAATCGTTGTGATCTGCTTCCACTTTTGCTCCCGCTCATATTTCATTAGGTTATTCTGATCCTCAAAGCTGTAGGAAAATGGCATATAGGGCACAAACTTTCTAAATAATGTCTCAATGGATTTGATTGTCTCGACTGTATTGTTTGGATTCAGTCTGATGAAAAGTGATTGCAGCCCGTAGTTAGGATCTTGCGTCATCACAAGAGGAGCTATTTTCTCCTTGAGGGATGCATAGTGATAGTCTTCCACTACACCGATGATGTTCATCTTCTTATTTTTCCACTCAAAGTCCACCTCTTTGCCCACACCGGAAGTCCAACCCAATTCCTGCAAAAACGCCTCATTCACTATAATCGCATCGCTGGGATCAGTACTGTGCGCGACAGAAAAATTCCTCCCCTCCACTAACGTAATATCGAGCGTGTTTAAGAAATCATCGTCTACGCCTATGTAGCCAAAATCTATCTGCCTATTCCCTACTTTGGCACCTGTTCCATTATAGTTCCCATTAAATCCACCCACGGATTCTACACCCGGAAGGGACTGGATTTCCTGTTTGATTCCACTTATGCCATCATCTATACCGCGAAGACCGCTCAGTTTCATCAGATTATCATCGTTGTATCCCAGATCTACCTTAGTCAGGTAGTTGAACTGACTGAAAATCACAATAGTCCCAACGACGAGGCAAATAGAAATTGTGAACTGAAATACGACCAAGGCTTTGGTCAGGAAGTTCTGCTGCAATAGCTTCGCCCGATTATACAAACTCTTCGATGGGCTGAAGCCTGAAAGCATCAGAGCCGGATAAAATCCTGCCACCAAACCAGTGATTCCAAACAAAGCAACAAAAAGGGTAATCAGCTGGAAATCCAACAAATAAGAAAGCTCCAGTCGCTTATCGGCTAACTCATTGAAAAATGGAAGAGAAAGCTGGGTGAGAATAAATGCCAACACCAGAGCAATGAATGTCATTAAATAAGACTCGGTGAGAAACTGAAAAATCAACTGTCTTCTATGGCTGCCGATTACTTTTCTGATCCCGATTTCTTTTGCCCGCTTGAGAGACCTTGCTACCGCCAGATTCACAAAATTGATGCAGGCAATCGCCAACAAAAACAATCCTATGCCGGATAATATGTAAGAATATACCGGGCTACTTGCTTTCTCCAGTCCATTTCTCCCGCTGCCGATTTCCGAATCCAGATGGATATCCATAAAGGGCTGCAATCCAAAACTTATCTTGCTGTCAAACCCGGGAGAATCCTCACGTTCCTTCGCCGAATTTTGCTCAAAAACCCTATTCATTTTATCCGCAACTTCTTCCAAATCAGCCCGCTCATCCAACTGGACGAAGGTATTCATATAAAATCCCAACCATTCCGTATCTGTCCAGCCATTTACCTCCTGGAAGGCAAAAGAGATCACAGAATCAAACTGAAGCGATGAATTTTGGGGGATGGTTTTGGCCACTCCCGATACAGTGAACGGCTTGAATTCCTCTCTGACCTTAAGCTCTATCACTTTCCCCACGGCATCGGTAGTGTTAAAATAATTCCTTGCCATATCCTCCGTAATCACAATAGAACCAATATCAGTAAGCACAACACTTGGATCTCCATAAAGCAGCGGAAGTGTAAAGACCCCGAAAAATTCCGGATCAGCAAACAAGACATTGGTGCTAAGCAGCTCGTCTCCCTTTCTCATCACGAAAGGCTGGCTTTGGGTGCGGATTACCTCCTTGATCTCGGGAATTCCCTCCTGAAATGTAGGACCATGAATAGCGTTGGTGCTTGCTATGGTATTTGAACCCTCAGCATTGGACATGGTGACCTTTATCCGATAGAGATTTTCACCATTTTCATGAAATCTGTCAAAGCTTGCTTCGTCCTTCACGTAAAGCAGAATCAGCATACAGCAAGCCAAGCCAAGCGATAGTCCGCCGATATTGACAAATGAGAAAACCTTGTTTCTCTGTATGTTCCTCCAGGCTATTTTAAGGTAGTTTCGAAGCATAGTTTTGGATAGAGGTCAGGAAATTCCCTGCGCTAATTCCCACAATTATGCCATAAAAAAATGCTTATTAACGCTCAATTCAGCCTTTCCTAATTTTAGATAAATTAAACTCCGAACATTTTTGTTCGCTCTCGGGCGAAATCTCATCATTCGAATTAAAGCTAAGTTTCAATCCTTATTTCATTTTTCATAAAATATCAAGTCCTTCGGTTTTTCTCCTAAACCCCTTATATTTAAAGAGTACCAGCCAAAAAAACATGTTTTACATCTCCATTGTCTACTTGTTTCTGACCTCTCAAACTCAGAAAGCACCTCTTTTTGAGCCGCAAATTATCGATTCGGAGATTTCCATCGGCTACGGGCTGGCTATCGGCGATGTGGACGGCGATGGCATGGATGATATACTTTTGGCCGATAAAAAGGCTTTTGTCTGGTATAGAAATGGTGACTGGAAAAAGCATGTCATGGCCGAAAACCTTACCGAATCGGACAATGTCTGTATCGCTGCCCAGGATATCAATGGAGACGGAAAAGTAGAAGTCGCAGTTGGGGCGCAATGGAATCCGGGTGAAACTTCGGATACTGAAAGGTCCGGTGCTGTATTTTATCTAATTCCTCCTGATGATCACAATCCGAAATGGGAAGCAAGGCCTCTTCCACATGAACCTACTACACATCGGATGCGCTGGGTAAAGAATGGTAATACCGCTCATCTGATTGTAGTTCCTCTCCATGGCAGAGGAAATGCAAACGGCGAAGGTGCGGGAGTAAAAGTCATTGCTTACAAATTTCCAGAAAACCCTGCTACAGATTGGCACTATGAAGTAATCGATGAAAGCATGCACCTGACCCATAATGTGGATATAACCGGTGAGGCTTCGGATAATTCTATTCTTTTGGCAGGAAAAGAAGGAGTTAATCTATTGACAGAATCCAATTCATCTTGGGAAAAAGAAAAATTAAACCTCCCAACAGACCCAAGTGTGGGGGAATTACGCTTAGGAAATGCATCTGGACAAAATCAATTTCTGGCAACTATCGAACCGATGCATGGTACCACGCTGGTCGCGTATGAAGGTTTTGATCAAAACTTACAATCAAAAGAGCTAAAAAGAACTATCCTTGACACCCAGCTCAAAGACGGTCATGCGCTTGCAGTTGGTGATTTTCTAGGTTTGGGATCGGATCAAATCGCCGTGGGATGGCGCTTACCAAACGAAGCTGGCGAGTTCGGCATCAAACTTTTTATACCCAAAAGCGGCTCGTTCTCAGAATATGAGGAAATGTGGATAGATAAAAACGGAATGGCCTGTGAGGATTTACAGGCTGCGGACCTGGATGGAGACGGCAAGTTGGATCTGATTGCATCAGGCAGATCTACCAAGAATCTCAAGATCTATTGGAATAAAAGTAAGTGAGTTAAGCTGCGGGATCAGAGTCCTCGCTACCCATCATGGAATGAATCAACTTTATTATCGAAAAAAAACCAGAAAAACGTCATTGCGAATACTGAAATTGGAATATGTGAATTAAGGATGAATTAAAACTTGATATTTGTAGCATTGCAATCCTTGAATCTGTCACGTATAAAATAGCCTCTCAAAATCCTATAAGACAAAATTTTCACTTTAACCAAAACCCAAAAACCATGAAAATCAGACTTCTATTTATTCTTGCATTACTTATTGTATCGTTTTCTTGCCAAGAAAATAAGGAGCCGGATTCATTTAATAAAATGGCAGGTAGATGGGAACAAATTTTTGAAGTAAATGGACTCTACGAAAGTTATCACTTTATTGAATTTAAGGAAGATGGTACTTTTCACATGGAGATGAGTGCCAGAACTATGGAGACAGGTGAAAATATGGGATTCAGAGGTATTGCAGACGGCTCCTATCAAGTTCAAGACAACATCGTTATCATGACAGAGGAAGTCCTGTTTAGCCGCGATTATGATGACCCCGCATATGTTGATGACAATACTTTTTTTCCGAAGGAAGCTCTAATACCAAGTGAAAATACTTCCGAGATTTCTTATAAAATTGAAAGTGACTTTTCCGAACTCCGTTTTATCTGTCCAGAAAATTCTTTCGATTGTATGGAATTCACTACTTATGTGAAAGTTACCGATTAGGATTTTTGAAAATGCTTTGGGGTTAAGACCATGGATTCTAGACTGAATTGAATCCATGGTCTGCCAATATCACAATTCCAAAACCGTCAGTGAATACGCTGAAGAAGGAGCAGAGTCTTCCTCCAATTTCCAACTTATGGTCTGGAATTCCATGATCGTCAATATTCCGCTCCTTCAGAGCTTGAATTGTGCTTCTTCCTCTTTTCACCCAGCCCGGTGGGCTGGGCTTTGATAATCCGGGCTTTCAGCCCTTAAATTTTATTCCACTGAAAACTGTGGACTGTTGACCGTGGGCCTTCTACAACTATCTTCGGAATCCGAAATCTTTAGCTCTTGACTCTTGGCTCTAGCTACTTGATACTATCTTCACTCGCTCTTCAAACTCTTCACCGGATTTATCATAGCCGTTTTAATAATCTGAAAACTTAGGATCAAACCGGATATCAGCAAAATAACCACTCCTGAAATCAAAAATGTACCCATCCCTATTTCTATCCTGTTGGCAAACTGCTGGAGCCAACTTTCCAACGCCATGTAGGTAATGGGAACCGTAATCCCAAAGGCTATTAGAACCAGCAGCAGAAATTCCTTGGAAAGCAAATAGGGATCGGATCAAAAAGGAATAAGCAATTAAAACCCCAGCATCTAAATCCTATGGAATACCATTGATAATTCGACAAAACCATCAAACAATTTGTTATCAAAATAGACTGATTACAAGTAACTTACACAGAATTTTTTGTTAATTTTAAGTTATATCAAACTCCAAATGGCCATGATTTACTTAAAAAACACGTCACTTCTACTAATATTTATTCTAAGCGTCTCCTTTGTGTATCTGCATCATGGATGGGCTAACTATGACCAGACAAAGGTTCTGGATTTTGAATCCACCATTGAAGAATCCACTTTTGAGAATCCTCATACAATAGCTAAGATGAACTATCAGGATGAACTCTGGACGGTCATTCTCGCTCCTGCAAGCCGGATGACTGCACGCGGACTATCTGCAGAAATGATCAAAAAAGGTACTTCTGTAAGAATTATCGCATACCCTCATAAAACAGAAAAGGGAGAAATGCGAGCTGAAACCATATACATAGATGGCAAAAAGTACGAGTTGAGATAACCGTGACCGAATACCTTCACTGGCTTGAGAATTCAACTTGGGCGTCTGCAATCCGTCAATCTTTATGGATGTATCCGGCTTTGGAAATTATCCATATTCTGGGTATTGTCCTTCTAGTCGGTGCTGCGTTGTTATTTGATTTCCGCCTATTGGGTTTTTCCAAAAATCTACCCTTGGCAGGTATGTCCCGTTACCTATTACCTTGGTCTCAGCGTGGGTTAATTTTGGTGATTCCTTCGGGATTACTATTATTTATCACCAATGCCGAAACGCTGGGTTTGGATCCAACCTTCTGGTTAAAGGTGTCATTGCTTATTGTGGCAGCACTAAACGCTCTCGTATTTCACAAATTTGTTTACAAAGGTCAAATTGATCCAAATATTTCACACTCCCTTTCCCTACGCTTTAAAATACCTGCACTAATCTCAATTGCCGTTTGGATTGCGGTGATCTCCTGTGGCCGTTTATTGGCTTACTGAACTAACTTCTTGGATCACACTCTGCCCTGGTCTATATCACTGTGGCCTGATCCTCAACCGACCACCTTTCCTTAAACCCTAATTATGCATTAGAAAATCTACTACGGCTTCAAACCGTCTCAAGGTTAATTGGTTGCATAATCTTCATTATTTATTATTCAGCCTTCATAATTCTAAAGGTTGTCAGGGTTGTTTGCATAGTAATTTTCGATTTGAATCAAGAATTATTATAATATTTTTAGGTTTGAATCTAATAATATTATGGTAATTTTAGATTTGATTCTAGAATCATACTTGTTTTTTTAACTGATGACAAAATTCAATTGAAAATGCAGATCAAACGATACCTTGAAAACACTATCAAAAGTCGCTTGTTTAAAGGAAAAGCGATCTTATTGTTCGGGCCACGCCAAGCAGGGAAATCAACGTTGATAGAAACAGTGTTGGGAGAAATTGGTCAGCCATGGATATACTTTACCGGAGATGAGTCGGATACCCGAGAGCTATTATCAAATACAACTTCTACAAAACTTAAGGCTCTGATCGGCGAAAATAAAATCATATTTATTGACGAGGCGCAACGGATTCCAGAAATAGGGCTAACGCTCAAAATCATCACTGATCAGTTGAAAGGAATACAGGTCCTTGCGTCGGGTTCCTCCGCATTCGAACTCGCAAACCGTGTCAACGAGCCACTTACCGGAAGGAAATACGAGTTTATGCTTTTCCCCCTCAGTTTTTCGGAGATGTGCAAACACCATGGATTATTGGAAGAAAGGCGGCTGCTAGACCAGCGTTTACTATTCGGGTATTATCCTGAAATAGTAGTAAAACCCAGAGAGGAAATTGAATTGCTGAAGCTATTGGCTGAAAGTTATCTTTACAGGGATCTGCTAATACTAGAGCAGGTAAAGAAACCCGCATTATTGGAGAAATTGGTCAAGGCTCTGGCTTTACAGGTTGGAAGTGAGGTTTCCTATCAGGAACTTGGACAATTGGTTGGTGCGGATAATAGCACAATAGAAAAATATATCCAATTGCTGGAGAAAGCATATGTGGTATTCGTCATACCTGCTTTTAGCAGAAATGTGCGAAATGAGATCAAAAAAGGAAAGAAAGTTTATTTTTATGATGTTGGGATAAGGAATGCTGTAATCAATAATTTCGGACAATTAAATAACCGGATGGATGTAGGGTCACTGTGGGAAAACTTCTTCATTTCAGAGCGTAAAAAATACCACGAATACCAAAAAACAGGGACAAAATTGTATTTCTGGCGTACAACACAACAACAGGAAATAGACCTTATCGAGGAAACATCAGACAGCTTGCATGCTTTTGAATTAAAATGGTCGGAAAAACACAAAGTTCGCTTTCCCCAGACTTTTACGGCAAACTATCCCGATGCCATTACAAGCATAGTACATCCCAATAATATGGAAGAATACCTGATGGAGTAAATGCTAAACCGATTGTATTGTACACATTCTTCAAACTATTTGCAGAATCCATACTTTGCCTTTACTTATCTCCTTTAGAGAAAACACGTGGTCTTTTAATCACTCCGAAGGCTGTCCACAGGATTGGTAATAGCTGCCCTTAGGGAATTCAGGCTAACTACGATTAAAGAAAGTAGCATCACTGCTATCCCTACTACTACAAATAGCCAAATACTGATGGAAATATGATAAGTGTAACTATCCAGCCAATTGTTCATTTGCCAGTATGCAAACGGTACGGCAATGATAAATGCAATCAGCACAAGCTTCAGAAAGTCCTTGGATACCAGTAGTAGAACCTGTGATACGGTAGCACCCAAAACCTTGCGGACACCGATTTCCCTCGTCCTTTTTTCGATCGTAAAAGAGGCAAGCCCTGCCAATCCAATACAACAGATAAATATTGCTATTCCTGAAAAAACAGTGATGATTTTGCTCACCATATCTTCAGACAAAAACTTTAGCTCAAATTCCTGATCCACAAACCGATATTCGAATGGTACAGCAGGATTGTATTTTCGAAATATTTCTTCCACCGTTTGTAATCCAGCCTGAACCGGAGTCTCTTCTTTTAACCTGATGCTGATTGAGTAGGTAGTTGCAGGATCAAAAAATACCATCATAGGATCTACGGGGTTGAATGGGGAATCCATGACGATGTTGTCTGTCACACCGATTACGTTATAAGTAGATTCACCATACCTCATCTGCATTCCAATCGGCTCGTCCAGCCCCATGGCCTCAACTGCTGCCAAATTCAGGATCAAGGAAGATGAATCACTTGGCATCCCCGTAAAATCTGTTCCTTGCAGCATTTTCACTCCCATAGTTTCTGAGAAGTCAACATCTGCATACATGCCCGCCATAAGCAGGTTGATATCTGTGGGCTTGCCTTCCCAATCAGGCGATGGGGATCTCCACCAGATACTCGTAATGGGCGAAAATGTCCGGGTGGTTGCCTGCACCATTCCTGTTTTGAGAAGCTCATCCTTAATTCCCGAAAAGTTCTTTTGGATGTCATCTGAGGATGAAATCATAATGAGATTATCGGGGTTATATCCTATATCCCTGTTTTTGATATGCTGGATCTGCTGATAAACAATGAGTGTACAGGAAATCAACAAAATCGAAATAACAAACTGCCCAACTACCAGAATGTTCCTGGGCATTACAGCCTTATTTCCAGCCAAGAATGTCCCCTTTAGGATTTTTATAGGATTGAAAGAAGACAGGTAAATGGCGGGATAACTTCCTGCGATCAAGCCGGTGAAAGTCACAACAGCTAGCGATAGTATCCAAAACACCTGCGAACTTAGATCCAGAGATAGAGTCTTGCCCGAAAGCTGGTTGAACCAGGGCATCAACAGGTAAACAGTAAGCACTGACACCATAAAAGCAAGCAAAGTTAATATCATAGACTCAAAAAAGAATTGCAGCATTAACTGCTTTTTGCCCGAGCCCAGGGTTTTGCGTATGCCTACTTCCTTCGCCCTCCTTTCAGACCGGGCAGTGGATAAGTTCATAAAATTGACACAGGCAATCAAAAGAATTATCACCGCAACAATCGAAAAAAGGCGGACATAAGAAATCATACCTCCTGTATTTACCCCATCTTTAAACTCCCCGTATAATCGCCACTTGCTCATCGGGAAGGCAAAATATTCACTGATTTCTTTATCAGGTGGATTGTTCTTGATTTTTATGTCTGTGATTTTATGTGAAAGTTTCTCAGCGTTGGTTCCAGGCTGGATCTGCAAAAAGACATTCCAGGATGAATTTCTCCAGTTCGTCAAAGCCTGTTGTAAGCTCTCATCTGAATAATTGAATAGATGGACGTAATCAAACTGAAAGGTGGAATTACCCGGCAGATCCTTTAGAACGGCAGTGACCGTTACCTCCTTGTTATTATCAATCTTCAGCGTTTGATGCAGTGGATTCACATCTCCAAAAAGTGCTTTTGCCGCAGACTCAGTGAGAATAATAGAACTGGGGTCCGGTAGAGCTGACTGGGCAGTTCCCTGAAGAAATTCCCAGGAAAACATGTCAAAGAAATTTTCGCTTACTGTCATCCCATTTTTACGCTGCTTTATATCTTCATATCCTAAAATATGAGATTCCGCATAGGAGGTCATTACCGCCTTCTCCACCTCAGGGAGTTCCTGCTCTAAACTGGAGGCAAGCGGAAAAACCATGTTTTTATCGGTGAAAATCTGGTTGTTGTAATCCCGATGTGCCATCACTTGGTAGATCTCACCATAGTTTTCATGAAACTTATCGTAAGTAAGTTCATCGTACACCCAAAGCAAGATAAAGATGGTGCAGGTGCAGCCAAGGGATAAGCCAACAATATTTGTCAGGGAGAAAAGCTTATTTCTCGTCAGGTTGCGAAAAGCGATTTTAAAATAGTTTTTCAGCATGGTTTCTCGAATTTGACTGTCTATAAAATGATTCCATAGTTCCCTTTTTCCTCTATCCTCTTGACTCTTTTGATCTTGGTTCTAAGTTTTACCTACCGGACACTATCTACTCTGTACTAGACACTATCATCACTCGCTCTTCAGACTCTTCACTGGATTCATCAGCGCAGATTTTATCGATTGGAAACTCACCGTCATCAAGGCGATCATAACAGTGCCTACGCCAGCTACAAGAAAATACCACCATTCCAGATCTATTTTGTAGGCAAAATTCTCCAGCCACCGATCCATAAAATACCAGCCCACCGGGGATGCTATCAGAATTGAAATCAGAATCAACTTGACGAAGTCTCTGGATAATAATCCCACTATACTCGAAGTGGAAGCGCCCAGCACTTTTCGTACACCGATTTCTTTGGTCCGCTTGGCTGTGGTGAAGGATGCCAGGCCGAATAATCCAAGGCAGGCAATAAAAATAGCCAAACCGGAAAATATACTGATAACCTGCTGCTGCCTGATGTCCTTTTTATAGAGTACATCAAACTTCTGATCCAGAAAACTGTATTCAAAGGGATAATCAGGGGCAATTCTTTGATATGTATTTTCTATGATATTCAAAGCCGAAGGAATATCGTCCCCGCTAAGTTTAATGACAGCTACCCGCCTGTCTTCAGCCGGAGAGATGACCAGTGCATCCATGGTTTCTTTCAGGGATAAAAAATTAAAATCTTCCACCACCCCAATTATATTCCGCCTTGCTTTATCACGAAAGGTGTTTTTGATCCATTTACCTACCGCCTGGTCAGGAGTATATCCTAGCATTTCGGCGCCGGTGCGATTGATCAGTACGGCATCGGTAGTATCTGAAGCATATTTTTCAGAAAAGTCTCTTCCGGAAATGATTTTCAGACCCATTGTTTGCACAAAATCAAAATCCGCAAACTCAGCTCTGGCTTTCCAAATCTGGTCATTATGACCCTCTACCTCAAAATTATGGATATCAAAAAAACCTCCCGGTTCTCCTGACATTAAAGAAACCGAAGCAATAGTACTGTTGCTCAAAAGTTCCTTTTTAAAAGACTCCTTATTGGTGTAAAAGCTGTCATTATCAATAGGCATAATGACCGATTGTTCCTTATCATATCCTAGTTCTTTATCTCTGAGGTAATCCATCTGCTGCATAATAACGATGGTTCCGATGATGAGAAATACCGAAATACAGAACTGGACCACCACGAGGGATTGCCTGAAAAGAAATCCTCCCTTACCCAATCGCAGTTTCCCTTTCAATGCCTGCATAGGTGAAAATCTGGACAGATAAAGCGCAGGATAAGTACCTGCCAACACACCTGCAACCAGGATTACGCCAGCCAGAAACAAGTAAATAGACTGACTTTTCCAGGAAACAGTCAATTCATAGCCCAAGAGATTGTTGTAAAATGGCATCAGCAACTGCAGTAGGCAGAGGGAAAATACACAGGCAATAACTGTCAGTAAAATGGATTCTCCGATGAACTGAAAAGTCAGGTGATTTTGCGCCGCGCCCATGACTTTACGCACGCCTACTTCCTTGGAACGATCCACAGCCTGGATGGTGGAGAGATTCATAAAATTGATACAGGCAATAAGCAGAATCAGGAAAGCGATGGACAGAAAAATGTAAACCACCTTTTTATCCCCGTGCCTCACATTGTCAAAGGAACTGCTGGGCTCAAAATAGATATCCGTTAATGGAGTAAGGCCAAGATCAAATTTTGCTCCATACCTTGCCATTTCATCCCCCATATATTTATCCATAAAGGAAGGAAATCGGCTCTCAAGATCTTCTTTAACTGTGCTTTCATCCAGCAAAACATAGGTAAACAAGTTATTGTTGATCCAAACGTCAAACCATGGCTCCTTTTCATAATTGGAAAGGGGGATGACGAAATCAAAATCCAGATGAGAATTGGAAGGAATATCCTTGGCGATTCCTGTCACGACCAGCTCCAGGTTCTTGTCCACCTCAAGCACCTGCCCAATTGGGTCTCTATCCCCAAAGTATCGCTTAGCTGTAGATTCGGTAAGTACCACACTGGCCGGGTTCTCCAACACACGATGTGGATCTCCTTTAATCAGAGAGAAATCAAACAGTTCGAAAAAATCCTCATCTGCTATGTAAAGCTTCTTTTCATTGAAGGCAATATCATCCACAGTGACCAAGCCATTTGAAACCATTACCCTCACTGCCTGTGTGATTTCCTCTGGAAAATCATTCACCAATGCAGTTGCATAAGGAGGAGACAGATAAGGCACCTTATCTTTGGCAGGATCATAACCCCGCATCACCCGGTAAATACTTTGCTTTTTGGTATGGAACTGATCAAAGCTAAACTGGTCTGTGATGAACAAAAAAATCATCATACAGACAGTAGTACCAATGGTGAGCCCAAGAATATTGATAAAAGAAAACACCTTATTCTTCATCAAATTTCTATAGGCAATTTTTAAGTAGTTTCGGAACATGGCTTGTGATAAAGTTCAGGAAGATGTCAGAGCACGTTTCTACTTTTATGCCATAAAAAAATGCTTCTAATCGCTTATTTCGCACATTTATAATTTTAGAACCGGCAAACACCGAACAGCTTTGTTCGTTCGCGGTCGAAACTCTCTTAAGAAGAACCAAATCTTCTTATCCAGTTCAGCATTTCTCACAATCCAACTCCACTTCAATCTTGCACCTAAAACGATTATATTTGACTGACAACAACCCAGAAAACCATGCTTTTCATTCCTATCTATTACTTGTTTCTAATCTTTCAAACTGAGAAAGAACCTGTTTTTGAATCGCAAATCCTTGATTCCGAAATTTCCATCGGCTACGGATTGGCTATTGGCGACGTGGATGGGGACGGCATGGATGATATACTTTTGGCCGATAAAAAGGCTTTTGTCTGGTATAGAAATGGTGACTGGAAAAAGCATGTCATGGCCGAAAACCTTACCGAATCGGACAATGTCTGTATCGCTGCCCAGGATATCAATGGAGACGGAAAAGTAGAAGTCGCAGTTGGGGCGCAATGGAATCCGGGTGAAACTTCGGATACTGAAAGGTCCGGTGCTGTATTTTATCTAATTCCTCCTGATGATCACAATCCGAAATGGGAAGCAAGGCCTCTTCCACATGAACCTACTACACATCGGATGCGCTGGGTAAAGAATGGTAATACCGCTCATCTGATTGTAGTTCCTCTCCATGGCAGAGGAAATGCAAACGGCGAAGGTGCGGGAGTAAAAGTCATTGCTTACAAATTTCCAGAAAACCCTGCTACAGATTGGCACTATGAAGTAATCGATGAAAGCATGCACCTGACCCATAATGTGGATATAACCGGTGAGGCTTCGGATAATTCTATTCTTTTGGCAGGAAAAGAAGGAGTTAATCTATTGACAGAATCCAATTCTTCTTGGGAAAAAGAAAAATTAAACCTCCCAACAGACCCAAGTGTGGGGGAATTACGCTTAGGAAATGCATCTGGACAAAATCAATTTCTGGCAACTATCGAACCGATGCATGGTACCACGCTGGTCGCGTATGAAGGTTTTGATCAAAACTTACAATCAAAAGAGCTAAAAAGAACTATCCTTGACACCCAGCTCAAAGACGGTCATGCGCTTGCAGTTGGTGATTTTCTAGGTTTGGGATCGGATCAAATCGCCGTGGGATGGCGCTTACCAAACGAAGCTGGCGAGTTCGGCATCAAACTTTTTATACCCAAAAGCGGCTCGTTCTCAGAATATGAGGAAATGTGGATAGATAAAAACGGAATGGCCTGTGAGGATTTACAGGCTGCGGACCTGGATGGAGACGGCAAGTTGGATCTGATCGCGTCCGGCAGATCAACCAAAAACCTGAAGATCTATTGGAACAAAGTCAAATGAGGCAAATTCAAAAGTTAGTGTCCTCATTGACCTAGGTAAATACCATTGACACTGACATTAGCAAGGAAAGAATTTATGACCAGAGCGGACTTCAGTTGTGATCCGGGAGCTATAAAGGTTTAAGCTATTCTTTTCAATAAGGCTATTTGCCCCATAATTTTAATCTACTATACGTCAAAAACACCGTTAGAAAGTACTGGGGAGATGGCCTTTAGAATGAAAAATCTCAATGGAACACCTGCAAGGACGCAAGTTATATGCTAATCCCGGCCGCTTTTCAACAAAATTTCTGCCTTTTCATAATCTATGATAAAGCCATAATTTTTCATCGTTTCAGAACCAATGATACCTGAAACCGTCATGCCTGTTTTATTGCGAATAGAAGTAATTATACTGCCAATGTCCATTGAAATAAAATTGCCATAAATATGTTTTCCTCCGATCATCATGTCAAGATCATAGACATAATCAAACGTGCGCTCCATTCCATTCACGTTAGCAAGCATTTCTTTGGGTCCAATGTTTCGTCTATTAATTGAAATGTTATATTTCTTCACTGCTTTACTATGCAAGAGGTCTATGTCTGATCCTGTATCCAACAGTAAATAAGCAGGCTTGCCGTTTATGGTTACTTTCACGATGGGTTTGGGATGGAGATTGTGGATTTTCACTGATGAATAGCTTACTTGTGCTCTGGATAATACTGGCAAAAAGACAGTTATAGCAAAGATCAGAACTATTGATTTGATAGCATTGTAACACATGATGATTCGGAATAATGTGATCACTTAATGAACTATGAATCAAACCAATGATCCATATCAGAGCACATTACCCTTTTCCACAACGATGCCGGCTAAAAACACCCTGTAAAAGCCATGCATTCGCACTTTGAATCAATCCGGGCTCAAAAAGCGTACAGTTGTGCCCACGGGCGCGCAATTCAACTCTTGGGGACTCCATCCAAAGGAAAGGTTATCATAGCATATAAAACCAATAACGGACTGGAAATGTTGATCTTAGATACAAATCCGGAAAGCCATAAGTCCATAGCGAAGTAGGTCAAAGGAACTCCAATCAAAATCGAAAAACACCAGTGCAATAACTTCTTTGGATAGCTAGGACCGGAAAATTTTACTTCTTTGTAATCTCAATTGTCCAAACCTATCCCTAGCAAAAATAATGGGGAATCAAAAACTCCGTCCACATGGATGCATCGAGGCTTTTCTGTACAGCCTATAATCTGAAAAACTTACTTCACCTTTGGTAAATTACCAATTGAATATAAGGGCAAATTAAGCAGCCAATCCTCTTTTCTGAAATTAGACATCGAGATTCTGATTGCTGCAGTTGGTTTATATTTTTGACAAAAAAGTTTTAAGCTTTTAGCCTTGAGGTTTTCCTCTGCTTTTACTTCTATAGGAATAGCCTGACCATTAAACTGTACCAAAAAATATATTTCAGCAGTAGCCCTTTCCGCAGACCAATAATAGGTAGACATTCCTTTGATTAGGATCAATTGCTGTAGGACAAATTGTTCCGTCAATGCCCCTTTAAACTCTTCAAACAAGTTATTTCCCTCCAGCAAAGTTCTCACATCCACATCCACCATCGCGCACAAAAGACCTACATCCACCACAAACAATTTGAAGGATTAAAAGATTAAAGGTTAATTGCTTGTCTAATCTTCATTATTCTTTTCCCATTCTGCATTCAATATTTCCGGACTGTTGAACATTACTGAATACCAACAACAAGATTGTCACACTCCTCCGTCGTTCGCAATGACGCTCCGAACTGATTTCTGTTCTTGACTCTCGTTTCTTGGTTCTTGGTTCTATAAAATCCCCCCTGCCCCCTTTAATGAAAACCTTTTTTCAAAATGAATTTCGAAGTCCAAGGGGGAGTCGGCCAATGCTTCCGTTCTACGGTCTTGATACTTCTCCTTCGTCATTGCGAGGAGGCACAGCCAGTCCCGACTTTTGTCGGGAACGAAGCAATCTCACCTTGATAAGCACTGTATCTTTTACGACAAGTGCAATAAGCTAAAACGGGATTGCTTCGTGCCTCGCAATGACGTTCCCGACGGATCTTGATTCTTAAACCTTGGTTCTATCATCTTGATGCTTATGTCTTGATACTTGCTACTTCTATAAACAGATTGCCACACTCCTTCGTCGTTCGCAATGACGCTCCGAACTGATCTCTGCTCTTGACTCTTGTTTCCTGACTCTTGATTCTTTGATCTTGACTCTATTACTCTATCTAGCTACGTTGTACTTGATACTTTGTACTCTCATCACTCACTCTTCAAACTCTTCACCGGATTTATCATAGCTGTTTTAACAATCTGAAAACTTAGGATCAAACCGGATATCAGCAAAATAACCACTCCTGAAATCAAAAATGTACCCATCCCTATTTCTATCCTGTTGGCAAACTGCTGGAGCCAACTTTCCAACGCCATGTAGGTAATGGGAACCGTAATCCCAAAGGCTATTAGAACCAGCAGCAGAAATTCCTTGGAAAGCAAATAGGTGATTTCCCATTCAGAGGCTCCGAGCACTTTCCTGATCCCCACTTCCTTGGTGCGCCTGGCAGCAGAAAAAGTAATCAATCCGAACAAGCCCAAGCCGCAGATTATAACGGCCAAAACAGTGAACAGTCCTATAATCTTTCCTGCCTGCTCTTCAGTTTGATAGAGGCTATTCAAGCGCTCATCCATAAATGAATACCTGAAAGAAGCTCCGTTATTTAACTCAGTCCAATAGGATCCTATTTGCTTGAGTGCTTGTTGGGGATTGCCTGGATTCAATTTTACCGATACAAAAAGCTCATAGGAATCTGCTCGGGAAAGAGCAATGGCCAGAGGCTTAACCTCATTCTTGAAATGTTCGAAATTAAAATCCCTGATCACTCCTATCACTTTGATCTTGTCTCCAAAATGGTTTGTGAGGTAGCTATCAATAAGTCCATCTTTCCCTAGCTGCGCTGCTGCCACTTCATTGAGTAGAACCGCAGCAGTATCAGTTGGGAAGGCTTCAGAAACCCCCCTACCCTCCAATACCTCAATATCATACGCATGAAGGAAGTCATAATCCGCATTCATCCAGTGAAACTGAAAATCTTTATCCTCTCCATCTTTCCTGAATAGGCTAGTAGCATCAAAGGTACTGCCGGGGACGGCATAAGAAAATGACACGGCTTGCACTGCTGAAAGTGCAGCAAGCTTTTGCTTAAAAACTTCACGATTTCCCTCAAAAGAATAAGCCCCCGGCATCACTACTACGTTTTCTTTGGCAAAGCCGGGGTTCTTCTCCCGCATATAAGTCAATTGCTCAAAAAGGGTGATAAAGCATATCACCAAGCTTATGCTGACAGCATATTGAAAAACAATAAAAGGCTTTTGGATACCGCTTTTACTTTCGTTTTGTTTGCCACTGCCAATGCCCTTTACGGCCTTAATCGTTTTGACTGAACCTAAGTAAAATGCGGGATAAGCTGATGAAAATAGTATAATAGTCACCAATAAACCCAAAAGTGCAACAACATAATTAGGGGAGCCTAATTCAGCTAAACTTAACGCTGTGCCTACAAAATTATTGAACGGGTGGATCACTAACGGCACCGCACTTAGTGCTAATGTAAATGCGATGGTGCAAAGCACTGTAGCTTCTACAAAGACCTGCTTTGCGAGCTCATTTTTTCCTGCTCCCAAAGTTTTGCGGATACCCACTTCTTTTATTCTACCAGTTGCGCTTGAAATAAATAGATTGATAAAATTGATGATGACCAAGAAAAGGATTAAGAAACCTGTGGTGGAAAACAACAGGATGTATTTCAGGTTTCCATTTCTTACCAAATGAATGTCCAGAATAGGCTCAAGATAATAGCCATATTGGGCTCTATTGTTTTCCAGTTTGGTTATGGATACTCCCAAATGCTTGTTCAGCTGAGGCCATAGAAAATCCTCTTCAATTTGTTTAAATTTTGAATTAAGGGTTTCGATTTTAGTCCCTTCCTTTAGCACCACATAATTCACTATACCTGCAGGAAGCCAAGTCTCTTTACTATATGCATTAGTTATCAGCCCATGAATGGATACGACGGCATCAAACAGCAGATGGGATTTCTCCACAGGGGTTTCCAATATTCCGGTGATCGTATAATCTTCCCCGTCCAATGTAAGTGTTTTGCCTAGTGCCCTTTGGTAAACTACATTTTCTTGATCATCAAACAATTGTAGAATAGTACTTTCAGAGACCACAATTGAATTGGGTTCAGAGAGTGCTGTTTGGGGATTTCCTGCCAAAAGGTTAAAATCAAAAACATTAAAAAACTCCCCATCTGCGTGTAGGGTTCTAATCTCATCCACTATGTTGTCCTCATAGCGAAATGAGTAATCAAAAGGAGCTGTGGTGCTTGTCAGGTGCTCCACTTCGGGAAATTGCTCACGCATCTTTTCAGCCAAGGGTACTGCTGTTTCATGCGAATCATAATCCTGATCCGCCATAAAGTAATTATGTCGGATCATGTAGGTATGTTCTGCCTTGGCATGAAATCTATCATACCTCACCTCATCCGCCACATAGAGGAAAATAAATAGTGCAGTCAAAATCCCTGTGGCCAGTCCTATTATATTTATTCCGGAAAACAGCTTTTTGCCCAGAATGTTTCTCCAAGCGATTTTAAGATAGTTTTTTAGCATTTGAATTGAAAGATTTTAGAATCGAAAGTACTTGTCCGCTATGGCGGATTGGAAGATTTCGGATCCAAAAGATCGAAGGTGATAAAGACGGAAAGTTGTAAGGTTTTAAGATTGGAAAGTTATGTCTTCCCTACCTAGGGCATGCTGAAAAACGCAAGTAATAGATCAAAAACTATCATTTTGAATGATTAACCCATTTTTCATATGACTATAATTGTTTTTCAGTGGCCATATGGAATCCCGCATTGGATATAATCATTTCATGTGTGTCCTTCGACATGCTCGATTTCATGCGAACGGTTTTTCAGCAAGGCGAGTTTATTGACCACAATAGGTCTCTATCCATGCGCAAGAAAATCCCAAAATCAGGATTTTCAAGCTAGCCCTAAATATCTTTTCCCCCCAATTCCCTGATTAATTGATCCTTCATGTGGATCAGTCGCTCTTTGTCTTTAAGCTGCCCTTCCATAGAGTACACAAGTCTTTTAAGCGCTTCAATCACTTCCTGCTTTTGACGCATCCCCTCTTTGGTCACCAATTCCTCTTTGGGCTCTTCTACCATATCGAGAGTCACAGATAGGTTTGGGTTCAACATTTCCCCTTTCCCTGTCAAAAGCCAGATAGGATTCACTTCAGGAAACTTCTTGATAAACAGCGAAATCCATTTGGTCTGGACATCTTTATTGGACCCGATTGCCTTGGACAAAGTCCCGTTGCCAGATCCAATCGCATTTTCAATTTGACGAATGCTGATTCGCTCTTCATGAGCAAAATCACCAATTCTTTTGACAATTTCCGACATAATAGAAAAACTTCTTTTTATAGTTTGATTTATTAGATAAAAATAACCATCTTTAAGGCAGCTATAGAAATATAGCCAAAAAAGACCAAAAAGGCATTTTTGGCAGTCAACGATAATCACTGGATCCCCAGCAGCATCCGGATGGCTCGGAAAACTCCGACAACCACTCATCATTCGGATTGAACTAATTTCTAAATATTTACAGATAATCAGCTTGTTTCTTTATAAGATCAAGCGTAAAGGTCATTTTATGCTTATTCAACTCTTTTCCTGTAGTAGTATTTGTAATCATAGACTCTCCATAAGGTTAAATTTTAGGTTCCCCAAAAATAAGCATTTCTGGCATCCTTCCGCATTCCTGTTAGCAATCAAGGTCATAGACAATAAGCTAAACATGGAGAAATATACCCTCTTTTTAATCCGAAAACCCGCTTAAATCCCACGATGGAAGTAATCTTAAAATCATTTAATTCAATATCCGATGAGCACTTTCTACAAAACCTACCCTTCAAAGTTGAAATGCAAGTCTCATGACCATTGCAAAGAAGTCTTATATGGTCTTTTCATCAGCATGATGACTATCGATTCATGGAAAAACAGGATAATGAGGATCTTCAAAAATGCGTTATCAGGGGCACCGGACTTTAAGGGCTTCACACCTGGAGACCACGCCTATTTTGGTAATGAGTTCCTAAAGCTAATTTATTCAGCGCATTATCTCTACGAAAATTGCTATTTGGAGCCTGTAGATGCCCCCTGCCTAGAAGACCTTGTTCCGCATCGAGAACTGGCTTCTTCACCAAACCTATCAGAGCACATCTATTTATTGCCCAGCAGATTAGACATACAGGAAATAAGAAATCCCTGGATTGTTCTACGGAAATTCTTTCTCAAAAAATCCTTGAAAAAATGGGTAAAAAAATGGAACGAGATGAGGGATTATTCAATATGTTGTTTCACAGGTGCAGAAGAAAACGCTGAAGTTTTTATGGAATATTCGGAAGACTTCATCAGGCTGATAGAGGCCTGTTACATCATTTACACCAGACTATTTGACCACCCAAAAACAAAAACATCATGATACCTACCACCTTTGATTTCGAACCATTTGAACTCTTTGAAAGCTATAGAGAAGATTCCATTAAGAATATACTATGGTGCCTACACAAAAGTTCTGTCATCTATTCTGTCCGGCAAATGGATACTTCTGAAGAAGTGGAAAACACTGCAAAATTTTGAAGCGGAGCATGCTATAAATTATATTTCAAACGCTTACTCTTAACATCAAGAAACGCTCCATGACAAGCCGGTCAATAAACTTATCGAGCTCCACGAGGAAAAAATCGCTTTATATGAGCGCATGCTCAAGGAGAAGGATGAGACCATGTAGAGACTGGAGAAGCTGACCAATGTGGGAAGTCAAAACCTTCCGGAAACCCTATAGACATCCACCTTTTACGTATGCACTTTGTCATCGATTACAACCTCACGCAGAAGTCAAGTCAGGCTATGGATGCGAAAGATCGCTATCCGATCGTCAGATATCCTCTACCCGATGCTATTCCACCTGAGCAGCAGTTCGCTCCTTTGGACTATATCTTACATTTCTTCAAAGACCGCTATACCATTTATGAAGCCCATTACCTCCTTGAGACACTCTCTCTTTCTGTAAAAGGGGAAATCAGGGTTGCCTATTGGGATCCCCAAGAAGGAGCCAATGTTTTTGTCAATGATTTTTCCCGGCTTCTCCATGCAGCATACCTTATCCGAAACGAGCCTTCTGCTGAACCATTAGCTGATCAAGCTAATCGGAAAACAGAAACAGGAACCCGTCGGACAGAAATATTCCCTTTTCTTCCGGAAACAAACAGGTTGATGCAGGAAATTGATCCTTGGCACTTTCTACGTATTATTTTTGAAAAATATCCTCTTCCCGATCTACTGTATGTTATTTGGCATTGGGGATCAGCCAACTCTAAGGAGGCAGAAATCACAAAGAATATTTCCAAAAATCACAATATGGACGATGCCATACTGAACCTTATTTTGGACTGTTGCGGTCAGATCTATGTCCGAAACAGTAAAAAAGATGGTCTTACCGATGTACTTGGGAAATTCAGCATGTTCCGGGAATGAGACCTAGAAGGTTGGTGAAATCCATTTTCAAGTTTGCTGAACTCATCCGTCGTTCGCACTGGTGTACCCAACTGATCTCTGTTCTCTTGTTTCTTACACCTTGGTTCTCATGTCTTGAGTTTTGATACTTCTCCTTCGTCATTGCGAGGAGGTACTACGAAGCAATCTCTTATGAACACTTTATCATGTACAACAAGGGCAATGAGCTAAAAGAGATTGCTTCGTGCCTCGCAATGACGGGATACAAAGGTTCTTTCTGAAGAAATTACTTCCCCGACTCATCGGGGCAGGCTGTGCCTCGCAATGACACTCCCTACCGGTCTTGATTCTTAAATCTTGGTTCTATCATCTTGATGCTTATGTCTTAATGATAACTACTCTCATCACTCACTTTTCAAACTCTTCACCGGATTCATCAAAGCAGCTTTTACAGACTGGAAGCTGATCGTAACCAGAGCCATGAACCAGACTAGAACCACCGGTAACACCAGTAGCCACCAATGAATCTCCACCCGGTAAGCAAAATTTTCCAGCCATTTTTTCATAAAATACCATACGGCCGGAAGTATGATTATACTGGCTATGCCTATAAGCCTGAGAAATTCCCGTGAAAGCAGAGACATGATCGTAAACACCGAAGCTCCCAAAACCTTCCGTACCCCTATTTCTTTTGTGCGCTGCAAAGTCATGTATGAGGATAGCCCAAACAATCCCAAGCACGCTATCAGTATAGCCAAACCTGCAAACAAGCTGAAAACTTTTGCGAATTGCCTGTCAGATTTATACTGGCTATCAAAATAGGCATCAAGAAAAAAGTAATCAAAGGGACTTCCCGGAAAAACCTCGCTCCAACTAGCTTGGATTTGTTTTAATGCATTGGGATAATCAGTTGAAGTGATTTTCAAAGAATAATATTCCCCAGCCCAAGGAGCATTCAGGTACTCTTTCAATGCAAAAACCATGGGTTCCACTTCATTATGCAGAGATTGCTGGTTAAAATCCTTAATCACCCCCAAAATTTCCTTCGTGTGCTGATCGTTTTCGGCTTCATCCCAGATGATTTTTTGTTGGACTGCTTCCTCTGCACTGTTGAAACCTAGCTGACGGATGGCTGTTTCATTGAATATTACAGCCCCTCGATCAGAGGGGATTTCTGTGGAAAAATTGCGCCCCGCAAGAAATGTACTGCCATATAATTCGAAAAAATCCTCATCTACCGCTACGATATTCACCCCCTTCCTGAATTCAGGAGTTGCAGGTGGATAAAAAGACCTTGCCCAGCTAAGCTGTTGCCCGGGAATATTGGAAGACACACTTACACTCTGAACTTCGGGCAGCAGCTGTACTTCATTTTTAAAAAAGGTAAGCTGGCTCTGATAGGTTGAATCTTTAATACCGGGTCCCTTCAGTATAAGTGTTTGCTCCAAATCCAGGCCCATGTCCTGATGCTGCATAAAGTCCAATTGCTCCCGTACACCGAAAGTTCCGGCTATAAGGGCAATGGATGCCGCAAACTGGAATACAACTAATGCTTTTCTGAGCTGAGCCCCCCTGGAGTTTTTTATATCCCCCTTTATCAATTGCACAGGCTGGAAGGACAGTGCTATCGCAGGATACAATCCCGAAATAAATGTCCCGAAAACAAATAAGGAGATGATGCCCAATCCCATTTTTAAATCGAATCCTGTTGCAAAGTGCCCCAGTGTCAGGGCGTGGAAGGGAGTCATCAGGAGATTTGAAATTAGCACGGCCAGCAGTGCCGCCACCAAGTTGATCAAACATGATTCCGCCAAAAACTGTAGCATCAATTGTGCTCTGCTTGACCCCACTACTTTTCGTATCCCGATTTCCCTTACCCGCTCCATAGCTTTGGCAGTGGTCAGGTTTATATAATTGATCCATGCAATCACGAGGATAAAAAATGCAATAAGGGTTAAAAATGATACCGTACGTCGGCTGCCATTTACTTCTGCCTCTGCTTCCAGATTTGAGTCCAAGTGAATCCCCTGGATGGGTTGCAGATCAAATTCTTCGAAATAGCCTTCTCTACGCCATTCGGCTATTGTCTCCCCTCTGTATTTTTCCAGCACCCCATGGATTTTTTGTTTTACTGTCTCTGGTTCGCTTTCCGGTAGGATCTCTATGTAATTATAGAAATTTCCCCAATCCCAGTTCTCATTGAGATTCCAGGGCAGGGAATTGAAGGAGATAATAAAATCAGTTTGCAGGTGGGAATTCTTAGGAACATCTTCAAAAACCCCACTGATAAGCAACTGCGTCTGCCCCATCTCCCCCATATGAAAATTAAGGGATTCTCCCACCGCATCCCCATCGGGGAAATATTTCTTTGACATTGACTCAGACAAGACTACACTTCCCTGCTGCGTAAGCGCCGCCTTGGCATCGCCCCGCAACATCTGATAGGAAAACATGAAGAGGAATGAAGAATCCGCATAATAGATCTTTTCTTCATGAAAACTCCGATCTCCTACCTGAAAAACGGGATCTGACATCAATGGAGCGGTGTGTACAATACGGGCTGCCTGAATCACTTCCGAAATATCCCTTTGAAAGGCCGGTGCCAGTGCAGGAGCGGTCTGAGCCCGTTTTCCCACTATTTCCCCATTCATATAGGCATTACTCGATAAACGGTAAATCGTGGGCTTTCGGAAGTCATCGTAACTTAGCTCAAAATCCACATACCTAAAAATAAGCAGGCAGGCAGCCATTCCGACTGCCAGTCCCATAATATTGATCAGCGAAAACACTTTGTTTCGCCAGAGATTCCTAGATGCGATTTTGAGATAGTGGTAAAACATTTTATATGGATTGAAAGGTTATGAAGTTGGAAAGTGGCAAGGTTTTAAGGTTGGGAAGTCATTTCTCCATATTTCTAATTTCATGTGTTTATAATTGTTTTTCAATGGCCACATGGAATGCCCTACATAATCATTCCTCTGTGTGAGAAACCTTTCTCATGGGCATTTCTTATGTCTTAAATCTTGACTCCATTATCTTGATACTTTCAGGCTATGGTTAAAGGTTAAAAGATTAAAGATTAATTGCTTATCTAATCTTCATTATTCGGCATTCAATATTTCCAGACTGTTGAGCTTTACTGGATACTAACAAAAGAGATTGCCACACTCCTCCATCGTTCGCAATGACGCTCCGAACTCATTTCTGACTCTAGATTCTCGGTTCTCACATCTACCGTCTTGCTACTTCTCCTTCGTCATTGCGAGGAGGCACAGCCAGTCCCGACTTTTGTTGGGAACGAAGCAATCTCCTCTTGACAAGCACTGTATCTTTTACGACAAGTGCAATGAGCTAAAACAGGATTGCTTCGTGCCTCGCAATGACGCTCCGAACTGATCTCTGTTCTTGGTTCTTGGTTCTTGGTTCTTGGTTCATATAAAATACCCCCTGCCCCCTTTAATGAAAATCCTTTTCCAAGATGAATTTCGAAGTCCAAGGGGAGTCGGCCAACGCTTCCGTCTCCGGCCTTGATACTTGATACTCAAATCTTACTACTTCTATAAACAGATTGCCGCACTCCTCCGTCATTCGCAATGACGCTCCGAACTGATTTCTGACTCTAGATTCTCGGTTCTCACATCTACCGTCTTGCTACTTCTCCTTCGTCATTGCGAGGAGGCACAGCCAGTCCCGACTTTTGTCGGGAACGAAGCAATCTCCTCTTGACAAGCACTGTATCTTTTACGACAAGTGCAATGAGCTAAAACAGGATTGCTTCGTGCCTCGCAATGACGCTCCGAACTGATCTCTGTTCTTGGTTCTTGGTTCTTGGTTCATATAAAATCCCCCCTGCCCCCTTTAATGAAAATCCTTTTCCAAGATGAATTTCGAAGTCCAAGGGGAGTCGGCCAACGCTTCCGTCTCCGGCCTTGATACTTGATACTCAAATCTTGCTACTTCTATAAACAGATTGCCGCACTCCTCCGTCATTCGCAATGACGCTCCACTTGAAGCTGATCACTGCAAACTGACTACTATTCACTCACTTTTCAAGTTTTTCCTTTCCATCACTGGCAATGGGTTCACTATTGATGAAAACAAACTTTTAACATCATTCATTTTTCAGGGTTTCTGTAGGATTAACACGAATCGTCTTGAAAGTAAAATAGCTTAGAGCAATCCATGCAATAAAGACCAGAATCAATCCGGAAAAGAGGAAAACCGCAGGATGAATACCCACTTGATAGGTAAAATTACCCAGCCACCATTCCATTATAAACCACGCTAACGGAGTGGCAACAACAGCGGCAATTAATATCAACCGGGTGAAGTCTCCAATTAATAAAACAGTCAGCTGAACGATAGAAGCACCAAGAACTTTCCTGACACTTACTTCTTTCGTACGCTGATTAAACGTGATCATTGCCATTCCAAACAACCCGAAGCAGGCAATGGCAATGGCAATGCCTGTAAATGATCCGAAAATAAGACCAGTGCGGCTTTCTGCTTTATATTGTTTGTTGAGTTGGTCATCCAAAAACGCATATTCAAAATCGAAAGAATCATCAAATTCCGAATAGACTTGTTTGATGTTGGTGATTTTATCTTCAAAGTTGTCGACATCAACACTGATTATCAGATGATTATATGAAGGATAAAGTACAAAAAACAGCGGTTGGACAGGGCTGTGCAGTGATTGAAAATGAAAGTCCTTCATTACACCGATTACTTTCCCTTTTATTTCATTTCCAAAAGCCATCCACCGGATCTCACTTCCCACGGCTTCTGAAAGGTTGAGCTGCTGTACAGCCATTTCGTTAAGTACAAATGAAGCCTCGATATCGGCCCTATTTTCGGGCAGAAAAAAACGGCCATCAACCAACTCTATGTTCAGAGTTTTCATAAAATCGTAATCTACGAACGCATTCGAACTATTCAGACGATTCTCAGGATCATCCGCGGCAAAAATAGTATGCTGGTTATACTGTCCTCCCGGTAAGTTTGAACTTGCAGAAACAGAGTTAACACCTTCTATTTTCAGTATTTCGGACTTCAATGCTTCCATTCGCCCGGAGACAGATTTTTCTTTCAATGGTATGACAAGCACTTCCTCTGTATTAAACCCCAAATTTTTGTTCCTAATATAGTCGAGTTGATTAAAAATGACTATCGCTCCTGAGATCAGTACCATCGAAATGGCAAACTGAAATACGATCAACCCTTTTTGCAAGCTTTTCACGTTGGTCGATTGTTGATATTTCCCTTTTAGAATATCGTAAGGTTTCGCAGATGAAAGATAGAGTGATGGAAATATAGCCGCGCCTATGCCAATGATTATAATAAGACCTCCTAAAACCGGAAAAGCTTCCATGTAGTCCAATGTTGCTGATTGTCCCGTCACTGAATTGTAAAGAGGGAGACTTAATTCAATGATAAGAACGGCAAAAACTACCGAGATAAGGGTTAAAATTAACGATTCACTCATAAATTGAAGGGAAAGTTGACTACGCAATACACCAAGGGTTTTTCTCACTCCTATTTCCTTTGTCCGCTCGGCCGACTTTGCGGTCATGAGATTCATAAAGTTGATGCAAGAAACCAACAGTGTAAGCAATGCCGCAGCTACCATGATATATACATATTCGATATTGCCATTCGCTTCAAGTTCCCAGCGAAGATTTGAGTGGAGATGAATATCGGAAACAGGCTGTAGCTTAAATCCTAAGTCACTGGTTATCAAAGATTGAAACACTTCCTCAGACACATGATCCATATGGTTTTTAGCCCAGTTCATCAATTTACCCTCCAATACTTTTGCATCTGAATTTTCCTTTAATCTGACGTAATTAAAGTGGCCGAAATCATTCCATGTATAATAATCATTATCAGGATCGAAAGACTTTTCACGGACATAGGAAACCAACAGATCGAAGTGGAAATGGCTCTGATCAGGCACATCTTTGAAAACTGCCATAACTTCCAGTAATACTGTATCAGCGTTTACGGCGAGAAATTTTCCGATTGGATCTTCCTCGCCAAAATATTTCTTAGCCGTGGATTCGGATATTAATAGTCCGTTGATACTTTTCAGGGCATTTTTTGCGTTGCCCCGCACAACCGGAATTCGAAACACATCAAAAAAAGTGGAATCAACAGCCAAGACGTTGGTTTCGTCAAACCGTAAGTCCTTTTCAAGATTACGGACCGAAAAGATCCTCCGTGTCAATCCTGCACCCCAAAGCGGAGAGAGGCTAACTGCGTTTTCCACTTCGGGAAAATCATTTACCATGGCCTGGGCCATTGGATGAGGCGTGCGGGTTTGCGGGTTGGTATCTTCCCATGAGATGCGGTACAGGTTCTCGTGCTCCTCATAATACCTATCATATCCCAGCTCATAAACCACATAAGAAGTCATAAGAAAAACACTGGCAATCCCCAGAGCCAATCCGGAAACGTTGATAGCTGTATGAAGCTTGTTTTTGACAAGGCTACGAAATGCGATTTTCAGGTAGTTTTTCCACATATAGACTAATTGTAAGATTGGAATATTGAATTTACTTGTCCGCCATGGCAGATTGAATAATTTAAACAGCTTCTTCTCCGAAGTTTCGGATACTATTAGAACTTACATCATTAATAACTTGATTTTCATCTCCTTGCATAAAGGGAAAAGATAAAACTTTAAAGCAGATGCAAGGCCAGTGGATAGGACTGTCAAATTAATGAAGAACGTACTTTTATACCTTTTGAGGCTTCGGAAGATCAGGAGGAGGTTGTGTCGGAGCATGCCTTTAGAAATTGATTCGGTTAGAATTTGCGAGTTTTGTGCCGGCGAAAAGCTGTATTTCCAGCTAGTATAGGACGCTTATGGGATTCCCTGAGGAATTTTTCGAACAAAATCGTTCGTGAACGGGCAAATATGGTTAACCGTTAATTGGTTGTCTAATCTTCAATCTCCGGTCATCTAAACTCTTTGATCTTGATACTTTCAAACTATGGTTAAGAGTTAATGGGTTAAAGGTTAAAAGATTAAGGGTTAATCGGGTGTCTAATCTTCATTATTCGGCATTCATTATTTATTCTGAAGTTGTCAAGGTTGTTCTCTCAAAATTCCAGTTCTTGCTATAGGAATAGTTAGGAATGTCATAGAGAGATTGCTTCATTCGTCCCTCATTCGCAAAGACGGGAATCCAGACTCTCTTATCTAGAAGCTACATTCTTGAGTTTTAAATCTTGGTTCTATCATCTTGATACTTATGTCTTGATACTTTCTACTTCACATCAACAGATTGCCGCACTCCTTCGCTGTTCACAATGACGCTCCGAACTGATCTCTGCTCTTGGCTCTCGATTTTTGGTTCTTGACTCTTATAAAATCCCCCACCCCCTTTAATGAAAATCTTTTTCCAAGATGAATTTCGAAGTCCAAGGGGGGCTGCCAACTCTTCCGTCTCCTGTCTTGAGACTTCTCCTACGTCATTGCGAGGAGGCACAGCCAGTCCCGACTTTTGTCGGGAACGAAGCAATCTCCTCTTGATAAACATTGTATCTTTTACAACAAGGGTAATAAGCTCAAACAAGATTGCTTCGTGCCTCGCAATGACGCTCCCGACGGAACTTGGTTCTTACATCTTGGTTCTATCATCTTGATACTTTCTACTTCTATAAGCAGATTGCCACACTCGTTCGTCGTTCGCAATGATGCTCCGAACTGGACTCTGTCCTTGGCTTGTGTTTCCTGACTCTAGATTCCCTGTTCTAACATCTTGATTCCAGACTCTTGCTTCCTGTTACTAATATCTAGCTACTTTGTACTTGATACTTGCTTCCCTACTCACTCTTCAAACTCTTCACGGGATTCATCAGTGCTGCTTTGATGGATTGGAAACTTACCGTAAGTAAAGCAACGCCCATCGCACCAACTCCTGCGGCAAGAAAAACCCACCAATGCAATGGTACTCGGTATTCAAATTGTTCCAGCCATCCATGCAAATAAGCATAGGAAATAGGAATAGAAATCACGCAGGAGATAACCACAAGTAGCACAAACTCGCTGGAAAGCATATACCAAAGGTTGATTACAGTCGCTCCTAAAACTTTTCGGATTCCCAATTCCTTTTTGCGTTGCTCAGCGATATAAGATGCCAATCCAGATAAACCCAAACAACTGATAAACACTGCCAATGCAGTAAAGAAGCCAGTTAGCTTTCCTATTCTTTCTTCAAAAGCATATTTTCCTGCAAACTCATCATCTGCAAAACTGTACTCAAATGGAACCGATGGATCATAATCCTTGAAGACATTCCCTATCCCTTCCAAAGCTTTCTCACCACTGACTTCCGGGTTTATTTTGATGTTAATTAATCTTGCCCGGTTGAAAGAATCTAAGTAAAAAGCCGATTGTTTGACAGGTTCGTAAAGGGACTGAGTAACCATATTTTCTACCACTCCGATGATTGTATATGTCCTATCAAAAGCTTGGATAGTTTCGCCGATTGGCTCTTCAAACCCCATATATTCTACTGCAGCTTGATTTAAAATAAACCCAGATGAGTCTGACGCAAAATCCCTGGAGAAATCTCGTCCTTCCACAATTTTCCAATCAACTACTTTTCCAAACTCCGGACTGATAGCACCCGTAATCACTACATCTTGCATGCTTGGATCCTTTCCTCTCCAATTAAAACCACTATTTGTAGTCCAGGTATTGGTAATGGAACTTTGGGACAAAGCAACTTCAGAAACTAGCCCAGTTGAAATCAAGTCCGTTCTCAATGCTTCAAAATGATCTTTGATAGCTGCTGTGTGTATAGGAATAGTTACCAACCCTTCCCTTCCGTAGCCCACAGGTCTGTTTTTAGCAAATTGAATTTGCCGGTAAACTATGATCGTTCCGATGATGAGAGTTACTGATACTGTAAATTGAATGACTACTAAAGCTTTTCTTGGAAGAGTTGCGAATTTTCCGACTTTGAAAGTCCCCTTTAATACAGAGATAGGCTTAAAGGATGAAAAATAGAATGCAGGTAAGCTTCCTGCTATCAATCCGGTCAATATAGTAAAACCAATGCTTGCTGCCCAGAAGAACCAATTGTCCCAAGGCAGTATCATTTTTTTGCCAGAAACCTCATTAAACCATGGTAGAGCCAGCTGAACCAACGCAATTGAAAAACCAAATGCCAGAAAAGTAACTAACAAGGACTCACTGAAAAACTGAGTTATGAGTTGGCTCCTAAAAGAGCCAATGACTTTGCGAATTCCTACTTCCTTTGCCCTTTTTTCAGAGCGGGCGGTACTCAGATTCATAAAATTGATGCATGCAAGAAATAGTACAAATATGCCAATCGTCCCAAATAACCATACAAACTCTATCCTTCCTCCTATACTTACCCCATTTTCAAATTTGGAATAAAGATGCCATTTAGACATCGGATGCAAAAATAGTTCTGGGTTGATCCTATCTGCATCTTCTGGATCTATGTGTGATCGCTTGACATCCTTAATGGAGCTGGAGACTGTGGCAAGATTCACCTGATCAGCCAATTGTACATAAGTCAAAAACCAATTATTCCCCCAACCTACTCTATCAGCCAATTCTTCATCTTTCACCATGAATTCCCAAGGTGCTATAAATCTTAAATCTGAGAAAGATGAGTTTTCCGGTATATCTCTATAAACTCCAGTGACTTCGAGGTCTGATTTATTATTGATCCGCACTACTTCTCCAAGCGGATCTTTGGTTCCGAAAAGCACCTGTGCAGTTGATTCAGAAAGTAGAATAGAATTGATGTCCTGCAAACTTTCCCGCTTACCGGTGAGCATCTCCAGCGAAAGCATCTCTGGCGCATCCACATCCATAAATTTCCCTGAAATTGTAACTGGATTGGCCCCGACCGATAGGACAGAGTTTCTTGTTCCAGAGGACATGACCACATGTTTAAAATTGCTTCCGAATTTGTTGTTGAGTTCGGATCCCACTTGTAAAGGTTGACTTGTTCCTGAGGACACTTTCCCGTCAAAGGTTTGATTAAGCATCACCTGAGCTATTTTATCGTAGTTCTGATGGTAACGATCATAAGAAAGCTCATCAAAAATCCACAACCCAATCAGCATAGCTGTCGCAAGACCGGCAGCCAAACCTCCTACATTGATGAATGTGTAGCTTTTTTTTGTAAGAAGTCCTCTCCAAGCAATTTTCAAGTAGGTATGTAACATATGATTGTATTTTAAAATCGAAAGATTGAAAGCTTTAACCTTCGTTTGTTAACTCTTAATATTTATGGTTTTAGGATTTAGATGTTGTGAAGTTCGCTCTTGATACAGACAAACTATGGTTAAAGGTTAAAAGATTAAGGGTTAATCGGGTGTCTAATCTTCATTATTCGGCATTCATTATTTATTCTGAAGTTGTCAAGGTTGTTCTCTCAAAATTCCAGTTCTTGCTATAGGAATAGTTAGGAATGTCATAGAGAGATTGCTTCATTCGTCCCTCATTCGCAAAGACGGGAATCCAGACTCTCTTATCTAGAAGCTACATTCTTGAGTCTTAAATCTTGGTCCTATCATCTTGATACTTATGTCTTGATACTTTCTACTTCAATAAACAGATTGCCGCACTCCTTCGCTGTTCACAATGACGCTCCGAACTGATCTCTGTTCTTGGCTCTCGATTTTTGGTTCTTGACTCTTATAAAATCCCCTTGCCCCCTTTAATGAAAATCCTTTTTCAAGATGAATTTCGAAGTCCAAGGGGGAGTCGGCCAACGCTTCTGTCTCGGTCTACGGCCTCCCTTCTTGATACTTTCTACTTCAATTAAACAGATTGCCGCACTCCTTCGTCGTTCGCAATGACGCTCCGAACTGATCTCTGTTCTTGGCTCTTGTTTCTTGGTTCTAACATCTTGTTTCTTCACTCTAGATTCTAAATACCAGCTACTTTGTACTTGATACTTTGTACTTTCATCACTCACTCTTCAAGCTATTCACCGGATTCATCATAGCTGCTTTCACCGACTGGAAACTGATCGTTACCAGTGCTACGATTACCGCCAACACACCCGAAATAAGGAAGATCCACCATTGAATAGTGACCTGATAAGCAAAGCCTTCCAGCCATCTATTCATCACATACCAAGCTAGTGGAGTGGCTACAACAATAGCAATCAATACCAGCTTGATAAAATCTTTGGATAGCAAACCTACAATGCTTCCAATGTTTGCCCCCAATACTTTTCTGATTCCGATTTCCTTGGTCCGCTGCTCAGCGGTGTAGGTAGCGAGCCCCAAAAGCCCAAGGCAGGCGATGAAAATCGCCAATACCGAAAATGTGGTAAAGATCTGTCTGAATCTGAAATCTGATTCGTATTGCTTATTGAAATCCTCGTCGAGAAAACTGTAGATAAACAGCCTGTGGGGAGCCAGTTGCTTCCAAACTCCCTCAATCTGAGAAAGCGTGGCAGGCAAGTCTTCACCTTTGACCTTCAAACTCATATACCTACTCGCATAGGCTTCAAAAGGCAAAGTCAACGGCTCTACGGTATTGTGCAGAGAGATATAATTAAAATCCTTTACCACTCCAATCACTTCCCCAGCCCTTCCCCACTGGTCAAACTTTTTCCCGACTATATCCGCAGGATTAGAATAGCCATACTACCTCGCCGCAGCTTCATTGATAACCAAAGCCGATGTGGAATCTGAGGGATAATCTCTGGAATATGATCTTCCGGCTACCACTTCCAGCCCATAATGATCTATAAAGTCCAAGCCAACTTGAAATACCGGCTGTGCCTGTCCTACCATCTCTCCATCGGAAGTCTCCAAGGTCGTGTAAGCGTTAGGGAAATGACTTCCCGGAACACTCCTTGAAAAAGCCACTGAAAGAATGTTGGGATTTTTCTCCAACTCGCTTTCCAAGGACGAAGAGACATTATTGACCTGCCCGTCATAATTGTAGTCCAATACCACCATATGATCCTTATCAAAGCCCATGTCCTTATCCAGCAAGTGACTCATTTGAGTATAGACAATTATCGTCCCGGCAATCAGTGTAATCGATAGGCTGAACTGGAAAACCACCAATCCCTTTCGGAGATTTGCTCCTCTGGCATCTGATTTATTTATTCCTTTGAGAATCATCAGAGGCCTGAAGCCCGACAAGACCAAGGCTGGATATGAGCCTGCCAAAAGGCCAATCACAAGCATGATAACCAGAAAAGCGGGAATGGTCTGCCAGTTGACTATTCGGCTGATTTCGAACACCTTTCCAGTCATATCATTCATCATCGGCATTGCGATGGTCGTCAAAATAATACCGACTACGAATGCCAATACCACGATAATCAGAGATTCTCCCAAAAACTGAAACATCAAATTTCGGCGATCTGCCCCGATAGATTTGCGGATGCCAACTTCCTTGGCCCGCTCCATAGACCGGGCCGTGGATAGGTTCATAAAGTTGATCATCGCAATAGTCAGAATAAAAAGGCCAATGATGGAGAACACGTAGATATTTGTCAAAGAACCGGTATCACCCGGCTGTCTCTGAACGGCTGTCCTCAGGTAGACATCTTTCAAAGACTCAATGACAACAGTATAGTCTGGCCCATTATTTTCACCTGCTCTCCGCGCTATAAATTCCGGGATTCTTGCTTCAAAATTCGCCTTATCAAACTGATCATTTACCAAGAAATAAGTATTAAGTATCCACATACCCCCAGGCATCAAAAATCCCAGGCCTAGACAGCTTGAAAGTACTTAGGGACAATAAGGTATTGAACTTGAAATGAGAATTGGAAGGAAGATCCTTCATGACTCCAGTCACAGTATAATCCCCTGGGTTTGATCTTCCGGCTGCTTCACTTCCTTTCATTGTTTTTCCAAGTGCCTCCTCATTTCCAAAGTATTTTTTGGCAGTTGACTCGGTCAAAACCACACTGAACGGGGCCACTAAAGCCGTCTTGGGGTCTCCTTCCAGCAACTCCCAGCTGAATACATCAAACACCGTGGAGTCCATAAAAAACACCCCCTCTTCCTGCTGCGTCTCCTCCCCTACGGTAAAAAGGATATCCGCTCTTCCTGAAAATTGAACCACTTTTTCAATCTCCGGAAAATCCAGCTGCAACGCAGGTCCAATAGGCGCATTCCCCCAAACCCAAAATGTGGAAAGGTCAGGTTCCACTCCTTCCTGAGCCACACCGTGAATTACTCTAAATATCCTGTCCCCTTTTTCATGGTAGGTATCATAGGAGAGCTCATCCTGCACAAACATAAAAATAAGCACACAGCAGGCCATGCCAATCCCCAAACCAACAATATTAATAAAGGAATAAACCTTCTTTTTCAGAAGATTTCTATAGGCGATTTTTAGGTAGTTTTTAAGCATAATGTTTAAAGGTTGTCAAGTTGGAAGGTTCTAAGGTTGGAACCCCACTTCATTATTCGACATTCGTCATTCATCATTTCAGTCCACAAAGTCCAAAGAGCATGATACCATCTCTCCTCTACACTAATCTTGTAATTCGTATTTCGTCAATCATACTTCGCAATTCACCATTCATTACTCTCCTTTTAGGTTATTTACCGGGTTGATCATGGCAGATTTAAATGCATGATAGCTTATCGTAAGAAGGGCTATGACTACTGCGATAGCTCCCGAAACAAGGAATGTTTGCCAACCTATTTCAATTTTATATTCGTAGTCTTTCAGCCAATTCTCCATCAGGTAGTAAGAAATAGGAATGGCCAAAACCAATGAGATCAGTATTAATGAGACAAAGTTTTGTGTTTGGATTCTAAAGATGCCTTGGACGGAAGCTCCCAACACTTTGCGTATGCTCATCTCTTTGTTCCTCTGCTCAACCATATAGGCAGACAGTGCAAACAATCCCATGCAGGCGATGAGTACCGCCAAAACGGAGAAACTCATCATGATGATTTTGATCCTATGGACATTGCTATACATCTGGGCAAAAGAATCGTCCATGAATTCATAGCGAAATGCCAGATTGGGAGCAAAAGCAGTCCACTTTTCCTCAATGGATTTTAGTAAACCTTGCATATCAGAAGTATTCGTTTTGATGGAAATGATCGTGTTGCTTTTACCCATAAATAGAGCCAGCGGCATGATACGCTGTTTCATATTATCAAACCTGAAATCTTTGACCACTCCAATAATTTCATTTACTTCCCTATACCTCGAAATTTTTTTACCTATGGGATCTTCCAACCCAAGTTCTTTGACCATTTGTTCGTTTACGATGGTGGCTTCCCGGTCTGTAGCTACTGAAGGATCAAAGTTCCTCCCCGCTATCAACTCAATTCCCAGTGTCTGCAAATAGTCCTCATCTACTTGCCAAACTTGCCCCGAGATACTTTGATCAATATTGTCTCTTCCTTCATTGACAAATTGATTCCCGTTCCTTTTGGTATTGGCCAAAGGCAAATAATCAGAGATACTCACAGATTGAACCCCATTGATCCTAACCAGCTCATCTTTAAAAATCTCATCCTTTTCACCCAGCATATTGGTGCCGTATAGCTGAATCACCTGCTCCTTGTCAAAACCTATTTTGGAATTGAGAATATGAGCCATCTGCTCGTTAATAATCAAGGTGCCAATGATTAAGATAATCGAAACAGTGAACTGAAACACGACCATGCTGCTCTGGAATCCCCCGGATTTGCTTCCCAATCTCAATCTCCCCTTCAGGACATGTATGGGTGAAAATCCTGAAAGGTAGAGCGATGGATAAAAACCCGCTAGGCCTCCCACTAGTATTGCTGCCAAGAATAGAACTGGGAGAAAAAATAGATTTGACCATGGCATAGTAAGGTCTATTCCAGTCATCTCTCGGAACAGCGGCATGACCGACTGAGCCAATACAACCCCAAACATAAATGCTATGAGGGTTAAAAGCATGGATTCTGCAAGGAACTGAACCACCAGATTTGCACGGCTTGATCCAACGACTTTACGCAAACCCACCTCTTTGGCGCGGTTGGCCGATTTTGCTGTAGAAAGATTCACAAAATTAATGGAAGCCAAAACCAGGATAAACAAGGCGACAGTCCCAAAAATCCATACGATTTTAATATCGTTTCTAAAGCCAGATTCCTTACCGATATTAGCAGAGTACAAATGGATATCCGTCATGGGCTGTAGATATAGCTCTGCTTTATCTTCCAATCCTTCCGCCATAGTCATCCCCATTGCTAACATTGCCGGTTTGAGGTATTTAACAATCACAGTGGAAGAAAGCGTTTTGTCAAATTCATCTACATCTGTATCTGGTCTAAGCTGTAAGTAAGTTTTGTAATTGGACTGTACCCATCTATCCTGCTCCCCTTGCCCAAATTCAACTCCCTTCATGGTCAAAAAGTATTTGTAGTCCAGGTGAGAGTTAGTAGGAAAATCCCTCATCACAGCAGTAATTCTTCTAGGGTCTTCCCGATTTCCATTGAGATAAATCACACTTCCTACCGGATTTTGGCCTTTAAAAAATTTTTCGGAAATAGATTCAGAAATGACAATAGACTTTGGCTCTGTAAGTGCAGTTTTAGCATCACCGAATACCATTGGAATACTGAAAATATCTAGAATCTCCTGATCGGCATAAGCAAAACCTTCTTCATGGTGCTGCATGTCCTGATCATCAATTTGGATTTCATTGGCTCCTGCCCCATAGAACAACTCATTATCCATGATCCTTCCTGCTTTTTCCACTTCATCAAAATCTGCCTCCACTGTACGGGCCATATTTGCAGAAAAATGAATTCCTCTCTCTGTACCATTACCTAAATTGATACTGTTTACCGCACGATAGATATTAGCTGAATTGGGAACGAACTTATCATAGCTCGACTCATGAAGGATGTAAATCGATATAAGGATACATGCTGAAATGGCAATGCTCAAACCAGCAATATTTATAAATGAAAAACCCTTTGCTTTGAGTAAGTTTCTCCAGGCGATTTTTAGATAATTTTTTAACATGGTTGCAAGATTTTAATTACTTGTCCGCCGTGGCGAGTTGAAAGATTGAAAGGTTCCGAGTTCAAAAGTGCTAAGGTCACTCACTGTGTCAGACTGAGCGAAGTCGAAGTCTCTTCTCATTCGTAACTCTTTTTTCTTAGCTCTAGCTTCTTACTTTTTACTTATTTTTTAACAAACATCATAATTCTCTGCTAAAGGCTCTTGTCTTTAGCTTCTTGACTCTTGTCTCTTATCACGTCATTGCAAGGAGGTACGACGAAGCAATCTCATCTTGATATGCACTGAATCTTTTACAACAAGTGCAATAAGCTAAAACGGGATTGCTTCGTGCCTCGCAATGACGCTCCTGACGAATCTTGATTCTGTGCTCTTGACTCTTGATTCTACCTCTTGCCTCTACTATCTTGCTACTTACGTCTTGCTACTAGATACTTTCTACTCGCTCTTCAGCGTTCTCGCAGGATTGGTCATAGCCGCCTTGATCGATTGAAAACCTACGGTGAACAATGCGATAAGCATAGTGACCGTACCCGTGACTACAAACACCCACCATTCTATTCCCACACTGTATTGGTAATTATCGAGCCATTGATCCATGACGTACCATGCTACCGGAACGGACAGAAGAAATGCGATCCCTACCAGTTTCAGGAAATCCTTGGATAGCAACATGGAGATACTTCCCACACTTGCTCCCAATACTTTTCGTACACCGATTTCCTTGATACGGTTTGCTGCCATATAGGTAGATAGTCCAAACAATCCCAGGCAGGAAATAACAATAGTCAAAATGGTGAAAAGTATAGATAGACTTGCAGTACGCCTGGTATCATTGAATTTTCTGGCATATTGCTCATCTACAAAACTGTATTCGAAAGGAAAATTGGGATTGAAGTCTTCAAAAACTCCCTGAATTGAAGCAATATTCTCAGCGACAGGCTGATCTGCTTTGAGGCGTATATGTACCACACCAAACCAAGAAGAAGGCCCAAATACCATTAAAGGATTGACGGGATCATAGGGAGATTCAAAAATAAAATCCTTAATAATACCTACAACTGTATAGTTGTCATCTCCATCAGATACGATCTGTCCCAGAGGATCTTCCAATCGCATTTTTCTCACAGCCGTTTCATTCAATAAAATGGCAGTCGAATCACTTGGAAACTGATGGATATCGATATCCCTTCCCTCAACCAACTCAGTTCCCATCACTTTCATAAAATCAGCGTCCGTACTGAATCTGATGAAATCAAGTTTTGCGTCTTCGGGAGTACTGCCTTCCCAAGAATAGCCCCAGCCATCACTGTATCGCTGTGTGATCGGGCTCATGGACTTAGTCATCGCCTCTACGGCCCCGCTGTTTAGCAGGGATTGTTTGATGGCGCTGTAGTGCTTATCAATATCACCTTGCATCATTACATAGATAAGGTTGTCTCTATCATAGCCCAGCTCCCTTTTTTGGGCATGGCCGATCTGACGCTGAATGATGATGGTGGAGACTATAAGCACGATGGCAAAGCTGAACTGCAACACCACCAATATTTTCCGTGGATTTACTGCCGAGGCCCCGGATTTGAAAGTTCCTTTCAGCACATTGACAGGGCTGAATGAAGAAAGGAAAAATGAGGGATAACTACCCGCTAGCAAACCTGTCAAAAGGATAAAGCCAATCAGTTGAAACCAGAAAACCACATCGCTGTATGGGATATGAAGCTGCTTATCTACCAACGTATTAAACGATGGAAGCGCAAGCTCTACCACGAGGAGCGCGAAAAACCCAGCGATAAACGCAATAAGTATGCTTTCTCCTATAAACTGTGCAATAAGTGAGGTTTTTCTTGCCCCTACCACCTTTCTCAACCCCACTTCTTTGGCTCTCTTTTCACTGCGGGCGGTACTCAGATTCATAAAGTTGATGCAGCCTATCACCAGAATAAACAATGCGATAAATGCAAACATCCTCACCGTCACTACCCTACCTCCTACAAGCTTTCCATTCTCGCTTTTCCCGTAAAGGTGGATTTGTGAAAGCGGATAGGTAAACACCTCTGTAGTATTTTCCCCATTCGTATGATCCTTGGTTACGTTCACTATTTTTTCATTAAACGCCTCCAGGGAAGCATTCTCTGCTAGCAAGACATAGGTTTCCACGGAATTGTTTCCCCACCATTCGTCATCCCAACCCAGTTTTTTCATATAAGCCCAGGAGAGAAAAAAGTCCGATTGGAACCTCGTGTTATTGGGAATGTTTTCCAGCACTGCGGTTACTGTAAAAATATCAGTACTGTCGATTTTTACTGTTTGTCCTATAGCGTCTTCCTCGCCGAAAAGCTTCTTGGCAAAGTCTTCAGTCACTACCATGTTGTACGGATCATCCAAGGCAGTGGAACTGTTGCCTTGAAGCACCGGAAAATCAAAAACTTCCAAAAACTCAGGATCGACAAAGACTCCTGATTCGTTGGATTTTTTATCTCCTACCGTAAAGAGGAAATTGGCATTATTAATTCTCACAGCCTGCTCCACTTCCGGATAATCCTTCTTAAGTGTTGGTCCCAAAATTTTTGGTGAGGACCCCCACACCCAGAGTTCTCCGCTGAACGTATCTCTATTGTAAGTTTTGTAAATCCGGTCGGACTTTGGATGTTCCCGATCCATACTTACTTCATTCTGCACCCATAACAGGATCAGAATCGCAGAAGCCATTCCAATACTTAACCCGCCTATGTTAATGAAGGCGTATCCTTTGCTTCTGGTAATATTTCTCCAAGCGATTTTAAGGTAGTTTTTGAGCATTTTGTTGGATTTGAAATGATTTGTCCACGGTAACGGATTTTTGTATTGGAAGATTAGGAAGCAAGGAATCGGGAAGTTGGAGAGTTTAAAACCCGTATCCACTTTCGGGGTCTTATAAATCTCTTAGTTCTTGTTTCAATTCTCTTGTCCCCAATCTCTTGACTCAGTATTCTTGGTTCTTGGCTCTGAACTCTTTGGTTCTACCAATTTCAACTTTCCACAAACGTGCCAGTCAAAAAGCGTTCATTTGCGTCTGAATCACATGTTTTTGAATTCAAAGTTCATTACGCTCGGACAGTTTTGTTCGCTCTCGGGCAACTAATACTAGTTATAAAGATGTGAAAAATGACACTTGAGGGTGTAGTTGTATTGGAGTTAGAATCAAGCGTTTGGAAAAAGTGAGTGAGGACACTCACTTTGGCGAAGGATTGGTGAAAGTATCTTTCGGCCCACTGGACTGGCTATGTTGGCTTGTAATCCAGAATAATCATGACAATTTTCGATTTTAATCAAAAATTGTCATGATATTATTTGATTTCATACTTGTGACTGGCAGCTGATGATTAAGGATTAATGGGTTAAGAAGCCTTGATACTATTTTGTTACTAACTACTATCAAACTTCCTGACCTCCAACTCTCAGGCTTCCTACTCTACTCACTTTTCAAACTTTCCACAGGATTCATCAGGGCGGCTTTCACGCTTCTCAGACATATGGTGCCAAACGCAATTACCAGCGTAATCCCGGCTGCCAAGGCATAAATCCACCAAGCTATGTCGATGTGGTAGGCAAAATTACCAAGCCACATATCCATAAAGAAGTAACCTGCAGGAAAGGCTATGATCAGGGAAATTCCGACCAGCTTGATAAAGTCCTTGGCCAGCATTCCCACAATCTGATTTACCGTAGACCCCAATACTTTTCGGATTCCGATTTCTTTGATCCTCTGCTCGGCAGTGAAGGTCACTAAGCCAAACAAGCCTAAACATGCGACGAAAATTGTCATCAAGGAAAGGACGGTTAGGAAAGAACCCATCTTGGCTTCTTGTATGTAAGTCTCATTATACAATTCATCCAAAAAAGCATAATGAAAAGCCTCGCCTGTATTGAAGCCATTCCAGATCGACTGCATGTCGGCAAGCAAAGGCTGAAGTTCTGACTTTTCCACTTTCATAATCAGGCTGTAATACGGATTGTAAACCATCATCAGAGGTTTGATCGGTTCTCTGAGTGATTTTGCCACAAAATCCTTCACCACGCCCACTACCCGTACTTCTTCCCTTCCACCTTGATTATCGGTTCTTTTTTCAAAAACCTGCCCGACCGGATCATCTTCTATCCCCAGTTCCTTGGCAGCTGTCTGATTGATGATTATGTTATTTTCCTCCGAACCGAGATCCAAAGAAAAGTTTCTTCCTGCCAAGATTTCCATACCAAGAGTAGGGATATATTCTTCATCAATCCCATATTGGATCATCCGTAAAGTGCTTGACATGGATTCATCGATTATCAGGTTCTGGCTGTTTGTATCGGTTGGCCCAGATGGTATATAAGCGGATTTTGTTATATTTTTAATCCGTGGATCCCCTTTTAACTTATCCTTGAAAACATCCAGATGCTCCCCCAAGAGTCCTGCGTCGCGCAAGACAATCAATTGCTCTTTATCATAACCCAGATCTTTGTTCTGGATGTAATTCATTTGCTGAGACACCACGATGGTACCGATGATCAATACCACTGAAACTGTGAATTGAAACACTACCAAGCTACTTCTCAATCCGCTTCTATTGCTTCTGATGATTTTTTTCTTCAAGGACTCTATAGGCTTAAATGCCGAAAGGAAAAATGCCGGATACCCGCCGGCCATCAGTGTGACCAAGAGAATGAGTGCCAAAAGAGTTAGGAAAACAACAGGCTGGAACAAAAACCCAAGTGACAGGGATTTATCCGCAAAACCATTGAAAAACGGAAGTGCTAATTTTGCCAGTAAAAGCCCCAAAACCATAGCAATGAAAACCGCAATAAGTGATTCTGACAAAAACTGAAATACAAGATCCTGCTTCCCGGATCCCATGACTTTTCTAACTCCTATTTCTTTTGAGCGCTGAGATGACCCGGCAGTAGAAAGGTTCATAAAATTGATGCAGGCAATCAGCAACATAAACACTGCTATGGCGCAATAGATCAACACTGTCTGTAAGTCGCCGCCAGCCTCAAAGTCTCCCTTTCCTGCAAATTGGTTGTTGAGATGGATATCGGTAAGTGGCTGTAGGTTTAAATACACATGGTTTCCTTTTTCAAAAAACTCGTCAAACCCCATTCCCAACCCTTGCTTCATCTGATCCTCCATGTATTTCCTGGTAAGTGTCGGTATCTTAGTTTCAACTTGATCAGCCGTAGCGCCCTTATTCAGCAGCAAATAGGTGACGTAATTTCCTGACAGCCAACTTTGATTTTTCGCATCCGGATTACCCAGCATAGATGCAAGCATGGCAAAATCGAAATGGGAGTTTTCCGGGATGTTTTTGATTACTCCTGTGACTGTATAGTCCCCTGACAAATCTAAATATTGGCTGGAATAATAGCCTATCCCTTCCAACTTGATCGCCTGATTGATCGCGTTATCCTTACCAAAAAGAGCTGTGGCTTGATCCTCGGTGAGTACTACAGAATTGGGGTTTGAAAGTGCAGTAGCTGGATCTCCGCTGGCAAATGGAAGATCAAATACCTCAAAGAAATTAGGATCAACAAAAGCCGTATTGCCTTTTCGGATCACCTTGTCCCCTATCCTGACTTTAGTATTGGAATGCAGATTCAGAACTCTGGTACTTACTTGTACCTCGGGAATTTCGGCTTTAAAAGTCTCCGCCACAGGAGCCATCACACTGGCTTCGCTGAGCGTCTGCTCCCCTATCTTAGCATCCAGGGTAACTCTGAAGATCCTGTCTGAATCCTTAAAAAAACGATCATAGCTAAATTCTTCGATCACATACAGACTAATAACCAGGCAAGTGGCAATACCCAGTGCCAGTCCCAGAATATTGATAAACGACACCAATTTATTCTTCTTCAGGCTTCTCCAGGCAATTTTCAGATAGGTTTTGAACATCATTGGAATATTGGGAAAATTTTAAGAGTTGGAAGGTGGTAAAGTTCTTAAAGTGGTAAAGTTTTTAAGAAGTCTGTAGTAATTTTTGTCAGACTCAGCGGCCAGTCTACCGAAGGCATGAAAGTCGAAGTCTTTTCCCATTCGTAAATCGTTTTTCTTAGCTCCAGCTTCTCACTTCTCACATTTTACTTTTTACATAAGCATCTTGATTCTAAGCTTTATTATCTAAACACTTATATCTTGTTACTAACTATCTGGTAATCATCTCACTCACTTCTCAAACTCTCCACAGGTTTCATCAGCGCTGATTTCATCGCATGAGCACCTACGGTAACCAAGGCAATCAGCAGCGTCAATACAGCTGCAAAAGCGAAATACGACCAAGAAAGATCCACCCGGTAAGCAAAGCGTTCCAACCAGTTTTTTGCAACAAAATAACTGACCGGTATCGCGATGCCTATCGCAACCAAAACCAAAGCAACGAAGCTTCCTGCCACAAGGAGAAGGATATTCCATTCATTGGCTCCCAAAACTTTTCTAATTCCTATTTCTTTGACCCGCTGCTCCGCCATGAAAGCTGCCAAGCCAAACAGCCCCATGCAGGATATGAGGATTGCCAGTCCGGCAAAATAGTTTGCCAATACCAGTACCCGTTGTTCAGCTGTGTAAAGCATCTCGTAATCCTTGTCCAAAAACCCGTAGTCCATGGCCAAACCGGCAAACTGACTGGAATAGAGATGCTGCAAACCGGCAACGGTTTGCTGTTCCATTCCCTGTTCAATCTTGACGAGAATCGTATTAGCTCTAGGTTCCAGGCGGATAATACAAGGCACAATGGATTCAAAGAGCGACTCAAAATGAAAGTTGTCTGTCACACCGATAACCTCTTTGGGAGAACCCCAAAAGCTTATTATTTTACCCACCGGATCTGCTAGCTGCATGGCATCTATTGCAGCCTGATTGAGCAAAACTTTCCCAGTTTCGTTGGTAAAATCCCTGGAAAAGGACCTCCCCTCTTGGAGTTCAATCCCAAGCGTCTCAATAAAGCCATATCCGATTTCCAGATTGCTGAAGCCTAATTTCTCATCTTCATCACCGGCTTTCCAGTCCACGCCCGACATCCCACCGTGGTTTCCTGTGAGATTGTGGTAGGCATTGGAGGCTTTGATCACTCCAGGAACCTTCTCCACCTCACCAATAAACCCTTCCACTCGATTCTCCCAACCACCACCGATTTCAAAAAAGTTTTCGTCTCCGCCATCGGGCATTTCCAGTTGAAAGCGTAGCACATTTTCCCGCTGATATCCCAGGTTTTTGGTTTGGATATATTCCAACTGTTTGTGAACAATCGCCACAGAAACGATCAGCAAGACTGACAGCGTAAACTGAAATACCACCAAGCCTCTCCTGGCCGAAATCTCTTTCCACGAACCCGGAAGCTTGTTTTTAAAAACAGCAATGGGCTGAATTCCGGAAATGTAAAATGCAGGATAGCTTCCAGCCAAAACCCCGACAAGAAGAGCCGTCATCAGAACCCCGAGCATCAGCATCGGACTGAGGGAAAGCGACAGTTGCTTGCCCGTGATAATGTTAAACTGAGGCATAGCCAGCTGCACCAGCAGGATAGCACACAATGTGGCTATAGAAGTCAGCAACACAGATTCGGTAAGAAACTGTGAAATAAGCGACGACTTGGCTACGCCAAAAGATTTCTTGATTCCGATCTCTTTGGCTCTTTTGGAAGCTTTGGCCGTCGTGAGATTGATAAAGTTGATGGATGCGATTACCAGGATGAAAATCGCGATGATTGAAAATAGCCGAACATATCCAATCCTTCCTCCAGCTTGTTTCCCATTTTCGAAAGTGCCTTGAAGGTATCGGTCCGAAAACTTTTGCAGAAATAGACTCGACTCCGAATTCTCTACTTTTACTTTCAAAAAATCCCGAATCTTGAGATTGACTTGATCCGATGAAGCCCCTGGGGCGAGAACCAAATAGGTATGGGGATCACTGTTTCCCCAGTTCTCCAACTCATGACGGTCCTCGATATAAAGTTCATAGTTGAATAGGATATCACTTGGGTTGGAGGAATTAGCTGGTGGGTTTCTAAACACGGCCTGGACGGTAAAATCCCCACTCAGAGACCCGAATTCCCAAGTTATTCCTTTGCCGATCAGGTTATCCTTCGTCTTAAACAGCTTCTGGGCGAGCTCCTCCGAGATTGCCACCGAATACTTGTCAACAAAAACGCTAGACTTATTCCCGGCGATCAGTTCGAAAGAGAAGATGTTAAAGAAATCAGGCTCTACATATTGGGGCCTGGCTCTAAATGCATTTCCCTCAGCTTTTGTAAGCCCGGTATTTGGAAACCAGGAAGCTGGAATCACGGAAGTGGCAAATTCCACTTCGGGTATTTCCTCTGCTAAAGCCTTCGCCAATCTTCCCTGAGTTGCCTGTAAGGTCAGGATCTGGTCCCCCTCTTTTACATTCTGCAGAACCTGATAAAGCCGGTCTTCGTTTTCGTGGTACCTGTCCACACCGTACTCGTCCAATACCCATAGGCTGATCAGCACCACACCTGCCAATCCGATCGTCAGTCCAATCAGATTGATCAAAAAGGTGGTCTTGTTTCGCTTGAAATTCCTCAGTGAAAGCAGGATATGATGTTTGAGCATTTCTTGTGGATTGAAATATTGGAAAATTTTAGATACTTGTCCGCCAGGGAAGGATTGGAAGATTTTAAAATTGAAAGATTTCGTACTAGCAAGTTGGAAAGTGGCAGGTTTTAAGGTTGGAAAGTCATTCTCCATATCTCTTATATTTTAATACCAATGCTTTGATACTTGATAATAATAAAGAGATTGCCGCACTCCTTCGTCGTTCGCAATGACGCTCCAAACTAATCTTGATTCTAGTCTCTTGACCCTTAGTTATTGATTCTCAAATCTTATGTCTAGATACTTTGTACTTGATACTAGCTACTTCAATTAAACTCCAAATTGATGCTTCCTCCGGAGCTTTGCATAGTTACAGGAACTCCCCCGCCGTTGATTTTACCCAGAATTCTATCCTTTTTCACTTCTCCGCTGAAATTGGAAAGTTTGGAATTGACCCTTCCCCCACTGAGATCAAGGTCTAGCCCCAATCCATCCGGAACTACTGCGGTAATGCTTCCTCCGCTGCTCTTCATCGTAAGTTCTTTCTCCACATTGGAAAGCTGGGCCCGGATAGATCCTCCACTGGTATTTGCGGAAATGCTGCCATTGATCTCTGACAAATTCACACTACCGCCTGAAGTATTTACATTTAGATCTCCCAAAAGTTGATTCACTTTGATGGATCCTCCGCTGGTCTGTACATCGACGTCTCCTTCAAAGTTTTCAAGTCTAAAAGAGCCTCCGGAACTATGTGTATTTACAGAGCCTGAGCTATTGACAACTTGAATACTCCCCCCACTTGTGGCTATTTCCTGCTCACCGTTCAACCCATCCACTGAAATCGATCCTCCGCTGGATTGGAATTTGGAAGACATTTCTGTTGGTACCTGGAGCTTAAATGACAGATTCAATTTGCTTCGACCGCTATTGTTTTTCTTTTTCACAATCACTGAAATGGTATTTCCGCTTTGGCTGATGTCCAGGTTATAGTTGTCCAATTCCCGCTCTACCTCCGCATCTTCCATCTCGATTTCCCTCCCGTTCAACTTCACATACATGTCGACGATCACTTCATTGCCACTTGCGCCGGTGACGGCAACAGAGGCTCCCGAAGTTTCTACGTTGAGATTGCCTGAGCCACTGAGTGTAAACTGCTTGGTGAGGTATGGATCTGCTTTAAAAGCAGTTGCAAAAGCAGCGAACTGCACGGATAGCAAAATAAGGACCAGAGAGGCTGAGGAGAATTTGAAGAGTTTCATGGGTATTGTGATTAGGTTCACCGTTGACAATGAACCTCTTATTTCCATTAGTATGCCAGTAAGAAAAAACAAGAAATCTGGCTGGAAATGGACATTTTTAATTTATCTCTCGTATATCTCGGACAGTTTTGTCCGCTGGTGGGCAAAATATTTTATTCAAAATAAAAATAACCTAATGGCACTTCTCTGCCCAGAAAATAACACAGTACCCGTTTTTTCTCGTCATCCGCGGCAAAATATCGGATATCATGGCCTGTTTCAATCACTTTTGACAAATTGACCTTAAGGTTAAATAGCAATAACCTACTTCGTCCTACACTCATAGGTTGCTGCTTTTCATCTAGTATAAAACCTTCACTACCTAAATAAGACCTAATTATCCATTCATCACCTATATGAACTTCTCCAAAGAACTTCAGTTTTCGTTTCTCATTGTCAAACTCCTTTTCACCGAGGATATGATATTTGATTGTCCCATCTGCATTATATAGGGTAAGAATGTCATGGTTGATATGTGCAAGCGCCATGATGTTATGCTTGTAGGAATAATCAAAAAACGCATTGGTTCTTTCACCGGTCAACTTAGGATGTTCCTCTCCAAACTTTTCAATGATTCCAGTATTAATATCCCATCTGCCCAGGCTAGCCCGAAAGGTACTGGGGCTGAGTACTTCCAAGCCTGTTCCCAACGCAAGACTGTCCGAGACAATATTCATCCCCGACAGAAAAAAATCGTAGGCAAAAGGCTTGGTTACCGTGGGCAGATAGTCTTGGTCCATCAATGCAGAATCGATGTCAAACTTGAACACTTTTATTTTCTCAAAATCAGGCACCCAAAATTCTCTCCCATTCGGTGTGATAGCAAGCCGACCAAAACGCATAATTTGCCCAGGAACTTACCCTATTATCCCTGTGCTTCCCAAATAAAACTAAGCGGTTTTTGTCAAAAAGATGAATTCCTTTTTCATAAGCACCCTTAAAATCCGATACAATCAAGTAATCTCCAAATATGGTAAGCGATAGATCTGACATGATCTGCTCAGTCTCCAGATCAGTTATTTTTGAGCTGACATCAATAACTTCAGCACTGCTTAGTTTAAATCGCTTAATTGATTTGTCTTTACAGCTAACAAAAATCAGTACTAACAATAAGTAGGGGCTGAATCTCATATTTTCTTTAAAATAACTTCGTAAGAGTAAAAAAATAAGAAAAATGTTGGTAACACTCCAAAACAATTAGTTAAAGTTTCCTGACACGAGTCATTTTAGTTTGAATTAGCTAGCCTCCACTTAAAGACATCCAATTGGTGCAATGCTAATGGCCTTCCGGTAGGCAGGCTTGTACTCATCTATTGCAGTCTTCAGACTGCCATTTATAACACATAACCAAACCCAATAAATCAAGCATATTTTTTGAGCATATCAGGCGAGCAGTCTTTTTACAGTCAAGAGGCTGCATTTCAAAAGTCCAAGTCTTAAGACTCAAGCTAGTGTAACGGTACATGAAACAATTACACAGTTGGCGCAAAGTCTTCAAACTTATGCCATGCTAAATGAGGCTGTCTCATAAATCAATTCAAGGGCCTGAGATTTGACTGTATGAAAATTGACTCAGATACCGATCCGAATAAAACAGAGGTTGCCTTACTTATGAGACAGCCTCTGTTTTGTGAAAGTGGTTAATAGAAGTCTGGAGATTTCATTGGTACGGGTCCAAGTCATGAACCTTGAACCACAGACTGCATTTTTAAAAGTTCAAGACTCGACCTAGCGTTACCGTACCTACTACAATTACTTGATAGGGCTTTCAGATTTTCATGTGTTTATAATTGGATTTTTTAAGGTCACATAGCCTGTCCCGTCCGCCGCAACAGATCGGGAGAATCTCACAGGGATGATAATCATCCCAGTGTGTGGCTTTTGAGTCATGCTCGATTTCATCATAAAATTAAATGACAAGCTGCGGCCTCTGCGAAAATCTCTGCATCCATTGCTGTTAATAAAAAAACACCTCACCCATTCGCTTGATTAATCTCTTTGTCCCCCTGAAAACTATATAGCAGATAAAATAGCGATGGCAAAATAAACACACTCCCGATCAGCAAAGCCCAGCCTAACGTTTCTACAGGTTTCCCAACAGCTGCGGAATTAAAAACAGATAGATTCTCTCCCGATTTGGTAATAATCATATCGGGAAAATAATGATAGCCAAAGGCCAGTAGAATCGCCGTAACTACAAACCCGCACAGAAAACGAACCAATAGATTACTACCGCTTCTTAATTGCATCCATAAAACAATCATTGCCAAAGTGGCCAGCACCAGAGTCCCGATTGTAATCCATTCTGTAAGCAGCAACTCTACAAGCGGCACCTCATCTATAAGCGAGGAAGCAAACACAAAGCCACCTGCCAGCACTGTAAATACTATAAACAGCTTGGCTTTTCGTACCACTACCAGTTTGACATCAGCTCTTTTGGCCTCGCCAACCAAAAAAACAGAGGCCAAAAAACCACAGATAGCCACAGTGAAAACACCAACGGAAATACTGAACAGGTTGAACCAAGGAAGAATATATGCCTCATAAAATCCCGCAGCTTCCGGATCTATTTGACCACCAACAGCAGCTCCGAAGATCAGTCCCAAGAAAAATGGGGTAATAAAACTCGAATAGGTGAAAATAAAATTATAGACTTTCTGCATATCATCCTGATACGCATCATAATGCCGAAAAACAAAAGCCGTCCCCCTTCCGATAATCCCGATAAGCATCAATGCCAAGGGAATATGAAGATGTACAGAAAGCATGGTGTATATAGGAGGAAAACCCACAAACAGAATCACGATGGCTATAATCAGCCACATGTGATTTGCTTCCCAGATCGGGCCGATGGTCTTATACGTAGTATCGCGAAGCTTCTCCCTCATAGAGAATGGAGTGAATATCTCAACGATCCCCGCACCGAAATCAGCACCACCGAGAAGAACATACATCAGCAGCGACAGACAAAGAAAAATGATAACTACATAGAGCATAAGTTCAGTTTAAGATTCAGCCGGCACATCCCTTTTTTGATTTAATGACTCAGGTACAGCTTTGATCTGCCTATAAAGCAAAAATGTCACTATGACTGTAAGCGAGAGATAAATCGCGGTAAATATGAAGAATGAATATTGGATTCCCGGAATAGGTGTCACGGCATCTTTGGTAAGCATAATCTCATAGATAATCCATGGCTGTCTCCCCACTTCGGTGACCGTCCATCCGGCTTCCAGGGCGATAAATCCCAGCGGTGTGGCCAAGACAAAAAGCCATAGAAACCACCGTTTGAGCTGCCAGCTTTTCTTTTTCCATAGAGCAATGAAATACAATAAGCTCAGCCCAACCAGGATCATTCCCAATCCCACCATAATCTGAAAAGCAAAATGCGTCACCATGACAGGTGGATGGTGTTCCTCAGGAAACTGATCCAACCCCATGACTTCCGCCTCAAAATCTCCATGGGCAAGGAAACTTAAAGCGCCCGGGATTTTAATGGCATAATTGACTTCCTTCGCTTCTTCATCGGGAATACCACCGATAATCAAGGGAGCGGACTTGCTAGTTTCGAAGTGTGCTTCCATTGCAGCAAGTTTCGCAGGCTGTCGTACGGCTATATCCTTGGCAGAAATATCCCCGGAAATAGGCTGAAGCAGCGCAGCGACTGCTCCAAATAAAATGGCAATGGTAAATGCTTTACGGTGAAAATCTCCACTTTTCCCTTTCAGCATCATAAAAGCATGGATTCCTGCCACCGCAAATCCGGTAGCTGCAAAAGCCGCCAGCGTCATATGCAGTGCCTGGGTAAACCAAGCGTCATTGAACATCGCTGCCACAGGATCTATATTGAGAAACTTTCCATCCACATAGTCAAAACCACTGGGACTATTCATCCATCCGTTCGCAGCTACTACCAATATCCCTGAAGCCAGGCCGCTGATTCCCACCACTACTCCCGTAAACCAGTGAAACCAGGGCTTGAACTTGCCCCAACCGTAAAGAAAGAATCCCAACGCTATCGCCTCGATGAAAAATGCCGTTCCTTCCAATGAAAAAGGCATTCCGAAAATAGGTCCTGCATGCAGCATAAACTCAGGCCAGAGCAACCCCAATTCAAACGACAGTACTGTTCCTGATACCGCGCCGGTCACAAAGAAAATTGCCACCCCCTTGCTCCAGGCTTTGGTCAGATCCCTGTAAATAGGATTGGCGGTTTTAAGGTATTTGTAATGGGAGGTTGCCATGAAAAACGGCATCACCATACCAATGCAAGCAAAAATGATATGAAACCCCAGCGAAAGAGCCATCTGAGACCGGGCAGCTAAAAGATCATCCATAGGATAACAAGCGATTGGTTTTTGAAGGAAAAATCCCCGTGAAAACAATTAAATGTCTAACTCTTTGACGCAGTTATGACCGGATTAGTTCATCAAACTTGGGGTTAATTTCATTAAAAAACAATCTCATTGGCAGTAATGACTGTGCTTTAATTGGTTGTCACTAATCTGTCAAGTATCAAGTTTAACTTGGCAACTGAAACTAGTGTCATGTTAACCAAAACCTGTAAGGTTTACACCATTGGTTTTGATGAATTAATCGAATTCTGCAGTTCCAATTGCAAAACCTGACAAGGTTATCCGGTATATTTTACCATTCACTCAACTCTTGATTCATGATTCTTGGTTCTCTCTGTCAACTTTAGTTTTACCGGATGCCGGTATCCATGATTTCTTACCTTATCACTTTGTTGTACTCCTCTTCCGTTTGCCCCAGTCTGATATAATCAAGGTATTTTTTGGCATAAAAATCCTTTTTCTCCCTATCGGGCTCATAAATCCTACTGAAACCGGGTCCCATCGCACTGATCGCACTGTCCATAGAAGCATAAACCCCGCATGCCACAGCGGCATAAATAGCCGAACCCAAGGCAGGAGTCTGGGTGGATGCCGTGATTTTGATAGTTCTCCCAAGCACATCAGCCATGGTCTGCATCACCAATTCTGATTTATTGGCAACGCCCCCTACTGCGATCACTTCATCTATTCGCAGGCCTTCCTCTTCAAATCTGTCTATGATTCTCTTTGAGCCAAAACATAAGGACTCAACCAGACTTCTGAACAAATGGGCGGCAGTGGTTCCCATATCCAATCCCAGCAATGCTCCCTGCAGCGATTCATCCGCATCAGGAGAACGACGTCCGTTAATCCAATCCAGTGCGACTATATTGCTGTCTCCTTCGGGCAGCTTTAGCGCTTCTTCAGACAGGTGAATCAGCATGGCTTCTTCCATTTCAGCAAGCAATTTCTCTTTTTCAAGACTATCAATATGCTTACTGTTTCGGATCAATTGAATGGATGGAGTGAGAAGCAGTCCTTTGAACCAAGCCAATACATCACCGAAACCGGCTTGCCCGGCCTCCAGGCCAATCAATCCCGCAAGTACAGATCCATCTACCTGACCGCAAATTCCCTTGATCAGTTTCTTATCCATTTCCTGTGGTGAGGCCACTAAAATATCACAGGTAGAAGTGCCTACTACTTTGACCAAGGCATGCTCCCGAATCCCCGCCCCCACAGCACCGGCATGCGCATCAATGGTTCCTACAGCGATAAGAGTATCTTCTGAGAGTCCAAGTTTGGCAGCCCATTCCCCACTGATTTTGCCGGCAGATTCATTGGAAGTATACGTATGAGTAAACAGGTTTTCCCTAAGATCGGCCAATGAATGATCTAGAGACGACAAAAACTCAACGGGAGGCAGACCATCCCAGTCCCCGTGCCAAAGAGCCTTATGACCGGCCGCACATCTGCTTCTTTTGACATGCATTGGAGACTGGCCCGTAAGAATACCCGTGATGTAGTCACAATGCTCCATCCAGGAATAAGCTGCTTTGGCGACTTCTGTGTCCTTGCGGTGAACCGATAGGATTTTGGACCAAAACCATTCGGAAGAATAGATCCCTCCGGAGTATTTGGTAAAATCCTCCCCTCCCCAGCTCCTCGCCAGTTCTGTGATTTCATTCGCTTCTTTGATAGAGGAATGATCTTTCCAGAGCAGCATCATGGCATTGGGATTATCTTCAAAGCCGGAAGTCATGGCCAAAGACACTCCCTTTTCATCCACAGCCATGGGGGATGATCCCGTGGTGTCCACACAAATCCCCTTGATCAGGTGCTTAGTTACTCCGGATTTCCGGACCACTTCTGTAATAGTTTTCTCCAACCCCTCCAAATGATCCAGAGGATGCTGTCTGAATTGACTTTTGGCAGGATCGCAGTAAAGTCCCTGTGCCCACCTTGGAAATAAGAAAACAGAACTCTCCAGAGTTGTTCCATCTTCGGTATTGACCAATACTGCGCGGACTGAGTCTGTTCCGTAGTCCAATCCTATTACGTATTTCATTTTGCTGTGACGTTTTTTGTTTTGGAAAAAAGACCTGTAAGTAGAAAGCCAACGATAAAAATTGTCAGTGTTCCCATCACGATTGTAAGATTGGTATGAAGGGTATTTTTAAATCCTTCCAGAGAAGTTCCTGTGAAGAGCACGGGGGAAAGACTCATCCATCCAATCACAAGCACTCCGCATAATACCCCAATTGCTGCCGCTTTTCCCGGAGCTTTTTTGACCACAAACCCAAGCAGGAAAAGACCGAGTATGCCTCCGCTGAAAATGGAGGATAATGCCCACCATGCATCCAGAGCGCTAGTGACTCCATTGAATGCCAAGCCAACCACTATACTCAGCCCCCCCATCACAAAAGAAGCAATCAACAATACCCGCATGGATTGCTTCTCTGTCGTGTTTTTGTGGATATACCTCCGGTAATGATCCGATAGAAAAACCGTGGCGGAACTATTGATGCTGGTGGAAACCGTACTCATGCCTGCAGCAAATATGGACGCAATCAATAATCCGGTCAGTCCCGTGGGCAGTCCCGATACGATAAAATGGGGAAAGACTTTGTCGGCATTTTCTGCCATTTTCAGATTTTCGGGAAGCAAGTCCGGAAATACCTGGTAATAGGAAAAAAGTGCCGTGCCTATAAAGAAAAACAAGAGAGATACAGGCACATACAAAAGACTGCCAAACCAAGTAGAGCGCTTTGCTTCTTTTTCAGTCCGGGCGGTAATGTATCGCTGGATGTAGCTTTGATCAATCCCGAAATTCTGGAGATTGATAAACAGGCCATACACCAGAATCATCCAAAAGGTAGATTCCACAAAATTGAACTCGAAACTTCCCAAGCTGAATTTATCAGCTTCAGCTGCGATGGTAAACACTTCCCCGGGGCCATTGGGCATGGAAAACATAATAACCAAGAGGCACAGTACTGCTCCACCTATCAACACAATACCCTGAATAGCATCTGTCCAGATCACCGCTTCAATTCCTCCCAGCATGGCATAGACTATCACGCTTATTCCGGTGCAGATGATGATCAATGAAATACTCCAGCCAAACAGCGCATTCATAGGCAGCGCCAGCAGATACATGATGGCTCCCATTCTGGCCAGTTGTGTCAGCAAATAACATACAGACGCATAGGTTCTGGCCCAGGGGCCAAACCGTGTTTCAAGGTAGTAGTAGGCGGATTCACTCTGTAGATTTCTATAGAGTGGAACAAAATAGCGTACCGCTATCCATGCTGCCAAGGGAATGGAAAGACTAAAGACGAAGCCGTTCCAATTGGATAAATAGGCATTTCCGGGAAGAGCAAGGAAGCTAATGCTACTGACAAATGTCGCAAAGATGGACATTCCTATGGCCCAGCTTGGCAGACGTCCTCCCCCGGTAGTGTATTCCAGTGCGGTTCTTTTTCGGAAAGAAAAAGAGATCCCAAACAGTACAATTGCTGCCATATACACCAGAAAAACTACTAAATCTATTATCGGTAAATCCATTACTAAGAGGTATTTTGGGGTTGACAGGAAGCTTGCCTCACTAAGAAACAGGTCTTTTTTAAGAGGATTGAGGCATTAATGAGGATGCTATTTTCTCAAAACGGGATCGGAGTTCGAGTTCTTCAGCTTCTGAAAAGGGATATAAAGGAGGTGCAAACTGAGGCTGACATAATCCAAGAAAAGACATAGCCGTTTTCAAACCCTTCATGTAGCTGGATTTGTAGTGTCCTACCTGATAGATAGTTCTGCTGATCTCCATCACGGCATGCTGACAGGATTTTAGCTTATCAAAATCCCTGTTAAGCGCAGCTTCGTACAGTTCGACATAGAGCTTTGGAAATAAATTGGCACCACCACAGACACCTCCAAAACTTCCCATCAAAACGGTCTCAGCCATCATTTCTTCCGGACCGACCATCAGCACGAAATCCTCTTGGTCTTTGAGTATATGACAGAGCGACTGAAAATAAACTGCATGGGCGGAACTGTCTTTCAACCCAATAATCCTTTCATGGGCGGCCAGCTTGACCACTGTATCCACTTCTATAGTGAGCTTGGTGTGGGAAGGCATATTGTAGAGAAACATCGGTAGGGAGATGGAATCAGCCAGCTGCTTGAAGTAACTGTATAATTCCTTCTGGTCAATATTCACATAGAAAGGCGGAGCGGCTACGACGGCATAGGCCCCTGCCGAAGCGGCAATCTCTGCCAGATCAATACTTTCTTCTATGGAAACGTCGGTAACCCCCACCAACACCGGCACCCTATCTTTTACCAGACTACAGGTCTGCCTGATCAGTTCTTTGCGGGTTCGGTAGCTCAATCCTGAAAACTCACCGGTGGTCCCGAGTATAAAAATGCCGTGAACTCCGCCCGCAATCAAATGTTCGATTAGTTTTTCCACACTTTCAGAATCCAGGGATCCGTCTGCATTCAGCGGGGTTACCATAGGTGGAACAATGCCTCTTAAAGGCTCTTTTGTTTTAGAAAATTGTGTCATAAGTAGTGATCAACCAAAGTTGATAGGTTTAATGTAAAAATTTGGAAAAAAGCCTGATCTCCCTGACCGACTTTTCTATTGTATGCCAACCTGTACTCAGAGTTGGACCAGTTAATATTGCTAAGTGATGTTGTTTGGCTATTGGGGTTGGCTAAAATCTGCATGGTCACTCCATCTTCCACCCGCGTCACATAAATGGCTTCTGCTGCTCCATATGCCAGATATTTTCCATCCGAACTCAAAGAAAAGGAAGTGTCGGCGGAAAAATCATTCGTCGTGACGGGAAGTATATCTCCTCCATTTGGAGAAACGGAAAAGATCTGAGTAATGCCCGCCTCGTCTTTTTGATAGAAGTAAATGGAATTTCCATCCGGAGAACTTCTCAACCACTGCCTTGGCCCCTGTACACCGGGATATTTATTTGTGGTGATGAAAGTCAACCTGCGCTGCTTTACCCCAGCCGGAACGGAAGGCAATTCAGTCCTGCTTCCTGCGTCTACAGTGTCCAAAAGGCCAATAATATTCTCGGGTATATCCGCTATAAATACCTCCGTTACTATCTCTCCTGATGCAGAAATCACATCACCCAAGAAAGCCAACGCTACTTTTTGGGCTTCACCGGTTGGCTTTGTATAGCCGGAATTTCCTACCCAGCATTCCTCGTAGGCCTTAGCTATTTCATCCGATCCGGGCTGGGGGTTGGCTTTTACGTTGGCCAGTAAAATTGCAAACGCATTCCCGTCGAAATTCTCCCCATTTTTCTCACCTTCAACGCGAACCCGGTGGCCGGGCACAAATGCTCCCACAGTTCGAAGATCCTGTATCCTTGGATTTGTCTGTGATTCATTTGCCAGAATTGCGTCGTTGTAGGTAAAACTTACAAACTGCCCTTCTGCACTATAGGAATATGCATGCGTTCCCCCTCTCAGGGCTCCTTTGGTGAATGGAGCAGTCACATCCCGGGCTTCCAGGGGTTGGGCGCTATTGGACTTATCCAGATCAAGCTGCATAGCAAACCGCCGGGTAATTCCATAGGGTATTTCTGCTGACGCATTCATTAAGCCATGAATAAACACCACCTCATTTTTCTTGGGATGAAAACTTACGGCTCCTGTCCCAGGACCATAATCGGCCTGATTCTCCAGCTTATAAGCAGTTTGAATTTCCTTCGAGGCTACATTGACAAGTTGGATAGAACCATTCTCCCCGATTTTGGAATCATCATTTCTATTGTCAAACACCAGGTACTTACCATCGGGTGAAAATGCCTGTCGTTGATTCAGAAAATGTCCTTGCTGACCAAAAGTCAGTTGTATTTCCTTTACTGCAAGTGTATCTGAAAGTTCTCTTTCTTTGTCCACATTTGAATAGTTTAAATAACAGCCTAACACAGATCCCTGCAATAGAATCAGCATCAAGAATCCAACTTCCCGAAACAACAAACCAACGTATTTTCCTGAATGTACCATGCCAAAGGATTTAGTGGTTTCGCTAGGTAGTTGAAGGATTTAGTGAGGAATGGCAGCTTCTGATTCTACCCGAAGCTATCCACCGATTATTTCCACTCTTCTGGATCAAATACAGTAGCTGCTATATATCGGTAGGGCTTGGTATCGGGCTGATTGGAATTATTCCAATAGTATATCATCACCAGCTTTCCATCGGCTCTTTGTATCATTTTGGGATATCCTACATCCCTATTTGCTCCATCTCCGCTCCGCAATATGATTTCATCTCCCCAGGATGTTCCATTGTTTTCGCTAAAGCGTACATGCACACGGGATCCATATTCGCTTCTGTGGATATATCCCAGTGCCAAGCGGCCATCTTTCAGTTGGACCAATGCAGGTGGTGATCCCCCTCTTCCGGTATCGGGAGCAGGATCGACTAACCTATTCCAAGTATTTCCATTGTCTTTGGATATATAGCTTGAAATCAAATTTTGACCGTTCTCCAATCTCGTTCTTATCGTTGTCAACCATACATTTTCCGATAATAGTACCGATGAGGGCATGATATCGAAGCCTCCATGCTCAGAAGTAATCCATGAGACCAAATCCCAGTTCAACCCACCATCTTGGGTTCTTACGAATGCTACCCTGCCCTCTTTTGAATTGGATTTTGCGGTGGTCACAAAAGCACTCAGTACTTGCTTTCCCTCCACATGGTAATCTGTTCTATTTGCTATTCCGGAAGTTCCCATACTTGGAAATACATACGGGCCTTCCCAATGCGCTCCCTTATCCCGCGAATAATAAAAATGACTGGGGCCGTCATGATTATTATGCCTCAAGAAGGTTAACAGAAAATCCTCAGAGGTAAAATCCGGCATAGCTTCTTTCAGCACTACAGGTTTTTCGGCTCTATCCGGATTGATATTATTGTCATGCCCCCAACCTGTCTGCCCCAAGGAATAAGCATCTTGGATTTCCCAAGTCTCACCACCATCCAAGCTTCTGGCATACTGATTCTCTGCAGACTTGGGATCATAGGTATGCAAGCCCGGCTCTGACTGATTGAATGAAGCTTTGACAAAACCTACCAAAATTTCATCGCCCCAACCCCAGATGCCATGATTTGCAGGCCATCCGCCGTATTGACCATCTTCTTGGAACACCACCTTATGTTCAATAAATTTTTCTTTTTGCTGGGCAATTGCCGTGGAAATTCCTGCATATACCAGACAAGCAAGTACTATCCCCTCCTTTAAAAATCTCATTTTTTATGTATTAACTACCTGTTTACAATTTATTGGGATCAATCACAGCGTACTTTACAGACCTTCTATTATAGGTATAGGTGATATGAACAAGGCCATCTGAAGCCTGAATTATAGATGGATAGGCATACCCATCCTCAATTGGCTCATTTTCAAAGGTCATCACCGGTTTCCAGTCTTGCCCATTCTCCGATATCGCAAGATTTAGAATATTCCTTCCGTTAGGCTGGTTTCCTTCTTTGGTAGAATGGTTATAGACCAGCAATTGTCTTCCATCTGCAAGCGTGACTGCGTCTGTGCCTGAATTTGGATTTGGCAAAGTCAAGGCAGTCATTTTCCCCCAGGTTTCTCCCTCATCCTCTGACCATATCTGAGAAAGCACACCTTGTTTGGTTCTGGAAATCGCCTGGATCTTACCATCAGGATAAGTCAGAATGCTTGGTTGAATCGCATCAAATTCAACTCCGTCATGCACAGGACCTATCATCTCCCAAGTGTCGCCCCCATCATCACTAATCTCAAAATATACCATCCAGTCCTGTTCATTTCCGTTGATAATGTATTCCAGACTAGTAGGGTTAATTATCCTTCCGGACTTAAGCTGTACCGGCTTGTTTTTCACGGGACCTATAATATGGCCGATTTCAGGATCTTCTCCCAGTTTGGTAGGCGTAGTCCAGGTTTTGCCGTTATCCGTTGAAGTAGTCAGCATTCCCCACCAGGTGGTCGGGCTGGGACCAACTTTATAAAACAGCATCAGGGGCTTTCCTTCAGGTTGAAATAGCACAGGATTCCAACACGGGTATCGAAGCGTGTCATTTTGTACACCATTGACAATTTCCTCAGGCCAGGTCCATTCTCCATTTACGAGATGGGATATTCTGATTCCCACATCCGGGTTATTTTCATGGGTTCCCCCAAAGAAAGCCGAGACGATACCTTCCGGAGTTTCGATCAAGGTGGAAGCATGAACCTCAGGAGTAGGCCTGTTGTCCAACCCATAAATCAACTCTGATTTCAGCAAAGCCCCTTCTCCCGGTTTGGAAACCGGAGGCAAATAATAGTTGCCGGTGATATCATTTGGGGCTTGCTGTGCTGATGCCATAAGCGGGAAAAGCAAAGTTCCCAAGCCGATTAAAATACTGCGCATGTTGATTTCCATATGTTTATCCTATTAATATCCTGGATTTTGTTCTAATTCCGCTCCAATGTTGGCATCAATGACAACTTGGGGAATAGGCCATAGCCCGTTATAATCTTGAATCGTATTGCGAGAGCTCTCCAATAATCCATGTTGCTTCACCCGTTCTACCAGTTTACCCATCCGAATCAAGGTACGTCTTCTCGGCTCTTCAAAAAGAAGCTCACGGGCTCTTTCGTCAAGAATAAAATCCAAGGAAACATCCCCGGGAGAAATTAAACCTGCATTGGCACGTGCCCGTAAGGCGTTTATATCTTCCGCAGCCTTATCAGTATTTCCATTTCTAAGATATGCTTCGGCGCGAAGGAGATAGGTCTCCGCAAGTCTATAAACATACACATCTTTGGAAGTCCTCCCTGATGTATTGTTCAAATTCCAAGGCTCTCCCTCTATTTTTCTGGGATAGGAATACATGCTCCGAAGAGTATCTTCTGCTGAAGTCTTGGGGGGAACGACTTGCCCAAAGTATTCGGAATTAGGATTATTGTAGTGAAAATCGCGACGCATATTATAAGGTGAATTCCGAATATCATTTGCATCGTTCCAAATTTCATACAGTGAATAAACAGTTCCTCTCACTCTACCTACTCCTCTACCCATCTCATCGGTTGGGACATTTGGAACCCCATTTGGATCCAGAATTCTTACAAAGAACGGCCCAAAATTTCTCACTGCCTGATTGCCGTCTCTGGTGCCGCCTCCACCGACTGTAAAACTCTCAAACTGCCAGACATAGATAGACTCCATATTTCCAGAACTTCTATTGAAATTTCCGTCTTTAAACAGATCTGAAAACACATCCCCAGATTCACTCTGGCTGCTGCCAAATCTTGAGGTCATAAGTCGGTAATCACCGGATTCGATCACTCTTGAAGCACTTTCAATAGCCTTCTCATACTGGCCCAAACTAATATACAACTCGGTCAGCAGGTGGTCTGCCGCTCCCTTACTGATTCTGCCCGGAGCTGTTTGATTTGCAGATGGCAACCACTGTGCAGCAAATTCCAAATCATTTTTGGCAAATTCATATACCTCCTGTCGCCCAGCTCTCACATAATCATATTTTGGCACATTGAGAATGGTATCTACTATAGGAACACCTCCATAGAGATTGGCGAGAAAGTTATGGGCATAGGCTCTGTAAAATCTTGCTTCTGCTATTACTGCATTTTTCTGCGCATCACTTTCCCAAATCCCATTGTTTTCCTCCTTGTTGGCGTAAACAATTACTGTATTGGCCTGAGGAAGCAGGGTTCCATACGCCCAATTCCAATTTCTGCCTACCTCAGGAGTCACAGAGGTCAGGTAAGAAATCCAATTTCTATAGGTGAAGTATTCCGCTCCCGCATCTTCACCTACATCTGTACCGGGAAAATTGGTTATAAAAAAGGTGTTGTCATCCTGGGAATATTCTTCTCTGGCCGCCCATGACAACCCAGTCAAGTAAGTTTCAAATCCTGCAACTGAAACCAGTGTATTGTCAGCGCTCAAAGAAGAAAGTGGTTCTTCGTACAAGAAGTCGTCATTACAAGAAACTAATACTGACATAACACATATCCCTATAGCTGCTAGTCCTGATTTTTTTATTTTTAAGATCTTCATTAGTCTAATCTTTAAAGGTGAATTGGTAAGAATCAGAATGAGACATTCAGCCCAACCAAAAATGTTTTCGGCATAGGATAAAGATTATCACTGCCCTGCTCACTCGTGTATGAACCTCCATTCTCAGGGTCTGTCCCTAGCCAATCTGTGAGCGTGGCTAGATTTTTTCCCGTAACGTAGATCTTCAATCCACTCAGTTTGAGTTTATCCAGCATTGCCCGGTTGAAATCATAAGAGAAGGTCACGTCTCTAAGCCGTACAAAATCCCTACTCATATACCAATTAGTCTGAAGGGGATTGGAATAAACCAGAGAAGGCCTAGTATTAGACTGATTATCAGATGTCCACCAACCTGCATCCAATTGGTTCAAGCTTCTTCCAGGCACCAGTGGGTTGATCAGATTAAAGGGTGCAATCCATCCCTGCATTGCATTAATAAAAATTGAAAGGGAGAAATTGTTGTATGTGAAATTGTTTCTAAGCCCAAATTGGTACTTGGGAATGTTGCCTGAACCAACCACAGTCCGGTCACCAGGAGTGATCACTCCATCGCCATTCAGGTCCTTAACTCTTACAAAACCTGCTTGTGATCCTGCAGGAATATCTTCATCTCCCTGCTGATATATACCATCAAAAGCATAGTCATAGTACGAATTAATAGGTTTTCCGATAAACCAGCTATTGGCTATATTATCATCTTCCCTTCCATCTCCATTCAGATCGGTTTTGAATAAATGAACAATTTCATTTTTGTTGTGGGAGAATGTAAAATCAGTACTCCAATTAAATCGCTCTTTTCTAATATTATCTGTAGAAAGAGATAGCTCAATCCCTCTATTATTCACCTCTCCTACATTGGTGAGGATACTTGTGTATCCGTTCATGATGGGAATATTCCTTCTTACCAGTAAGTTTTTCGTATTGCTGTTGTAGTACTCGATTGTACCGGCGATTCTTCTTTGGAAAAACTCAAAATCCATTGCAAAATTTGCCGTTTTGGTGGTCTCCCATGTCAAATCATCATTTCCCAGCGTGGAAGTGACCACACCTAAACTGCTGCTTCCCCCATCCCCAAACACATATCGTTGGGTAGAAGACAAGGTCAACGATTGATAGGGTTCGATAGCTTGGTTTCCGACTGCTCCATAGGAAGCTCTTAGCTTCAGCATATCCAAGAAATCAAGGTTGCTCATGAAACCTTCATCTGTCACAATCCAGGCCAGAGATCCTGACGGGAACGTTGCGTATTTATTGTTAACGGAGAAAACAGAGCTTCCATCCTTTCTGGCGGTAAGCGTCAACAGGTAGCGGTTTTTGAATTGGTAATTTAGCCTTGCCATATAGGACACCATTTCCACGGCATAAGCGGAGGAGCTTATACGCTGAATCTCACCAAGTCCCAGATTATTAAAACCAAGAACATCAACATTAAATTGCTCTCCTGACGCTAGCGTAGTTTCCGCTTCTACGTGATTTCTACCCAGAAGCAACGTCAGATCAAAATTATGATCCTCTCCAATGCTCTTGGTATAGGTCAAAATATTCTCCAAAACCCAATTGTACTGTCTCTCATTCAACTTACTCGCGGAAGTATTATTGAATGATACATTTTTGTCCTGATGCACAAAGTTGTATTCATGACTCCACTGGTAACTGGGAGAGAAATTGACCCTGTAAGACAATCCTTCTATAAATGGAGCATCGATTTGGGCGAAGAAATTACTAAACAGGTTTTCACCTATTTCCTCATTATCGGAAAGAAGAGAAGTCCTCATCGGATTACCCGCTGCCTGTTCGTCGGGCACAGGGAACTGCGTCGGGGAACCATCATCATAATACATGGTCCCGAGTGGACTCATTCTATAGGCATCCCGTACACTTGCACTCACACCCGATAAATCTCTATGGGAGAACATCGTATTTGTGCCAATTTGCAGCCAAGGCTTGATGGTACTGGTGATGTTTACCCTGAATGTATTTCTCTTTTGATTATCGTTATGAATCAATCCCTTATCATCACTTACAGATGCAGACACAAAGTAATTCATGGCTTTGGTCCTACCTGAAATATTGAGATCTATAGCACTTGACCTACCCTGCTGGGAAATTTCCCTCCAGGGATCAATTGAATTGCCGTTCCGGTAATTTTCAGCCTCTGTGGATGAGATGTAATTTTCGATGGAATTTGGATCTGCTGCCAGTCCGGACTGCGCTCTCCAATCCAATCTTCTTTGCAAATATCTATCTGGACTTAAAAGCTTAAGTTCTGATGCCCACTCAGAAACCCCAGTATATGTATTTAGGCTAATTGATGGAGTCTCTGTTGTTCCGCTTTTGGAAGTGATTAATATCACGCCATTAGCGGCCCTGGATCCATAGATAGCGGTAGAACTTGCATCCTTTAATATCTCCATCGATTTTACATCCCTTGGATTAATGTCATTTAAATTTCCTCCGAAAATAATACCATCCAGTACTATCAAAGGACTATTGGAGCCACTCAACGAATTTTGCCCACGGATCAAAATGTTTCCTACTTGACCCGGTCTTCCTGTTTCATTGAACTGAACTCCCGGAACACCTACCATAGCCTCGGTGACAGTGACATCGTCATTGCTTCCTGATAAATCAGCTGAAGAAATTGATCCGGTTATATTTCTTCTGACTTGGGTGCCATAACCCACTACTACCACTTCTTCGAGACCTGCTATATCCTCTCTCATTACCGGATTGATTTCAGATCTATTTCCGATTTCCTCTTCAATTGATTCAAATCCTATCATTGAAAAGACCAAAATGCCTCCAGTATCAGGGACATTAATTAAATAGTTGCCATCAATATCTGTAACTGCACCGATGGCCGTTCCTTTCAACAACACGTTTACACCGGGTAGTCCCATTGGATCATCTCCAGTTGTCACTTTCCCTTTTACGGCGTGTTGCTGCGCATAAGAGACGTTCGATATGGTAAATGCTCCAAGGAGCAAAATCAACATCAAAATGGAACGCCTCCTGAAATGAGGTAGTCTTGCATTCATTATATTATGGTTTTTTGGGTTAGTATTAGTTAATTGAGCTCTCCACACACGAAGGTTTCAATCCCTAAGGAATTAAAAACCAAGGCTTTTGACTTCATTGCTTCAATTGCCCATTTCTTAGAGTCGGCATAGACGACCTGTATATGATTGGCTTTGTGACGCCCCATCATTTGATCTTTGGAGATTCCCGGGAGCACCGCATGCATAATCGGCCATTCAGAAGTAGTGTTTTCCCATCTTCTTTGGGTTTCTTCTTCCGGAAGCGAAACGACCTCTCCTACACCCAGGTCACACTTTAGGCAGTCATGCTCTATATATATCCTGCTCCACACGATATGGCCGGGTCTGCTGATGCCCTTTAGACTTCCGCCCCCTTTTTTGAAGTACATGGGAGGCTGCCTCTCGCTACTTGCTCCGGAGTAACCTCCTATGAAATGGGCTGGAGGTGCTGCCCCTGAAATCAAAAAGACCCAAACAAATTCCATCTGTCCATTGATCCTATATTCTTCTCCCCAGCGGATATCGTGCAGGGTAGTCTCAGGGGGAAGTCCCAGTTGATTCCAAAGTCTGGTGGTAATCAATGCATCAATACCGGCACATTCATCCACTTCATTAAAATGGGGAATCAGTGATTTGGCATAAAGCTCTCTTCCTTTGTTGTCGAAAACAGGAGGCCTATCCGTATTATTGAGAAGTCCTTCGGCAAGATCACTCGCCGCGACCAGATCCTTCAATCCCTGCTGGTACTGTATACCAATCGTATCACACCCAAATTGATCTGCGATTCTCACGGCAGCGATATACATTTTGCACTGCTCCAGTGTCTGCTCTATAGTCAGTTCAACTTCGGGATTGGATCCCCAGTTGAATTTCATTCCCCGTCCAAGAAGCCAATCGAGAACTTGCTGTGCCTCCGATTGATCTACATCCATCATTTCCGCGTAAAGCGCAGATTGACTTAACCGCTCCTTAAATATCCCCAGTCGGTGGAGCAGCCTATCCGGGACTATTGCATTGAACATTCCCATACAGCCTTCATCAAACACTCCCATGATCGCTTTACTCTTGGCAAAATCCAGGGCGAAAGCTTCTGCCGACTTTCTCGCGGCATCGGAAATTTCCAGAGAGGCATAAGTGCTGACATGGGAGTTGTCCTTAGCGATAGTTCCCGTAGACAACCATTCCGTTAGTTTTCCCTTGAAAAAGTCATCCTGAAAATCCTTACTCCAAAGGGTACTGTAGTCAACCTCAGCTTTAGTCAGCGATCCGTTAAGATTTAACATCCCTACCAGACCGGAAGACATTCCTTCCCAGTTTGCAAGCGTTAAAATTGGTCCTTTATGAGTCATCAATCCCGGAAGAACATGATGTGTGTATTGCCAGACACTTTCTGCGACTATAATCGGCAGGTTAGGGTCGAGATTTTTGAAGACTTCTATTCCCATCTTTTGGGAATCTATAAATCCATGCTGCTTGACAGGATCATACGGGTGTCCCCGCTCAATCCCATAGCCGAATTCCGCCAAAGTTATGGCAAGTTGTTGCTCCATTTTTTCCTGAAATGCCCAACCGACGCGGTTAGCATCCAACCTTAGATCACCACTGGCCACTACCAGTATTTTTTTTGTCTCGTACATTAGTCTTCTCTCGGGTTTACTGCATGAACCTTACAAATATGAGAGAAAACAGAAGTGGCTAATTATCACATTTTGCCAAAAAATTATACTATTCTATCATTCTTGACCTCTGATATTGTTTATTATATCGATTGCGCTCAGAATTTAATTTCAAATCCTATAATATTGGATATCAGTCAAAGCAGAATATCCCCTAGACAGTAGAAAAATTACCCTACCCCCCATGAAGCCGCATTTTCATAAAGTCCCGAGCACTTCTGAAAGCTCTTTCAGTGTAAGACATGATAAAAAGCCAAATTTTGGCACCCTTTGGCATTTTCACCCGGAACTGGAGCTGCATTACATAATCAAGGGAGAAGGAACACAATATATCGGAGATACAGTAAGCAGTTTCTCAGGCGGGGATCTAATCCTACTCGGTGAAAACCTGCCCCATACCTGGCGTTGCTCTGAGCAGTATTTTCGGGGAGATCCCAATGAAGAAGTAGAAGCTTTTGTGCTTCAGTTTTTACCTACCTGTTTTGGAAAAGACTTTCTGGACTTGCCCGAAACCCAGGCTATTTCTGCCCTGTATGAAACTGCCAAAAAAGGAATGATCATCCATGGCAAAACCAAGGAGAAACTTGCTGAGACCTTATACGAAATCGTGAATGCCTCCAGTTTGGAGCGTATCATTCATTTATTGAAAATTCTTCAGATTTTAGGAGCTACTTCAGAATTTGAAACCATCTCGCCGGGCTATGCCAACAGCCACCTTGCCAATGTTTCAGAAATGCACCGACTGGAAAAAATTTATACCTATGTCTTGGCACATTACCGCGAGGAGATCAGTCTGGAGCTGATTTCCTCTATCGCAAATCTGAGCGTCTCCAGCTTTTCCAGATACTTTAAAAAAATGACCAACAAAACCTTTTTCGAATTTCTGATTGAAATACGGATTTCCAATGTGTGCAGGGCGTTGGTAGATGACAAATTGCCCATAGAGGTAATTTGTTATGATTGCGGGTTCAACAATATTTCTAATTTTTACAGGCATTTCAGGAAGGTAACGGGAATGACCCCGTTTGCCTATAAAAAACAATACCTGCCTTAATTATTGAAATCCAATTACACCGGCTATAATTTCCGTCATACCTGACGGTGATACCTCCAACTCTCTTGGTTATTAAGCGTCTTTTTATAACAACTATTGATCAGTACTCAATGCAGCCTTCTTCGCCTTGAAATGGATATAATCAGAACTGATAGGCTCCATTCCCATTTTACGCATCAGCATGGCAAGCTGTCCACGGTGATAGGTGGAATGATTGACCACATGCATTAGCACATCCAAGACTCTGCTTTCAAAGCTAACTCCGGATAAATTTCTATATGAAATTACCTCCTCCAGCTCCCTACTTTCCAGTATCTTTTTGACTTCTTCATTGAGCAGCACGTTTCTCTCTGAAAAGGATTCAATCGGGAAATCATCCCATGGCTTTATCTTCGGTTTGTTCTGATTGATTCTGTCTATCCAGACTTGCTGGGCATTTAAGATATGGTTGGCAAGCCTGCAAATCTCATCGTCCAGCTGATAATCATACGACTTAAACCGCTTATCCAATTCCCTGTTTATCTGATAATTGTACTCGAAAACCTCCTTTAAGTATTCTTTCATAACTATGATCAATTATAATCCTCCACTTACATCAATAAAACTTCCCGTAGTAAATGATGCTTTGCTTGAAAGCAGCCACAGGATAGCTTCCGCTACTTCATTCGCTTCCCCGCCTCTCTTGAGCGGAATCTTTGATTTCAAACGTTCTACCCGATCAGTCTCTCCACCCGAGGCATGTATATCAGTGTAAACCAACCCGGGACGGACAGCATTCACCCTAATACCTTCTGCCGCTACCTCTTTGGCCAATCCAACAGTAAAAGTGTCAATAGCTCCCTTGGAAGCGGCATAATCCACATATTCAAAAGGGGAGCCTGTTTTAGCCGCAATTGAAGAAACATTGACGATTGCTCCTCCCATACCTCCATACTTTATAGACATACGGGTTACCGCTTCTTTTGCACATACTATCGTTCCGATCACATTGGTTTGCATTACCCGCGTAAGACGTTCACTATCCATACTCTCCACGCTCATTTGTGGCTCAAGTATGCCGGCGTTGTTTACCAATCCATGAATGGGCCCGCATTCCCGGTCGATCCTACTAAACATCTGAATTATCTCATCCTGCTTGGAAATATCTGCCTGCATCACGAATGCTTTTGACCCCAAACGTTCAATTTCATTTGCAACTAACTCAGCTCCCTCCTTATGGGTAAGGTAATTCACAACAACCGCATAGCCGGATTTAGCAGCCAGCAAGGCGGTTGCTGCTCCGATTCCACGACTGGCCCCGGTTATTACTATTGTCCTCATTGTATCTACTATATAATTTCATTCCAACCGTAACGGTCCGGAGCAAGCCCTGTTCTGATGTCCTGCAATTGTTTTTTCAAGGTAATAAAAAGACTGTTATTCTGAACCGAAGGGAAATAATCATGACCGTTAATCCCAATCTTTTCTATGGGAGAAATTACTGCCGCAGTCCCTACCCCGAATGCTTCGATTTTCTTTCCCTCTTCAAAAGCCACAATCAACTCCCGGTAACTGATTTTCCGCTCTTCTACAGGAATACCCAAGTCCCGTGCTATGGTCAAGATCGAATCGCGGGTAATCCCTTCCAGAATACTTCCTGACAACGGAGGTGTAACCAGCCTTCCATCAATCACAAACATAAGATTCATCGTGCCGGATTCCTCCATGTATTCATGATGAATTCCATCTGTCCAGATCAATTGATCATATCCCTGTTGATTTGCCAGCTGGGTCGGAAGGATTGCCGCTGCATAATTCCCTCCACATTTGGCATCTCCGGTTCCTCCTTCTACTGCCCGTACAAATCCAGTCTCTACTTTGACGCTGACATTTCCCTCATAGTATTTGCCCATAGGCATACATACCACCATAAAGCGGTATTCTTTGGCTCCCTTTACTCCAAGTCTGGGCTCAGATGCAAATACAAAGGGACGGATATAGAGTGAAGTATCATTGCCCGATGGAATCCAGTCTTTTTCCAAATCAACCAACTGACGGATTCCCTGCATAAAAAGAGTTGCCGGAAGCTCAGGCATCCCCATGCGATTCAACGAACGGTTAATCCGCTGATAGTGCTTATCCATTCTGAATATGCTGATGCCTCCATCGGGCTGACGGTAGGCTTTGAATCCTTCGAAAACCGTCTGTCCATAATGCAGGCAAAGCGCCAAGGGACTTAGGGAAATCTCAGAAAAAGGCACTATTTCGGCATCGGTCCATTCGGAATTGCTATAAATCGCCTGAAGCATATGATCAGTGTGGTTCGGACCAAACACGATATGCTCAAAATCAAAAGCGCCAAGGCCTGAGTTTGGATTTTTTGTAATAGGTAAAGAAGTAAAATCAATCATTGTGCAATAGGTTTTGATGTAGAACAAATCTGAAAAAAGATTAGTAATGAATACAGATACAATTTCACTATTTTTGACAGGTACAGTTTAAATTTCAAATGTATGTCACAGCAGTTTATCTATCAGAGCATAGCGCAGACCCTAGAGCATCAGATCAAAAGGCAGGTGTTTAAGATCGGAGACAAACTCCCTTCCGTCCGTGAAATCTGCAGAGAACAGGGAGTGAGTATGAATACGGCTCTGAATGCCTACTATCAGTTGGAATCAAAAGGCCTGATAGCTTCACGCCCCCAGAGCGGGTATTATGTTGTTTATTCACATCACAAGTTTCCGGAAATACCCGAAATCAGCCAGCCTGTTCAGGACGAAGGGGCGGACAAAACGGAGCAATTGATTGCCGATGTTTTCTCAGTTTTGGGAACGGAAACGAATGTGAACTTTTCGCTCGGAGTTCCAGATCCGAAACTCCTTCCTATTGCAAAAATCAACAAGTCTCTTACCCGGGCAATCCGCGAAATGCCTCATAACGGAATAATGTACGATAGCATCCAAGGGAATCAAAAATTAAGAAACCAGATAGCCAAAGGTTCTATCTCTTGGGAAGGCACCTTGACTGAAGACGATCTGATCACTACTCCCGGATGCATGGGAGCATTATCCTACAGCTTGATGTCTATTACGAAGAAAGGAGATGTACTACTGACAGAAAGCCCGGTCTACTTTGGCGTTTTGCAGCTAGCCCAAAGTCTTGGACTGCAAGTGGTGGAACTTCCTACCCATCCTGATACGGGAATTGATATTGACATACTGGAAGAAACACTAAAAAAGCAAAAGGTAGCAGTCTGTCTCCTCGTCAGCAATTTCAACAACCCCACGGGAAGTTGCATGCCTGATTCACATAAGGAAGCAGTGGTAAGGCTATTGGAAAACCACCACGTTCCATTGATAGAAGATGATTTGTATGGAGATGTCTATTTTGGAAACAAGCGGCCCAAATCCTGTAAAAGCTTTGATAAAAGCGGAAACGTGCTCTGGTGCGGATCAGTATCCAAAACGCTGGTGCCGGGCTATAGAGTTGGCTGGATAGCTCCCGGAAGATTCAAAGAAAAAATCATCAGCACCAAACTCTACCAGTCAGTTTCATCTACCTCCATTGTGCAGGAAGCCGTGGGAAATTTTCTGGAAACCGGCCGATATGAAAACCACTTACGGAAATTACGGCACACCCTCCATGCCAATTCTATCCAATACCTCAAAGCCATTGGAAACTATTTCCCGGAGGGGACCAAAGTAAGCAGACCTACCGGAGGTTTTCTGATTTGGATTCAGCTAGATCCCAAGTTGGATACCGCAATCCTATTTCAGCAGGCCCTAAAGTATAAAATCTCCATCGCACCCGGAAGAATGTTTACCCTACAAAACCAGTACAGCAACTGTATCCGTCTAAGTTATGGGATGACTTGGGATGAGCGGATTGATAAATCTTTGAAAGTATTGGGTATGCTTGCCAAGCAAATGATACTGGGTTTTCAAACCAACACTATAAAATGATCCTGAAGGGATCCAACAATGAATAGCCATGGGTGCATAAATCCATTTATCTCCACGACCCCAAAGGGTGTCGAACCTGTAATCCTGACGATTTTCTATCCCCATGTTGCACTAGGGGCTATCCGCAGTCAGACCACTTTGTGGTCAGTTTGGTTGGATACCAATTCTAAGGCTTGCGAAAAGTAACATACAGTGGCTAGCTGCAGGAGATGTAAGATGGAAAACTGAATTCCATTGCGATGAAGCAATCTATGCCTCACAAAGACAACTCCTATGGCTGTGGTAGTCTCAGCTGTGATTCGCTACTGTAATTGGAACTTCTAAGTTTCACTCCATTCCAATTTTGCTGCTCCTACGCTCCATTAGAACAGTATCGCGCCACACACCTTTCATTTGCCCAATTCTTTCTCTGAAGCCGACTTTTCTAAATCCTGCCCTCTCGTGGATAGTGATGCTGGCTATATTTTCAGGAAAGATTCCTGCCTGCAGTGTCCAGAACCCCTTTTCTTCACTTTCAGCCACCAATTTTTCCAACAGCATGCTCCCGATATGCTGACCTTTAAATTTATTGGAGATATAAATGCTCACTTCCGCTACACCTCCGTACACACATCGCGAAGAAACGGGAGACAATGCAGCCCATCCCGCAATAGTACTGTCCGCTTCGGCCACTAATCTACACGCTTGCAAGTGCCCTTTGTCCCACTCATTCCAGCTAGGCACCTCCGATGCAAAGGTGGCGTTTCCCGTATCAAGTCCCTGCCGGTAAATCCCGGATACTTGTTCCCAATCTTCTTCCCTTAAATTTCGAAATAGTATATTTTCCATTTCAGTTTTGTTTGTATAAATTTTGACTAGCACGGTAATTAACAACCCATAATCTTAACTCATGTGTTTTTTTAATTTCTACGGAAGTAATTTCATACATGCAATATAAATCCGGATTCAGTTCTCCAGTGCCAATTCCAAAATAAAATGATAGCTCGCCTTACCGGGAATCCAGTGTTTGCTATTCAACTACCTCATATTAAAAAAAGGTATCCCGGCATAAATCCGGGATACCCGATTATTCTTCGATTATCTCAAAAAAGCAAATTAAACAGCCATCCTGAAAGAATCATCCCTGTCGCAATTGTAGAGAAAAAGGCTATGATCAACCGCTTTTGCATCACTTTTTTCAGTAACATAGCTTCAGGTAAAGACAAGCCTATAGCCCCCATCATAAAAGCCATCGCGGTTCCCAAAGGAACTCCTTTGCCCACCAGCGATTCCAATACAGGAAGAATACCTACCGCATCTATATACAGTGGTATCGACAGAACTACGGCTAGAGGCACAGCCAGCGGATTTGACTTTGAAATATATTCTTCAAAGAAAGATTCGGGAACGTATCCATGTACCAGTGCGCCGATCACTATCCCGAAAAACACATAAGGTACCAGCTTTCTAATCGTCTGTGATGCGTCCGCATGGATTTGAGGCAACCTCTCCTTAAAGGTCTTATTTCTTGTCTGCGTTTGCCCTACTGGCTTGCCCAGATTTTTCAGCCACTCTGCGATGTGGTGTTCCATCCCAAGCTTTTCGAGGACAATTCCACCGAGGACGCCCAGAACGATCCCCGATATGACATACACCAATGTCACTTTCCACCCGAAAGTGGCCCAGAATAGTGCGATTGCGATTTCATTGACCAGCGGGGAAGTGATCAGAAAGGACAGCGCTATCCCCAGCGGCATCCTTGCCTGCATCATCCCCACAAATAATGGGATGGATGAGCAAGAGCAAAATGGAGTGACTGCACCCAGAATCGAGGCGGCAAGATTCCCAAAACCTGAATGCTTGTGTTTGTCCAGGTAATTCTTCACCTTCTCCATCGGCAGGTAGCTGACTATGGTCCCCATCAGGTAGGTAACCAAGATAACAAGGAGAATAAGTACCGTGAAGGTAACTAGAAAGTAATGAACTGTCACCCCCAAAGAACTTTCCACACTGATTCCCAACAGGTCATACAGCAGATAGCCTGCCCATTCCGATAGAACTCTTTCTAACGATTCCATGGCTGACTATCAAAGAATGGTTACTAATTTTTCATCTTCGGAATATTCAACGTAGCTGTAAACCTTCCCATGGATGACTAGAGATGGAAAGCTCAGTGCGCCATAGCGCATGGTGTCTTTCATTTCGGAGAATTCCTCTACCTCCACCCGAAGGTCGTTTTGTCGGGCTACCCGCTCTACCTGCTCACGGATCGGAGGAAATATAGAGCAGCAAGAAGAATGAAGGATTTTTACAGTAGTTGTTGATAGCGTACTCATAGCTTAGTTTTTTTGGTTGAACTTTACTATGTAGTCTTCAATGACTGGGGAAAAGACACATTTTCTTTGCGTTTTCCTTAAAAAATGGCTTTTCTCACTACCGGCAAATACTTTTTTGAAATGAACTCAAATGGTTTTGGAGAGGCGTACAGGAAATCTTTACACTGCAACTGACAAAATTACCCTGCTGATCATATTCAATATCGCAGCAATCATCAAACAACTCTTTCAACTTCACCCTTCCTCTCTGAATCCGCATTTTGGTAGCGGAAATACTCAGCCCAACCTCCTTGGCAATTTGTGCCTGGGGTATTTTATCGATGTCGGCAAGGAGCAAAGGTTCCGCATACTTTTCAGGCAAAAATCCAATCATCGGAATGAGGTAATCATAAGCAGTAAGCTCACAAGGATCATCTGAGGGCAAATCGAATATCTTCGTTTCTTCCGTATTCTCATGGTTATTGCGTTTATAAAAATCCGAAATAGTATTTCGGCTTACCTGAAAAAGCCAGGCTTTTACATTAGTTATCTGTGTCCCTTTCCGATAGCTTTCCGTCAGTTTCAGCATCACTTCTTGGACAATATCCTCCGCATCCTGCTCATTATTACACTTTCTGAATACATACGCCTTTAAAAAAACGTAAAATTCTGTGACGATGGATCCAATGAGTTGGTTCTTGTCAGTCATATCAGTTTACTTTAATTGCTCCTTATTTCCCCTGCGCCAATGCATCCGCATACTGCTCCGGAAATTCACTGCTCCTCAATGCCTGAACGGATGACTCCACATCATAGGACAGTCTACGGAATTCCGGACGCCAACTAAGAGGATTCTCTGCAGACATCAGTTCTCGGAGATCTGCCAAAACATATCCTGCCCGGAGATCGCCGTCTTTAGGCTTCCCCACCGAACCCACATTGATCACATGTCTCAATCTATCCCCATCCTGTATACGGCGGTGAAATGGCAGATGTGTGTGACCACAAAGCAGTATGTCGGCCTTCCGATCACGCATCATGGCCAATACTTCCTGTTCAGGATAATCCTCTGTCATGTAATCATCGATTGCCTTTGGGCTACCATGCACCATCCAGAGATTTAGGGATTTTCCTTCAAATTCATAGGAATTTGTAATTTCCCCTGGTAACCCGAGAAGGTAATTTTTGGTCTCAGAGCTGATCAGGCTTTGGGTGATGGAACTGTTGGTTCCTGATATTGCCGGAGCTAGTTGCAAAGCCTCCTCATGGTTTCCCATCAGTACGGGAAATTGATTTTTCCGGATCAGGCTGACCACCTCTTCCGGCCAGATATGATAGCCCACCAAATCCCCAAGACAAAATATCCCATCTGGTTTCTCCCGCTTTATATCCTCCAAAACAACCTTAAGGGCGGGCAGATTGGCATGTACATCAGAAAAAAAAGCGATTTTCATGTATTTATGATTGATTTTTATGATTATCCTCGATGATGCTAGGCTCCTCTTAGTGCCTTGGCCTATTTGGCAGAAAGAAGGGAGACCGAAGACCGAAGTCATTGCAACGCTAGAGTTTTCCTAATTCTATGATGCTTTTATTGCTTTACTGGAAGAAAAGCGGATAATCATATTGTTTTTTTGGGGTCATTTAAGATCTTTTAGATAGTCGACTATATCTTTCACTGTCTGACGTGCAGAGCGGCCGACTCCGATCAAGGTAGCCGAGGCGAAGCCTGTCCATCCACCATAACCTACCAACCAGAGGCCGGGAATGTCTTTGCAACGGGTATTTTCAGTAGAAATCCTGCCCCGTGCATCTACCGAAACCAACCCGGAAAGATGATCGGTAGCAAAGCCGAAACCTGTACACCAAAGAATGGCATCAATATCATCCCTACCTCCATTCTCCCAGACTACTGCCGTTTCTTCCAGCACTGAAATTCTTCCTTTGGAAATAAGCACCCCCCTATCCCGGGCTTCCTTGACAGAAGGAGTCATCACGATATTTCCCAAATGGTACCGGGAAGCGTCAAAGGGTTTGCCCAGTTTTTCTGCTTCGTATTTGGCCGTAGCCAGATCAAACAAAACCCGACCATCCACATCGTCAGGTAAATACTCCGGCTGTTCATGTGTTGCCCAGAAGGTTTGAGCCACTTTACTTACCTCAGCGAGCAGCTGTGCTCCGGTATTTCCCTCCCCAACGACCAGCACTCTTTTTCTTTCAAATGCTTTGGAATTTTGATACTCCATTGAGTGCATCTGCAGTCCTTGAAATCGCCTCCTTCCCGACACTTCAGGAATGAAAGGATTTTGCCATGTCCCTGTGGCTGAGATCACCGCTTTGGACTTGATCTGCTCTCTTCCAGCAGTTTGGATTATAAAAACTCCATTCTCGCGGGTAATCTGCGTGACACGAACACCCCGCTTAATAGGAATATCATAACGCTTCTCATAGGCACACAGATAAGCTATTACCTCCTCCCGCACAGGGTATTCTCCCGCAGAATCCGGCATCATATATCCCGGAAGAGAACTGAATTTTGATGGTGAAAACAAGGTCAGCGACTCCCAGGTCTGGGACCAACTGCCTCCGCAGGTTTCCTTATCGTCCAAAATCAGGTAATCCAAACCCGTCCGACGCAGAAAATAGCCGGAGGCAAGTGCACTTTGCCCCCCTCCTATGATAACCAGGTCAACTTCCTTTTGCATCAATCAGCAAGGTTCGGCGTACCGTAATATCTATCTCTCAGCCAAAAGGAAACCCTAACCAGAAGTATCAACGCAGGTACTTCCACCAGAGGACCAATCACTCCGGCAAAAGCCTGCCCCGAGTCAAGTCCAAACACGGCAATGGCAACCGCAATTGCCAGTTCAAAGTTATTTCCGGCAGCGGTAAAAGAGATTGCCGCATTTTTGTCGTAGCTCGCTCCCATGGCTTTGCTGAAGAAAAATCCGATGATAAACATCAAGGTGAAATACACCAACAACGGAATGGCAATCCGCACCACATCCAGCGGGATTTCTACGATCAATTCCCCCTTCAGCGAGAACATTACCACAATGGTAAAGAGCAACGCTATCAACGTAATCGGTGAAATGGAAGGAATAAACACCGTGGTGTACCAATCTTCACCTTTGGCACTGACCAATATCAAGCGGCTAAATAGACCTGCCAGAAATGGAATCCCCAAATAAATGGCAACACTTTCGGCAATGGTTCCGATTGAAATATCCACAATCGCACCCTCAAAACCGAAATATGGCGGAAGCACCGTAATAAACAGCCAGGCATAAAAGCTGTACATAAATACCTGGAAAATACTGTTAAGTGCTACCAACCCGGCACCATATTCACTGCTGCCTTCTGCCAGATCATTCCACACCAACACCATCGCGATACAGCGGGCCAATCCGATCAGGATCAGACCCACCATGTATTCCGGGTAGTCCTGAAGGAATATCAGAGCCAGGGCAAACATCAATACAGGGCCTATGATCCAGTTGAGAATTAAGGAAATACTGAGAATCCGTACATTTTTGAAAACCTTCGGCAAAAGCTTATAGTCAACCTTCGCCAGCGGAGGATACATCATCAGAATCAGGCCTATAGCTATGGAAATATTGGTACTCCCCGAACTAAAGGAATTGATTACCTCTGAACTGGAAGGGAATAAATACCCTATCCCCACCCCAGCGGCCATGGCAAGAAATATCCACCAGGTCAGATTCTTATCCAGAAAGCCAAGTCTCTTTTTAGATGAGGTCATTCTTAAATTTTGATTTGGCTGAAAACATAGAACATCTCAGAGGCAATCTGCAGGGATCTTTCGTCGTAGCGGCTTGTTTCTTCGGGAGTTCCATCATACTTTTTGGGGTCTTCATATCTTACCGGTATCCTGCTCTCGGTTCCCGGGATAAATGGGCAGTTTTCATCAGCATGTGCGCAGGTCATCACTGCAGCAAATCTTTGGGCCTTGTTGATCGGATCATCAAAGAGTTTGGAAAAGGCGGAAATCGGTTCTGCCTCATCGGAGTGAAAGATGAAATACACAGGATTTTCACTTCCTTTTTTGGTCACTCTAAATCCGCTCCTTTTGATGGATTCCACCGCCCGTTCGTTGAATTCCGTCACTTCGACTCCCCCCGAATAGCATTCGGCAGGAACTCCGAAATAATCCGCAGCTGTTTGCGCCCAAATCTGGGAAAACTGGCTCCTCCGGGAATTATGGGTGCAGATAAAGTTTAGGTTGATTTCCTCTCCGGCTTTTAGTTTTTCTTTAATATAGTCTACCAAAACCTGAAGAACTTCCTTTCTATCATCCGATATAGGTAAGGATCTGGCTTTCTCTACAGTTTCGGAAAGCCGGGGCAATAAAATAGCGTTAGTATTATTCATTTTTGAGTGATAGGTTAACTTAACAACATCCTGATCCCGGCGTACAGACATTGGCTTTGGCGGACATATCCGCTAGGTTTAATTTTTCTTTTTTCTGCGGAATGCCGCATTTATCTTTAGCCAGACAGTCGGTCTGCTTGCCTGTGAGTAAAAAATTCACTCCGTCAAACTCCATACCGAATTTACCGATGGTATCCCCTTGGTATTCTACCTCTACTTCCAAGTTCTCCAATCCCAGAACATTCTCGGACAGCTCGATGATTTTGACTAATTTTTCAGGATGTAAGCGATGGTTGTAATCATTGGCGTTCCATAACTGGAAATTCGCCACATTTTCGGTTCTCACTGTTCCGCCGCAGTCGATAAAGTGCTTGGAGATTTTACCTACTTCAGTGACGTGAAAGTGGGTTGGCACCAATGATCCGTCAGGTAATTGAAAGGCAATCTTGTCTAACTTGCCCAGGGCTGTCTTTACTTCTGATAAGTTCATAGCTATGTTTATTTATTGCGATAATACGATTAATAGGTGCAAATTTTTTTAACCTCTTAGCTAGCAGCAGGTGCTATCCGGCGCTTGAAATTGATCAAATACCCCATTGAAAAGCTGCTGGATATGAGTCCACCTTACCGGATTGATGCAGTAGCTTACCGACACTCCTTCTATGGTTCCCTGAATAATTCCCACCTCTTTGAGTTCTCTCAGATGTTGACTGATAGTGGCCTGGGCCAGCCCAAGCTCCTGAACCAGATCCCCGTTGATACAGGTATTGGACTTGAGCAGGTACTGGATGATTGCCACACGTGCAGGATGTGCAAACACTTTGGCAACTTGTGCCAGCTCATTTTGTTCCAGGGTAAATAAATCGGTTTTGGTAACTCCCATGATACTTTAATTCATTGCAATAATACGATATATATTTGTAAACAGAAAATTTTTTCGGATTATGATCAGGGAAATTGCTTTTATTGCTTTACGGACAGAAAAGCGGATATACAAACTTGAGAAAACTCACCCGTGTCTTTTTCTCCTAATTAATAAATCTAAACTCATCGGCGGTTTGCCTCATTTCTCCAGCTTTGGTATGAGAGCAGCTATAGAAAATGACTAACCTACCTTTCAGCCTCTATAGGATATTACCATTAAAATGAAATCTCAATTTTGAGGCTAAAACTTAGGTATAATTCACTTCTCCCCAGAAGGAATTTCAACTTTCTTTACACCAATTCTTTTTCGCTTAGGCCTTGAAGCAGAAGTTGGATAGGAAGGTGTCGATGAGGTTAAAAAAATTCTATCATACTCAAGCTGACATTCCTTCAATTTATTAATATTTCTATAAATTATATCTTCAGGGCCACGCACAACCTTTTCCAGATTTCCATGCTCCATATGGTAGAGCATCACGGAATACGCATTGTCCCAATGGTGATGATTTATTCTGCAAATATCATTAAATGTAAAAAAGGACGGTTCCATAGTTGGGTAAGTAAAAAACCTGCGCTCAATTTAGCAAAAATCTATTAAGTGAATTTGTTTTAAACCCTTTTTCCCAATAAAAAGAAGTATTAGACCAAAAAACATAGATATTTCGCCTACCACAAGCAAAAAAAACTTCTTACTAAAGAATGGCGGCCCGAAATACCACGGCTAGCCACAGCAGGCAATACTTCGCTTACTTCCCGAAACTCCCTGTTGGTGAATGTCATCTTAAATCAGTATTGGCTTATCTGAACTCATCAAATTACAGCGGGTTAATTATGAACTTCGCACTACTATATTTACTTTAGGGAAAGCAAGAGACACATTGTAAGCCTTTAATATAGAGAACCCTATAATTATCCGACAAGAATTATTTGAAAAAAGAAAAGGATGAATAAAAGAAGCAGTAACTACTTATGAACATACCAAAACAAAAAAACAGCACGGAGTACTCAGCTCAGTAAAGTAGATTAGCTAGAAAGATTAAATTTAGATTATGACCTGGGAAATCTCATCAACAGTATAACTTTAACTAATCAGAAAATGAAAAAGACATCAATTCATTTAATCTTAGCGACATTATTTTTATGTTCCTTTTTCACCCTTAATAAAGCTTTCGCTTGTACCAGAGTTGTCTACCAAGGTCCCAATGGAACAATTATCACAGCCCGCTCCATGGACTGGAAGGATGATATTCCTGCAAATCTTTGGATTTTCCCCCGGGGTATAGAAAGAAACGGAGAAGTAGGCACTACTTCGGTAAACTGGAAATCAAAATATGGAAGTGTAATTACCAGCTCTTGGGATATTGTTTCTTCGGACGGTATGAATGAAATGGGGCTTGTTGCCAATATACTGTGGTTGGTTGAGTCACAATATCCGGAATTCGAAAAAGACAAAAGCACACCGGGTATATCCATATCGCTTTGGCTGCAGTATGTATTGGACAATTTTTCCACCGTGGAAGAAGCCGTTGCTGAATTGGGTAAGGAAAAATTTGTGGTAGTCTCTTCCAATATCCCTGGAACGGACAAATTTACTACCGTTCATTTAGCTATTTCTGACAAAACAGGAGACAATGCTATTTTTGAATATATAGACGGAAAGTTGGTCATTCATCATGACATGTCCTATGCAACAATGACGAATTCTCCTGTTTTTGAGGAGCAGTTAGCCATCAATTCATACTGGAAAGGGATTCCGGGGACAATTATGCTACCCGGTACAAACAGGGCTGCTGATAGATTTGTACGGGCATCCTACTACATTGATGCAATTCCCAAAACTGACAATACTCGGATTGCTATCCCCAGCGTTTTCAGCGTTATCAGAAATTGTTCTGTTCCATTGGGAATTTCTTCCGCTACAGAGCCAAACATTTCCTCCACCAGATGGAGAACAGTAGCAGATCAGAAAAACCTAGTTTACTATTTCGACAATGTTATGAATCCCAATGTAGTGTGGGTTGAATTTAGCAAACTTGACTTTAGCGAAAATGGCGGGGTCAGAAAACTGAGCCTGGACAAAGACGGGAACTATTCAGGCGAATCGTCAATGAATTTTAAAAGCACCGAGCCTTTTAAATTTGTAGGATTGGAATAGAGGTACAAATCATACTCTCATTGATTCAACACTCCCTGCGATAGAGCACCTATGGTAGCTCGCTAAATCCCAAAGGAAAATTCCCAGGAGGCATAAAGCGTACTTTGATCTCTTTCCTTCTGAACCATTAACGCCTGATCCCGTAGTTAAATGGGGAAAAAGTAACCCGCTGCTACCCTTTTTGTCTCTCTTATCACAACAATAGTCCTCAAACACTTTAATTGGAGAGAACTAACCGACTTTTATCGTTGGTGCAGCTATAACTGGGCAATGTTCCTCTACAGCCTAAAGACCTATTGCGAAAATCAACAAGGACTTCCGTATCAGGACAGGAAATTCTAGTTGAAGGCAAAAATTTTGGCTGAAGTCGATCAAAAAGGATTACACAATGAGGAATTGACCGCAATCATTAAAGTCACAAGGAAGCAAATTGCCTAATGGCGAATGATGTTGCAAGTGAAGTACGTCCATCAGCCCGGCTCAATCCCAGAGGATAATTGGGACAAAACAATAGTTCTGGCTGTTACCAAGCTATGATGTTGGTAGATGAGAACAAAAAGTTCAATGTCTTCTTCTCCTAGTCCGGCCCCATTGACAGCACTCATTTTATAAAAACCAACTAGAGACTGTCTCAAATGTCAATTTCAGGGTTATTTCACCAACTATTGTTTTGTAACGTAAGCTAGCTAAGGAGAAAAGGACAAATAAAAGGGTGAAGAGGGCTAACCTTTCACCCTTTTCCTTTGACCTTCATCCAAAAGGGATTGATTCAAGCATAACATTTTTGAAATAAAGCGCTTATTAATTAGGGGACAGTCTCGTTTTAGTAGTAAGTCTTATTGCCGCCTAATCAAAAATACCCTAACAGCTTATTTATCCGATGCATAAGCCTTAGCCAGATAGGATTTCAGATCAGTTGGACGTCTGCCCAGTAATAACTCCAAATCAGATTTCTCCACTTCAAATTCACCTTGTTTGATCGCTTCGGCAAAACTGACAAGCATCCTGATAAACTCTTCAGGAATACCTGTTTTTGTAAGGGTGTCTGAATAGGCTTCACTGCTTGGACTTACATAGGCAATGTCCTTGCCTGTCAACTCAGCCAATTCATCCGCAATGGTTTGGAAAGTATAGTTCTCAACATTGTTCATTGCATATTCCTTGTTCTCATGTCCTGCGCCGAGGAGCACGTTGGCAGCTGCTTCAGCCAGATTGTCACGGTCAGCAAATGCAACTTTTCCTTCTCCGGCAGGGAAAAAGATACCGCTGTCCAAAACTTGTTCGCCTACAAACATCGGGATTACTCCCAAGTAGAGGTTATTCCTAAAAATGGTATAATTCAATCCGCTTGACTTGAGGGCTTTATCCGTTTCAATATGTGCTTGGCCCAAAAAAGCCATCGAAGAATCAGCACTTTCATTTTTACGCTCAAAGCTCGTGTACAGTACATGGGTTACTCCCGCTTCTTTGGCAGCATTGATTACATTTTTGTGTTGGGGAGAGCGGTTTGCCAGATCAGTCCCTGAAATCAGCAAGACTTTTTCAGCTCCTCGAAAAGCATCCAGCAGTGAGTCATAGTTATCATAATCCCCTACTTTGATGCTGACACCTTGTGCGGTAAGGTCTTTTGCCTTAGACTTATCCCTTACCAAGCCTGTGATTTGGGATGCTTTAACTCCTTTTTTTACCAGAAAGTCAATGGTGGCTTTCCCGAAGTGGCCCGAAGCCCCTGTGATTACTATTTTGCTCATGATTCTACAGTTTAAATTGTACTATTGATTACTTTAAGAATTTAAGTTACTTTTGGTAACTCAAAGGTAATACCAAGCCAATAGCCACACAAGAAGGCACGGCAGAGTTAGCCAGTTACCTCTGGGTAATTAATACTGAAATTCAATAAGATAAGATGGGAAAAATATTAGAATTATATCAAAATACATTAGACTGCCCGGTTCGTACGGTGTTGGATCGCATTGGTGACAAATGGTCCATGTTGGCAATTCTAATTCTGGGAGAGGAAGAAACGATGCGATTCAATGAATTGCAAAAATCCATGAAGGACATTTCCCAGAAAATGTTGACAGTAACGCTAAGAAAGCTTGAATCGGATGGACTGGTCAACCGAACAATCTTCCCCGAAATTCCACCGAGGGTAGAATACAATCTTACTGAGAGAGGCCGCTCACTTTTGCCCCATATTCATGGCCTCTCTTCTTGGGCCAATGAAAATATTGTAGGGATCAAAGAATCCAGGAAAAAAGTAGCCAACTAAAAAGTCTTATTTCACGTATGCTGTATTCAAGTGCTTTTCAAATATAAAATGAGCAAAGACAATCACGTTCAGATAATAGAGAAATCAACTATTCATATTCACTCCTTTACTACCCAACTCCCTATCTTTTATCAGTGAAAAAATTCATTATACCAGCTATTGCTACTCTTATTTTTATCGCCGGCCTTGTTTCGATGGTACTGCCATTTGTGCCTCTGGGCTGGCTTCTAATAGCGCTTGCATCCTTACTAATGGCGCCTTACCTCAAATTCATGCGAAAGTTCATCGCTTGGCTCGCAAAAAAAGACACTACGGGTTTTGTGGAAAAAGCGGGAGAAAAAGCTTCCAAATTATATGAATGGGCTGGCGATCACAAAAGAGCTGAGAAACTGGAATCAATTATCCAAAACAGCCATAATTCCGAAGACTCAAAAAAAACAGAGCATAAGTGATTGAGTCACAAAGTGGTTTTATCGGTATCTCAAACTGATTTCATTCAGGGAATTCAGCGGTTTGGGGATACCCCCCAATCTGAAAACCACCCGCCTGTGGACGATACTGTAAAGAAAATGGTTCACCATGTGGACTTACCTCTACTGGGTAATCAGATTCTCATGGCAACAGCCGCTCCAAATGAAATAGGCTTTACCGTGAATTTAGGCAATGATATGCACATCAATTTAGAACCTGAAAACAAAGAAGAGGCGGATAGGATTTTCAATGGACTCTCGGCTGGAGGGGAAATCACAATGCCGCTACAGGATATGTTCTGGGGAGCCTATTATGGTAGCTTCGTAGACAAATTCGGGATCAATTGGATGGTGAATCCCCCCCCCTGTCATAGCACAATAAGTAATAGGTGGAGTGTGTGGCTCTGCCCCATATTTTTTTAGTACTCATCATAATTGAACCCATTGATTTTTTGCCCTATTTTTACTCCTAATGAAAGAAGGGTTAATAAAGGATGCCTACGAAGCATTGATCAAAGAGCTACAAACAATAGTGACAATTGCTTATGTTTTTTCTGTGGGAATAGGAATGCTTTTCAACTACCAGAAGTACATCCAATTCAACATAAATATTTTTGATTATGCGGATATTCTGGATTTTCTAATCGCTCCCTTTTCGGATTTTGCTATTCTGTTTTTCATCATCGGTTCCGCATCTCTTCTTGGACTTCTCATATTGCTGGATTCTTACTCCAAGAAAAAGTATCCAAATTTGTACTCCACAATTAATTTTAGAATAGATAAAAAACCTTGGTTCAAGTTATTCCAAGTTATCTCCTACTCGCTGCTATTTGGGTTATATTTATTTCTTGCTGCACAACTGTACGGCAGCTATTACAAAGAACAAGTACTTAAGAGTAAAGCGATTGAGCTCAAATTTGCTGACAACGAGATCAAAAAAGGCATTTTGATAGGCAAAACCAAAGACATACTTTTCCTACTGCACGACAATAAACTTTCAGCCATCCCCATCTCTTCTTTTGTAAAGGAATTTGAAATTATTCAAGACTAGCACTCACTCTGCCTTCGGAACAGGATGTACTTTGTAACATAGCTCACTTTTAGGAAAGTTAGCCATCTATGCTGCCGGTCTGCAGAAAAATTGTCTCTAAACTGCGGCCTCTTATGTAACCCTGGATCCCCACGCAGTTTAATAAATTTTCAAAAAATTAGGCAAAAATTATATAGCCACATAACTACACGTATATTTGTAGTCAAATAGCTACACAATGAATTTAAGACGGGACGTATTTCAGGCAATTGCAGAACCTACCAGAAGGGCGATCCTCCTGCTATTGACCACTCAATCGCTGACAGCAGGAGCTATAGCTTCAAACTTCGACACTGCCAGGCCTACGGTGTCAAAGCATCTGCAGATCCTTAACGAATGCGAATTAATTCGGCAAGAACAGCAGGGAAGAGAAGTTATCTACCATTTGAATCCTATCAAAATGAAGGAAATAGCCGACTTCCTAGCCCCTTTCCGAATGATGTGGGAGGAGAGATTTGACCGATTGGAGAATATGATGAAGAACCATAAATAGCAAAAAACCAAAATAAAAGCCTTGGACGGGCAACAGGAGTTGTTTATTACCAGAGAATTTGACTTACCCATAGCCTTGCTTTTCAAAGCTTATGTGATTCCGGAGCTTGTAGCTGAATGGATGGGAACGAAGGTTATAAAATTAGAAAGCAAAAGACATAGAGCTTACCAATTCGAAACCACTGACCCCAAGGGAAATCTTCATCGATTCAGTGGAGTCATTCATGAATTTGAAGCAGAAAAAAAAATCACCCGAACTTTTGAAATGGAAAACACGCCCTTTCCTGTTCAATTGGAATTTTTGGAGTTCATTCCACTATCAGAAGATAGAAGCAGGCTCATTATGCAAGTCATCTATAAATCTGTTAAGGATCGGGATGAGCACTTGAAAATGCCATTTGAATACGGTATCAATATGGCCCACAACAGACTTCAAGAAATCTGCAATCCTTTAAGCAATAATTCATGACTAAGCGAAATAAAATCATCTATTGGGTAGCTACCTGCTGGCTAGCCCTGGGAATGGTCTCCACAGCAATCGTACAACTGATAAAAATGGAAGACGAAGTAGAGAAGACAAGCTTGCAACTGGGCAACCCTACTTACTTCCTTACCATCATCGGAGTATGGAAGTTGCTTGGAGTCATCGCTATCCTTATCCCCAAATACCCTTTAGTGAAAGAATGGGCCTATGCGGGCTTTGCGTTCCTGATGACAGGAGCAATATTTTCCCATTTAGCGGTGGGCGATTCGGCCGCTGAATATTTTGGATCCGGGCTTCTACTTGTGCTGACCGTTGTATCCTGGTATTTCAGATCTGCAGAAAGAAAGAAGGCATAGTCCAATAAATCTAAACCAATGGAATAATTCAGGTCAAAGTAAGCTGTGGACATGAACGCATCACAAGAGAACTGATCAGTACTTGCTTGACTAAACCCTAATCTTTGTTTTTGTCACGTTCTTCATTGTCGACAGTTTCTCCTTGAACATCGTTTTTCCTATCATTTTCCCGTTCGATCTTCTTAAAGTCCTCCTTTTTGGGAGGCTTGGCATCTCCTGAGTCATTCGGCGTTTTTCTGGTAGTTCCTTTGTCTACCTCTTCTTTTTCTTTTTTTCCAAAAACCGGCATAGGAAAAATTCCAGTTGATTGATTATTGATTATCAGCATAGTGCAATAGTATAATTGTATGAAAAGTACTGAATAGGCTAAAAACAACTATCGTTCCACTGGTAGGAAGAACATATATAGGCTTCATACAGGGTATATATTGAAAACTGAGGGCTATATAAATCTTTACGGGTTGCTAACCACGGTCAAAAAATCCTGAATATGGGGATTTAATGACTTACTTCCCCGCCAAATCCCGATATCGCAAAACCTGACTGGAAGCGAATATCTCACTTGTTATTTTTTGAGATGTCACATTAGCTTTCAACAATCAAACTTTGAACAGGTGAAGATTAGCCTTTACTACACTTAAAAAACTCTAAGTTTTAAGTAGATTAGGAAATCTAACCAATCATCTCAAAATGTTTACACTAGAACAAATAAAACAGGCGCATAGCCAAGTAAAGACTGGCGCAGACTTTCCTTCTTATATCCTAGAACTACAAAAACTAGGTGTGAAATACTATGAGACTTTTGTCTCAGACGGCCACTCTGTTTATTTTGGTGTAAAAGAGTATAGCGTTGTCTCCCCAGCAATGTATAAAACTTTGGATATAGCCTCTAAAAGCAAAAAAGAACAATTTGAAATTGAACTAACTACTCACCAACAAGGTAAGTCAGATTACCAAACCTTCTGTAGCGAAGCAGCAAAGGCCGGTATTGAAAAATGGGTTGTTCTGGTTGATAAAATGACTTGTACCTATTATGATAAACCCGGAAATGAAGTTCTGGAAGAGACTATTACCGGACACACCTAAGTAGCCTCGTCTGGAAAAATTAAGGGGTGCACTATGAAATGGCTAATAGATAAGAGAGACCCCGTTCACTAATCACAATACCCCATGAGTTATTACATCTGCAAATCAGTATAGTAAAATTACATGTATATCCGCTTTTCTACCAGTAGGGAATCAAAAGCGACATAAGATTTGGTAAACCTTTGCGATGAAGACTACTCTTCCCCGCCGCCTTGGCGGGTTCCCCGTCTGACGTCGTGCAGGAGTCTCACAGCCAATATAAAGCAAGGAAAATATGGCTACTGGCATCATTGCGGATCATCATATAATTATTACCCTACTGGAATATTATACTTCTAAATCCCGTATTTCTTCTACCGGGACCCGCTTGATAAATTCATCGTAATACCGGTTATCCTCATCTGAATAAGTGCCGTAAGCATTTAGGATAAACCCTTTTTCACCGGATTCGCTATGAATAAGATAAATCACCGCCATATCTGCCGGATCTGATTCCCCTTCAAACCTGTAGGTCTTTACGATTTTGAGCTGCTCAGGCTGATAGAGTGTTTCAGACCCGTCAAAGCTGGCACCGGCCCGTTGGATATTCAACTCGTTACCGTAACCTCTATCGGGAAGAAGGTTCAATACCTGAGAGTAAGTAGTCATTGATTTGGATGTGCTCATGATTTCTAAGTTTTGGTAAAAGAGACAAAGTACTTTCGCTTACCATTCTTATACAAGTCCAAGACCAACGAGCAAGAAAATCGACGCCCCCCCAAAAACCACACCCTCCCCAGTATTTAGGATACATTTTAGCAAAGCCACGAAATTCTCATGGCATCCACAAAATCATTAAAATGCGGTAAACCCGCCCCTAAATGGGCAGTACTCCAGTAATACTGGTCAAGCTAAAGTATTCTTTTCCTCCTTAGTAATTTTATCCACCACCAGAGCAATTGCTCCGTCTCCGGTAACATTGCAAGCTGTGCCGAAGCTGTCCATCGCAATATAAAGTGCAATCATCAAACCGATCATTTCTTCGCTGAAACCCAGCATAGACTGCAGCACACCAATGGCCGCCATAATCGCACCACCGGGTACACCCGGAGCGGCTACCATCGCGATACCCAGCATAAAAATAAATCCTGCAAACATTCCAAAATCAAATGGTACACCTTCCAAAATCATCAAAGCCATCGCACAGGCAGTAATTTTCATAATGCTTCCAGACAAGTGAATGGTGGCACAAAGAGGAATCACAAACCCTGCGATTTTAGGAGAAACGCCGTTTTTCCCGGCTTGCTCTAAGGTCACAGGAATCGTAGCCGCTGAAGATTGAGTACCCAAAGCCGTGAAATAAGCAGGCATCATATTTCCCAGCAGGCGTAAGGGATTCTTCTTCACAAGAGCTCCTGTGATTACATATTGGAGTAGTAGTAAGAAAATATGCATGGCGAAAATCACCCCAATGATATTGATGAAAACAGAGAGAATTGAATATACCTGGCCACTAAAGGCCATATTTGCAAATATGCCTAGAATGAAAAGCGGAAGAAATGGAATAATTACATTCTCGATCACTTGCATGATAATGGCCTCAAAATCCTTCGCTACTTTCTTAAGGGTAGAGTTTTCCTGATAAGACAGTCCCAGCCCGATCACAAAAGCCAATACCAAAGCCGACATCACATCTATCACTGCCGGGATGGTAATACTGAAATATGGGACTAAATCAGCACCATTTTCCGAGACCTCAGCCGTCTCATTGATGTGGGAAGCGAGAAGTGAAGGAAAAATGGCAGATGAAGTGAAATAACTCATAAAGCCCGAAAAGAGCGTTGAGCCATAAGCAATTGCCGCAGTAATCAGCAATAATTTCCCTGCACCCTTCCCCAAGTCCGAAATCGCCGGCATGATCAAACCCAAAATAATAAGCGGAATAGCGAAGTTGAGGAATTGTCCAAAAAACGCATTGAAGGTAGCAAAAATTCGATTGATGGATTCCGGCAAGTAAAGGCCGAAGACAATGCCCAAAACAATGGCAATAAATACTTTAAATAGTAGATTGGAGAATAATTGCTTCATTTTTTAGCTATAACTTGGGTTTTAAAGGTAATTCTGCGCTTTGTTAGATTTTAAGATCGCTAAGATATAAGGAATGCAGTCTATGAGCCTGATGCTTTTGAAAAAAATGATGTAGGAAGGAAAGTTTCATCAGATTGAGAGAAACACTATTTCATGAAATACTACCTTTGATACTATCAAATGATACTTTCTTGAATTTCCCCTTATGTCATTAACTCTCTAATTTTGATATTAGGAAACCAAGAGCTGCAAAAAGCCAGACAGGTAATTTTCAGATCAAGGTCGCTAACGAAGAGTCGGAATTAATTAAAGAAAATAATGAAAAACAGAAAAGCGCTCTTAGTTATTGATATGCAAAAAGGTTCATTTACTTCAGAGACACCTAGATTTGATACATCAGGAGTTGTGGAGCGAATAAATGAACTGGCAGAAATATTCCGAAAAATGGAAAATCCTGTATTCTATATCCAGCACGACGGAACGGGCAGTGGGAATTTTGAAAAGAATTCAGAGGATTGGGGAATTTTGGATGAGCTAATAGTTGAATCCACCGATGTCAGAATTGATAAATATGCGAACGATGTTTTTTACAAATCTGAATTGCATTCAAAACTGATTCAATTGAATGTAAATGAGTTATTTATTACGGGCTGTGCAACTGATTTTTGCGTAGAATCAACTATTCAATCAGCATTGACGAAGGAATATCAAATTACAGTAGTGGCAGACGGGCATACAACCGGAGAAAGGCCAAATCTAAAAGCAAAACAGGTTATCGACCATTATAATTGGGTCTGGAAAAACATGACACCTATAAATGGGCAAATCAAGGTTGAGAAAACTGAGCATATAAAAACAATTTTCCAGCACACGAGGTGATCATAAAAGCACAGCAAACCGTCCCCCCGGTCTGTACCACAGACTGGAAGATAACAATCGGATTTCTCTCCCTAAAACTTCGGAATTCCCATAAAGTATAGATCAAAGCCGCCAAGACCTCCGGGACGATTGGAGGAGAAGATCATCAGGCGATTGGCAAATCCGGGATGATCCGATACGACAGGACGATATTCATCGTATTCTGAATTGATTCTTGGGCCAAAGTTGACCGGCTCCGACCAGCCATCGCCGGTTTTTTGTGCATAGTATAGGTCAAAACCTCCAAATCCTCCGGGTCGATCCGAAGAAAAGACCAGTAAGTCCCCGTAAACAAAAGGCATGTGATCGTTAGAAGAGGTATTTAAACTCAGTTTTCTCACTGTTTTAGGATTGGAATCGCTCAAAAACTGCAATGGACTTTGCCCTTCGGAAATAGGTGATTCATAGATATCAAATTGCCCGTCTTTGTCGGAAGTGAATAGTAGCATTTCAGGCTTTGCCGGACTTGGTTCCATTCCCTTCAGGAAGTTGGAACCGTAGAAGCTGGGATATATTTCATTAGAAGCTTGATCCAAAATCCGGAAGCTTTGGTCTTCTCCGACACCTGAAGCTGTTTTTTCAGATTCCGAAAAGATAACATACATTCCATTCACTTCCCGACTGAACAAAAGCACTCTATTATTCTCGCTTTCCAGAAAACTGTAGGGACCTTTTTCATGGGCGGATGATTCAGTTTTTCTGACCAAATCCCTAAAAGACTCATAATCCCGGTCAAATAAAATATTGGATGGCTTAACAGTAAGTATGCCCTCTGACCTGTCCCAATAAAAATTTAGATACGATAGGGTGAGATTAAAGTCCCCAGTCTGGCTGTTAGCCCGGTTGGTTGAGAATACCAAGTGTACATCGCCACTGATAAAGGGGATATCGGAATTGATATCATCCAAGGATGAATTGGCTTCCTTGAGATTGACTGGTTCCTGAGGAAATACACCTACATTATATTTATTCCTATTACAAGAAATAAGAATAAATCCCAATCCTAATATAATCAGAGCATTTTTCATCTTATTCCGGTTATCATTTTCAAACCATTGTTATAATTCTGACCAGAAGAACCATTTGGAGCAAAATTTCCACTGCCAAACCAACCATTACTTCCCCCATCCCCAATTCATAAAATACCAGATATAAGACCATTCTATACAGTCGTCCCCTTTTACAACAAAAGTGAGGTCCGGAGCTTTGAACTGTGAAAACACAGCTTAGTTCTTTTGATTGAACTTCTGGAGACGCAGGATAACACAAAATAGAAAAATAAGCGCAGAACATCACTACAAAGAATCTCCGTACCACACTCCGCGCCCACTGTGGTTAAACAGTCATTCATCACCCGTTTTTCTGTGAGTGAGACACTCATGGAGGCTTGCATAGTGGATAAACTTCACAAAAAATCCCGACTCTTCGCAAAATCGGGATTTTGGATTTCTAAAAAACAGCCCCGGTATGTATTCCCACAGACCGGAACTTAATTTAGTCATTTTTTACTCCCTCATTTTTTTATAAGCATTGATCAGTCCATTGGTAGATCCATCGTGGGCGGTGATTTCTTCATTGCCACGCAGCTCAGGCAGGATGCCGTTTGCCAAGACTTTGCCTAGCTCCACTCCCCACTGGTCAAAGCTAAAAATATCCCAAATCACTCCCTGTACAAAGATTTTGTGCTCATACATTGCGATCAATGCACCAAGCGTATAGGGAGTAATCTTCTTTACCAAAATGGAATTGGTTGGTCTATTTCCTTCAAAAACCCGGTGCGGAGCTATTTTCTCAATCTCCTCATCAGACTTACCGGCTGCTTTCATTTCGGCCTTCACCTCTTCCAGAGACTTTCCTTTCATCAATGCTTCGGTTTGAGCAAAGAAATTGGAAAGCAACTTCTGATGATGATCTCCGATAGGATTATGTGAAATAGCAGGAGCGATAAAATCACAAGGTATCAGGTGCGTGCCCTGATGGATCAACTGGTAGAATGCATGCTGACCATTGGTGCCTGGCTCTCCCCAGATAATCGGTCCGGTAGTATAGTTTACTTTTTCTCCTGAGCGACTTACATACTTGCCGTTACTTTCCATATTTCCTTGCTGGAAATAGGCCGCAAATCGGTGCATATATTGATCGTAAGGCAAAATTGCCTCAGAACTCGCTCCAAGGAAATTGGTGTTCCAGACACCTATCAGTGCGAGAACCACAGGAATATTTCGATCAAACTGCGCATGACGGAAATGCTTATCCATCGCATGGGCGCCGGCAAGCAATTTCTCGAAGTTATCGAAACCTATGGTACAGGCTATCGGCAAACCTATTGCAGACCAAAGCGAGTATCTACCGCCAACCCAATCCCAAAATTCAAACATATTATCCGTATCAATGCCAAATTCTGAAACAGACTTGGCATTCGTGGAAAGTGCCACGAAATGCTTGGCAACTGCTGTATCTATTTTGGCATGCTCCAAAAACCAAGCTCTGGCAGTATGCGCATTGGTCATGGTTTCCTGAGTGGTAAAAGTCTTGGATGCGATAAAGAAAAGCGTAGTCTCCGGATCTACTTTTTTCAGCGTTTCGGCGATATGGGTTCCATCTACATTCGATACGAAAAAGCACTCAATATCCGGATTTTGATAAGGTTTCAAAGCTTCCGTCACCATCACAGGACCAAGATCAGATCCTCCGATACCTATATTTACCAGAGATTTGATAGGCTTTCCGGTATAGCCAAGCCATTCTTTGTTCTGTATTTTGTCAGCAAAAGATTTCATCTTTTTCAAGACAGCCGTGACGTCCTCTGTAATATTGTGTCCGTCCAGAAATGCTGCTTCATCAGCCGGATTTCTTAGCGCAGTATGCAATACAGCTCTTCCTTCTGTTACGTTGATTGGCTTGCCGGAGAACATGTCTTCCACAGCTACATGGAGTTTGCACTCTCGCGCCAGATCAAAAAGTGCATCCAGTATATCCTGATTAAGTCTGTTTTTGGAAAAATCGACTAGGATATCTTCCAGAGAAAGACTCAATCTATCAAAGCGTTCTCTTTCATCGAATTGAGAAAGAATAGTCATGTCTTTATGATCTTCGGCAAGCTTCTGTAATCTTGTCCAGGCTGGGGTCGTGGTGGGATTGATTGCGTTCATCGGTTTGTTTTTAATAGGAATGAGCCACAAAAATAAGGTTTATCTTGAGGGATAAAAGTTAATTATACAAAAGCAAAGGTCTGGCAAATAGCAACACCACTAGCTAAATAAAAGCATGGGGTTCAATGAAAATTTCCCAAAAGTCAGCCGGAAAGGATTTAGACATCTGAATTTGCATCTGCTGGGAAGTTTTTGTAAAATTAAACGTTACTAAATAGTGAGTATTATGAATCGATTTAGTCCATCTAAATTTTTGTTCCTTCTCATTTTTTCAATAGGTCTTTCTTTATCGGCATCCCGAGCTCAGGATAAGCAAATAGTCAAACTAAACGAACACTTCTATCCAATCAATGAAAATGATAGCATAAACTATTTCTATAAAGCAATCACCACCTACCTTACAGATAGCACCTCACTAGAACGAATATTCAGCCGGAAAAACCAAATTGTGAAAATCACCCGCTATGGATACAATGAGGAAGGGGATTTTCCGGAAGAAAACATAGAGACTTATGACACAAATGGTAAGATAAACTCCAAGAAAATCAAGAATAGAAACAACGGTTTCTTCCATGCTATTTATTACAATGACGGAGAGCTATTAGGAGACGTCCTACACCGAGGGGCTAATAACTATGAAATCCGAAAGGCGGAAAATGGGGAAATAACCAATTCTGAAGAAAATCCTTTTGAACCTCAACCTGGCTTTGATAAAAACAAATGGGAAAATACATTGATAAAAAACCTGAAGTATCCAACTACTGCGAGACGCAATGGAGAGGAAGGTACGGTGATGTTGGCAATTTATGTAAATGAATTTGGAGAACATACAGAACCAGTCCTAGCTAATCCTGAAAATGTAAGCAAATCTATAGCCAGGGAAGCCCTTCGGGTGGTGAATAAATATGAGGGAGAGATCACTCCCGCAAAGACAATTGAAGGAAACACAGTAGATGCTTGGTTATATATTCCTATCCGTTTTATGCTTGATTGAAAACAGCGCTATTTTTTCTTTGCTCTAATTTCTTACGGTTGTTTCCCTGATTCCCGTAATTCTATTGGGCATCTTACGAACTCAATAACTTCAAAGCAAGACAAACAGCAAAACCCGCCATTGCAGACGGGTTTTGTTAGTTAAAAACCTACACGATAGGCAATGAGATCGCTTCGTGCCTCGCAATGACGTCACCACACCTCAACTTCACCCGCATCACCCGGCATCCCCCCAACTCCTCTAATCCATCAGAAAATCCCTCAATACATAATTCAGGATTCCTCCATGCTTATAGTAAGCGATCTCAACTTCCGAATCCAGTCTGGAAAGAACTTCGATTTTCTTCTCCTCTGATTCAGTTTTTACAATCACTTCGAACCTCTGAGATGGCCTTAAACCTAATTCAATTCCCACAATACTAAATTCTTCTTTTCCTGTTAGACTAAGGCTTTCTGCATTTTGGCCGGGCAAATACTGTAGAGGAAGAACACCCATTCCCACCAGGTTACTTCGGTGAATACGCTCATAGCTCTCTGCAAGCACTGCTTTGATTCCCAGTAAGTTGGTTCCCTTTGCGGCCCAATCGCGGGAGGATCCCGATCCGTATTCCTTCCCTGCCAAGACTACCAAAGGCACATTTGCAGCCTGATACTTCTCAGAAGCTTCAAATACACTCATTTCCTCATTGGTAGGAATGTAAGTAGTAAACCCGCCTTCTTGTGTACTGAGCTGGTTTTTAATCCGCACGTTGGCAAAGGTTCCCCTTACCATCACCTCATCATTTCCTCTTCTGGAGCCGTAGGAATTGAAGTTAGGTCGCTCCACCCCTCTACTATTCAGATATTTACCGGCCGGTGTATCCGGTCTGAAAGATCCCGCAGGCGATATATGGTCTGTTGTGATGGAATCGCCGAGTTTCAAAAGAACTCTGGCATTTATAATATCTCTAGGCTCGGGGACTTCAATAGAAATACCTTTAAAAAACGGAGCCTCTTTGATATACGTACTGCTCTCATCCCATGGGTAGATCTCCCCTTCTCCTGATTGAAGTTCCTTCCAAATTTCATTTCCTTCAAATATTTCTCCGTAGCTTTTCTGGTAATCATCCGGAGTAAGGACTTTTCTGGCCACTTCTGCTATTTCCTCATTAGTAGGCCAAATGTCCTTCAAAAACACCGGCTCAAGGTTAGGATCGTATCCGATCGGCTCATTTAATAAATCCACATCCACACGACCCACTAGCGCATATACAACCACAAGCATCGGTGACATGAGGTAATTCATTTTCACCTGTGGATGTACCCGGGCTTCAAAATTTCTGTTTCCCGACAGTACTGAGGCAACTACCAGGTCATTGTCTTCTACTGCCTGAGCAATATGCCGGGGAAGAGGTCCGGAGTTACCGATACAAGAAGTACATCCATAACCTACAGTATGGAATTTCAAAGCTTCCAAATCTTCTAGCAAATTGGATTTCTCCAGATAGTCTGTTACTACTTTTGAGCCCGGTGCCAAAGAAGTCTTTACCCATGGCTTCACATCCAGACCGCGCTCACGGGCTTTTTTCGCCACCAAACCCGCTCCCAACATCACGGAAGGATTGGAAGTGTTTGTACAGGAAGTAATTGCGGCTATAACTATGGAACCATCGTACAGTTCGAATTTCTCATTGTGCAGACTTACCGAAACGGTCTTTAAGCCATTTTTAATTTTGGTTTTGATCTCTGTTTCGGCAGGGGCTTTGGCATCAGACTGATCCTCCGTCTGACCTCCGCCTTCTTCCATGAACCGGGAAATTTCCTCCCTTTTATCAATCGGAATATATTCTCTACCGTGGACTGAATGTAATAATTCTTCAAATTTCGGTTTGAAGTCTCTTACCAAAATCTTGTCCTGAGGACGCTTCGGACCCGACACGGTTGCTTCCACTGTTCCCAAATCCAATTCCACCACAGAACTGTACTGAATCAAGTCCTCGTCTTTCCTCCATAGCAAGTTCGCTTTGCAATACTCCTCCACAAGTTTGATCTGATCTGCTGAGCGATTGGTTTTTCCCATATAGTCCAATGTCCTATCATCGATTGGAAAATACGAAACAGTACATCCAAACTCCGGAGACATATTGGAAATCGTAGCGCGATCAGGCACAGACAAGTGATCCAACCCAGGCCCAAAGACCTCCACAAACTTACCCACCACACCATGCCTTCTTAGCAGTTCGGTAATAGTCAACACCATATCAGTAGCAGTAGTGCCTGCGGGCAATTCTCCCGTCAGTTTCAGACCCACCACCTCAGGCATAATAAAATAAATCGGCTGACCGAGAATCGCCGCTTCTGCCTCAATGCCTCCTACACCCCAGCCGACTACTCCGATTCCATTTACCATAGGTGTGTGGGAGTCCGTTCCTACCAGCGTATCGGGAAAAACCGATCCATCGCGTCTGATTACCCCTTGAGCCAGATATTCAAGGTTTACTTGGTGGCAAATCCCCATCCCGGGAGGAACTACAGAAAAATTGTCAAATGTCTTTTGGGCCCATTTCAGGAATTTATAACGTTCTGAGTTCCGCTCGTACTCCACCTCGACATTTCTCTGATAGCTATAATTAGTTCCGAAGTAATCCACCTGCACGGAGTGATCTATCACCAAATCCACAGGAATAAGGGGGTTGATTGCACTGGCATTTTTACCTTTTCGCTGTGCCTCAGATCTCAGTGAGGCAATATCCACTACTGCGGGAACTCCCGTAAAATCCTGCATCAAAACTCTGGCTGGCTTGTAAGGAATGTCCTTGTCGGATGGTTGGGGAGACCAATTGATCAGCGTTTCCAAATGATCTTTGGTAATAGCAAAGTCATCGAAATTCCTTAAGGCATTTTCCAATAAGATTCTGATCGAGAAAGGCAAATGCTTTACCGGGTGACCATTTGCTTCAAGCTTCTCCAAACTCCAATAAGTGTGATCTCCTGATGAGGTTTTTAACGTAGTTTTGATTCGGTATGGGTCTTGACTCATAATTAATTAGGGGCTTTGGTTAAAAAAGATTCTTTAATATAACTCAAAATTCCTGCTCAGAATTCCATCTTTGCGAATTGGTTGACAAAGTGCTGCCAAAAGCAGGAAGATTATTCCACTTTAAATTAACTTAAGAAAATCAAATTCTTACATGGCTTACATTCTACTTCGGGTATTAAGTGCTTTTTTTCTATTCGCCACATTTCTGCCATTAGTCAAGCTAGACTATTGGTGGATACGGGTTTTCGACTACCCAAGACTTCAAAAACTGGTCATTACAGTGATATTGCTCAGTTGCTGGACATTTGGTCTGGGGCTGAGTTCAGATCCCGAACCTTATCTCTGGATTTTTGCCTTGGCAATAGCTGCCATTTACCTGATTACCAAAGTGTGGCCCTTCACTTGGCTAGGCGGAAAGATGATAGATACAGTTCCTTATTCTGAGGATGAAGGAATCCATATCCTTGTGGGGAATGTATATCAATACAACAAAAATCACGGAAAAGCAGTAGCTCTTGCCAAATCAATAAATCCTGATTTGATATTTTTTGTAGAGACAGACAAGGCTTGGGAAAAGGGCCTGTCTGAAATAGAAAAGGCATATCCTTCCCAAATAAAAATCCCATTGGACAACACTTATGGACTGCTGCTCTATACCCGGATGGAAATTATCCGTCAGGAAGTAAATTATCTGGTCGATGACAAAATTCCCTCTCTGGAAATAGATGTAAAACTACGAAATGGGAAAATAATTACCATTTATGCGATTCACCCTACCCCTCCTGTACCCGGAGAAAACACAGAAAGCACTGAAAGAGATGCAGAAATCTTAATCGTGGGAAAAAAAGCCAAAAACAATCCAAAGCCTTCCTTGGTAATAGGAGATCTGAACGATGTAGCATGGAGTTATACCACGGAGTTATTTTTAAAAAACTCAGAAATGGCTGATCCGCGCAGAGGAAGGGGGCTTTTCAACACCTTCCATGCCAAGGTGCCTTTATTCCGATGGCCTTTAGACCATATTTTCCTTAGCAAACACTTTGGGCTTGCTGAGCTCAAAGTAGAAAAAGACATAGGTTCTGATCATTTCCCGATATCCTTAAAGGCTGTACTCACTAAACATGAAACTACTGACACCATGAAAGCTAACGGCGAAGAAAAAAAAGAAGCCCGCGAAAAAATCAATCGCGGGCTTAATTGATTAAGAAATTTATCTTTTTGTGATTATCCTCAATGATGACAGTAACCATATTTCCCTTGTTTACTGGACGGAAGACCGAAGTGGCCTTGACCTCCGCTAGTGTTTTCCGAATAGTATGACACCTTTTCTTCCGTTACTGATAGAAAAGCGGATAATCATATATCTTTTAATTGTTCTCCTTTGCTTCAGCTTTTTTCTTACGTTTGAAGCCTTTGTTGAACGGCCAGGTATACTCCAAAGCATCCATGCCACGATTCAGGTTATAGGTAGCCGAATCAGCATTTTGAAGTGTACTTCGCAAACTCTCTGCAAACTCCGGATCGTTCAAAAGCATTCCCACGGAGTTATCGGTTGAGTTGAACTTCTCCGATACCGCACTCAGTTCAGAAGTCATCTTCTGGGCTTCCGCTGCTGCTGTATTCAGACTTTCCATAGTCTGTTTCAAATCACTAACCATGGTGGTGTCAGTAACTAGGTCATTGAATAAGGTTCCCTCCTTATTGAGTTTGGCAGTGAAACTTTGAAGCTCAGCGATCATCCTATTGCTGTTTATGGATGCTTTATTCAAATTTTCTACGATAGCCTTAAAGTTTTCACCAATCAGAGAATCTGTCAATGCAGCCCCTACCATGCCTTCTCCTTCTGCCAGTTTGCTTGTAAGGTTTTTAAGATTGCCTGTGATTTCAACGAGATTTTCATTGTTCACCTGTAAAGTTTCCATCATCTGATCCGTATCCAAAGGCATGACTGATTCCAGCCTGTCCCCATCCTGAACAGGTGGTGCCAGCGTAGTTCCGCCATAGATCACGATGATTTTATTGCCTATTAGTCCATCGGAGCTGATGGTAGCCTTAGAATCCTTTCTAATAAAATCTACGACTCCTTTTTCCACGTTCATTTCTATTTCCACCTGTGAATCTCCATAAAAATTGATTTTACGGACAGTTCCTATTTTCACACCGGAAAACCAGATGTTATTCCCGGTCTGGAGTCCTCCGATATCATCGAATACAGCCTTAAGCTGAATTGCCTTTACAAATTTTTTCTGCTGACCTCCTAGTGTCAATACACCTGTTACCAGAATTGCTATGCCTATGAAGACAAAAATGCCTACCATGACTGATCTTTTATTTTCCCCTCTCATGAGTTGATGAAATTATAATCGTAAAATGATTTTATACGTTTGTCTTCTGCGTTGGGAAAAACCTCCTCGAACGTCCCAACAGCGTCAAACTGTCCCTCCAGCAGCACTGCCATCCGATCCCCTGTATCTTTGGCACAGGTCAAATCGTGTGTAATCACGATGGATGAAGTATTGTACTCTTCCCGTACTTGTTTTATGAGTGTGTTGATCTCTCCGCAGGTAATAGGATCCAATCCTGCCGTAGGCTCATCGTAAAGCATTATCTCAGGCTCCAATATTAACGTACGCGCAACACCGATTCGTTTCTTTTGACCTCCGGAAAGCTCAGAAGGCATCTGATTGATAGACTGGGGCAATCCTACGCTGTCCAACAAACCTTCTATTTTCATGGTAATTTCCTTCTTCGTCAGATTCTTGATGTTTCTTACCAAAGGGAATTCCATATTTTCACGGACAGTCATACTATCATAAAGCGCCGAATTTTGGAAAGAGAACCCAATTCTCAACCGCAATTCATTCAAAGCTCTTGTTTTTAGCGTAGACACCTCTTTGCCCAATACCTTCATGGATCCTGAGTCTTGTTTCAGAAGCCCAACCATAATTTTGATCAGTACAGACTTCCCTGATCCTGATTTCCCCAATACCACCAGGTTTTCCCCTTTATACAGATCAAGATCCACACCTTTCAATACATCCAAGTCTCCAAAAGACTTCTCCAAACCGCGAATTTCTACAACCTTCTCTTCCATAATCAAAATGCTCGGATTGCGTTAACAATCTGAAGAACCAGAAGCTCTTCGATAAATATCAAGAACATGGCCATAACTACCGCAGCATTTGCCGCACGGCCTACACCCTCTGTCCCTTTGGATGAATTGTACCCCTTGTAACAGCCTACTATACCGATAGTAAAGCCAAACAATAAGGCTTTAAGCACCGAGGAAATAATATCCAGAAAACTTATCGCTCCAAAGACCTCTACAAAGAAGGTTACTATACTTACATTCTCATTTGCGTTCACACTGAGAAATGACCCCATCAATGCTACAAAATCCGTAAACATTACCAGCACCGGGATCATAAATGTGGTCGCCAAAACTCTGGTGACTACCAGAAATTTGAAAGGATTGGTAGCGGATACTTCCATAGCATCGATCTGTTCTGTCACCTTCATAGAACCTATCTCCGCCCCTATACTGGATCCGACCTTACCTGCAGCAATCAAAGCCGTGACTAAAGGTCCCATGGCGCGGACTACTGCTATAGAAATAAGGGAAGGAAGCCAAGAGGTAGCTCCGAAGTTGGCCAGAGAAGGCCTGGATTGATTGGTAAAAACGATTCCTACAATGAATCCGGTCAATGCAATCAACGGCAATGACTCCACACCAATGCGGTAGCATTGGTGAATAACTTCCTTAAATTCATACGGCGGCACAAATACTTCCTTGAAGAATCGCCTTACAAAATTCCAAGCGTCTGCCAGTCCCGTAAAAAACTTGTCTATTTTCTTTGAAAGCAGGGGCTTTCTGTCTTCTGCTTTTTCAGTCATACATTCTTTCTGATGGCTCGAAATTAATTAAATTATTCTTAAGGATAGTTCTAATCTGCTTCAAAGTCCAAGGATTGATCTCAGGTCAGATTCACTTAATGGTTTCTCAAAAATCCTACTGATTCTTTTATCCGAATTTACCCTTAGAATTTCTTCGCTCTCCACTGCTCCCGACTGCAAAATCATGATCGAATTTGGACTTACTTTTTCAGCCTCGCGTACAAACTCCCAACCACTCATCTCAGGCAAATTCAAATCCACCAAAAGCAAATCCACCGATTCAGATTTCAGGAAATCCAGAGCCTCGCCAGGTGTGTCGAAATAAACAAATCCAACACCGGAATCAATTTTCAAAAGTCTTTTTTCAATTAGAATTTTTTGGATTTTGTCATCATCAAGAAGCAGAATTTTTTTTATGCTTGAAGATTTCATGTTGTAAATTTTGGCACTTCAGGTTGTGACTTGATTCCGCTAAGATTGGGAAATTCTGTGGCAAAAACTCAATCTTCCCCAAAGACATTTCCGGAGAATTGTATACGAGGCACGCATCGACGATGGGTGATAATTTCAAATTTATTTTTCGATCTGGACCGACATACAAATCATCCTTGGCCAAAGCCAATCTACATAACTGTATTTTTTTAGCCAAGACTAACTTTTTTAGTCTAGCCAAATTACGAGAACACTAAACCATATACAACTACTTTAAAATCAAACAATTGAAATTAACTAGATAAAGTAAAAATTATCGTTGATAACAGTGGTTTGATAGAGAACAAGTAGATTTATCGAAAAGACTCCACCCCCCTCACCATAGATTATTCTGCAACTAAAAATACGTTAGAGTATACCTAAATGACATCCGGATTTTAGTTATTTTGCCATGATTTATTTTTCAGTTGAATATGGAAGAGCCTAAAGTCAGGAAGAAAAACAGCAATCAATTCATTCGATTTCTTTTATACATCAGAGATCGGTTTGACCTTCAGGAGGGAAAGGAAGACGAGCTGGAAACAATTGAGTACATCAGCAAAAATGTAGAATTCAAAGGCGCAAATCTTTGGATTTTGATCTTTGCTATTTTTGTGGCTTCAGTAGGATTGAATGTAAATTCCACTGCGGTCATCATTGGAGCGATGCTCATATCGCCCCTGATGGGTCCCATTATGGGGATCGGGATGGCGGCGGGGATCAATGATTTTGAACTGTTGAAACGCTCTCTGAGAAACTTGGGAGTGGCGGTATTTATAGCCATTCTGACCTCTTCGATTTACTTCTCCTTCACTCCTCTGGACGATGCCCAATCTGAGCTATTGGCCAGAACAGAACCTACCATTTGGGACGTGTTAATTGCGCTCTTCGGAGGACTTGCCGGGATCATTGCCGGCTCCCGAAAAGAAAAAAGCAATGCCATTCCAGGGGTAGCTATTGCCACTGCCCTGATGCCTCCCCTATGTACCGCCGGCTATGGATTGGCGACGATGAATATGTACTACTTCTTTGGGGCTTTTTATCTTTTCTTTATCAACTCGGTATTCATCTCTCTTTCTACTTACCTCATCGTACGCTTCATGAAATATCCCAAGAAGGAATTCCTGGATGAAAAGAAAGAAAAACGGGTACAAACCTATATTACCATATTCACCATCCTTACCATTGTGCCTAGTGTTTACCTTGCCTATGGCATAGTGATGCGATCCATATGGGAAGAGCAGGCAAAGACGTTTTTACAAACAGAATTGATCTATCCCCGCACGCAGGTTATCTCTACCGAATTATCTTATAACACGGATCCCCGGCTAATCAAGATCAATCTAATCGGAGACAGGCTGGCAGATTCTGAAATCGAACTGTTGGAGACACGCGCCACAGCAGGACTGGATAATACCATCCTTCAGATCAACCAAAGCGGGGGGGTGGAAACAGATATGAATTTACTCCGCTCAGACATTCTAAAAGACCTGTATGACAGAAACGAGCAATTGATCCAAAATAAAGATGAAAAGATCACTCTTCTGGAAAATGAAGTGGCAAATTATGGACAGATAAGAGTGCTGGGTAACGAAATAGCAAATGAAGCCAAAATAAACCATCCGAGTCTTCAGAAATTTACGCTCAACAGATCAATGGTAACTGACCTCGAAAACAACACTACCGACACCTTGCTGGTAGCCTATGCAAAATTCAGAACCAAACCGAACGCAACAGAAACTGATAAATTGATGAAGTGGCTAAAGCTGAGAACTAAATCAGACACAGTTGCGGTAATTCTGTATTGATTTATATCGCCATTTGATAAGTTAACTTAAACAAACCTTACTATGAAAAAGCTATTCTTTTTGACGCTGCTCGCCTTTTCTGCCGTCTCTTCTTCTTTTGCCCAAGATAAGAACTATGACGAAACACTAGCTAAGGAACTCGGTGCGGATGATTACGGGATGAGAAAATACGTGATCGCCTTTCTGTACAGAGGAGAGCGGGTCGGTGAATACAGCGATGAGCAGCGAAAAGACATACAGGCAGGACACATGGCAAATATCAATCAATTGGTCGAAGAAGGTCATCTAGTCATGGCAGGACCTTTCTTTGGGAACGAGGACTTGCGCGGTCTATTTATTTTTGCTGTGGAAAACGTGGAAGAGGCCGAGAAACTAACCGCAACGGATCCGGCTGTAAAGGCAGGTGTACTCAGAATGGAGTTGAAAGAATGGTATGGTTCAGCAGCCTTGATGCTGATGGCGGATATGCATTCAAAAATCGCTAAGATCGAGATCTAACGCTTCCATCATTCCGGACTGACCGCAAGTCAATATTTGCCGGTTTAATCAATATCATCATGCATTAGGTTTGGTAACAGGCTGTCCGGATAAAAACAGGGGCAGACTTAAATTGCGAAAATCAGTCTGTTCGGAGATAGAGACAATCTTAAAATAAAGAAAATGCCAATTTATCCGTCAAAAGTTCCAATGCCCTAATTGCTTTCACAGAGTTTCCCTTCTCATTTAGCTCCGGGCTCCATACCGCGACACTAAACTTATGCGGCATCACAGCTGCTACTCCTCCTCCTACCCCACTTTTCCCGGGTAATCCAACCTTAAATGCGAACTCTCCTGCCTCATCATAAAACCCACAGGTCAACATCAGGGCGTTGACACGTCGGGCGTGGCTTTCTGATAAAATTTCCCGATTTGCAAAAATCGAAAAGCCGTCATTTGCCAAAAAAGAGAAGGATTTGGCTAGATCTACGCAACTCATCTCCATAGCGCAGTGGGAAAAATAAACTTCCAGCACTTCATCTATGGGATTATTAAAGTTCTTGAAGGATTTTAGAAAATAAGCTAATGCTGTGTTGCGTTCCCCATGGTTCATTTCCGAATTCTTGACTTCAGGATTTATTTTCACACACGTTTCACCTGCAAGGTCATTGATAAAAGCCGATATTTGATCGATAGGGTGTTCAAATTTGCTGCACAGTGCATCGGTAATCACCAAAGCCCCAGCATTAATAAAGGGATTTCTCGGAATTCCCTTTTCATATTCCAACTGTGCAATAGAGTTGAAGGGATCACCGCTTGGCTCCACATTCACCCTTGTCCAAAGTTTTGAATTGAACACATTAAAAACCATGGTAAGGGTATGGACCTTACTGATACTTTGGATAGAGAATGGTACTTGGTGATCTCCCACGCCATATACATTTCCTTTGAGATCTACCAAAGCTATCCCGAATTGATTCGGATTTACGGCGGCGATTTCAGGAATGTAATCGGCGACCCTCCCTTTTAGATTCTCTTCCTGTACCTCTTGGTACACTTCTTCAATTAGTTGCTGGTAGTTCATTGTAGAAAAGTCCGGAAAATTGATAGAGAATGAAAGGCTTTGGCGAAAATGATTTGAAATAATAGTCGGATGTTAGATGTCGGATGACCAATGCTGCCCAAGTCTTTCTCCTAATTTTCAAATCATGACATCAAATCCTCATCCGTTCTATCTAAATTCATTCAAAAAAATTTCTGATCCCAAGGGTTTTGGACTGGTCTATAGAAGAAACAAGAAAGCTGCAAGCTATCTATGAGGGATAATTTTGATCACAGATTGATGGTCGCAAGTTTCTTTTCAATTCGTTTCCAGCTCTATAATCCCACCTTTTCTAAACAAATCGTGCCCTACATAGTATCCATTTAAAGTCTTTCCATTGACTTTGATTTCCTCTAAGTTTCTCCCTCCAAGGGGATTCAGGATCACCAGATCATTGCCGTTGTCTACCTTCCAGGTCACCTCCTCAAAAAGCGGAACCGTCACCAAATAATCTGCATCAGCCGGCGACATAGGATATAATCCTACCGCAGCGCAAACAAACCAAGACGACATTTCACCTGCATCGTCCATTCCCGAAAGTGCCAAGCCTCCTGGGCCGATCCCATAAAGTTCAGTCATTATTTTATCCAAGATAGCTTGGGACTTCCCCGGTTTATCCACATAGTAATAGGCAAAAGGAGCTTCATGGTCGGGCTGATTTCCCTGACAATACTGCCCAATAAATGTGGAAATATTTCTAGCTATATATTTTGGATTCCATGGCTTGGTGAAAAACTCATCCAGTTTAGCTTCGAATTCACCTTCTCCACCGTACAGCTTTACCAATCCCGGCATATCGTGAGGGACATAAAAGGATACCTGCCATGCATTGGCTTCGCGATACATGTATTCATAATAAGGGTATTCCGGATCGAAAGGCGTGATCCAATCGCCATTTGCCAACTTTCCACGCATAAAATTCACCGAAGGATCAAAGACATTCTTATAGTTTTGGGATCGCGCCATCAAATCCTCAAAGTGCTCCTGATCGTCCAACGTATCCGCCAAAATTGCCAAGGAATAATCATCGTACGCATACTCCAAGGTTTTGGACACGCCAGCCCTTGCTTTCGTTTCCACATTTGGATTTTTTACGTCGGGATCAGAGATATAGCCCTTTTCCATATACTCATCTACAAATGACCGTGGGCCTTCTTTATTATAGGCATTGTTCAGCAGATAAGCATAAGCCTTTCTCACGTCAAAATTACGAATCCCTCTTTTATATGAACCCGTGATAAATGGCGCGCCATGATCTCCATGGAAAAATGTCGGCACAAACCCCGTAATCTCAGCTCTGCTGATGAGGGAAGAAATCACATCTCCGGTAACTTCAGGGGAAAGAATACTCAAAAGCACCAGCTTATTTCTATAGGTATCCCAAAGTGATGGAATTGTATAATACTTGAAGTTTTGACGTTGGGTCTTTCCCGCTTCATCGGTAAACTCCCCATTCACATCACTGCGCAAAGCCGGCCAAAGGAAAGTCCTGTACAGTGAGGTATAAAACATTTCCTTATCCCTTTTAGAATCGCTTTTCACAGAAATCTTGGAAAGCAATTTATTCCATTCCGATACAGCAGACTGTCTGATTTCTTCAAAGGATATGCCGGAAGACTCCTTTTGCAGGTTGTCTTTTGCATTGTCCATACTTACATAGGAAACTCCAATTTTCATTGTCACAGCCCCGGTATCCTGATCAGAAAGTGAAAGGATAGCGTACCCCTCTTTCTCTCCCTTGTTCTCTAATTTCAAATCAGTCACCTCATGACTCAACTCCGCATAAAAATGGATCTTATCCCTTCCCACCTGCTGGAATCCACTTACAGCGTTCTTACTTGCCTTTTCAATCTCCCAATCCGATACATCATTATTTGATTTTCCCAAGCCAAATAAGATTCTTCTATCCGTGGGATTGTCATATTTATACTCATGCATTCCTGTTCTCAAGGTCGAAGTCAACTTCACCTTTACCTTATAATCCTCCAGATATACATCATAATACCCGGGAGAGGCATTTTCTTTAGCATGGAAAAAGGAAGACTGAAAGGGAGCAACAGCCTCTGGGGAAAGGGGCAACACAGCAAGGTTGCAGAGATTCCAGTGACCTTTATTCGTATGGGCAAAGCCGAGAATTGCTGTATCCTCATATTCATAACCGGCTCCCGATCCCCATTTAGTGATCGGACTCAGCTGCACCATAGCATTTGGCAGAGCACTTCCCGGAAATGTCAATCCGGCCCAAACACGCCAATCTTGCGGGGGCGTATAACCGATAATGGCAGGATCAGTGAGCGGGGCTGTCCCTATGAAAGGATTTACCAGATCGGTAGGATTTTCCTGGGAAAAGGAAAAATGAAATGGGGAAAGGATTAGGATTAGGCAAGCAAATATCTTTGTGAATTTCATAGCTTAGGGATCAGATTCTTTAAGTCTTTGCTAAATAGGAAATTGAGGCATATTAAAAATGAAGACACAATTCTACCCAAACTAAGATCCCGTTCAAACAAATTTTTGATTTAAGGAAGCCATTATTCCAGAATGGAAAGCAAATTTACGGCACTACCCATCAATAATTGGGTCAAACTTCACAAAGTCATAACCTTACTACAAAATATTATTTGTACTTTTGCGCCTTCAATCAGGAAAAAAATGCAGAATATTCGGAATATCGCGATTATCGCACACGTTGACCACGGCAAGACTACACTCGTGGACAAAATCATTCACGCTTCTCAGATCTTCAGAGAGAACCAGCAGTTTCAGGATTTGATCCTTGATAACAATGACCTGGAACGTGAAAGAGGAATTACCATTCTTTCAAAGAACGTATCCGTTCGCTACAAAGACGCTAAAATCAACATTATAGATACTCCCGGTCACGCCGATTTTGGCGGTGAAGTAGAGCGAGTCTTGAAAATGGCTGATGGCGTAATCCTTTTAGTAGATGCTTTCGAGGGGCCTATGCCCCAGACCCGATTTGTATTGGGCAAAGCGTTGGATCTTGGATTGACTCCTATCGTAGTAGTAAATAAAGTAGATAAAGAAAACTGTCGTCCTGACGAAGTGCAAGAGTCAGTTTTTGAATTGATGTTCAACTTGGATGCTACCGAAGAGCAACTGGAATTCCAGACGCTTTACGGATCGGCCAAAAATAACTGGATGGGTCCTGATTGGAAAAACCCTACTGATACAATCTTCCCACTTTTGGATGCTATCTTGGAACATATCCCAGCTCCAAAAATCGACGAAGGCACACTTCAGATGCAAATCACCTCTCTGGATTATTCCAGCTTCGTAGGCAGAATTGCTATCGGTCGTGTAAGAAGAGGCACTATTAAGGAAAATCAGCAAATCGCATTGATGAAAGCTGATGGCTCTATCAAAAAAATGAAGGTAAAAGAACTTCATACATTTGAAGGACTGGGTAAACTTAGAGTAACTGAAGTAGGTGCGGGAGATATCTGCGCAGTAACAGGAATCGAAGATTTCGAGATCGGTGATACGATCGCGGATGTGGATAATCCGGAAGCACTTCCTAGAATCTCTATCGATGAGCCTACCATGAATATGCTCTTCACCATCAACAACTCTCCTTTCTTCGGTAAAGAAGGGAAATTTGTGACTTCCCGTCACTTGAGAGACCGTCTGATGAAAGAGACCGAGAAAAACCTTGCACTTCGCGTGGAATCAACTGATTCTGAAGACAAATTCCTTGTCTATGGCCGTGGTATCCTCCACTTGTCAGTTTTAATCGAGACAATGAGAAGAGAAGGCTATGAACTCCAAGTAGGCCAGCCTCAGGTAATCTACAAAGAAATCGATGGAGTGAAATGTGAGCCTATCGAAACATTGGTAGTGGATGTACCTCAGGAAACCGCAGGAAAGGTGATCGAACTGGCTACTCAGCGTAAAGGTGAATTGCTAATCATGGAGCCAAAAGGTGATCTTCAACACTTGGAGTTCAATATACCTTCAAGAGGTTTGATTGGTTTGAGAAACAACATGCTCACTGCTACTCAAGGTGAGGCCATCATGAACCACAGGTTTACTTCCTATGAGCCATTTAAAGGTCCTATACCTGGCCGTACGAACGGCTCATTGATCTCTATGGAAGGCGGACAGTGTACAGCTTATGCCATCGACAAGCTGCAGGATCGCGGTACATTCTTCGTAGATCCGGGAGATGATCTATATGCAGGTCAGGTAATCGGTGAAAATTCCCGTGACAATGATATTGTGGTGAATGTGCAGAAAGGCAAGAAATTGACCAACATGCGTGCTTCAGGTTCTGATGACAACGTGAGAATCGTACCTGCCAAGAAGTTCTCTTTGGAAGAATCCATGGAATACATCCAAAAAGATGAGTACCTAGAGATCACTCCAAAGTCTATTCGAATGAGAAAAATCTATTTGGACGAAGGAGAAAGAAACAGAATGTCGAAGAAAGACGCTTAAGTTAGAGTTGTAGAATCAATATTCTAGAGTCAAGATAATGGATCCCTCAGGCGAAAGTCTGGGGGATTTTTGTTGTTATTTATTCCCCTTTACCTAGCAAACTTTATTTACTAACTCCACGTAATAAAACTATCTTCTCAATAATGTCCAGCATAATGAAATACCTTTTAGTAATTACATCACTACTTATCTCGCTATCTTCGTCTGTATTAGCTCAAACAAAAAATAATGATGTACTATACTTAGCAGAAGGTGCTAAGGAAGTTCAGGTTAAAGAAGTTGGGAATAACTTGATTAAATACACCTTCCCTGAAGAAAACACACTCTATTCCGTAAGTAAATTTCAGGTCAAAAAGATTTTGTTTGCAAGCGGACGTGAGGAGACATTTGAAAGTCCCTTTCATCAAGTAAAGGGATTGGAAGATGCCGAAAAGGTTTACATAACCTATGTACCTCAGGCGACAGAGGGGCTTGAATCAAAAGGAGAATTATTCAGTAAAGCAACCGGAGTGACCGTTTTTTCTACTATGCATAATGTGAAAAATAGATCATTGGACAAAATGAAGGCAGAAGCAGCTATGCTTGGAGCAAACGTAGTATTGATTTCAGATGCCCAATCCCGGGGCAATTACTATGGTAACGAATATACACCAAGCCAATCCACCCAAACTGTACTTTTTGGTCAAGCATTCACTTCTAATCCAATCAATATAACTGAAGTCGGAGAAATGCTAGAAGGAGCGAATTATGTATTTTATCAAACTTTTACGCTAAACAGAAATGACTTCAGTCCAAAAATAAAAATGTCATTGGAATATGATCAGAACAGATTACCAATTATCAATAGAATAGAAGATATAAAGGAGCGGGATGGAAAGCTTTATGTCACAACATCTGGCATCCGGTCAAAAAACAATGAATTGGAAGTAATCAATCTGCATAACGGAACCTTAACACTAATGGAAACACATAAAAATACTGTTTACAACTATATTCTCCAGACTGAAGAAAGTGATTTCATGAAAAGCTATAATTCAATTTTGAGCAAGAATTAGAAAGAATTTGTATTTGAGCCGGTTCAGTTCTACCAAAGATGATGAACCTCTTCTCTGATGTAGTTATCATAAACATTCTTTACAGCATCCATTTGGGCCTTCGTGAGAGGCGGAAGTTGTCCTGCATTTACATTTGCTTCTAGCTGGGAAGTTTTGGAAGCACCGGGAATCACGACACTTACCTCATCATACATAAGGATCCAGCGAAGCGCTATCGCCGCCAAGGCACCCTCGCCTTTAAATACTTCTTGTAGCTCTTCAACAGCGGGAAATGCTATCTCTAGGGGTACTCCTGCAAAAGTCTCTCCTTTATCGAAAGCTTTTCCCTCCCGGTTGAAATAGCGATGATCATCTTTGGAAAAAGTGGTGTCTTCAGTAATCTTTCCCGAAAGTAAACCACTTGCCAATGGCACCCTAATGATTAAGCCCACATTTTTTGCAGCAGCTACACTGAATAACTCTTCGGCGGGTTTTTGCCTAAACATATTGAAAATCACCTGAACACTCGAAACTACCTCGTATTCCATTGCCAGCTTGGCTTCTTCCACTTTCTCTACACTCACCCCCATGGCTGCTACTTTGCCTTCAGACTTTAGCTTTTCAAACAGGCTGAATATTTCGTCACGCTTGTAAACTGATGTAGGAGGACAGTGTAGCTGAATCAAATCCAACCTGTTCAATCCTGTATTTCGCAAGCTATCCTCCACATGACGACGAAGTTTCTCTATGGTGTAAGTTTCATTTATATGCGGCTGGATTCTCCTGCCACACTTGGTGGCTACGTAAATTTTCTCAGATCTTTGTCTTACTGCTTCTCCCACTGCAGCTTCGCTTAGCCCTGCATCATAGACATCAGCGGTATCCACAAAATTCACCCCTTTGTCGAACGCGGCATGAAGAATTTCTTCTGCCACTTTGGGATCAAAAGCCGTACCCCATCCTCCCCCAACCTGCCAGGTACCAAGGCCTATTTCAGAAATTTTCCAACCGGTTTTTCCTAAAGTTCTGTAATTCATACTAATGCTGCTTTATATTCAATTAAAAAAGAGTGACGGTTTAATAGGATGGCTAAAAACACCCGACTATCTAAAAGTAATTTAATTTTTTATCTTTAGAACCACGGATGAAACCGATATTTATCCGTTCAAAAAAACTCACCAAGCCCTCAAACCTAAACAATCACAAATGAAATCAAGAAGACAATTTATCAAAACCATCGGCGTAGCAAGTGCTACCGCTGTCTTACCTATAACCTCAATCGCTAAAGAAATGGCAAAACAAAAAATGATTCACCAAGTTTATTTTTGGCTTCATGATGAAGCAAATACCCAAGAATTCCTCACAGAAGCTGTCCCGATGCTGGGAAGATGCAAGACTGTAGGCAAATTCATCGCAGGCACTCCTGCCGCCACGGAAGACAGGGACGTAGTCGATCATAGCTTCCAAGTAGCCTGTACTGCGTTCTTTGATAGCTTAGAAGATCAATTGATTTATCAATCCGATCCTACCCATCTGGAGTTTATAGAAAAGTATTCCCATATGTGGAAAAAAGTCCAAGTGTACGATATTGCTATCTAATCTACTACTCGCATGAATCAAAACCTGTCAGGTTTACACAGTCCATATTCGAAGAATCATTTGTTCGAACTATCCTTATTGCAAGACCTGACAGGTTTGTTTGGGGCTTTTTACGATAATCTAAGTCTAAAAACTCCCTTAATTCGTAATTTACAACAGCTAAGCCAGATAGTATGAATAAGTCAAAATGGTTCTTCGGTTTATTGATAGTATTTATCTGGTCTTGCGATCCAAAGGATGATGTTGTTCCCGACCCACAATCGGAACAAGTTAGAGGTGCTATTTTTGATTCCATGGAAGAGTGGTACTACTGGAATGACGAGCTCCCTGCATCGATCAACACATCCGAGTACAGCAGCAATGAGGAATTGTTGGATGCTATTATTTACAAACCTCTGGACCGCTTCTCTTACCTTACTACAAAGGAAGAATTCGACAAAGCATTTGTAGGCAAAAATGCCGGTCACGGTTTCGGATTCGCCTTCGATGCCACGGAGAGACTTTATTTGACTTTTGTGTTTGATGAATCTCCGGCGGGATTAGATGGTTGGCAGAGAGGCTGGGAAATCATAGAAATCAACGAAAAACCTATTTCAACATACAAAAATTCATCCGGGGGGTACGACTTCCAACTGGGAACTTCAGATCCCGGGATTACAAATTCTTTTACCTTCAAACTACCGGACGGAACTACCACCACTAGGATCAACGTAAAGGCTGAATACCAGTCAAATTCGGTTTTGCATCAGGAAGTAATAGACCTTCCCGGAAAAAAAGTGGGCTATTGGGTATATCAAAGTTTCAAGGCCACTGCCGGTCAATCACCAACCAAAAGCCTAGAGGTGGATGAATCCATGTCGTTTTTCGAAACAGCCGGTATAGATGCTCTCATCATCGATCTACGGTACAATGGAGGAGGTTCTGTAGCTGTGGCAGAGCAAATCAACAATTATTTGATTCAAGCTTCCCACTCAGATAACCTGATGTATACAAATAAGCTAAATTCACTTAAAACAGACCGGCAGAAAAGTGTAAACTTCAAAAAGGTTGGGAATTTAAACCTTGATAACTTAATCTTCATCACTTCCCGCGGATCGGCTTCAGCATCTGAACTGGTAATCAATTCCCTAAATCCTTATATTACTATCACATTGATCGGTGACGATACCTTTGGCAAGCCAGTTGGCTCCTTTCCACTCTCCAGCTATAATAGAACACTCAGGGAAAATAATGTAGAGCTAGTACCTATTACTTTTGCTACTGCCAATTCCGAAGGAAAAGCGGAGTATTTCGATGGATTCCCCGCTGACTTTTATGTGGGCGATACGCCGCAGTTCAATTGGGGCGATCCGGCTGACCTGCGCTTGGCATCGGCACTGAATGTCATTGAAAACGGCTATGTGGGCGGAAGAATTTTAAATTCTTTCTACAGGCCCAAATGGGAAATGATAGATCAGTTCAAGGGGTTGAAGCAAGAGTTTCCTGCTTTCTAACGAAGCGTGAGATTTCCTAAGAGCTACTTACGGTTATGCCGCTCAATCAGCACATCCATCACTTCATCCAATTCATAACCTTTTGCCTCCAGCAATACTAAATAGTGGTAAAGTAAGTCCGCTGCTTCCCCCATAAACAGCTCCTTGTTGTCATCCTTTGCTTCGATCACGATCTCCACTGCTTCCTCTCCTACTTTTTGCGCTACTTTATTGATGCCTTTGGCAAAAAGTGAAGCAGTATAAGAGGTATCCGTGGGATTGTTTTTACGGTCCTTGATGATTGCCCGCAGCTGATCGATAAAACCTGTTTTGGATGTATTATCCTCTTCAAAACAAGTGTCTGCTCCCGTATGACATACAGGACCGCGGGGATTGGCTTTCACCAAAATAGCATCGCCATCACAGTCCGAAGCCATGCTTACCAACTCCATAAAGTTACCCGAAGTCTCACCTTTGGTCCACAGCCTGTTTTTACTACGGCTGTAAAAAGTCACCATCCCGGATTCCTTGGTTTTGGCCACCGCTTCTTCGTTCATATAGCCCTGCATCAGAACCTTTCCGCTTACCGCATCCTGCACAATCGCCGGCACCAAACCATCCATCTTCTTAAAATCTATGTTCATATCTTTTTAACCTTTGGGGTTTCCAAAACCCCGAAGGTTTTGATTATTACTTACTATTTTATTTCTCTAAAGAGCTCAGAAATCCTTTAGAAAAACTATCAATCATTAGTTAAACCTTCGAGGAAATTTGTCAGTTCCCGATAAATCGGGACAGGCTGTTCCTCCTTCCAAATAACACCTCAAAGGTTATATCACTTTCTAATACTTATCCTTTCACTTCCCAAATATCCTTTCAATTCGGGAATACTTATTTCTTTAAAATGAAAGATACTTGCCGCCAGTGCTGCATCAGCCTTGCCAAAGGTAAACACATCTTTGAAATGTGCCATCGTGCCCGCCCCTCCTGAGGCAATCACCGGAATGGAAAGTGCTGATGAAATCTCAGCCAATAGCTCATTGGAAAAACCTGCCTTGGTGCCGTCATGGTCCATGGAAGTCAGCAATATCTCTCCTGCCCCCCGGTCACACACTTCCTGAGCCCAAGCCTGTGTTTTCAGCAAAGTTGCTTTTCTTCCACCATGCGTATGTACAAAGTCAATTCCGTCCACATTTCTGGTGTCAATGGCGACCACGATACATTGGGAGCCAAATTCAGCTGCCATTTCATTGATGATCTGCGGATCATGAACAGCAGCAGAATTGATAGAAATTTTATCCGCACCGGCATTCAACAGAACTTTTACATCCTCGACAGTGGAAATTCCTCCGCCTACGGTGAAAGGGATATTGATGGCCTTAGCGACTTTGGTTACGAGTTCAGCCAATGTCTTTCGCTTATCCACCGTAGCCGTAATATCCAAAAACACCAACTCGTCAGCTCCTTCGTCGGAGTAGATTTTTGCAAGCTCCACCGGATCCCCGGCATCCCGAAGTTCGACAAAGTTTACACCTTTGACAGTACGGCCTTCTTTTATATCCAGACAGGGAATAATTCGTTTAGTAAGCATTGTTTGAATTCACCTTTATATATTTCATTATTCGATATTCAATATTCATCATTTTAAATTACGAGGTACGATATGGGATTTACGACGTTGATCTGAACCCCAATCGACATTCTGTAACCCAAACATTTTTAAATTGCCTGGATTGAAGAATGGCGTAACACTGGTGAAAACCCCGTAAATCGTAAATCCAAAATCGTATATATCACATTATAATTTTTCAATGGACGAATGAAGCAAGTTCCTCCAGCGTCACTCTTCCCTCATAATACGCTTTCCCTACTATCGTCCCATACACACCGATTTTCTCCAATTCTTCCAAATCTTTGACCGAGGAAACCCCTCCGCTGGCAATCAATTTAACACCCGGAATTTCTTCCAAAATCTCCTTGTATAAGTCAACGGACGGTCCTTGAAGTAACCCGTCTTTTGCCACATCGGTACAGATCACATAGCTGATGCCTTTGGCTACATAGTCTTTGATAAAAGGAATTAAATCGACCGTGGTAGTCTCTTCCCACCCTCCCACAGCAATTTTTTTATTCTTGGCATCCGCTCCAAGGATAATTTTATCAGAACCGTATTTAGCTATCCATGCTTCAAAAAGCGCGGCATTCTTTACCGCAATACTTCCTCCTGTCACTTGCTTGGCTCCCAAAGTAAAGGCTTTCTCAATTTCTTCATCTGCTTGAATACCTCCACCAAAATCAACCTGCAAACTTGTGCCCGCACTGATCCGCTGCAAAACTTCCGCATTCACAATCTTTTTGGCTTTGGCACCGTCGAGATCCACTAAATGTAGACGACGGATACCCACTCCTTCAAAGCGTTTGGCCATTTCCAATGGATCGTCATGGTATTCTTTTTTACTGCTGTAATCGCCCTGACTTAGTCGGACGCATTTGCCTCCGATGAGGTCGATGGCTGGGATAATTTCCATTTTTTGAGATTTTAGAAGCAAGATTCAAGAATCGAGACTTTCATAATTTATTGGTTGAGTTGAATTGAGGCAATTCCCCCTTCTAAAGGGAGCTAGGGGATTATTTAAGAGAAAGAAAATTCTCCAATAACTTCTCGCCGACCAACCCGCTTTTCTCCGGGTGAGCCTGTATGGCATAGTAATTATCCCGATGAAGCATGGCTGAGAAATCATGGATGTAGTGTGTCTGGGCAATAGTCAACCCGCTCAACTCGGCATAGAAGCTATGCACATAGTACACAAATGGTTCAGCGGGAAGATCTTTCAAGAGTGGATTATTTGCCAAGTTCTCCAGCTCATTCCAACCCACATGCGGAACTTTAAATTCCTGGGAATTTTCCGGCACAAAGCGTTTTACTTTCACAGGAAAAATCCCCAAACATTCAGTATCATTTTCCTCTGAATGCTCACACAGTAGTTGCAAGCCCAAACAAACCCCCAAAAACGGTTGCTTGATTTCAGAAATCAATTGGTCAAGCTTTCGCTCCTTTAGGTATCTCATGGCAGAACTTGCCTCTCCCTGACCTGGAAAGATCACTTTATCGGCAGCCCGGATTTTATCGGGATCATCCGTCAGTTCAGCTTCTACACCCAACCGCTCCAGTGCATAGAGTACCGACTGCACATTGCCCGAATTATATTTTATTACTGCTATTTTCATTTTTAAAGACAGAAGACGGAAGACAGGAGACGGAAGTGACATTCTTCTGTCTTAAGCTTCCTGTCTTCGGTCAATTAGTTGTATCTAAGCGACGTCATTGCGAGGAGGCACGACGAAGCAATCTCATTTATTTATCTCTACTCTCTACAAGCATCTCCTCCAGCACTCTCTCGATCTCCGGAAGCGATTCATAAAGTTGCTCATAACTCTCGATCACAAAGTACTTATCCTGAAAGCGATCCTTCCGGTATTCCTGATTCAAAATCCTTCGCACATCGTAAGCAAGATGGGCAGGTTCATTTGAAAGGCTGAATTTAGTCTCTCCTGCCGAACTTAGGATGCCTGCACCGTATATTTTTAACTCCCCCTCCTCTTTTATCAATCCAAATTCAATCGTAAACCAATAAATCCTACTCAACAACTGTATCGCCCAAGCATTATCTATATGCTTTAAGGCTATTCCCGAGAGATTTTCCAGAAAGTCCACATAGGGCTGATTTGTAAGCAGCGGCATATGTGCAAAAGCATCATGAAACATATCAGGTTCCTCCAGATAATCCAGCTGCTCCATCGTACGCAACCAGGTCGAAGACGGAAACCTTCTGTTATTCAACAACCCAAAGAACAAATCATCGTCAATCAACCCCGGCACCACCTGCACTTCCCAGCCTGTGCTTTTCGCCAGAATCTGATTCAGCTCTTCAAAGTTGGCGATTTTATCCGCCGTAAATTTCACCTGCTCCACTCCTTCAAGGTAAGCTTTGGAAGCAGCTTTTGGCAGATTTGGCATTTGACGTTCGAAGAGAATCTTCCAGACTTTAAAATCCTCCTCCGTGTACAATTCATACTCCTGCCTGAGCTTTTGGAGTCTTGGATCCGTAAAGACCCAGTTTTTTTGTTTTGAATTCATGTTCATGGTATTTGGGTATACATTCTTTATTTTCCTTACTATTCTATCCACACTCAAGTTCGTCATTGCGAGTGACGAAGGAGCGAAGCAATCTCTGGTAAGCATTCCACATTGTCATGCTGCTTTCCGCCGTGGTTTGTGTCTCCACAAACCACTCAGTTGTCCTGCTTCTCCAGAAGCTAGACTGACTTTCAATACTTACTGCTTATCCTACATTTTTATGCTGCTTCTGGAGAAGCAGCATAGCTATCAAAGACAGTAAAACAAAAAAGACCCATTCCACAAGGAATAGGCCTCTATTATTTTTTCACCAAAAATCCATAGTCATCCTATCCCTTCATCGAAGATGGTGGTAAGAATGATGTACATAGGTTCTTGGTGTTGGATTCATAGCCTAAATATAGGTGCTCTATTTCTTAAAGACAACAAATCAGACTTTCTTGTTTGCTATGGGAGGTAAACCCAAAGCTTCATAAATAATTTTTTGCTCTATCGGAGTTAGGAGGCCGTTATCGATTGGAAGATTTCGGTTTTTAATCCAGCGGGAAAGTGTCTTGGCAGAAATGCCATATTCATTGGCGATTTGCTGTCTGGTTTTGGCTTTTTGTACCATAAAAAATAAGAGTTGAAATGGGATATTGTTTATAAACTAATAGACCTAAAGTAAACGGAATTCTTGAGTTTTTCAAACTTATTTTATAGATACACGCTCATTTTCATGCAGTTAAAATTAATTTTGTCCGATTTTGTCAAATTTTGTCCGATTTACTAAAACTTTCTTTTTTTACTTTTAATTAATTCTTTTTCCATATGAACATTGTTAAGTTATCTCGAACAAAATCTTTTTTAAAGCTCCAATCAAATTATTGGGCGAACTCTGGTATACTCCTTTGGTTGTTAGCCGGAATTACAGTTCTGGCTTTTATCCCTACATTTTCTAATGATTTCCAACTGGACTGGGACGACACCTGGCAGGTGCTGGAAAACCCGCTCGTCAATACCCCTTCCCTGCAAGATGTTATTTACCATTTCACCCACTTTTGGCAGATGCAGTATTCTCCTGTCAACTCGGTATTCTATCTGCTGATTGCCGGACTCTTTGGCATGGATGCCACTGCTTTTCATACGTTCTGCTTGCTGATCCATTGGGGTAGTACTATTTTAGTCTTTTTGATTGTTAAAAAACTTGTTGCAGTCTTGCTTCCCAAAACAGGAAACAAAAAGGCCACTATTTATGCCTTCTTTACCGCATCGATCTTTGCCATTCATCCGCTACAGGTGGAATCGGTGGCCTGGATCAGCGCCTCCAAAATCGTACTCTATGGCTTTTTTACCCTGATTGCTCTTTACAGCTATATAAAATACATCCGAACCTCACATTGGCTATGGTTAATAGCGACTGTTTTAGCTTATCTACTGGGTTTTGGTTCCAAGGAACAGGCTATTATCCTTCCGCTTAACTTAATCCTTTTCGATTATGTCTTTGGACGATTTGCAGATCTGAACTGGAAGAAATTAGTTACCTCACGGGTTATTCTTGAAAAAACCCCTTTTTTTATGATGGCGCTGGGCTTCTGGTATTTTACATCGCTCAACAGTTACGGAACAATAACTTCAAATGGTTATCCTTTTTACCAGAGGCTGGTGTTTGGCTTCTACAGTATCACCGAGTACATCTTCCGGTTTCTGGCTCCCGTCAAGCTGTACTTCTTTCATCCTTACCCTATTTCACTAGGAGATTCCCTTCCCCTGCATTATTATGGTTACATAGTCCTGGCGGGTATTATAGGCTATTTCGTCTGGGATCATTACAGCAAGGGGAACAAAATTGTAGTAGTTGGATTTTTGTTTTTTCTCATCAATCTACTTCTGGTACTCCATATCATACCATTACCGCGTACTGTAATCACTGCTGATCGCTACATGTACCTTAGCATCATAGGATTAGCATTAATAATGGTATGGCAAACGGATCAGTGGCTCTCTTTCCAAAACAGATCGATATTCCTAGCCTTAGGGTCTTTATGGTTCATTTTCTTGGGTATTCATACTTTTATAAGGAAAGCTGACTGGAAAGACAGTGAAACAGCAAAGGCAAGCGTAATTCAAATCTTGGAGAAGAAATCACAAGAACCCGAACTCTTTAACCTTATCGAAAATGAATGACTTTTTAGTATCCATCGTGGTTCCCTGCTATAACGAGGCTGAAAATATCGCCCCATTACTAACACGTATAGAGTCTTGTCTACATGAGTATCGCTATGAAGTGATCTTGGTCAATGACGGTAGTAGGGATGGAACCCAGCTGGAGATCGAACTGGCCTATTCCGGTAATCCATCTGTCCGATATATCAGCTTTTCTAGAAACTTCGGCCATCAGGCGGCTCTCAAAGCTGGGATAGACCATGCAAAAGGAGACTGTATCGTCACCATAGACGCCGATCTTCAAAAACCGCCTGAAGCGATTCCCGAAATGATAGACCTTTGGCAAAAAGGAAATGACATCGTCACGGCAGTCTGCAAAAATGAAGGACAGTCTTCCCTCTTTAAAAGACTGTCTTCTACAGGGTATTACAGCATTTTATCCTGGTTGGCAGATCATGAAGTCGTACCAAATGGTGCAGATTTTCGACTTTTTGACAGAAAAGTGGCCGATATTATAAGAGAAATCCAAACCCAAAACCTGTACCTCAGAGGAATATTCTCTTGGATAGGATACAAACAGGCTGTCACCTACTACCGGGAGGAAAAAAGAATCTTGGGGGAAACAAAGTACGGGATCTGGAAAATGATCAATCTGGCCAGCAATGGGATCACCTCATTCAGCGTCAAACCCTTACGGTTTGCATTGTCAGTCGGGTTGTTTTTTGCAGGACTGGCTTTCGGCTATGGTGTATATGCGATTACCATCGTATTCTTGGGACTTACTGTGCCAGGCTGGGCATCCTTGGTAGCTAGTATTGTATTCCTGTCCGGAATACAGCTAATGGTACTGGGAGTCATAGGGGAATACATCGGCAAAATGTATATGGAGCTCAAGCAAAGACCCATTTACCTCATTGCAAAAACCAACATCACTCTTCCTTCTGATTCCCAGAGGAAAGGAAGCTATTCTTTGAACCCAGAAGAAAGGAGGCCGATCATTACTTGACAAAATTATGATTTTTCTTCTGCTGTCGAACACAGTAGAAGAAAGCGTAGGTGAATGCGAAAGATTCACACTAAACAAAAAGTTATTCGTATATTAAATTCTTAGAAAAATGAATACCAAATTAAATAAAATCGTGAAAATGGCTGCTGTGGGGATATTCTTTATGGCACTATTAATGAATGTGAAGTTGAGCTTGACAGATCCTTTCATCAATATGGATAATGATGCATTGGCACAGTCTAGTTCATCAGGAACAGGACAAAATTCTTGCTATAATACGGTTACGTATATGGAGGCAAGTCAGGTTCGGTATTGTGGCTCATGTTCCTTTATTAATAATTCTACAAAATCTTGGGTATCAACTTCTGGTAAATGCTAAAATCAATATTCCAAAGTGGCCGTTAATATTTAACGGCCACTCTTAAATTTATAAATAGAATAACCCTTATGATAATAGAACAATTCAAGATAGCATTTAAATATATTCAGATTTTACTGATTGTATCATCATTACTTACAAGCTGTGGGAACCCAAAATTAGACCAACCAACCTTCATGGCTTTTGATAATATAGACTATATTAAGGAATTCCCTGTAAAATTCTCTCTTGGCAAAAAGACAACACCTAATATAGATATCATTGGAATTAGAAGCTTTGCCATTTATGACAGCATACTGATCTTGAATACTACCAAAGAAGATGGACTCTGGTCACTATATTCTCTCCCTAATCATCAATATTTAAATAGCTTTCTAAAAAGAGGTGAAGGTCCGCTAGAATTAATTCAGGGACCAAGTTTAGCGAGCAAAACCAAAATCACTAGAGAAGAGGGACAACTCGTAGCATACCTTTATGATTTTCAAAAAGGAGGAGCATTAAAATTCAATATAGAGGAGTCAATTAATTCAAAAATATTGCAGATTTCCAAGCTAAATACTTCTATACCTCCCTTCCTATTTGAATTTATAATGATAGATAGCTCAACATTTTTCATTAAAGAAATTGGCAATATGGATACGCAACAAATCCGATACCTGTATAAAAATGGATATAGAACTACTCTACCCATTCTCGACAAACTAAATCAGGCTTCCATACTACAGGGAGAAGATTTTAATATTCTATCAGCTTTGACAAAATTAAGTGATATCCATCAAAAGTTTGTCGAAATGCCAATTGGATTAAATTACATCAATTTATACTCACTTGATAGTACCCTTGCTAAAACCATATGTATTGGTGAAAAATTATTTGATATCTCAAATATTCAAAAAGAAAATACATGGGATAGGGTTTATACTTTTTCAGATTTACGTGTATTTGATGACTTTTTTGGAGTGGTATTCATAAATGAAGACATCAAAACCTATCAAACTAATAGAACTCATTTCCCTTCCATTCTGCTATTTAATTGGGAAGGAGAGCCACTAGCCGAACTTAAACTAGAAAACCATATCACATCCTTTGATATAGACTTCATCAACAATGAACTCTATACATTTGATGTTCAATCCGACGAATTCTACAAGTATGATATGAGCACTATATTTCCCGAACTTGAAATTCACATAAAGCAATCTATTAAATAAAGGATTTCCAATCTCTCTTTTTTTGTTTGAACTATATTTAATATGTAGAACATCTCAGGCATTTAGGAAGAATGGGGGCTTTTTCCAAAAATTAATAATCAAGTATAAATTACTCCCCTACCTTGGAAGATGGTTGATTAGATGTCAGGAATTTCTGAGAGACTGGAGCTATTTTCCCCGATGGCTTTACAATTTTCTCAAGTAAATCTTGCTGATGCGGTGAAAACTGATTGTTTTCACCATATTTGAAAAGGCCAAGTTTCACTTGAGACATTTTAGTCTCCCTTCTATCAACCGCTGGGAACGCTTACTCCGCACGTTGTAAGGAGAGATTATTACTTAAATTCCAACCCTTTTTTACTCCTTCTAATTTCGATTATATGAAATCAATTATATTGCTGATTTGGATTATCTTTATATTTGCCTGCACTTCGAAAACCATTGATGGCAACATTTATTTCACTGAGAAAGATTTACCTTCTGTGATAGAATTAGCCGGTGAAAAATATAGTGTTCCTGAACTTCTTAATCCTAAAGGTTTGATGATCAAAGATGGTCTTGCAATTGTTTTTGAAGTAAAAAGCACCACAGATGATAAATTCCATATCATAGACCTAGAAACCCGCCTCCATCTGGCATCCAAAGGAATTGACGGCTTAGGCCCTGGAGAAATCACCGTGATCAGTCAGATAGAGGATGTAGGGGAAGAGAATAAAGTGTGGGTGTATGACCCTGAGATGCGCATATTTTCCAAGTTTGATTTGAGAGATACCGGTAAGCTTGCCGAAGAGCAGGTGAAATCTCCGGAGACTGCCTATTATTTGACTTATACCACTTGGACTAGTGACACCACGCTATTAGGGAATACCGTACATGGCTGGGACAAATATATTCATATAACAATTGAGGGGGATACGCTCGCCTTATTTGGGAACTGGAAAGACATGATCAAAAACAAAGAGCTACCGAATGGATATAAAGAAGATGAGTTGGATGCCAACTTGGTAAGCAATATATTTCAAGGCTCCTTGAAAGGAAGTCCCGATAAGACACACTTTATTAAAAGTGGAATTAGTGCAGATTACATTGATATAATAAATCTCGAAAACTATTCTATTAAGACAGTTTATGGACCTACCCAAGAAATACCCGAATTCAAAATAGGGTATTGGGATGGTTATCAAATGCCGGACTTGGGAGAAAACAGTACCACAAGGTATGCAGATTTGTATGCAGGTAAAGATTCTTTCTTTGTCTTATTTAGAGGAAAACCCTATAGAGAACTTAGTAGTCCCGATAACCTCAATAGAATCTTTGAATTCGACTATAAGGGAAATATATTAAATCATTATCAACTGGACTATCCAGTTTTTGGATTTGCAGTCGATGAAGAAAACAAGGCAATCTACGCAGTAACCGTAGATCGCGAACCGAATCTGGTACGTTTTGATTATTGATTAGCAGTACCCTCCAAAAAAGAGTCTCCTTATAAACTCGGATATTCCAAGCGAAAAAACCGGATTCATATTTTCATATGTATCCGGTTTTCCGCTTTGTGTTCATGTTCTTGCAATTTGGTATATTCTGTTCTAATTAGTTATTCTTTATTTATCGTCATTGCGAGGAGGTACGACAAAGCGATCTTATTTTGTGAAAAAGAGATTGCTTCACTCCTTCGTCATTCGCAATGACGATAAAAAAGATCCATTCCATGGGGAATAGGCCTCTATCCATTTTTACCAAAAAAATCTATCTTTCATGAAGCCTCCTAAAAAAAACGGAGCCCCCGAACGCTCGGAGGCTCCTGCAAGCAAAGAGTGAAGATTAAATTTATACCCAAAATTACCATTTCTCCCGAATGATAAAAATCGTACACGTATTATTTACCCTTTATTCCATTGTACTTTTTTTTATACTGCTCCTGATTTTGGGTCTGTTTATAGTAATTCCGGTAAGCATCAGCCCTGCGGGAGGAAAGCTGTCTTTTTTATTTATCCGGATTTGGGCCAGAATTTGGTCTTTCGGCTCGGGAATACGCTACGAGTTCCACGGAAGAGAACTTATTGACCGCAAGCAGTCCTATATCTACATCTTTAACCATCGCTCATTTTTGGATGCGGCGATAATCCCTCTTGCTATCCCCCAGCAAGTAAGAGCATTGGGGAAGAAGGAATTGTCCAAAATTCCATTCTTTGGCTGGGTGGTGGGCAAAGTAGCCATCTGGGTGGACAGAACAGATGCCGAATCCAGAAGGAAAAGCATAGCTCGGCTGGTCACTTACCTCAATCAGGGAATCTCTACGGTAGTGGCTCCGGAAGGCACACGAAATGATACTGAAGCTACTCTCTTACCATTTAAGTTCGGTGCATTTCGGCTTTCGGTAGAAACAGGGATTCCTATCCTGCCGATAGCCGTGATCGGTGCAAATAAAATCATGAAAAAAGGATCGCTTTTGATCAGCCCCGGCAAGGTTAAAATCTACTATTCCAAACCGATTAATCCTCCTGCACCATCTGATACTACTGCCAACGAACTCTCGGAGAAATGCAGGTCAAGACTGGAAGCCATGCTTCTCACACATGAGTAAGTTCTGATGTTTTTTCCTCCTCACTAAATACATCGCGGGTTAGGTCCTCAAAAATCACATAAATCGCCATAAAGCTCACCGGAAGTGAAACGCAAATCCACAATGCAAATATCACTCCTCCACTTGGGAACAGAAATGGCAAGCCCGCCGGAACAACATTCACCAGCACTAAAATCACTGCCAGCACAAAGAATTGCCAAAAATTACGGGAGACCAGCTTTCTGCTATATTCAAGGGAGTTCCAAAAACTGAAGCCTCCAAAAATCCCAAACAAGACCGCAAACATATAGGAAACTGCCAGATAAATCCCGGGAACAATAAACAGAATAAGTCCGAGTGAAACCAAAACCTGACCTATCAGCCAAATACTAAACATAAGCATCCAGTAGTTGAACCCCATAAAATAATCTCCATAAGTGACTTTCTCTCCACCACTCATCTTATTTGCCACCAAGAAAAATCCTGTATAAAGTGGTGGGGCAAGTGCAAGACTGTATACGAGTGTGAATTGGGGGGCGTAGAGCACAACCATGCCCTGAAGCGAGAGCAAGAGGAGCATGTATGAGGAATTCATCAACGCTTGGCTCTTATACATTTCCCAAGCTTTTGAAAAGACTGCTTTAAGATCAAACTCAATCTCAGCTGATGCAATCAGACTATCTAATTTTTTATTCTGCATGGAGGGATAGCCTATTTTGTGAAAGCCTCCAAGATGTCATGCTTGGTGATGATGTGGATTTGATTCTGCACATCACGTACAAGCACAGCTTTTTCCTTTTCGACCATTGAGGAAAGTACGTCCAATGTACTATCCAGTGCCACAAAATGCATGGAGTCTTCCATCACATCGGCTACGGAAGCATCTTTCAATGATGGGTTGTCGATGATTCTAGCCAAAAGTTTGTTATCAGTCAGGCTACCTACGACTTCTCCATTTTCCATCACAGGAATCTGAGAAACACTGGTTTTGTTCATTAGTCCGATAGCATCCCGCACGGAATCGGTTTTCAACGAAGAAACCAGCGTATAAGCTCCTATTCGCTGCGCTATGATATCTCTTGCAGTGGAAAAAGTCTTGTCTTCCAAGAAACCGTGATTTCTCATCCACTCATCGTTATACACTTTGCCCAGATAGCGGGTACCGTGATCAGGAAGAATAATCACCAGCTGATCTCCTTCTTTTAAGTTGTCCTTTGCCCATTCCAGTGCTCCATGTACAGCCGATCCACAGGACCAACCTACAAACAAGCCTTCTTCCCTAGCCAATCGTCTGGTCATTACCGCAGAATCTTTATCCGTTACTTTGATAAAGTGGTCTATCATATCGAAGTTCACATTCTTTGGGAGAATATCCTCACCGATTCCTTCAGTCAGGTACGGGTAAACTTCCTTCTCATCAAATATGCCTGTTTCCTTGTACTTTTTGAATACGGAACCATACGTATCAATTCCTACAGTTACGATATCCGGATTTTGTTCTTTGAGGTACTGCGCAGTTCCACACATGGAGCCTCCCGTCCCTACACCTGCCGCATAATGTGTGATTTTCCCGTCGGTATCCTTCCATATCTCAGGTCCGGTCGTCTCGTAGTGGGCGGCGGTATTGGATAGGTTATCGTATTGATTTGGGTAAAAAGAATTTGGAATATCCTGATTTAACTTCCTTGCAATGGAATAATAGGATCGTGGATCTTCTGGGGATACGTTTGTCGGACAAACAATCACTTCTGCCCCTACTGCTTTTAAAATATCAATTTTCTCTTTGGACTGCTTATCCGCCATGGTGAAAATACACTTATAGCCTTTTGCCACTGCTGCCAAAGCCAGTCCCATTCCCGTATTCCCACTTGTTCCTTCTATGATGGTTCCTCCGGGTTTCAGTAAACCTGCTTTCTCAGCATCTTCGACCATTTTGATCGCCATACGGTCTTTCATGGAATTACCCGGGTTGAAGTATTCTACCTTCACCAAAACTTCCCCTTTAATGTGTTTGGCCAGTTTATTCAAGCGGATCATCGGTGTATTCCCGATGGTATTGATTATTGAGTTGTAGATCATAGTCGGTTAGATTTGGTAACTTAAACCTGAAATACGCATTAGAAAATCTACTCCGGCTTCAATCTGCTTCAAAATCAGCCGCACTTTTCTCCCGATAGTCATCGGGATCCAAAGTGATTTTCTTGCTGTTTGAAACCTTCCCGAAAAGAATCGGGACATGCTTCTACGAATCCTAATGCGTAATCCAGGTTAAAATTACAGGAATTTTCTTGCTGAATCGATTCCAAGAAAGTTAAAACAGAATAAAATTCGGCTTTTCACAACCGGGACTGAGGACTGAGCGCTGCAAACCGCGACTGAATACTGTCAACTAGGACTCACTTTCCATTCTTATCCACTGCCATCGTTCGTGTCATCACGACCGGCATCTTCAATTTCGCATTTCCGTGAGTGAGGCTCTTATCGAGTCTTTAAATTGATCCGGCTTCCGGAGAAGCTGGATAACATAGAGTAACAGAAAATTGAATTGGAGATTGCTTCTTCTCTCGTACCTCGTTCATCGCAATGACGAATTCCCACAACTTCTATTACACATCCTTAAATTCCAGCCGCTTCAACACATCCAGCGTCACATGCATCAAAATAGCCGCAACAAAAAACATCCCAAAGGTGCCTCCAAAAAGCGCCCATACGAATTGCTTAGAAGCTATAAAAGCGAGAATGCTGAATGCAAGAGAAGGGATAAAACCAAATAGCACTATCCCCCCTATCATAAATGGCTTGATCAATTTTCTATCCCAACCCTCGTCCAAGGATATCTGCGGAATTATATTGATCCCAAAACCAACCAAATACACTTCTATCGTTGCGAATAAGAACACTGGGATGATATACCGGTTTAATCCTGCGATCAAGACAGAAGGTATAATCAGCGCTAAGCAAAATAAGCCAATCTGCAAGATATCGAGCTTGATCATATTCCAAAACTTGGACGCCCAGGAAGCAGGAACCAATATGAAGAAGGGCTTTTTCAGATCTCCTACATTGGCTCTCCCGATCCCTGCAAAAAAATAGATAAATAACATCATTAATAAATACACATAGAGGAAATAGTGCGAAAACCATTCGAATAAAGACAGTACGGCCAGCACTATTCCTATCCCGACCATGATCAGAGAATACAATCCAAAAAGCGGATGGAAATCCTGACGGGAGCTGTGCACATAATTCCTCCAGTAGAAGGCCTTTGCTCCTGTTCCAAAATCGGGAAGTGCAAGCTTCTTTTTAGTGTTGAGACTATACGAACTCTCTCCAACTTGTTTTTTGCCTTTTACTTTTTCAAGCTTTTCTTCATTCGACTTCGTTGCCTCCAGCACATCCTCGTAATAATATCCTGCAAACCGGATAACCAATTTCAAAATAACAAAGTAGGCGATGCCATAGAGAGCGATAAAACCCATCGATAAAATCACATTATCATGGGAAAGATAGCTTGCAATTCCACGGCTCCAACCCACAATAGGGAAGAAATCAAACCATGGAGAACTAATCCATGCAAACATTCCCTGCCAAAACTTCTCAGCCAATAAACCGGGGATAATAATAATCCCTGAGAGTATTGCTGCCAACACAATTACTCCCGTACGGATGTGCTCTATCACATCATACTTCGTATTCAGCGTATAAACCAGAAACTTGATGGGAGAAACAATAAAAAAGAAAAGTGCTACGGATAAGATTAGGAAGATAAAATTCCCAACATTCAAATCATATGTATCAATAGCTTGACTCGATGCATACACCACAAAGATGATTGCTCCGCCCAAGGATGGCAAGATAGATCTTGCCATGTAGTAAATCAGGATATTCTCCGGCTTTACAGGTGCTGTGAAAAGCAGATTGACATCAGCCATCTTAAAAAAACTGACGTTCTTTTTAGTAGCTCTGAACAGCTGGTAAATCAGAAAGGCCAAGGCCAGAACAGTCACTCCCCCAATGATATTTTGCATCGCAAAATTCACTTCCGGAATGCTATTCATGTCCAGTTCAGGCATTTCTTGACTCTGCATATCCTCCCCTCTGTTCCTAAGACGGAGGTAATACATAAATAAGATATAAATCAAAATCCCCGCATACGGTAAGAGTCGAAGGGGATTTTTCAGGATAAGCTTGAGATTATTGATCAGGATGAGGATATCCTTCCTGAATAGTAGTCGGATTTCATTCATCTTTGGTCATTTCTAAAAACAAATCTTCCAGAGACGTCCCTTCTTCCTGTACAAACTGCAGTTTAAGATTTGAAATGGTGTCATTGCCGACTATGCTTCCGTTTTTCAGAATCATGACCCTATCTGCAATAGACTCCACACTGTCAATCAAGTGGGTGCTGACCAAGATTGTCTTCCCTGCTTCTTTTAATTCTCTAAAAATCTTTTTTGTGTTTTTGATTGCCTTAGGATCCAAACCAATCATCGGTTCATCAAAAAACAACACCTGAGGATCGGGAAGAAGTGCACAGCAAATGGACACCTTTTGCCGCATGCCTTTGGACAAGTCTCTCCCAAGTTTGTCTTTTTTGTCTGCCAACTCAAACAGCTCCAAATACTCATCCGCTTTCTCTCTCCACTCTTTTACTCCATATGCTTGCGCCACAAACTGCATGTGTTCGTGAACGGTGAGTAGGTCATAGACATAGGGCGTCTCCGGGATATAGCTAAATAGGCGCTTCGCTTCCACACTTAAATGATCGTGTCCTCCCAAGGTAATTTCCCCGGAGGTTTTGCGCAGTAAGCCTACAATACATTTCATCGTAGTACTTTTCCCCGCACCATTTGGCCCCAGTAATCCTACTACTTCCCCGCCTTGAAGTTCAAAAGAAATATCATTGACAGCATTCTGCTTGTCATAGGTTTTTACCAGATTGCTTACGCTTAGCATAAAAGTGAGTTTGAGATTTAATGGTAAAACAATTTCAAATTTGGAATATCAAACCTCAAATTACCTTACCCTTTGGTTCCTGCAAGTAAATATAAGACAGCCATTCTTATAGCCACCCCATTTTGCACTTGTTCCAGAATTATAGAATGTTCAGAATCAGCCGCATCTGAACTTAATTCAACACCACGGTTGATCGGACCGGGATGCATGATGACGATTTCTTTATCCAGCTGGCTCAGCAGTTTCTTATTAATGCCATAATAAAGTGAATATTCCCTTAGACTCGGAAAATATTTAATTTGCTGTCGTTCGAGTTGGATTCTAAGTACGTTTGCCACATCGCACCATTGCAACGCTTTTTTCACATCCAGTTCTACTTTCACCCCAAGACTTGTTATGTACTTTGGCAGTAGGGTTATCGGCCCGCATACCATCACTTCTGCACCAAGTTTCTGAAGGCAAAAAATATTGGAAAGTGCTACCCGTGAATGCAGAATATCGCCTATGATGGCAACTTTTTTTCCTGCCACATCTCCCAGTTTTTCTTTGATGGAAAATGAATCCAGCAATGCCTGCGTGGGATGTTCGTGTGTCCCATCTCCTGCATTGACTATATTGGCTTTTACATTACGGGAAAGGAAATGCGGTGCTCCGGGGCTGGAATGTCTCATGACCACCATATCCACTTTCATAGATAGAATATTGTTCACTGTATCTACCAGTGTCTCCCCTTTCTTGACCGAGCTATTTGCAGAAGAAAAATTGACTACATCCGCAGAAAGTCTTTTTTCAGCCAGCTCAAAAGAGAGTCTGGTTCTGGTGGAATTTTCAAAAAAGACGTTGGCAATCGTGATATCCCGAAGAGAAGGCACTTTTTTGATCGGGCGATTGATCACTTCTTTGAAATTAGCAGCCGTGTCAAGAATAAGCTGGAGATCATCCTCTTTGAGGTTTTTGATTCCAAGTAGGTGTTTCGTACTGAGTTGTGACATGGTTAAGGGTTAACTTTCTCTGTGATCCAAATTGCGTCTTTTTCATTCCCTTGATCTGCCCATTCCACCAGTACATGCTGGCTTTCCAACGTATGTACACGAACGCCATAATAATCAGGCATAATGGGATAATCTCTAGTCAGTTTGCGGTCTACCAGTACCATAAGTTCGACTTTTTGAGGTCTGCCAAAAGCGATCATCGCATCCATAGCAGCTCGAACAGACCTGCCCTTGTACAGCACGTCATCGACCAAGATCACTTTTTTGCCTTCGACCAGAAAGTTAATTTTCGTTTCATTTGCTTTGAGAGGTAAATCCCTCCGGCGAAAATCATCTCTGTGAAAAGTAGCATCAAGATATCCTGAAGGGACTTTCACTCCGGAAATTTCCTCCAGAAGTTTTACGATTTTGTCCAACAGAATCGGGCCTCTAGGCTGCAAACCCAAAAGTACCGTGTTGTCAAAATCATCGTGATTTTCGATCAGTTGGTGACAGAATCGTCTGAGTATGATCTCAATCTGTCCTTCGTCTAAGACTAGCCTTTTTTGCATGGGGTAGATTTGCGGGTAAATATAAAAATAAAATCTAGTCCGGGAGTTCTTCCGGCTTATACATATCCCCATCCACCACTATTTTGGTAAGAAAGTATGCCTCTCTTGTCTGATCGGCTCCTACTTCATTCAAGTATCGAATACGCTGAGTGCCTGTAAGCAAAAAGTACCTATCATACCAATGTATCATTCTTAAACTCGCCAGATTCGTATCTCGAATCCGCTCATTCTCATTGACTAGTCCCAGTTCGAACTCTAAATTTTCAAAGATTTTTTCTCCCCTTCTGAAAAAACTCAGCTTCATTATATCATCTTCCACATACATGTGATAAAAATCCTCTCCCACCACAGCCACTTCACCGAATGCCTCCGGATAGTCGGTCACCAGTTCATTGTAAGCTGTTGCGTTGTCCCAAAGTACCTGACCTGTCTTCGCTACTTTGGCAAAATGGGCTGAAACATAGCGGTACTCCGGAACCGTCTGATAATTGCCTGACATCGGAAAACGATTAACCAAATATGGGTCATGAATGGCAGGCATGCCCATTCTGCTCCATCTATCGTAACGGTATCCCGTAGGCGAGTACATCCCATTTTGATACCTGGACCGACTGTTGCTCACAGAATATTGGTCGAAGTACACATAGTAAGCAGTGGGGGTTTGGTAAACACTCCGGATGGAAAACAAGTTAGTTATTTCCGGAATTTTTTCACGATCCAGCTCCTTCTTAAGCTCAGCTTCTCTTTTTGCTTTTGACTTTTCGTTGAGGTAATTGTAAAAGTTCGGAAAATCCCCCAATGTGTATAGTTTAAAGTCAAACTCGCCAAACTCATTGATATCCATAATGTACATCCCTTGATAGGTATTTCTCCGCTCCAGCCCAAAAGCACCTATCATTGCCTCCTGATAATTGCCCGTGGAGAGGAGGATTCCGTCCATAATTTCCTGATTCCGATCTCCAAACTGATCTACTTTAACTTCCTGAATGACATTCCCAATCATATCATAAGTGTTGATAAGTATATTACGGCTCCTATGAGAACCTTTCCTACTCAATACTACTTCCAGCGATTGCGTTTGGGGCATCTTCCGAATTTGAAGGATCTGTGTGTCATTCCCATAGATTCCCTGAAGTGTATGGACACTTTTGGAAAGCAAATCATGAATTTGCAAAACCGGCCTGTTATCCGAAGTCCCCATAAAAATTGCTTTTTGATCCTGAACCAAAAACTCCAGCAGTTCCATATTCAACACATTGTCAACGGCAAATTCCAATCCTTCTTTGGTCGCCAAATTCACCTGAAGCACATACTTTGCTGAGTTCGTCGAGTATCCTTTTGTGAAAAGAACAAATAGCTGATTCTTATCCGTATCATAGCCCAACATATCAAATCCATCTTTCACCGGAAATTCTATTAACCCACCTGCTGAATTTAGGGAAGAATCTGAGATGAAATATTGAAACTTCCTTTTCAAATTCAGCCCTTTCTCAGGAAGAGTACGAAAGGAAATCAATCCGGATTCTGAGTCAATCATTTCAAACAACGGATCATTCAACTCAGAAGCCACTTCATAACGCTCTATAAATCTAAGCTGAGCGAATGCCTGCTGCCCGAGGATAAAAAGAAACAAAAGTAGAAGTAGAGCTGATTTTTTCATATAATTATAATTTTTTCTTAAAGGCCATAGGCCCGCCTGTCGCCGAACAGGGAATCTCGCCCGGTTTATACTCATCCCTTTCTGTGTCGATTTCGACATGCTCGATTTCATGAGCCCATTTTAAGAAGTAATTCGAATTCATCTTTACCTACAGGCAATACAGACAGCCTGGCTTGCTTCAGCATAGGCAAATCTGACAGCCTATCCTCAGCCTTGATGGCTGACAAGGGAATACTTTTCTCCAAAGGTCTTTTCACTTTCAATTTTACGGCTGTCCAAGCTTCATCGGTAGGGTCAGGAAACTGCTCCTCACTCACTTCCGCTATTCCTACGATAGCTTTTTCCTTCCCACTGTGGTAAAAAAACACCCAGTCGCCCAACTGCATTTCCCGAAGAAAATTCCTTGCTTGATAATTCCTCACACCATCCCACACATCCTCCTTTTTCGCTACGAAATCATCCCAAGAATAAGATTCCGGCTCAGACTTGACCATCCAATAGTTCATACTTTTGTTAATTGAAAGTTAAAAAGCAATTGATTCACTTAAGGTAAATACATTCTCTCAATTCGATAGCGCCGGAAACGAGAATGAATTCTACTCCATTCCAGCGCTTTGCAAAGAGAAGCCCGTAGAAAATCAATTTTCAATTTTAAGTTAAGCTATAGCCCCTTAAATTGAAACATTATTTCAAGACATTTGTCTAATTACATTCACACAACCCCGGAGATTTTGGATCATAAGACACTTCTGAAAAAAATAAAGCTTAGCATTCAGCTGATGGAACTACACGATGAAAACCCGTTTAAAATCCGCAGCTATCAAAGTGCGCTCATCTCCTTAGAACGTGGAGACGAGGATATCATGGTGCTAAGCGAGGTCGAGCTTGCCAAGATTCAGGGAGTTGGAAAGAGTATAGTGGAAGCAATCCGACAGCTAAAAGAGACAGATACATTTCCACTGCTGGAAGAATTGCTGAGTAAAACTCCTGAGGGAATTCTGGAAGTGCTTCAAATCAAAGGTTTGGGACCAAAGAAGGTAAAAACGCTTTGGGAAGAACTGGGCATCACATCCACTCATGAATTGATGGAAGCCTGTCAATCCGGAAAAGTGGCTAAAATCAAAGGTTTTGGAGAAAAAACCCAAACCACGATCATGCAAAACCTAGAGTTCAAGGCTTCAAATGCCGGCAAATGGCTCTATGCCGATATAGAAGATATGATCGGGCAATTGGAAGAAGCCTTTAAGGTGATGGCTCCAAAAGCAGAACTGGCGGTAGTTGGAGATTTTTCCCGGAAGCTGGAAATTATCACAGAGGCTGAGTTTCTGATTGCTTCAGATGAGTTGACAACTGTAAAAGCCAATCTCAAGGCCATGGAATCCATTGAGTGGATTCTGCTGGAATCAGGCCCCAGAACACTGAGAGGAAAATTAAAGGAAATAGACCTCCGAGTTACCATCTACTTCTGCTCTAAGGAGGATTTTCTATGGAAAAAGCTTTCGCTTATTGCTGCCCCGCTTCACTTAGAATCTCCGGTAGATGAGAAAGAAAGCATTGCCCAAAAACTTCAAAAGAGGAATTACCCAAGCGAAGCTGAGTTTTTCAGCATCAATGGCCTCCAATATATCCCCGCTGAAATGCGTGAGGGCTTTGGAGAAATTGCGCTGGCAAGGGAAAATAAAATCCCTGAATTACTTACAGACAAAGACCTTAAGGGAATTCTTCACAACCATTCTACCTATAGCGACGGAAAACACAGTCTGAGGCAAATGGCCGAATATTGCAGAGAACTGGGCTACGAATACTTGGGAATCTCCGATCATAGCAAAACGGCTTTTTATGCAGGAGGATTGGAAGTAGAAAAAATCCTAAAACAGCATAAGGAAATAGATGAACTGAATAAGGAAATGGCTCCATTCCGAATTTTCAAAGGGATAGAAAGTGATATACTTTCCGATGGAAAACTGGATTATGAAGACAATGTCCTGGCAAGTTTCGACTTTATCGTTTCCTCTGTCCATTCTATCCTGAACATGGATATCAACCGGGCTACGAGCAGGCTGATCACAGCAATTGAGAATCCCTATACCACTATTCTGGGTCATCCTACCGGTAGATTACTTCTGCGTCGTCAAGGCTATCCTATTGATCACAAAGCGATTATTGATGCCTGTGCGGCAAACAATGTCGTGATAGAGATCAATGCAAATCCCTGGAGACTTGATCTGGATTGGAGGTGGGTACGATATGCCATGGATCAGGGAGTCAAGCTTTCTATCAATCCCGATGCACATGAAATGGAGGGCTATGCCGATATGAAATATGGCGTACTTGTCGGCAGAAAAGGGGGACTTACCAAGGAGATGACGCTCAATGCGATGAGCGTGGATGAAATAACAAACTATTTCGGTTCAAGGTTGGAAAAAGTAAAAGCAGAAATTTAGGCAAGGCTTGCTGAAAAAGTCTCAGGCATGCCAGATTCAAGGCGGCCGATTGAAGATGTATGCTTATACCTCGAATGAGGCCAACGCAGAAGATGGTAGGACTGAGGCTAGCTGGAAAATTTTGAGTTTTTTGATGCATGGAGAAAAACCTATTGCCGTCAATAAGCTTGCACTTGCTGAAAAACCGTTCGCATGAAATCGAGCATGTCGAAGGGACACACATGAAATGATTATATCCAATGCGAGATTCCATATAGCCACTGAAAAACAATTATAGTCATATGAAAAATGGGTTAATCCTGCAAAATGATAGCTTTTGACCTACTGCCGGCGTTTTTCAGCATGCCCTAGGTAATGCCGAAAGCGGGAAGTCTTGTATCTTGCGCATAACTATTAGAATCAGATAAAATGAAATGGACAGACCATTCCGAAAAGACACTACTTCAGCGTTCCTTTTTATTCGGGATCACAGGCATTGTCTTATGCACGCTTGCTCTTTTGAATAGCTACTTCCATGTGCTGGATGCTCCGATGGGGCCTTTAAATGGCGTGGGGTTGGCTCTACAGTTAGTAGGGTTGAGCCTGGCGGTTTTGGTGATTCGTAGGCGAAAACTATCCCCTGAGATCAAGGAAAGAGCCCAAAAGATGATTTTGGTTCTGGGAGTAGGATTTCTGTTTTTTATCCTTTCGATCTAGTCCATATGAAAGCAAGACCAATCCTACCTACGGCTTTTTTGGCTTATTTCCTGCTTTTTCAGGTAGCTTGTCAGCCAAAGGCTGATTTCGCTTGGCAGCAAGGGGATATTCTCTTCCAGGATGGAGAGTGTGGAGACTTCTGTGATGCGATTCGTGCAGTGACTTCGGGATATGAGGGGAGGGATTTTTCTCACAATGGATTCCTACTGCAGGAAAATAACGAATGGTTCGTATTGGAGGCTATTTCCAAAGGCGTAACAAAGACTCCTCTCAATAGTTTCCTCAGCCGTCACCTAGACGAAAACCAAAAGCCGAAAGCGGCCGTAGGTAGGCTCAAACCGGAGTTCCGACACCTGATACCAAGGGCACTGACGGAAGCGGAGAAACTACTTGGCCGACCATATGACACAGGGTTCGATCTATCCAATGATTCTTATTACTGTTCGGAACTCATACATTTAACCCTTCAAAAAGCAAACCATGGAAATCCTGTATTTGAAATCCAGCCCATGACATTTAAAGATCCGAATTCAAAGGAGTTCTTTTCGGTCTGGGAAGTATATTTCGAGAAACTGGGAATGGAAATCCCTGAAGGGAAGCCCGGGTTAAATCCGGGGGGAATGTCGTTGGATCCGGCGTTAGAGATGGTTTATGACTTTCAGCAATAATTGATAGACAGTTTATGACACCAGAACTGCCCCCTTCCCCGCTCATCTATTTATATACTTATACCCTATCTCTTTTTTCATTCAGACCAAAACACAGCATGTACAAAAAAGCTCTAATTTTCTTTCTAGTAGGAATGGCACCATTAGGCCAGTTGAAAGCGCAGGAAATATCCAAGACTTCCCAACAGGAATTTAAAATCGTCACTGTGGTAGAATCTATCGTTCCTATGGGGATCGGCAGATCTAGGATTATTGATTCAAAAACCCAAGTTGATGCTTCTGCATTTGCCACCGAAAGAACAGACGGCACAAAAAGTAACCAAAAAGAAATCAGTCGTAAAGACATTAAAATAGATGAGTTGGAAGAAACCAAGTTGCTAAATTTCTTTTCTGCGACCGGGATCAACTTTCAAAACATCGCCTCCAATGATGCTATGATCTCATCAAAGATCAACAGCATGATCACCGAAGGATGGAAGCTTACCTATGTCACCTCGGGAGTAGAAAGTAATGCAGGAGCAGATGATGGTCAAGGAATTTTTATTACCCGTCTGTTTTTCTCAAGGGATTTAACTATAGAATAGAAAGCCTAAAAATGCCGGTCACTTTTACAGGCAGAAAAGCGGATATACATATGAATAAAAGCTAATCATTGATTTCTTTGTATTCGTTGATCTGAACGAGCATTTCTTGTGCCTTCATAATAGGAGTCCATTCGTAGCTACCAAAGAGAAATTTGAACCAGCGCTTATCCCGATTCTCGTATCGGATATTAATAAAGAGCCAAAAAGAAATAGCCGCAAATGCAACTGTAATGACTCCTTGAATTATCCAGAAGATAAGATTCCCTGAACCTATCCAGGCCGAGTTTAAAAAGAAGGTAGTCCAAAAAGGTAGTTGAAGCATCAGAATCCTAGTCACCCACAGGGTAGAACTCACCAGCCCGGCTATTTTCTTCTGAGTCCCCATCACAGGTGCATTGATGTCAACTACCGAAATCAGGATTAGCTGATAAACATATATCCCGACTGCTATTTTATTTACCAAGGATATAAAACCTATCGAAATCAAAAAGAACAGGTTGCCAACTGGGAAAAAATTGATCAGTAAAACATCCAGAAAAAGTACCCAGAGAATTCCTGCTAAAACTGTGAACAGTTTGATCGGACGCATAGAAATCAATGCACTTTTCACCTTCATTTTAGTAATATCTGAGGTGTTTTTCCGATTGAAAACCAGCTGTTCTTTCAGCTTCTCATCGTATGATTTCCAAATTTGTCGTAGTTCGATATCTTGCATAGTTTCTATTGTTGAGCAGTGAATTTCATTTTTAGCTGTTGCTTGATGCGGGAGAGTTTTGTTGCCACATTGCTTTGTGAAAGCCCCAGAATTTCTCCAATCTCTTGATACAAATAGCCATCGAGGTAAAGAAGAATCAATGCCCGATCCACTTCCTTAAGTTCGCAGATCAGAGCTTGTAGCAAATCCCGGCTGTCATTCGCTTCACTTTTATCTTCCTCCAAATAAATGGCAGTTTCAGAAAGTGGCTGAAGAATTTGGCTGCGTTTGCTAGCCTTTCTATAAGCCGAAATAGCCACATTCAAAGCAATTCTATACATCCAGGTGCTCAGCTTGTAATCCGGCTTGAAACCCGGAAAGGCCTTCCAAAGCTGTAAAATGATTTCCTGGATTAGATCCGCCCGATCATCTTCGTTCTTACAATAGGAATTCGCCACTTTGTAGATAATCCCCTTGTTGGATTCTATGCTGGAAAGGAAATATTCTTTTTCTCTAGACAAGGATTCGCCGGTTGGTTTCAAAACTATTTCAAAGGATTAATCGCAGAGCTCCCAAAAAAATCACAGTCTTTAGAAATGAAATTTATAAATGAAAAAATCATTGCTGAAATTTTCAAGTTCATGCAGAAAAACAATAAGTTCTGCTTATACGGAGGAAGTACAACCGCGCTCTCTTCACAAACCTCTGTGCCCACTGTGCTAGAAAGAGACATTCATTAAAAAAGCCCCGAACTCATCGCTCGGGGCTTTCAATTGATTTTTTTCAGCTAACTATTAATCAGCTTTCTCTTTTTTCTTAACTGCAATAGTCAATTCTGTGCCTTCTCCGGAATAATCTGCCGTGATCACATCGCCCTCAGAAAGATCTCCTTTGAGGATTTCCTCGGCAATCGCATCTTCCAGATACTTTTGGATCGCTCTGTTCAACGGCCTTGCGCCATATTGCTGATCATATCCTTTCTCCGCCAAGAATTCCTTCGCTTTTTCGGTCAATTCAATTTTATACCCCAAATCCGTAATTCTTGCAAACAACTTACCCAGACTTATATCTATAATCTTAAAGATATGTTCTCTGGTAAGAGAGTTGAATACCACCACATCATCCAATCTATTTAGGAATTCAGGGCTAAATGCCTTTTTCAAGGCAGACTGAATTGTAGACTTCATTACTTCATCCATGTTGTCGGACTTGGCCTGACTGGCAAAACCGATCCCTGCACCAAAATCCTTCAAATCACGGACTCCGATATTCGACGTCATGATAATGATCGTGTTTCTGAAATCCACTTTTCTACCCAACCCATCTGTAAGGATACCATCATCCAAGACCTGCAGAAGAATGTTGAACACATCAGGGTGAGCTTTTTCGATCTCATCCAGCAAAACTACGGAGTAAGGTTTTCTTCTTACTTTCTCAGTCAGCTGACCGCCTTCTTCATAGCCGACATAGCCCGGAGGTGCTCCTACCAGTCTTGATACAGAGAATTTCTCCATATACTCAGACATGTCTATTCTTATAAGAGAATCATCTTTGTCGAAAAGATAAGTAGCAAGCATCTTGGCCAACTCAGTCTTACCCACTCCCGTAGGTCCCAAGAAAATAAAGGAACCTATCGGTTTTTTAGGATCTTTCAATCCCACTCTAGTTCTCTGAATCGCCTTAGTCAATTTCTTAATCGCCTCATCCTGCCCGATTACTTTACCCGAAAGCTCAGTATTCATACCTAACAATTTCACACCTTCATTCTGCGCTATTCTCTTGGCGGGAACTCCGGTCATCATTGCTATTACTTCAGCCACGTGATCCTCATCTACAGTATATCTCTTAGACTTACTCTCTTCTTCCCACTTGTTTTTGGCTGTTTCCAACTGCTCAAGCAGCTTTTTCTCCTTATCTCTAAGTTGAGCGGCTTCTTCATACTTTTGGGATTTCACCACACGGTTTTTCTCCGTTTTGATATCCTCCACTTCTGCTTCAAGTTTCAGAATTTCTTCAGGAACATGAATATTGTTGATATGGACTCTGGCTCCTGCCTCATCGAGAATATCTATGGCTTTGTCCGGAAGGAATCTATCGGAAATATATCTGTCCGAAAGTTTCACACAGGCAATGATCGCCTCATCGGTATAATTAACATTGTGATGATCCTCGTACTTATCTTTGATATTATTCAAGATCTGAACAGTCTCTTCAGGCGTGGTAGCATCGACCATTACCATTTGGAACCGTCTTGCCAAAGCTCCATCTTTCTCAATATACTGACGATACTCATCTAGAGTAGTCGCTCCGATACATTGGATTTCTCCACGTGCCAAAGCCGGCTTGAACATATTGGATGCATCCAAAGATCCTGATGCTCCCCCTGCTCCCACTATGGTATGCAGCTCATCGATAAAGAGGATGACGTTTGGAGATTTCTCCAGCTCGTTCATCACGGCTTTCATTCTCTCTTCAAATTGCCCTCTATATTTCGTCCCCGCCACCAAGGAAGCCAAATCCAAAGTCACCACACGCTTGTTGAAAAGCACACGGGAAACTTTCTTCTGAATAATCCTAAGTGCCAAACCTTCCGCAATAGCTGTCTTACCCACACCGGGCTCACCGATCAAGATTGGGTTGTTTTTCTTCCTTCTGGAAAGAATCTGAGCTACGCGTTCGATTTCCTTCTCACGGCCGATGATAGGATCAAGCTTATCATCCTCCGCCATTTTGGTCAGATCCCTACCGAAATTATCCAATACCGGAGTTCTGGACTTCTCCGCACCGGGTTTAGATGCTCCCGAGCCACTTCCTGAAGAACCAAAAAGCTTGGATCCATCGTCATCTCCATCTTCAGCCTCAGCTCTGGAGCGAGGAGGAGTATCTGAAGACATTTCCAGCATCTCCTTAACCGAATCGTAGTTGATTTCGAATTTGTTAAGTATTTGAGTAGCTATGTTATCCTCATCCCTCAAGATGGACAGTAGCAAGTGCTCCGTACCGATCAGTTGACTTTTGAAAATTTTTGCCTCCAAATATGTGATTTTCAACACCTTCTCTGACTGTCTTGTCAGAGGTATATTGGCCATATTCTTTACGTTGTGATTTGCGGTGCCTTTTACAGCGCGTTCGATCGCATTGCGCAATTCGTCCATTGGCACTCCCAATTTCTTAAGAATGGAAACAGCAACACCTTCTCCTTCACGAATCATCCCCAGCAAGAGGTGCTCTGTGCCAATGTAATCATGTCCCAGGCGAAGTGCTTCTTCGCGGCTAAGAGAGATCACCTCTTTGACTCTATTCGAAAATTTTGCTTCCATTTAATTCCTATCTGATTGTTTAATAATCCTGAACGTATGTTACCGAATTTGTTTTAAAAACACAATCCTTTTATAGATTGTTCAATGTTTTTTTACAGACTTTAAGATTATGCCCTTAGAGGCAGATCCCTCGCAAAACAACAAATCCAGAACGCTGAGGTTAGGATCAAAGTCTAAGCCAAAAAGTTGGAAATAGGACTCGGGGTTATAGTAATTCCGTTCCGAAAAAGGCACTGAGGGCGTCAATTGCCCTCTTATGTCCTGAGTCCAAGTCTGGCTCTGATCTTTATCCTGCACCCGCAACTTGACATGCAAGCCCAGCAGTCTAAGACATATTGTCAGCATTTCCCAATTTAGCTTCCATAGTTCATCGTAATTCTGCAGAAAAACCTTTTCAAAATACGGAAAATAATACTCATAAAAAGGTGCTTTCCCATAGGCACTCTGAATTCCCCGCAGGTGGACAGCTAACCAGTTTTGGGAATTGTCAATTTTGATATCTTCCTGTGGAAGCCTCGGCCTTCTTCCTTGAATAGGCACGCTCAGTGTCCCAACCTTGTTGGCCAACCGAATTTGGGTCCGGTTGAAAAAAGATTGCCTCCGGTAAGTCTCCCCCGGGAAAAACACCAATTCATCTGCTTCTGCAATCGCGGCAAAGAACTCAAGGTTGGGGAAATAATGCAGGTCAACAGCAATGCTCTTTGCCATGCTATTCTATATCTTCCAATTTTCCCAAGCCTTCTCTGATCACCTCCACCTCATCACCTGTGCAATCCAGTACAGTTGAAGCAATATTCTGCCCGTATCCCCCATCAATCACTACATTGACAAGATGTTGGTATTTCTCAAAAATCAATTCAGGATCAGTACTGTATTCTATCACTTCATCCTCGTCGTTGATAGAAGTAGTTAGGATAGGATGTCCTAGTTCTTCCACCAGCATGCGGGGGACATTATGATCAGGCACTCTAATCCCGAGTGTCTTCTTATTACTGTGTAATATTTTAGGCACTTGATTGCTTGCCTCCAGAATAAACGTAAAAGGGCCGGGCAGCCCCTTTTTCATCATTTTGAATACCGGCTTACTGATCACCTTAGTGAATTGGGAAATATTGCTCAAATCTGCGCAGATTATGGAGAAATTATGCTTCCTGGGGTTAATTCCCTTGATCTTACAGATGCGCTCCACCGCTCTCAAATTCATAATGTCGCAGCCCATACCATAAACGGTATCCGTAGGATAGATCACCACCCCCCCATCGCGAAGTATGGCAGCGATTTGCCTCACCTTATCCGGGTCAGGGTTTTCCTCATATAATCGAATCTTTTCAGCAGCCATATCTTATTTTTCTCTGTTCCCAATCAACTAGTTGTTCCTGAATATTGTTCCAATTCCCAATTAAGTCTTCTACTATAGGCAAATCCGCGGGAGCCCACTTAACAGATTTCAATTCTTCTTTAGTAAGCCATCTTACCTGTTCGTGTTCCAGCAAGTCAATATTTCCGCTTTCCCATGTGCATGCAAAAGGCATCAACCGGAGTACTTTCCCTTCAGTGTAGGAATGCTCATTGGACTTCATTGCGGAGATTATTCTAATAGAAATCGCCAATTCCTCTCTAATCTCCCGTATAAGACAATCCTCTGGACTTTCTTTCCCTTCAATTTTCCCGCCGGGAAATTCCCAAAAACCAGACAGGTGCATAGTCTCCGATCGTAGCGCACAAAGGACTCTTTTATCTGAAAAGATCACAGCGCAAGTGACCAAAATTACTTCCATAAAAATCATTTTTGCACAGAAAGGTATAATTCCCTTGCCTATGGGACAAACTCCTACTTAGATTTTTCCCTATTTTTGGCATCAGTATGCAAAGTGATAAAAGAAAAAACGTCTATCTCGTCCTAGTCATTGCTTTTTCGGTGATGACTATCTCTCTGAGTTTCTATTTCTACCAGGTATTTTTCAGTCCAAATACACTGATGGAAACCGACCAAAACTATATGTTGAAAATCGGAAGCAATGATACCTACAAAACAGTTTCCAATAAACTCTACGAAGATAATGTCGTGAATGACTTGGTGAGTTTCGGTTTTCTTGCCAAAATCTTGGACTATCAGGAGAACGTAAAACCGGGGCTGTACACCATCGAACCCAAGATGACCAATCTCGAATTGGTGAAATTACTTCGTTCGGGAAAACAGACGCCAGTCCGGGTGACATTCAACAACGTAAGAACAAAACAGGATTTGGCAGAAAAAATCACCGCCAATATGGAGATATCAGAAGATCAGTTTCTGGCACTGATTCAGGATTCCGTCTATATCCGGAAATTTGATTTTGACGAAGAAACGATCATGAGCATGTTCGTTCCAAACACCTATGAACTGTGGTGGAATACGACAGCAGAGGCACTTTTTGACAGAATGTATAGGGAGTATAACAGTTTCTGGACGGATGCCAGAAAGGAGAAAGCAAATTTGCTTGGCTTATCCCCAAAAGAAGTGAGTACCTTGGCAAGTATTGTACAGGCCGAGAGCCAAAAAGCAGATGAGCGACCAAGAATCGCCGGTGTATACCTTAACAGACTACAATTGAATATGCCTTTGCAGGCGGATCCTACTCTGGTGTTTGCGTTGGGAGATTTTGAACTGAAAAGAGTACTGAACGTCCACAAAGAAACAGACAGTCCTTATAATACCTACAGGTATGCAGGCCTTCCACCGGGACCCATCAACCTTCCGGATATCAATTCCTTGGATGCCGTATTGAATGCAGAGGAGCATACTTACCTTTACTTCTGTGCGAAGGAGGATTTTTCGGGCTACCATGCTTTTGCCACCTCATTGGCCCAGCATAATGCGAATGCGAGAAGATATCAGGCTGCACTTAATGCCGCTAAGATTTATTGATTATGTACACCGCCGAAACCCAGTTAAGAGTCAGATACGCAGAGACTGATCAGATGAGTTATGTCTACTACGGAAACTATGCGATGTATTTCGAGGTAGCCAGAGTAGAAGCTATGCGTAGTGCAGGATTTTCGTACAGGGAAATGGAAGATGAAGGGATCATGATGCCGGTGCTGGAAAGCCACTTCCACTATATCAAACCCGGAAAATACGATGAGCTGCTCACTATCAAAACAACCATCCCTACCCTACCGGGTGCACGGATTCGATTTGAATATGAGGTATTTAATGAGCACAGAGAACTTATCACCGAAGGCTGGACAACACTTACTTTTCTCAAAAAAGACTCGCATAAGCCAACCAGACCTCCACATAATTTACTAGCTTTATTGAAAGGGTATTTTCAAGAAGTAGGATAAAGTGATCAAAACAAAAATCCTTAGGTTAGAAGTCAAGCTACTTTGGCAAGCTAGAAAGCTCAAGAAAATCCATTTAGGAGACCCGGACAAAAATCTTTTTGATGTCGGGAGGATTTTTTTGATTCAGCTGCAAAAGGACGACATTTTAGAACGTGCCGGTTCTATGGCTTTCAGCTATACGATAGCACTTTTCCCCATGATCTTATTTCTGCTGAATCTTATTCCATACTTGCAGGATATTTTCCCTTACATCACTACTCAAAACATTCTAAAATTCACCCAAGAAATCCTTCCCGAAGAAATCTATACCCAATCCGAAGGAACTATCATGGATATCGTATCCAAACCGAGGCAAAGTCTGCTTTCCCTGGGTTTTTTCTTCGCCTTATTTGCATCCACACAGGGGGTGGTGTCTATGATGAATTCTTTTAATTCAGTTTATCAAACGAAAGATAATAGAGGATTTCTCCAAAGCAGGGGTATAGCTGTCAGTATTGTGCTTATGCTTGCATTGACGGTAATTACCGCAAGTCTGGTAATGATTTTGGGAGGGATAATTATCCGAAGGCTTGACGAATTGCAAGTATTCAATTCAGGTTTTATGATATTCCTCTTTTCCACGCTTAAGTTCCTCATTCTACTGTTCATGTTTTATATCACCACAGCATTCATTTTTCGATTTGCACCGGCTGTACACGATAAATGGAAATTCTTCTCGGTGGGAGCAAAACTCGCCGGATTACTTATCACGCTTGGTTTCTATGGTTTCACTTTTTACCTGAACAATTTCGCAAGCTACAACAGACTCTATGGTTCAATAGGGACGTTGATTGCATTGATGCTTTGGCTACTGATCACATCTATCATCATCATTGTGTGCTTTGAGGTAAATGTGAGTTTGGACTTGGTTGAGGAAAGCAAAAAGCGAAAAAGACCGGAAATCGAGGAGTTGGTACGGGAAGAGAAAAAGAGTTTGGCAGGGTAAGGCAGGTTTGTCCACATCAAGACATCCAACTTAGCACCGCTACAAGAACTGATTTCCTACGACACGAACGATTTTTTTACTTAACTTTAAAAGAAACCTATACCTACCTAACTTTATGAAGATAAGTTTAAAACTACCCTACACTCTTTTGTTGCTATGTTTGATCTGTCTATACAGCTGCGCAGGCTCTGAAGAAGCAAAAGATTCCACAGCTGAAATAAACAGCTGGCTTGATCAGGAATACGAAGAATTACTTCAGATGAGCCCCCTTCAATTGACAACTCAAGGCCGAAAAGATCATTATTCTAAGATCGACGACATGAGTGAAAGCGGCGAAATGAAGATACTCGAATGGATGGAAGCCAGTGTGGCGGAAATGAAGGAAAAATTTGCTTTGGACGAAATTGACCATGAAGCGCAATTATCATGGAAGCTATGGGAATATCAGTATGAGCAGGCAAAATTGGAATACGAATTCAGAAATTCCGGGTATGCTTTCAACCAAATGACAGGCTCACACACTTCACTGCCAAACATATTGATCAATTATCACACCGTGGATTCCTTGGCAGATATGGAAGCCTTGATTTCACGTTACGCCGAATTGGGAAGAGCAATGGATCAACTAGTGGAAAGAGCAAAAATACAAGCAGCGGAAGGATATAAGCCGCCGAAGTTTGCTTATGACTATGTAATCAAACAAGCAGAAGCACTGATCCAAGGCCAGCCTTTTGACAATTCTGAAAAAGACTCTCCGCTGTGGAGTGATGCACTTTCGAAAATCAAAACACTGGAGAAAGACGGGAAGATCACGCCAGAAGAAGGTGATACCCTCAAGTCACAAGCCAAGGAATCACTCCAAACTTCTTTCAAACCTTCGTATGAAAAGTTGATTGCCTGGCTCAAGGAGGAATTACCAACTTTAGAGACGGCACCTACCGGCCTTAGCCGTCATAAGGATGGCGATAAGTATTATACTTTCAGGCTGCAAAGTGCCACCACCACGGATTTATCGGCTGATGAAATCCACGAAATCGGACTTAGGGAAGTAGAAAGAATACAAAAAGAAATGCTGGCCATAAAAGAGCAAGTAGGCTTTGATGGAGATTTAAAGGAGTTCTTCAAATTCGTCAATAGTGATCCTCAATTCTTTTTTCCTAATACAGATGAGGGAAGACAGGCCTACTTAGATCAGTCTACTGCTTTCTTAGACACAATGAATACGAAGACTCCTGAATATTTCGGGTTATTACCCAAGGCTAAACTCGATGTCAAACGTGTGGAAGCCTTTCGGGAACAAGATGGTGCCCCGCAGCATTACTCCCAAGGAACGCCTGACGGAAGCCGAAACGGCACGTATTACGTACACCTATCAGACATGTCGGCAATGCCCAAATCCACTATGGAAGGAGTAGCTTACCATGAAGGAATCCCCGGGCACCATATGCAGATCTCCATACAACAGGAACTCAAGAACATCCCTAAATTCAGGACCCAACTTTTCTTCAATGCCTATGTAGAAGGCTGGGCTTTATACTCTGAAGCATTGGCCAAGGAAATGGGAGGATACAAGAATCCCTATTATGATTTCGGGAGATTGGTCAATGAGATATGGAGGGCAATCCGCTTAGTTACTGATACCGGGCTTCATTCCAAAGGATGGACAGAGGCTGATGCCATCTCCTATTTTGAAAAAAATTCTTCCATTTCGGCTGGAGCGATTCAATCTGAGGTAAGACGATATCTGGTGATGCCGGGACAGGCGACGGGATATAAGATCGGGATGCTAAAGATCCAGGAGTTGCGGGCTAAAGCAGAAAGGGACTTAGGCGACAAGTTTGATTTAAAGGCTTTTCATGACTTAATACTAGGACAAGGAGCTCTTCCTTTGAACCTATTGGAGGAAGAAGTTAACCGCTGGATAAGAAAAACAACAGGAAGCGGGCAATCTAAAACAGAATAATTTAAAATTAATCTCAAAACAATCAGAACGTTAGCATAAAAAGGTCAAAACCATTTTGCAAAAGTTCACATTTATCCTACTTTTGCAATCCTAATCGGGCACAAAACCTGATGGCGACCTAGAGGAATGGCAGAGCGGTCGAATGCGGCGGTCTTGAAAACCGTTGTACCGTGAGGTACCGGGGGTTCGAATCCCTCTTCCTCTGCTGAGTACCTTGTTGAACAAGTCAACAAGCTTCTTGAAAAAAGATTTATAAAGTCACTTCAAGAAAGAATAAAAATACAAAACACTGAAAATCAGTATATTAAAAATCAGTTTTTCGCTTTATTCAACTCAACAGATTCAAAAAAAGCCTGTAAAGAAATTCTTTACAGGCTTTTTTTATGGTCAAAAACCCATAAAATCTTCATAATTGCCTGTAATTCCAGTGCGTCATTCGTGTAGTCCTCTACCTGAAAAAAAAAGACGCACTGGGAATGTCATATTATTTAGATTATCAACATGTTAAACAAGTAAACATTTTGTGATTTAGAGCTTGTATTCCGAATTTTATTCAACCTAACTAATCAAATCATGTTAGAAAAAAGCTCCGGATTGCTCTTCTTTTTGAAACAGTCCAAAAAATCAACAAAAAAAGAGAGGTATGTATACCTCAGAATCACCGTCGATGGGATTTCTAAAGAAATTTCCACAAAGAGACTTTGGCCCCCTTCAAGGTGGAACGCTTCAGCCGGAAGAGCCGAAGGAAACAAAGAGGACAGCAGGATATTAAACTCATTCCTGGATACACTTTCCTATAAAGCACTTCAAGCCAAAAAGCAACTGATTGAATCAGATAGAGAAGTCACCTCAGAAGCTTTGAAGAATGTCCTTCTTGGAATCGGTGAGAAGAAAAAAATGATACTTGAGATTTTCAAAGAGCACAATGAACAGGTGGAAGCGTTGCTGGGAAAAGAATTTGCTCCTGGCACTTTGCAGCGTTACAAAACCTCATTGGATCATACCCGCTCATTTATCCAATGGAAATATGGATCAGATGACATGGACATCCAACTTCTGGATTATGAATTTATTTCAGGGTATTCCTTTTGGCTAAGGTCGGTTCAGAACTGCAGTCACAATACCACTGTGAAATACCTTTCCAATTTTAAAAAGATTGTACTGATCTGCATAAAAAACGGATAGTTGATCAGAAATCCGTTTGTACAGTTCAAGATGGTGAAAAAGGAAGTCAATCGGGACTTTCTATCATGGATTGAAATCCAAAAGATATCTGAAAAACAATTCGCAACGGAACGGCTAAACCATGTCAGGGATATTTTTCTGTTCAGTTGCTATACTGGCCTTGCCTACATTGATGTGAAAAACCTTAGAAAAAATCAAATAGCAACAGGTATTGACGGAGAACAATGGATATATACTCAGAGGCAAAAAACAGATTCTCCTACCCGTTTGCCCTTATTGCCAAAAGCATTACAGTTGATTGAAAAGTACCAAAACCATCCACAATGCCAGGATGGCACTCATTTACTTCCTGTATTGAGCAACCAAAAGATGAATTCCTATCTGAAAGAGATTGCGGATGTATGTGAGATAAATAAACCACTCACCTTTCATATTGCCCGGCACACCTTTGCTACAACCATAACCTTGGCCAATGGAGTCCCTATTGAAACCGTATCAAAAATGCTGGGGCACAAATCCCTCAAGCAGACGCAGCATTATGCCAAAATCCTGGATACTAGGATAAGCTTTGACATGAAGGCACTAAAGGAAAAGCTACAATGAATCCAGACTGCCTCTTTTTTAATGAAGAGCCAGAAACTCAAAAATGAATCTTAAATTGAACAGTAACAATGAATAATAAAATCGAAATATACCAAGGAGAAAATGGCCAAACTCAAATTGAGGTAAAGTTTGAGCAGGAAACAGTATGGCTAAATCAAAAGCAAATGGCTGAGCTTTTTGGTAAGGACGTAAGAACAATAAATGAACATATCAAAACAATTTATAATAGTCATGAATTAGAAAAGGAACCAACTATCCGGAAATTCCGGATAGTTCAACTGGAGGGTAAAAGGAAAATTGAACGAAATATCGATCACTTTAATCTCGACATGATCATATCAGTTGGCTATAGAGTAAATTCAAAAAATGGTATAAAATTTCGTCAATGGGCAACCCAACGACTCAAAGATTTCCTTGTTCAGGGCTATGCTATCAATGAGACAAGGCTTTCTCAGAAACAACAAGAAGTCCAGACCCTTAAAGACGGAATCCGGATCTTAAGCCGGGCAATTGAGCAAAAGGCCCTGGATCAGAATTTGGAATGGCTTAACCACTTTGCCAAAGGTCTTGAGTTGCTCGATGATTATGATCATGAGAACCTTGATAAAAAAGGGTTAACTAAAAGACCAGCAAACTATCCAGAGATAGCAGAATACAAAGAAGTAATTCAATCGATGAAATCAGATTTTGAGTCAAGTGTGTTTGGAAAGGAAAAAGATGAAAGCTTTGAAAGTGCGATTGCACAAATCAGTAAAGGATTTGGTGACGAGGATTTCTACTCAACCCTGGAAGAAAAAGCCGCTACGCTCCTATACCTGATCGTCAAAAATCACGGATTCGTAGATGGCAACAAACGGATTGCAGCCGCTTGCTTCCTTCTCTTTTTGCAGTCAAATATGCTATTGGCATAATGAGGAAGGTGTTTCGATAATCAGCAATGATGCTCTTGCCAGCTTGACTCTTTTTATTGCTTCAAGTAAACCGGAAGAAATGGAAACGGTGAAGAAATTGGTGATCAGTGTTTTGAATAGAAATATTTAGGAAGAACTATCAAGGTTTACTTCAAAAATATAAGCTCTAACTAACTGAGTTCTTAAGCTCTCGGTTAATTTCAAAGTACAGTGTTAAAGCCATCTTCACCACTGTAGTCTATAAAGCTAATTCAACCACTTATGCCCACCTTAAGAACTTCTTTTTATTCCGTTAATTGGTCATAGTTAGGAAAAGTATGTATGACAACAGTACAAAACCATAAATCTAGGTCGATATATCAATATTTCCTTTAAATACAGATACTATAATTTGTTGTTTGAATTAGCCCTCATAATATATAATGGAAAAGCGGCCTATAGCCCCTATCATATCCACTTTTGTTTTTCATACTTCAACGATAAAAAATCTAATTCAAAAGTATTTAAACTGAATTTTAGCTAGTAAATTCTAATTGTATGCATTTTATCATTTACTAATTGCTGACAAATAAGTCCAACAGATGAAAACGCCTTGCAATGGGATTCTAAACCACAAGTAAGATAAACCGTTTCCATCAAAAGTTCCTGTTTGATAGTCGATATGATTTAGGGCTGCATAAATATTTGACGGAAGGATGAGGATGAAAAATGCGATTAACAACCATGCTGTTACCACTCTAAATTTGGGAATTAAAAGACCTATAGCGGCAAAAATTTCAAGAATACCTGTCCCATAGGTAATTAGCGTTTTGTATGGAACAAAATCGGGTAGCATCATAGACATCCCTTTGGTAAATACAAAGTGCGCCACTGCCGTGAATACAAGCATTGCAGACATGGCAATTCTCCCGGACAATGCAAATTCAAATCTCCCGCGTACAACTCTGGTTGTCAAAAGGGAAACAGCAAATACAGCAAGTAAAACAAGTAAAGGTTTCATTTCATTAGGTTAATTTATAGCTAAAGACCGTTTTTCATGATCTTGTCTGAGAGTTTTGGGGAAATTCTATGAATAAAATTCAACAACTTAGTTTTACCTATATAGCTTTCAGTTTTGTTCTTTTTAAAATCCCTGAAAAACTCGTCAGTCAGCTGTTCGGCAGAAATTTTGGATTTACCCCTTCCTTCAGTCATAGGGGTATCAATCAGAGAAGGGACGATTTCAAAAACTTTTGTATCGGTAGTTTCCAACTGATAGCGAAGTGTCTTGGTAAAACTATGAATGGCAGATTTACTGGCACAATACACCGATGCGGATGCTTTTGGGGCAATAAAAAGTCCACTGCTGACATTGACTATGGCACTATTCTGGTTTTTAAGAAGTAAAGGCAGTAAAAACCCGGTAAGTTTAATAGGCACTGTTATATTTGTGGATATTTCATAATCAATTTTATACGAAAGATCTGGTTCATCTACAAAGCTGTAGTTGTATTGGATGCCGGCATTGTTGATTAGGATATTGAGGTCGGGGTGTTCTTGTTCCATCAATAATACAAGTTCATCCAGTGAGCTTTTGTGGGTCAAATCGCCAACGTAGCAATGGATTCCCGGGAGTTCCTCCTTTATTTGTTTTAATTTTTCTTCGTTACGGCCAGTGATAATGACTTTGTTATCAAGTTTCAAAAAACGTTTGGCAAGGGCCAGACCAATTCCTGATGAGCCTCCTGTAATTAAGATGGTGTTACCTGTGACTCTCATAGGGCATCTCTTTTAAATTGCTCGTTGAAATCTTCAAACAAGTTCTCCTGCCCTATAATGATGTCCTTAATTTCAAAATAAGGTATGCTGTAGACTTTAGTATCACGAAGCAATTCTATAAACAATTTATAACCTTCCAATTCTGTGGCATTTAGAATCAAAAAGTCCGAAATGGATGCATGAAAATATTCACTGTCAAAAAATCTCACAGATACGTTCTTACTGACTCTATCGAAAATAGGCACCAGCTCTTTTTCGACAAACTCACTCCTTTGATCTCTGGTTAGGGCAAGCCAATGGGGCTTAGCATTCAATAATACCAAAACGGTATAGGGTTTCTGGATTTCCATAGCAAATAGTTTGGTTCGGGATGGGGTGTTTTTGAAAAGACCATGAATAGCCAAGTTCAACTTTTTCAGTTTGCCTTATCACTACTACTTGGAGCAAATTTGTAGAAGTCAAAAACCAATTGCATTTACATAGGTTGATAAATGCTACTTACCAGAAATTTTTCTCCTAATTCGGCTAAGTTGAGTGGGCGTAATGCCCAGGTAAGAAGCGATATGATACTGAGGAATGAGTTGTTCCAGCTGTGGGAAGTCTTTTTGGAATAGCTGATATCTCTTTTCAGCATCTAGTAATACGATTTCAATTTCCCGTTGCTCTTTCTGTACAAAAAATTGTTCTGCCAATCGTCTGGCACCTCTTTCAAGATCGGGACAGCTTTCATACAGGTTTTGTACTTCTGCAAAATTTGCGACCTGTATGTTACAGTCCACTAATGCCTGTTGAATTATTTGGTTGGGCGATCCAGTTATAAGTGAAGCATAGCCACCAATAAAACAGGGATTGATAAAAAAATGCTTATTGTATTCCACAGCTTCTTTGTTTCTGTAGAATGCCCGGATAATGCCCTCTTCTAAAAACCCAATTTCTGTGGCTACTTTTCCTTCAGTAATAAAGAAGTTTCCTTTTTTCAGCATTTTTGGTCGGAACAAACCGGAAAATTTCTCCAAGCTCTCAGTTGAAACAGGAGTTAATCGTTTAAAGAAAGTAATCAAATCGGTCATTGTCCCTAATTTCTCCAGTTATGATTTTGGCCAATTAGCATACCTAGCAAGGATGAACTTCCCTATTATGGTCTGCTGAAATCGAAGATATTAAAAAATATCAGAGGGTGAAATCTGAAACATTCATGAACATCCTTGGATGTAACCGCTTCTTGAATCCACCTCAGGTTCCCTTTAAGTAGAACCTACCTAAAAACAGCTTATCATAATTTAAACAGAGGTATATGAAAGATGTACTTGATTGGGTGAATACGCTCAGAATAAATACTACCTTGCTTCCAAGCACTAGCCTTTATCTTTTTTCAACTGATCCATAAAAAGATTGATTTCCTTCAGATTACTATTCTTCAACTTAAATGAATAATAGAGTTTCTGCTCTATTCTATTAGAAGACTTAATTGGTGTTTTAATCAATTTTTGACTCAATCCTTTTACACACAAATGTTTAGGCACCACGCTAAATCCACTATTAATACTTAAAACTTCTAATATATCCATATAAGAGGGTAGTATAAATCTAGGAACAATTTTAGGACTAGTACTGAATTGTGACTCCCAATACTTTTTTATTTCATTTTGGTTGTTGTCATAGGTAAACCATGTTTGCTTTTGTAGCCATTTGATTAATTCCAAATCATCTTGTCCCTGATTTTTTGGAAGCGGAATACCTTGAGAACAGACTAACTCTAACTCCTCATTCTTTATAAATTTGAATTGATGGTCATAAATATCATACTTTTTAACCCCAACCAATAATTGAATCTTATCCATTTCAAGGGCTTCAATCAATTCTCTTTCATTTCCAAAATGAGTTACTATATACATATCAAAAGAGTAAATTTCATTAATCAATTCTTCCTTAAAAAAGTCTGTTGTACAACCAATTGTTATTGCAGCGCGTTCTTTTTTTGCTCTTTGACCCGAGTAATACTCTACTTTCTCTAATTCATGTAAAGGATTATTTATTTGTGAATACAAAAAATCTCCATACTCTGTAGGAACTAATTTCCGAGTAGTTCTATCAAACAGCTTTTTCCCGATATGGCTTTCTAGGGCAGCCAAATGTTTACTAACCCCAGGCTGGGTCATGTTCAACTTTTTTGAAGCCTCCGTTAAGTTATTACACTCGTATATGGAAATAAATGTCCTTAGCCACTCTAGATTAATCATAACAATAATTATAAATACTCAAACAATATTAATAAAATTTATTAATTAATTGGCTCTACCTTTGAAAAAAAAGTAGAAGAAAATGACAAAAACACTAGTAATTAGTTACACACCGAGAAAAGGCTCATACACTAAAATCTTACTCGATGAATTTGTGAAACTGGCAAAAGGTAAAACAGAAATAACACATTTGGATTTAGCTGATACTCCACCTCAACTGTTGTTAAAGCAAAATTTAAACTTGATCATGGATTGGAACTTGGGTAAAAGAGACTTTTCGGAAAGTGAAAGGGCACTCCTAGCTAATCACAATAAACTTATCGAAGAAGTTTTAGAAGTTGATAACATTGTTGTGGCTTTCCCTATCTACAACTTCACAATGCCAGCAGCAGTCAAAGCCTGGATTGATGCCATTGTTGTTAGCGATAAAACTTTCTCATTCAGCCCTGAGACTGGATTTAATGGGCTTTGTAATGATAAAAAAGCTCTATCGATAGTCGTTGGTGGATTCGATTATAACAACTCAACTAAGATCAAGGAATTTGCTACTGCTACCTTAAAGCAAAATTTTGATTTTATAGGTGTATCCTCAGAACAGATTTCTGCTTTTGGGGTTGACCAAAACAGAGAGCAGATAAATTCAATACTTGACAAAGCAAAACTTGAAATAAAATCCTTGATTGAAAGATGGTTTCCAAATTCCCCCTACTATAATCATAGGTGTATAGTCAAATTGTAAACCGCAGTCAGCTAAAAAAACAGTGTGAAGAAAGAAAATAAATCGCTCATCATTTTTCTTTCTTCACTTAATTAAAGTAAAGGCAATAGTAACTCCAATTTAAAAACTCATTTTCATTGATTGGATTTTCTAACCAATTGTTCGCACAAGCTACGCTAAACGGATGGCCTTCGAAGCGATTATGTGTCTGAAGTCACATCCCATTTAAAAAGACTAAAACATGTTAACCCTACTGTTTTAAACCACTTTATCAAAAACTGTTAAATTATATTCTTGTTGGGATCATGTTAAATGGGTCGACAGGAAAACTATCATACTTATTATATAATTTGAGGTACTTATCCGCATCAATTGGTACTTCACTGAGTGTCTCATGTAAACCACTGAAGAAACCTTCTCTATTAGATGAAGGATTAAATATCAGTAGGAGTTTTATCACTTCATTGGTGTCATTTCTGAATCCATGAGGCGAAAACCTTGGAGCAAAAGCAACGGCCCCTTCTTCTGCCTGGAAATCTTTTTCGATTGTTTCAAATGTTAACGTCCCCTTTGTAACAATAAAAGTTTCATCCATATACCTATGATAATGCAATTTTGCTCCAATAGACATAGGTGCTAATACAATTTCATAAACCCCTAATTGGTCATTTGAATGTTCACTGGTTAGCTTAAAAGTGAAAGAGTTGTTTCCAATTTCATAGCGCTCACCTTGATTAGGTGAAATAAGGAGGGTCTTATTCTCCAATTTGTCGTTAAAGAAATCTGTTTTCATACTGCTTTTTTTAGAATCTGTTTTATTGAGAAACAAAGATTCTGAATAGTAAGCAGCTAAACATTTACATAGGTTGATAAATGCTATTTACCGGATCTTTTTTTTCTGATGCGGCTTAATTGCGTTGGTGTAATGGCTAAATAAGAAGCTATATGGTATTGAGGGATTTGTTGTTCCAGTTGTGGAAAGGCTTGTTGAAATATTTCATAGCGCTTATCAGCATCCAACAATACAATTTCAATTTCTCTCTGTTCTTTCTGCACAAAAAATTGTTCTGCTAAAATTCTTGCAGCCCTTTCAATGTCAGGGTAGCTTTCGTAGAGTTTTTGTATGTCAGCAAATTTTGCAATCTGTATAGTACAGTCTGTAATTGCCTGTTGAAATATTTGGTTGGGATTTTGGGTGATGAGAGAGGTATAGCCCCCAATAAAGCATGGGTTAATAAAAAAATGTTTGTTGTATTCAATCGCTTTTTCGTTTCTGTAAAAGGCCCGGATAATGCCACTTTCTAAAAAACCAATGTCTTTAGCAATTTGACCGTCAGAAATGAAATTGTCTCCTTTTTTCAAGAATTTAGGAGTAAACAATGCGGAAAATTTATCCCAACTTTCCGGTGAAACAGGTGTAAGCTTATTGAAAAATGTTTTTAAGTCAGTCACCCTCTTTATTTTTGAGTACTACCACTGTTAGCCTGGCCACTTACTGATTTTTATAAGTGCAGCATTGGATTCAATGCACTTGACATTCTGTTTGCAAGATAAATAATCAAAAATTAAAAGTGCTCAGGTTAATCCACAAACCGCTATTGCTCAAATGATCATGTCAATCCCTGAAAAAATACAAGTCAACGCTTCATTATCAATAATATTTACTCCGGTGAAATCTAAAATTGTACGCTGGTTGCCTTTATTAGATCCTACAAATAAATACTGAATTTAACAAAAAAGATACCCTGAATAGGGAAACCCCATTTACAGAAATCCTAAAGTTATTTGAAAATATAATCTAAAAAGGTTTTTAAATATGTTTCAGTAAGGGGATCAAAACGAATTACCCTCTAAAAACTGATCAAACTTTTCCCGGTATTGAGGGGCAATGGTTATCCTCTGGCTTCCAAAAATAATTTGATGACGTTCGACTTCTTGAATCATTTGGAGATTAACAATAAAAGATCGATGGACTCGCATAAACATATTAGCAGGTAGTTCTTCCTCCAGTCTTTTCAACGAAATCAAAGTAATGATTGGCAATACTTTATCAGTAAGATATATCTTTACATAATCCTTCATTCCTTCGAAATACAGAATTTCATTCAGAAAAACCCGAACATGTTTATAGTCTGATTTGACAAAAAGTGATAATTCTTTGGATACAAGAGGTTTTGATTCTTCTTCAGCAGTTTTTTCCATTTTATAGATTAAGTCCCTTGCTTTGGTAACGGCATTCAAAAACTCAGAATAATTAAAAGGTTTTAGGAGATAATCAACTGCATTAACTTTGTAGCCTTCCAAAGCATATTGCTCAAAAGCAGTAGTAAACACAATCCAAATATTTTCCGGCAGAGTTTTGGATAGATCTATCCCTGTCAATTCCGGCATTTGGATATCCAAAAACAAGATATCTACCTTCGGATCACTATGCAGAAAGTCAATAACCTCAAAAGCATTTTTACAGGCCTTCTTTAGATTTAGAAAGCCTGTTTTCCTCACATAAGACTCTAACAGATTTAGAGCCACAGGTTCGTCATCTACTATCAAACAATTGATCATTCTCATTGCTCCAAATCCCTTCTCAACATTAACCTGACTACAAACTGGTCATTTTCAACTCCACTAAAGTAGGTAAAATGATTTCCATATAATAGGAAAAGCCGCTTTCTTAGATTCTCAATCCCGATTCCTGATCCACTCAAATCCTGTTGGTTTTTCGCAAAATTGGAGTTTTTTGCTTCAAAAAGAATGTGACCGTAGTCGATTTTTAGATCAAAAAAAATATTAGATTCAGCTTTAGCACTTACTCCATGTTTAAATGCATTTTCAACAATGGAAATAAACAATAATGGAGGCAATTTAATGTCCGGAATATTTGAAGGGAATTTGACTTGAACCTTCACATTATCCTGTAGCCTAATCTCCATTAATTCAATATATTTTTCAAGAAAGTCAATTTCACCTTTCAGTGAGACAAATTCCTTTTCACTACTTCTTAATAAATAGCGCATCAGCTTACTCAAAGAATGTAAAGATTCTTTTGCTTTATCGGGATCCAAATCCACCAAGGAATAAATATTATTCAGGGAATTAAAAAAAAAATGTGGTTGCAATTGGTATTTAAGGTAATTCAAATCCGATTGAAGTTTGGTATTCACAGTCTCCTTTTCCAAAAGCCTAACTCGGGCAACTTCCCTGGAGGAAAGTATTCCTATGGCAAAAACTACTGGTACAATATTGATTAGAAAATCAATCAGTTTGACAAACTCCATAGGAGGGGCTTCTTTCGGAATGCTATCTACTGCTCTTTCAGAAAAAAACAAAGGCATTAAAACATCGAACTTTATAACAACGATTAAACCCACTAAAAGCAAATTGACTACCCAAAACTTGATTTTATAACCCTTGAAAAGCCATTGATAGACTAGTTTGAGATAATTTGTGTAAAACAATCCAGCTAAAACCAGTAACTGTAAATGGTACCAAGGGTTGATAAATAAATCTCTCCAACTCCAACCAGAATTTGAAAAAAAAACTGAAGGTAATGCAAAAAGGACTATCCAAATCAGGACATGGGTAGTTAATTCGGATCTAACTGGCCTCAAATTTTTACTCATATCTCAAGGAAACAATCGGGTCGGAAGCTGCAGCCTTTCTGGCAGGGTACCAACCAAAAAATACTCCAGTTACCGTACAAACTACAAAAGAAATTATCAAGGAAAAACTACTGATTTCTATCGGCCATCCTAAAGCATTACCAACAATTGTTGAAGCTGAAATTCCAAATAGAACCCCAATCAATCCTCCTCCTACACTGATTAAAACTGATTCAATCAAAAATTGAAGGAGGATAAAGCGACTTTTGGCACCTATTGCCATTCTAAGTCCAATTTCTTTGGTTCTTTCTTTAACTGATACATACATGATATTCATAATTCCGATTCCTCCTACCAATAAAGAAATTCCTGCGATGGCTACCAATAAAACCGTTAACATTTCACTTGTGGAACTGAAAGTATTCAACATTTCCTGTTGGGAGCTTACACTAAAGTCATTATCCTCAGTAACTGGGATTTTGTGGGCTTTTTCCAAAATACCAGTAATTTCATTTACAGCTTCATCAGCATCCTGCTCGCTGATGGAGCTGGCCACAATGGATTGAAGATAATCCTGAGCCAATATTCTTTTCTGAACGGTAGTGTAAGGAGCAAGAATAACATCATCCTGATCTTGTCCAAAAGTATTCTCTCCTTTCTCTTTCAACACACCAATTATCCGAAATGGGATACTTTTAAATCGAATCATTTTCCCGATTGGATCTTCTCCATTTGGAAACAATTCTTCTTGAATAGTCTTACCTATTAAGGCAACTTTTGCTGATGACCTTACATCATCATCCGTAAACATTCCTCCATCCTCCAATTCCCAGTCCCTGATAGGTAGATATTCAGGAGAAACGCCATAGATCGTAGTTGGCCAATTGTTTGCACCTGCAATGGCCTGGCCTGATCCATTTACCAAGGGTGAAACATGTTTCACTTTTTCTGCATTTTCGGAAATAGCTTTTGCATCACTTAGTTTCAGGGATTGCATTTCGGATTGGTCCATAACACCTCCAAACATTTGAGAACCGGGTCTGATGTTGATCATATTCGCTCCCATCGATGAAATACTTTCCTGGATACTTTTTTTAGATCCTTCTCCGATTGCCAACATGGCAATCACCGAAGCCACACCGATAATAATCCCCAGCATGGTCAAAAGAGTTCTTGTTTTGTTTAGCAAAACTGCCCTCCAGGCCACTTTCAACAAATTAGTTAAGCTCATACTATTTTATTTAATTCTCTACAGGAAGTAATTTTAACTCTTTAGAGGCAAACAATCTATTTAGGACTGCTTCATCTCTAATGATATTTCCATCCTTTAAAAGGATGGTCCTTTTGCTAAATCTTGCTATATCATTTTCATGAGTCACAAAGCCTATTGTAATCCCTTTTTCATTGAGGGATTGAAAAAGCTCCATCACCTCATAGGAAGTCCTGGTATCCAAATTCCCTGTAGCCTCATCGGCCAAAAGAATCACTGGCTGATTTACCAACGATCTTGCAATTGCAACCCGCTGTTGTTGTCCTCCTGACAATTGACTGGGGATATGATCCATTCTTGACTCCAACCCTACCAACCTTAAAGCTTCAATTGCCCTTTCTTTTCTTTCCTTTGATGAAACTTTCGGATTATAAATAAGAGGCAGTTCCACATTTTCCAATGCAGAAGTTCTTGCCAATAAATTGTAAGACTGAAATACAAAACCAATTTTCGTATTTCTGATATCAGCCAACTGGTCTTTGGATAAATCCTTAACCTGACTTCCATCCAATTCATAAGTACCGGAAGACGGCTGATCCAAGCAGCCCAAAATATTCAAAAGGGTTGATTTTCCTGATCCACTGGTCCCCATTATTGTCACAAACTCGCCTTTTTTGATTTCCAAACTGACACCCTTTAAAGCTCTGACAACCTCCTCCCCCATTTTAAACTCTCGCTTGAGATCTTTGATTTTTATAATTACATCATTCATGGCTGATTAATTTTCATTTGCCTTTTTATTTTGTGAAGGTGGTTTTGGCATAAAAGGACTTCCTCCGGGACCTGAGGCTTCCATTTGCTCTTCCCTACTTAAATCAGTAATGACTTCATCTCCCAAATCCAGTCCACTAAGAATCTGAACATGGATTCCATCTGACATACCAGTCTGAACAGTTCTTGTTTTTAGCAAACCATTTTTATCCTTGATCCAAACTTTTTCCACATTGGGATTTTGATCTGGAGCTGAGTTAGATGGCATTGAATTACCATCAGGGCTAATTCCTTCTTGGATATAATACTCCTCCATAATCATAGGATCCGGATCAAATGACAATGCTTTTACTTTAATACTTGTTGCATTGGGAAGCTCTTGGGTATAAATCGTAATCGTGGCAGTCAGCCCTGGCTTTAATTTATTTTCAGAATTATCAGCTTCCACAATTACAGTGTAAGTCACTACATTAGAAGTAACAGTAGCTCCTAGTCTTACTTGTTTCACTATCCCTGAAAATTCCTCATTAGGATATGCATCCACAGTAAAAGTAACCCTTTGTCCTTCTGCCACTCCTCCAATATCCGCCTCATCGACATCTGCCTCAACCAGCATTTTTGTTAGATCTTTGGCAATGGTAAACAACGTTGGAGTGTTGAAACTGGCAGCAACTGTTTGGCCTTCTTTGACCTCTTTAGTCAAGATTACTCCATCAATAGGAGAATATATAGTGGCATAGCTCAAATTGGTTTTTGCTTGTTTTAAAGCAGTTTCCCTTTGTTGGGAGACAGATTTTGAATTGTTATACTGGTATTCTGCTTGCTCAAAATCCTGTTTACTGATGACACCCTCATCAAACATTTGCTTTTGCCTGTTGAAATTCTGGGTGTAATATTGAAGTTCATTCAAACTTGCCGCATAGTTGGCCTGCGCACTTGTAACCGATTCGATCAAAAGTGTCTTATCCAACTCGGCAAGGAGCTGACCTTTTTTTACTTCAGAATTATAATCCACATAAATGGATTTAACCTGACCAGATACTTGGGTACCTACCTCAATCTCATCCAAAGGCTCAACGGTTCCTGTTGCGGTAACTACAGTTGCCAAGTTCTCGGAAGTTACAGCAGTAGTTTCAAGTTTGATTCTCGATGAAGAGGAAGAAGACAAAGCATTTATCCCCCAGTAAGCAGCTGCTAAGACCGCTAACGAAAATATTCCGATTTTTACTTTTTTATTCATGGTTTCAAATGTTCAAAGGTTGACCCTGATAGAAGTCTAAGAGATAACTGTAAAGGAGCAAGAGGTACTTAGATTGGAGGTATGACTCCTCAGCGGTGAGGTATTGATTTCGGCTGACTGCCAATTCTGTTGCTGTCAATCCTCCCAAATCATATTGCTTTTCAGCCAATTCAAAGGATACCAGCGCATTGTCTCTTGCTATTTCAGCCGATTGTAATTGGGCTTTGTTTGCAATAGCATTTTGCCAAGCTGTTTCAATTTTGGAAAATAAGGTTTTTTCAGCTCCTATTTTATCCAGTTCATTTGATTGCAACCTAATCCTCGCCTGAGCTACATTGGTTTGGTTTTGCTTTTTTGAAAATATTGGAACCGAAAGATTCACAGAAATCTGTCTACTGAAATTCCCATTGATCTGGTCCACATAATCAGATGACAATGTATTGGTATATCCCGTGCTCAATCTTCCTCCCAATGATAGTGATGGCAAGTAATTGGACTTGGCAATTTTGATATCGGTTTGAATGGCCTCTCCCTCTTTTTCCCAGATTTTCAAATCAGGTAGAAAGTAGGTGGCATTGGAAAAAACATCATACTTATCAGGGATGGTTCTAGCTGTAGCATCTAAGGAAATTATTTCGATTTCAAAATCCACCATGGGGTCCAGTTCCAATAACTGCTTAAGAGCCAATACTTGTTGGTCATATTGGGACTGGGCACTCACCACCAGATAATTACTATTAGCCGCCTGGGTTTCAAGGTCCATCAACTCTTTTCTGGAAATGGCACCATTCTCAAATCTCTTTGTAGACTGCTCCACTTGAAATTGAAAAGACTCTAAATTTTTAATGGCTACTTCTATTCCCTCGTAATTGTATAATGCCCTCAAATAGGCTTCGATTACACTTAATTGTATGCTATTTTGTGATTCTTCCAGATACAACTGGCTTTGATCTTCCAGTATTTTACTTTTTTGAATTTGCAGATTCAGTTCATTCCCTTGATATAGAATCATTTCCATTGATAAACCCATACTATTGGAAAAAACATTCTGATTGACAAATTCACTTGTAATAGGGTCAATGGTCTGTCCATAAACACTACTTCCTGAAACAGTCCCAAATAAACTTGGGAGTTTATTGTTTTTGGATTGGGAGGTACTCAGTTGGTTGTTTTCCACATTGTATTTGGACTTACCTACATTGATATTATTGGCAACAGCATAATCAAGACATTGTTGAAGGTTCCATTTATCCGATGAGACATCCTGCCCAAAAACCTCCAAAGCTTGGCCATAAACCAATAAACTCAGAATTACTATTTGTCTTATGAATTTCATTTCGGTAGCTTTTTATTAATAGCTTACCCAAAACTTTGAAATCCAGACTTCCTTTAAAAATGAAATAGAAGAACCTACCGATAAATCGGATAAACAGGCATATTTTTTCGATGAACGAAAATCAGATTCTTGTATCGTTTTGAAAAAATGAAGTAAAAAAAGATTGATTTAACTTTAAAAATTGTATATAAATCTTTACCAAACCTAATCTCATTCAAAAGAGAAATCCAACTTTCAGAACCAGAATCGTCCAACTTGAAATCGGCAAATCATCCAGAATAAACAAAAGCTGATAAACAAAATTTCCTGATTTCATAATTTCAGGAAATCCACTTTTAACGCCTAACCAGCATTTATTCTCTAAAACCCGTCTCTATACTATTAAGATGATTAACCGCTTAAATATTTAGTGAATTATCAAGTAATTGTATATTGGATGATGTATTATGAAACTATTGCAAAAAAGAAAATTAGACAATTACTAGAATAGCGAATTTTTGAATTTGACGAACAATAACTGCTTGATTTTTGGCCAATTAAACTATGGGAATGAGCTCAAAACTGTGAATAGTTCCAAGTAAAATTAAATTCACCTATATCATAGTAGTTCAATAAACTATCGGTAAATTTCTCTTCAGGCCTAATCATTTTCACTGTTACATGCCTTACTTCCCACCTAGGCTAGAAGCTTGGTTGTCAAATGACTCCCTTTATTTCAAAGGATGGCAACAATCTAGAATCTTCCAACGCCGCCTTTCTGTGCCCGGCAATTTTCAAATAGTCAGAGTTCTGGGCAAATTCCATAAACTTCAACACCGATTCGTGTTTTACAAGTAGTACCGCATCCCATTTCTCTGAATCAGGCCCGATCAGAAAGCTCCCGCTCTTCCCATAATAAATAATCTCACTTCCTGCTTTCTCCAAAAGAGGTAAAGTTCTGTCCAAATATAATTGGTAGGCTTCTTCTCCGCTGATTTTACTTATTGGCTTTAATTCCTCAAGATTGGTGTAGTCCGCATTTACTTTAAATCTTAGTAAATTCAGCATCACTATATTGCCTTTATTATGGAAGTTTTGGTAGAAGATTTTTCCTGCCTCTTTACTTGCATCTATATGTATATCCATAGTGTTTCAATTAATTTTTTAATCAAATTAACAGTGGTTCATAAATACTACTTCCAACACGTCATATTTCCTCTTCTTAATTCTTTCTCTTGGGATATTCTTAATAAGCTGGGAATTATCTCAGGAGAATCTTCAACTTGAATAGTACAAGTTAATTTAGAGAAAAATTTATGCATCATTGAAATTGCATGCTAAAGGTCAATTTCCTTCAACTAAAAAACATACATTGAACAGATTTTCATGTTACAAATTCGTTTTGAGTTTGTTTTTAGCCACAATAATCAACCCCCAGAATAGCGCTGTAAAAATGAGAGGGACTATTCCGATTAAATCTTCAGTCGTCTCCCATTTCAGATTGGACAAAAGCACCAGTAAAACCAGCATTAATACAGTTAAAATAACTTTTCCAGTCCATAATTCGAAACCTTTTGGGCTGTAGTGTGATTCTGGCTGAGCATATCTTGCAACAAGATCCTCTTTTAGAGCAAACCTGAATTCCTCAGAACTTACTGGATTCATTGTTTTCATTCCTTTAACTAGTTCACTTTCGCTGATTGTTTCGGTTCTTTTTTTCATCATCAATACAATTCTGTTGATTCCCCATCCAATAATTTTTCCAATTCATTCTTGAGAGATTTTCGTGATCTCATCAATTTCATCTTTACTGCCGATTTGCCAAGTTCCGTGAGTTTACTGATTTCAGCAATTGATAAATCATCCACATAATACATAGTAACGATCAATTGATCTGTTAAATCAAGCACCTGAAATGCTTTATCGAGAAATTTCCTCTGATCCTGTAGCTGTAGGTCCATCCACTGTCTACCTGGTGCAGCTGGAATCAATTCCAATTCTGGTCGGATTGAAAAAATTTCCTTTCTGGTTTTCAGTTTGTTCAAAGAAGAGCGGTAGACGATCTGATAAAACCACGTAGAAAACCTAGAAAGTCTGTTGAATTCAGCCAGTGAATCCAATGCTTTCAAGAAGGAATCATGGGTTACTTCTTCTGCATCTTCTTTGTTTTTCAATACTCTCATCGCCAAGGAGAATGCCATATCGGAAAATAAATCAACCATTTGCCGGATTGCCTTGGCATCTCCTTGAGCAACCCGCTTAAGTAATGCTATTTCCTCTAATTTGCTGATCTTTTTTCCCATCTCCCGGATTAGACAAAAAATAACAAATTTTGGTCACATGCTGTGACCAAATTCCGAACAAAATTGTCTAAGCTGTATTAACTAAATAAAAATGGAAACGACCACCGTTACGCTCTTTATCTCATTGGCTTTGGTAGTATTTGGTATATGCTATTATTATTTTACCCATAGACATCGGGAAAGAATGTTCTTGCTCTCCAAGGGCCTTCCTCCTGACTACTTCAAAGGCCAAATTAGCTACCTACCCTACCTATTGGTTTTGGCTATAGTGACCTTGTTTCTTTCCATTGGGATTGTCGTCGGTGGTAAATTGGCATCGGCTTCCACTATTGAGCTTAAGGGTAGTCTACTGTTTCTTGCAACTCTTTTCTTTTTTCTAGGACTGGGCCTGCTAACCTCCTATTTGATTTTACGCTTCAACAGACAGAAAAAGTAATAAACTAATCCACTCCAATAATGAAAACTAAACCATTCTACCTAGCCTTCGGCTTGGTACTTCAATTCCTTGTGCCTGCACTTGGACAACAAACCTTCAATGTAATAAAAGCAGACAGCTTAGTTCAGGAATTAATCACCCCTGAGGTTCCGGGTGGAGCCATCCTCATCGCCAAAAATGGAGAAGTCCTTCTAGAACGGTATTTTGGATCCACGAATCTGGAACAAAAGAGTAAAACTGATGAGCTTTCCTTATTCCGAATTGGCTCACTCACCAAACAGTTTACGGCAGTAGGTATTTTAAAATTAGTTCAAGAGCACAAAATCAGATTGGAGGATTCTGTGGGCAAGTTTTTTCCAAATTCTCCGGGATGGTTTCATTCTATTACAATTAAGCAGTTATTAAACCATACCTCTGGAATAAAAAACGTGACAGAATTACCCAACTGGAAAAGTGAAATTGAAAGTAGCAAGTTGTCCATTGAGGATATTCTATCATTGATATGGAAGGAGGATCTCTATTTCACTCCGGGTACCGATTTCCATTACAGTAATTCAAACTACATCGTATTGGGAAGAATTCTGGAAAACGTAAGTGGATTAACTTATTCCCAATTCCTAAGCAATCAAATTTTCGGACCATTGGGAATGAATCATACTTATTATGATGATCAACAAACCGTTTTGCCATTTCGCTCAGAAGGATATTCCAAAGGCACATCGGGATATCAAAACGACACATTTATCAACATGGAACTTCCATTTGCCGCAGGAGGACTCCTGATGAACCTTCAGGATTTTCGGACTTGGAAAAATGCGTTGGATTCAGGTAATGTGATCCCTGATTCCTTGCTAAACCAAGCTAAGACCCCAGCAACTACCAGTAAAGGAATAGAAATCGGCTATGGCATGGGTTGGTCAATAGGAGAAATAAAAGGACAACGTAGCATAAAACATTCAGGCTATATCAATGGATTCAGCTCATTTGAGATTTCACTTCCGTACCAGTCCGTTTTTATGGTGGTTTTCACGAATCTGGAAAACTGGTGGAATTTGGAAAAAAACGTGTCCCTTATAATTGCTGAAGCCCTAGGTGACCCTTTTTTAACAAGTTCATCAACCCAAATTGCTACTAAAGACCTTGAACAATGGATAGGTGATTACAGAGATATAAATCAAGAAACAAGAAGAATTCTACTTCAGGAAGGACATCTCTATATCTGCTATCCTGGGGGATCCAAGACTAGACTACTTTATGAAGGAAATAGGAATTTCCAGTTGGAAAATAGTTTGGTCAGTATCGAATTCAACAACAGTTCCTCCGAAAGCTTTACCTATAGTGACCTGGGAATACCAAGGCAGTTCAAGGCAGTAAATCAATTGCCAAAAGATGAATGGATTTATAAAAGGGTTATCCTAAACGAGGATCAAACCCAGGAATATTTAGGTGTTTACCAATTTGAAAATGGTCCGCAATTTATTATTGAGCAACTAGCAGGTAAAATATATGGGGCAGTAGGCAAGGACAAAAAGGAAATTGTTCCCTTTAATAAGGACCATTTCTTTGCCAAGGAGTTGGATGCAATCCTTAGGTTTTACAGAGATGAAAACCAGCAGGTTATTGGATTGATAAAGATTCAGGGAGACGGGGAAATGAAAGCTCCAAAAAACAACAAATAATTACGGAAAAGAAATATATCCCCATAGGTATGCAGATCTTCCTCCCTCATTGATGGAATCAATTCCAACATGTGTTTCTGGGAGGGAGGTTTAGTTTTATTTAAGTCTAATACCAAGCTTTCGAGCTTAATAAGCAGATTTTTAAAAAAGATTCTTTGTGAAGCCTTTGCTGTTTTTGTTCCTTTGCGGTTATAAAATATTCAATCCAAAAATAGATACGTTTCTCCAATGGTAAGCAAAAATCCTCTCAAAATGGTAATTTCAGTTCTAAAAAATTTGGATGGGAGGTTGAACAAAAAACAATTTACCTGAAGGTAATTCCTCCAGGTAAATTGATTTTAGATGTTTGAAATATTCGTTAGGTCAATTCAAGTAATTAAACTCTATTTGGCCGTGATTCAAGATCAGTAAGATCTGCAATTTTCACAGGTTTTCCTGTTTCTACACTTTTTCTAGCAGCGATACCTATCAATACTGACATAGCTCCATCTCTGGAACCAGCCGAATGCTTTAAAGGATCTGGTGCTTGGGGGTTTGCAAATATTTTATCCTGCAACCTTTTATCTCCTCCGCCATGTCCCCCACTCTCTTTCAATACTTTAATTTGTTCATATCCGCCAAAGTTGTCCATCACATAAATCTCTTCGAAATCTTTCTCTTCATCACTTTGACTCATTTCTTGATCATGTAATTCAGCCTGGGAAAGTTTAGTGTCTTTACTCCATGGAATTCCATCCCAAGCATCTATCCTTCCATTCATACCATTAAAAGCAATCCTCATTCCTTCATATGGAGAATAAGTAGTAAGTGAATAGTTGACCAGAACTCCATTTGCATATTTTATTTGGGCAGACATTTTATCATAGATGTCTATATCTTCACTAAACACACAGTTGTCCCTTATATATCCATCATACTTTTCATTATCGGCATAAAGATCCATAGCGAATTTGTCCTTTGTAATATCCCAATAGAATTTACAGTCTGACTTATAATTACATGATCGACAATTGTCTCCTCTGAATTCTCCGTTCTTTCCGTAATGCTCTAATTCAGCATAAGCTGTCACTTCCACCGGATCGGAATCAAGCCACCAGTTTAGCAAATCAAAATGATGTGTCGCTTTGTGCACCCAAAGGGTTCCGCCAAATTCACGGTACCCATGCCATCTTCTAAAATAAGAAGCTCCGTGATAGACATTTAAATACCAGTGAAAATCAACTGAGGTAATCTTACCCACCCGTGCATTATGTAATAAATCCTTCAGTTTTGTATAGTGGGGGTTGTATCGATAATTAAACCCAATAATTAAACTTTTGCCACTTTCTCTCTCTGCATCCAAAATTGCCTGACATTTTTCTTCATCAGTAGTCATAGGCTTTTCAGAGAAAACGTTGATTCCACTCTTTAATCCTTTGATGATGTATTGATGATGAAAAGCATCCACGGTAGTAACCATCACCAGGTCAGGCTTGGATTCTTTAAGCATGTCCTCAAAATCAAGATATGTTTTGCAATCAACTCCGATGTATTGTTTGGCAAAGCTTAATCTTCCTGGATTGGTATCGCATAATCCCACAAATTCTAAGATTTCACTGTAATTATCCTGCAGCTTTTTACCCCAAAATGTAATCCCTCTGACTCCAGTCCCAACCAAAGTCACCCTGAGTTTACCTTTTTCTCTTATTATTTCAGACAAAACTGGATGCGCTAAAAACATTCCTACAGCAGCAACACCTGAAGTAGCAATAAATTTTCGTCTACTCACTTCTTTCATAATTGATTTACTTTTAATTATTATAACTTAAACAAAACATTAATCTTATTATTTATACAATATCCCCACTTCAATCTTTATATATAGATTATTGCATATAACCATTTAAAAACCCCGCTATGAAACCAGCTTGCAACTCCCTAGCTTCCTCAGAAAAATGAACATGATCAACATATTCACCATAGCCCAATTTTTTAGAAAACCCAAACAAATCTATAATCGGAATATTCCTACTAATACATAAACTATCAGCAATACGATTATACACATCTACATCCTCTGAAAACCTAAAAAATGCCATTCCTATTTTATTATGAATTGAATCAACGACTGGTGTTGTTTTAATCCATATTGGTTTAATCTCATTTTCTTCCAACAAATCAAAGATCTCAACCAAATTCGACTTGTATTTTTCTTGTTTTATTGCAATTTGGTTTGAGACAGGATTCCTTTTAATATCATGTAGACCAGCATTTAACAACAGGTAATCAGGTCTAAATTTCTCATTTTTCAATTTGGATTTTAAATATTCCAAAACCATACTAGAATTGCCCCCATTTGCACCTTGAGGTACATCCAAGTTTTCCTCTGCCAATCCATTATCCTCTTTCCTTCCAAACTCAAATTCATTATCCAGATTTTTTTTTAAATAGGGAGTATAATGTACAGAAATACTATCTCCAATAAGGAAAATCTTTTGTTTCGGATTACCTATAAATAATATATAAAAAGAAAACAAAATAGATATTTTTATATTCATGACATGGTACTTAAACATTAATATTTAACACTATATAAACAACTACCTAAAATGGATTAAATTATAAGCTTCACGGATAAAGTCACCTCTTGTTTCCACGTGTTGAAGAATATTTAAATCCTCATCCTGAACACCCATATTTTTGCAAATTGCAAACCAACGATCCTTCGTATCTGGCTCCAGGATTTTATCAAGATTGGCATCATGCAAAGGGGCTACTTCATAATACTGCCCAACTATATTTTTACCCCGTTGTCCAGGTTTGGACGTGGTATTAAGCTGATGTAAACCTCCCTGTGCCCCCCACCATTGTACAGCTTCAAAATCCGGATCACCAGGTAAAACATCTCCAACATAAATGGTGGCAGAGCCATCCTCATGCAGCTTTTTTTGCAAAACTTTAACTTCGATATCATCAGGATTCTTATTAGAATCAATAGCTAAAGCTGCTGCAAATCCAGCCGCTTGACCAAGTGATGTCCATATAGGCTCAAGTCTTAGCGCACAAAATCCAACATGCGAAGATGAAATTGCTACTGGTACGATTAGATTATGTATTTCAATAGGCAAAAGGACTCCATAAGGAATCTGGTACGGCGGTACGGGATTGTAGAACTCACCCTCATGCATCCCACCTATTAATGGTCCCACATGATGAGTGCCATGGCAGTTATTCCCATAATCTCCCATAGCTATAGAGCTTTTATGATATACAGCTCTTGAATCCTCCCCTACCGGCTCGCTATCCTGCTGAACATAGATATGCTGACCAATCATCCTTCTTGCTTCTCTCACATATAACTGTAAAGGCAAATGATCATTTTCAATGAATTCATCTTTACACCAGCCCCAATTTTTCGCATCAGATCGGTATTTTTCTGGGACTTCGGAATCATTTTGTAAAAAATAAAGGAGGCCTACATTATGATAAAGATGATCATCAAAAATCTCTATTCTCTGTTCTGGAGATCCATCTGGCCATCCTAGATTTTTGCCGGGAAGTGATAACCTCACTATCCCTTTCGACATGTCGTTTATGTCAAATTTATTGTTAGGGTTAACTGGTAAATGTGCTTTGTATATTGCTTTATCAGGTGGGTAACCAAATACCTTGTCCAATATTCCAGTTTCTAAAATGGATAAGACTTCGACAAAGTCATTTCTATCGTACCCCAGAGGTTTCTTGACTTCCACGCGGTTATCAGGATCTTTAGTGGCACAGAACCTGAAATTATACGCCTGCAATTGGTTATCAGTAGTATCAGGCGCCAAAGATTCATTGTAGGCATCCTTTCCTTCCCGCCCTACTGTATAGGATACTCCAGACATCGCCATCAAATCACCTTCATAGGTTGCATCAATAAAGATATCAGCGAGTAGCACCAGGCTTTTACCTTTTGTCTTGAATTCCGCACTTAGAATTCTTGAATTCAAAATCTGAACGTCACTAAGGCTTGCGTCTTTTATTACTTTAATATTCGGATACTCATCCAACATCTCCTGAAATATCAAGAGGTTGACTTTGGGCTCACCAAAAGTCCCTCCAAAGGAATCTTTTACCTGCTGTGAATTTGCCCCATATTGCTCTGAGTAGTATTTCTCAACGCGCTGTGTAAAATCAAGGAAAGTACCAGATAGAGCTTCAAAGGAATGAAAATCTGTGTGCGACAATCCATTGGTCACCATACCACCAATTCGGATTGTAGGTTCAATAAGTACCACGGCCTTATTTGATTTTGAAGCAGAAATTGCCGCGGCTATCCCTGCAGGAGTGGCCCCATAAATACATACATCAGCTTCAATATCACCATTGTTTTCGGAAATCTTCTGATTACAGGAGGCGCAAAGAGAGAGAACAACTATACAAAACGCGTAAACAAATTTTAGTTTATTCATGGAATAACGATTTTGTGAACCCATGATATGTAATTGGTATACAGCCCATGGGCCCTATTACATTATAGGTTTAGTAATTAGGATTTTGAACTAAATTCTCATTGATTAAAATCTCACTTGAGGGGATAGGCCATAAATAGTTCTTAGACTTGTCAAAACTTCGATTGGCCAAAACTTTTACCAGCCCATCATTAAAAAATGGATCTAAATCCGGAGCTCCGTCCTCATCTATTTCAGGTATACCTGGGAAAAACCACAAGCCAGCATTAACAATCTTTTCTTTTAGCTCATCAGGATCTAACATCCCATAATTTCTCTTAGTCAAAACTTTTTCTGCGAGCCTCCATCTAACTAAATCGGTATATCTCAATCCTTCAAAAGCCAATTCCATTCTCCTCTCCATGCGCAATTCTTTTCTCAATTGAGCTTGACTTGAAAATTGAATTGCCGGATAATTGTCTGTTTCAGATACCCCTACCTTGTACGCTCTTGCTCTAACAGAATTCATAGCTTCTATAACGGACTCATCAATTTGATTCAACTCTATTTTGGATTCAGCATACATGAGTAATACATCTGCATATCTGACTATCATAAATGTCGGATCATATCTTCTGTCTAGTAAATCCTCATCTATCCCTTTTTTAGTGACAAGGCCTACGTAGGAAGCGAATTGCGTATTGACTCGATTATCATTATTAATCTGAAACTTGCCAGTATTAAGATTCAGAGTTTGCAGTGAATCAGGATGTGGTTGGTAGATAAAACCAAGATGAGCGGTTCCATGAGGCACTATGGACATATTGCATCTAGGATCTCTATTTTTAAAGGGATCTCTTGGATCAAACAATGGAGACTCGTCAACAGGAAAACCATCTGTACATAGATATGAAAAGAACAAATCATAGGTAGGAGTAAATTCTGATGTCCCCCCTGCATTCCTAACCACATACCTATGCCCATAAGGAATAAATACACCTAAATCCTCCGATCGGGGTATTGCAAACACCTCCTCTTTAGTATGTTTGGTTCTTGTCAGAAAAAGCTCTCCGTAATTTGGATATAGCTCATAGTTACCCAGGTCCATGCATGCTTTTGCAGCTGCAGCTGAAACTTCCCAATCTTCATAAAACATGGCTATCCTTGCTTTCATTGCATATGCAGCACCTTTTGAAGCTCTTTGGGTTTCAGATGCACCATAGGACACCGGTAAGTTTTCACTTGCAAAATCAAAATCCGCATAGATATTAGAAAGAATTTCAGTTTTGGGAGTTCTGGAAAGTGTAAAAGCTTCATCTATATCAAGAACTCCCTCATAATAAGGCACATCTCCAAAATATTGAATCAATCTAGAATACATACAGGCTCTTAAAAACCTTGCTTCTGCGAGATACTTTACCAACCTTTCCTCCACAACGCCTGCTCTTCCCTCTTCCAAGCTATTAATAACAGTATTGGCTCTAGCAATTGCTTTGTATGTATTTCTCCAAATTAAACCTACAAACCCTGTTTCACCATTTATTTGTCCGGATGTAATAGGTGTAAGGTTAAACCTGCTAAACATATCATCAGAGAAGAAATCCGGATTTTCATATTGCTCGAGCAGAATCCAAAAATCATCCCTGTACAAGTCATTCAAAGCCATCGTAATCTCTGTGTCATTCGAATACCAATTCTCAGAAGAGCCCTCTGATAATGGGTTTAAATCAAGATCTGAACAACTCCAAAGACAAATTATCAATAATATTATAAGTGAATTTTTCATTTTTTTCTTGATTAAAATTGAACAGATAGACCAAAAAGTACAGAAGTGGTAATAGGATATCCTGTAGAAGAAACTTCCGGATCCCAACCCTTGGGATAGTTACTGATCGTGAATAGATCATTCAAACTGGAGTAGACTCTCGCGTTATTGATCTTTATTTTCTCTGTTAAGACACCTGGAATTGTATACCCTAGCGTCAGGGCCTTAAGCCTCATATATCTTCCATTGAAAAGCCAATAATCAGACATCTGGGTATTTATCGTTCTACCTGCATTCGAAACCAATGGATATTTTGCGTTTAAGTTTTGCTCATCAGTATTATAATGGCTCCAATAATTTCCGTCCAAAATTGCAGGTATATTACCCCATCCCGCTACAAATGGCTGAACCATATCCTCAGTAATCAGTGAATTCTGCTTTCCTACGCCTTGGATTACTATTCCCAGATCAAAGCTGTTATAAGAAACATTTAAATTGGCTCCATACATGTATCTTGGCAAGGAACCACCAAGTAATACTCTGTCATATTCAGGTGAAATAACTCCATCAGGTTCACCATTTGGCCCGCTTATGTCCACATATTTTATGTCACCGACCTTTACATTTGAATTAAGGACTGCTGATTCATCAAGCTCACTTTGGGTTTGAAACAGTCCATCAGATAAATAGCCATACCATTCATTAAATTCGCCTCCTTCTTTCTTAATCTGAGGTCCTAAAAACTGGATCCCTCCAAGATCACCCATCACAGAGTTAAAATCAGACAAGTTTGCAGATATAGAGTAATTGAATTGACCTACTTTATTTCGATAGCTTATTTGGGTTTCCCATCCTTTGGTAGACATTTTGCCAGTGTTTTGATCCGGATTGTCAAATCCGATAAAATCTGGAATCTCCAAAGGAAGCAGCATATCAGAGGTGGTTTTTTCGTAGTAATCAAACTCAAAACTTAACCTATCCTGAAAAAATGCCATATCTACACCAATATCATATGAAGCAGTAGATTCCCATGAAATGTTTCTTATGGCGTATTGGGTCTGTGCCGCGGTCTGAAGTGTAACTATATTTGTTCCTTGGTTAAACAAGGCATCGTTAAAGCTAATTGTAGCCTGATAAGGGTAATTTCCAATACGTTCATTCCCTAACCTTCCCCAAGAACCTCGTAATTTCAGAAAAGAAAAGACATCACTGTTTTTAAGGAATTCTTCTTCAGTGACAACCCAACCTACAGAAATTGAAGGAAAAGATCCCCATCTATAATTTTCATCAAATCTTGATGAGCCATCTGTCCTATAGTTTGCCTGTACTAAGTATTTGTTATTATAACTATAGGTTAGTCTTCCGAAATAAGAGTTATAAGCGTTTTCGGAAGCCTTTCCACCAGTCCTTAGGATATTGGCATTTGCCAAATCCATGTATGGATATTTATTAAGGCTTAAGTTTTCACTTATTACCGTTAAACTTTCCTGATTTAAAAAGAAGCTTTCAAAACCCAATAACAAACCGATATCATGCTTACCAAATGATTTGGAATAATTCGCAAGGAACTGGGAATTAATCTGCACGCTTTCATTTCTACTTTCCGAAAGATTGGTCAGGTTATTCCCACTGATATAACCTCCTAAGACTGCCGGATCATCCGCTGTATAGTAGGGAATTTGTTTTGTGAAGGCTTTTACTTTTGTTGAGTATAACTGGGGAGAAAGAACTGCTGTAAATTTCAGATCTTCTGTTGGTTTAAAATTGATAGCGGCTTTTGCTGTCAAAAAGGTGGCTTTGGTTTTGTCTTCTCCACCCGCTACTAATCTTGCATATATATTATCTCCCACTTTACCCTCAGCAATTCTTCCATCATCCCACATAGCTGCATAAATTGGAGCCGAAATCCTACTGAAACGATTAATGGTACCTTCGTCAACATTAGGCTTATCAGAAAGGCTGTATCTTACATACATATCCAAGGTTGCATCTAAATACTTATTGATGACAAAATCAGTACTTGTCCTACCTGTGAACCGATTATAATCTAGACCTTGGTAAAGTCCATCAATTTGATCATAACCTAAAGTTGTTTTATTTCTCACGGTTGGTCCACCTGCAGTAAGACTGACCAAATGACTTTGCCTTGGTGCCTTATCTTTAAACATTAAAGACCTCCAATCTGTAATTGGGTATAGATTTGGATTTGAACGATTTAGTTCCTCATAGTTTTCTATTAAATCCTTTGAATATACCGGATACTCTGATCCTGTGTTTTTAAGATCATTCCAAGTAAACTCATTAGAAAATTCCATGTATCGTTGTGCATTTACATATTCAGGGCTGGTAGTTGGCATTTCAAAACCAGTCTCCAATGAGTAACTTAACTGCAACTGCCCCTCTTTGGCTCTTTTGGTAGTAATTACAATTACTCCACTTGCAGCTCTTGCACCATAAATTGAAGCTGAAGCTGCATCTTTTAACACGGATATATTCTCTATATCATTTGGGTTAACATCATTGATACTCCTGATTGGTACTCCATCAACAATTATCAAAGGGTCACTATCCCCAATTGTTGTTATCCCTCTAACCCTGACAGTGGCAGTTGATCCAGGTGCACTATTTGATCTGGTCACCATCAAGCCGGGTACCATACCCTGTAAAGCCTGAGATAGTTGAATCGAATTTCTTTGTTCCAGCGCCTCACTTTGAATAGTTGAAACAGCCCCGGTGAGATCACTTTTCTTTTGAGTGCCATAACCTATCACGACTACTTCTTCAAGGGCAGACAAATTCTCCTTCATCCTAATAGTAAATTCTGTTTGATTTCGAACTTCTACCGTTTGTTCTTCATATCCGATAAAAGAAAAAACCAGAATTGCCCCTTCCTGAACATCAAATGAAAATTTGCCATCCACATCAGAAACTGTCCCTTGCGTCGTTCCTTGTACTATTACTGTCACCCCAGGAAGAGGTGCTCCCGATTCATCCAAAACTATCCCGGTAATTCCTATGCCTCTTCTTATTTCGATTTCAGGCTCAGGAGATTCATTTCTCAATACTTCACCTACAAAAATCGAGTTGTCCACTTGCTTAAATTTTAAGCTGGCAGCAATAGCAATATCGATAAGAACTTCTTTGACAGATTGTTTTCGTTTTTTTACATGCACCTCAGAAATATTTTGAAGAATCTCTTCGGTATAAACAAACTTATAAGCTGTTTTACTTTCTAGATTTTTAAATAACTCTTCAACTTTCCAATTATCTTTTTGTAGTACTACAAATTCCTTATCAATCGGTTTGACTTGGGCATTTGTACCATGGGCCATTGCTGCTGTAAAAAAAATGCATTGGACCAAAAAGGCGTACATTAGGTTTTTTGTTACCATTTTAATTAGGCACAGTAATTTTCTTTTCATAATTTGAATTGGTTTTAGGGTTTACGCTTTAAGACTTAGGGGTAAAGGATTTCATTTGGCGATGGAGACTTTACCCTTCTTTTATGCTTTTATATCATGGTATTGTTTTTTTAATGTGAACTCTATTCTGATCAATAGCGAAATCAAAGTTTAATGAGAAACCTAGACCGGTGAGTAAATCTTTTAAATTTTTGTTCTGGAATGAGCCGATAACTTTTTTATTGACATCAACTCCATTATCAATCTCAAAATCAACAGAATACCAATGTGACAAGTCCTCCAGGATATCAGCAAAAGGTTTCTTATCAAATACCAGCTTATTTTCTTTCCAGGCCGTGACATTTTCTATATCGAATGCATGAACTGAAATACCTTCTTCAACCTTTGCTTTAGGATTCCATGAAGCCATTAAGCCAGGGGTAAGTTCTATTTGATTAGAGCGGTTGATTACTGCCACTTTGCCCTCTACCAATGCTATCCTATGAGATTGGTCACGAGAATAAACATTAAACTGGGTACCTAATGCTTTAGTGGTTGTTTCCTCTGAAATTACTTTGAATGGTTTGTTTGGATCAGAAGCTACCTCAAAAAAAGCTTCTCCCTTTAAATGGATCACCCTGTCTTTAATTCCATATTCAGAAGTAAAGCTGATTTCGGAATCTGAATTGACTACAACCTTGGTTTTATCAGACATAATCAACGTCAATTTCTCCCCTGGCCCAGTAGTTCTTGTTGTACTAGTGACCTGCAATTGGAGTTGATCAGTTTTTATACTGCCTTTTTCCTTAAAACTGTCTATCAAAACATAAGAGCAAAATAGAATTAGCAAAACGCTTGCAGCTACTCTTAAACTTTTAAATAGCAACGCCTTCTTTTCATATTTTCTTTGAGGAGTAGACATTTCTATTCTATTGTGAATACTGTTAAGAATTTCATAGTAATTTACATCATCAATAGTACTGGACGAAGTTAATCTCCAGTACTTTTCTAAAACCTCCTCAAAGTGCCTTTTTGATCCGGGCTCTTCAAGCCATCTCCGAAATTCTTGCTCCTCTTGAATGGAAGCCTTGCCTTTCAAATAGTTAATGATTTTGTGTTCTTCCAAAACGAATGATATTTGTTATAGAAACCAAAACACAGGAAGAATACTTAGTGGAAAGAAAAAAAAATCAAAATAAATTTAATGAACCGATATTTTACAAAATAGTATTGAAGTGAATCAAAGCTAGAATAAGTGATAATGGGTAAGAGAAATGAGCTTGCATTTCCTTTCTGATGGTCTTAGTAGCTAAGTAAATATGGTGTTCAATAGTCCTCTGAGAAAGATTCATTCGGCTTGCAATTTCCAAAGAAGAATAGCCTTCCAGTTTATTTAATTTAAATACTTCTTGCTGGACTTTGGGTAAATTAGAGATATAAAAATTAGCGATTGAAGTGAGGTCTCGGAATTCTATTTCATCTTCAATCTTATTCTCATTTAAAAATGCATATTCGGGGGCGTCTTCTAGTGAGCATGAAAGTTTCCTGTCACGTGCATAATTATACATGTAAAACTTTACAGCTTGGAACAAATAGGACTTGAAACTCTTGGAAGTATGCAGCTCAGCTCTCATGTTCCAAATTCTGATAAAGATTTCCTGAACAGCATCTTGAGCCAATTCTCTATCCGGGAAAAAAGTTAGTGCGAAAGCCATCAATTTTTTGACATAACGAAAATACAGTTCATCAAAAGCAGAGACATCCCCCTCCTTCAACATGATCAGTAAACCTTGGTCACTATGATTGCTCAGTTTACCCATGGTTATGGATCTTTTGGCTATTAGCAATAAAACAAATATCCTTTTACAAAAAGATGAACTTGCAATACTTTACTGGGTTTATTGAGAATTGTATTGAAACAACAATCGGATAATAGGTCATTAAACTTATCATTATTTTTTCTAAAACCCATAATTGGATCCATCCATAATTGATAATAAGTCAGTAGTACCCTGCAAACTAAAACTTATTTTTAAAGCTGAATCTTGGCGATGCACATCTATACTTTTTGCTTATCAACCTGAGTTCGATTTTAAAAATCTGCTAATAGATTCGTTTCGACGGGTTGATATTTGATGGCGGTTTTTTCAGGGAAGAAGGAATAGGAAATTAAACCTGAAATATGGTTGGCAATAAAGTTCCCAAATGACCAATGTCTGGAATTTTCGACCTGGCAGATAGTTTTGAGTTCGTCATTGACGGTTTCTATAACCGATCTTTTTCTGAGCAGGTTTTTATCCTTGAGTTCCATCAGCACATTCTTCATATTGTTCCAGATGCATGAAATCAAATGTAGTCCGTCCAAGAACAACACCTGTGTCAATTGGCTTGAAACGTAGCCTTTATTCGTGTATAGTTTTCCCTTAAGGGTTTGATAAAAGACTTGTTTTTATGGGCTCCCAGTCGTCTGTATTGCCGGCGTGATGGCAAAGTTCAGCAGCCCCCTTTGTCGTTAATGACTATATATACCTTAAAACCAAAGAAATAAGCCATCGTTAACTTGCTTACCTGTGCCAATCCTTCGAATACTTTGTTTCTTTTGATGCGCTTGATTTCACATGCCCTTATCGGAGTGGAGTCAATAAAGGAGATACCAGTCTCTTCACTCAGACAACAAGTTTTCATAAAGATTGCCATCGGTAAGGCAGCTGCTTGCATAAGTTCCACAAACCTTTTGTAGGGGACTGTCTTGGGGAACAAATCAGACTTGAGCTTTTGCACATAATACAGGTATAAGTGGTTCATTGTTCTTGAACCACTCGGAGTGAAACAATACCACGATTGCAATCACTTGAGAATTTAGCAAATGAGATAAAGATCGGTATGCAAACACTATTGAAATATGTGACTATATCCTAACATTTGACCTAAAAACATGTAAATCTCAGGATTTAGAATACTTAAGAGCTAGTCCGTCATGAGAAAACTAATCATAGTGACTAGCCTCAACCTTAGAATACGTTTGAGATCCATCACAAATACTAATAAACCCTAAAGTTTCACTGCAACTATAACCTAACAAAAAAGAGTTAGTTTTATCGTCCATAATAAAGCTTCCTTTTTGTGTAGAGTTTGAAGTATTAAGAACATTTACTAATTGGTTTTTAGGTACACAACCTTCAAATACGTCAAAAGAGGAGGTGTCAATTCCAAAAAAAGAGGCAAATAAAATACTAAACTCATCACCTTTAATTGAATAAACCCCTTCACTATAGGCTATTAAACAAAGTTCTTCAAAACCTATTGGTGTAAGGAAGGTCTCAATCGATACATTTCCTGATTTAGAGAAGGTCATAAACGTAGAGTACACAGGATTGCCTTCTTCAGGCTGATACTTAGCCAAATAAGTACCTTCAATAAACGTTACCGGTGCATCACCCTCATTTCCACAAGAAAAGAACATGAACACCAGAAAAATAATTAGAAGAAGCGGAAATTGTTTTTGCATAATTTATCAAAGTCTTACTTTAAACGTTATTACTTTAGGAATTACGTATTGAACATTTAAAGTGCTACAAGAAATTTAAAAAAAAACCGTTGCTTTCCTATTTTGTATCAGTAATTCGATAATCCCCTCTAATGCACTAGCGAGCCTAACTCATTTTATTTCTTCAAGTAAACCTGAAGAAATAGAAACAGTAAAAAAATTAGTGATCAGCGTACTGAATAGGAATCATTAATTCATTCAACAGAAAATAATCAGTGGGGGGGTAATACGTTTTTTTAGTTACCCTTCCTTCCTAATCACCAAATGCTTCTGTCCTGGATCATTCAATAACCTGCTCATTTCGGCCTGTATGATATCCTGAACATCCTGCTTGATCTGTAGGTAGTTTCGCTGCACAATAGTGCTGTCTATTTTTCGGATTTCAGGTATGGGAACATAATTTTCCTGCTCCTTTTTCAGGGCATTGTGGTCATTGATAATCTCCGAATGAAATGCTTTTAGACTCAACTTGCAGTCCGGATTATCGGCTACCGTACCGACGAATTCTCCTGAGGAAAGTGAGGATATCCCGGAAGGCGGCACAGCAGATTCCAACTGTTTTGATTTGCTGATTGAAGTGTCTGCACTGTTGATCGAAAGGCTCTGCCTGTCCTGCATAATTTTCCCTATCCTATCTGATAATTGCTTTACCGAATCACCGGTCACCTGCCCCGAAACAATGTTACCAACGATACCCATGATCACATCTGCCAGTTCGTGTCCATAGTCTTTTCTTAGCTGGCTGATATCCTGAATACCCAGGGTTGTTGCTACTTTATTGCTACGTGCAGTGGCAATCAGGCTGTCCATTCCATTTATATAGATCGTCGGATATTCATCAAACACCAGACTGCTTTTCAGCTTATCTTTCTTGTTCACCAGCTTCACCAGGCGGTTTACATACAATGAAAGTACGGCTCCGTATATCTGGATTTTCTGGGGATTGTTTCCCATGCAAACCAGCTTTGGCTCTTCGGGATTATTGATATCCAGTGTAAAATCATTACCGGAAAGCACATAGTACAACTGTGCTGAGGACAGTCTTGCTATGGATATTTTGGCAGAGGCGATCTGTCCTTCCAACTGCTCCATCACATCATTCAGGTAGGCATTTACAAAAGGATTGATCAGCACATCAATATCCTTTTCCGTCCTCAATACCGTAAACAACTCGTCGTAATCAGCCTGCATCAACTCAATCACATGGGGCAAGGTACAGAACTCACCATCATTGTATTTGCGTAAAAACCAGATGATGGCAGTCAGGAAATTGATCGGTGATTCCACAAAAAAGTCTCCCTGCTTTTTGATCCATTCCCTGTTCAACCCCATCAAAATAGTCCGTGCCGACTCTGCTACATCGGTAATATCCAGCATGGTTTCCGGTGCCAACGGATTGCATCTGTGACTCCGGGTGAGATCATCAAAATTGATCACGAAGAACTCTGGGACCACTTTATAACTAGCCTTATTTTTTAATCAGGTATTGTAGACAATAGCCGATAGATCATCGAATTTGAAGTCATACACAAACATGGAGAAGCCTTTTTTAATGTGCTGTGTGATCACATGACGGATGACAAAATAGCTTTTCCCTGACCCCGGTGTCCCAAGTACCATCAGGCCACGAAAGGGATTGATGATATTGATCCAGCTATTTCGAACCTTGCCTTTCAGATTATATTTCGCTGGTAGATTTATCGAAAACTCGTTTTCCAACAGCCTTTCTTCCTGAGGAAAAGTCTCATTTTCTGAGTTGAAAACATCGCTATTGAGCTTGGCATGGATAATTCTGGACAGCTTTGTCCCTCCTGAAAGAAGAAGCAAAAAACCCAATGAAGTTACCGTCATATAGCCAACTGAAATCCATTCCAACCGGACATTAAACTGTAGTACAAAATAGCTCCCAAAGTAAATCCCTCGAATCGTTTAATGCTTGTTATTTTTGTCCGCTCTCCTTTGTCGTTATTAATGGCTGACCTCCTTGTTTTTCGTTCAATTGACCACGTGATTTTGTCAGTGGTCCCAGTCTAATCCCACTTTTAGCTGATTGAAAACCTGTTCTATCCAACAGTCCCTTGGCACTGTAATCTTTACCCAATACACTCCCGTTGAATACACATTTGCTCCGGTGATCAACATAGGTGATGCCATACAATCGACCCTCTTGATTCTCTCGTTTCACCGAGGCTATCCCTAGTTTTTCCAAGCTTTTTATCACTTCTCCCAGGCTCTTTCCAGGAATCTTCAACAGCGTTAAATCAATAGCAGAACGGGTAGATTTAAGTTGTTTTTTACGCTCCATCTCATTGGCCTCAAAGCGGGATTCTATGGAATTCAGAGTTGCCATGAAATAAAAAACTACTGGCTTTGATCGGCACCCCAACCTTATTTCCCTGATCATCCAAGACCTGGTAAACCAGTCCCCTGTTTTTGAAAATCCGTGACTCTTCTCTTCCTCTATCGGCAAGTATCCGATATTGGCTTAGTACTGCGTTCAGCTCTGGAAGAGAAGTGAATTTGTAGTTGTTGAGCACATGTTGAAGCACATTTCCTATAGTACGTTTGGTTTCTGATTTGCCGTATTCTAATCTGGAAATGGCAACTGGTTTGGCGATAAAAAGTCCCTGTTTTTGTGACTCGGCTGGCACCAACCCAAACTGTTTTTCTATTGCTTTTCGGGTCGGTTCAGACTTGAGTTTACCGATGTTATGCAATGGAATCCGCTTGCCGTCGAGCTCAATATTCGTAGTCACAATATGAAGGTTTGGGTGACCAGCATCGGTATGTTTATATACCAGGTAGGGCTGGTTTTCAAAGCTGATCCCGCGCATATATTCATTGGCTATCTTTTGTAATTTTTCTTTTTCAAAGTCTTCTCCTGGAGAAAAATTCAAAGAAATATTGACTGCATTTACCGACGTTCTGGAATTCAATCCAGCAAGTTTCAGCAAATACTTTAGGCGTAATTCAACTGACTGCTCTGCATCTTTGCTGGGGTAATTCAGGGCTAAAAGGAATTCTGCCATTCCCTCATTCACCTTATTTTCATTGTAGTGAAACGGACATCTCAAAGACTTGCTGGTCTTTATGATTGCAACTATTTTTCAGCTGTTTGATCAATAAATCGACTGACTTGCTTCAGTGCTACTTGGATGCTTTGCTCCAATTTCTCAACCGGTAAACGGTTGGAAGTAATTTCATTTTCAGTCGCCGTATTCATCTTTTTAGCCAACTGGTTGTAATTGGTAGCCAGGCCGTGGAGATCCCGCTTCAGTGTAGTCAACTCCTTTAAAAGTTCTTGCATACTAGTATCTCGATACCTGCCAACTACCACCTTCTTGAGCAATATCCTTCTGGAATAATCACTTAAACTATCATGAACGGTCTCCCCAAAATTCGTCTTTAGCTTTATCAACTCCCGGTCAGTCAATCGGATATGCAACCATTTGTTTCTCTTGTTTTCTTCCTTCATCGCAGTTCATTTTCACAGTTCAAAAGCGTTTCAAATTCAAACCCGCACGACTTCGGAGTGCGGGTCCCAAGATCCGGTTGTGATACAACCGTACATCTTGCCGATTTCGGAGGACACAGGAAATCCCGTTAGCTTATTGAAGAACTACTGTAACTTACAAAACTCCCTAGTACCCGTTGAGATCAGGCGATACAAGTCTAAAAAACAGAAAGCACTCTTTCACTACCTGTTTAAATTATAACTAGCTTTATTCCTCTCCATCAAAATTAGCTTCTGAAAAAAAATCAATCTCTCACAAATATGTCCGAAAAGCGATTCCAAGATCAAAATAAACGCCTCAGTGAATTTCAAATCCAGGTATTAGTCAAATGCCCAGCATGCTCCGGAAAAGCCAATTCACAAGTCTCTTATGAGGAGAATAGGGCAAGAATTTATTGCACCAATTGTGGACACACTAAGGAAGTAACTACAGAGATTTCACTCTTCGGTTCAAAAGGCCATTGGATGATAGCTGCAAATCAGTATTTCAACGCAGAACTATGGCTGCAATCCCCCTTCAAAAATGATGTATTTTGGGCTTACAATGCCGATCATCTGGCATACCTTGAAAAATACATTGCTGCAGACTTGAGGGAACATAAGGACCGGCAGCATTATACCTTACTTGAAAAACTACCAAAATTCTACCATGAAGCCAAGAACAGGGCAGCACTTCTAAAAATTATTGAAAAGCTTAAGAAGTCAATTTAAATCTCTTATAAAAAATAGCAAGGATAAGAATAGTTCAGGTGAGAGTCAGGGCTTTCAATTCACCTTGAATGCAAGCCACTGATTCTAGTCTTCAAGCTTGCTTTATTGGCCGCTTATCAACATCAAGATCGCAACCAAATTGACACCAAAGCCGATCCCCAAATTCGTCCAGATCTTTCCTTGCTTTACTTTCTTGGCCTTTTAGTGTAGCCATTGTAATTATTGCTCAGCTTATTCAACTCAGAGTCAGGATTTCCCAGGTTCTCATCTTTGGGCTGGGTAGAAGAGGTAGCTATTGCCTGCACATAGCTTACAACCAGAGAAACAATACTTGCAATTGAAGTTCCCGGTCCAGCTCCTTTATAACCTCTATAATATTTCTCTGCATCCATCTGCCCCTTCACATACTAGTCTTCATTCAGGGTCGTACAAATAACCCACTATCCTAATCAATTTCTAAATAGCCCCTTTCCAGTCGATTAAGGTAGGTTTAGCCATGCAATTATTCTAAATCTAAAACCAATTATGCTATGGCAAACTCATCACTCGAAACCATCTACGAAACCCTACTTGCTGTTCCCGGAATGCATGACACTGTAAAGATCGATCTCAAAATTCCGAGAAAAACCGTATTGCTGTTAACTGAAGTAATTACCTGAGGAATGGAACAAAAATCAGAATCCGGAAAGCCCGCAATCAGCATTTCCAAAGAATCCGAAGAAGAACTGAATACCATTATTTCTGAAAGTCTGGAGAAAGCGGGATTGACAGAACTTAGCCAACGGCTCAAAAAATTACAGTCTGCCTAAGAATCATCCCGATTATCAAATCTGTCTTATCCCAAAGAATTTATGGACGTCAGGGAGTGATTGATTGGGATGGGGCAGATCTTCTTTGAGCCACAGCCCTGTTCCGATGGAACAAGGAAGTGGGATGTGGATTCTGAGTTATATCCCGCATTATTTTTCACCCGTCATTATTTCTTCATAAAACAATCTCTCTCACATACATCCATCAAAATACCAAGAGGAATATACCTCCCAGAATAAGTGGAATGCTCAAAAAATCTGCTATTCCTTCAATCCTAGAAACAATTAAATGAGATACAGTTATATGAAGAAGGTTTGTCCCGAGGAGGTCAGCAGAGTCTGTGAATCTATATAAGTGGAGACAGAAGACGGAAGAAAAGTCCGATGACCGATGATTGATGTCAGGTGTCAGGTGATAGATTAAGGGTTAAGAGGTTAAAAGTTCACTAGTAGTGTGTGGTAAGAATTTAGATTGATTGATCTCCAAAATCCCGCAGAAACAAAGCAATGCCGTAGGCATGTCAGATTTTATAGCGGCGGGTTTTAACCCGGCGTAAAAAAGATCAAAAGGCCATTGCCTCGGATATGAGATACAGTTATATGAAGAAGGTTTGTCCCGAGGAGGTCAGCAAAGTCTGTGAATCTATATAAGTGGAGACAGAAGAAAAGTACAGTGCCGGATGATTAATGCCGGGTGTCAGGTGTTGGTTAAATGTTAATAGTTAAAGGTTAAAAGTTCACTAGTAGTGTGTGGTAAGAATTTAGATTGATTGATCTCCAAAATCCCGCAGAAACAAAGCAACCCCAGAGGCCCGTCCGAATGGATTGATCCGGGCGGAGGCGGCAGAGTCTGTGGATTGTCGGATTAGAAATCCTACGATAACAGCGCAATACTTATCGGGAGTCGAGCAGCAAGTAGCATTTGAATTGTAAAGTTTACCTATCAACTAAAGGCAGTCAGGAGACTGCATTATCCACCGCACAAGTCATGAGACTTGCGCGAGCTGGGGACTTGCGCGAGCTGGGGCTCATCGCCAAACATCCCCATCCTTGCCATTACTATATCGCTTGCTTTCCTGCGACCAGAACAGACACCCTCCCAGAAGCAGGAAAAGACCGTCAACCCATCGTGCGCCTTCCTGAGAGTTCTTACCGATAGAAATGCCTATGTCATTGATTTTCTTATACAGGTATGAAAGCCTCCCTTGGACTGATTCTTCACTTCCTTTCATACCATGGTCAATTGACAAGAGGAGTACTTCATTGTGATAATCCCCTATAGCTTGCTCCTTTACGGAGGAGGCCAGGTCGTTTGTCAGGTAGATGTATCCGGCGATAGCATCCTCGAGCTCTTTGGAATCACCCTTATGTCCTCCATATTCTCGCCGGAGCAGGTGGATAGCGATGTACACCCCAGAACTATGAGGCCTCATCTTTCAATACTCATCCAATGATGGCCTCCGGTTTTCCCTCCTATTGTCCCTTTCCCATCGAAGTCCGGCTATATAGTTATCCCAGATGCGATCAAACCCGGCCTTCCAGTCTTCCCCGGGATAATCCTACTTTATCTTCTGATAACACCGGTAGATCGGAAAACCGATAAAGGTCATCTCTGTTATCTCAAGTGACAATTTCCCAGCAGAAAGATAGGTTAAAAAACTGTCCTCATTCTTTTCTTCCACTACGTCCAACAAGTCATCGACCATAAACAGGCAAAAGAACAAATTAGCTATGCTGACCAGCCGATGGCGCTCCATCTGGGGAAACAGATAGCTGGCAAATAAATTCTGCTTCTGGGCGACAGAGCGCTGCAGTACCTCCCAATCTGCCTCGTCATTGACTACGTCCAGCCAGGTAATCGCCCGGGCCAATACCAGCTCTTTTAGTAGGGGCGAATCCGCATGCATGGCCATGGGAAAATCAGTAGGTTTCATAGATCAAAATTTTTTAAGTCATGTTTGAAACGCTCCACCGTACGACGGCTTATCCCGAAGAATGCTCCCAGGTCCTCATTCGTAATCTCCGGTTCAAGCCCGGGAAACATCTTCACAAATTCCTTATATCCAGGATCCAATTTCTTTTTACTCAGTTCAAACACGTTGGAATTACACTCGTTTATCCGAAGGCTGATCTTGTGGGCAACCGTGACAAAATCAGGATTTGCGCTCAACAATTCTCTCTCCGAATCACGGGTAAACTCGTAAAACACCACATCTGTGATGCACTTAAGAAGGGTATCGCTTGGGATACCGCTACGGAATGACCGCTCATCAAAGACAATATCCGTCTGCTTGAATATCATAAACAATGCGTGATTGCTGCCATTGAACTTGTAAGAACCAATAAACCCCTCGCATAGGTACCTGCTGACCCGGTCAGTCTCCCCCGGGTGCTTTAGTGTCTTTCCTCTTTTCAAGTATTTTAATTTCAATTTATCAAACACCTTCACGTAGCTTTTCTCCGGTAAGGGGAATAATTGGTTAATGTCATCCATAAGCAGTTTTTGATACTTATCCACCATGTCAAAAGTCGGTAAAATCAAACAATCAATTTGTGTAGGATAAAAAGTCCAAACCACAAGTATGCTGGCCTTCTCTCAGCAAATCCTACCTATTAATCTAATTAGTAAGGGCATACAATCAAAAAAATCATAGCAGAAATCAAGGAATCAGCCCAAAAATCCGCCATTTGTCGGAGATTTTACCCCGATTTTACATTTCCGACATATGTCGGAGGCCAGGTAGCCGGCGGTGAAGTAATTTTATAATAGCATCAATTACCGCTCTTGAGCATGAATAAAATGAACCCCTATCCCAACACACTTACCCCAGTCCTGGCCGAAGGAGCCGCCTGGCTTCTGGCCGCAGTCTTCACCTATACGGCAGTGAGTAAGGTGTATGATTGGAGTGGGACACAGATGGCGATGTACAATCAAGTATTCCCGATAGGAATGGCTGAGATACTTCTCTATGTATTGCCTGTAGTGGAACTGGGCGTGGCTGTACTTCTGCTGGTCCCGGGCTGGCGAAAGACTGGATTGCTGCTGAGCATGGTATTGCTGAGCCTTTTTACAGGTTATGTCGCGCTGGTATGGCTGGGATTTACGGAACGTGTCCCCTGCTCCTGTGGCGGGGTGCTCAGTAGTCTGGGCTGGGGAGAGCATCTGGTGTTCAATCTGGTGTGCCTGGGGGTGGCAGTATGGGGATTGAGGCACAGAGAAATTGGAGGTCAAGGGTTAAGAGGTTAAGGGTTAAAAGGTTAACCTGTGGGGAGGGATAGTATTTAGCGTGAGGTGTCTCCAAAATCCTGAAGAAAAGAAGCCTGCCGTAGGTAGGCCTGGTCGGTAGCCTAGGGTGGAGACCTGAGGAACGAAGGGTGTAACCCTAGGTCAAAAAAGACAAAAAGGCCATTTCCTCGGACATGAGGTATAGTGATAAGACAAAAGCTTGTCCCGAGGAGGTCTGCAGCTTTTGAGAATCAATTGTCGGATTAGAAATCCTACGATAGGAGATCGGGATTACAAATCCCGATCAGCACAATAGTGGTCTATGGAGACACAGACCACGGTAAAGCAATGCCGTGGTAGGCAGGGAAACGATTAACAGTAACATAAAAACCTTCGAGGCAAGGCAAACCTCAAAGGTTATAACTATAACGCCAAGGCAAATGCAGCCCGACAAATGCGATGGGAGCGGCTTTTAATTGATGTAGAAAAACAGAGCACGGTCCGTGAAGCCACCAGGTGGTTGCCGGACAACAGCAGGGGGCATAAACATCCGATAGCCCCTCTCGGAAGGCCAAGCTGCCCGATTCGTGGTCAGGCAGCTTATCCAAAGCGACCGGAGTTATTAGTAAGCTATAACAATTAAAATTATGAAAATTTCAGTTTTAAACCTCCTACGCGGAGGTGTATTTTCGCTTGCTGTGGTAGCCGCTTTTGCGTTTACCCAGCCTTTAAAAGTCACCACAGCTTATGGTGCAGAAAGGAATGATGATGACGAAGTCATCGCATGGCATCAAGTGGATATCTCAAATCCACAAAATTATGAATGCGAGACAAACCCAAGCCTTGTATGTATTTACGAGGAACAAGATGTCACCTCACCAATGGTGGCACCGGGCAAATTCCTTCCTTAATTAAAATTAGAGGCCGAATTTTTTTCGGCCTCTTTTTTTTTGAACTATACCAATGTTTTTTTATCTGCCCATTCCATTTGGAATCCAGCGTTGGTTACAATAATCATCTAGGATTTTGGGCAATTCCTGAAACCTGAATTTCCTCCGGAGGAATCGGCAAGACATACCTTGGTGAGCCCGGACTTATTTCAAAACTCTCAGATCCGATTTTCCTTGTCACCAAAGTTGCAAATCTTTGATCTTTGTTCAGTCTTCTTAAATCCGTCCATCTGATTCCCCGGAAGATCAGTTCTTTTCTCCTTTCCATAAGGATCAACCTGAGTGCTTCTTCGGAATTGGACGCAGTGTATGGGATGAAGCCCCCCTCTACCCATCTTGTTTCCAACAACGTGTTTAGTATCCCCATCGATTCACCAATATCCCCCCTTCTTGCTGCACATTCAGCCGAAATCAAATACATTTCATTGGTTGCCAATCCTGAAAAACGAACTCTGCTCCCCGAATAATTCCCATCAAAGCTAATCCCCTGTTCATCAGGAGTAAAAAGCAATTCCTTTCTTAGATCATTGTCACCGAACATCCCGACCAAAGTGCTGTCCACAAAGGTCAATCCACTGTTCATATGCCGGTAATTCATCATTTCCAGGTGATGGATCACTTCATCATTGAATAGAGAAAAAGGGTACCTCGCTGCAAGATCCAGCTCCGAGTAATCCAATAAGGTGTTGTTTATTTCCAAAACTTTCCCGGCATGAAATCCCGCTTTTTCATATTCTTCCATTGCCAAATAAATTCTGGCCAAAAGCGCATGTGAACTGATTTTTGAAGGACGGGTCTTATATTCTGCATATTCAGGAAGAAGACCGATTGCAAGCTCCAGATCCCCTGTGATTTGGTCATAGTCTTCCCCTATCGTACCCCTATCAACAAAAGTCGAAACGTTTGGGGACAGACGAAGTGGAACACCAGGGGAATCATTTGCAGAACCTGGACTATATGGGGCAGCAAAAGCACTCAACAGCTGAAAATAAGCCTGAGACCGCATCCATAATGCCCGGCCTCTGAGCTCAATCAACAGTTCTGCGTCATCGGAGTTTTCCGGAACTATTTCACCCGCCTGTTCCAATACCACATTTGCTGCCAGAATCTGTTGGTATGGGACACTCCAGTCACTTCCCAAAAACTCATAAACATCTTCCTGCCAGGCATAGGCGTTTCTCTCAATCAGGGTCAGACCCAAAAAGCCCTCCTCGGTAATATGCAGGTTGTCCGTACTCATTTCAAGTATTCCAGGAGTACTGTTGATCCCCAATAGGGTCGCATCAAGCAATTGCTCCAACTCCACTGCTTTTTGTGGGATTAAAAGGTTGGATTGGGGCTTCTGATCCAAAAAGCCATCACAAGCTCCTAGCATAATCAGGCTGAAGGACAGGATTGTATTTCTAGTATTCATTGCATGTGGATTTAAAGGTTAAAACTCAATTCGTAGCCCGGTTGCCAGACTTCTCAGCGGTCGCATGGATCTGAAATCGGGATCCATACGATCATCAGAGGCCTTCCAGATTATCCCAAGATTATTGGCATAGAAGAACCATTCCAATCGGGAAAGCGGGAGTCTTAACACCGTAGTGTTGAAGTTGTAGGACAGTCTCACGTCCTGTAAGCGGATATTATCCGCCCGTTCAACACGGGCTTCGGAATGTGCGTAAAATGTATCCCTCAGGCTGTTGGTATTAGCCGGTAGAGATGGGACATCCGTTCTGATTTCGTCTCCAGGCTCCAACCAACGGTTTTCAAAATCAGCATGGGGGATGTTTCCTGCAAACACGCCGGAATAATCCACAGCACTTCTCTTGTAATAGTATCCCAAGCGATAACTGATATTGAATGATAGGCTAAATCCCTTGTACGAGAAGTTGTTCATCAAAGAACCAAAGGATGTCGGTCTGGACGCACCATGAAAAGTTATGGATTCAGGTGTAGCACTCGAAATGATTTCACGGTAATCGGTGGATGGCTCTCCGTCCAAAATGCCCCGTGGATCGCCGGTATCCGGATCAAGACCAGCCCAAGGGTAACTGTATATTGCGAACAAGGGTCTGCCTTCCATTGGAAAAGTCCCAAAATATCCCATTAAGTTACTTATGCTGGATTCTTTATCATAGCGGGTAACCTTTTCGCTGACGGTACTCAGGAAAAAACGTGTTTCCCAGCTGAAAAACTTTCCCACAATATTTTTGCTGTTCAACTGAACATCAAATCCCCGGGTTTGGGTTTCAGCAAAATTCCCCCTTAACTGACTGACACCTGTACTTGGTGAAACAGGAAAGTCACCAAACAGATCCCTTCCATTTTTTTGGTACCACTCCACGCTACCACTCAGCCGATCTCCTGCTGACGCAAAATCCAAGGCCAAATTGAAGGTTCCTATTTTTTCCCATCTCAATTCCGGGTTAGGTGGATTGGTGATCCAGGCATATGGTCTTCCCGTCAAAGCATTAAAAGCTCCTGAATAGGTATTAGCGGTAATAAAGGAGGTAACCGAACGGTTGATATTGCCGGCATAACCATAGGTTGACCGTAACTTCAAATAGGGCATCCAGTCAAATCTGTAAAAACGCTCTTCACTGATCGTCCATGCCATGCCCATAGACCAGAGCGGTACTCCCCGCTGATTGGCATTTACCCCGAAAAAATTGCTGGCGTCCCTTCTGGCACTCGCAGAAATAGTATATTTTCCATCATGGGTGTAGGCCGAATTGATGTATTGGGAGAGAAACCGATCCACTGAACCCGGATGGCTTATTCCCGCAGAGGGAATAAGTATCAGCGAATTATTTACCCTACTTGGAAAACGGGTGGCTAAGGGAACAACCACACTTCTGCCATATTCCTCCTCATACCCATAGTACCTTGCTGAATGGGTGACTGAATTCCAATCCCTGACTTCCGCTCCGGCCAGTCCGCTTAATTCCCCTTTTCCCCCGATTGATTTCTGAACCCGCAATTGGGACCGCAGGTTATAGCTATCGGCTGAAGTGTTGGATCGGTCAAAAATACTTTCCAGAGGAACAGGATAGGTTAGCGTACCATCCGGTTCTTCCTGAACAAACCGGTTGGCAAGTTCCCTGGTATAGTAACTGGTTTCAGGATATAATGAACTTCCTGTTCTGTTGTTTCTCCAGCGCTGGTACAATACCTCTACCGAAAGCCAATCCGTAATCCGGTACCCTGCTGATAGATTCAATCTGATTTCCTCCTGGGAATTCTGAAAGTTCATGTTGTTCTTTTCCAGCAAGGGAATGTACCTCCAGTCCAAAGCTCCATCTAACGTATTCGCTTCTGTAAACCTTCTGGAATATTGGCGGATGATGGCTTGGGGATTTCCCGCGTCATCGGTAAGCCTCTCATAGAGGAAGGCTTCCGGCACTTCTGTACGGACAGTGGATTCATTTGAAGTGTAATACAGACCCGCTGAAATTTTCAGGCGGTCTTTTTTCATCAGTGACCAGTCTCCTTTTGCACTCAGGGTAATCCGTTCATCTCCATTGCCAAATACATTTGCCCGATTAGCATCGTAACCTGCCGAAAACGCATAGCGACCACTTCCATCTCCTCCCTGCAAGCCCAAATAATGCTGGCTTCTGATTTCCGGTCTGTAATAATGCCGGTTCAACTCATCCCTGAAATCAGAATTTACAAATTGATCCCGCAGTCTTTGCTTTTCATCATCAGAGATTTTTCCATCACGATGGGCAATCAATGTCTCCACCCATGGGGAAAGTGCTGGTTTGTTTGCGTTGTTTTCACGGACAGCATAGAAGCCTCCTGCAAACAGCTGTTCTTCCAGAGAAAGAAAGGACTCAACACTGGAAACAGGATTGTAAAAAAGGTCAGGGCTCTCGGTTACGCTCACATTACTGCTCAAGCTGACACGGGTCTGCTGTCCGGTCTTTCCTGATTTGGTAGTAATTACTATTACTCCATTTCCCGCACGTGCCCCCCAAATAGAGGCCGCAGCCGCATCTCTGAGAATAGTAATCGATTCCACATCGTTAGGATTGATGCTTTCCAATGGTCCGTCATAGGGGAAATTATCCACAATGATCAGGGGATCGGTATTGGCAAATATCGTGTTTCTGCCACGGATACGGATCCCTTCGCCGGGCCCCTCCCTATTGACCAGAAGGCTTGGGGTCACATCTTCAAGCCGATCCAGCAGATTTGTACTGAACCTTCGGTCAATCAGTTCCTTGTCCACCTGTACAAAGGATCCTGTAGCACGTTCTTGGGGAATTTCCTGATAGCCCGTAGAAACCACCTCCACCTCGGACAGGTTCATCTGATCTTCCTCCAGCCTGACTTCCAGTGGTGTGGATGTGGGGATGGTGACCTGTATCTCTTGGGACTTATAGCCAAGAAAACTTACAACCACCAGATGCTCTCCCCGTGGTAGTTCCAGGAAAAATTCCCCGTCTTCGTCTGAGACTGTACCCCGAAGTGTTCCCTTTAATGTCACGGTTGACCCGGGAATGGGTTGGGAATCTGTGGCGGAAACCACCTTCCCTCGTATGGTATCAGTGTTCTGCGCCGCCGCCTTAAGGTTAATGATCATTCCCAAACCCAGGAGCAACACCAGACGGCACCTAAACTTATAACTATAGCTTTTCATAAACAGGGATTTAAAGTAAGTTGGTTTGACTTGTGGGGTTGGCCAGCGCTCTTTCTATCAGCCCTTCTGCTTCCTCCAAAGTAGCTGGAACCCGACCAAGATTGAGAAGGCTCCCGCCGTCCCTTATGATCATCCACTGGGGGAAACTTTGTATATTATAATGCGAAAGAAAGGAGTTCTTACCTTCCTCTTGCTCAGCATAAGCCGGGGTATAGCCAGCATCCGGAACATTGAGGGTACCGTTTTGCCTCTGCCAGTAGTCGGGCTTTCTGTCGGCACTTACAGAGATAATTTCTACTTTGGGGTGTTCTGCGTATCTGGAAATCAAAGGACTCAGGATTTTTTCATGAAATGCCTTGCATGCACCACATCCGCTGATCCAAAAATCCATCAGGATTACCTTGTCTTTATATTCATCTGTTTGGATACGCTTGCCGTCAATTCCCAGCCAGTCAAAAGAAATGACCTTGCTTCCGCTGCCGAATTTGCCAAGCATGATTTCCAGTTCAGCTTTTAGGCTTGGCTCAGCTACTTGGGAAAGAAGTTCTTTTGCCTGGGATTCAAAATCCGGAATCCTCCTCCTGTAATCACTGAGGTATTGGATCGCCAGGCGATCCGCAACCGCTGAAGGATATTCCCCTTGAACCTGCTCTAAAAAAGACTTGCCATTTACATCGGCACTTAATTTGGATTTGGACAGCAAGAAGTTACGGAATGGGGGCACCTGCAAGGCAGTTTCTATCGGAATGTCCTTTGCAAACTCATCTGCATATTGGGAAATGTAAAGCCCATATTCCCTTTCGGTTTGCGGTTCGTCCAATTGAACTACCCTGTCATATGCCCCCTGTAATCTTCCTACATGGATATACCCCAATCTACCCAATATTCCTGCCTTGACAGCCATTCTATCCGCTTCAGAAAGCCACTTTTCGTAAAATCCAACCCTTTGGCTAACCTCTGCTTCCCATTTTTTATAGTCTATGGATTTAAGAAATACCAATTCGGACTTCCCTGCTACCACGGGGGAGGTTTTCCTACCAAAAGATCGCGAAATAGTATCCCAAGCTGTGTGGTTTTCAGGATCTGCAAGAAATGTCCTATATCCATCATCAGAGTTAAAAGGCAGTACAACATCTGTTTCCTGAACTGAAGTGGATAGTACCTCCTGAAGCTCTTTCTGAAGTCTAAACTTAAAGGAAGAGGGTCCTGAAAAGGTAATCGCTGAAGACTGTGGGTTTACCTGAATCATGATACTATCCCCCGGGCTGACCCAATAATCCCGGATTACCGGATTGTCTCCAAAAGACAAGCGCAAAATGGAGGGGCCTGAAATGGAAGGAGTCCGAAACCGATAGCCTCTTTCCTCACTTGGCATCAGTCCGGTGAGCATATGAGGTTCCATTTGAGGAACTTCCATGCGCTGATGATTGGCAAAGTTTTCCAGTCCGTACATTTCCGCATCCCAGAGGTCAACGATCAGATTGCCTGCAGATTCGGGGGTACGGTGTACCAAATAGACCGTAACCGCAGCAGCCTCCCCCGGCAAAGTATCGGAGCGGGTTTCCCCGCCCCGATGGGTGTCTCCTTGTTCAGGGGAGACGATGGGGCTAGACCTATGAAGAAAATCCGCCCCGGGTGAATCAGCAACTTGTGCTGGGAGTGTGCTTGTGGGTACGCATAGGTATCCCAGTAAGCAGATGAGTATTAATTTTTTCATGAGATTTATAATTGTTTTTTAATGGCCTCATGGAATGCCTTCAACTGAGATAGAATTAGACATAGCTATCCTGCTTCAGGCATTTCATGTGCTTTTTGTTTGTAATGCTGGAAGACGGGAGACCGAAGTGAGTACCGTCATTGCGAGGAGGTACGACGAAGCAATCTCAGTCGTCAGTGTGACCGTCATTGCGAGGACGAAGGACGAAGCAATCTCAGTCGCGGTGAGCAGAAGAGAGAAGTCAGAAATCTAAAGTCAGAAATCTGAAAACCAGATGTCCGATGAGAGCACCGTCATTGCGAGGACGAAGGACGAAGCAATCTCAGCGTACTCAGCACTAACTTCTATGAGATTGCTTTGTCAAGCCACTCTCCTATCGTCGTGTGTCTTTCCTCCCTCCTTCGGCGGACAGGCGCAATGACGTGCACATTACCAAGTCTTGTCTCTAACTTCTTGACTCTTGACTCTTGCTTCTTGCTTCTTGGCTCCAAACAAGACATAGTAATCCCACCTCGCCCCAACCGAGCAACCAGCACTAATGAATACTAAGAAATGTGTCAGCTCTACCGGCTACTGTGAGCTTGCTGACGTGAGTGTGTAGTAACCGATCTGCTCGAAGCTGCGCAACTTCTTAATCGGCGATAAAAAACGAACCCTTTATATAGGATTCTTGGGCTTCAGGGGATACAGGCGATCTACCGCGGCGATGCCGTGTTCCTCTGGTAATGAATAATAGGATCCGATAGGTATCGGAAGAGAACTAACTGACCCGCTTACCAACAGAGCATACCCTCCCACCCTGTGGATCCTACAGGACACTGTCTGCAACAGAAGAGGAAGTAAATCAATCATGCTCGTTTTCATTAGTAATGAAAAATGGTAAAACGAGTCTTCATCGCGATAAAAATGGAGCACCATAGCCTGGGCACCTACTTCTACCGCATCACAAGGTTCCGACGCCTTCTAAGAACGATATCGATAGGGCCCAAGAGCTATAGTGCATACGAAAGTACGCATAATAATCCCTTGAGCATTAACCTACCGTCTCGTCTTAGATCAAATTGTCGGAATTTGTGATCGAGACTCTTTTGGTCAACGCCATCAAGCTGTTAACAATCTCTTATCCAAATAGAAGAGATATCCAAATATAAAAAAAGAGAATCTAAGAAAAAACATTTTTGATAAAATTTGTCGCGACTTTTTAATCTCAATTTGTGAATGGCACAAATTGATACTAAAAAAGCAGAATTACGAAAAAGGAATATTAAAAAACTTCTAATAGATGCTGATTTGACATGGCTAGCATTCCAAGATGGAGCGAAGCTTTCAAGTTCAACTATAAATAGAATCAAAGAGTTGAAAACAAATTTGTCTAAATCAAATCGTCGGAAAATTGAAACCTTTTTTGGACTCAAGGAAGGTGAAATTGATTTAAACAAAAGAATCGAACTACCTATGCCTAAGGAGGAACCTGATAAAGATCCAGAAGAAATTCCTTATCTAACTTTTAAAAATGCAAACAAGGCAAATTTGGACTATTCCCGATCAAAATCGGAGGAGTCAAAGGCTGCCGAATTTGTTCGAATTCATATCCTCAAAGATCCTTATTTTGAAGAAAAGAGAAAAAAATCTGAAATAATTGAGAGATTGAAATCACTTAAGAAATATAAAAAAAGCTATAAAGACCTAGCCATGGCAAAGGAAATTGAAAGAATGCATAATGAAGATAAAACTTTAAAAGTCGAGACTCCTTTTGGGAATAAGTCAGTTTTCCTTTACTACAGAGAAAAAACCACGACATAATCCATCGAGTATAAGATAATAATACGATGATTTGTAAAAATGATAAGAACCGTAACTGCCTAACCAAGTCTGGTTTGGTAGCCACTACACATATTTAACAATATAAAAGTTATCAATATACTTGACGAAGAAGCTCGATGAAAAGTAAAGACTATAAAAATTTCAGGTTTTATGGAATAATCGCATTAATCTCGATTATTTCTGTTCCAATTATCTTAAATTTTATATTACAATTATCTTTTCCAAATATTAGAATTATTGGAAATATTGACACATGGCTAGGATTTTGGAGTGCATACTCAGGTTCAGTTATAGGTAGTATGATTACTCTATTTGTTTTGTACAAGACATTAAGACAAAACCAAGAAAATCACAAAACACAAATTGATTTCCAAATAGAGGCAATAAAACATCAAGGGAATAAGGAGTGGCTGAATAACCTAAAAATAGAGACATTAAAAAATTTATCTATTTTAAATTTTGAAAAAATAGAGTCTTTAGTCAGCCTTATAAAAATTCAATCATCAAATATTGATTTAATAGAAAAAATATCAGCTCACGAGGAAAAAATAAAATCATCAAAAATGACATTTAAAATACTATATAATAACCAATTTTCACACAAAGAGCAGGTTGAATATAAAAAAAATCTAGAAAATCTTGTTTCGCAAAATCTGGAAATTCTATTCACTTTCAAAAACTATATAGTAGTATTGGAAAGGAATATCGACAACTTTTCTAGATTTAATGAAGTAAAAGATATAGTTAAAGAAGAGGATAGAGCAATCCTTGAGAATTCTAAACAAGAAAGTTTTAAAATGGGAATAAAGAAAAAGGAAGAAATAGAAGAAATAATTAGAAAATTCAAAAAAGGAATATTGCTGATTAATTCGAATCTGGAAAAATCTACAATCGACTTAATCAAATTCGAAGAACAGAAAATTTTTAAAGGATTAATAGAAAAATTAAATTAAAGTTTCCCACTCTATTTTAGAGTTGTTGAGTCAACGTCTCCTTACATTTTGCAGGATATGGCAATTCCCCGAATGTGAAGTATGTGGAGGTCTCTATATCAATTATGGGGTTGATCAGACGGATAATTATTTGTTATGTTTCAAAGAACTTACTTTTAATTTTCTCCGATGCTGGTTCCATTTTGTACCATCCGAGATCATTGACATCTGCTTCGGCTATACCGGTTCGGTATAAATTATCCAAGAATACCTTTTTGCCCCGAATTTGAACATGAATGATTAGCGCTTCTTCGAACTGCAAATGGTCATCTACTGTTTTGGGTAATAATGCGACGTTACTCCCCTCATACTCAGTTTTTACGCTGGGATAGATAATACCTTGTACACTGCCGGTTTTAAATGCACTTTCAGCGTAAGCTGCGCTGATCTTGTAATCTGCGTCCGTTATAATCTCCGCTTTTGCAAATTCATCCGAGTAGAACTCAAGTATCGAGATCAATTTCTGAACCTCCTGTTCGGGCATATTTTTACGGAATGCCTTTAAATGAAATTGGTAAGCCTTTTCAATTTCTGGTGTGGTAGCTATCCTCTCTTTTTTAAATACCATTTCAGCGAGACGCATATTCTTTGTGATCTTCCATTTGCTGAAGGTCATAAAAATATCTTTATCGACTTTGCCTTTTTCTTTACTTCTTAGTAATTCGTCCGTCTCTGCCAGGGCAACTATTCTAGGTAGCTGGATTGGACTGCTGATTACTGCACCATAAAACATAGAGGAACCAGGTGAGTTTGCCCTACCAAAACTCTTGATGTTTTCTAGATCAGTGCGATAGGACAACTTCTGCTTAGTGGTAAATATCTCATCCTTTTTATTGATCCGTATCCGTTCAATGTAGTTACCAGCTCGAACCTCGGTCACTAGGATCGGTAATGCGATCTCTTTGTTGACAATATCGATGATCTCAGGATAAGAGATAATGGACAAATCCAACTTTCTAAGCTGGTCTAAGCGTTGTTTTAGATCATTGAGATTTATTTCGGGAAGCATCTCAAATCATATTTAAGCCTTCTTTTTCAGATAGGCTAAGTTTTGTGATCAGGTATCGTTCGATCTCGGAGGCATTTTTCTTTGACCGTCCGGCTGCACAAACTACGTGATACGAGCCGGTTAATTTTTTATTTGTGGTATTTATATCGCCTAGCAGCTCCATAATCCGCGCCTCGATACTTTCTCCAAACAATTTTGGGAATTTTCGGCCAGACTTACCTTTGACTGCAAGGCGAACGTGTTCGTTAAAGCGTTTCATCCAACCTCTTTTTGTGACCCCATAATACACAAACGTCTCTTTATTATTAATTTCCAAAGCATGCAAATAAACCATATAAGTACCGATTATTGGCATCATCCCTTTTAATACATACCGTAACGGGATTTCTATTCTTTGCGGAATATCTAATGTCGGAGAGTTTAAATTGATATGAAGCGCAGGCGGCAAACCTGTATACTCTTTACCTTGCGTGACTGTTGCTGTAGCTAATAATTTACCAGAAGTCAGATATTTATCAAATATCAGGATAATCTGCCCGCCGTTATCGGCAAGCAGCATTGATTCTGCGCCCAGAGTTTCATTATGCGTTATGATCTTTTCAATGAGGCCATTTTTATCATTCAATCCAATCAATACCCCATCAATTACCTGCATATCGTGCAAGTCCAAGGTTAAACCCTGACAAAGATAGCGGAAGTTTTCCTCGTTGAGTAATTTCAGTTCCATTCCGTGCCTTAAATTTCATATTCTACAGCCCGATAAAATGGCGCCCATCTTCTAGTTTGTGCCCTTTTGCGGTCCGTATCCCAATTTCCGTCGATAGGGTAATAGTCCCGCTCGCCCCAAATGATCTGGAACAGGGTCAATTCGTTATCCTGGAGATATTTATTTAATAGATCTTTTCTCAGATAAGTAAAAGTTTCCTGGTCAACATATTCAACCTCATAGTTATAGTTGAAGCTGGCCAGTTCGCCATTCCGATCATTAAGATCAGTGATCCCGTAGGGGCTTGACAATTCCAGTTCATCTATTAGGTTTTTACATAGGTAAACCTTGTCCTTATGATAGCGAACAGGTATAAAAACATCAATGGTCTTATCTATTTCGCGTGGCTCCTGTTTAGTGAATTTCTCCTCTTCCAATTCAATATTCAAACGCTTGAATGCATCCTCCAAACTCTCATCTTCATCGGATTCAAGTGCCTTAAACCGGACCATAGGCATAGAAAATCCTGATATATTCGTCCTGGGGTGATCTAAAAAATGTAATTGCTTTATGATCATGTCCCAAAGCTGGTCTGATTCCTTTTCCTTCAATCGCCTACCATTTTCAATCAGAACGATCCTGGTATATTCCCTGTCAATAATTTCAGATTCCAGACTATAGTTCCACTCTGTAAATTCATTATACGGGATGCTATCTGAATCGGGAATCTCGGATTCATGAATGTTATTTGTATAGGGAATGCTGTTATTGGCGCGTCCTAAGTCTGTTTTATCGCTGAAAGCCAGCCTTGCTTCCGCCAAATCTTTATTCCGCACAAAAACAGTGTCTACTTTGAAATAGAACTGCCTTTCCTTAAGCTTTTTATGTTGGTGCACCAATCCGTGCAGTAAAACCCATTTTCCAGTTTTTTCCTGAAAAGCCGTCCTTTCGAGATATTCCGAAACATCAGGTGCGGAAAGATCAGCACACCATTTAGATAAGGAGATATTGGCATCAATAAAATCCCTTACAACAAATCTCGTCGATGGTAAGGGCTCGTCGACATCGCCCGCTTCGCTCGGATCATGTTTAAGTTTAAATGTGCGCAGGTAGCCTATATCATCATAGGATTCCAAATCATTTAGGCCGTCAAGATACCCGCAATATTCAAGAAAGGCGATTTCGATATATTTATCAGCATATCGTTCAGTACTGGCAAATGATTCGCCCCAGTGCTTATATTTAGCAATTTGAATATCAGATTCGCTAAACAGTTCAAATTTATAACCTAACTGGTAGGCGCGCCAACGTAACTTTGCCTGAACAGCAAGGTATTCCGGTGTTGGATTATATTCGTTGCCACGGCCACGAGAGATGTAGGGCATTTTTTCTTTATTGAAATAGTAGTCAATAAGAGCGTTGCCATCCCGATATTCTCCTTCATTGAGATCTTCGGCCTCCTCCCAGATTATGGTGCCTATATCCTTAAAGTTTTTTCTGATGTCCTTAATATCTACCGCTGCTTCAGGGAACTTGCGTGATAATAATTTTAGAATGCTATAAGCGTAGTTTCTGGTGACCAGATGGTTAGTTGCATGAGTTCCTCCTGGACGTAATACCTCTTTTTGGAGAAATACAGAAAGTTTGAGCAAGTCATTTTTATGATTCTCTTTATTTTTTTTGATCAAATAGATACAGGTATTATAAAGAATAACCATCATCCATTCAAATACGGATGGGTCATTTATTTTCGCCGAACCGTAGAATTCGTTGAGAAAAACAGAGGGGAACTTTATCGCGAATTGATATAATACATCACCGGCTTTACCTTTAAGATCTTTATTGGTTGAAGTAAATGTCCATTTAAGATAGTCTGCAACCAGATATATCTTTTCATTTTGCTCCTGAGTAAGCGAAGAAACGGTTTGCAAAGCTTCAAATTCTGTGATCAAATCATCTAAGAAACCCTCTCTTAAATCCCTCAGGTATTCAGACCAGGTTATATCCCTTTCATTTACCTGTAATCCGGCCAGCTTTACCGACCAGAACCTGAAATTAAAAGGATGGTTAGAAACAAAAAGTACGTCTTCACTCAAACCGATCAGCCTGATCAGATTTTTAGAATGGCCAGATAATTTATTAAAATATTCCACCTGTTCAGGTGTGATATATTCTGGCGAAAGTAAAATGGTAGCAGCGATTGATCGTTCAAATAATTTTTTTTCTACCGAAGATTGGGGATGGTCTTTTCCGGGCTTGGCAACAAGATCATGTACAAAGAGGCCTTTCTTGATCGGCAACAAACTACATAAACCATCGGTTATGTCTTCGTGGTTCGGATGCAGTTTATGATAATCATCACCGATCAGCGACTCAACTTGATCACCTTTAAAAAAAGTATCAAAATCTGTAATGGTATCCACCAAGTGTTTGGCTATGAAATAACCAGCCATCAAATCGTATGTTAAAAAAACATGCTCTTCTCCATTGTGCCAGTTACGAATAAACAGCAATTCTTCATCCAACAAAGCCTTGGTAACCGTATCCTTGTAATCGAATTTCGTTTCTCCATCCGCAATAGCCATTAAATCATTCAAAGAGAATGCACGCTGATGTTGTTGCCACAACATGGCAGCGATCTCACTTAAAACTTTTGAAGCCAGCTTTTTATTTGCAGCGGTAGGTGCTATCCTGCCCGCCTTTTGTATTCTTTTAAAAATATTGTCATCGCAGAGACTGACAAAATTATCAAAAATTGAATAGATGGAGTCAAAGCCCAGTGTAACCTGTTTAATTTCCTTTCTTTCGCTATTGACAGATTCACAAAAAAGTTTCAGGTATAAAGGCTTGGTGAACCGTTCCAATGAGAGGAAAGATATGTCTGCTTGTATCTTATACTGGCTGAAGTAATTCCTGACCAGCTTCTTTTTGTCCTCTTGATTTGTAAAACCATATAGTGAATGAAACCTCTCGTCATCGTGCTTTACATCTCCCCATATCGCATCTTTATAGGAAGTTCGGCAAGTGGTCAATAGTACCAAATTTTTTCGATGCAGGAAATCAGCTTCCATTTGTGGCAGGTCCAAGTTAAGCCTTTCATTTAGAAATCCTTGCGCATTGATGGCTTCATTTAATCCATCAATAACTATAGGGATGCGTTTGTTATGAATTTTTCCAAGTTCATTTAGGCAATCCAATAAATCATTAAAAGTGTAATCCGATTTGATGTCAAGCATCATTAATATCTGGTCACTTAAAGGATTAGGCCCAGTAAATTGAACTGCAGGGATGTAAATAGCGGGAATTTTTGATGATAGGTATTCCTTAACTAATGCTACAGAGAAGTTTGTTTTTCCGTCGCCGCCATTTCCCAAATAATGAGCAGAACGCCATTCAACAGGTATTCTGCTATGTGAAACATAATATTTAAGTTCTTCGATAAATTCTTTATAAACACTTTCTACCGGCCATACCTTTTTTGATTGCTCTGAATTACTTTTCTTTTGATCTTCTGTAAGTTCGGAGGTATTATTTTGCTGCCAGTTCCTGCGGAAATCTTCAAGGCCATTTTTTATAGATTCAAAATATGCGATCTCATTTTCATATTCGTCTCCGACCAGCTTTTCAAAATTATTAGGTGTGATATTCTCTAATCGGGCTTTAAGCAATGGCAATAGGTTTTCGGCCTTGAGATTAAATTCGGTGTAGCGATTGACATACTCCAACATTAGCGGTTTCCAAAGTTCTGTCGTGTAATGCAAGCTTTCCAGTTTTCCCTTTGCATCCCCAAGCAGTTCTTCCAACTTTTTAGGATAGTAAGCAATCCTCTTTTCGACGAATTTGTCAGTACAAAGAATAGGATTTACGTAATAATACTCAAACTCTGAGTTAGGTACGTACAAGAGGTCGTCAAACTTGTTCTTTACGATACTAAACGATTTGTCAAATGCTTTTTCAAACCAATCGGTTGATAACTCCAACTGATTAAAAAAAGATTGTTTTATTCCATTAAAAGCTGGTCGATTTATTTTTTCATGCAAAAAGCTTTGATTCCATACTTCTATTCGCGCGGGATGACCATTTGGAATGTGACTTTTAAGATCTGTGTTTTTCCAGATTTCTTCTTCCGGGGTTAGATCCGTGGTTAAACATAAAAACCATATTTCCATCTTAGGATGCTTGTTTACCGCACGTTCCAGTGATGAAATGATTGCGGCTTTTCTGCCGCTGACGCTTAACCTTACCGAACCTTCATAATATTTTGCCTGCCAACCCCACTCATTTCCATCAGGCATGGTTAAATAAAATTCAACTCCATCCCCGCCACCGCTATCGTCGACAGGAGTGAACGTGCCTTTCCCTGTATAAAGTCTTGAAGCAATCTGATAACAAAGCTGCTCGAAACTCTTGGATTTAGTTGTTTTATAAGGTTGTAGCTTGTTCCAATCTATGATCATCAGTTATTGCATTATTTTGGGTAAAACACAAATATTCTTTATTATTTGACCGTTCAATTCTAATATTGAATTTAGAATTTAAGGAATTCCATAACTCTGAATTTCGTTCGTCTATAAATTGATTTATGTTGTTCATAATGTCGTTCTAGGATTACCTCTAACAACATATTATATGAAGCGTAGCCTGCCGATAGACGGCTACGGTTTCATATACAGCGATATAGACTTTTAGTTTTTTATTTCTCATATCCCTCAACTTCTAGAAATTACTGATTTAATTCTCTCTTTTATAGCTGTTGATAAATTGTATAAATTCTCAAGCCTTTCTTGATTACGTTGAACGGCTCTCGCTCTTGTTCTTTTCTCTGATGCAAGTTCAAATAATCTAATTGACTCCCTTGCTTTATCTGAATTATTATTAACTGAAATAGTTACATTGAGCAAACCATAACTGAATTTATAATGATCACTATGATTATCATTATAAGGATGAACTATTTTAAAGTCTATTAGATTATAGTTATGGCTTATAGTTCTTACAGAGTCATAGTCGTGTTTCATTGAAGATGAATTACATAACTGACAAACCTTTGCTAAGTTATTAGAAGTATATGAAAATTGAGGATATAAGCCTGCACCTTTCGGAGCTATATGTTCAATTTCACCTCTACCAGTTCTATCATATAGTAAACCACAATAGCAGCATTTCTCATTTTGTTCTGTATCAAAATGAGTGTTTAAACTAATTTTTAAAGCTTTAATACAATTTGATTGACTTCCCCCACATTCTATCTTCAAACCATTCCTTAGACTTTGAAGGTTGATCAACTGCTTCAGATAAAGCGTCTACTTCTAATGGTGTGAGTTCATATTTGCTATGCAGATATTCAGCAAATTCATCTTCTTCGACAAGAAGTATATAATCTTTGCCTTTCATTTGAATTTCCTGCTTTATTTGAGCAAACCAATTGGTCTTGAACTCATGGAATGATATTTCGTTGAATGATTTTATCATATTAATCAATTGCGGCTTATGCTTAGCCATAATAATTGGAGATAAACAAGCACTTTCTTATCAAACTTATCATAGCCACACTTTAATTCAAACTTATCAATTATAGCGGACTTCCCAATCCATACGAAAATATCTTGTCCCCCCCTTTTTAGGTGTAGTCAAATAATTGTGAGACTGGGTGCAGTCTGAAATTCTACTTTAACCCCATCCCTCCTTCTCCTTTGAGGAGTCTAAATTAAAATCAATTAAGTGAAAAATACGGCTCCCAATTATCTAATCCTCCACCAATTTCAACATCGCATTTGCAATACCTCTTGTGGAGTCATCATATTCCTCATGAGGGTATTTGTGTTTTTCATTCAGCAGGTAAAATTGCCTATATAGCTCAAAAGGATTCTGTGACCCTCCTACCCAGGCGATAATAATATCCAGTATCTCATTCATCACGGGCTGGAAGGTCATCCGCCCATCTGATCCCCGCACACCGTTGTTGTCGCTTTTGCGTTTTCCCAAATTCAAGAAGATATTTTTCTCGTCATAGATGATATCACGCATCTGCTTATAGTCCTCACCTTTGGGTAAATGATCCATCAGCAATTTTCGGATTCCTTTGTAATAAATGCTGTATTTCTCCTCCGGACTTTCCAGTTGCTTACTTACCAGCTGACGGAGTTCATCGATCTCTTTTAATGCCCCGGTATCGTCCGAGATCGTGAGTTGCTTGCCCTTTCTTTCGTGAGCACGCTGCAACAATTGAAGACGCTCAATATCGGCTTCACTTAACTCCTGTTCCTTTTTTGATTTCTTATTATTCTCTTCCATAACATTGGGTTAGTTAATCTCAAACACTGCTTTAATCTTTTCACTTACCTCCTTGATATTATTCTCATTCCAGGACACGGGATTGAGTTTGCTGACGGCAGTCTTGCAATTCGGATAAAACTCCTTGAATGCGGCATAAAAATTCTTCCCATAAAGCTCCTTCTGATACCATGTAAAAAAGGAGTAAACCAAAGAAGGATGGATTTCATTTTCCTTCGCGAATCTATCCACTACATAGGGGCTATTGATGAAGCTTTTGATATACTGAAAGCTTTCTATTGGCATGAAAAAATCCCTAGCAAAACCATTTGCCTTCTCCTCTATAAGGAATAAATCTTCATCATCTGACAAATGGTAGCGGTTGGAAGCCACCGTATCGTAATCAAACAACACATGGTGAAGTTCATGCATAAGGGTAAACCAGAGAGTTGGGTATTTCTTCAAGTAATCGGTGATTACGATGCATGGCTTATTATTGATAATGAACGTGGCACCACGGACATGAGTGGTTTCGAGATAATCTTGAAAGATCACGGTGACTCCTATATTATATAGGGCTTTGCAAACTGTATGAAGGCCATTGGTTACATCCTGAGAGTAGGGCTTCATATTCACAATGGTATCCTTCAGACGCTCGCGGTCGTAGGGATTAGGATTGTTGATCAGCTTGAAAGTCTGGTAGGCCGAACGAACCCAAAAGTCTTTCATCTTATCTGAAAACTGCCTGACAGACCTGCTGTACAGTGGCTCAACCAGTTGATTTTCAAATTCTTTGATAGAATTATAACCAAAATAAGTCAAAGCCTTGACGACCATTTCATCTATATCATCGTCCCCATCAAAAAAGCCTCTTTTCGTCAATGCTTTGACATCAAAGTTCTTCATCAGGAACTTGAGCTTTCTGGCGCGGTCGATAGAAGCGATATTTTCAGGATTCTGGTTTTTCAGAATCATTTTGACAAACTCATGAACATCGATGTCCAGGAATTCGGCGACTTTGACCACATGGATTAGGTTGGGCTGCTTTGCAGTGCCTTCAAGAATCTCATCAAAAACGTCTTTATCAATATTGAGGAGCTTTAGCGCCTTGGTCTTGCTGACGCCATATTCCCCAAGCTTCTCCTCGAACCGTTCCTTAACGTCGAATTCGTCACCGTCATTAAAGATTTCCTGTAGAAGCTTATCAACGTCTATATTTTTCATAAGAGAGAAATTACCCTTCAAATATAACAATAATCGAGTAATTACACGAAAAATGAGGGTAAATACCCTCATTTTTCGTGTGTTTGGTATTGGCAAGTACTCATCCTTATGAATGCCACCTTCAGCGCAGAAAAATCATGAAGTCAGCATTCTATTTTTTAAAGTGGAATTGAAAATCCTTCGATGATTTCTCAGTTGATTAGCAATTGCCGGTTCACCCATAATCCTTGATGCTCTTTTTACATAGGAAAAATAGTTACCCTTCATCGGTTTGGGAATCACTTTGGATTTATAAACGTATTCGCCAAATCTATTTTTTGTAAGAGAAATTCTTCTTGTTCTGACTTGATATCGCTCCAGATCGGAATTTGAATATATGCGGTACAGTTGTCTGAAAAAAACCGCTGGTTTTTTACCAATCTGATCTGGCTCCAATTTGGCAGAAACCTTTGCTTTCCTTTTTATTAAGACCTTCATTCTTCTATAAAATTTAGAAAGGTTCTTTGCCGCTATTAAAGTCCTATCTCCATAGAAATCAAATCCTAAATAATTCAGTGGATAATCATCTGAAAAACCACCTCCTTTAGTTTTAAGCGACCCTTTCAACAAACCATTCTCCTTTCTGGAAAAATGAAACACTTCTGTTTTATCCTCGCTTATTTTAATGAAATATTTTGAAATTAAACTCATTACAAGCTCTTCAACCTTTGATTCATATTGACAATCCGTTACTATTATTATGTCATCTGAATACCTGCGATAAAATCCTCCTAATCCCTTAACTACCTCTTGGATCACATTTTGGTCAAATTCTAACAAATAAAGATTAGCTAGAACTGAGGAAATAGGAAGACCTTGTGGTATCCCAATCCTTTTTTTCCTATCCTTGGACCGAAAGGGATTTTTAAAAATTTTCACTTCCCCTTCTTTCACCGCATTTCTGAATTCTTCATGTGATCCAAAATAGCTTTCAATCCCATGCTTTCGAATTTGGCTTAACTTTCTTTCATCAAACCCACTTCTGCTGCCAAATCTTTTTTTGCTCTTTCGAAGGTCATCCTTTAAAATATAGGAAAAGTTTGTTGCCGCTCGGAAAACTTTGTAATGGTCTAATGGTAATGATTCCCTTCCTATAATTTTTGCCCATGCAATTTTTAGGTATTGATGGTCTATGGAGCTAAAAAATTTTTCTAGATCAAATTTCAATACCGCACAGGATCCTTTCAATAGAGCCTTCTTTTTAATTTCAGTAAAAACTTCATGTGCAAAATGAATCGTACTTTTCCCTCGTCCTGGATCCTCAGGATTATAGATTTTTCGATATGCAGTAATGGCTTCAGAAAGATCTGGATCTTCTTGCAAGACATTTTCATACTGAATCTGTAGTTTCTGGGCATAATAGCCAAAAATCAAACTGTCTATATGAGTTGCAAAATGTAGCGGCCTTTTCTTTGCTGTTGGGCCTTTAACAGGATCTACATGCGACCTTTGCCCATCTGGCCTACATTTCTTGTACCGCCTTTCTTTGATAACAGCATGCAAAAGTGGGAAAAAACCATGTTTACTCACAAATTTAGGATTTGTGATTTTTGACAAATATTCCTTCTCTTTCCCTATAACATCCAACTTGGGAGTGAGGTGGTAATATCCACGCTTCTTAAGCCATAGGGAATTGTCTATCATATTTTAGTATAAAAATCCTTGCGGGGACGGCGTACCAGAACTCCAATAATCATACTCTCCATAAGGAGTGGGATCAGCGCCCAAATTCTTGAGCCACGCTGCATTTCAATTATGTTATTAAGAAAACTAAGAAACTCATGAAACCATTAAAGGTCTATAAGCCAATAAGCTATCTATTTGTATGGACATTAGCTCTGTACCTTGATCCAGCAAGTACACTATGGTACATTATCTGCTCTACTCCCTCAATGGGATTTAGAAAGAAAATCTGTATATTCAGGAACTATTTATTAAGCAATTACCAACCGATGCCACTTTTGGCAAAGTCACCTCTTTTTAAAGAGACGTACGATCCCAGCCAAACGACTATTATCTGCTTTTCCCCGCAAGGACAGGAATTTATAATTTTTACCCCAATAAGCCTAATTTTCTGATAATATGACCACACTTTCAATTGGAGATACTGTTGCCTTCAAGTCTCATCCTTACAACTCAACTTCTGAGGGGAGACTGGTTAAATCAGAGATAATTGGTGAACATCTTATGACACCACCCCTAATGGTCGTTATTGAGACCTTGTATCACCTCAAAGGAAGTTATGATGACAAGTCTGGGAATGAGATTTTGCCTAAGAAAAGCCATAGTGTAAAATGCCTATGGTATAATTCTAGTCTTCATCAATTTGAAGAAACTTGGCTGCAACAAAATGAGCTTAAAAAGGTGATCTGCGATTACAATGAAATCAACATCACGTCAGAAGAATTTAAAGATTGGAAAGATCTAAAATACCAACTTGTATCTCTCAGAACCATAAAGCAAGAACTGGAAAAAGAAAAGAGGTCGGCAAGAAAAGAAGGTTCAACCAAAAAAGACCAAATAACACACTATCTCGAATTTGTTAGTCCTGTTATGGAATTGCTCGAAATAAAGAAGTATGAAATAAAGGAGGCACAATTTGACCCCAAAAACGGTGAACGAAAAAAGGGATTCCCTAAGTTTATAGCAAAGTGTAAATGGTACAATCCAAAAGGAAGTAAATATTCTGAGAGGTTTCTCCCTTTAGAGGCACTTAATATTATCCCTGAGATTAAATCCGATACACTTGATTCTATTTCCAAAATAATAGAAGAGGAGAATTACATTTATGACGTGAAAATTGTTAATGAAATTGAAAGGAAATATTTATTCAAGCCTACATTACTTCATAAATCAGGATACTATTATCTCTCTGGCTATAATATTTTAACTAATAAAGAAGGCTCAATTCAATTAGAGAACAAAGAATATGCAAATGCAGCAAATATTTTTGGAGAGACTTGGCCCAAATTTAATGATGAAAGAAAACTTATCTCAAAAGAAGATTTTATAAATGTTAATTTAAAAATAACTGAAGAGACATTTTGGCTAATAAAATATGAAAATTATCACGGCGAAGTTACTACAAGAACGATAACCCCTAAAACAATTAATGAAGATCAGATAGCAAATGGAGACGAAACATCTATTATCAACTATTTGACCGCCTACTGTCATCTTAGAACTGCTGAAAGACATTTTAGATTTGATAGAATCAGGTCAATACAAGTGATTCAAATTCCTGAAAGTCCCAAATCCCCTTCTTAAAAGTTATCGCAATAAGGAGATTTAGGTTTTGGCCGTTCATTCTGGGTCCAAATTAGTCCAATCATTTAATAATGATTGCCAAGCATCTGTATTATGAAGGTTTCTCAAATCTTTAATGCATTCATTGTCTATAACTTTTTGTTGATTTTCAGATGGACTGGCTAAATTATTTATCTCTTTAATCCTTCCAGGGAAGAAGCCTAAGAATTCTTGATCATAAATATATTGTGGTACTGTTATATAACCATTAGTGGGATGAATTTTCGTTCCAATAAAATTTTGGTCAAGCCCCCCTACGACAAATCCAAATAATATAAATTTTAAAAACTTAGTATAAACAAAAGTGTAAGTTCCCTCTGGATTTGAAACTATAGTTGAATCTATGCATCTTGACATATAGTAATCAACCCCCTTTAACGATAAATCGTGATACATAATCCGATCAGTTAGAAGGATGTGAATACCATTGAAGTTATAGGGGAATGAGTAATTTGACAAAAAATTTCTCCATTCAAGTTCTACCTTTAGTAATTTTCCAAAATAAGGTTTGTCATTATAAACTCCACTTTTAGTCTCTCGAAGAAGCACTCTCCACAGGACAGAGGTAACAAAGTAGAACAGATTATCATCATATCCAATTCTCTTAATCCCATCATTTTGATAAGGTTTAAAAACGTTCTCTGCAAACCATCTTTCAGACTTAGAAAACTTGGCTTCTGCCTCCTTTGACAAAAGATACATTTTATCCCCATCTTGAAGCCTAGAGTTAGGTTTAGAAAGCCTCCTAATATAATTGGAGCCTGTTTTCCTAAAATATTTGAATACAAACTTTGGAATTATATGACTCTCAACAAGAATTGAGTTTGTGCCATAAAGAGCGCACGTTCCTTCCATCTAAATAAACCTTTCCAATTCTACCTCAGGCATCTCATCATAAGTTTGCCCATTTAGCTCCCTTCCAGCCTTCTTCTTGTTTTTACCTCCCCATTGTTTGAAAAAGAATGCCACTTTTGACTTCTCGCATTGTTCTTGAATATCCAGCACCCAATCAGGATCCATAGGCCTGGCTTTATGTCCGCTCTCACCTCCTACGATCACCCAGTCGATACCATGGAGATTTAGGTTAGGCAGAGGCCCTATTAGAGGCTCAAGAGACAAGAATTTTACTCTGGCTCCAGTAGTTCTTAAAAAATCAATTCTGTTAACTACCCGCTGATCTTCTACTGACACTCCCATCCAAATATTATGAGACCAGGTAAGTTGCTCATGGATTTCCGCCAATCTATCAGCGCGCTTAGTAAGTACCTGAAAAACATGCTGACCATTTTCATTCATTACCTTGAACACACGCTGTATAAATTCCAGCGGCACGTCTGTGTGGAAAAGATCAGACATGGAATTGACGAAGACGACTTTGGACTTTCTCCAAGTATAGGGAATATTCAAAGTGTTTTCATGAATACGTACTTTCTTAAAGCCATCTTTGTACTTCTCCACTCCCATGGCCTTCAGCCTCTTGGTCATCACCTCTGCATAGCAAAATTTACATCCAGCAGATATCTTAGTACAGCCAGTGACCGGATTCCAGGTAAGTTCGGTCCATTCAATTGATGTTTGTGCCATAATTAAAATAATTCAAATTGATCGTTATTCCCCTTTCTTACTTTTTCGAAGAATTCTAAACCTCTATCATGTTTAGAATAAAAAGATAAGTAATAGATTCCACTTCCCTGATTGTTCGTAATTCTCTCCTTTATCATGGCTGCCTTATAGCCTAGCTTTCTGATATTTTCATCGAATTCATCAGAAAGGAACTTAAGGAATTTGCTTTTAGCGACCTGTTCCTCAGTAATTCTCGTTCTCCAATTCGGACTTCCGAAAAAAAGATCCAATTTGGGATTATTATCCTTAATATAATGCCCCATATTCCGAATCCCATCCATTTGTAGCGCATGTAAAACTAAGATATCTACTTGCTGACACGAAAGTTTTTTAATTGTATCGAAATGCAAATTCAATGAAAATGGATCAATGAAGGCAAAAAAAAGAGGTTTTGAAAGCTTCAAATAAGCTGGCAATTCATCAAAAATTTTGTCGACTACCTTATTCGCATCTTCATTGTATATCTTATAAGATTTATCTGAATGAAGCCTATCAATTCTAGTTTGTAGGGAACTTGCAGCACTTGAAGAATGATCATTCAGAACATAATGATGGAATGAATTGGGTAATGACATTGCTAAAAGTGCTGAATTTTTCAGAAGGGTTGGAGATTCCTTTATTTTCACAATTCCAGGGCCAGAAAACAGATCTATGTAAACCAAATCCCATTTATTTTTCATTCCAGAAGTGAAAATATCACAATACTTACCAACCAATTTATATTTCTTTTGAGCCCAATTTCCAACTTCCATAACTTCTAGGCCATCATTCTCAACGTATTGAATCGGATTAAATTTCATAACATAGTTTTAATACTACCCCACTCGCTGTCTCATAAGTAGGTTTTCTAATTGGTCTGAGCGAAGCCGTAGACTTTTACCTGCTAATTAAGTCCATTTATATTTCACTCAATGCTAGAATCATAAGATATGAGACAGCTTCCCCCCCTGGGCGTAGTTTCTTTTCAGTACCTCTGAAGTTCAATTGGACGCTGGGTGAAGTTTGTAACTTCACCCTCATATCCTTACCAATTTGCAATTGGCTTATTTACCTCACCCCTCCCTCTCCTTAAAGAGAGGGCGATTGGCTCTGCTATCATTTTACTATCTGATCAGAATTAAGTGGTTTCCGGATTTACGCCCGGAAGGGTGATAAAAGTTGGCTGCTCTACCTCATCCCATCCTTCTCCTCTAGGAGAAGGCGCTTGGCTCTACTCCAGATGGGACATGGATAAGAAGTTGGCTGGTCGTTCTCAAAGACTAATAGGCTCCAGCAAGAAACGGAAAAAAATTATACCAGCACATACCCTGTACAGGGTATTTTTCAGGAAAATGGGAGGAAATTTTAAGATTTTAGGCTGAATAGCCAAAGAATTGGTTGGCTTGTGGGAGATCGTTGGATGGAATGCAAATTAGTTACGTGATTATATTTCTAATATCCTCCCTCGATGATCCATTGTAAAGGGAGTTAATTCTAAGAGAAATCACTTTTAGTTTCTTCAGACTAAGCTTGCTCTTTAGGACAGTTCGCCACTTAGCATACCTCAGATTTTTCTTGCTTGTAAGAAAAATCCCCAGCCGAATAAATAATAGCTCAAGGTTCATGTAAAGCGCAACGCAGTAAGCAAACGGAATAAAGCTTATTGATAAGATGATTGGCAGAAGAAAGGATTCGAGGTTTGGAATGGTAGCGAAACCTCTGAAATCAGCCACTATGTGTTGAAGTGAAATTCCAAGCATGACCAATCCGAAAATAACAAAAGCCCAATCAACTAATGACTTTACTTTCTGTGTTTGCTCCTCCCTGCCAGCAACTACTTGGATCATAGTAAGGACGACAATAACTGGTAGGAGTATTAGTTCAGTTATGAATTCAAATTGATAAAGATTCACAACGAACTCTAGGATCAAAACTAATTTTAAACTATCACGAAGAAGGTTCTTGAAAAAGTCCCTTTCTTTATCTGCTTTGGTAAGACTGATTATAATTAGAACTCCCGAACCTATGAACCAGTAAATGGAGTCTTTTAAAAGTGAAAAGTCCCAAAAGTGAAGTTGGTAAAGAAGATAGATTATAAAACTGGAATACAGAAATGCTAATAAGATAACAAACAGAATACGGGAAGCGAAGAAGGCTTTTACCACATTAACAGATGAAATTCGAGTTTCCCCATTAAATTGAAGGCCTAGGACAATTAATAATATCCAAATTATAGCAGCTAGTTCTCTGTTGCTAAATATAATTTGAAGTTCATGAATGTTAAAGGTCAATGTAAATTATGGCAGGTTTTAGTGATATTGAAAATGACTTGCAAATATTTATAAATCATCTCTATTTCTTGATGCTTTACTATTTCTAATAGCTTCCTCAATTTCTGACTTTGACCTAAAATCGCCTGCGATATTAATAACAGTAGGCAATGTTGGAAGCCTCAAATCAAAATGTCTTTTTTCTTCAAATTTGAAATAACTAAAATGAGTTATATTGGTTAATCTATGATCAATATCTTCTTTATAAACTGGACTTGTAAGTAAAAAACCAAATGGTGGGAATGCGATCTCTGTGATCATTATAGGTTTTGGACCTTTTTTGAAATTACCGATGTAGGATTCAGAGATATATCTTAAATTTTCATCTATTTTGAAATAGGCCCAAATTTTATATTCGTCTGGCAATGGGTAACACCTCTTATCCAAAACAAACTTAACTAACTTTGGATGCCTCTTTCTGAAATCCGAATCATTTATAGCAAAAAACATCGTTATTATCTGTTTAGCAATCTTTAGAGGATATAATTCATTTGGGATAAAAAGTGAGGTTTTCCCTTTAGCTCTTTTTAAAATATCCATGCTATAATGGCACCAATCCGAGAATGAACCTGCATACCACCCTCCAGTATTATTATTACATTTGCCACATATCGTTGAGAATTTCACACCGCCTTGGTAAATTCTCTTGGTATTGGGAAGTATAAGAGGATTCTCTGCCCACTGATTATCTGAATATAGATATTGTGTCCATCTACCTTTATTAAATGCACTTCTAGGAGGAACGTGCTCCTTGCTTAATTCTTTATAATCACCACATATATTGCAAATCCCCATTTTACCGCTCATCTTTCCCCCTTTCTACAAAGATTCGTATGGTAACAAATTGGAGCTCCAGGTCTTTAACTTTTTGATCCACGTACAGAAAACATCTTAAAGAGAGAGATACTTTGTTAGCTGTTATCATATTCCTATCAATACTCAAAAACGTTTAATGGTTTAAGAATTTTATTCACTTCCCTGGTTTATGCTTATGTGGCTTCAATGAAGGGGTATTCCCAGGAGTATCCTTATTATCCCGTTGACGTCTGTCCGGTTTACCAGTTGAATCTGCGATTCTCTTTGGGCCTGGTTTGATTCCGTTTCTAGTTTCCATGATTTGTGTGGTTTTGATTAAACATTAACTAAATCTAATCTAAAAAAACACAAAGCCTCTTAATTGATAAGACTTTGGACACAAAATGTCGGGATATTTAAAATTATGAAACGAATTCCATCAACTAGTCAATAAGCCATCCAAGGACAAAACTTATTTTCAAGCCTAAAAGTAGTAGCAAGCCAACTTAGGTCTTTGTCAACCCAGGATTATCAATCATTCGCTTCATGGTGTCAAAAAATGCTTGGTAAAAGGATTCGTCTTTGGCCGTGAGCTTATATAGCTCCAACTCTTGCCTCCGTTGCTTATTTAATACTTCCTTGAGCATATGATGAAGTGCCAGTTCTCTGGTATGGCTGTCCGGATTATTGAAATATTTCTCTTCTATATCCGGATGCTCGATCAGCTTTCTGGACACTTGGATAAACTTCACCCGTTGGTCTTCCGGCGTCGCATCCCAGCCATGAAACCATCTTTCATTAAAGGTTCGGATAATCTCATCCAATTGATCCTTTTCTTCCTCCCCTCCATGGGTACCTCTTGGATTTGGGTTTTGGGGATCCAATTCTGTTGAGGAGTCGTCCAGCTCAATGCTGTAATTAAGTTTGGTACGCTCCAATCCATAGGTGGACAAATCCACAGATTCCAACAATTCATCTATCAATTCATCTTCTTTGGTCTTGACATTCAATTTTGGAACGAGGAACTTTAAAAACCAGAAGAGCTTTTCCCAATCCAACACCTCATACTCCATAATCGAAGCCATCTGACCATAGATCTTTACAAACTGCTTGGCCTTGATTTTGAAGTCCGCTTTTTCTTCATCTTCCAGTTGCAGCTCCTGATTAAAGCGGTCAGCAGCAACATCTATCAGCGGACTGAGCTGCTGTGCATCCACTCCTGCAAAGTATTGTTCCACGAAGGTCTCCACCTCTGACCACTCATACACTGCAGCTACATCCAAGTTACCCTTCAATTCGTGCAGCACATTGATGTCCGTTGCGCCACTCAGTGAGGTAGAAGTATAGAAAGGATCAAAGGAAGTTTTGATCTCATCCACCTGATTAAAGAAGTCCAGGATAAATAGGTCTTCTGTTTTCTTACCCAGTTTATCCGCAGCACGGTTTAACCTGCTCAATGCCTGCACTGCCAACACACCCTGCAGTTTCTTATCCACATACATGGTGCATAGCTTGGTCTGGTCAAAACCTGTCAGGTATTTATTGGCCACGACCAATAGGCGGTATTCGTCTGAATCGAAATGATCCCGGGTATCTTTTTCTGCAAATCCATTCAATTCTCCTTCTGTGTATTCCACCCCGTCAACCGTTTTCTTCCCGGAAAATGCGACTGCTATTTTGAACGGGTTTCCTTTGTCCGCCAAAATGCGGTTGATGGCCATAAAATACCGGATGGCTGATTCAATATTTTGGGTAACCACCATGCCTTTGGCTTTCCCTTTTAGCTTTTTGGTATTATATACTTTGCTGATAAAGTGTTCCATCATAATCTCTGCCTTGGTGGCGATGGTCCGCTTATCCCGCTCTACATAGGCGCGCAGCTTTTTCTGAGCCTTGGTAGTTTCGAATTTGGGATTATCTTCGATGGATTTTTTTATTTCATAGTAGCTTTTATAGGTGGTATAGTTTGCCAGTACATCCAAAATAAAGCCTTCCTCTATGGCCTGCTTCATGGAATACAGATGGAAGGGTTCAAACGTACCGTCCTCCTGTTTGCTACCAAAGCGTTCGAGGGTGGCATTTTTGGGTGTTGCCGTAAAGGCAAGGTATGATGCATTGCCCTTCATTTTACGGGCTTGCATGGCTTTCAGGATTTTGTCCTGCGCATCTTCCTCCTCACTTTCCTGAGCGGAGTCTTGGGTTACACCCACGCCCATGGCCTGGTTCATCGTACCTGCAGCCGTTCCGCTTTGCGAACTATGTGCCTCATCTATAATCACCGCAAAACGCTTGTCGCTCAGGTCTGCAATACCATCCACTATAAAAGGGAATTTCTGAATGGTGGTGATTATGATCTTTTTGCCTTGCTCCAGACTGTCTTTCAAATCCCTGGATGAATAAGCTGGAGCAACGATGTTTTTGACTTCTGAAAATTCCTTGATATTCTCCCGAAGCTGTTTGTCCAATAACCTTCTATCGGTTACCACGATGATGGAATCAAACAAAGGGGTTTGGGTGCCTTTGGAACCGGGCAAATCACCTCTTTCGGGATAGGTTTCAATCAACTGATACGCTGCCCAGGTAATGGAATTGGACTTGCCCGAACCGGCAGAATGCTGAATCAAATAGGTTTGATTAGTGCCATTTTGGGCTGCATGCCTGAGTATCCTTCGCACCACATCCATCTGATGGTAACGCGGGAAAAACAGGGTTCGCTTGCTCAAGGCATCTGTGGCTTTTCCATCAAAACGGACAAAATGCTGGATGATATTGGTCAGGCTTTTCCTGGTAAACACTTCTTCCCAGAGATAGCTGGATTTATGTCCAAATGGATTGGGAGGATTTCCTTTTCCATCGTTATGGCCTTTGTTAAATGGCAAGAAAAAGGAATTACCACCGCTGAGTTTGGTACACATATACACTTCATCGGTATCCACCGCAAAATGCACGATACAGCGACCAAACTGTAGCAAAGGCTGCCGAATGTCTCTGTCGTACTTGTACTGTTTGATGCCGTGAACTTTGGCAGTCTGTCCTGTCCAAGCGTTTTTGAGTTCCAGCGTAGCGATGGCTATCCCATTGACAAACACCACCATGTCGATTTCCTCACGGGGGTTATCCAGGTTATAATGGATTTGGCGGCTTACACTGAATTCATTTTTGGCAAAATTGTCTTTTACCGCTTGGCTGCTACTTGCCATTGGCAGCTGATACAATAGGGTAAAATGTGCATCTTCCACTTCCAGCCCTTTGCGCAGCAATCGCAGAATACCGTATTTCTTTACCATACGGTCGTAGCGTTCCAGAATTTTCAGTTTCCAGTCGGTTGAGCGTTGGAGTTTTTCGAGTTCATCGTTTTGGGTTACCTCTAAAAAGTGCCAAAAGCGGGTTTCGTCTAAGGCGTATTTTGCATTAAACTCTTTGGTATCACCGATGTAAAAGTCTTGAGCAGAACCATACAGCGCTCTAGCTTCCTGCACTGTATTGCCCATCTCACGAATTTCCTCCAGGGAGGTTCCTGTTAAGGCTTTTTCTATGGCGGATTCTAGGGCGGCTTCGTTGGTTTTACTTGGGGTCATTTTGTAATTTCTTTTGGTATGCTATGCCTTCATTGCTCAATCTGTATTTCTGTTTAGAACTTGTTGGTTTATCAGGAATGGTTCTTTCTACCCATTTTTGTGCAATAGCAGGGTTTAGGTATTTCTCCATAAAATTGTCACGATGCTTTAAATCAAGCCTATTCATCAATTCTTCACGCATCATCTCACCCTGTAAAATTAGGATCACGCGCTCAGGCTCTGTTAAATTATTAAAGAATTGAACTTGCCCGGTAACTTGCCCGGTGACTTGCCCGGTAACTTGCCCGGTGTCATGAGCGGTACTTGCAGAAGGACGCCAAACCGTGACCAAAAATGATTTATTATCCTCAAAATCCGGAGCTCTAAGTCCTCTCTCAGCGGAAAGCGCATACATTTCCGGAATCCCTGTACCAAAGCGCTCGATGGCACCTGTCAAAAACATGCAATTGGCCAAGGTAGGATTAAAAGGATAGGAACTATGCGGTTCTTTTAACTGGGAAATATCCAGTTCTCTGGGTAAGGAGCCCGGATTGGAAATCTCTATCCGGTCTTGAAAAACAGAAACCTGGATACTGCCTTTGCTGTAATAATCCCGGTGTGCAATGGCATTGATAATTCCCTCTGCTATTACTGCACGAGGAATTTCATAGGTGGTATCTACCAAATTTGCTTTGCTTCTGTCTCCTGTGGAAAGGCTAATTTTGGAAAGTACAAAGTCGATGGCATCATCCGCCATCTGGAAAACCGTTCCTCCGAATTCCTTGTAGTCCGGAATAGGTTTACTGACCTTAAACCCGTGAAAATGGGCACACTTGACAGTAGCAGCAGGAAAGTAAAACTGGGGATTTTTCCCGAAAGTCAAGATGGCGCTGTTGGTCAGCTGCCCTTGTCTTACTAAGCGTAAGTGGGTAAGGATTTTTTCTTTTGGATCCGTTTCTCTAAGCGGGAAATTACGCTTGGCCCTAGCTTCACGAACAAAAGTCCCCAAAGCCTCTTCCGAAATGTCATCCATACTGGATTTGCTCAGGGTGCCGCTGTCAAAATCATCTGCATCTATTTTACCAGTTTGCTTGAGGTACAGAATGGCAGAACGGTAGATTTCCCTTTTGAGATCATCCAACGTCTCAAAACGCTTTCTGGAGACCTTTTCGCCAACTTTTTCAATGAATGTCAGTTGCTTGGGATGGCGCTTCAAAGCCTGCTTTCCTTGGATAAATACCCAGCATGGCTTGTGATATTCTTGGGCTGCATCAAACTCCCGTTCGGTAGGAGAAATACCCTCACTGCCTTCAAAACCATAATCTGCACCCAAAATACCCAAATAGATAGCAGAGTTGTTGACTTCTTTGAGATATACTTTTCCTGGATTATCTCCTGTAGCGGCTACTTCCTCAAACAAAAAGGCATCAAAAAACAGCCTCAACAAATCGTCTTCCCTCACATAGGCGGCTAAAGCTTGCCGGATTTCCGCAAACTCCTTTTGAACACTCGATATAAAGATGGTTTCTTTCATCGTCCGAACTATGATTTATTTGATTTGAGGATTACCTTGATTATTATCCGATTTTTGATTTTGCTTGACTTTGGGATTACCTTGATTTTGCTGATTTAATTTTTTGTTCTGAACTCTTTTAAACTGCAAGGATTTAGCACCGAAATTGATTAGTAGCCCAATTTCTAAATCATAAGCTTCCAAATAATTAATGGCTTGAGCTAAATGTACATCCTCCAATTGAATAAGGGCTTTTAATTCTACACTAATAACTCCTTCCACCAAAAAATCAACTCGTCGTGTGCCTATCTGATGATTTTTATAGAATACAGGCATTTCATATTCCCTGTTAAAACTTATGCCTTCATCCACCATTTCAATCGCCAGAGCACGTTGATAAATAACCTCCTGAAATCCATTGCCCAAAGCCGAATGTACCTGCATAGCACATCCTATTATTTTAGAAGTTAAATCAGAGTATTTATACTGTTCTTTAATCATATCAAATCATTCAATCACAAAAATCACAGTTCAGACACCTTTATTTTCCCCGTCACCGCACTGTCAATCAAAGTAGCCTTATATTCTTTGAGTTTTTGGATTTGGGTTTGTTGCAAGGAAATGGCTTGATCGATTTTGGTGGATTGGGTTTCGATGTAGTCCATAATTTCAGATTGTTCCTTTTTTGGAGGAATGGGTATGGAAAATTCATTAAAATTATCCGCGGGTAAACGCCATCTTCCAAGCTGAGAAACACCCTGCCCGTAACGATAGAATATTTTACTTTTATAACCTACCTGAAATAACCCCAATAAATATTCATCTTGAATTTCATCTATGAACGGAACAAATACTCTATAGTCTGGACTTATTACACCATCATATTTAGATATATCAACATATCCAGTAATTAAGTCCATATGATTCATTGCAAATTCACCTTTATTAATTATTTGATATTTTGAATAGTCCATGGCAAGTTGCCCTTCACCGCTTGTTATATCCTTTATCTTAATTCCATTTTGAGTAATCGATAAAACAGGAGGCCCCTCGTATCCGATTATTCTCTTTAGAATTTTAACAACATACTTCAACCTCTTCACCTTCCAATGCTCCGGAATCTCCCCAATCCATTCCACGTCAGAGTCCTTCATCTTTACATTCTGGTCTAACCCTTTAGTAACCGCATTTTGAATGATGATTTGCTTTCGTTCTTTGAGCAGGGCCATCAGCTGCTCTTTTTGGGCAATGGCTAAGTCTATTTTGGTGGTTTTGTCGTCCAAGAAATTGGCAATGGCGGTTTGTTCTTCTTTTGGGGGATAAGCCAATAAACTATTTGCAATATGATTAAAGCTAATGGTTTGTCTTACCCCAGACCCTAAGAGTTTCATATATGCCACATCATAGCGATGTAATAAGTAATTGAAATATGATTTGTCAAACTCTATAGCATTTTTAAGTACAATATAACCTGAGCTTACAACCACATTAATATTGGAAAGACCTATTCTCAAACTGATCAAGTCATAGTTTAAGTTAAGAGGGTTTACCAAATATTCTCCTGCTAAAACCTCTTGATAGGATGCCTTTGTTGATTCTGGAATTTTTTCATCATCCTTATAAACAACCTTCCCAAAACTGATTGAACCACAATTTAGACTTGGATTGGTAACTTTCTTCTTCTCCTTAAAAACATGTTTCAATTTCTTAATCTCCCAGTGTTCTGGGATTTCGCCCATCCAGTATTCACCCGAATCTTTGTAAGCAGGGTATTTTTGAAAGGTTGTATTTGTTGCTGTTTCTATCATTCCATCAGTTTTTTAAGGGTTTCGGCATCAGGAAGGGCGTCTTTCAGCTGCGGGGGCAAGGTATCGGAAGTTTTGTAAGTGGCTACGCCCAGGGGTTTGCTAAAATCCCTAAAACTGTACTCTACCTTTTTATGGTCTTTTTCTTTGCATAAGATGATGCCTATGGAAGGATTTTCATGCGGCTTGCGTACCAAGTCATCCAGGGCAGACAGGTAAAAGTTCATCTTGCCTATGTATTCAGGTTTAAATTTCCCACGCTTCAATTCAAATGCAATCAGCGACTGCAGTCCCCGGTGAAAGAAAAGCAGGTCGATAAAGTATTCGTCTTCCTCAACCAGGATGCGGTACTGATTTCCCATAAACGAAAAGTCGTTTCCCAAGGACATAAGAAACTTCTTGATGTTGAGCACCAGCTCCCGCTCTAATACACGCTCATCTATTTCGTCATCCCCATCCTCTACATTCACATAATCCAACAGGTATTGATCTTTGAAGGCACGAATGGCTTTATTTGATATTTCCTCAGGCAATACATTTTTGAAGTTATTGCTTCTGTTGATTTCATTTAGGTGACTTCTGTTGGTTAACTCGCTACGTAAGTGGTTTACCGTCCAGAAATTTACTGCTGATTGATTGATGTAGTACCAGCGGTCTTCTGCCTTTTCGGTTTTTAAAATTATTTCTACATGATGTGTAAAACCAATCGAAATAAACCTAGAAAAGTCATTAGCTTCAAATTGGTTCGTTGATAACGAACTCATTTCAGTCTTACTATTTCCTAATTGGTTCGTCAATGACGAACTAATTTCGCTCACAGCCGCCCATGCGTTGTAGAAAAGTCTCATTTTTTTGAGATTAGAAGTAGAAAAACCACGTAATCCTGGCAATTCTTGCTGTAAACGGGCGGCAACAATAGCTAAAACTTTATCACCCCAAGCTTTGGTTTTTATCTCCGCATCCAAATCATGACCTATGGTGAAATACAGACGCAAAGATTCTGCGTTGGCCATTTTTGCGACCAAATAGCGACTCGTAAGAATACGCTGCTTAAGTTGTTTTATGAGTTCAATTGTTGCTTCCATTTAATCTTGTTAATCAAATAATCCTGATTCAGACATTATTTAAAATATCCATAATCAAGCCTTCACTTTCCTGTTCTAGAGCGAGTATTTCTGTACTAACTTCCTCGATGCTTCGCAAAGGTTTGTGCTGGTAGAAGTACTTGTTAAAGCTGATTTCGTAGCCGATTTTGGTTTTGTCCAGATCAATCCAAGCTTCCTCCACATGGGGTTTTACTTCCCGTAAGAAGTATTCGTGTATACTTTCCGCCAAAGGCACGCTTTCGCTATCGCGCAGGTCGGATTGACTTTCGTAAATGATGTATTCGTCTTTTTTTCCGCTTGGGTAGTAGCCGTAATCCGGCAGTTGTTCTACAGTGCAATCCAAATGATGCAAAAGTTGGTCGAGCTTGTCGCCACTTAGCTTTTGCGTTTTCTTGATGACCTTTTCGGCTGCTTCGTCGTACCAAGTTACAGCAGCCAAAATTTGGTTCCTTTCACTGGCTGAAAGTTTGGATTTGCTCCCCTTTAACTCTTGATTGACTTCCTCCAAAAAGACATTGTAATCACTGTATTCATCCGTGCCAATGGCTTCCATCAATGCACTGGCGGTTTCCAATAGTTCCTTTTGCTTTTTCCAAGTAGAAGCAGCCGTGAGTGCTTTACGTTTTTTGGAGTTTAAGTCTAGGTCGTTTTTTTCACACCATTCCAAGAGTTCTTTTTCAAGGGATTTTAAATCTGTGTAAACGCGTTCACCATAGGATTCATAGGCCCACTGCATGGGTTCCTTGAGTGTTTTGTCAAAGCGTAAGTCGGCAATACGCTCGGCAGAGAACTGCGCCTTCAGTCTTGCCGGGCGGTCGATGGTTACTTTGTAATAGCCAAAATCGGAGTTGTCAAAAACCTTGGCAGCGATTCCATCATCTCCTTGCCGCTCAATGGTTTTAAAATCAGTATAAACTTTTTGAATTTCTGTGATATGATTGGCAGAGAGCTCGCAGTTCTTATTGCCCAGATTTTTACGCAGCTTGGCAAAACGCTGAGAAGCGTCAATAAGGATAACTTTTCCTTTTCGATGTTCTGCCTTATTGTTGTGCAATATCCAGATATAGGTGGTAATACCCGTATTGTAAAACAGGTTGTTGGGTAACTGAATGATGCAGTCCAACCAATCGTTTTCAATGATATGCCTACGGATATTGCTTTCCCCTCCTCCTGCATCTCCGGTAAACAAACTGGAGCCGTTATGCACCGAAGCAATGCGGGAACCCAGAGGACTTTGGCTCGTAGGTTTCATTTTGTTGACCATCTCCATCAGAAAGAGCAATTGGCCGTCAGAGCTACGTGGCGTGGCATCTAATTCTTCCGTATTTCCCCAGTAATCTTTAAGTTTTACTAAAAAACGGGGATCAATGATAGCGCTTCCATCCTTGATGTATTTCACTTCACTTGCCCAGGACTTTCCATAGGGCGGATTGGAAAGCATAAAATCAAAGGTATGTCCAGAAAACTCATCGGTGGAAAGCGTAGAACCCACACGGATGTTTTCAGGGTTGTTGCCCTTGATCATCATGTCAGACTTACAAATGGCGTAAGTCTCGTCATTGATTTCCTTACCGTACAGGTACACATCACCCATAGCACGAATAGCACCTTCCTCATCTTTGATAAAGTTTTGGGATTCGGTCAGCATCCCTCCAGAGCCGCAGGCCGGATCGTAAATGGTCATCACCGGAGGCAATTGGTCTTTGATGGGATCAAAAACTACGTGGGTCATGAGGTCGATTACCTCACGAGGTGTAAAGTGCTCCCCAGCTTCCTCATTGTTCTCTTCGTTGAATTTCCGGATCAGTTCTTCAAACACATAGCCCATTCCCAAATTGGAAAGAGGCGGTAGTTTTCTACCGTCAGGGTCTTCCTTTTCAAAAGGGGTAAGATTGATATGTGGGGAAGTGAATTTTTCTAGCACGTCCAACAAAATGTCTTTTGAGGCCATGTGCCGGATTTGACTTTTCAGCTTAAACTTCACGATGATATCTACGACGTTTGGACTAAAGCCATTAAGGTAATCTTCGAAGTTGGCTTGCAAGATCTGCTGGCTGTTGGTGGCTGTGTCATATAGTCGTTGCAATGTCCATTCACTGGTATTGTAGAACACATAGCCACTGGCATCTTTCAATCCAGACTCGTCCCAATCCGTAAAACCCGCTTCATCCCGCTGAAAGGCAAGTTCCTCCATCACCGCATCTTTGGTGGGCTCCAGCAAGGCATCCAGTCTGCGCAATACCACCATTGGCAGAATGACATCACGGTATTTACCTCTGACATAAACGTCTCTCAGGCAATCGTCAGCGATGGACCAGATGAAGGATATTAATCTATTGTGTACGGTTTGGTTCATTTTTTACTTTATACTACTTGTTAATTCTGTTCTTATTTGCCTGCCCAGAAGTCAGGACATTCTCTAACCTCCAAATAGATAGCCTTTTGCTTTCTACTTGAATGTGCATTTGGTATTCCATTCGAAATTTTCGGCAAGCTAAAAAACCTATGCTCGCATCAGACTTAAAACATCCCGAAAATGATTAAGAATTAAAGATATAAAAGTTCGACCCTAAGAAAAGGTATTTTATTAAGATTTTGGGATCCATTGGATTTGAGACAGAATAGTTCTCCGCACTACATATAGCTTCTCAAGTGTTGGAACATCTTAGATTCTTTCTGGTTCCTACCCCTTATTCCTGTGCTCCAATAGAATGAAAATGGAATAGCAAACCTTCATCATCTTCTAGTTTAGCTCGGCTTTCGCTCCACTTTTCTTCGCCAGGGCAGTGATGAAAAGTAGAACCATGGTCGATGCAAAGTCGACGCAGAGTCGAAGGAATAGAACCTTTGGTTATACATACTTCGCATGTAAGTAATAGAGAGGTAGGCATAGGCACTAGCACGATACTCCATTTCTGTGAAGATGCTTCACTCAAGTAATACTCCCTTTCTTTAGGATCATGGATCATCATAATCACCAGGATATTTGTCCAACTGAGATTGGCTACCCACCGCGTAGCTGATTATGAATTCTCTATTCGGTGCGTAGAGAATTACCCGTAGTCCTGAAACGTTAAAACTGCTTCATGTTCCACAGATTGGCTTCAGAAAAACCAGCTCCCAAGGTGTCGGACAAATGTCGGAATAGACCCTGCACCGCTTTGACTGACTTGCTGCTGCTCTACAATCCGTCTGCTGATTCGGGACTAAAAGCCATAGTAGGAATCCTTTGATTTTTGGTTTGTTTGTCCGCATCCATAGGATCGAGCAAGTGGGGTCCAGCGTTGGTAAAATCATAGACCTGATAAAGGAGGCTCGCTTACCTGAACCACAGTTTAAAACAGATGGTATGTTTACCGTGGTTTTAAAACGTCGTGTGAAAAGTTCGGGGAAAGTTCGTCTGCTGTTGCTAGAGAAAAAATAATTATTCTCATCAATGAGGAACCATCTCTAACCCGATAAGAACTTGCTGTTGCGTTGGGAATTACTATTAAAGGCATTGACTATCACTTGAGTAAGATGAAAAAAGAGGGGATCGTGAAAAGAGAAGGATCGTGAAAAACCGGTACCTGGGTTTTAAACCCTAGTACTAGGAGTTAAACTAGTAGTATAAACTAGGGTATAACCTAGGAGATAAAATTAATAAGCATGGCATTACTCTCATTTCAAGATGTCCATATATCACAACTATTATCACCAGCTGGGTAAGCTGTACCCCTAAAGGAAGTATAGAATACGTAATTATATATGAACTGTGTCATCTAATCCACCATAATCATACACGTGCTTTTTATGCGCTACAGGAAACCATAATGCCGGATTGGAAGAAATGGAAGGAAAGGCTGGAGCATTCACTAGTATGATCAGCCGTTATTTTACTTGTGACGAACTAATTTCGCTCACAGCCGCCCATGCATTGTAGAAAAGTCTCATTTATTTGAGATTAGAAGTAGAAAAGCCACGTAATCCAGGCAATTCTTCCTGTAAACGGGCGGCAACAATAGCTAAAACTATATCACTCCCTCCCGAAGGAAATATAGATTTTCCGTTTTTATTAATAAAAGGGTGCTATAATAATCTAAATTATGAAAGTAATTTTGAGTACGAAAATTCAAAAGATATAGTCGGATGGGCAAGCCCTAGGGATTAGTTTATACTCAAAGAACACTTACGGAAATTGATAATGGAATCCAAATTGGAATATATCAAGGAAATGACGGTCAGACTCAAATTGAAGTAAAGTTTGAGCAGGATACAGTGTGCAATCTCAAGAACAAATTGCTGAGCATTTTGGCAAAGGTAGAAGTACTATAACTGAGCATTTTGGAAATGTTTATAAAGAGTGGGAATTAGAAGAAGTGGTACTATTGAAGTAAAAACGTACGTCAGTCTTCACTTGATTTTTACCCTTATCCATTTTCTGTAAATTGCTTCCATGCAAACCATTATTGTAGAAATTAAAGACTCCAAGAAGAAAAAGATTGTACTCGCTCTTCTTAACGGGTGGGATATCCCTTACAAAATTATTCCTGAGCTAAAACCAAAGCAGCAAAAGATATTGGACGGGCGTGATTCCGATACTAAAGCAAAATGAACCTAATTCTAAAAAATTCGGAAAAGCAATAAAGCAACTAGAGAAATTCTAGAAGGAAATGGACAATCAAATAGAAATATATCAGGGAAGTGACGGTCAAACTCAAATTGTGGTTAGGTTTGAGGAGGACACTGTTTGGCTCTCACAGGAGCAACTCGTTGAACTTTTCCAACGAGATCAGTCAGTTATCTCAAGGCATCTTAAGAAAATTTTTAAGGAAGGTGAGTTAGATGAAAAAAGCAATATGCAAAAAATGCATATTCCTAACTCTGACAAACCCGTTGCTTTTTACAACCTGGATGTCATTATCTCAGTTGGCTACCGGGTGAAATCAAAACAGGGTACTCAATTTAGGATCTGGGCAACCAAACGCTTAAAGGACTACCTTATCCAAGGCTATGCGATCAATGAAAACAGACTCGCTCAGAAACAACAGGAAGTCCAAACCCTTAAAGATGGCATTCGGATTTTAAGCCGTGCCATTGAGCAGAAAGCACAAGATCAAAACTTGGATTGGTTAAACCAGTTTGCAAAAGGCTTAGAATTACTGGATGATTACGATCATGAAAATTTAGATAAAAAAGGCTTAAGTAAGACAAAAGCAAATTACCCTGAAATTTCTGATTATCAACAGGTAATTAGATCCATGAGGTCAGAATTTGAGTCTGGTGTATTTGGAAAAGAAAAAGATGGTAGTTTTGAAAGTGCAGTATCACAGATCAGCAAAGGTTTAGGTGAAGAAGACTTCTATCCTACTCTTGAAGAAAAAGCAGCTACCCTCCTATACTTGATCGTGAAGAATCATGGTTTTGTCGATGGTAACAAAAGAATTGCTGCAGCTTGTTTTCTTCTCTTTTTGCAGTCGAATGATATACTGTATAATAACGAGAGGATCTCAATCATTAGCAATGATGCACTGGCCAGCTTAACGTTATTTATCGCTTCAAGTAAACCTGAAGAAATGGACACGGTGAAGAAATTGGTGATTAGTGTGCTGAATAGGAATAGAAAATGACACTTGACCAACTATACAAATTGATCGAGAATTCTACCTCCATTTGGGATTCTGCTATGATTACAATTCAAACTATTTTCATTGTTGTGGCAGGATATTTAGCTTACCATCAATTTATCTTGCAAAAGAAAAGTCAAAATCATTCCACTGCCAAAGAGATAGTAAAACATAACTTAGACTTAAATGAGTATATAAGAGAGATCTTGAGTACTACAACTACAAAAAAAATTGATGAAAAGGAATTCAAAATTAAATTCGGAAATTTACCAGAATCCTTTGCTAGGACTATCAATAAAATTTATCAAATATGTGATAATATTCCAGAGGAAGATAGATTAACGAAGCTATTTGTAGATTCTGAAAAAGAAATTGATGTATTAGGAAATCAAAGATTATGAGATTTGCATTTTGATAAAAATGGAGCTGCAAGATCCATTCAGTCAGAATTTTTAGACGCCCTATCCTATTTAGAAATACTAAATCAAAAAGCACCTTCCCTTCCTGAAAAGGATTTAATTGTAGAATTCAACAGTATTGTCACAAAACTTCCTAGGTTTAGGGGAGATAAAATTTCTGAGAACATGAGGAATTTTGTAGAACTAGATCAAGAAATAAGAAAAGAGTTAAAAAAATATTTGTAACAATAATCAAACTTGAAATTGACTACAACAATTTTCTTGATAGAATAGAAGAATTACTTTCAAATCCTGAGAACATAGAAAATGCAGAAACAGAAGGATTTGCGGAACTAAACTGTCTTTCAGATTTGGTTGCACATTATGAAAAGAAAATCTTGCTCAGAGATGAGTTTGATCAAAGGGGAGGAAAGTGGTTTATCAAACAAATCTATGGCTGAGATCTTAGAAGAAGCTAAAACGCGAGGTAGAATCGCCAAATAACTTTTTCACTCACCCCGTCTGGGTGTAGTCAAATCGGTAGTCGGGACTGGGTGGGATTTGTAATTCCACCCTGATATTCTTACCAATTTACAATTGGTTTATTCTACCTCACCCCAATCCTCTCCTGAAGAGAGAGGGTGATCGGCTCTGCTCTAGATGGAGTAAAGAGTAAGAAGTATGTTGGTTGTTTTCAAAAACTAAAAGGCTATACAATAAAAGGAATAAAATGATACCATTCTTGCGCGCTGGCTGGCTACTTCACTAAAATGATCCAAAGGGATCATTTTTTAACGCTCGATCCTAGGGTATTTTTTGGAGAAATGAGAGGAAATGTGAAGGAATTGCAGAGTTTTTCAGTCTGTTCACAGAATTATCTGCATCGTTCTGTGCCATTTTGCAGATAAAAACAGAAAGAGTGAGCCATAGGATCCTGTTCCAGATCTGGTCAGTATCCCAAAATCAGATTCTGATCACTACAATAACTTTGTCTCGCATAAGAAGAAAAGGATACAAGCCTACGCTTACCTATTACCTAAAAACGTAACCAAAAATCCAGTGAACTGGGACTAAGAGTAGAGAAATGATACCAACCAATAGATCATTTTAGCTAAGATCCGGAATACAGGGTAAGGACGAACCCCTTGCGTATAATGGTGTGTGAAGCACACCTCGCTGACTTAACAGTTGACGAGGACGTTTACGCTATTATAGGCTTTTTATATCTGGCTCTTGGGGGAATGTAGTTTTCCCTTGTGTAACATTAAAAAATCTATCTTCTCCTGTAATAAATGTATGAGTAATATTTATTTTTTCTCCTATGTTATTTAACTCGCTTGAGAATGGTATTTCTCCTTTAGAATAAATAATACTTGTTAGTTCTGAAAGATATTTATCTGGATTAATGCTGAATTTAGGATTTGGCAACTGATTATATCTGATTAATGTGTAATCAAGTTCTTTGCATTTTATACCCAAGTTAATCTTTGCACAGGCTTGATGAAATTTAAGACCATTTAGCGGAGCGAGTATTTCTTCATCATTTCTCTTTCTCCATTCATCCCCATAAAAATACTTGCCAAGAAGAAAGCATTGAGCTACTTCATACAAACTCCTAGAAATTGCATGGTCAACTGAAAGGGAACAACCATATCCAGTTATGCCAACTTCATTTTCATAACGTTCCATCCAACAACAAAAAGTTGGTATATCAAATTTATTTGGCATTTCGAAAATCATTATTTTGCTATCAAGTTCTTTTTCTGTCCTATTAAGTAAATTCCTTAACTGGTAAGGGAGAGTTTTTGGATTTAATAGTCTTAAGTGTTTCTTCTTATTTAACAAAAATGTTTTAGTGAGAAACTTTGATAATGAGTTTCTTTCAATGTTTTCTAACAAGCCATGAATGATAGCTTCAGCACTGCTCATTCCGATTGCCGTTCCTGAATTAGACGAATAGTGTTCTAATCTTTCGTAATTGAATAAATCTTTCTTGAGTAAATTTTCATCCTTTAATAGCAAATCAATATAAGTTGGACACGATAGTGCTAATGGATAAAAGCAATTCTCTTGTCCATTTACAGCCTTATATTTTAAAAATGGCATCTTATCATTTCTGTTTTTTTTTAAGATCACCAATGGTAATGTATTACATAAAGCATTTCCTCGGCAGAAATCCGAAATACCTAAATAAATTACTTTATCTGGACTAATTTCATTATAGTCAGAAAATAAATGTTCAGTTGCTTCGAACAAACTACCAATGCGAGAAAATTCCAGCTCGCCTTTACCGTTTCCGGAAGCCAAAAGATTTCCACTATTTCTGTCCTTAATTACGCATTTACATGCATTGACAAAACTCCCCGCATACTGAAATTCGTATTGATAACCCCGTTTGTCAAGTTCGTTACTCAGCTCTTTTTCAGCTTCTTGAAGGGAATACGACCTTTCGATGGGTATGTTTATATTAAAATCCATGAATTCCGATATTTTCATCTTAAAGGGTCTTAAAATACTGAAGCTCTTAAGAATAAATCAAAACTTTACAAAATGAGCTTCAGTATTTGTTATTTGCACCATACAGACTTAACAGTTAACTATTCTTTTTTTCGTCTTTGTTATCATCTTTCCCTTTAGAAAACACCTTTTCCGCCATTTCTTCGAGTGCATTTAAGATGTTTTGTTCAACTTCAGCTAATTGCTCTAAGCTTGCTGGTTCTTTACTTTTTTCTGTAACACTCATTAAATTTTTTGGTGTAGCAACAAATTTACGTCCCATGTTTTTTGATTTAAAAGATTAATAATTACTAGTATATGATTTATCTAAATTATTCAATATTTCGCAATTTCCTATAACATTTGTGGTTACAGCATTCCACTACCCTATTTCGTCTATATCGCCATTGTCCTAAGGATTGTGCGGGTCTGCTGACACCAAATTAAGGATTTCGGCAATCCCATAAAGCGGACTTTGAATATTTTTGTTCAAAATCGAAAGGACATGGCATAGATTTCCGTGGTTTTGTTGCTCCAATGACCCAGCAACGCCTGTACGTATCGGAGATGTGTTACCATCCTGAGATTCTTAACTATTTGCAATTGGCTTTTACTACTTCACCCCATCCCTCTCCTTAAGGGAGGGCGCTCATTTTGTGCTATCATCCAGATGTCAGTTTCAAAAGGTGCTTGATGCATTTTCGGATTTAAGCACTGTAAGATACAAGAGAAGCTGGCTGTAACTATTACTTACTTGTTTGTTTTGGAAATAGACCTGTAACGATAATTAATTAGGCACTGAAATTTTTTGATTACATAAATTTTACAAAACGCACACTTCGATCCAATCATCATTTAGAGTTTGGCAGTGAATGCTTTGAATTAGGTTAATCCTAACCAGTATATGGTGTACTCTTTACCCCCGCTAGGCATAGTCACAATGTTCGTGGTTTCTGGGTGGAATTTGTAATTCTACCTCATCCCTTCCTTTTCCTAAAGGATAAGGCGCTAGCCAGTGGTATTATTACACTATCAAATTTAGAATTATGTTGGTTCTGGGGTATGCCCATAAGACTGCAATAAAAGTTGGTCGTTCTACCTACCTCCTCCCATCCTCCTCCATAAAGAGGAGGCGCTAGCCCCTGCTCCAGATGAGCATGAAGGGTAAGAAGTAGGTTGGTCGTTCTCAATAATTAAAAGCTCAAGCAATAAACGAAAAAAAAAGACACCATCCCAGCGCACAGGCTGGCTACTTCGCTAAATCTCTTCACCAAAGAGATTTTTAATGCTTGTCCCTACTGTACCAGGAATTTTTTGGGGAAAGTCAGAAAGTTATCCACATTTTAGGGGGATAGCAGGGTTCGGGGGATAGTGGGTAGTAGGATTGGTGTTTACGGATCAGCTCTATCATTCATTACTCATCTATGGGGATTGATGTTCCCTCTTTTCCTCGGAAGCTCACAAAATATGTGTTTCCGCTAAATGAAGTGTAGGGCGGTTTACAGATGTTGCGATTTTATTTATTTTGAATCTGTGATTCGCTAAGCTTATTTGATGGCTGCTCCGGAAAGTCGCCATCGGAGAGCCTAGCTAGTGATTTCTCAATAGCCCTCCATCCATTTCAAAGCATTCGACTTACTTTTAAGATCGATTCACATCACACACGTTTTGGTGCTTGACCAAGAAGAAAATTTCTTAGCACTTCACTGTCAGTACACCACAAAAGCTGATGCGAGGTAGAATGTTCAATTAACCACTTCACCCACCATTTAACCAAATGCCTGTTTGTGGCTGGCATTTTACTTAATTATATCAAATCCTATTGTTATTCCGTGCCATAATTGTCCTTGATATAACCACCCTTTATGACCTTCGCCTGTTGCAAAGTCCCATCCGAATGAGTAACCAAAGTTTATAGTATTGTAACCGAGCATTATAAACCCACCTGTCGAAATAATTGCTGCTTTCCGCTTAAAATCTATAATGGGGTTTCTTGTATTGTCTTTAGTTAAATCAGCTGCTCCAGCTCCCAAAAGCCAGCCTGGCGTTAATGAAAACTGTCTTATGTTTTTACCGAATAAGTCTTTTTTAGAACTATACGAATTTATGTTGAATTTCCATCCACCTGCCAAAGCAATATTAAACCCCGTTTCAGCTTGAGAAGGGAATGAATCCAAAAGGGCAGGGGCTGTGAGTTTAGGTCTAATTTTTAGAGGAATGGATATCCCCTGTAATACTGGTTTTGTATCAAAATAAGTCAGCTTTTTTATAGTAGCTTGTATTTCAAGTTCGGGATAATAGTATTTACCTACAAAGTCTTTTTTAGTTCCTGTTGGTGCTCCTGTCAATTTTATTGAACTGACTTTAGTAAGATTATTAGTGTTTACTGAATTTAAAACTATGTAATCTCCCTTTGTTTCTATTTTGCTGGTAAAAGGTGTTTTTACTTTGTTAATGTGAAGGCTATCAGTAAGGATTCCGTCCTTCTCCGTAGTTTGGATAGTTGATATTACGTTGTTTTTGAAAATGTATTTCTGTTCAATACACGAAGCAAAAAGCAGAGAAAATACTAATACAAGAAGAGTTTTGCTTTTCATAATCTATGCTATTAAATGTTCTTCGGTTAATGGTAAGTGATCATCATCAAATGACACAAATGTATTCGAAGCAGTGTCATATGTAATTCGTTTTTGCGACAAAACAGCCGCAATAGCAGAAAAGTCAGTAGGTGATAAATCAATAAAACGATTTTGAGCTTCACCGTCTACACGGAAAATGATTCTTCCATTTCCACCTGGTCTAAAGTTTAGCCAGTAGTAAATTATTTTTTTCATCTTTCTTTTTTTTATTTATCAAAAATTAAATCCCCATCAGTTTTGGTTGTTTTTACAGATTTGTTTCTATCCTTTTGTTCTAAACATTTCAGAACTGCATCGTCTTGATATTTAAAACCTGTGTTGTAAGCGTATTCTGGCCGCATTAATTCTATCAATTCTTTTGAAATGTTATTGTCGCTGGCGTGATGCGGAATTTTGAGAAAAAATAGATTTTCAAGTTCTGTTTCCCAGTCAGGAATTGACTTAAATGATTCTATACCTGCATCACCTGTAAACAAGTATCTTTTATCTTCTTTGTCAATCGCTAATATGATACTAGCCTTATTGGTTGCAGTCAACCTTGTTTGTCCGTCTGTTTTTAGAATGTCGCAGGGCTTCGTCCCTGCTAATTCTAACATTCGATTTTTTCCTTTTTCTATAGGGAAAGTCTCCAAGTCTAAAGACTCTTCAATAATGAATTGTTCGAATGACTTTGTGCTTGGAAAAAGTGAAGAGTAATATTCTTTTGTTGGCCCTAATACAACTATTTCTTGCCAGTCAACCAAAGGTCTTTGTTTGTAAAAAACTTCATTGAGTTTTGAAGGAGGAATCAAGTCAATTAGTTTCTTTAACTGTGGTAATGATTCAATAATTAAATTCGTCTTTTCCTCAATGATTGACTTTTGAGGCTGTTCGTAGCTTTCAAAAAGCTTATTTAATTCCCCCGAACTTTTAAATGCTTCAATGTTGTTGAATGTGTTATGTTTAAATTGTCCGCTCAGTAGAATTGCTTTCTCAATAAAACCTTTGAGTAATTCAGGGGTTCTATGCACCCAAACCTCTTTAATGTCTGAAATGTAGTCTTCGATTAATGGAATTAAGCCACCAATATGGTCGCTATCGTAATGTGTGCAAACAACAATGTCGGGGGCTTTCTTATTATGTATCTTTAAAATGGCTTCCAATTGAGGTTTCACTTTAGCCTTGTAATAATTAGGTTCTCCACCGTCAATTACCATAACCAACTCCTTGTTAGATTTCTTTAACTCAACGATGATAGCATCACCGTCTTTAACATCGAGCATTGTTATTTTTATGTCCATATTTTATTGTTTTTATGTTTGCGTTGCGGTTGCCTTATGCTTGCCACTAACTCATTTATTCATAAACCTTTCGTACACATATCTACCCAAAAAAGGGGGCATATGCATATCTTTGGTATCGTTTATTTTAAGGGTCATCAAATGAACCTTTTACTTTTGGAGACTTTTCTTGCTCACATGGGTATAAATTTCAGTTCCTTTGCTATTATCCCCACGGGGAGTAGTCAATTCAAGTTGAATCAGGGTGGGATTTGTAATTTCACCCGAGTATTCTTTTCAAATTGTAATTGGCTTTCACTACCTCATTCCGACTCCCGATACGCTTCGCTGGACAAGCTTTCTCCTTTAAAAGAAGACGGTCGTTTTGTATTATCCTCCAGATGTCAGTTTCAAAAGGTGTTTGATGGTTCCCGGATTTAAGCCCGGCAAGCTAGAAGAGAAGTTGGCTATAACTATTAATTACTTGTTTGTTTTGGAAATAGACCTTTAACGATAATTAATGGGATGCTGAAATTATCTGATTACATAAATTTTACAAAAGACACACTTCGATCCAATCATCATTTAGAGTTTGGCAGTGAGTGCTTTGAATTAGGCTATTCCTAACCAGTATATGGCGGACTCGTTAGCTCCTTCTATTCATACCAATTTGCAATTGGCTTTCCTAACTCCTCCCATCCCCCTCCTGAAAGAGGAGGCAATTGGCTCTGCTATCATCGGGATATCAGCATCAAAAGGTGTTTGGTGGTTTTCGGGTTTAAGCCCGGATGGGTGATAAAAGTTGGTTGTTCTACCTCACCCCTCCCTCTCCTTTAGGAGAGGGCGATTGATCCTGCTCCAAATGGGCTAAAGAGTAAGAAGTAGGTTGGTTGTTTTCAAAAACTAAAAGGCTTATGCAAGAAAAGGAATAAAATGATACCAGCACATACCCTGTACAGGGTATTTTTTGAGGAAATGGGAGGATATCGAGGGGTATTTGCGGTTCTTGAGGGTGGTCAGCGGAATTATCTGCATCGCTCTGTTCACGCTTAAAGAAAAAAATAGAAAGTGAGTCTTATGATCCTGTTCCAGATCTGTGATGCGGGTGATTGGTTTGGCTCTATTTTCTACTTGTGAAGGAGTGTCATTTACTTTATATCACTCCACTAAAACAGGGCCCCAGGGCATGTCCTTTGCTTTTTTAGGGAACTAACAATCCCAACAGCCAATCAAGCCTGCTATAAAATAAAGGTGACGAAGTACACCAGCATTGCCCAGGCAGGCAGCCCCTTCATCAATCAGGGAAAAAGAACTAAAATTCGCATTGGAACTTTGATTCTGCCAGTTCGTTTATTAGCTTAACATTACAAACATTTGCACTAACATTTAGCCATGTCAACTGTCGAACTAAAATCCAATATCATCAAGTTGGTGGAAGATATCCAAAATGATGAACTCTTAGAATCCTTATTGGAATTTCTTTCCAAACGAAAGGATTCTGCTTCCGGAGATATGTGGAGCGATCTCACCCCGGCACAAAGACAAGAAGTTCTTGATGCTTATCAGGAATCTGAAGAGGAGAAAAATCTAGTAGTAAAAGATCAGCTGTTTCGTTTGCTCTAATGAAGGTAGTAGTATCCAAGACTGCCCTTAAAAACTTCCATCAGATTGTAGATTACCTAATAGAAACCTGGGGAACAAGTGTAGGGGTGCAATTTGAGAAGCGTACTAAAAGTTTTTTAGACCTATTGGCCGATTTCCCTGAAATAGGCATAATTGTGGAATCGGAAAAGAAAATCCGTGCATTCCAACTCACCAAGCAGAACAGAATTTAAATGCAGTGTTTTTTGGTCGATCAGAAAACAAGATTCTCTTTTCTGAACTGGGCCAGCTTCTGATTTTTTAAGGATGCCGCTTTAATTACTGAAATGAAGTTCTCGGCAAGTGCTCTAAACAACAGTTGTGAAAAACGGTTGGAATGCTCTGCCCCTTCGTATTCCACCGGCTCATTGACTCTATAGCCCAACTGGGTAAAGGTCACATAAAACTGCCTCAAGTAATTATCGGAGATCAGTCCGAGATCTTTTGCACGGTACACTAAAGCCTGCATAGAGATTCCGTATTGCTGCTTTATCGCAGTTAATTCCTGGATGGACAATTTGCTCCTTTTTCCGCCGAGTTCTTTTTGCAAGGTATCCTTTGAGATAAGCATGGCAGTGGCAAAAGCATGACAAAACTTTTCTTTTTGCTTTTCCGGCAGGTGATTGACCTTCAAAAGCAAATGAGCCAGTTCATGAAAAGCAGTAAAGCGCTTTCTATCCAACTTATCTTTGAATTTTGCTTTATTCAATACGATCAGCGGAATACGGTTATCATTAACCCAAGTAGAAAAGCCATCAAATTCTTCTGAAGATTCCAGTTCCAGCACCTTAATATGCTGATCTTCCAACAGCTCTATCACATTGGCTACGGCTCCCCTACCCAGCTCCCACTCGTCTCTTAGCTTTTCTCCAGCATGCTCAATATCTTCTTGAGAACTAATAGTTAGCTCCGCGAGGGGATTATGAAAGGCAGTTTCTATCCCCAGGATTTCCTCCAGCTCCAGGTATCGCCGTAGCTCATCTTTGACTATCTCCACTATCCGAACCCGTTCTTTGGCCGGGGAGTCCTGAAGCTTGGGGAACTCTATCTCTCCAAACTCCACCGCAGTAGAAGCATGAAAGTAATCAGGTCTTACCTGCAGTGCTTCCGACAAGATCCCGATCATAGTGCTATCCGGCACCACCTTTCCTTGCTCGTATTTGCTTAGGGATTGTTTGGTGACACGGTTATCGATTTTGTCAGCCAAGCCTTGCAATGAAAGTCCATTCATCAAGCGTGCTGACTTAAGGCGTTGGGCGAAATAGTTCAATCTTCTTTTATTTTCGGAATTCATTTTTATAGAGAACTTGGTTGACAAATTTACTTTTTATAAAGATGTGTGTCAACTGAAGTAAGGTAAGCCCACACATTTAATTTGTTACATTTATTTTTATTAGTTCTGTAACTTTGTAACTTTGTAACATAATTTTTTAAACAAACACGCTATGAATCAGGACAACACCATCGGAAGAAACTTACAAGACCTTCGGAAAAAGCTTGGTTTTACCCAAGAGCAGGTCGCAGAATACCTCCATATCAATCGGGAGGAATTGAGCTATTATGAGACAGGCAGTAGATCAATTCCTTCTACCCTAATGGCACCTTTGGCAAATCTATACGGTGTAGATGAATATGATTTGTATGAAGAAAACCTTGATTTAGCCCAAGTGAATTTAGCGCTGGCCTTTAGAGCTGAAAACATCAACCCTTCAGATCTGGAGCAAATAGCCAAGTTCAAAAAGATAGTCCGAAATTATCTAAGCATGAAATCACTTTTGGAAAATGAATCAGCTAGTTCTTGAAAAATATGCCACCCAGTTCCGAACGAAACTAGGCTACAGCAACAAGGAAAGTATCCATTTAAAAAGCCTATTGCGCAAACTTGGAGTTTTAGCCGTCTTTAGACCCCTAGAGATGGATATTTCGGGAATGGCCATTAAAGTCGGTAAAAACAACCGCTTTATGCTGATCAATACCGCCAGAACGCTGGGACATCAGCATTTTACAATTTGCCATGAGCTGTATCATCTTTATATACAGCAAAACTTTGAATCCCAAATCTGTCATGTGGGCTTATTCAACAAGAGAGATAAAGAAGAATACAACGCCGATATATTCGCCGCCAAATTATTAATCCCGGAAGAGGGTATTTTGGCGATGGTACCCGATTCGGAACTGGCAAAATCAAAGGTCAGCCTTTCCACTGTATTAACTATTGAACAATACTTTTCCTGTTCCAGAAGAGCTCTTTTAAATCGTTTAGTAAAACTCAAGCTCATCGACAAGACTCAAGCGGAGGAATACAAAATAAACGTCCGAGCTAGCGCCATGAAACATGGTATTTCTATAAAACTTTATGAGAAAGATGAATCGAGCGAAGTTATTGGAGATTACGGAAATTTGGCAAGGAAGCTATATGAACAAGACAGTATTTCTGAATCTCATTATTATGGTCTTTTAGAGGACTTAGGGGTGGACTTATCGGAATTAGGAACAAATGGGAACGAGGAAGACTGAAAGAATCATATTGATCGATGCTGATGTTCTTTCTCACTTTATTACGGGAGGCCAGATTCTTTTGCTTCCAAGCATCTATCCTTATCCTATCAAAGTACTGGATAAGGTATATGCAGAAATCTCCCGCATGCCTGGAAAGAAAACCGAGGTAGATAATCTTTTGAAATTTAAACTGATCGAGCAAATCCCATTTCCTGAGGACCAGCCTGAAATCAAAAAGGAATACCTACACATCAAAAAATTGATGTTTAAAGGAGATGGTGAATCCGCTTGTTTAGCAGTAGTCCGTTATTCTGAAAACATCCTAGCCAGTAGCAACCTCAAAGATATCGCCAGCTACTGCAAAATGCATCACATCACCTATCTGACAACCATGGACTTTCTCTGCCAAGCAGTCAAGAAGGGACAACTCACCGAGTCAGACTGTGATGATTTTATACAGCGAGTGCTAAAAGCCGGGAGTCGGCTACCAGTGAAGAAGTGGGGGGAGTATGAGTGTAGGGAGGTTGAAGTATAAATCTTATCTTACACAGCCGTACTTCAGGTAGATTCTTGTAGTATTTATTGATTTAGGATTACCTTAAAATCCAATCCCAGCGCCAAAGACATCTTTGCCAAAATTTCCCAGGAAGGTTTTCGATCGCCCCCACTCGGTGTAGTCACAATGCCCGTGTCACTGGGGGAAGTTTGTAACTTCACCCTAATATCCATACCAATTTGCAATTGGCTGTTCTACCTCATCCTCCACAGCCCCCCTACAGGCTGGCCCAAGCTTAAACCCAGATTATGCATTAATTACAAGAAAATCAGGCTGTTTGGAGACTGAGGCATAGCACCGCTATGGTGAAGTCGAAAACAGCAATGTAATGGCTGATTTTGAAGCAATTAATGGCTGTAATAGAATTGCTAATGCATATTTCGGGTTAAAAACTATAAAAATACCCGACCTTTGCCCATAGCCGAGTTCGGAAACCTTCCTGAATAAATTTATCGGTACGGTAATCTAAACTCCATTCGAGTTTTTGACTGGAAGTGATCAGTTCACCAACGGAGAATACCAAGCGATTTTCGATTTCGAACTCGCCTCCCTGAAGACTAAAGATAGGTTCATTAGATAAAACCAAATAATGCTCACCGGGGTCTAACGTGCTACCCGAAAGCGGAATTTCTGTTGCCAGCCTGTACCGAAGTCTGATTTCTAAGGGATCACCTTTAGTGAACGTTTGATCGGTCCTAAAACGATGTGCCAGTTTCAATCCTCTCAGCCGGTTTACTGCGGCAAATTGCTGAATAATCCGATTGGCATTTGCCTTCTCCTGAATTCTGTGAAATACTCCAAATGCGATACTTTTTGTGGGGTTTAATTTGAAATCATAAAAACCCATCAAGTCCGTCCTATAGTGCGTGAATTGCAATTCATCTTTTTGATCGCCGGAATTGTTATAAAAAATATCCTGATGCTCAATTTTGAAAATTATCTTTTGATCATTCTTAAGTTTCTTAGTTAGTGCAGCTTCGGGGAAGAATCCCGTAAAGAACTGACGGTCCTGAGCAAAAGAAGTGACCAAACTTAGAAGCAACAGTAAACTAGTCAAGTAAAACTTTCTCATCTTAAAACAGCAGGTTTTCACTAGGTGCCAAGACTATTTTGCGTTTAATGATAAGATCGCCTTTGTCAGAAAATAAGCCCTCAAATAGCTGCGAATCACCAGTCTCATCCAGACCTATAAATTCTATTTCGAAGCGGGTCAGGATTCCTTCTGTACTATTCTCATCAAAAAAATCTTCCAGATCATCCGGTTTGCCAGAATATTGGATTTGAATTCGTTTTATATCTGAACTTTTATAATCATCCAAAAGATAATCATCCAAGCCAGTTTGAACTTCCTTTGGAAGCTCATTATAATCTATCTCAATTTCTACGTCTTGAATCAAACCCAAAGAGTCAAATTCTACACTGTAAAATTTACCTTTTAACTTGAATTTGGCTTCATAGGAATAACCTGATTCGAAAATTTCCTGATACCATTTTGGTCTTTTTGTAGTTTCGAAAGCATCATAGAACCAATCTCTTGCCTCTTTAGGAACTACTTTCTCCTCCACACGAAGCTCTCTCTCGATTTTGTCCTGAGCAAAAAGAGCCCCAGAGATCATCCAACAAAAGACCAGAATTGAAGTATGTTTGAGAATAAGGTTTAGCATAGATCTCATTTTTGACCAACCGTAATTCTGTTAAGTACGATTAACTTAAGTAAAAGCTTAAAATTTAATGATTTTTTTTGCCTTCCTCCCCGCCTGAGTGTAGTCAGATCATCCTTGGGATGAAAAGAAGCGCAGATCGAGCGGGATATCTTAAACCCGCATTATGCATTAGCATTTCTACGCCACGGCGTACAAGTTATTGCGACCAATAATTGCTGCAAAATCCGGGTTCAAAAAGGCTGCAAGCATTTTCTCCAAGAGCGACAACAAATATTCAGGTTCATGAAATACTACCGGCCTGGATTTACTGTTGAGAAGATGTGTGAAGTTTTCAGTGTGTCAAGAAGTGCTTATTATGCCTGGCTCCTGGCTAAGCAGGAAACCTTCTAAAAGATCCTTGGAGAATCAGGTTTTGAAAGCTGCTATTCAAGAACTGCATCAACAGGCCAAATCTCGCCTGGGGAGTCCCAAAATGAGGATAGAACTCAAGGATCGGGGAATGCTTGTTTCCAGACCCAAGGTAGCCAGACTGATGAAACAGCCGGGTCTCCTCAGCATTATCAGCAGGAAATTCAAAGTGTCGACCACAGACTCCAATCATTGACATCTTCCTTCGACGAATCTGCTGGACAGGGATTTTAGCACCAGCCGACCTGGAGAAAAATGGGTATCGGACATCACTTATCTAATAACTAAGCAGGGATGGACTTATCTGACCATCATCATGGATCTGTTTGACAGGGAAATTATTGGATGGTCCATAGTACTACCATGGAGGCAGGAAAAACCGTCATAGCCGCATTCAGGATGTCAATCCAAACCAGACCTGTGAATCCATGGGAACTGATCTTCCATTATGACAGGGGAATTCAGAATGCCTGTGAAGAATTCCGAAAGCTGCTCAAGGACTATAAAATCCACCGGAATATGAGCAGAAAAGGGAATTGTTGGGACAATGCGGTGACTGAAAACTTCTTCAAAATCATCAAATCAGAGCTTATTTATCATATTCCTGAATTGACTAGCTGCCAAACACAAATGGAAATCTTTGAATTCATCGAAATCCGGTACAATAGAAAAAAGGAAACACTCCTACCTAAATTTCCTAACGCCAGAACGGTTCGGGAAAAAACAAGCAATCATTACCACATAGAAAAGCAGAAACTCGAAATTCTCTCTGGGATTTTAAAGGAAAATCCCAGAGAGAATTTGAGTAGCCCGCGGCAGGCCACATTAAAACCAATCCATAACCGAGCTTAAATGTTTGTCCGATTTTTTGTAGCAAATCCAGTTATGAATACTTAGCATGTAAGCTATGCAGAGAGTAAACATATACTAGCACGCTCCTCTTTTGCCAGAGGCTTGAATCGTACCATAGCTCGTGTTTTGTAGTTCCGCTTCATATATTGGTAGTTCGATGTTTATAGCATCCAATCCCAATTAATCTCCGATGCTTCTTCGATACCTGATTTGACAAGCATCGGAGAAGCATCGGAACTACTCCGTATCAGTCCTATATCTTTTGAGTATTACACTAATTGATTTCAACTATATAAACCTTGATATCAGAGCATATTATTAGATGTTCAATTAGCAGATAGAAATTCCTCTATATTCTCAACGGCTTCAATAGATGCCGGTGTATCTATATGTGAAAAAATCCATACATGTTTTTGACCTTTAAACTCTTTCAATTTAGCTTTGGTTTGTACAGATTTTATATAGTTATAGAAATTTTTTGAATCATCATTCAGCACCTCATCTGTACCAACTAACAAAAATACAGGAGGAAATTCTTTAAATTTAATCTCACTGGGATCTGCCTGAAGGATATTATTTGAAGCATACATCAATGCATGACTGTATAAAAACTCTCTATTCAATATAGGATCTAACTCTTTTTTCGTAATATATGACTCATTATTAGCTTTTAAATCAATCCAAGGAGAAATTAACACCAATTTTGATGGCACTTCAATTCCTGCCTTCTGTGCGTCATTAACCAGAGATATAGCAAGCCCACCACCTGCACTGTCACCTATGATGGATATTTTAAATTTAGGATATTTATTTTTCAATTCTTTGTAGACAGCTAAGATCTCATTGTTTGCTGTTGGGAAGGGGTGTTCAGGTGATAAAGAATATTCAACGTATACTATTGCTTTATTCATCGATTTGGACAAATTAGTCAACATAGCCTTATAAGCGGTGAAGGTTCCATAAGTATAAACACCACCGTGTAAGTAAACTATGATCTCTTTTTGGCCGATTAGGTTTTCGTTCAGCCAATAGGTTTTTACGCCCGCTATGGTTGCTTCATTAACACTTACTGTGCTATCCGCTGGGTAGGATTTCCCCAAAGTTTCATAAAAGGCTCTAAAGCCATAGATTTTTTGCATTTTACTATCTGTAATTGTCTGTGCATTTCCTACTGTGATCATTGCTTGAAATACAATCAACAATACCATTGTTTTATTTATGTTTTCCATTGTTATTAATTTCTAAATTTTGAAGAGTTTTTATTTAATTTTCATCTAGCGATGGGTAGTCAATGTAACCTTCCCAACCACCACCAAACATAGTAGCCCTGTCTGGTTCATTTAGTTCAGCATCTAATTCAAATCGCTTAGGCAAATCGGGATTGGCTAAGAATAGTGTCCCGAATGAGACCATTCTGGCTATTCCTTTCTCTATTTCTGCTTCAGCTGAAGATTTGTTGTATCCTGTGTTTGCGATAACAGGTTTGTTTATTCTGCTTCCATATATTTCTACCTCATCATGTTTGGGGTAATGTGCAGGTGGAGGAAAATATGGATTCATTTTCATCAGTTCCACAAAGGCGAAATCAATTTTATTCAATTCATCAATCAGATAATTGTAGGTACCCACTGGGTCATCATAAAACATGTCTCCATAAGGATGATAGGCAGAAATTTTAATTCCCACTTTATCACTACCTACTGTAGCGATTAACGCCTGCATGATTTCTAAAATGAACCTTGCCTTATTTTCAAAACTTCCACCATATTCATCTGTTCTTTTGTTGGCACTTTCTGCCAGGAACTGATTGGGCAAATACCCATTTGCTGCATGTAGTTCGACACCATCGAAACCTGCATCCATCGCATTTTTAGCCGCTTTAGCGTAATCATTTACGGTTTGTTTGATTTCTGCAATGGTAATTTCTTGTGGTGTTTCATAATCTTTTAAGCCTTGTGAGGTAAAATGCTTCATTCCTTTAATGGCAACTTCAGAAGGAGCCAAAGGCAATTTCCCGTTTCTGTCAACTGAATGACCCACTCTACCAGTGTGCCACAGTTGAGCGATAATTATACCTCCTTGAGAATGAACTGCATCTGTAACTTTCTTCCAGGCAGCAATTTGCTCCTGGGTATAAATACCAGGGGTAAGTGGGCTTCCTATAGCATTTTTACTAATGTTTATTGCCTCAGTAATTAACAATCCTGCACTCGATCTTTGAGTGTAGTATTGGACGGTCATATCACCTACTACACCGTTTGTATTCGCGCGGCTTCGGGTCATGGCAGACATGGCCATTTTGTTCTTTAATGTTAGGTTTCCGAGCTGTATATTTTCTAATAGCTTCATTTTAATTTGATTTTTTTGTGAATTAGTAATGATGTAAAATTGATTTGATTGGACACCTTAAACTTGTATAAATCACTAAGCTTATTGCATATTAAAAATTGGTAGATACACTTCATTTACAAATTGGTCTGCCGTGGTGGCTGTGGTTGTGGATACGTTCCTTTTTTGATAATTGAATATTCCATCTTTAATAGCCACTGCCATTCCCAATAGGTTATCTACAAAGTCTTCTGACATACCATTGCCTAAGAACACCTGCTTTGCCTGATCAAGGGGAATTTGAACATAAGGTAATTCAGGATTACCGATAGCTTTGCCGATGATGTCGGTAAATTCTTTATAGGTATAATCCCTTGGGCCCATTACGGCATGAACACTTTTGCCTATAAAATCAAGATTTGATAAATGTGCCGCAGCTACTTTAGCTACATCCCGGGTTGCCACCATCGGAATAGCGGTATCTCCATCAGCTGCTGTACCCGCAATTCCCTTAGCTTTTATTAATCCAATAATTCTTAGCCAGTTTTCCATAAAATAGGCAGAGCGAACGTGTATTATGTTCACATCTTCTAATTGATTGAAACGGACTTCCTGCTCTCCTGTACCACCCATCATTCCGTTACCTTCGTGCATGTGTGAACCCAGGCTACTCATGTTGACAATGTATTTGATACCTGATTTCTCGATTGCCTGAATGTAATTACTGGTTACCTGACGCTGGTACGCCCTGGTGTTCATTGCTTTTGCATTGTCGGGTAAAATAAGGAAAGCACTATCTGCATTTTTGAATGCATTGGTAAGTACTTCTACATTGCTTACATCACCTGAAAGTACCTCTGCCCCCCTATTCCTGAACTTTTCCAGCTTTTCGGTATGCCGTGCCAATAAAGTTACTTGATGGCCTTCTTTTAAGAGTATTTCTGCTATTTTGCTGCCTACTGTTCCAGAGGCTCCGAGTACTACTATATTCTTTTTCATTTTTACTCTTTTAGATTTTTTAGTGATTAGTATAAGACAAAGGTGCAGTGATCAAAAAAGTAAAACTTGTATCAAATCACTGTTTTGCATCTTATGATGCCCAGGTGGTTCCAGCTTTTAATTCGCCTGACTCCAGGTCATTTTTTATGATCTGCAATGCATCTCCAAGCATAGCGCTCACCGCTCTCATAAGAACTGATGCTACAAACAGCTTTGCGAGCAAATTTGTCGGGACTGCCCTATAGGTCCATTCAATTTTAGTCATGTTATTTCCCAAATCAGTGAACAGCCATTCCCCTTCCAGCCTTTTAAGCAGCATCGAAAGTACTTTAGAGGTAAACCACTCGTTCTTGTAGGAAAATGAAATGGGGGCGTCAACAGTTAGAAGGGTTTCTTGGGAAGTTGACCCATCTGCAAAGTGCACGGTTCTTTGCAAGCCTGCTTTATTCCATCCCTGCTTTACGCTGGTATCAGTAATTGCAGGAATCAGGGTGTTTCCACGAAAGATGTGCATCAAATTGATTGGAGCTATGTAACCGAACGCCTGATCAATTTTCGCATCGATGGTCACTACCTTGGTTACTTCTGGATTTCTCTTGGCATCCGGTGTTTCTTTATTGAAATTCATGTTATGTTGTTTTATAGTTTGTCAGTAGTTTACTTATCAAAGGTGCGCTGGTTGTAAGTGCTAAACTTGTATCAAATCACTGTTCTCACTTTAAATGAAGCCTGCCTAATGAAGATTTCCGCTGTACATCCCCCCATCAAAATGTTCCGTATTAGTTTGGGTAATGAACAGTACAATATCACATACTTCAACAGCCCGGATTGTTGGGTTTTCTCTTTCAATCAAGACGCTTTCCCCGGTGGTAAGCACGACTGTTTCATTCATGACAATTTCCCCTTCAAAAACATAGAACAGGAAGGCACTATCATCAGATGGTGCTTCGGGTAGGCCGATTTCTTCACCTCTTTCCAGCCGCAGATCCATCAGCCAAGTATTGCTTCTGATCTGAAGAGGGTAATCACTGCCTTTACCGGCTATTTTTCTCCAGCTGTTAGTACTGTATGTTTCCGGCAATTCATAAAATTGGACTTGAGGACTGAGCTCAGCGGTTATCGGACGGATGAAAATTTGCAGCCCTTCCAAAACACCTCCTTCGTCTAACACCCTTTCTTCATGATAATAGCTTGCTCCGGCATTCATCATCATCAATTTTTGATTTGAGATAGTGGCAGTGTAGCCCTCAGAGTCAAGGTGCTTCACATTACCTCTTCTTAAATAGGTGAGAATCTCATCATTCTTATGCGGATGCATCGGGATTAAAGTCCCTGGTGTTATTCTGGCATGATCGATCCGTCCTATCGTAGAAAAACCACTGTCATTTAGCGGGGGCCTGATAAGCCCAGGATACAAAATCTGTATTCCAAAGCCGCCGTGCTTTTTACCATATTTTATGGTATTGTCTATTTTAGTTAACATTTTTCTGATTGTTAATATCTGAAGAGTAGCATAAAGTACTTCTATGGAAGACTTTGTGAAAAATTTTATTTTATCTCTACCACAACTTTCCCGATGTATCCTCCCTGCTCGGTATATTGATATGCTTCCCTGTATTGAGAAAATGGAAATACTTTGTTGACTTCAATCTGCATCCCGTCTTTTACTGCGCCAAGCAAAACATCTATATAGTTAGTAGAAGGGCTAGAGACAATTACAATGTGCTTTTTGGAGGTAAATAAGTTTTTGAAAAATGATACAGGGATTTCAATTGGCTTTGGTGTTGGGTTGAGAAAAATGGCTTTAGACTGCATGATTTGTTTGGCAGCTTTGTAGCCCATTTTTCCTGACAAATCAATTACTATGTCATAGGTAGATGACTGAGAAAGCACATTTTCTTTTGTATAATCTATCACCGCATTTGCCCCCCATTTTTTTGCAAATTCTACCCCCTTGCTATTTGTAACAGCTGTAACGTCAGCTCCTCTTTGTTTTAATAATTGAAGCAAAAACATGCCGAAACCACCGGTAGCACCATTAACTAAAACGCTTGTTTGGGAATTGATCTTTCCCATCTTTTCCAATGCAGTAACGGCGGCTGTGCCAACCACAGGAATAGAGGCGGCCTGAGGAAAGCTGATCATAGAAGGCTTTTTCCAGACCAATGATGCGGGTACGGCAACATATTCAGCTGACACCCCTTCTTTCATCATGTCTTTCACCACCCCAAATACCTCATCCCCTTTCATGAAGCCACTTACAGATCCTCCGATTTCTTCCACTGTTCCCGAGAAATCAGTTCCGGTATGTTTGGGGAATTTTGAACCGGACATCAGGGTCATTTCTCCCTTTCTGATTTTCCAGTCCATTGGATTGATGGAAAACGCTTTGACTTTTACCAGTATCTGACTGGATTGAATAATGGGTTTTGGCTGGTCTATACTTTGCAACACAGCTGTGTTTCCAAACTTTTGATATACTATTGCATTCATGATATTATTTTTAAATGGTTAAAATGATATCACAAAGTTGCGGGTAAGCGTATCGTCAAACTTGTATCAGATCACTGATATGCAGAAGGAGCCTTGACAAGTATTCTGAATAGGAAAATTCAAAATTATGGCTATGCCTGATCAGCTGATGCTTATGGAAGAATGAAAAAGATTATAAAAAAAGCTCCCTAATTGAAGGAGCTTGAGATGCCGTATGAAATAAAATTTCTTATAAAATTGGCTGAAATCTAGTAAACTTCGATCAGATCACTATTCAACTTCAAGGCTTTAGGAGGCATACCGAACATTTCGTACATATACTTATTGAATTGGGGGAGATCATAAAACCCGGTATCATAGGCAATATCGGTAAGGCTTCTGTTCTTATCTGAAAGAGTAAGGTATATTGCCTGACGTAAGCGTGTCCATAATAAATATTTGGATAAGCTACTGCCGGTTTGCTTTTTAAAGAGTGAAGCCAAACGGGATGGCGAAAGAAAAACCAAATCGGCAAATGTCTGCGGAGTAATATCCGATTGAAAATAATTTTCTTTTATGTATTCTACAATTGCCGTAACTCTTTCATCATACGCTATAGAAGGTAATCTGGAGAGCATCGCTTCAACAACCAGATTAACATCCAAACTTTCTTTTGATGTCTGAAAAAATAAATTTGTTTCTGCCGGCGATTGAAAAACATTGTGATCCTCATCCCCTTTAAATCGACTTGCCAGTTTCAGACCGACAGTAGAGTAAGGCTCGATGTTTAAAACGTTTAATGTTCCTCCTTCGGCTACGCAAAAGTGGTTTACATGAGGTTTTATCAAAAAACCGTGGATACACTCATAAAGCGTTCCATTGATTGTCGAATTAAAAGGAGTGTCATTCGACAGAACAATCTGGTAGGCAGAATGATGATGAATTTCTACGGTGAGATTGCGGGCTTTCAGCGCAAGGATAAAGGGATTACTATGCTGTTTTGTCATATTTTATTTCAATTTAGACGACTTTTTCTTTGTATGTGATATTCGTATCAAAAGAAAAGGTATTAGCCTTGTTATTTTAAACCCGGACTATGCATTAGGTTTCGTTATAGCCCGTCCCGATTTATCGGGAAAGGCATTAATTGCAAGAAAATCAGGCTGCTTGGAGACTGAGGCATAGCGCCGCTATGGTGAAGTCGAAAACAGCAATGTAATGGCGGTAATAGAATTGCTAATGCATATTTCGGGTTAAATATAGTGTGGGATGTAGAACACAACTTGCTATACAGCCTTCGCTTCACTCTGCCTTTAAGTGAGACAAGGGCACTTTTTTACCTCCAGAACATCCTATTCGTAGCACTTTCAACATGATCTTGCCCATTAGGACGTATTACTTCTACTCCCGGGCCTGGATTATTCCCGACTTTATACATTTTCCCGTCCGCAGGAATTATATTGAGATCCCACTTTCCCGGATCAAAAGTCCCTGGATAAAAGTTCGCTCCTACCAATAAGTATTTCCCATCGGGTGAAAAAACAGCTTCCCGTTCTTCCCTATCGCTTTCAGTTACCTGGACTAAACCTGTTCCGTCAGCATTCATTAGATAGATATGTTTGTCTATACGTAGAGACATTTTCGTCCCATCAGGATTAGCGTTCAAATTTCCCCAATCTGAATACTCCATTTCTCTAATAGAAATTATATCTGAATACGGCGGCTCACTTTTCAAAATGTATTCTTCCTTATAGGTAAAAAGTATGCTGTTGTCCGACAGCCAAATTGCTTCATCGCCCAACGTCAATTCAGTATCGTTGACCATGGGAAGATGGTGCTTAACATTGCCCTCTGTATCGATAATAACGATGCCATGGTCGAAATCAGGCTGTATTAAAATCAGTGATTTGTCAGGTGAAAGTAATCCACTGATCTGACGGTCCTCTCCATGGGGATTATTATAGACAAACTCCTTTAGGATAGTCAAGCTTTCTGAATCAATAAGCTTGAATGTAACTTTGTCAAATTCTCCTGTCACAATAGAAGTCTCTAACCTTGTCTTACCGTCCCAGCTTACATCCCATCCATTAAGGGAATAAGTGTTACGGTTGAAATAGTCAGTTTTTTCGTTAGACGCGAGGTCAATCCGGTAGGAATGCTCCCCTAAATCATACAATAAATTGCCACTAAATTGACCAAATTGACCAGTAGGCTCGTTATCTGTGGCACAGCCTGTCAATAAACCCATTCCGTACAGGAATAGCAGAATCAGAATCTTATTTACTCTCTCCATACTTCGACTTTATAAATGAATCCGTTGAAAATATCATGTTTATCTACAAAGACTTCGCATAACTTTTTTCTTAAATCAAAAGCTCTCTGAATGGACTGGAAACTAATCGGTTAACAATCAGGCACCATTGAAATATAGATCTTATCCTGATTTACCATTCTTGTGATCAATATGTAGAAAATAGTCTCTTTATTCTGAGAGCGATTGATCCGATTTGAAAACTCACTCAAGTAACGATCAATATGCCTTTTGCTAACCCAGGAATACGTCGTTCGCAACCATGATTTCACTTGATGGATCATTGTATGAAGCGCTTTAAAATTCAAGCCCAATTCACTTGGACGCTGTTTGATGGTGTAATCCTTACTGATCGGCCAGTATCCTTTCCATTCATCTGTAATCACCTGGGCGGCCTTGTCTAGATGGCTTTCAAAAATAGATCGCAGAGATTTAGCCGATAAATCCTTGATTTTTAAGGCATAAAACCGTCTTACTTTTCCTTCCCCGGTAAGCTCGACGGCGCACACTGTCTTCTTTTTCTTGCCTCCATAACTCCTTCCGGTATGTCCGGCTTCCTGGCCTCCCACTACAAACTCATCCACATGAACCTCTCCCTGCATCGGATGATTTTCACCCGATTTCATTGCCTCACGTACTTTATGCATGAAACTCATTGCTGTTTTACGGTTAATCGCATAACGCTTGGCTACATACATGGCAGAGAGCCCTTTTGTACTTGTACTCATCTCAAAACAGATATGAAAGGCCTTTACAAGGCCAAATTTGACTTTATGGAGCAACGTGTCTGCACCGGCACTTTCAGTATCACTGCACTTATTACAAGTGCGTGCGTAATCCTTCCTAATTTGACTACCCTGATGACCACATTTGCGGCAAGTAAATCCATCCTTCCATTTGAGTTCTGCCAAATATTTTTTGCAGTCTAATTCCGTTTGGAAGGTTCTACTAAATTCTATGACTTGTTGCCATTTAAAAATATCCATCCTTTGCGTTTTTGACAGAATAAATATATGAATATAAATGGACACCTCTACAGGGGTTAAAGAGACAATATGTGCAGATCACATGATCATGATAGCTAAATCAGCTCCCTCAAAATGTCTAAAATTTACTTATCAAATCCCTGTTTAATTACTCTAAATGAAGATTTCAACCTCAATCCCGTCTAAAGTTAATTACCCTATTTGCTAATAATCTTCTATCGACTTGGCGAATTCCCATGCTGCGGCAACTCCTACCCTGTTGATGCCGATGGTGGATGAAGGATCTCTTCTTCTTCCTTCGTCCGTCATATTTGTTGTTTTATTATGTTATTCAGTTCATCCGCTTTGTTTAGTGTCATTAAATGTCCACCGTTTTTAACAGTCCGGTCACAGTTTATAAAACCCAAAGGTAAAATTCTGTCACCTGTGCCGTGAATATGAAATATATTCTTTGTCTGTGTTTGGTTTGTCCAACGTGTTACTTTGTCAATTGCCCAATTTAAAAAAGTAGGGTCGGTATCAATAAGAATTTGCTTTAATAGCTGCTTGTCAAATGTTGAGCTGGTTCCGAAAAACCAGTTTGTAACAAAGTTTGAGCTTTTTAAAAGTCCTGTCGGCAAAAGTTTGTGAAGTCCAAGTCGTCCAGCGAAACGATAGTAAAATGGAATTTCACTTTTTGTTTTAGCAGAAGCAATTAAAATTACTTTTTGGGTATCAATTTGTTTAGCCACTTCAACAGCAATAAGACCACCGAATGAAAGTCCAATTAGAGTTGGATTTGTTGCCGAGATTTGGTCAAGAAGTCGTGTTGCGTAATGTTCAATTGTTTCTTCGTCTTGCGGAACAATCCATTTTACAAAAGTTGTCTTGAAGCCAGAAAAGTCAAGTTTTTGAAAAACTCTCTCGTCTGCTCCAAGTCCACTAAATATGCAAATTTCATTTGTCAAAGTTTGTAAACTATTTTTAATGTATCGTTAATTCCCTCTGTTAGTATTTCAACAAGTTCTTCATTCATAAATTCATAGTCGTCCGGAATATTTAAGATTTCTATTTCGGGCAATTGCATATGTCTGTATAATTCCCAAATTTTTGATCGTTGCCCTGTTTCCATTACAAAAACTAAGTCTGCCCAATTCAAATCATTTTCTGATATTCTTCTATCGCTTTTGGGGCTTAGTCCAGCGGAACGAATATTGAAGCGGTTGTCATTTTTAAAAATGTGTTCTGCGGTTCTACTTCGTTTCTTATTTCGTCCACAAACTACTAATATGTTTGGTCTTTCTGTCATTCGATTTCTGTCTCCCTAAAATTGAGCATACTTATTTATTATATCCATTTTATGACTGTTATTCAGATAACGCTAGGTAGCTAACCACCATATAACCCACTTTTAATAGCGGTTATTTTTCTATTGGTCATTGTAAACTCCTTTGCATGAGAGTGAGCCTGTTTGGTACTATCATCAAGATATCAGAATCAAAAGGTGTTTGATAGGTTCCGGATTTAAGCCCGAATGGGTGTTCTACCTCACCCCCCGCCCTCTCCTGAAGAGAGAGGGTGATCGGCTCTGCTCCAGATGGGCGTGAAGTGCAAGAAGTAGGTTGGTCGTTCCCGAATCGCTTCGCTTATCGGGATATTCGATCTCAAAAACTAAAAGACTTATGCAATAAAAGGAATAAAATGATACCATCCCATCACGCAGGCTGGCTACTTCGCTAAATCCTCCGCTACAGGCTGGCCCCTCGCTAGATTCCACGCTGCATTCCGGCACCTCACTAAAACAGTCCCCCAGACTGTTTCCTCACCCTCGGTCCTACTGGATTAATCCTTCACGCTCAGTCCTACCGAAGAGATTTTTAATGCTTGTCCCTCCTGTACGGGGAATTTTTCATGAAAATGGAAAAAAAATGAGGGAGGTTTTAAAATTTCAATGCTCAGGCAATGGCCGAGATCTGGAGAGAACGGAGACTTATTCACTTGATCTTTTAGATCGGTACTAATTGAACCGATATCTTCCCACTACATCACCTTGTTGAAATTCGATTGCGTCAGGAAAAACAACATAACCCTTTTGATGAGCTATACTTTAGTTGGATAACCTATATCTTGGCTAATAGCTAGAGATAAAACAATAAAATCAGGCCACAACTCCAAATTATGACCTGATTTTTTTTGCAATTAGTAAAGAAACAAACGAAAGCAGTTGTAGTTGCGACCTCACCTAGTACTAATCATATTTCTTCTACACCCAGTGGAGAGACTCCCGAGATGCCTTAATCCCGTTTATTCACTCAATTTTTTCAATCCACCTGACCTCATATCTTTCGATGGTACCCAATTCGGTTTTTTCATACAGATAGATTTTGTCGAAAGTCTGATCTTTTGTCAAAACATGGATAACGCCTGTTTTTTCTTCTTTTTCCAACAATTCCTTTTTCTTTTGCCAGGACAATCTTAGAAGTGTACCGATATCGATGATTTCAATATCTTCAAGACAAGCTGGTTCTATTTTACTGATCTCATCTTTGCCTTCTTGATATTGAAAATATTCGTTGTCAATATGGAAGTCAATATTCCCATTCACGTTTTCAATTTTCCTTACCGACTTGAAAGGTTCCTTAATATTGTAGGATAAATGGACAACACTGTTTGATTGAGCATTACAAAAGAACAAAGGCAATAAAAACAGTACTACCAAGCCTTTAATCCTTGCCTTAATTGCAGTTTTTGTTTCCATTTTGCCTATTGTTTTGTACAGTTTGGATTATTCGAGTCGTGTCACTTCCGGAAAGACTGCTCCAGGAAACTGTTCTTTGTAATCCCACCCAACTTAAATCATCGTAGAATTGATCCGTATGTTGTGAGTTATCAAACTCTCTGAGAATGTCTACAATTGTTTCTCTATAATGTGCTGCCATTTGTTCATGTTGCCAGTCTTTATACTGAGAATAATAGTAATAAATTCCCGGAAAATCATTAATTGAAACTGTATAGCCAACAGACCGTAACTTACGATACATTTCAGCATGTATTATCTCATGAGCAAGAGTCCGGGCCAAACCTAAAACGGTACGATCAGAAAGTGTATTCCCATTAATCTTAATTTCAATATGATATTCCCCACTATTGTCCGTTTCCGCATTTGTTGTGCTGGCTAAAGTGTAATCCAAAGAGAACTTCAAATGCGCCACCGGAAACTGCCCATCAAATTTTTGAATTGCATTTTTAAAGGTTGAACTACCGATTTTCAGCTTGCCATAAACGCAATTAGCCTTTCCTGTCAGGTGATTAATGATAAGTAACGGCATGGAACCCGCGGTGCCATATTGTCCCCAGTCGTAATTACTATAACTGCCATAGCCTCCGCCGCCGTCATAAGGGACGTAGTACGTCTCCGACCAATACTGGGTGGTACTATCAAGATATTGAAATTCGCTACCTGTATATTGATACCAGTCAGTTGTCTGGCAATGTATACACAAACATCCTTCATCGAATCTGTAAATACCCCAAAGCTGCTTACTGCCTTTGACCAGCTGGTCGGCCGCAACAAGTGGTATCCCTGCCGTAGTGTAGGTACGTTTCCAGTCCGGTTTCCGTCTGAAAAAATGCCCGATGACACGGGCAAACACGTAGATGTAAGCTTTCCGGGTGATGAACCGTCAAATTACATGGAGTGGCGAAGCAACATCAACTCCAAAGGCCGTGCATTGTTGCTGCTGGTATTGTATTCAGATGTCACCGAGTATGATGCTCCCACCATCATTTATAAAGGGTCACATCTGGATGTGGCAAAATTCCCCTCTAGGCGTAGTCACATTGCTCGTGGCACTGGGTGGGATTTGTAATTCCACCCTAATATCATAACCAATTTTCAATTGGCTTTCTTGACCTCATCCCATCCTCCTTAAGGAGAAGGCGATCATAAGATAGTGTTTTTGAAGCTAGTGCTTCCACTAGATTGAAAGGTTCTCGGGATTTAAGCCCGGAAGGATGATAAAAGTTGGCGAAGTAGTTCTCTACTAAAAGGTTATTACGAGAAAAGTGAAAAAATCGAAGAATCTATCCTATGACCTGCCTATATTTTAAGAAAATGAAAAAAAATGTGAGGGAAGCATGGTGTTTTGTAAAGGAAGTGCAGTGTTTTTTGGTTAAGTAGCAGAATTAGCTGCATCTCACTACGCCCATGTACAGCTCTAAGTAGAAGTGGGGCATAGGGTCTTGTTCCGGATCTAGATGCGGTGAGGGGTATGGGGCCTTTTGCTTAGCTATGAAGTAATACCGCTGGCTTAATCCGACTTATCGGTTCTTTCTATTGGATTTCAGGAGAAAAATCCGAGTGAAATTTTTCCCACTACCACAGCCCACTAAGCAAATATCACACACTCCCTAAATCGGAATCCGAAAAATCAAGAAGTTAAAAGGAGGTTGTGCAACGGTTACCCGTGTTAGTGGTTCGGACTTGATAAATTCTCATTGGTTGTCGTCCTGTTTATTCTATAACCTAAAATTCCAGCATTTATGTCAATTGAACTATGCAAAATAATTGCTATCCAAATGTTATCAGTGATATAGTAAATAGCGGAAAACAACAAACCTAAGATAAATGAACTGATTAGGTTATTTTTCCCACTTCCAATATGTGTTATCGCAAAAATTATGTTTGTCAGCACGAAAGCAATTACCAGATTTGTGTTTTCTTTTAGAAACTCAAAAAGAAATAGACGAAACATCATTTCCTCACAAATTCCTGCACTAATAGAAAGAAACAAAAACCAGTTTAGTTCTTTGTTGCTTTTCGGCAAATAATGATAAACGTCTTTCAGCTTTTCTTTAACTACGTATGCGCTGTTTGCCGAAACTTTTGTTGTCGTATATTGAAAAAGGGCAAAAGCCATAACTAAAATTGTCAGCCCAATGCTTACTAAGGAAAATTTTGGATGAAAATTCAGTGTCGGTTGTTGGTAAACGAAATAATCGATTAAAATCAATAATGTCAAACTCCAAAATATGAGTAGGGTTTGTTTGTAATCGGTCAAGCGATATTTTTCGTCTTGATTTATCTTCGCATTTACTTTTTGATAAGTCATCAGAATAAATGTCGGAAAAATTATCCCGACAAATCCCACTATAATTATTGTCAAATTCAGTGTCATCTTGTCCTTCTGAGTTTTGGTTTAGCCTGACTGCTAATCGGATCAGGCAAGGGAATTTCACCCTCACCTTCCCACAGAACTCCCGTAAAACGGGACAGGCCGTGCATGAGACTCTCACCTCACACAGCCTGTCCCACCACTGCGGGAACTCTTCATGTTTGTAAATCGCTTTGTACTAAAAGTACTTAAGGCTGAACCAATTTCCAATGCCCGAATAAGCTATAGCAAATGAACCAGAAAGATACACTTTAGTTTCCTTTGAAGACTGTTTCATTGTTCGTGCTTGTCGCGAAAAGAAAACCTAGTTGTTAGCGGTAGTTTTACTTCATGGCTTTCTTCATAAGTTTTAACGCCCAATCGTAATGACTGGAAGTAGCAGAAACCAAATAAGCTCCTAATGAAGTTGTTCCTGTCCATTTGTATTTTTTCTTTTGAAAAAGTTCCTCATTGGAATGATTATTAATAATTCCTTGAACATCATTAAAGGATTTATCAAGTGATTTTCTGACTTTTTTCAATTCCGTTGTCCTGTATGTTTCCCAAATCTTTCTGTTTAACTCAGGAGTTGTTTTCCAGGTGTACCCTTTTGCAGGCATCTCAGGTTTATGACCTTTCATTCCAATAGTGTACCACGCTATCGTCATTAAATGCCAATGATATAAGTGAGCGAGAACATCCCTAAAATTTCGGTTCATTGTTCCTTTGGGAAATTCTTTGTTTTTGTCTTCTTCCGTGAAAGAATCAACAAAATCGTTCAGGTCTTTAAAATTCTTTTGACTCAGTGTCAATAAGTCCTTTTTGTCTGTTGGTCTTGGCATAATTCTACTTTAATACAGTAGTAATATCTCTCAAATGTTTTGTAATGATTCAACTATTTCACTTTATCTTGCTGGGGATAGTCCGGCAAAATCGAGGCAGTGGATGAATACATGTAGTTTTTATTTGTATTCAATTAAATGAGGAGCTACCTCAACAGTTATTTCCATTGTGATTTTTGACTTAATCGAATGGGTAATCAAACAAGCGTTTTCCGCCTTTTTTATAATTCGTGTTGCCTTGTCCCTATACTGTTCGCTGTGGATAACCACAGTAGGTTTTAGCAGGATTTCACTCATCATCAAAACTCCTTCCACGGTTTCTAATTTTCCTTTTGCCTTACAGCTAAAGCTTGCAAACTCCAGTGTTGAATTTTCCGCAATGGCTAAAAAGGTAGTCATTAAGCAACCGCTTACCGCAGCTACAAACAGGTGCTCCGGAGACCAAATTCCTTCCATACCTTTTGGGAATTCCGGTGGGGTGGCTACTTCGATGCAGAGCCCGTTTTTCCTGTTCAATTCTGGAGAACAGACAATGCCTTTGCGACTGTTTTCCCAATTGATATCTACATTATAAAAGTGGGGTTCCATGGTTTGTCCCTAATTGCTATGAGGTGGATTATTAACTTGCTCCAAAGAGAGCTTTTTGGTACAGAAAAACCAATCAGTGCAGGTAATGCCCTCTTCTTTGGTCTCCATTCTATCATTGGCAACGCCACAAGAGCCTGCAGTTGGCACGATCACATCATCACCCGGTTGCCAATCGGCAGGTGTTGCAATGTTGTAGGCATCGGCCGTTTGCATAGCGATAAGCGCTCTTTTTAATTCATCAAAATTTCTACCCATTGATAGTGGGTAATAAATAATGGCACGGATCATTCCTTTTGGATCGATATAGAAGACTGCACGGACTGCTTTAGTGGAGCTCTCTCCCGGTTGTATCATTCCATATTTTTTCGCCACCGACATGCTAATATCTTCAATCAATGGAAATTTGACTTCCATGTTTTTCATGCCTTTGAATTCAATTTTGTCTTTAATGGTCCTGAGCCAGGCAATATGGCTGTATAAGCCATCTATGGACAAACCTACCAATTGACAGTTCAACGCTGAAAATCCCGGCTCTAGTTTGGCAAACGTCATAAACTCTGAGGTACAAACAGGCGTAAAATCTGCAGGATGACTGAAAAGAATTACCCATTTACCTTTATAGTCTGCAGGAAAATTGATTTCTCCCTGTGTGGTGATGGCTTTAAATTCAGGAGCCTTATCTCCTATGCGAGGCATGGCCACTGCTACTTCTTGTTCTAAGCTTTCCATTTTTTGTTTTTCTTACCCTTGTAGATTTTATAGTAATGTCACATACAAGGGTACAATGATTTAGATGCATTATCCATGATCTTAATCATATGGACAGAAGACAACAATCAGCAACCATATCGTAATACAATCCAAACTGATAAGATCAACTGTACTTCCGCCGTATTTGACTACTCTTGGCCAACTATGAACTCACGCTCGAAGGTTACAGGTACGGCTTCCGTCACGGAAAGAATATCCATAAGGAAATAACACAAGGTCTTGATAGGTATTCGTTCAGCTTATTACAGGATTGTCATACTCAATTTCGGTGATGTAAAATTTTGCATAACTGAAATCGCCCTTTTCCAATCTCCAAAGAACTTCAAAGGTTGTCCATCCGTTAAAATGTAATTAAAATATCTTTGCACCGGTTCTGGCAAACCGTCTATTTGGCTTTTGTGAAATTGTTGTTGAGATATACTTTTTGATAAATAAAAAAGTTCTTTCACTTGTTTACGAAATTTTATGGATAAGTTTATTTTGCCAATGATTAAGACGACTAATATAAGTCCGAGTATTGAAAATACAATTACCATAATATTCATTTTTTGTAAAGTGTTCTGATCTGGGGCAACAGTGCCACGAAAATGATAGGTATGGCGTATAACATGTAGAAAGTTTGTAGCCAGCTTGTGCCCTGTATGTAAATTGTTTCAACTTGTATCCAAATAATTAGTGCGAAAGCTATGTAAATACTGAATGACCAACCCCAATACATATCTCTAAAGAAGTTGAAATATTCAGCAAATCTGTTTGAAGGCTTTTTAATTAAAGCTACCGCCAAAAGACATGGGGAAATCCCTAAAATCAAAAACAGAATAATGCCAGGTATTAGAAAGTCATTGAAAGGTGATTGGTCTAAAATTGATAAGGGCAAACCACCTAATAATTCTCCTGATGGAGAGATGATGAGCAATGCACCACCACCTAAGGCACCTACGCCTAGAAATAGTAATAAGAAAATAAAAATAGCTCTTGCAGTTGCTGGCTTCATACTTTAAAATTAATTTTGATTTTTCCCTTAAGCTTCAACTTCATCAAGCCACTTTTTTCTTTTCAAATCATCTGATGATTTCACAGGGGCAGAGGCAGAAATTTTAACTGGTTTTATGCCACAAAATTCCAAGACACCAGTTTTCATGGCGTTGTGTCCTGCAATTCTGTTCATTAACCATACCATTTAGACGTGTCCATGGTCACTATTAATCTTGCCGTTTTTCCTCCTCTAGGTGTAGTCAAAACGCTCGTGGAGACAGAGTGAAGTTTGTCTGCCCTACAAGCTGGCCCTTCGCTAGATTAGTCCACCGGACTAATCCTAAACGCTCAGTCCTCCTACAAGCTGGCCCTTCGCTAGATTAGTCCACCGGACTAATCCTAAACGCTCAGTCCTCCTACAAGCTGGCCCAAGGCTAAAACCTTCCTCTGGAAGATTTCTTGATGCCTTGTCCTGCAATGATACTCTTTTCAAGTTTGTATTGGCCAGATATTTCATAATCATTTAAAAACGGCCCTAATACCCTTAAATGCCTCACCGGACCCTCCGGTTTCATGCTTGGCTTTGCAAGTCGCACAGAAGCATAGTTGTTAGAGTCTGGCAGTTTTAGTCCAATCCTAACCACCATTGCTCAAACTCTTGTGAGGTATGATCCAGATAAACTATTTCTCCAATCCTAGGTGTCACCAAAGGAAAATGGTATTTGTTTTCATTGTGCTCTGTTAAGTGAATTAGGGGTTCGTCCCAAGGGTGAAAAGCCAATTTGAACTTAGAGGAATGAACGGGAAATAGTCGTTTTGATTTTAGGTCTTGCGTTGCTTTTAACACTTCTTCGGGCAACATGTGTAATTCTTGCCAGGCTGTGTTGTATTGTCCATTATCAAGTATTGCCAAGTCAAAGCCGCCAAATTTTTCTCCTAATTCTGCAAAGTATGTATCGTAACCACTATCACCACCAAGATACATTTTGAAACCGGGTGTTTCTAAAACATAAGAAAGCCAAAGTGTATTGCTCCTAGTAAATCCACGGCCTGAAAAATGACGGGCAGTAGCTGTATGTAAGGTTATAGTATCATCAATTACTACTTTGTCATTCCAATCTTTTTCAATGATTTTTGAAGTGTCAAATTTCCAATGCTCAAAATGAGAACCAACCCCCAGACCACAGACTATATGCTTGATTTTAGACTTCAATTTCAGTATAGTTTCATAATCCAAATGGTCATAATGATCGTGGGTGATGAGTAAATAATCAATTTCGGGCATATCATCAACCGAATAAATATCGGTTCCTAAAAATGATTTATTTGAATAAGGTATAGGGGAAGCATTCCCGCTAAACACAGGGTCAATTAAAAATCGTATTCCGTTAAGCTGGATAAAATACGATGAATGCCCGAACCACACCAATACATTTTCAGTAATCGGTATAGTTTTTAAATCAGTCTTTATGGAAGGGATAGTATCGGTTGGATTTGTTCGTGAAAACTTTGTAAAAGCGAAGTCATAGGCTACGCTTGTCAGAGAATATCCTTCGGTAACATACGGAGTAAAATGGATATTCTGAAATTTTCCATTCTTAAAGTTCGGGGATTGGCGTATCTGTTCAAGCCGCCTTCCTCCTGAAGATTTTCCAAATTTGGGATGTTGTATGTAACCAACAGTTATTAGTACCAATAGTAAAACTATACTTAAAAACACCGTCATTATTCTTTTTAAAAATTTCTTGATTCTATTCATTTGGGGTAATGTGCCTGAGTACTTCGGGATAAAATTTTATCAAGCACTCTGTCGGGCAAAGTCCAATTTAAAAATCTAACCATAGCGGCATCCCGTCCAATTGTGTAGCGTGCACGTGGTCGCTTCGTTAGAAGGGTGTCTGCTATGATTTGCCCTGCTTTTTCGGCAGGTACTGCATCTTTAATATAACTTTCAGCTAAAGATACCATTGCATGCATCAGTCCACCGTATCTGCTGCGGTGTTCAGGTGTCATTTCATGGGTAATTTTCTCCGCCTTTATACGTACTTGTGCACTCATGGGCGACACCACACCGCCTGGTTCAATCACAATAACTCTTACGCCAAAGGGCTCAAGTTCTCTGTGCAAAGCATCGCTTAATCCTTCTAAGGCAAATTTTGTACTTGCATAAGGTCCATAGCCAGCCATCGCAGCTTTACCGCCAATAGAACTAATGTTGACGATAGTTCCACGGCTTTCAAAAAGTTCGGGCAATAGTGCCTGTATCATGGCGACTTGCCCAAATACGTTTACCTCAAACTGTCTGCGCCATTCAGAAAGATGTAATACTTCCAAGGGAGCATTTATTTCAATTGCAGCGTTATTTACCAATGCACGAAGCGGACGTTTTTCAGGGTCTTCTTTAATGCGTCTGACAAGATTGGCGATGTGTGCTTCATTGGTAATATCTAATATGACGGGTTCTATATTTTTACCACAAACAGCATCGGCATCAATTTCACGCCTTATACCTGCAAGAACATAAAAACCACGGCTTGCAAGTTCTTTTGCAGTGGCATTGCCAATACCTGTAGAGGTGCCTGTGACTACAATAATCCCGTTTTGCAGGGTCTCAGTTTTGTTCCCTGATTGCATCATTTTTTCGAAGGTATATTTTAAGGTGCAAGAATACGTTGTAAGTTTGCAACCTACAAGTATAGAGTACACTCTATGGTATAAATATATTCTCAACAATATAACTGAGCGATGTTAATTAATGAATTGTCAAAGCTAACAGGGGTTTCCATCCATACGCTACGCTACTATGAAAATTATGGATTGATAACAGGCATGTCGGATGATTCTGTCAAATCCAATAATTACAAACAGTATGATGAGCTTGTTGCCGAAAAAGTCGAATGGATAGTCCAGGCTAAAAAAGCTGGGTTCACTTTGTCAGAAATAAAAAAATCACTGAATGATTGGTTTAGCAATAAACTGTCGGCAAGTGAGAAGATTGAAATAGTACAAAATAAAATCCGTGATGTAGATACAAAAATCCGTGAGCTGAAGCAAGTCCGAAATTTCTTAGTCTCCTCATTAAAGGATGTTGAGAATGGGGATTGTTGAGTGGTCTTTTCGTGTTATTCTTTCGGTTAACCTGGCACGAGGCATCAGGACACGGTGGTGGGAGACCTGTATGCGGTGGCGAAGGCGCGCCCAGTGAACTTATAAATTAGCGGGGCCGTCTACACGATTAGCTGTTGTATTGTTGGTTCAGGCTCCTTGCTATCCTGAATCCTAAGTCATCTATTTTAAATTTCACGTGATGACTATCACCTAAATTTTATTCCTCCAGCTCAGCCAGTTTGGCAATTAATTTTAAATCTTCTATTTCTAAACTAGTTGCGCTGTATCCAAGTGTCAGTATTCGAACTAATGCAATTCCTATTTCATCATAAGTCAGGATTTTATTTGGAAAAACAAAAGGATAAATAAGCTTAAGTCCTTTATAAATCAACCTCACATTTTTCTGTGCTTTCATCGGAATAATAAAACCTGGCCGAAAGCTGTAAGCAGCTTTAAAATTAAGCTCATTTAATGCGTTCTCTGTTTTGCCTTTTATCCTTGCCCACATTATTCTTCCCTTTTCCGTACTATCTGCATAAACTCCAGACAAGTAAAAGAAGACCATCTCAGGATTCAAATAGGCAAATCTTTGTTCCCGGCCTTTCTCCAGCGGACAGCCGGGATGACTTTAAGCTGGAACCCGTGGACTTTTCCAGCTGCCCATGCCCGGACCTTTATCCGGGAATAGTCATCCGACCGGCGGATCTGTTCGGGAGTCGGAAGCGGTTCTCCGTAGACTTTTTTTCGTCCTTTTCCGTGCTTGGGTGGCTCGAGAGGCAGATAGAGGCTACAGTCTTTCCGGATTCTGCCGATCAGGATGGTATTGGCGGGGAGTTTTTTTCAGAACCGCTTCGTTGGTATAGCTCCCGTCCACGCTGACCACCAGCTCCTTGTCGGTAAAGCCGTCCTGATCGAGATTTTCACGCAGGAGCCTGATCCGTTGGGCACCGATGACGCTGAGCTTGGCTTTTTTTTGGGTTTCACGGAACAGTTGCCAATCCTGTTCTCCTGCTGCTTTACCGGGCTTTTTCACACTGGGGCAATGATGTAGGTCAACGGGGATAGCCCGGGCCTGTACCGGACCCATCTTTGAAAAACAGGATAATGAAAGCTGTATGAACCGCTGCCCAAAAACCAGATTGGTCCGGAAAGGTGGGCCAAGTGCATCCCTGAGCCACCTGGCACCGAACACGTTTCTTCCTTTTTTTCGTAACAGGGTGTCATCCATGTGGGCAAAAACATACCGCTGTGCCGGATCAGCCAATGCAACAACTTTCCTTCGGATGACACCGAAAATCCCGGCAACATCCATCCTGTCCCCTTTAAAAAGGCGATAGGCGGCCGACCAATCCTTAAACTGATCACCGCTTGCGGTCAGCCACCCGGTAATGGTGGAACGCCCCATACAGGAAAGCACTCCGTTGACCAGCCTTGCGGCTCTTTGCCAGGTGCGAAACTGCTTGAAGCAGGATTGGCATTCCGAGAAAATGCCCTGAATTAATCAAGGCACCTAAAGGAAGTATCGGATATGTGATTATTCATGAACTATGCCATTTGGTCCACCATAATCACACCGCAGCATTTTTGAACTTCAACAAACCATCTATGTCTTTTGGCCAACAGGTCAAAACGCTGGCTCAGCTTGTTTCGATCAGCTGAATAATACATGATATTGCTTAAAATAGGTTCAGAAAAATCACTGAGCTTGTTGCATTTTTTGATCAAAAAAGAATAATCCATTGTTCGGTAATTTTAATTCTTACAAACCTAATAAGGATAACCAGTGTATCAAAAGTGCCTTATGATGCCGGTAACCAGATAAATCTCTCGACTGGCTAAATGACATCTATTAAAAACGGGATGATTCCCTTTAGCATCCAAGGTCAAGTTGAGCAATCTAAGCTGGTAAATGTGGCTATTTGCCAATATTTTCTCTATACTTCGCTTTTATTCATACCAATAAACGCCAGTCCAGTGAAAGAATACCAAAATCCGAAAGACCGAAAATACACAAAGCAATTACTTGATGCTGCCCCTAAGGAATCAGCAGCTTTTATGAATCTAAAGCATACGGCAGAGCGAGGCGATGGAGTAATTCCCGTCAAATACCGGGAATTGATGTCTATAGCCGTGGCACTGACTACCCAATGTGCCTATTGTATGGAATCGCATATCCAAAACGCTAAAAAAGCAGGCGCCACCAAAGAGGAAATTGCCGAAACCGTGTTCATTACATCCGCTATCCGTGCAGGCGGGGCTGTGGGAAATGGACTGCTTGCAATGAGGATGTTTGATGAAGTTTAAGCCAAAACAATAAAGGGTTTGCAAATAATTCCTTACCCAGAATCCACATTACCAAAGTTCAATTTTGTTACTTAGGAGCTAATGAAATCGGGCTTGATAGGCTGCTAAAGTACTTGTCTTTGCTTCAATTTCTCATTCAAGCTTTTGATAAAATCTCTCCTTTCCATCAGATCATAGAGTTTGGTCTCAAAGGTTTTGGTTTGCCCCAGCTTTGGAAAAGTCAGTTTACCTTTTGCCAGGGAATTGGCAACCACAAGGTTGAAGTAATTGTATAGCAACATACATCTTTGCAAAAAATCAGTCTGAACTACCTGAAAGCCGATTTTCTTTACCGTTCTCTTATTCAGGATATAGCTGGTGCCCCGGATGGTAAGGTTCTCAGAGTTCACACGTTGAAGATGATCAATCAGGTTGACCAATCCTTCAAGGTATTGCTCCATAATCAAATTACTTCGCTGCCTTCCATTAAGGCTCCTGTCTAGCACAAAAACATAATCAAACAGGGTACCCCCATGGACGGTGATTAACCCCTTCTTTTGCTTTTCTGCCAGAAATAAAGGAGAATAATAAATCAAATCCCCGCTCTTTTTTAGCGCAGGCACATCAAAAAAGGGAGCTACAAGCGATAGGATAAGTGGAATGCCTATAATCAAGGGAAGAAAAAAGCCGGATTTCCAGCAACCAAGAAAAACCAACAGGAGAACCAGTAAAGCAGTTAATCCTATTCTTACCTGAATCCACACCTGTTCATTTTTAGACTTCAGGTAAAAACCATGCTTCAGCTCCACTATCGAAAAGTTTACAAGGGGGAATAAATCAATAACAGCGCAAAACTAAGCAAGGAGGTTTAAAAAGCACGCATCTACCTACTTATTCTATTCGCCCCTCTTACAACATTCCAACTCACAAAGCAGACCAGAAGGTGCTAGTCAGCGGTAAAATTTTAGCTTTCAGTAACTAAAAGGCTTGTGCAAGAAAAGAAATAAAGCGGCTGATGATTTATTCTCTAAAGCTGTTTCTACTGCAAGACAACCCATCGAGTCGTTCTTTAATTGGCACATTGCCAAAATCCACATCCAGAGAGCCGGTAAAGTACACTCTACTAAAGGATTGCCTGTTCATGTTTTCAGCAAAATTGCCGCAGCTTTTATAACCTTATATTTTAACCCTTGATTCGCATTATTAATGTATTGGTTTATCATTAATGTATTGGTTTATCAGATGCGTTTTTTACCATCAGTACTTTGAGTGAAATGTAAAGGGTGAGGAAACCAACTATAAGCCAAAATAAATCTACGTAAGCTACATAAGGGATAGTCCTCCAGGTGCTCCACATCCAATCACCTGTAACAATTCCATTTGCAACAGGCACCAGCATAGCGAGTACCCCTCCAATTACAAGATAGTTGCGGTTGAGCTTGGAGTAACTCTTCCAGAACAAACCAACAACAATCAAAACAAGCCAGCTCAAAAAGAAAACCGTATTGACTAACCCTACCCTGTCTGCCATTTCTATTGGAACAAGCTTGTTGGCCAAAAAGATAACTGCGAATGCGGGAAACATACTTAAACAAATGGCCAAATACACTAGGGTTACCCGATGATGAAAAAGCCGTTGTTTATAAGAATATCTTTTGTTGTCCCTGGCAGTACGCCAGATCATTACTCCACTGATGATCATAAAGCAGGTAATCAAGGAAAGGACAAAATAAATAACCTTCATGGTCATGCCTCCAAAGTCTCCAAAGTGCAGCTTGCCCAAAACAGAAATGATAGCCTGGCTGTACGATTTTTCGTTGGGCAGGACGCTGTACTCTGGCAAAAGTTTGCCATCGCGCATGTACATGACGAACTTACCGTTGGACATCAACCCTCCAAAATCATCAAAATGAAAAGTAATCACAGCATCTTCTTTACCATAATTCCGCATATCTGCATAGCGGATCTGATGGTTAGGGTAGGCTTCTTTCACGTGTTTGGCAAGTTCCCTGATTGATAAGTTCTGGGATTCTGGTGCATTTTCATCCACTACGATGGAGTCCTCTGGAGACACTTTGTTGTACACTTTGCTTACATCACCATTATAAAGTAAAAATACGGTGGGTATCAAGATGAGCGTGAGCAGGCCAAAAAACGCTCCGGTAATGGCATAGATCAGTTGAAAGGGCAATCCCAAAACCCCAAGTACCGTATGTGCATTTGTCCAAATGTTCCTCCACTTACCTTCGGTAAAAAAGGCAAAGAATTTGGTAAACAAGTTTCTCCAATGGATTAACAGGCCATTGACAATCGCAAAGAAAAAGAACAGGGAAACCAATCCTGACAGATAAAGACCTACAACAGGTATCTGCCCGAAATAGTGAAGGTAATAAATCGTATCTCCTACGGTTGTATGGGGATGCGACAAGTCTTGAACCCTATAGGTATCCGGAGCGATGTACGCAGAAATACGGTGAAAAGAATTGTCATCAGTTTTCTGATAGGCATAGACTGTAAACAGTGGATTTTTTTCATCGGGAAAGATCAAAGAGGCATTGTCGTGCCAATCAATAGTATAGACGCTGTCCAATTTAGCCAGTGCCTTATCATAATCATAATCTGAATTGATAGCTTGGCGTGCCTCAGGATTTTCCCACTGAGTGATCTCATGTCTGAATAGGGAAAATGCTCCCGCAAAGAATATCACAAAAAGTGCAAAACTGATCACAATTCCAGCCACTGTATGTGTATGGAACAGCATATTGTAAGTCTTATCTCCCAGTCCTTTGAGTTTCATTTTTGATGCTTTAGAAGAAAATAATCAATCCCGAAAAAAATGAAATTGCCAAAAGCAAAAGCCAGGCGTGCCAGGCCTTTTTGATAAAATAGACCATCACCATTAATCCTACCCAAACCACAAAACCTGTATAGGAACCTGACAGGACAATGGGAGTTTCATTCGGCATAGCCACTTTTGCCAGGGCCACATGTAGCGACATAGCAGCTATATAGGCACCGAATATGGCTGCCATAAGCTTGCTAAACCGCTTCCAGGGTCCGGATAAATACTCTTTTTTTGCCGGCATGTTAAATAAAATCAACAATGAGGAACAAAATACCGATAGCCGCCCATACATAATTCCATTTTGGGCTGAGCTTGAGGGTGATTACAAGTGCTGACATAAGGGTACCGATGGCAAACAGTAAATAAACAATGGCCGAAAAAGCCTCATATTCCAAGTATAAAAACCACCAAGCTACCAATACCATAAGAGAGGCAACACTTTTAAGCTGGTTTTTGCCCGATTTTATTTTATGCTTCATGCGACTAATAGGGAAATATTTGGAAGCCATGTAGAATAAGTAACTGGCAATCAGAAGGAGTAAGAGGACCATTATTTTTTAAAGGTAAAAATTACTGCGTAGGTCAGCATTAATAGCATCATTATCATCTGTGGTTTCAAAGGTTAGCTCACAATGGCCGAAGCGACTTACTACGACCATTGTGAGCTAGGACTTTTATAATTTATAATAGATGAAATTGACAAGCTTTTACCAAAGCTTGTTGAAATGTTCGATACCACCACCTACGTGTTTAGTAACTTCAGTGTAATCATCGATAGCATTTTGTTGCAATAGATAACTTGTTTGATTCCCATCTGAATCAATGGCGCTTGCATTTATGAAAGGTTTTCCATCAATAATTCCGAATGCTCTGGCACTGGTATAACCACTAAAAGCATCGAAAGGCTTAACCTCATTGGTTTCTAAATCAACTAAAGCAGCTTTGAAGTTTCCTGTATATAAAATAGTATATCTATCATCAAAGCTACCCCAAGTATAATCATCGCCGACATAGGTAAACACTATTTTGTTGTCGTAAATAAAAGAAGTACCAAAATACAATGTCATTTCCAATACATCATCAAGATTATATTCATAACCCGCATCGAAGGAACCATCATTATTTACTTTCAGTAATGAGTGTGGGTTCGGTAAAGTTTCCGGGTTATTAAAGAAAGCAGGTACTAAAGAATTCCCCCAGACCGGAACAGCGTATCTGGTGCCTGTAACCGGATCAGTATAATGAGCATTATCTGAACCAATTAATCTGTTATCTATATTATAAGTTACAGTTGATGTAGTAGGATCAAATATAGCTGTTCTTGCCCCGGCGACTCCCGCAGGGTAATCACAACAAATGCCTAATTCACCAGTTTCAATTGGAATAAGAATCCTTCCATCATCCGTAACTTCTTTGTTGAATTCAAATAATAAATTATCAAAACCCAAATCAGGGAAGGCATCTACGTTATGAACTTTTGTAATTTCCATGGTAGAAGGATTCCATTCGACTACCACACCTTCAGCTAGGTTAGTTGTATATGCCTGTGTTTCAGAAATGAAAGCCGGTGCAGCAATATTTCCTGATACTCCGGTACCGGCAAAACTCACAATACCTATAGCTGATAACTCAAAAGAAGATTTATTTACTTCCCATTTGGTGATTGTAGCGGCATCTCCATTCCATGTATAAGGGTTTTCACCATAAGAGTATATTCGGCTATTTAAACCTAACTCAACCGCTTCACTTGTATTTGTCGCAGAAGGGAGGTTCTCATGAGCCTCTAGGTAGTAAACTCTACCTTGTGGGGTTTCCACACGGTATCCAATAACCCAGGCACTTTCTACCTCTTCTGCATCGGGATTAGTATCACCTTCATCGTCATTACATGAGGTGATGGATATTGAGATCATTCCGACCAGGAGCATGGTTATCCATGCCCATCTTTTCGATATTTCCATTGTATTAATTTTAGTCATTTTTTAAAATTTAAAATTGCTTGTATTGTCAGTCATTGTCTCCTGTTAAAATTGAATGGTTGATTTGATGTAAAAAGCTCTGCCCGGGCGTTGCACTCCGTAGAAGTCGAAGACCTTTGCATCCGTTAGGTTCTGTACCTCTAGTGTTAAAGCAGTTTGTGCTTTTTTAATGTTTATTTTTTGTGTAACACCCGCAGCATGTGTTAGCTGGCCAGGGGTTTCGGGCTTGTATTGTTTTAAGCCTGCGCTTTCCCAGCCAATAAAATAAGGAGGTACATAGCGTGTATTCCAGAAGATGGAAAGCCTGTCGTTTTTTTTAATAACGTCCTCCAACAGGTATTCCGCCCCGCCATTGGCAAAGAAGTAAGGTGTATTCGGAATACGGTCACCCTTAAAGCTGGCAAAAGGGCCTTCATCCGAGGTATTGAAGTACGACTGGTAGGTGCTGTTGGTATGGAGGGTTAGTCCTTTGATTAGATCCTTTACCCTGCCGCCCAGTTCTACTCCTTGTGAGTTGGCACTCCATACGTTGTCGTAAACACCAACCCCTTCTGCATTAGTTACCAGGAAAATAAGGTCATTGACCCTGCGAAGGAAGAAATTGCCTTGTACCTGCCATTCGGTTTTGGTACTTGCTTTATTCTCAAAACTCCACTGCAGGTTTACATTGTGGCTGCTTTCGGGTTTCAACTCCGGGTTTTTTCCAGTTAGCTGCCCGTCTCCAAAAATTTCGTTCTGCCTGGGTAGGCGATAAGCATATTCGTAGCTCAACTTGGTAGCAAAACGGGAGGCCCAAGCATAACGAAATCCACTTCCGGCTCCATAGTTGTTCACTGATCGCTCAGATACCTGTAACCCTTCAACACTTGGATCCACTGATTCAATACGGATGCTTTGACGGTAGTTTTTGGCAAAGGTCGTGATTTGGAGTTTTTCATTCATCAATTCACCGCTGTACTCCAGACCACTCACCAAGTCAAAGAGATAGCCATCATCCAGTGCCGGATCAAATTCGCCTTCTGTCAACAAGTCGTCTCCGGTGCGGTAAGCGTACGTAGGTGCTATGGCTAGTTGAAGGGCATGTTTTTCTGAAAATTTATAGCCCATCTGCTGACGAACAAAGTAATTTTGACTTTTGGTAATCAGGTGTTCATCTTGTCCAAACTCTCCCGGTTGGTTTTTTACACGTACCACTTCTCCATGCCAGTTGTACAGGTTGCTACTGGTGTCGATGGATACAAACTCGTTGTAGTTATAGCCCGCTTTCAGGTCTAGCTCCCATTTTTCAGTCGGGTTTGTATTGTAGTGCAGGTTTAAACCTTGAGAAAAGCCGGTAAAGACTACCTCACCAAAAGGGTTGGCCGCCACGGCTTTGTCGATACCCAACTGGGGGAGGTCGATTAAACCGGGGGACTGGGAGTTTTGCACTTCTTTATTGTAGTTCCCATAGTAGCCTTCCAAACTCAACTCATTTGCCCATTTTTTGTCCCGAATGCCTACTCTGAAGTTTGTACCAAAAGCCTTGTACCCATCATGAAACCTTTTTACAGTTTCCTGCTGTAGTTGTCCTTGTTCGTTGGGGATGGCCACATCTATCTTATAGTTGTTGTCGGTATAGTCATAAAATCCTCCCGCCACTACGAAAAGTCCGGTTTTGTCATCGGCATAATTGATACTTGCAGTGGCCCGATGGGTGTTGAACGAACCTATTTGATAGGAGGCCGATCCAGCCCACCCCCCAAAAACGTCAGGTGATGCGAGGTTTACCGCTCCTCCCAGCGCGTCCGCACCAAACTGGATGGGCACCACTCCCTTATACACTTCTACCCGCTGGATAGCATTGACCGGGACGTTGGCAATCCCAAAAGCATAGGGAGTGAAATCCAGCGGAATACCATCGTAGAAAAAACGGACCTTATCACTGGATAAACCATTGAGGGCAAATCGGGTATTGGAGCCAAGTCCTCCGGCACGCTGAACACTTACCCCTTCGGATTTGGCCATCACCTCGCCCAAGTCGGCCGATTGGAGCTTAACTTCCCGTGTTTCGATGACCTGTACTGATTTTGCGGAGAGTTCGAGTACCCGTCCTTCTGATTTGGCAGTCACTATTACTTCGTCCATCTCGGATGTGTTTTCTTTCAGGGTAATGGATCGGGTCTGCTTGTCGCCTGTCTGGAATGTGAGTGTAAATACTTGCTTTTCGAACCTTAAGCCTGAAACCTCAATGGTGTAAGTAGCAGCCTTGATGCCTGTAATAGAAAATTGACCATGTCTATCGGTAATAGCCCCTTGCCGGCTTTCTTTCAACACCACAGCGATACCGGGAATAGGTTCGCCTTGTGAATCCATTACCTTTCCAATCAACGATGAAGGGGATTGGGCTAAAGCCTCAAATGTGGCCAGCGTACCGGCAAGACAGGTGTAGCACGTCATTATGATGATGAGTAATTTCTTCACCTAGTTATCCAGTCTTAAGATAGAGAAGTCGCCTGCCAAGGTTGGGAATACGTTATCATCGTTGTAGAGAGTGTGGCTGCTTATCAGATTGGGTTTTTCCATTGTGCCTAGCAAATAATAAGTTTGGCGAGGCTCCAGTATGAATGGAGTGTCGCCAACTTGTACGCTCTTTTGTGCCATCGCACTATTGTACAACCTCAGCGTTCCATCAAACTGTAGCTTGAATACTTCACCCGGCAGGTTGCCTTTAGTGCCATTCCCCCCGGAAATGTAAAGGTGATCTTTGGGAGATTTATCAACTATCATATTGGCATTGGCTGTACTAGCTGAAAAGCGGCCCCCAAAGAATGTAGCGAAAATAATGAAGGCTGCCGCAGCATATCTAGCCAGCTTCTTATATAGTGGCATGATAGGGGTATTCTCACCCGAACCAAACAATGACCCATAGAGTCTTTCACGGATGATTTGAGGAGAATTTCCCATTTCCTCCGGTGACAACACTGCATCGTCTTCAAGTGATGAGATCCAGATTTCTACCTCTTGGGCTTCCTGTCGGGTGCATAGACCAGCAACATGTTTTCTTAATAAGGCCGAGGTGATTTTCATAACTTAGTACGTCTGTTCATTTATACAATCGTACTAAGGCACTCTAACCCTGAGTCAGTATAGAAAAAAAATGATTTTTTTTAGAAAAAGCTGATCAGGAGTACCGCCGGCGTGGCATAAGGCATTAGGTTTTTACGTAGATGTGCCAGGGCTTTGGTCATGTGGGATTCCACTGTTTTCTCGGAAATGAGTAATTTGGAAGCTATTTCTCTGTTGGTAAACCCTTCTTCACGGCTGAGCTGATACACTTGCCGGCAGGCGCAGGGCAGTTGATCCACGAGTATCGATACTTTGTCTTGTAGCTCTGCAAAATGGAGTTGATCATCGGTACAATTACCATAGCCACAAACGTCTTCCAATTCACAGTTGAGCGGCAGTGTCTCTTGTGCAACCTTACGGTAGTAGTCGATGGTTTTCAATTTGATGGAGCGAACCAAATACTTTTCAATAGACCCATTCTCATTCGTGATCAGTTCTCTTCTTTCCCAAGCTGATCGAAATACATCATGGACGATCTCTTCCGCATCTTCACGGTTTCGTATCCGGCTGTAGCAGATTGTAAACAGCTTGTTCACATTTCGCTCATATAGCTTCTTAAATCCCGCTTCCGTTCGGAAGTCAGCAGATGAGTTGTTCGAATGTATTTTGTCAAGAAGACCCAAAATTGTAGCGTATTTTTTAATAAGTTGTAATCAAAGTCATATCACTTTATCAGATGTTTATCCAGCATTAGCTATTGACCACTAATGGTCGTATTTAAAAGCCCATCATTATATGAATAAGGAGAGGCTCTAAAAGCATGACCAAAAAACTTTCTAAACGGAGAGCTTAGAAATACCAACCCCATAGCTCCCGCTCCCGTGACTTCCAATGTTTGATACCGTTCCCAGAGTGGTTTGAATATGCCCTGGGTCCTTTTATTAGATTCTTCGCAGTCACCTGTAGCTTTGTAGCAGATGGTGTACATGTGATCCCAATAGCGATTGAAAATCACTTCATATGCTTCCGCACTTCCTCCGTTCAATTGCCTGATCAGACGGACATCTCTATGTAGGTTAATTAAAGTCAAATCCTATTAAATTGAGTTAGCGCACAAACATATACTTATTTAGATCAAATCTAAACAAAAGCAATTATAAAACTTAATCCCCAAATTTCAAACCCTTACTGCGTACAGCCCACCGGCCATTTCAGTCCCGTTACGCTGCCGGTTGATAGCGCCGTTATTCAACGTCGGGACACTTGCAATGAAATAGGCTGTATTTGGCCAGGCACCTACCATCGGCATGGCAGAATATGGTGCATCGGTTTCTATACCGCCCACTGGTATAACTGGATCTGGGGATAGGTGAAGGCTCATCACTACAGAAGGAGGCATAATCGCTGCAAAAAGCACAGCAGGAAAGTTGATCCTTTTGATAAGGAATCAAGACTATTTTTTAATCATTGAACTCTATTGATTCTTCAGTATTACGATACTGTCCACATTTATCAACCAAAAATTTCAGTTGATTAAGAACAAGTTTTCATCCCTCATAAGGAGCTGTCATCCGATTAGGATAAATATCTGAATCAAAAGAATAGCAAAAACGTCTGTCTATAACAGTAACAGTCTCGGTTGGTTTACTCCAAACCTCTTGTCTGCAAAAAATCATTCTCTAAGCATTCACTCTTATCAAAAGATTGAAGTTGATCGTGGATATGAAAACAGCCTTTTGAAGGGTTGTCTTAAGCTAATTCGTCAACAAGGTTATAATCTGAACCTGCGCCAGTACCTTGGCTACTTTTCATCTTCTATCTGTTTCCGCATTTCAAATTCCAATTCGAAGATCAATTCCGTAATGGTGAAATACTTGGGCAATTCTCCGAAAATCTGAATAATTTTAATGGTAGATTTTAGCGACGGGAACACCTATATAAACCGACGTCTAACACTCTTCATTAACTTACAATATGAAGTACCTATGACTACGTCTTTCTTAAACAACTGTCTCTAGGCGGTGTATAAAGACAGTTGTTGTTTAAGTTTGGCTTGCCTGTAAGAAGCCGGTTTCCACAGATTCTAAGCTTCCATGGGAGTCAGGATAATAGAAGACGTACATTTCGTTGGTCCCTTCTGCGCCTAACTGATCTTCGGCTTTGGACAAACAGGAAGTCAATCGATATTGCATACTGCTTCATTTCAACAAACGCATGTAAAACTGGGCAGAAATTTGCGGTAAGCTGATGGATTTGTAGAAACGGGTGGATGTGAAAATCAGTAGGATTTTTTCTGAAAACCCAACCCCATTTCCAGATGCAAGGATAGATAAAGGAAGACAAATTGAAACGCTCTCCCGCGCACTACGGCAATTTATTGAACTGCAATAGGAAAAGAACGCAACAGTGATCCTGCATATGCTACGGGATATGGGTGCGAAACTGAAGGCAGTGAGATAGATGTGTTTAGCTCAGACCCACAGAATCCAGGATCAATTCCATAGGAATTTCGCCGTCACGAATGCTTCCAGGAAGCGGTGTATTGCTTCCCTAAAAAATCGAGACAGGTAGTGCTACGCACGCAACGGAGGCCTCGTTGTTGTGTGGAGTTTTTCTTTCTTCCGTCATAGTTTCTGTCTTAAAATATTGTTTAGTTCGTCAGACTTGTTTAGAATCCACCGTTTTTAATTGTCTAATTACATTTTACAAAACTCAAAGGCAAAATTTTGTCGCTTGTTCCGTGTATATGGGAAATGTTTTTGGTCTGTGTTTGGTTTGTCCACCGAGCAACTTTGTTAATAGCCCACTTCAAAAAAGTCGGATCTGTATCGATAAGAATTTGCTTTAAAAGTTCTTTTGTCAAAGTTTGTAAACTATTTTTAACGTATCGTTAATTCCGTCTGATAGTATCTCAACAAGTTCTTCGTTCATAAATTCATAGTCGTCTGGAATGTTAAGAACTTCAATAGTTGGCAAATCTAAATGTCTGTAAAGTCCCCAAATTTTTGCTCGTTGCCCTGTTTCCATTACAAAAAGCAAGTCCGCCCAATTCAGATCATTTTCAGAAATTTTCCTATCGCTTTTGGGACTTAGTCCAGCAGAACGAATATTGAAACGGTCATCATTTTTAAAAATGTGTTCCGCAGTCCTGCTCCGCTTTTTATTTCGTCCGCATACTACTAATATGTTTGGTCTTTCTGTCATTTCGTTACTGTCGCCCTAAAATTGATACGTTTTGACTTTTGGTATAGTGGCGATCTCTGAGCACTTCACTGTCAATATACCACAAAAGTTGATGCAAGGTAGAATGTTCAATTAACAACTGAAACTGCTTTTTTTGCCAAGTGCCTGTTAGGCGGTTCGTTGTTTATTCTCGTTCGTGTCGGTCAGCATTATTTTTCAGCTTTTTTGTCAAGGAATTTTTCAATCATTGGAATTACAAGGTCGCTTTCTTTAAAGTCAGGTGTTACCGTTGTAATTTCTCCAATATATTCTCCGTGTCCGCCTGGAATTATTGCTAATTCAGAGTTTGCAATTTGTCTGTGAAGTTCAATAGCGTGTTCAGGTGTAATGACGTCTTTGTCGCCAATAACAATTAATGTTGGTGCTTTAATGGATTTTATTGGTTCGTCTGGAATGTCTTTGAAATTTACCATTCTCTTTGCATCCCTGTCGTGCATTACTTGCAAACCATTCGTGTCTGCCGCAACTTTTTTGTAACCTTCTTTCAGTTGCTCAGGCATATTTTCCAATTTGGCATTTTCCATAAAACCCCAAAACCAATCAGGAACTCCGTTTCGTTTGGCAAGTGCTGAACCTAAAATCAGTTTGTCAACTAATTCGGGATGTCGAATAGCGACTTGTAAAGTAGTTGTCCCACCATTGCTAAAACCGAAAAAGCTCGCCTTGTCAATTTTCAAGTTTTTAAGAAGTGTAGCAACATCATCTGCGTCCTGTTCAAATGTAAGGTCAGCGTTACGGTCATTTGTCCGTCCGTGAGCTTGAAGTTCAACAGCAATTACCTGTCTGTTTTTAGCAAGTAGTGGAATGATTTTTTCAAAATTTGTCTGAATGGTTGAACCACCACCGTGAATTAAAACAATTGGTTTTCCCTGTCCGTGAATTTCATAATACATTTTCAGTCCATTCACTTCGGAATAGCCATTTTGAAAAGTCAAACTGTCGCTTGTTGTTGGCACCATACTATTTTCTGTGTTTTCTGTTTTGTTGTTGCACGAAGTCAATGTGAAAATTGTCAACGCTAAATAAATAATTGTCTGTTTCGTTTTACGTTGGTTGATAGTAAAATACAGTTGCACCAGAATTTAGGGATTTTGTTTTAATGAGTTTAAAAACAATCCTATCCTTTATTTGGTCAAACAATGGCAGACCCTTTCCCTCAATGATAGGGTGAATGCAAATTTGAAATTCGTCAATAAGATTATTATTTAATAGTTGAATAATCAAACTCCGACTTCCCACCAAAATGTCCTTTCCTGATTGTTGTTTGATGATCTGCTTGGTCATAGAAGCATCTCCTCTGGTGGGAATCCAGCTACTGAGGCAGACCGCTTCCACTCCGGACAGCTGGCCGACCTGCTGCTTTATGCCTGCTTCCCTGTCTTCAGTAGCAAATGAAGATATGCTGAGAACACCGGAAGGGTCGTATCCTAAATCTTTATTGCCTATAAATTGCATTCGGGACCAGACGGTCACCGTGCCGATCAGAACCAAAAGAGCAAAGATAAACTGCGTAGTGATCAGTGCTCTTCGAATCGTGGACAAAGTGGTGGAACTGCTCTTTCCAAACCTGAATTTGAGAATTATAGCAGCCTAGATTCAACTTATTAACAGGTTTGATTTTATAAGTAAAGAGCCCTAGAGCTCCCAATCATCCGCAAAGGAATAATACCCTTCAGCTGTCAAAATCAGATGATCCAGGACAGGAATATCCAGAATCTTTCCGGCTTCCTTCATACGCTTGGTCAATCGCTTGTCCTCTATGGGAAGCAGCAGATTACCTGAAGGATGGTTATGTGCCAAAATGACGGAACTTGCATTGGCTTTGATCGCAGCCGAAAAAACCAGCTTGATATCCACCAGAGTGCCTGCCGTACCCCCGTCTGGGTGTAGTCACATCGCTCGTGGCACTGGGTGGGATTTGTAATTCCACCCTGATATCTTTACCAATTTGCAATTGGCAGTTCCACCTCACCCCTCCCTCTCCTGAAAAGAGAAGGCGATCGTTTGTATTATCATCAAGATATCAGAATCCATAGGTGTTTGATGAGTTCCGAATTTAGGTCAGGAAAGATGTGATAAAAGTTGGTGTAGTTCCCAGCTCCAGTCAGTCTTGGTACTTGAGTGCTTGAGGTGCTAAAGAACAGTAACAATTCAATCTATTTTCGGATTCTTTTATCCATTTTCTTTTGATCAACACACCATTGTACATCCGGTTGAGTGAAAGAAGATTTCTAAGCATACTCACCTATACTTCTTTTGAAATAACATCTTACCTCATCAAAAAACCAAGTCATGGCATTCTAGTGACTGATTCATCGCAAAACTTCTCACCAATTTGCACTGCTTATGCAAATGGCTTTATCCAGAAATATTTCCATATAGATAACAGTTTTATCTTTTTGGGGAAAGAACTACGGGAAAAGTGATTTTAGCCATCTCAATGAAATGCCTTACTCCCAGATCATGGATGGTTAGGGACTTCCTGCAGTTTCACATTTACTGACATCCATTAAATCCGTAGTAGAACAGAGATTTTTTGTCACAACCTAATCAATTAGTCTATATTTGCTTTTTTCTACTAAATTATTAATCATGAGAAAATCGTTTACAAATCAATTGTTCAAATCATTTATGAGGATCAAGTACTGCAATATATTAGTGCTGTCTTCATTGATATTGATTCTTTCCTGTCAGAATTACTGACAAAATGAAGTATTTTATTCTAGTAGCTTGTCTATTGATTTCAATACTTGTTCAAGCACAGGATCTGAAGATGAACGTATTGAGCATTCAGGCTCAGTCAATAGGTGGGGACGTGTCCTATGGAGGCTATTTCAAAGGAAATGGATATGGATTCAACTATAGCCGATATGTGGGTAAAAAGCTCTTTGCTGACATAGGATATGGCTACTATCAGTACAATGGCAGTGGAGATTCTACTGTTTTTGTGAATAGGAAAACGGAGGAAGCATTGTGGAATATGCGTCACATACGCTTCGGTATGGGATACGACATTTTAAAAAGTAACAGACTCACCTTAAAAGGAAAAGTCGGAGCTTTATTACTCACTAACAATCTGGTTGATGAAATTTGGGATTCCGGTGGGGAAATCACACTTAGGTCAACAAAAAGGATAACAGATAAGACCATCGAGCTTGGATTATTGGGGGATTATTCTTTGGGAGATGGCTGGAGTGCGGTGGCCGAATTGTCACGGGGTATGGGGCTACAAAGATACAAAACCTCTTCGGTTAAGTTGGGAGTAGCTTATTCCTTCTGACAGTTTCAAAGGATACAAGGAGTAGCAAAAAGGCTACGGTAGATTTACCGTAGCCTTTTTTAGTACAAGACACGGATAATACAGCACCATCGGTTATATTAGCTCGGCTTTCGCTCCATTTTTCTTCGCCGGGGCAGCGATAAAAAGTCGATGCTGAGTCGAAGTACAAGAACCTTTGGTTATACATACTTCGCATGTAAGCCATACAGAGAGTAAGCATATACACTAGCGCGCTCCTCTCTAGCCACTGGCAGGCATCCCGCCATAGCACCGGCTCTGTAGCCCTCCTCACTTATTGGCAGTTCGTTACTTAAATGTTCCAATCCTAACTAAACTACGATGCTTCTTCGATAGCTGATCAGACATGAATCGTAGAAGCATCGGAGGAGCATCGTAGATACTCCGTATCAACCTAATAGCAAAGCTTATAGATCTCCTAAGCAACTCCCAACCTGCTCCCGTGAATCTTCCTTATGCCTACGGAGAATCAAGGGAGCTGCAAGGGAGAAACAAGGGAGCATCAAGGGAGAAACACTTACACAATCTTGTTTCGGGAGAATCTCGCAGCGTTTATAATCATTCAAGTGTGTCGTTTTCGATATGCCCGTCTGCGGAAGGTGGGCTCGACTTCATAAAACGGGGGTGATTTTTTATTAGGGCAGTTAACAAGGGTAGTTAAGCTAACTCAAAAATAGCGAAATGTTGGAATATGGACAGAATCCGGGATAGTTAACAGCCACATTCTTAACTAGAAATCTCACTTGATAATTAATTTGGCGGTAAGTAAGCAGTGTTTGCTTTTTGAAACTTCATACAATGAAGCAGACTGCTATTCTTATCGACATAAAAATTGTTTTAATACAAGCCATACTTTTGTTTTTTTATGGCAAAAAGTTGTAATTATTCAAAGCTTGTCACTCGATGATCTTCTCGAAACTGAAGAAAAAGGAGATGAAGCGTCCACGTGAAATAATGAGATTTTGGAGGTGAAATAATTAGAGCAATCTGAATAATGCAATTTCCACCTAAGGAAAATGGAAAGTAAACCATCATAATTATACAGTATATGATGGTTTATTCATTTCGCAACTACTTTAAGCTTATTATTTTTTCTGATTATATGCAATAATGCACTGCGAATTTACATAGGTAAACCGGCTATATGCATCGCAAACCTAATCAGTAACAACTTATCAAGGCGTTTTCCTACTCAAAAAATGAATAACCAATGCCAAAACTCAGCGTAAAGTCCTCCAGATTTTCAAAGTCCCCAGTTTTAATCCCTCCCCTCAAGTGAATCCGCTTCACATTGACAATCAGTCCCGCTTCTGCCATGGGCTTTATGGCCTCACTATCCGTCAGCGACACCCAATCTGTCTGGTAAAGAACGCCATCAGTATCATACATAGACATTTTCTGCCATTCGCGGATATAGCTAATGCCTCCGCCGAGATAAATCCAGACAGGATAGCTTATCTTTTTGGTCATGCCAAAAATCACATCCATGGACCCTGACCTTATATTCCCCTCAGGCCGTACATCCCCATAATCCATCGGACCAGAAAAGGACCCGTCTTCATTCATGGTATAGTCGGCAGAGGAAAGCAGTACATCGGTATCCATACGAAAGGTCATGTAAAGACCCAATTTTCTGTTCTTCACCCCCCCAAAACTTATCCCTACATTGGTGACTGTATCGTATACAAAGGCCAGATAATTCAGATCAGGTCTATGATATCTCTTTAGCCTTCTCTCTACAGAGCGGATTTCTGCCTTGTAAGAATGCTCATGATTCAGCTGCCCGGCCCGACTATAATAGGTGATAGCATTGCTGAGCGGAGTATAGCGTTTTTCCCTGCTGTTTGTTTTAGCCACACGCTCATAAGTAGCGATCAGTAGTCCATCGGCATACTCCACATCGTTTTGGTCAAAGGCATATTCATTTTTCAATTTACCCAGATAATATTCCATCCTGTCCATATCTCCTTTGATGGCGTATTCCTCTCCGAACGTGATCATGGAATTTCTCAAGATCTGTTCGGCTTCTCCCCTATGGCTTTTGATTGTACCTCCACTGAGATATTCCTCAAGAGAATCAATGGTATTGAGTTCCCTTGCCAGCCTCCATGCCTCTTCATCGGCTGCCTTTGCCAACCCACTTCTCGCCTCGGTGTCCGAGGGTCTAATTTCCAGCGCTTGATTAAACCGGCTCATTGCCAGAGCAAAGTTACCGGAAGCCAGGCTTTCATTTCCCGATTCAAGTGCAGCGTGGAATTTTTGCACCTGTTGCATTTCCGGTGTCTGGCTGACTGCATTCCGTAAAGGGATAGACGAAGGGTCTTTCTGGATTATGGGGTCATCCAGGATTGCCATTGCCGCCTCATACTCACCGGTGACGATATAGATGTCCAAGGCATTCAGGGCATACTCTACCTGGGATTTGTCCATTTTCCAAAGTTCCTCCCATTGGGCTGCCGACTTTTCAGCCTGCCCCTGCTCTTGCCATTGGGCAGCCTCGGAAACCAGGGCGGTTCGTTCTATAAGCTCTTCCAACTCGCTGATTTTTTCATCCAACTGATCGTCCGACATTCCTTTTGCCTTTTCCAGCCAGTCAGCTGCCTTTTCCAGCTCCCCGATTTTCATAAAGCCGTAAGCCGTGTAATAATAGCCATCCCCACGAAAGGGCTCTTCTATTACCAAGTCGGGCCCAAGAACCAGTACATCGTCCCACTGTTCTTTTTCAATCAATGCCGCCATCCTGCTTTCCAACTGTGTAAATTCGGAAGTTTGCGCTGAAACTATTCCTGAGCAGATCATTATCAAAAGCGTAAAAATTATTCTCATATCAATCGATTAGGCCATTATACATTAGATCATATCGGGACTTTCTGGTAGAACGCTGCAATGCTGCCAAATCGGAATCGGAAAGATTGCCCTTCAATGCAGCATAAAACTGATGATAATCTGCACTTTCTTCCGAGCATCCATAGATGCCCACCGAACCATAGCGCGAGGCATCCATGGTATCTACACAATCGTAAGAATTGTTCCAATTCAGTACAATGGCACCATAGGTATCGCTGCCGTAGCAACTGCATCCTGCTTTTTGGCACTCTTTCATCAGCTTTATCCGTTCCTGATCCACCTGGGAAGCCCAAGCCATAAAATCCTGTCTGGCCAGTTCAGTCTTTTCGGCAAGAAGCTCCGCCTTAAGCCTTAACACCCCGATTCTCGCCTCTTTTCCCTGATGAAGAATCGTTCGTTTGGAAGAAAAAGCATCTTCTATTGCCACTACCGCTTCATCCTGGTATTGGGAAAGGTTGGCAGTATAATCCCAGATCTTGTCAGAAAAAACTGTATTTTCTTCTTTAATGGTGTTTTCCTGTTGTTGAAACTCGTCCCGAAATTGAAGCAGTTGTTCTTCTCCCTCCCTTATTTGGGTTCCCAATTGCTTTTGCTTTGCTATAAGTAGAGGATACTGGCCCTCCTCCAGCTTTGATGTATCGCGAAGCAAGAGCTCCAGCTTGAACAAATCGGATTTCCAAGTGCCCAGTTCCTTCTGAAGGCTGGATGCCCGTTTCTGCTGTGCTTGTACAAGCATTTGCAGTTTGTCTTTATTCTCATCGATCCTATCCTGAAGCTTGGACTTCTCCCCATCAATTTTAAAGGAGATCTTCTCCCTTGCTTCATTGACGGTCTTCTCTTCCTCTGCATCCAGTTCCTTCAGTTTGACATTGTACACATCTATCCGGTCTTCCAGGTTGTGCTTTTCGGCAAGCAAGCGCATCAGCTCCCGAATGGGACCGCTCTGTCGGGACTTCCCGGTTTTGACCACATTTTCCTTATAATCACTACTATGGGCAACAATTTCCCTTTTCAACCGCTCAATATCATCCAGTGCCTGTTCTATTGCGCTGCCTGCATCAGCTATTTTACCTTCCTGCGGCTTACCGGCATTCCTGATCCTTTCATGGTATTCTTCCAAGATGCCATCCCTATATTCCTCATATTTCTTCCAAGCTACACTGGACGGCACCCTGTGCCAGTGATCGGCAGTGCATATAGGGGGCGGGCCTCCTGCACTGCATGTTCCTGGATTGTTCTCTTCCCAGCCAGACCGGGCAGATTCACGTCTGTTTTTCCAGGACTCACTGTTTTCTATCTCATCCAGCTTGTCGGCAAGTCGCTGCCGAGCAGATTCTATCATAACTTCCTTTTCCAGTTCCTGCTTGGCTATTTCCTTTTTAAGGTCTTCTATTTTCCCCTGTAAACTGATAATCCGGTTTGCCTTACTTTCAATGCTGGACAAGTCTGAACCCCCGCCTGTCTGGCCCGATGCAGCGGCAGCCATAGAAAGCCAAAACACGATTGTAACTCCTATCCTGGATTTAAGTCTGACTCTATTCATAATCATTGCTTATTAAAATGTATGTCGAGTGGATCAAATTGGTTGTTTTACATCCATAGAAGATTACTATTTTGTGCATGAACTCCCCTTTAAAAGATGGATACTGATCGTACGGCAGAGTAATGCAGGATCGCCTGTCAAGAATCCAAAGGATTCCGCACACTTGCGGATATAGTCTTCATCTTTCTGAAAATGGGTTAAATGGATGTTGCCGTCATCGCAGAGGTTCATTCCCAAGAACATATCCGGCGTAGAAGAAAAAAGAAAACAGCCAGGGGTGTCATGGTTAGCATGAAATAAGAAAAGGTCGAATATTTCCCCAAAATCCATTAACTCAAAGCTATACCCAATGGAATCTCCATTGATTGCTCCGAATGACTTAAACCTTTCTCTTTTGGAGGGTGATTCAAATGGGAAGTCTGACAGCAGATCCTGTTTTAGCCAATGAACAAGAAGTAGTTGGCCTGCGCCCAACTTTTCTAGGAACAAGGCCAGTCGGGAAGGAAATTCCATTTCATAAGCTGCTCGGGTAGAGGTTGCCCATCCAAAGGCTGAGAACCCCAAAGGCTCCTGTTGAGGACTATTGAAGGGATAGCGGTGGTCAAAGCGTGGAAAGTCCAAATCAGCCTCTGTCAAATCTTGCGAATAATAAGCCTGTAAAGAAGCAACATAGCAGTCAATTGCAGGAGATTTCTTAAATACGGTAAATCTATCGATGGGCGTCAACATAATAAATAAAATAAATACTGTCAGTAGAATCGAATAGTTGATCACAGGAATGACAAACTTCTTTCCCATCCGTAGATCGGTTAGGGGAAAATAACTGACTACGCAAAGATTATAGAAATAGGCTTTTCAAAAAATCCCCTCAAGAGGGGATTTTTTGAAAACCACTTACATAAAAAACCAAGATAAGTTATGATTGACCATCCTCAGGTGGAAGAATTAACATCTTTAAGTCTATTGTACTACTATTCAGATTATTATAAATAGAAGACAATAAATATCTGATCGGGATAAAGAAAGATCCAAGGTACTCATCCCTACTCCAATAAGGTGTTTCACAGCAATCGCATGGTATCAAAGCCAAAATTATTTTTTATTCCTAGGTAGATCAAAAAACAAGACCGCACCTTTAAGTAGACATGGATAAGCTGATTTTAGACAACGCCCAAAAAATCTGGACAGAAATAGCCCAATATAAAACCCCAGGTGATCTCAAACTAGAGATAGAACTTTACAAAAAGTTAATCAATATTTTCAATGTAGGGGAATATTACTATATGGTATTCAACCCACCTGAAATGGTGATTGAATATACAAGTCCTTCCATTCAGGAAGTCTTGGGTTATATGCCTGATGAATTCACTCTTAATCATTTGATGGAAATTATCCATCCAGATGACCTGCCCTTTTTCTTGGATTTTGAAGCAACTGTAACAGATTTCTGGTCGAAACTTCCACCGGAAAAGGTTATGAAATATAAAAGCCGATATGATTATAGGATCAGAAAAAAGAATGGGGAGTACCTGCGCATCCTACAGCAGATTATTACAATTCAAAGTGATGAAGACGGGGCCGTTTTGCGGACTTTTGTAGTACATACAGACATTTCCCATCTTAAGAAAGACAACAAGATGGTACTGTCCTTCATTGGGATTGACGGGGAGCCTTCCTATGTGGACATTAAACCAATCCGTCAACTTCAGCCTCAGCGAGAACTGTTCACCAAACGGGAGAAACAGGTGTTGGGTCTGATGTTTGAGAACAAAACTTCCCAGGACATTGCAAGGCTATTGAATGTAAGCAAGAGTACCATCGCCAGCCACCGGAAAAATATTTTAAAAAAAACCAATACACATAATGTGCTTGATCTGCTCAGGCTCGGGCTGGAAAAAGGCTGGATATAAGTGATAGAGAGTTAGGCATCTGCCCTAGTAAATTAAATACATCAGACCGATCTACCGCTAGATTTGGTTTTTCATGGGTAATCAGTCTATAAATATCCACTACTGTACAAGATCGATAGCGTAGCAAAATTCGAAAGCTACTCCCCGATAGCTAATCCGGGGATGTTCAGAAAAGTGAAAATCTATTTCTAAAAAGGTAGTGGCAAGTGGTTTTGAAGCATTTCGAAAGAAATGGGCCCTTTACTCCGAGCGGAGTGATTTGACAGGATTGAGTTGGGCTGCCCAAATCACCCTTACACTAACTGTCGCCATCGCTACCATAGCAGCGATCAGACCCGCAACAAGAAACATCCACCATTGGAGTGAAATCTTATATGCAAAATCATTCAGCCAGCTATTCATGCCAAACCAGGCTATGGGAGATGCTATCGTCAGCACCACTGCCACCAATTTGAGGTAATCCGCCGCAAATAGGTAAAGGATACTGGACACAGAGGTAGAACTGCTCTTTCCAAACCTGAATTTGAGAATTATAGCAGCCTAGATTCAACTTATTAACAGGTTTGATTTAATAAGTGAAGAGCCCTAAAGCTCCCAATCGTCCGCAAAGGAACAATACCCTTCGACTGTCATTATCAGATGGTCCAATACCGGGATATCCAGGATCTTTCCTGCTTCCTTAGCCCGTTTGGTCTTCAACCGCTTGTCCTGTTCTGAAGGCATCAGATTTCCGGAAGGATGGTTATGGGCCAGTGTCACAGAGCTTGCATTGGCTTTTATTGCTGCAGCAAAAACCAGCTTTACATCCACCACAGTCCCTGCTGCTCCGCCTGAACTGATGCTTACGATCCCGAGCACCCTATTGGCTCTGGAAAGCAGCATTCCCTTAAAATCTTCAACAAATTCGATTCTGTCATCTTCCCAGGCTTGGAAAAACACGTCATAGACCTGCCTTGAACTCGCCACCTTTGGGCGTAAGGACGTTTTAATCCTGGCACTATAGCTAAGCTTGATCTCAGCCACTTCAAATAAATCAATTTTTCCTTCTAAAGCATCCATAATTTCATGTGTTCATAATTGTTTTTCATTGTCCACATGGAATCTCGCATGGTGGATAATCATATCTTCTTTGTCGCTCGCATCATCCTCGATTTCTTTTCGTTTTGGTGAACAATGAATTAGGACACCCGCTCAGGTCTTGGGAGAGATAAGACCATGAGGAAAAGGAATAAATAGCGCAGCGGAGTAAGCGGCTTTATGCCGGAAGCTCATGGGCGCACCGAACCCAGAGCTACCTTTGTGAGGAATTCAGAGGTAAAAAAATCATCTACGGTAAAAATTCTTCCTCCACCATTCAAAATGGTTAAGCCGTCAATAATTAGTCATGAAGTTAGAAGTGTACAGCCTTACCACTGCTTGCTGTGGCGGGCAGTTTCTTAACAGTCGATCCTAGGGGATTTTTCCAGAAAATGACAGGAATCTGGAAATATCCCCAGATTTTAGGCTGAATAGCCGGGAAATTGCCGGGATTTGGGGACGGACGGTGGTGGAATTGGGTAGGTATAGGATTATAGTTTTTGTTGTGCTTGGTTACTGTCGTTGTTCTCCACCTCGGCAAATCAGCTTCATCAGTACTCACCTGCAGGAATCGATGTTTCTATTTTTCCTTAGGCGCAGTACATCTGATTTCCCACTAGATGCAGTGCAAGGTGGTTACAGATGTAGTAATTTTATTTATTTGGAATCTGTGATTCGCTATGTTTAATTGATAGATGCTCTCCCCAAACTTCGGGACTATCGGACGGGCTTGGCTATTGAATTCTCACTAGTCCTCCATCTATTTAAAAGCATTCGACCTACTTTTGAGGTAGATTCAAGTCACACACCGGTTTGCGCCTACCCGATGATGGCGATTTCGAAGACACATTGTCAAGCGAGCACAAACTTTGATAGAAGCATAAAGTTTGACTTAACCACTGAATCGCAACTTTTGGGTAGGTGCTGTTGGCGCTTCGTTGTTCTTTTCTCAGTCAGAAAATACTATTGTTGGTATAGAGTAAAATTTAATCGGGTTGATAGATGTCAAATTGGTTTCCATACAAATCTTTAAATCCTACACCTTTGCCTTCTGGCACTTCCGCTGGTTCTCCATTAAAAACGATTCCTTTCGCTTTCATTCTGTTAAAATCGTCAATTATATTATCAGATTCAAACATTACGAGAACTTGCCCACCTGCTTGTTTTCCTACTTGCTTTTTTTGTTCGGGCGTTTCGGCTTTGAGTACTTCGAATACAGTTGCATTGTCTTTTTTAGGTGCTACTGTCAGGTAACGCCATTCAGCAGAGAAAACCATATCACTAACCGCACTAAAACCTAACTTGTTCACATAAAAGTTTTTAGCTTCTTCTAAGTCATTCACCAAAATGGTGATTTTAATAACTTTTGTTAGCATAATTATTTCAATTAGTTAATTTAAAAATTAAGTTATTGAGTTGGTTGTTTATTCTAATAATTTCAAGTATTTGCTTCTATTTTCAAAAATTATCCAAAGTAAAATTGCCCAAATTATCAACGCAATAACCAACCCTTCTGGAGCTACAAAAAAATGTGTGAGTAAAACGCCAATCATTACTGGGAAAACTACTAAAGCACCCAACGCTCTTGTTTTTGGGAAAAGAATTAATATACCGCCTAAAAGCTCTGCAAACCCTACTAATGGCATTAACCATTCTATTTCCATAAATGCTAAATTGTCGGCTTGTAATGCCGCTGGCAAATCTTCTGGTACAGGCATATAATGCAGAAATTTGTCTAGCCCGCCATTGATGAGTAAAAGTCCAAAAATTATGGACAGTACGTTTAAGACTTTCTTTTTCATATTTATTTAAATTCTTAATTTAGAATATTCGCCATAATTATTAGCCAAATTAGATAGCATATGACAAGTATTCTATTAAAATATCCATTTATGCCAATAACTCCTTTTGGTAACTCGCTTGGTGGCTCAATACCTGATCCCATTGGCAAGCCAGTTTTTTTGTATCCTGTCATTAAGAGTATCATACTTGCAGCCATTAGCAATACACTAACCCAAAGGCTATGGGTCGACCATTCTAAAGGTATTTTATGAATTTGCCATTTTTCAAACGAAAGTAGATGATAGCAAATAAGCAATGCACCAATGGGAAGCGTGGGAATGCCAAGTATAAATGCCCGTCCGTGGTGTTTATGTTTTATGTCGAACAAGCCGCCCATAAACACTCCTATGCCTCAAATAAAAACCAATACAACACCAATTTTTGCCCAAATACTACTTACTTCTGTCCAAAGAGGAATAGTGAGTAGCATGAATGCCAGGCCCCAGCAAATAAAAAATAAGATGATGAGCCATTTGTGATTTCCTAAAGCGTATTCGCTTATCATTCGCCAGCTGGGTTTAAAATTTGGACTAACGAAATGCAATACAATTAAACTAAGTAAGGATAATGAGCTTAATCCAATGACGATGTAAGGTAGCATTTCCAAATTTATTTGCTGTGATAGTTAATCATCCAATTGATTCCAAATTTGTCCGAAAATTCTCCGAAATAAGCACCGAAAAACATATCTGCCAATGGCATTGTAACATTTCCGCCAGCAGATAGCTCCGTGAACAGCCGTTCTGCTTCTTCTCTAGATTCGGGTTCGAGGCAAATGTGCATAGTATTGCCTTTTGTAAGTGTAAAGCCCATTTCTTTTGGGGCATCTGTCCCCATTAAAATATGCCCGCCAAGAATGGGAAGTTCTACGTGCAATACCATTTTCTTGACTGCTTCCGGCATTGGCGGATGCTCGACACTTGGCGGAATTTCTTCAAATCGCTCGATGCCTTTTCCTATAAATTCTGTTTTAAAAGCAGATTTGTAAAACAAAAATGCTTCTTCGGTTTTTCCGTCAAAATTTAAGTAAGTACAAACCCTTGCATTGTTATTGGTTTTGTTTTCCTGGCGAAGTTTGAATTTTGCTTCTATGTATTGGTCTAGATTTTCCATAGCCATTGTAAAGCCTTCTTTAAAACCCATTTCAATAATCTTTTCTAAGTCAGCAAGACTATCATATTGGGCTGTAATGGTTACAAGGGTTTTTTCTCCGTTTTCATTAAACAGATTTGTCCATTGAGTTCTTGGCATTTCTTGGTTTACAATTCCGTTTTCATCACAAAATGCATCTAAGCCCGAAAACATAGACTGATGCACAATTTTGATGTAATCATTTTTACACCAATGGCATTCTTTCTGGTTTTTACTTTCGGTATTAAACATTTCGTAAAGCCACATTCCCCCTTCTCTAAAATCCATTGACTTGGTTCTCGTTTTGTAGGGTTTGGGAGCCCACCATTGATCAAGAATTTCAGGATTTGTCCAAGCTTCCCAAACTAGTTCAAGATTTGCGGCAAACTCACGCTTTACATTTACTGTATTGTTTTCTTTGTTGACTATAAAGTCAAATTTTAAATTTGGATTCATTTTCCTTTTGATTTTAATTGTTCTAAAACGGTGTCCAATTGGTTAAAACGTTTGGCGAGCAATTGCCTAAATTGTTCTAACCATATTTCTATATCTTTCATTTTGTCGGCATTTAGGTGATAGTGAATTTCTCTACCTTGTTGCTCCTGCTTTAGTACTTCGCATTCTGTCAGAATTTGTAAATGCTTTGAAACGGCTTGTCTACTTGAATTAAAATGCTCAGCAAGTGCATTTGGTGTCATTGCGCCTACAGTTAAAAGCATGATGATAGCTCTTCTTGTAGGGTCAGCAATTGCTTGAAAAACGTCCCGTCTTGTTTCCATCATTTAATTATTTGCTACTAAGTGATTGCAAATATCCATGCAATTATTTAGTTGCGCAAATTTTTCTTTTTTTTGTTTCCGAATTTTTCTGAGATGAGATTTATGTTTTGTTGCAGTGTCTATCCACAATAACCACTAAATCAAATATTTACCAAAGGAACGACTTATACAATTACAATGTGTTGAGCTTATAACCCTTTAACGCCTCCTACCCTACCGAAACCAACATAATTTTATTCATCCTCAAAATAATCTATTCAATAGAATAAAAGACTTCTCAACCCCCATCACTTCTTCATCTCAGCTTTTTAGTCCAGCACGTTAGTCTTGCCCCAAACTCTTCCACTCCATATTGTCTATGCTGCAATTTCCAGCATTGAATTTTACTTCCTTGTAGCCTGCCAAACCATTACTCTTGTTATTGACTACGATTATGTATTATAATAATCAATCATCCCTTTTGAAGGGTGTAGTAACTATTCCTGAAAATCGTCACTGAAAGATATATTCTCATCTGTTACAACGCATCAATAATCCTTGATTGTGTTCTAATCACACAACGGTCAAGTATAAGCGTATTACGCTTAATCAATGTTGGCGAGTCATTGTTTTTTTCGCTCGTAATAATCTACTTTTCAATTCCATACAAATTTCCAAAAAAATACACCCCTATCGTTTTCCTTCCAATTTAATCGCTTCTTTTTCGTTAATTTATCAAGTAAAGTGATTAAATTTGCAGTCGTATAATTTAAAATAATATCGCTATGTTTTGTCTTTGTAGACTATGGACTTCTATCTAAGTGATAGGCAGTCCTGAATAAATCCCGATCAATCTTTTAGGTCAAGACAAACAGTCTATGCTTTGCTTGTGCTGTCATTTTTTTTTGATGGCATTGCTTTGTCGTAGTTACTATGTCGGGTAATACTGTCTATTCACTTCTCTACGATTTGAATTCAAGTATTCACCTGTAAGAAGTAATTAATGACAAAAAAGAAATTGCCCGTTCGTTTCACGGGTCAGCACTTTACAATTGATAAAGTGCTCATAGAAGATGCAATAAAACAAGCAAATATAAATAGTCAGGACACGGTTTTAGATATTGGAGCAGGCAAGGGGTTTCTTACTGTTCATTTATTAAAAATCACCAACAATGTTGTAGCTATTGAAAACGACACAGCTTTAGTTGAACATTTACGGAAATTATTTTCTAATGCCCGTAATGTTAAAGTTGTCGGTTGTGATTTCAGAAATTTTGAGGTTCCCAAAACTCCCTTTAAAGTGGTGTCCAATATTCCTTATGGCATTACTTCCGATATTTTCAAAATTCTGATGTTTAAGAGTCTTGAAAATTTCCAGGGAGGTTCTATAGTCCTTCAATTAGAGCCTGCACAAAAGTTATTTTCGAACAAGCTTTACAATCCCTATACCGTTTTCTATCATACATTCTTTGATTTAAAACTACTTTATGAGGTAAGTCCTGAAAGCTTTCTGCCCCCACCAACTGTCAAGTCAGCTCTGTTAAGCATTAAAAGAAAACAGTCGACTTCTGATTTGGTGCTTAAAGTCAAATATTTAGCCTTTGTCTCCTATCTGTTACAGCAGCCTGACTTATCTGTCAAAACTGCTTTAAAATCAATTTTCAGAAAAAGTCAGGTCAGGTCAATTTCGGAAAAGTTCGGAATAAACCTTAATGCTCAAACTGCTTGTTTGTCTGCAAGTCAATGGAAAAACTGTTTTTTAGAAATGTTGGAGATTATCCCCGAAAAGTTCCACCCTTCATAGCGAAAGCTTTTTTTCGAGAAGGGATTTTATGGTTTAGTGGCTTCCTTACAGTGGCCACCAAGCGTGTGTTGGCGGTTCTTTGTTTGCTATTTGTCACTCTTTGAAAGTACTTCCAATCCGTGTCAGGAGGGGTCAATCACATAAAAGCCTTTATTCCCGTCTTGTTCATAGATTTCAAATGGCCTTTGCATTCTTGGGTCTGCCCAAAAGTCCATTTTCTCTTTCTTCATTTTTTCAACTATTTTTTCGAAATGGTCGCTTGTTACTTTAAAAGCGTAATAACCAATTGGATGTTCCTTGAATTCAGTTATAAGTATTGTAACATCATTTCCAAATTCAATACAACGGAAAAAATAAGGTACAGGGCCGTCAGCAGGAATTGCTCTTGGTAGGTCTAAAAGAGTTGTAATAAAATCAGCCGTTTTGATTTTGTCTTTAGCCAAAATGATTAAATGACATAACTCTATTGCTCCATTTTTTTGGTTCTCTAAATTTTGTTTTATTTCTGTCATACGGTTGATTTCATTTCTTCGCCAATTTGTACCTTAAATGTGTTGTCAATTCTGACGGTATCACTTCTACGATTTGGATGTCATACTTGTCTTTGTCAATGCCGTCAAAGAGCCGAATACCATCACCTAAAAAAACAGGAGCAATGTGAATGAAAAATTCGTCCACAAGTCCGGCATTTAAAAATTGTTGAATAGTGTTTGCTCCACCCTGTATTCTAATATCCTTTCCTTTTGCCGATTGTCTTGCTTTTTCTAAGGCACTTTCTATTCCGTCATTAATGTAGTAAAATATTGTCTTCCCTTTCTGAACCCAAGGTTCGCGCTTTTCGTGTGTCAATACATAAACGTCTGCTTTATACAAGTCTTCTGGCCAACTTGCTTCCCCTTCTTCAAACATTCGTTTTCCCATAATAAATGCTCCTGTTCTTGCATTTACATCTCTAATAAGTTGACCTTCAAAATTATCTTCTTTGCCACCTTCCATTCCTAAATATTCCCAAAACGCCTTTTGATTAAGTGTCCACATATGGATTTTTCCTGAAACTCCACCCATTGGATTACTTGGCCCTCTGTTGTCTCCTGCGAAAAAACCGTCAAGTGATATTCCGCTGTCAAAGATTACTTTGCTCATAATTTATTTGTTTTTAGTCAGTTTAATTTAGTTTCACTTTATTTAATTGTCTTAGACCTAACCCAAAAAATGTAAGAAACCGTGAGAAATAAAACACCAATAGAAGGAATAATAATATCTGAACCAAAACCATCTGTTTGGATTATTGAATAGATTGCCCCTATTAGATTTATACTCAAACCTGCATAAGCCCATTCTTTTAGTCTGTCAAATTTTGGTATCACGATTGTGATTGCACCTAAAGTTTTTGCAACACCTAGAAATGGCAATAGATATAAAGGGTAGCCTAAATGTTTTGCAACTTCCTTTGCTTCGTCAATCATTAAAATATCAGGAATAGCCCCTAATACCATGAATAAGGAAAATATATTTGCTGTTGTCCAATATATAATTTTAACTTTTTTTCATTGCATGGAAAGATTATTTTGCTAAAATTTCAAGATAGTACTCAAGTCTATTTAAAGTCTACTTACCACCCTCAATGGTATTTACTTTTCTATTTAATTATTCGATAATTTCTTTTGACTTGAATACTGATTACATTGTCAATAATGTTTTACCGCCAACTTCTTCAAAGAAAACGAAAACAGTGAAATCTCTGTCTTGACCATAATAAAAATATGACATCAACTTTACCTTAAATTGTATATAAGCGTCAAATAATTTTTAAAATGAAAGTAATGCCCAAAGTTATACCCTTCAGTTGGAAAGTTTTACAGGGGACTGAAACCTTGAAATGGTTTACTTTCGGTTTCCCTATAAGCTTTTTATCAGCACATGAAATCGAGCATGATCCCGTACGTAAGGGAACACACACTGGAATGGTTGTAATATAAGCGAGATTCCATATGGCCTTTAAAAATCAAATTATAATCAGATGAAATTGTCTGTGATTTTAAAATCAGCAAGGTTAACCATAGAAACCGGGAGCCCCAGTTCATTTAAATACTTCGATCTAAAACCGATTAGTTTTTTAGGATTCAAACCCGAAAAGTATCGAACTTCTTTAATGAAATGAGATTGATCTGTATAATACAAAGAGTATGCGATATCTGAGAATTTATTGAATTCACCTGATTTAATTAATTCCATTGCTTTTTTAAACCTCATTACCCGTAAATAATAGCCAGGACTTACCCCGATTGTCTGATTAAATTTTCTTTCCAGTTGTCGGGTTGAGATTCCCAACAAATCCTTCAATTCTGACACGGAAAATAATTCGGGTTGATTTTGTATTTGTTTTAATACTCTGGTAAAAGATTGATCTTCACTGGAATTACCGGGGATTTTTGAAATTAGGAACGTTTCAAGCAAGGCCAATCGATCCAACGCAGGTAATTGTTTATTCAAATTGAATTTATACGATTCACTACAAAATTCTTTGAATGCTATGATTCTATTGGTTGCCTTAAATGCCGGAAATCGGAAAAGCTTGTGAATCCCTTGTGGCTGAAAAACTACACCCGCTATTGAAATATGTGTTTGGACAAAATATCTTCCTGGACCAGTTTGTTGCCCATACAGAAAACAGCCTGGCAATGCTTTGCCTTTTCCATTGTATAGCCCCTCACCTTTTAACTGAGCACACTGTAACATGATACCTGAGGAATTATCGGCAGTGGTTATTAATTCCAAAACAGCAGAATTCATCCGTTTTGTTTCCAGCGTCCAACAGTATTGAATGAATGGACGAAGGCAAATTTGAGGCGTAACAATCTGGTAGTTCATGGAAGTGCGGGGTTGATTGGAAAGCTGTTGGATAAAATTTCTTTTAATTGTTACGGGAGGGGAATACCCGAATTTCCGGAATAAGGACAGAAAGCGGGTGAGGCAGGACGGAGGCAGGATTAATGCCTCCGAAAAAAGTCCCAGATTAATTCCGTAGCATCTACCGCTGAAGAAGGAGAGTCCGCTCCGGGTCTGGCTATATTACCACCTGGCCAGGAATGCCCCCCATCTTCAGTTACAAAAAGTTCAATGGTGTAATTTGTCCCATTTTCCCATAACTTATAGGTGTAATCCTGAAATCGGCTCTCTAGGGGAACAATCGGAAGCTCATTAATAGAACTCCACACGGCAAGTGCTGAATCAACTGAAGCAAAATGATATCCTGCCAGTCCAATTCCACCATTAAAAGGAATAATCTTATCCAATACCGAATGAATATGCAGTATTGGAAGAGCTTTATCTGAAGTACAATTCCTTGCCATCATGGTCCCGCTGACCGGGGCAACAGCAGTGATCTTTTCAGGTATTTCGCAGGCCAAACGGTAGGCAAGCATTGCACCGTTTGACATTCCTGTAACAAATATTTTCTTAGGATCACCCTGATACTGCCCAACCATGACATCAATCACTGTGGAAACAAAACCGACATCATCTGTCTGACTTTCCATCGCATAGTCACAGCATTTCCCGGCATTCCAGGTTCGGATACCCAATGGTCCTGATCTCGGTACTCCTTCCGGGTAGACAATGACGTATTCTGACTCAGTTGCTTTGGGCGTGAGTCCGTAATCCCGCTCTGCTTGCCCGGCATTTCCTCCAGTGCCATGTAAGGCAACCACAACAGGAAATTTCCGGGTTCCCTCCTGCTGATAATAATTTGGCGGAAGATTAACGAGGTAGGTTCTCTTTATTCCGTCTATGATCATTTCCTGATAAAACCGGAATTCCTTGGGAGGCTCTTCCTGCACACAGGAAATCAAGGTGATCAGGATTATTCCGAATGTTTTGATAATTGGCCAATTCATGGATACTTTCATCTTTAAATAATTTGGTTTTGGGAACATATTGCCGGATCCCGAGGCTGGAATAAGCCCATCGTCGGATAAGGCATTCTGGTCGAAACAAGATTTTTTGTTAGGCAAAATTCCGGGTTTGAGCCACTGCTGTTATAAAAAAATACCTGAAGCTGGAAAAAAGACAACTGAGCCTGCTCCCTGACCATGAAAAGGTTCAACCGGAGTTAAGTCAGTTTGAGCTGCAATTTCTACTGATTGGAATAATATGATTGGCTTGGATTCAACCGGGGTTTGCAATTTTGAGCACATCAAAAAACCAACTCATGAAAACACTGGTGAACAAAAGCCTTTTTACTGTTCTAATTCTGACTTTTACTGGATTTGGTACAGGAGCCCAGGCCCAGTCAAATTGGTCTGAAGAAGACAAACAGGCTTTGAAAGAACGGTTTGAAAAATACAGTAAGCAATTGAATTTAACCGAGGACCAAAAAACAAAAACCAATGGCATTTTGGAGAAATATTGGAAAGGTATCCGTACGCTATCCAACTCCAAGGCAGGTAAACTTCAAAAATTCAAAGAATGGAAATCCTTGAAGGGAGAACGGGATAACGCGATGAAAGTGGTTCTGGATGCCCGTCAATATGCCCTTTTTGAGCAATTTCAGAAAGAAATCCGGGAAGAGATGAAGAAAAAACGTGGAGGAGGGAATTGAGGAACTGCAATTATCGGTTTTCAAACCATTGCCTGAACTCGGATACTCTGGCTTTGCTGATTAAAATCAATTCCTCAGATTCGGGCTCCACTTGAAGGGAAAGCCGTCCGTTGAAGTAGTATTCCGCACTCCTGATGGCTATCCGATTTACCAGAAACTGTCGGTTAGCCCTAAAAAACAAGCCGGAATCCAATTCATCCTGTAATAAATCCAAGCGAAGATCTAGGGGATAAGTTTGGTTTTTATGGGTACGGGCATGAACTACTGTCGTTTCTATATAAAAGAATGCCACATCATAGGAAGGAAGAGGTATTAGCTTATCCCTGAAATGCACCAAAAATGTACGGGGATTTGAACTTCTGGATTTCCGAAGGAGATCCAGAATCAAAGATTCATCCAACGCAGGTTTTCGAAGTTGCTCGAATTTTCGAATGCTAAAGGCCAAATGTTTTTCATTAATGGGTTTCAACAGGTAATCAATGCTGTTCACCTTGAAAGCATCAATGGCATACTGGTCGAAGGCAGTGGTGAAAACTACCGGAAAATCCACCACCACCTTGGTGAATACCTCAAAGGAAAGACCGTCTTCCAACTGGATATCAAAAAAACCAAGATCCGGGTAACTTCCTTTAACACGAAGCCATTCTACGGCCTCTTCCACACTTGGAAGTATGGCCAAGAGTTGAAAATCGGGTACCAGATTGGAAAGCATAGCTTTTAAGTTTGCTGCGGCCCCCGGTTCGTCTTCGACCAAAAGAATTTTCAACGGCTTCATAGTAACAAAATGGTAACCTGAAATGAATTTTGAACATATGCTACCCGTACGGAATCATGACCTAACAGCTCGTATCTTTTTTTAAGGTTTGTCAACCCTATACCATATCTCAATCCCATAGAATCCTTTTTCTGTAAATTATTTGAGACTATAATTTCATTATTTTGCTGAAAGATCCTGATTTGCAAAGGTTTTTTTAAAGAAACTAAATTATGTTTAACCGCATTTTCCACAAGCAGTTGAAGTCCAAACTGGGGTAGCTTTTTTGAAAATTCAGATTCCTTAATTTCCAGTTCCACAGAAAGTCCTTCTCCAAACCGGATTTGCATCAAATAAAGGTAGGCCTGCAGAAATTTCAGTTCCTCCCTGAGTTCTACAAGTATAGAATCCCTGTTTTCGAGGGTGTATCTAAAACAGTCTGATAAGTGACCGACAAATCGGATTGCCTCTCCGGAATCATTTCTGATAAGCCCTGAAAGTGAATTTAGTGTATTAAAAAGGAAATGGGGGTCCATCTGGCTTTTGAGTGCCGCAAGTTCTGTCTGGTTTTTTTCTAGTGCCATTGCATCCAGTTTCCGTTGGTCTAGTTTAGCCCGTTCCGATGCCTCATAAGCATATACCACCAACAGACAAATGATCAAGATACCCGAATGCCGAAAAAGGAAAACCAAAAAGAATGCTCTGGAATATTCCAGGTCAAATAGGATTCGAAGAATGCCCGAAAGTAGAATGGAAAGTAAGATGATCAACAGAAAATTCAATAATCCCAATGTAGCCTTCCCGAAGCTTCCGGACGGAATAAGGCGTTTTTTCCAGAAAAAATTAAACTGAAATAACACGAGTGAGCCGACAAAGGTCGAAAAAAACAAATACCCCATTCTTGGACTTACCTGGGTCCGCGAAAAAGTCCGATTAAGTATTTCCGCCATTTCAAAAAGTGATATCCATGGCAGTAAAAAAAATACTGACAGAGCTAAGGAAATACTAAGGGAAATTTTCGTTTTGGGATCCATCTTTGAAACATCAAAGAAATTAATTTTCAAGCAATTCAAACTAAAATTCAGACCCCAAATCTCCAGCTTCGCCGGAAAAAAAAGAAGGTTCAGGAATCAGATCAACGAATTAAATAAACAGGTATTATTAAGTATTCTCCGAAAGCCATAGTAAACTTCGGGTACCTGAAACGGTCTGCTTATAAGTATCTATTCAAATCTACCCAACTAAACCTGTAATTTTAATTTCCGAGTCAATGTCGCGTTTTTACAATTTACATATGAGGAAATACAGGAGTTTTACTTTATGGTAACCTGTATCGTTGGAAAACCCGAACTGGATATTCCCCAATTAGTTGAAAATAGTAACCCAATATACTTACATGGAGCCATTTCACCTGAACTGCGTAGAAATACTGACAGCAATCAGTCCGGCTGTGGGCCATTGTTTACTATTAAAAGAAAGAGAAATGTTAGCCATGATGGATTTAGGTATTGGACGTTATGAGGTAAATTCTCCCTACGACATATTGGACTGGGAATTAGTTGCTTCCACGGGATTGGACCTTAAAGTTGACATCACCGCTGTTGGACAATTAAATGGCTGGGATTGGATCCAGAGCAAGTCAAACATTGCATTTGTACACATTTGGATCCCGATCACATCGGTGGTATTGGTGATTTTAACAACTCTTGGAGATTCATGTTTCAAGTGAAGAATATGAGGCTTATTCATGTACCAAGGACCAAAGATGCCTTTGCCATCAAGCGCAAAAGGAGTTGGCTGCTTCACGCAGGTGATGCTTATTATCTTCGGTGGGAACTTAGCAATCCCCATCACCCGGTTATTAAAATGGCTGCTTCTATTGCAAACAACAACCTACAACGGGAGAAACCCTAGACAGGGTAAGAACCCTCATGAGGAACTATGGAAATAAAATTCAAATGATCAATTACCATGATCCAATAGCATGGGAACCCTTTAGTTTATCCTGATCAACCAATGCACCCACAGCTAGTATTAAAAGGTACAATGAGAAAAATTTGCCAACTATCCCTGTCAATTTTTCGCTTCATTGTGATTTAAGCGGCTAACATTCCCTCAATTATGAAAAAAAAACAAATACTTCCACTTTTATTGGTAATCGCCATCAGTTTGCTGGGGGCCTGCGAAAACCCGGATCGGGATGAAACCGGATGTTTGCCACTAATTTTTAACAATACATATAGCTATCCGATAACTCCAGGATCTGCGGCTTGGGCTGAACTGAAAAGTAGGGATGAGATGATGGCTGTACAACAAATTCCGGAAAACAAACTGAATGGGATGGATACCGGATCCCTACTGGAAAGCCTGTTGAGGCTTCCGTCACTGTTGGATTTTGCACTCTCTGATGAATTCCAAGATGGATTCGACAATCTATATGAAGCGATTAACAGTTTTGATGAGTTGTATTCCAGAGAGGATCTAAATTCGGTGTTTTTGCACCGTCTGGATCTGATCAGACCCGAATGCCAAAACATATATCCGCCGATGACAGCAGAGGGAACCTTTCAAAATACTGATATTTCACTGCAGGCGCTTGACATGTTTTTAATTCAGGGCATTTACTTGGTAACCCTAAACGAAAGCCAACAAATCAACTTATTGAAAAAAGTCTATCATTCCATTCATGCACGGAGAGCGCAAGGTTTTAATGATTTCAGCTTGTTACCTGCACATGCTTTACTTGGAAAACTGATGATCCTCCTGGAGTATGAGCCCTTTCTGACCAGCCTCCAGGAGTATCCATTTTTGGTTTTTTTCTGTGACAGGGTTCCTGTTTACCGACCTAATGACCTTAATCCTATTAAAATAATATATGAAAATGCAGAAAGATTGATGGATTGAAAAAACGGAAAGTAAACCCAAATTAAAGTCTGATTAGTCTATGCCCCTACCCGAAACCCTGCCTCTCGAAAGGTGGATCGGAGGCATACTTTTAGAGGATCATAAACGTAGAAAGAAATTTCATGGGCACTATATACAGCTGCTAAAGACTCAGGGTTATGTCAATCAAACATAGAGTTTTATTATCAATATTGTTGGTAATGGTTTACGCCCTCTGGACTTTGCCAAAGTCAGATTATGGAAAGCTTATCTCTCAAAAGCAGATACATGGGCTGAAATATGAATAAGAGGTACGGCAATCAGAAAGAAACTATCCTTTAGTTCACTTATTGCATATAGATATAATAAGAACTCTTGGATTCAATCTGGCAGTACCCAATAAATTACTGATTTTATGATTTCAATTGTAAAATATAGTAACAAAAAAGAAGCGCAAGCTATTAAAAACAAGAACATTAGGAGCATTAACTACATGACCATTAGCAGGGATTGTAGAGCGATATAACCTTCACACGAACAAAATAGAAAGTAATTTTAAATCAACAAAAGTATGAAAGATAATAATATTACAACTGTGAAACCTTTTCTAACAGTTTACAATGGAAAAAAAGCTGTGGACTTTTATATATCCGCTTTTGGAGCTATTGAAACTAAAAGGTTTGAAATGCCTGACCAAAAAATATCATCGGTTATTGAAATTGAAAAGGCGGAGTTTTATGTGGGTAACGAAGAATCTCTTAATGGAAATTTAAGGCCAGACCTAAAATTAAGTAGCTCAATCAGAGTAATTTTACAAACAAGAAATGCTGATAAATTATTTGAAAAGGCAATAAAATTAGGTGCGACAGAAATTTGTCCAATGACTACCGAAGAAGATTGGAGAATCGGCAAACTAAAAGACCCATTTGGACACATTTGGGAAATTGGTCACACCTTATAAGGCTCTATGGATAAAGTTTAGCTTGACAAGAAAAACAACGAACAGCTAATGAGTAGACGGCCATGAGCTATAAGTCCGCAGTATGCCTCTCATTTTCCATTTTTGACACCTGGATCGGCAAGCCAAATTATAGTCTCCGCTGTTCATCCCCGGAACCGGACCTGTGTCCCAGCTTTCGGACTGATCTACTTCCCAATGGAACCGACAGATTAAACCGGAAAATAGGCCCCTCTGCATCAAAAAGCCAATCATAAACCAAATCATTGGTAGGAAAATCAGCGGTCATTGGCCACTGGCTGCCTGTGTTTAATACATCATTCACATTAAATGAAATCCCAATTCCTGATGAAAAGGTTTTCCCGATTCCCAAATCCAGCATAAGCCGTTCTTTCATATACATTATTCCCGAACGGTAGTTCGAAAAGTATGCGGCATTCAGTTCAGCATCAAACCAATCGGAAACATGGAAAATCTGAGTGGTGGAAACTTCAATATTTGCCGAAGCGTATTTAACCGGAAGCGAGTTTACAATGGGGTACTGGGTTTGTAACGTTCCACGGACATCATATTGGCTTGTCCAGCCTGTGGTGATTTCCACCGGATAGGATATTAAAAGTGTGCCGCTTTGGCTTTCCAATCCTTGTAGTGGCCGTACTACCAAGAGTTTGTTTTCAAAATCCATGTCAGGTTGGCCATCAAATACCGGTTGGGATTCTTTTGTCAACTGAAGGGTTGTGCTCAGCTTTGAACCCTGATATACCAACTGAATTTGATGGGTCAATGACGGTACCAATTCGGGGTTCCCGGTAAATAGGGTATGTTCATCAAAGAAATAAAAATAAGGCGCCAGCATAGAGAAACTTGGGCGCTGGATCCGGTTTACAAATGAGAGTGAAAGCTCATTGTTTTCATCAAAAGTAAAACTCCCGTGCAGGTTGGGAAACAAATTGTTCATTTTCCGATTATTTACTTTTCCCTGTTTAGATGATTCCAGAATGAGCTCGTAGTTTTCATATCTCAGCCCGGCAATCATCCTGAATTTATCCGTGATCTGCCAATTGGAAGACAGATAAACCGCATACAAGGATTCATCCAACTTATAAGAATCAGTAAATCCGGGAATATCTACCCAAACACCTTCCTGGTTTCTTTCGGCCACCCTTACCTGATTGTTAAATATTGAATACGTGCCTTTCAGACCAAAATCAAAACTTAAATTCTCAGTATAATCCTTGTGTACGTCGATTTTCCCTACCTGGATATCCAGCGGTGTCTTAGCTCTGGATAAAAAGCCTGAATTTTGCTCATCATCTTGATTCACAATTCCTTTAACTTGGTATACAGTTGGGTTATCCCTTTCAAACCTGATATAGTCATAGTCTATTTCAACCCTGGTTTTGTCCGAAAAAGAATGGGAAAGATTAAGGTTCAGAATGGCCTGGGAAAGCAGATTTTCCTCATAACTGTCAGTTTGGGATGAAGTAATCCCCCCTTCATCTCTTGATTTCGTCAGAGCAGTTGCATCCATTTTCCAATTGGATTGCAATAAGGATAGACCTATTCCTACTCCCGTTTGAGGGGAAATTTTCCATTTCAGTCCCGACTCGGCGGTATACATAGCAGTCGCAGGCTTTCGCTCCACATCCAAACTTGAAACAATAGGACTATTCCCAAAATTCAGCTCGGTTTCGATTTCAACCAATTCAAGGTCCTTGGCTAATGAGTAACCTCCGTTGAAATAATAAGTCAGTTTTTCCCCCGTTCCATTCAGTGATAGATTTACACCATATTTCGGGCGTTTTCCATATGCAAAATTACCTGAGATCTGTCCTCCTAAATTTCCTTCACCACGGAGGGTATTGATGTTGATTATACCTGCCCCACCCTGTGCATCATAACTTGCCGGTGGAGCTGTGATCAGTTCAATGGATTCTACCAGGTCCGTATTCAGGTTTTCCAAGTACCGGATCAGGTCGGCAGATTCCATCCTGACCTGTTTATTGTCCACCATTACAATTACCCCTTCCTTTCCCATCATACTGATCTGGTTGATTCCCCTATTCACCCGGACTGCCGGTGATCTACCCAGTACACCAAGAACGGAACTACCCAGATTTGTCACTCTGTCCTGAACATGAATGACAGTTCTGTCTATCCGTTGTTCAAAAAGCGGACGGGTGGACTGCACTGTAATTTCGTCCAGTTCAGTAGAAGAAACTGTCAGTAAAATGTTTCCCAAATCCCTGCTTCCTGAAAAGGCAAACGGTTCACTTTGAAATTGGGAAAACCCCATGGCTTGAACCTGAATTACATAAGGTGCGGCTAAATTGGAATAAAGCACTTCAAATTTTCCCAGGGAATCAGTCACAGTTCCCTGAAGAAACAATGAATCCTGGAACAGCAGCACATGGGCAAATTCCAGAGGAAGATTTTGAGCATCCACTACTTTACCAGTAATTGTGTTTTGGGCCTTTGCCAAAAACGTATGCATTAAACAGATGCTGAAAAAAACTACGAATACCGATTGTCGAATCATGCGTGTTTAAAATTTAATTTCAACGCATGTTATAGAGAATACATCCTTAAAACCGGAAAACAGGACTGATTTGGGAAGAATGGGGACCAAAACAGACTGCCATTTGGCTGAGAGGTTTTGTACCGGAATATCGGCTTTTGATATAACCAAAGGGCACTTTGGTATTTATTTCTAAGTTTTAATCAGACAAGCACCTTATTTTCAACCAAAAATACGATGATTGAATTAGACAAAAACTACAATAAATGGACCTTGGAGCGTATCTCCAGGCATATGGTTTATTGGGGGTTTTGGCTGTCTTTTTACGGAATAGTAAACGGTTCATTTTACGAGGGTAACTACGCTGACTGGTTTTTTTATGAGATACTTTTCATGACGGTTAAGATCCCGTACAGTTATTATTTGGCATACAGACTTTTTCCCCTATACCTTCCTCGTTCCCAATACATCAAATTAGCCCTACTCGTGGCTTTTTATGCCTTTGTTGGAATGGTTATTCTATATTTTCTGGATCAACTTTTTCCCATGGAAAAGTCAGGGAAGACTCAAGAGTTTCTTTCATCAAGAACCCTTTACATGTTTATTGACCTGATTTATATAGCATCGCCCGTAGTGGCAATTAAGTTAATTCAACAGAATATTTTTCAGACCCGGGCAAATGAACGGCTAAAATCAGAAAAAGTACAGGCAGAGCTTCAAAACCTTAAAAATCAGCTTCAACCCCATTTTTTATTCAATACATTAAATAATATTTATTCAATGGTACTATCAGGAGACCAATTTGCCTCCGGGTCAATTTTGAAACTCTCTGATATATTAAGCTACATCCTATATGAATGTAATGTCGAACAGACATTGTTAAGTAAGGAAGTCAATTTGATTAAAAATTACATTGACTTGGAAAAACTCCGATATGGTGGGCGATTAGACCTATATTTTGATATCCAAGGAAGTTTAGACGGTGTTTTTATGGCCCCGCTTTTACTTATGCCTTTTGTTGAAAATGCCTTTAAGCATGGTCCTTCGAAAGATGTTAAAAATTCCTGGATCAGAATCTATTTATTTGTAAATGAGGAAGAATTGGTCTTTATGATTGAAAACAAAATCTCCCAAGAGGACTCGCACAGCGGTTCAATTAAAAGTGGTATAGGATTACAAAATGTAAAAAAAAGACTGACTTTGCTTTATCCTGATAATCATGAACTGGTTATCAATGCAAGGGACACCTTTTTGGTTAGACTAAACATTAAATTCTAATAGGAAATCGAGCATGATCCTGTAGGTACGGGATCACACACTGGAATGATTATAACACATGCGAGATTCTATCCCGTATCCTTTGTCACGGGACAGATAATGACCATTAAAAAATAAACAGATGAAATGCATGATTATCGAGGATGAAATTCCCGCCGTCAAAATTCTTCAGAATCATATTTCCCATTTCCCGGATCTTGAAATCACCCATATCTTCCATAATGCTGTAGAAGGGATGGTTCAACTCCAACGTTCGCCGGTAGATGTACTGTTTTTGGATATTCAATTACCCAAAATGTCGGGAATAGAGTTGCTTCATACGCTTAAAGCAAGACCTGGCATTATCCTCACCACCGCATTTCGGGAATATGCACTGGAAGGATATGAACTGGAAATTACTGATTACCTCCTCAAACCGATTTCTTTTGAGCGGTTTGTCCGAGCGGTACGCAAAATATACGGAAGCCGAAAACAACCTTTCCAATCCCCTTTAGACGTGCCCGTAGAAACCGAATATGCTGAACCATTTATCTATATCAAACATGATCGGGAATTCATTAAAGTCAATCTGAAAGAAATCCTTTATGTGGAAAGTGTGAAGAATCATATCAAATTGGTCACCCCTTCAAAGGTTTTGTTTACCCTGATTGGAATCGGAGAAATGGAGCAAAAATTACCCAGTCACTTCATTCGGACTCATCGTTCTTATATTGTCAACACCCTTCAGATTGAACGGTTTGGCCAAACTAATGTAACCATTGGAGGGAAGATTTTCCCTCTGGGAAACCTATATAAGCAGGCTTTTTTTCAATGGGTCAACAAAAACACGGTTTAACTCTAGTCTTAGGCAACAATCTTTTATAACAGAATGACAAAACAGAAATAGCTAAAGTATTTTCGAAATAACTTCATACTGTATTCAATCACAATAACCGCCGGAAAAAAGCTGGATATTATGGAAAAAAGCAAATTAATGGAAATGCATAATGTTGGTATTGTCGTGGAACCACTTGACAGTGCAATTGAATTTTTCATAGTAATAGGGCTAACACTTGAAGGACGGATGATAATGTATCGACTTTGCTACATCCGCGGGACAAAAGGATTGCTAATCGGATTAGCGGAAAGACTCGACCGTGGGACAGCAACTGATATTTTGAAAAAGCAAAGATTGAAATCTGAGGAGTTGTCTAAACGCCTGGGATATTTAACGTCTGCGAGGATAAATACTGAAACAGTCACCATCAGTGTAGCTTGTCAAAATCACCAAACAATGGGATGATAAAAACGCATGCGAATAAGGCTATCTGTCCATTAAACTCAACCAATAATCCAATGAAACTTTACCTGTTTTCTATTTTCTTTTCATTGTTTTACAATTGGGCAGAAGCCCAGACTGATTCCACTACTTCTGCGGATTATAAAAAGTATTTCAAGGAGGTTCAAAAAAACGCCAATAAAAACAAAACGCTCTGGAAAAGAAGGCTGTATGGCCCCGTTCTTCTGATCGAACCCGAAACCCGGAAACTTTATGCCAATGAAGCGGATGGAGAAGGAATTCTCACGCTGACGGATGGAGTCTACACAGGAATTTTCCCGGAAAGCCTCAATATGGCAAATACCTCGATTGACTGGGCCGGTAAGCGTTGGGCAATGGTCATGTTGCCATTAGCAGAAAATAAACAGGAAAGAATAAACCTGTTGTCCCATGAGCTTTTCCATAGAGTTCAATCTGAATTGGGATTTCCGCTTACCCATTCAGAAAACAATCACCTTGACACAAAGGACGGAAGAATCTATCTGCGCCTTGAACTGGAGGCATTAAAGCACGCTGTCCTGGAACCGAAACATCAAATTGCCCTTTCCCATGTCCGGAACGCATTGCTTTTCAGGGCTTACAGGCAATCGCTATTTGAAGGTTCCAAAGCCGAGGAAAACTCTCTTGAACTCAATGAAGGAATTGCCGAGTATTCCGGCTTGATCCATAGCGACAGAAATAAAGCTGAAACTAGGCTACATCTTGTCGGACAACTTAACCGGTTTGAGAAAAGCCCAACATTCGTTAGGTCGTTTGCCTATCAGACCATTCCAATTTATGGTGTATTCCTGAGAACACTAGACAAAAATTGGAATCTCAACATTTCAGGGCAAACAGATCTTTCTGAATATCTTATAACCGCATTTGATCTGAAGATTCCCAATGACCTAAACGAGCAAATTGGGAAGCTGGAAAAAGCTTACAACGGAGACCTTATTTTCAAGGAGGAAACGGAGCGTGAACTTTCCCAGCTCGAAAAGATTGCTACCTATAAGCAGTTCCTTGCAGATCAACCGCATGTAGAAATTCCACTGGAAAAAATGTCCATATCGTTCGACCCAAGAAATATTTTTCCCCTGGAGGATATGGGTACTGTTTACCCAGACATTCGCATTACTGATAGTTGGGGGATCTTAACAGTGGAAAATGGAGGACTGTTAATGAATCATTCCTGGAACAGAATCTCCATCAGTTGTCCTTTTCAGACTTCCGGACAGGAATATTCCGGGAATGGGTGGACCTTGCTATTGGAAGAGGGATATCAATTGATCAAAAATAAACAGACAGGGAATTATGAACTCGTAAAAACTAAAATTTAAATTCTGCTATATCCCTTCTGACCCCATATCCATGGAACATGTCTGTAACCTGATTTATCGATCTGTCGCTATTTTACAATTTTCAAAATGAGGCAACCCGCATATTTGTCAGGAACAATATCATTATGAAATACTTTCTCCTAGGGTTGCTCCTTCTGAGTTTTATCCCAAGTAGCAGAGCCCAAAAAAACAGCTTCTTTACTGAAATCTATGCCGAAACTGAAAAAAAGGACTTTTTCAAAGCAGCAGAACTTTTGGAACTTCACAGGTCACAGTTCAGCGATACAGAAAATAATACCCTTTTGGCTATTCTCACTAATGCGTTTAACCAAATCTTCCAATCAGATTCAACAGTTGCCTACTTATTGGACCAATCTGACACAAACCTACCGGATTCAATCAGACTGAAACTACTTGAAGTCCGGCATGACAATGCCTATAAGTCTTATGACTATGCCAAAGCAAAGGAGGCAGTCTCCCGTATTCTGCGGGACTTTGAACACTTTCTCAATGCTGATCAGGTTGATGGTTATAAAAACTCCTTAAAAATATGGACTATTCTGGAACATCAGCCCGCCCAGGAAACTGAGCTTCGAGGCCCCGTTCACCAGCAAATGACCCGGGATTTGGCAGGACTGAACAATCTCTTATTGACCGCGAAAGGAGATTCCATTCCGATGATTTTTGACACTGGTGCAAATCTCTCCACGATAACCCGGTCAGTGGCAAAGCGTCTCCAAATGAAAGTGCTTCCGGATTCCATTCAGGTGGGAACCATTACCGGAAACAGGGTATATGCAAATCTTGGGATTTGTGAAAAACTAGGGTTGGGATCTGCCGTATTCAACAATGTTGTTTTTTTGGTGCTCGCGGATGAACACCTGGCTTTTCCACAAATCGATTATCAGATTCACGGGATACTTGGATTTCCGGTGATGGAATCAATGGGTATCATCAGTATAGATCAGGATGGACTTTTCAGGGCCGGATTTCCCAGAACGACAGTCTCCAAGTCCCAAAAACCGACTATGGCTATGGATGGCTTGAGCCTGCTCATTCAATTGGATGGAAAGCACTTTTATCTGGATACGGGAGCGGACCAAAGCATGCTCTATTCACGATATTACCATCAGTTCAAAGATGAAATCGAATCCAATTACCAATTGGAAGAAGTTCAATTCGGAGGGGCGGGTGGACATGATACCTTTCCCGGATATCAGATCGATTTTAAAATCAGAGTAAACGATGTTCCCCTACTTTTCCCCAAAACCACCGTGCTAACCGAAAGCAGGAATGAGAAATGGAAGCACGTCTACGGTAATATAGGTCAGGATTTAATTGTCCGATTTGGTTCAATGGTGCTGGATTTTGAAAACATGCAAATACATTTTATCAACCCACTCAATCCTTAAAGTCTAAACTATCAACACTCATGGCACTCTCCTCTACCAACCATCCCTATTTCCAAATCAGCGACATATCCAGGCATTAAGAACCAATTTATCAATAGAATCAAAAAACAAAACAGACTTTACCTTCAGTGCGAGTCTTGTATAGACCATTCTGGGAATTGTTTGGTACGCACCAAACCTGACTTTATCAACTCAGCCATATCACTTTACTCAGGATTTAGTATTTTACTTCTGACAACCCGGTAAATCAGGTTTTGATGGAAGACTGCAGCATTCCCGATATGATTCGTGCTACTTGGTTGGTCCCGGTACTAAGTCCATTTCACTTGCAAGTTTTTCCAACCGAAGCTGATCCTCGAGTATGGTTTCATAAATCCAGTGGTAATGATCCTGTTGCCAGAAAGAAATTACCTGAAGGGCTTTTAATTCGCCGATAAGCTGTTTTAATCCTTTATACTCCAAATAACAGATCATGATATGGTAGTGCGTGTCGATCTCTCCCCCACTTCCGTATGGGAATTCAGTTACCGGTTTTGGATACATAACCTGTAACTTATTCAAAACTTTCTCCTTGGAGGGATGACCACTGACAAACCAATGCAACTGTTCATGGATTAATGTTGCCATTAACAACTCATCATCCTTTGTATGCCTGGTATTTAAGGTAAGAACAGGATGACTGTGGGGTACCGTTCGAAAATCGCTGTCAATGGCAATTTTATTTGTAAAAATCCAGGGTTCCAATCCATAAGTGGAATTCAATTTTAGCAGCTGCTCCATGGTTTGAACTTCCAGAGAATCGCCATGTTTTAGCTCAAAATCCAGAAGGGCAGAATCGGATGAACTGGGATTCCGTACCGTTTTAGTTGTTAGCTTAGTTTCTTCCATATCTTTTTTGACTGGATTACAGCCAATAATCCATAGTATTAAAAATACATTTGGTAGGGATTTTAAAGTCCTTAAAATCGCACTTCTTTTCATTGAATATTTCCCGTAAAATGTTAACCCGCGTTATCTTCACTTTAATTCTCCTTTTTGGAAATTAGAGCACGAAGACTGACAATGAAGGAGCAATCATTCAAGCAACTCACATCTGCATCCAAAACTTTCAACCAGGTCCTTAACCTCAGGAACCGGGATTTTCGCATGCACTCTCAGAATTTTATCGCAGTCTTCCAAATCAAAATTGGCTTTGAAATCCGGAAACCTACTATCCAATGCTTTAACAATTTTGTCTGCAATTTGCACATCATTGACACTCGTCTTAAATATTTCAAACATCATTGAACCATTTGGTAAATTCAAGTAAGTATTAATACCATATCTTCTTATTATTCACACAAATACCGAAACTCCATTTCCTGGCTAACTGCCGGGAGCCTGCTTTATGAAAATCTTATACAACAGAATTTACTCCCCACCATTGGTACAGAACCCAAGATAAATTCAAGACTACTGACCATGGATGTTTTGCAATCCTGTGGAGACTTTCAATACAATCAGATTTTGAATATGATATAATAGCAGAATGAAGATCAGAACCAAAATGGTGGTATTCATTTGCCCAGTGATCTATATATAGACTCAACTAACTGATTATATTTTAGTTAAAATGGAGTATTTTGAGATTCTGTGCCAAAACTACAGTGAAATAAGAATTGAATTCCTAAGCTACATTTCAGAAAAAAGCTACTATTATAAATCCATTTCAGAACGAAGAAGTAGTTGTAAACCCATTACAGGATTAATCAATTAAACTGTAAACTTTTTTCAGGACGATACACACTGTCAACCAAGCACAAACTAGATAGAAGCACAAAGCTTGGTTTAACCACTGAACCGCCACTTTTGGGTAGCTGCTGTTAGCTGTTCGTTGTTGTTCTCTCTCGCTCGTGTAGGTCAGCATTATTTTTCAGCTTTTTTGTCAAGGAATTTTTCAATCATTGGAACTACAAGGTCGCTCTCTTTAAAGTCGGGTGTTATTGTTGTAACTTCTCCAATATATTGTCCGTGTCCACCTGGAATTATTGCTAATTCAGAATTTGTAATTTGTCTGTGAAGTTCAATAGCGTGTTCAGGTGTTATTACGTCCTTGTCGCCAATAATGATTAAAGTCGGTACTTTAATGGATTTTGTAAGTTCCTCTGGAATGTCTTTGAAGTTTACCATTCTCTTTGCATCTCTGTCGTGCATTACCTGCAAATCATTTGTGTCCGCCGCAACTTTTTTGTAGCCAACTTTTAAAAGTTCAGGCATATCCTCCAATTTGGCATTTTCCATAAAGCCCCAAAACCAATCAGGAACTCCGTTTCGTTTGGCGAGTGCTGAACCTAAAATCATTTTGTCAACTAATTTAGGATGCCGAATAGCGATTTGTAAAGTAGTTGTTCCACCATTGCTAAAGCCGAAAAAGTCCGCCTTGTCAATTTTTAAGTTTTTAAGAAGTGTAGCAACATCATCTGCGTCCTGTTCAAATGTCAGATCGGCGTTACGGTCATTTGTACGTCCGTGAGCTTGAAGTTCAACAGCAATTACCTGTCTGTTTTTAGCAAGTAGTGGAATGATTTTTTCAAAATTTGTCTGAATGGTTGAACCACCACCGTGAATTAAAACAATTGGTTTTCCTTGTCCGTGAATTTCATAATACATTTTCAGTCCATTCACTTCGGAATAGCCATTCTTAAAAGTCAAACTGTCGTTTGCTGTTGTCGCCATACTCATACTTGTGTTTTCTGTTTTGTTATTGCATGATGTCAAGGTGAAAATTGTCAACGCTAAATAAATAAATGTCTGTTTCATTTTCTGTTCGTTGTTTATTCTCGTGTCGGCTCATAAAAAAATACTGTCGCACCAGAATTTAATGTTTTTATCTTGATGAGTTTCAACATTATTCTGTCCGTGATTTGGTCAAATAGTCTTAGCCCTTTCCCTTCAATGATAGGGTGAACACAAATTTGAAATTCGTCAATTAGATTACTGTTTAACAGTTGAATAATCAAACTCCGACTTCCCACCGAAATATCCTTTCCTGATTGCTGTTTGAGTTCCAAAACTTTTTCATTAAGTGGGCTATCTGAAAGTTTTGCACTGTCCCAGTTTGTGTCCTTGAGTGTGTTGGAGAAAACAAGTTTTGGAACTTTGTCTATTGAAATTGCAAAGTCGTCCATTGATTTTTTACCAGAAGGATTTTGCAATATTGTTTTCCAGAATTGCATAAGTTCGTAGGTTGTCCGTCCATACAAAACGACTCCTGTATTATCTAATAGGTCGGAATAATGTTGATGTAAATCTTCACTAGGAATACCAGTTGTATGGTCGCAAACACCGTCAAGTGTCATATTGAAAGCTGCAATTACTTTTCTCATATTTTTATTTTTTAGTCGTTTTATTCAGGTCGTCTTCCGGTCGCACCTACAATGACCGCTAACTTTCATGAAAATGTTCGAAGAATCATATTTTTACTGAAGCAGTACTGGACGGAAATAGATTGTGCTTCATAATCCGAATCTCCGAAACGATCAAAATCCTATATCCAATTCAATTCCTTTGCGGTCAATTCACTTTCAATTTCACCGGTATGCTTGGTTTCTTTAGGTTCAAAAAGCAGGTTAAACACCATCTCTCCTTCAAGGGATCTTGGTCTATGCTCAACTCCTTTGGGAACCACCAGTATTTCTCCCGGATTTATTTCAACTGAACGGCCGTCCCGGAAGTCCATAATCAGCGTCCCCTTAAAGACCATAAAAAGCTCATCCTCATCCTCATGGCTATGCCACACAAATTCGTCTTTAAGCTTGCAGAGTTTCACATACTGTCCGTTGAGTTCCGCTATGATATGGGGAGTCCACTGCGCTTCTAACAATGAAAATTTCTCCATAATATTGATTGCTTTAATGTCTGTCATATATTTTGATTTAAAGGAAATAGCCTTTAATAAAATCATGTATTGGCTGATGGGCAATATGATACATTGAGTTGACCTAAGGAAAGTTTCGTGAATTAGAAATTTCATCTCATGAAGATCTATTTGACTCATTGTTTATACTTTGTAATCTCTGTATTCCTGATCTGCAAATTCCGCAGCTCGAAATTTAAATCGCCTTGATGGGGAAGATGAATCTTTTCAAAAAACTCCAAATATTCCTTGTCATGTGCGGATACGCTCTTCTTTTTAAGGTCATAATGAAAGTACTCTGTCCAAAGCAAACTCCTAATCCATTCATTTTCAGCATCAAGCATTAAAGATTCTATCAGGATAGCATGCTTGGAATAGGACAATAAGCGGGTCTTTATTCTGACCGTTTCCATTAATGAAACCGGCCGGATAAAAGATATCTGATGTTGTCCAACTACCCATCCCATTCCGGTTTCCCTGGCAATCTTGAAAATGTCAAACCCGTAAAACCGCAGTAAGTGATCTTGCATTGATAAAGTAATCGATGTACCGGGCATTGTTCAGGTGATTGAAAGGATCATAGTCCTGAAAACGGATAACTGAATTACTTTCCGGAATTTTTTCTACAGGAAATGTGGAAATCAAACCCTGATACAAAGCCCTGTTCATTTGTTCCTCCATGTTGCTTTAGATTAAAATCAAAACTATCCAAAACCAAAAATCCAAAATTGGACAAAAACGACAGAACCACTTATTTGTCAATAATTCCAACGCAATTAAAAAGGGGGAAGTATCTGTTCGAAAAATGGATGCCCCATAAATCATTCCATGATTTAATGTAATCCTTCGCTTTTTTTAGATTTGATTTGTAACAGGTGCACCCATTGAAAATTGGTAAATTAGTCCCCCTTTATCCTTCAGAACAGAACCACAATTCAATATTTACAACTCAGATTTCGAAAAGTTGTGATAGATCAGCCTTTGAATTCCTTTTTGCGATTTTGATGTCCTATCAAAATCTGGCCTACCAGACAATTCCATATGCAAAAGAAAATTATCTATCAAAGGGCTATTTTCAGTTTATAAAAATGTCTGGTAAAAATAATTACCTGATCATTTCACTCACCAGAATGATCGGATTTATATCGGTATAGTTGACAAAATCCGCCCGTATGGCATCTCTGTTGGGGCCGATGGCAGCCTGATAGTCAGCAAGACTCTTCACGTAAAAGGATCCGATGGCCATATAAGGCATTTGGGTATTGGGAATTCCACTCGCAACCCCTTTCTCGATAGTATATTTCACCAGGCTTGACCCCAAAAGATTGGCAACCATTGGCATATGCTTGCTTTTATAATACTCCATATCAAAGTGTTTCCCTTCTTCATAAGGATACATAACTGAAAGCTTAATTAATCCTTTTTCACTAGGATCTGAAAGTCTCGATTGCGGAACAGTCAGATAATCCCCCTGTATAGGAAAAGAAATAAATGATAGAAAGAAAAGCGAAAGGATGAGGTTGAGTTTTGTAGGTAACATGATGAGTTGATTGAACTTTAATCACAAAAGTATGTAGTTAGATTTATTAGTCCTTGCAATTGTTAATTGCAAATTGTCTATAGCTTATTCGAGTTAAGGAATTTTCAAGAACTGATTTTAACATGATCGGATATTTTTTCTAGCCGAACTTTCCGCCTAATCAGGTTTTTATAATCCCATTGGACTTGTCTGGACTTTTCCAGCCAAAAACCAAACCGGATGGGTATGCCAAATTTTACTTTCGTAATTCCCGAGTCTTTTACTTATAGACTCAGCAAGAAAATCACATATAACCTTTAATTCAGGAGGGTGTAGGTCATTATACTTTTGAATGAATTGAAGGGTTCAAGATTAGGTAATCTAAAAGGACTTTGAATTTCAGAAAACTATATCCTAATTAGTTCTATATGACAAATTTAAACTATTCTAAAAAAAAAAAAAAAATAGATCCAAAATATTTAATTTTCTTTCAATAAATATTGTTTGAAAAATGTCGTATTTATACTATTTTAATAAAACAATACAATTTAATTTTGCGTATTTTTTTTTTAAAATATTTCATTTTTTTTATATAACCTTATGTAGCATAACAACAACATAATCCGTATGGTTGATAAAATTACATTCAATTAAACCCCATTATTATGAAAAACAAATTATGCTTACCATTTATGCTAATCGCAATCATGATGACCGCGTTAGCCTGTTCTGAAGATGAACCTACTCCAGATGCTCAAGTGTATGAAGTTACCGGTGATAACTTCAAGTTCTATTCAAATCCCGAAAAGTATGAGGGAATAAACAACAGAAGAGCAACTTCTGAATTTTGTTCATTTGACTGGAATATTGAAAAAATCAGCAGGAGTGGAAACACATTGGAGATCGAGGTGAATGTTCCCGAAACCTGTGAAATCGAATATGAGATGATATGGGACGGTTCCCTTTTCTTTGTAAATCCTCCCGTTGCAAACATTTTCTTAAACCTGCTTTCGGAAGGATGTCAAAACAGCGAATCACGGAAAACCGTAGTACTTACCGTGGACTTGAGCCAGGCATTTAAGAACCTGTCAACAGAGCAGCTCACCACGATCAATTTCAATATCCAAGAAGTTTGTGCTATCGTGGACTTACCCTGCAACGGGGACTGTGATGTGTCAAATTAACCTGTTGAAATGAATATTCACACGAAAACTTGCTGGATAATTAAGTTTTAATTAAGTGATTTCTTCTAATCATTTTTTGAGGCTGTCTCATAAGTAGGTTTTCTTGTCAGGCTGAGCGAAGCCGAAGCCTTTAATTCATAATTAAGCCCATTTCGACTTCGCTCAATGTGACAATTATGAATTATGAGACAGCCTCATTATTGAACAGTCCGGTGAGAGTCAAAAAGGAACTTTGGCCTTATATAAATTTTCGACAATGTTCAGTCTCAAGACACAGGTTAAATATGCCTTGAATCCAATTTTTTAGATTTCGTTACAGCCTTCAACAAACTATCCTGGAGATAGTCAGTCCAAGAAACCGTACAACTGTTATAACACGCTACTTCTGGAGTTAGTCCTTTGTGAGTAAATACTATTTTTGTCCGATTACCCTCTTTGGACAGTTCAAAGTCGATTTGTGTGTCTGCCCACTCTGTCAACCTGTGCAATGTAAGATTCCTGAATTTTATACTGTGATCGATAAAGTCTGGCCACTCAGTCTTTGAAAATATTTTTAGGAGTAAAACCTTATCATTCACAATTCACAGAATCATTCCAGTGACCGTTTATAACTTAATGACCACTTTACCAAATGCTTTTCCAGACTTGAATCTGTGGAAAGCATCTTGCGTGTTTTCTATTGAGTAAATCCTGTCTATAACCGGTGTTATGTTATTCTTTTCAATGGCGGTTACCAGCTTGTTTAGTCCTTGTGCATTACCTACCGAATATGCTTGTAGCCGAATATAGTTGGTAATTAGTGGTATTATATCGATGGTCAGCTGGGTGCCTGTCATCAAACCCACCAAACCCACAAAGCCATGTTGTTTTACTGAGAGAATACTTTGTTCAATGGTCTCCTTCCCGGCAACATCCAATGTTACATCTACCCCAATCCCGCCATTCAGTCGCTTCACTTCCTTACTCCATTCAGTGAAATCCTTATAATTAATCACTTCATCGGCTCCCAGATCTTTTAGTTTCTCCTTTTTTTCCTTGCTCCCGGTATTGGCAATGACTTTGAGACCAAACATTTTAGCAATCTGGATGGCAAACAAAGACACTCCGCCACTACCTTGGGTCAATATACTCTGGCCTGCCCTGATATTGGCCTGTTCCACGAGGTAGGACCATGCCGACAAACCGGCTACCGCCAATGGAGCAGCCTGCTCATCCGTAAGGTTACTTGGTGTTCTAACTAACGTATTTTCAGGTTGTACAGTAAATTCTGACAAAAGTCCCGGGCATGAAAAACCGGTTCTCAATTCATCGTTCCAGGGAGTATTTTTCCCAGCTTCCCAACGGGTTATAAAAGGAATAATAACACGATCGCCTTTTTTCCAACGGGTCACTTTACAGCCAACATTTTCCACTACACCCACTCCTTCAGAAACCGGGATGTGGGGAAGTGGGATGCCAAAAGGTATTCTATTCTCCACTACGATCAGGTCATGATACTCAAGACAAGTAGCTGTTGTCTTTACCAATACTTCATTTTCACCAATGGCAGGGACGGGTATATCCGTAAGATGTAGATGCTCAATCCCAAATTTTGTCAACTGTATTGCTTTCACGTTTCTAGGATTCAGTAGAATGAAATTTCTCTTCGTCAGAGGTCATTGGTTTACCGCTACTGTTCGGCTCTCCTTTTCCGGTGGTTATCAAGCCAAATAAACTTTGACGGATATAATGTGTCCAACCGTTTGAACATACTTCAAAACATTCATACTCCGGAACTAACCCAAAATGAGTGAATCGTAAGTATGTTTTGTTCTCTACCTCCGAAATTTCAAAATTAATTCTAGTGTCCTTCCATTCAGTTTTATCTTCTGCCATTTCGATTTCAGGTGACTGGTGGGAGGCATCCTCAAAAATTCCCGCTTTGAAGTAATTATCCAGCACATGCCAAACTACTTTTTGATCAGGGATAAGTTCTATTATCCTTACACGGCAACGATGAATATCTTCGAAATGATAGTCAAACTCATCGTTGAGTTGGGCAGTACGGCCTTTAATTTCTTCAGACCACCACGCAAGTGGATTATTGATCGCATTAAATACTTCTGCCGGAGTTTTGTCCACCACAAGGGTAGTAGTAAAATCTGTTTTCATTATTATAGCTTTTATTTATTTCCTCTTTTAGTTAGTCACTAACGGTAGTTGATAGCCTTCAATAGGCTACTCTGAAGGTAATTAGTCCATGAAACAGAACAGCTTCCATAGCACTCTACTTCAGGAGTCAAACCCTTATGAGTAAATACTATTTTTGTCCCGTTATCTTCTTCGAAAAGCTCAAAGCATATCTGGGTGCCCACCCAATCAGTAGTATCTTCGATATAGCTAAGTTCACTATCCGTCACAAGCCAGACTATTTTCCTATCAGGGACTAGCTCTATCAACTTCTGTCGGTTATAATGAGCACCTCCAGCAGCTGTGAAAGAGAATTCGTCATTGAGCTTCTCCCACTCTCCTTCAAATTCCTCCCCGTGGATTCCAGACCACCAGCCAGGTACATTTTTGATTGTCTCGAACACCTCGGTTGGCGATCGGTCCACTAATAATGTCAGCGTAAAATCTTGGTTCTTCATTTATTTCCTAATAAAAAAACTGCTCAGACACGACTTCACCATCTTTTACTTCATAAAGCATGATCTCATTGATTTGAATTCGTCCAAAACCCTGTGCAGTAATATCCATATCCCGGCCTACAGCAATATAATTCCCACCAATCACTGGCTCAGAAGTTTTCGCTCCATGAAACTCTTCAACCTTGGCGACAAAATCTTTACCCTTTTTACGAACAGCAGCTTTCCCTTCCGCAAATCCCATGTAGGGCGACTGTGGTGGATCTATGCTTTTTACATTGCTCGCAAAAAGATCATCCTGTAAATCAAACCATCGTTCCGCAGCAGCAAGTGCTTTGAATCGTTCAAAAATTTCATCCATAGTCACTGTGGTCTTGGCTATCAGGCGTGGCAAATTTTCTTTAACGAACTTGGTCCATCCTTTTAGGCAATCGTCATAGTCTTTAAGTTCCGGAACCATACCAAGGTGGGTGAATTTTAGTTTGGTTGAATCCCCTGCAACCGATATATCGAAGCAGATTTTGGTATCAATCCAATTCTTTTCGCTGCTACCAGTAACTAGCCAGGCAACCTTTTTATAGGGCACCAAATCAACTACCTTGTGTGTAATAAAAACCGCTCCAAAGCGGACAGTAAAGACGTCATCCAATTTTTTTGATTGGCCTTCAATTTCTGTCCACCATTCAGCTACATTATTAATAGCTTTGAATGCTTTCTGAGGTGTTTGATTAACTTCTAAGGAAATTGCAAGATCAGTTGTATTCATTTGATTATTCATTTTGTGATTAATTTCTTGACAGTAAAATTATTGGCTGACTATCACTATCATAGCGTGTGAAATAGACTTTATTGCGGGTTGATTTGGACACGATGAGTTGGTATTTTTGTACAAATTCAATAAGTATGAAACACGTCACGATTGTAGTACCGGAATGCATCGTCAACCTTAACAGTATTGGCGGGGCATTTGAAATTCTAAGCCGAGCCAATGACTATTGGCAAAAAGTAGGAAGCATACCAAAGCTCCAGATTCAAATTGCAGGTTATGCTCAGGAACAGGGTTTAAAGGAGCAATTTTTCAAGGTTTATCCAGATGATCTTAATGCCATAAAAAAAACCGACCTGATAATCATACCTTCCATATTTGATGACTTCAACCAAACCATAAAAAGGAATGAAAAGCTCATCAACTGGATAACTCAGCAGTATAAAGAGGGGGCTGAAATCGCCAGTATGTGCTCCGGTGCTTTCCTGCTTGCGGCTACAGGAGTACTTGATGGAAGAACCTGTTCTATCCACTGGAATTCCACTGAGGAGTTCAGGAAGATGTACCCGCAGGTGAAAGTGGCCCAAGATAAAATAATCACCGATGAACATGGTGTATATACAAATGGTGGCGGTTACTCTTTTCTTAACCTGATGCTTTATCTGGTAGAAAAGTATTTCGACAGGGAAGTCGCCATCTTCTGTTCCAAGATCTTTCAAATAGACATAGAGCGTACTTCACAATCACAATTCTCCATCTTCCACATCCAAAAAACACACGGAGATGAAATCGTAGAACAAGCCCAGTCATACATTGAAAACCATATGACAGAAAAAATTTCTTTTGAAAAACTAGCCAACAACCTGGCCGTAAGTAGGCGGAACTTTGACAGACGATTCATTAAAGCCACCGGAAACACGCCCGTAGAATACCTGCAACGTGTGAAAGTAGAGGCAGCCAAAAAGCAACTGGAAAATGGCCGCAAACCCATCAACGAGATCATGTACGAAGTGGGCTATGCAGACATGAAGGCCTTCAGGGAAGTTTTCAAGAAAAACACCGGAATGTCGCCCCTGGATTACAAGAGCAGGTACAATAGTCTGGTAGTATATTCATAGTCCAACTTTACTTTTCGGGTCTTATATTTCTACTTCGCACTTACCATGTCGATTTTTTACAAGTTTTCCAGTGCCTGCACAATTACATTTGTTTCAAACGAGCTTATCAATGAAAAAACTTATCATTTCACTCCTTATCATCTCTTGCCCCTTAGTTATGAAAGCTCAAAACCAAAATGCATGGGTAACCTACATGACACCTTCAGAGGTACACACGATGCTGTCGAACTATGAAGGTGAGTTTAAATTGGAAATACGCATGACGGGTCAGGAAGAGTCAACAATTGTTAATGCTACCAATAAAATGATTCTTGGAGGACGATTTTTACAAATTGACCAACAAGGTCAAATGATCGGGATGAAATATGAAGCCTTAAGTACAATTGGTTACAATACCATAGATGGCACCATATCTTTGGCCACCATTACCAACATGGGAACCGGCACACTTAGCGTAAAAGGTGAGTGGGTTCAGGCAGATAAAGTAGCCTCCATGAAAGGAACTTTAACCAATCCTGTAACCAAAAATGTCATCAATGTCACACAAAAAATAGCCTTTATAGACAAGAACTCTTTCGTGATTGAAAGTTTCGATCAAGAAGGAAATCAACCTGAAAAGAAAACCGTTGAGTACATTTTTAAACGGAAATAGGATCACCTTGAGTCAAGAAATCTTTGGTGATGAAAATCGAAATAAAGAAGAAGACGAGCTATTAATGTGAGTCCCTCATCACCCGAAACGATCACTCCATTGAACGGATTACCCTTGAAACCAAAACATACCTTCTGCATGATATCTGTCATTTTGTAGTAGAGAAGAAACTGAAGTATGAAAAAGGTTTTTGAGGGATGCTGGCACAGGGATATACGTTCAATAGGTTGTTCGGAAAAGACAACCCGCAAACCACCGAGTTGCGCTTTATAGAGCAAATAGTCGGTTCCATGCAATCCTTTTATTCAGGACACATCTCAAAACACAATTTTAACCCGTACATAGGACACCTGGGTTTTAATCTGTCAGATCATACTCTTAACGTCTGCCTGGCTGAAATCAAAAGTATTATTGATGTTGGTTTTATACTCAGATGTGAGCGAAAATAATGCACCGACAGTCATTTACAAAGGATCATACATCGATGTGGCAAGACTCTTATCTCAAGAGGGAGATCTGGGCCTTTCATTTATGGAACTGGCAAGCAAGCTAGATGGATTGCCTAAAAGGGAGAAAGCTTATGCCACAGGCAAAGCGGGTACAGTCTACCTCTGTCACCCTTTCCTGATTCATTCAGGTCAAGCCCACAGGGGAATAACGCCTAAATTTATGGCTCAACCACCCTTGGTTCTAAGGGATGAGTTGTCAATCTCAGATGATGTCAACTTTAGTCCCGTTGAAAGGCCTATTCGCTTAGGATTAGAATAGCTAAAAGAATGTTCAGTGAAAAGAGGTGTAAAAACCTCTTTTCATTATTGCTAATAAGTCTATATCAACACATAGAACGGTCAATCACCTTCAAAATAGCATATTGCATATATTTAGAGCCTCTATACCGGAAGATCATGCTTTACGAACAATCTGGAAGAAAAAAGATGGAATGATGTCGCAATCAACCCCGAATAAAGTCGTGATTACAACACTCACAAAGGTGATTTCAATTCTAATTTTACTAATAAAGCAAAAAAATGGAAGTAAAAGAGAAATCATTCCCAAAAGACATGTCAGTGGTGTTTGTCCAGTCAAAAACATTTCCTGATGGTATCCAAGAAGCATTTGATACATTAAAGTCCAGGGTGGGCCATATTAAAAGAGTCTCATATTTTGGAATATCTAACCCGGAAGGAGGTCAGGGTATAGTTTACCGTGCGGCAGCAGCAACCATGCCTGAGGTTGATGCGGAAGCGCTTGGCCTGGGAAAATTGAATATCAAAGGTGGGAATTATTACTCCGTAAAGCTCACTGATATTAGCAAGAATATCAATCTGATTTCAGAGGCTTTTGATCTTATTCTTTCAAAGTCCAATATAGACCCCAATGGACATTGCATTGAAGTCTACGACCATTTTGGTTCTGATAGTGTGGAGTGTATCGTTAGAAAAGTAGACTAAAGCGAGTTTTCAAGAAGAGAATGCTTATCCTTTTCACACAAACTTCATTGGGTAACTCGTCTTTTTTCGCAGCCTTTTTTTGAAGTTATTCCTATTCACAATTCCAACAGCCGAAGCATTAAAGTTTTGGTCAGTAACATCAAGCTGTATAGGTTGAGCTTTACCTCCTTTTTCTTCTGCACTTGCCTTGCCTCTTTGAAGACTTCGGAAGCCAACTAATGTGAGCATCAGCAATTAGTGATTTGGCTATCTGAAACCCTGCCCCTTGTTTGGCGCCAATAGCAACAAGGATAAATTGGGTTGTCGTGAATTTCCTGATTCATTACTTAATTTTTCTTACATAATCTATTCTTTAACATAGCGTCATCCTCCCTACTCACTGAAGCAAAATCAAGAAATACATCGGCAGTATTTCGGTATATCAAAAAACAGGAATAAAGGCAATCCGCTCTACCTGAGTGTCAGGATGAATTCACTTCAAAGGAAAGAGGGGAATCAAAGTCAAACAGGTGAAATCCAAGACCCTAAAGAAGACAGCAAGGCAGTCACAGATAAATTATCCCGGCTCCTACTCTTTTCATAGGCTGACCATCAGCGGAGCCCTACCTTTCCTATGTCTGCAGACCTATCAGTTATATTTTAATACAAATTATCCATTTATCGGACTCAGGTGAATTTTAGATGATGTTTCCTTTTTACAATAAAAAATCATGTCTGGCCACTTCCATCCTTCTATAACAAATGAATTATTATTTCAACAAGTCATTTTTGGTTTTGTATACTACATATTTTCCACCCCCCAGGAAAAATAATGCTAATCCTCCAAACATATACAGGAAAGCCAGTTCTCCATCCAGTCCCCCCGTATCGGTAAGGGTAAAGGCTTGCATTCCATGACCGAGGTATAATGCGAAGACCATTACTGCTGCAATCATCAGTCCTGAAAGACGTGAAAAGATACCAAGAATCAGTAATAGTGGCGCCAGAACTTCGCCTAAGGGAGCACCTATCCACAAAAACGTGGGCAATCCTTTTTCGGCAAGTGATGCTTTGACAAAATCGTGTCCCTGGATTAGCTTTCCAACCCCATGAAAGACCATTAATCCTCCGGTAGCGATTCTCAACAAAAGGATACCAAGATCCGGATTTAACGTGCTTGAAAATTTACTCATCTTCTATTTATTATTGATTTAACCATTCTTTAAATTTCACTGCTTTCTCTTTGCTGACCAGCAGTTCTTTTTCAGGATGCCTTTTTAACACCACTTTCAATTTACCGTTAAAGCTATTTAGGATACGTTCTATGCTGTTGACATGAACGATAAACTGTCGATTGGCCCTGAAGAAATCGTCCGGATCAAGTTCTTCTTCCAGTTCGTCCAAAGAGTAAGGCACCACCTCTTTATGCCCGGATTTGAGCATTAGTTTAGTGGATTTGGATTCGAAGTACACAAAAAGAATATCTTCGGAATTTACCGTTTTGAATCCATCGAAAGCAGGTAGCAGAAAACGCTTCCTATAAAGTTTTGATTTACTGTTGATCAGTTCCAACAACTGTTCAACAGTCGGTTGTAAGGTAGATGGATTGCACTTCTTTAAGGCTGCTGCGAGCTCTTCTTTTTGGATGGGCTTAAGCAGATAATCCAAGCTGTTTACTTTAAAAGCTCTGATTGCATATTCATCATACGCAGTGGTAAATATAATCGGGAAGGAAACATTGATCTGCCGGAAAACATCAAAGCTCAGTCCATCCGACAGGCGTATATCCATTAAAGCCACATCCGGTTTCGCATTATTTTTTATCCAGTTAACAGTCTCTTCCACAGAACCTACCATTCCCGCGATATGGTATTCATCAGCCAGTTCCGTAACCAGCTGCTGCAGTCGCAGAGCATTGTGTTTTTCGTCTTCTACTATTAGAATATTCATTTTAACAAACTATTAACTCAGCAAAGGTAATCCAACTTCAAAGCTGTTTGCTTTTTCCTCAATTACAGGGACTTTATCCGATAAAATCCCATAGCGGTTTATAATATTCCTTAGCCCCAGTCCGGTTGTCTGCAAAGGGTTTGCTATACGCTGTAAATTATTTTTCACCCACAAAAAACCCGTTTCCCTATCCACGCTTATACTGATCTGCAAGGGCATTGCTTGGGTGGCTCTATTATGTTTTATAGCATTTTCAATCAAAAGCTGTAAACCTATCGGCGGAATATATCTTCCTGTAAACTCCTCAGGAACATTCATATCAATACGGACGTTTTCGCCATGCCGAATAAGAATAAGATAGTTGTATGATTTTACAAAAGTGATTTCTTCCTGCAGGGTAACCAGATTTTTTTTCAGGTTGATAATCATATAGCGATATACCTGCGAGAGATTATCGAGAAACCGGTTGGCAATTTCTTTATCTTCATTAATCAGTGCTGACAGCGTACTGAAATTATTAAACATAAAATGCGGGTCTAATTGCAGTTTTAAGGACTGCAGCTCAGACTGCATAGCCACTTCCTTAAGCTTCAGGGTTTTTATTTTAAGTTCGGCAGTTTCAGCCATGGACTCTTTCCAATATTCAAGCAAAGAGTATCCTGTGTGAAAAGAGCTTACAAAAATGGATACAATAAGCCCACCCACGAAAAACTGCCAAATACTTATCGTTTCTTCACTGTCCAACGGTGCTCCATATTCTTTGGTATAGTACAGATGTTGAAGATATAGCACAGCTGTAGCCACGGAAATGACCAAAACCAGCTGCACCCCAATACGTAACATCGGGGTGTAGTTCCATGACAGCTTCTTATCCAAGAACTTGGATATAAAAACACTTGCCTCAACAATAATCCAGGACTGCACCAAACCGATAAGAATTTCCTCCATTAACTCGGGGAAAAGCATCTGGCCAAATCTACCCAGAAAATCTCCAAACGGATTGATTAAATAGTACAGCAAATAAACCAGTATAAATACCACAATTACTGAAACGGGTTTGATCAACCATTTTATCGATTTCATATTCTTCAATGCCAACTATTAAAACGGCAGGAACACACCCGTCAATTCCACCCTCCCCCTACCGCACGGTAAAGTTCAATTTTATTCACTATCTGCTCTCTTTGCAATACCGCACTTTCCAAACTAGCCTGTAGGTAATTGCTTTCAGCCGTTATAACTTCCAAATAATTAACCATTCCATTTTTATACAAAACCTCTGCGGTTTCTATTCCCTCTCTCAGTTCCCGCTCCCTTAAATTATTATGACCGGCTTGTTCTTCCAATTTTTTCACTTTCATAAGCGCAATTGAAACTTCTCCATAAGCATCCAACACTGCTTGACGGAAATCAGTTACCGCTTTCTCATAGTCAATTTCCGCCTGCTTTCCCTGCAGTTTCAAAACACCTCTGCTAAAAACAGGCTGAGTGACACCACCTGTCACAGTACTGAACAAAGAAGCCGGAACAGAAAACCAATTACTTACTTTCAGTGAATTCAGACCGGCCTGTGCCGATAAACTAAGGGTTGGATACAAGGAAGCCTGGGCCACACCAACTCTTGCGTTTGCCGAGCGAAGGTTTAGTTCCGAAGCTAGCACATCCGGGCGGTTTGACAGTAAAGCCACTCCGTAATCCATATTCATACTGTTGAGTTCGCCGTCGGTTTGTTCCTGTCTTTCTATGGCGGACGGGAAATTTCCGCACAGGATGCTGAGGGCAATTTCTTGCATGGAAATATCCTGCTCTATCTGTGATTTTAACACCTTCACCTTTTCCAGTTGTGCAGTTGCCTGTTGTATCCCCAGGGCATTGGCATCTCCATATTTATACAGCATGCGCATTATGTCCAACGTATTTTCCCCTAACTGCATATTCCTTTCGGCTACAGAAAGTTGATTATCCAGCATCAGCAGATTGTAATATCCCATGGCCACATCTGCCACCAATCTGGTTTGGACTGCTTTTTCCACCTGCTGCATTTGCAAATACTCAGAGATTGCCGCTTCTTTCTGTCTTTTAATTTTCCCCCAGATATCAATTTCCCAGGCAAGCCCCATAGAAGCGGTGAAATCCTGTGTATTGGTACTGGAAGTAAATTCCTGTGCAGATATTCCAGCCAAACTATTTTTGGAAGCCCTACTTCTGTTGGCATTGATTTGGGCATCCAGTTCCGGCAGGTAATTCAGTTTTGTCTTTTTGAACATAGCTTCCGCACTTTCGATGTTCTTAATTGCCACTTGTATACTGCTGTTTTTTTCAATGGCATGATCAATAAGCCCAACTAATTTTACATTCTTGAAAAACTCCTTCCTATCCAAAATGACCGTGTCTTTTCCCTCTGATTCTACCGTACTGAAATGGGTTGGTGTACCAATAGTCGGCTTCCTGTAATCTTTGGTCACAGTGCAGGAAACCATTGCTGCCACCATCAATAAAATGGTCAGACTATTTTTATATTGCTTCATGGGCGAAATTTCAGTAGTTCTCATCATTAAAAAGGTCTTCTATCTGCGGCTTTCTCAATGGACTAAAATATTCCTGTAAACTTTGAAAAAGAACAAACAAAACAGGGATAATGAATAGCCCCAGCAGGACGCCGGAAATCATTCCGCCTGCCGTACTGATACTTATTGACCTGTTGCCGACTGCTGATGATCCGCTTGAAAACATCAACGGGGTAATACCTGCCACGAATGCAATCGAAGTCATTAATATTGGGCGGAGCCTATGCTTCGAACCTGAAAGGGCTGAACGGATTAACCCCATTCCAGTTTGACGGGCCTGCAACGCAAATTCTACAATGAGAATAGCATTTTTGGCAAGTAAGCCGATGAGCATAATCAATCCCACCTGCACATAAATACTGTTTGTTAAACCGGCCACTCCAATCGCCAGATAAACCCCTAACAAACCTGTAGGGATGGAAAAAATCACAGCCAAAGGCAGCAGATAGCTTTCGTATTGTGCCGCCAAAAGAAAATAGGTAAACAGCACACAAAGTGCAAAAATGAAAACCATTTGATTGCCGGACTCTTTTTCTTCCTTACTCAAACCTGTCCATTCGTAACCGTAGGATTGGGGCAGTTTTTCTTTCATAATTTCCTCCGCCACATCCATCGCCTGCGTATTGCTATACCCATCGGCGGGAAGAATATTCACCGAAATATTATTGTACAGATTATACCGGGTGATAAGTTCGGGTCCATAAACTTTATTCAGGGTTACCAACGTATTGATTGGAATCATGGTGCCGCTGTTACTTTTAACATAAACTTGGCTTAACGAATTTTCATCGGCACGGTATTGCCCTTCTGCTTTAATATTTACCCGGTAAAATCTACCGAAACGGATAAAATCACTCGCCTGGCTTCCACCGTAAAAAAGTCCGAGCGTATTCATGACATCTTTTGGCGTGGTACCGAGCTGATAGGCTTTATCTTCGTCAAGTTCAATTTCCAGCTGCGGAAAATCATTTCTGAACATCGTAAATGCAGAAGCAATTTGAGGCGATCTGTTGAATTCCGACAACAGGCTTTCCGCTACTTCTGAAAACTCGTCAAGACTGCCGCTCATCTTATCCTGAAGAACCAATTCCGCACCGTTGATACTCCCGAACCCCTCGACAGGCGGAGATCGGAAAATGCTCAACTCACCTTCTTTTATTGCCTGAAGCCGTCCGTTCATTGCAATTACAAGCTGATCCATATCTTTTATATTCCCCCTGTCTTTTGCCTCTTTTAACCGTATGAAACCAAGACCATAAGACGGTCCCGAGCCTCCGCTGATGATATCAAATCCCGATACGCTTGTCACCAGTTCCACCTCCGGCATTTGCCCGAAAGCACTGTCAATCCGGTCGATCACTTTATTGGTATAATCCGTATTGGTACCGGATTTCAATGCCAAAGAATAGGTTAAAAAACGGTCATCCTCTTCAGGGATAAAAGATTTGGGGCTGTTGTCCATCATCCAAATGGAAAAAACGGTTACCAAGCCCAAACCTGTCAGGGCCAACCACTTCTTCTTAAGCAACCATTCAACAGCGTGAATGTAGCGACCGGTCATTGTGTCAAAGCCGGCATTAAAAGCCGTAAAAAAGCGTTGTTTAAAACACTGTTTTACTTTTTTTTCACCGCTCTTGTGATGTGTGTCCGTAAGCAGAAGTGCGCAGAGCGCAGGGCTAAGTGTCAGCGCATTCAGTGCCGAAATAAGAATGGCAATGGCCAAGGTAAAGGCAAATTGTTTATAAAATATCCCTGCCGGTCCATCCATAAAACCAATCGGTAAAAATACTGCCGACATCACCAACGTAATCGAAACAATAGCACTGGTTATCTCTCCCATTGTAGCGATGGTAGCCTCCTTTGCCGGCAAACCTGTCTTTTTCATTTTTGCATGGACAGCTTCTACCACTACAATGGCATCATCTACTACAATACCAATTGCCAACACCAAAGCGAAAAGCGTAAGCACATTCATCGTGAACCCCAGCATTTGCAGGAAAAAGAATGTGCCGATAATGGCTACAGGCACGGCAATGGCCGGGATAAGTGTAGAACGAAAATCCTGCAAAAAGAGGAAAACCACTATAAACACGAGTACAAATGCTTCTATAAAGGTGTTGCGAACCTGTTGAATGGATTGATCCAACCGTTCTTTTACACTCTGGATAATATTGTATTCAATTCCTTCGGGGAAACTTTCACTAAAGTCTTCCAGCTGCGCTCTCACTGCCGTTTCAATCTCATTTGCATTGGATCCACTGGCCTGTTGGATACCGATCACAACAGCCGGAAAGCCATTTTCCTTGTTGTCACTTCCATAAAATGAGGCACCTAACTCAATCCTTGCCACATCTCTCAGGCGGAGCATTCCTCCATCGGGATCGGCTTTAATTACAATCTTCCCGAAGTCTCCTGCGGTATTCAACTTCCCTTTATACTTCATCGTGTATTGCATCGGAGCATCCGACTCTTCTCCCAATTTCCCCGGTGAAGCTTCCAAACTACTATTGGCAATGGCGCGCTCTATATCCTGCGGAACCAGACTATGCACGGTCATTTTTTGGGGATCTAACCAAATCCGCATGGCATAATCCTTAGAACCCAATATCTGAACATTTCCAATTCCGGGGATACGCTTCAGACTGGTGATAAGGTTGATTTTGGCATAGTTCTGCAAAAAAACCTCATCGTATTTAGTGGTATCTGTACTCGTAATATCAAAGTACATAATGCTGCTGTTCTGCTGCTTTGTAGTGGTAATCCCTGCCTGTACGACCTCACTTGGAATAAGGCTGTTCACCTGTGCCACACGGTTCTGAACATTTACAGCAGCCTGATCAGGGTCAACCCCCTGCTTAAATACGATCCGTAAAGAAAAAGAACCGTCGCTACCTGCCGAAGAGGAGATGTACTCCATGTTTTCCACCCCATTAATCGCATCTTCCAAAGGGGTAATTACTGAGCGGATAACACTTTCACTATTGCCCCCCGGATATGAACCCGATACATTCACAGTTGGTGGGGCAATATCCGGAAACATAGTAACCGGGATCCGTTGCATACTTACTAAACCCAGTAACACCAACACGATGGAAATTACGGTTGCCAAAACAGGCCTTGTAATAATTTTTTTCAGCATCTTAAAATAGTGTGTAGTTACTTCTCAGGTGTGATTTGTTCACCTTCCTGAATGAGGTTTAAATCTTTGGCCACAATTCTATCCCCCGGGTGAAGCCCTCCGATAACAAGGTAATTTCCGCCACTTTTTCCACCCACATCCACTGCTACACGTTCAGCTTTGTTATCATCGGTCAAGCGATAAACAAAAATTTTGTTTTGAACATCTAGGGTTGCCAAAACAGGAATTAAAATCACATCCTTATATTTTTCGGGTAAAACAATCCTACCGGTATTTCCTGAGCGCAAAATATTTTCTTCATTGTCGAAAACTGCCCGCACACTGATGGCCCCTGTTGCTTTATCAAACTGGCCATCAATCATCTGTATTTTCCCTTGCTTTGCATACGTATTTCCATCGGCAAGAATGAGCTGAACGTTTGGCAGAGCCATGACTTTATCCTGAAAAGATTTGGCTTCACTTCGCGAGATAAAACGCAGGTAATCCTTTTCGCTAATTGAGAAATAAGCATATACCTCGCTTACATCGGACAAGGTCGTCAGTGGAATTGCATCCCCTTTGGACACCAGATTTCCGATTCGTTTTGGAATACGTCCGAGGTAGCCTGAAACAGGTGCTTTTATCAAGGAAAAATCAAGATTAACCTTCGCTGCTTCTACCAAAGAACTGTTTTGGGCTACCAGTGCCTTGGCATTCTCAAAATTGGATTCAGCAGCTTTAAGTTGATAATCGGAAACCACCTTAGTACTGCTGAGGTCCCTGTTTTTTTCGAGTTCTAAAGCAGCATTTGCAAGCATTGCTTTAGATGCATTTAAGGATGCTTTTGCCGAATTAAGCTGTTCGATCAGCGATCTGTCTATGATTTTAAACAAGGGCTGTCCGGCTTTGACGTAACTACCCTCATCAACGAAAATTTTTTCGATGTAACCATCCGCCTGCGAACGGATATCGACAATCACCTTTCCTTCTATACGTGCCGGATAATCAGTATCAACGTGCGCATTTGACAGCTGAACCTGTAAAACAGGCAGTAGCTTAATTGCCTGCTGCTGATCACTGCCTTCGGTATTGCCACAACTTGACACAAGGAAGCAGGCAGCTATTGCTATCCACATAAAAAACGTTTTGACACAAGCCATACTTTTGTATTTATTTATGGCCAAAAGTGGTAATTATTTAAAAAGCACCATGCGGTGATATGCTCGAAACGGAAGAAAAGGGAGATGAAACGTCTACGTGAAATGATGAGGTTTTGGTGGTGGAAATACTTTGACCAATCTGAATAATGCAATATCCACCTAAGGAAAACGGAAATTAAAACACCATAATTATACAGCATTAAACGGTTTGACCTTTTCGAAATTCAATTAAGCTTCCTTCTAATAAAAAAGGAGCCCTAAAGCTCCCAATCATCCGCAAAGGAATGATACCCTTCGGCAGTAAGGATCAGATGATCCAGCACAGGAATATCCAGGATCTTTCCCGCTTCCTTAGCCCGTTTGGTCAAACGCTTATCTTTCTCTGAAGGTATCAGATTACCAGACGGATGGTTGTGGGCAAGTATGACAGAACTTACATTGGTTTTGATTGATGCCGCAAAAACAAGCTTTACATCCACCACAGTCCCTGCTTTTCCGCCCGAGCTGATGGTTACGATCCCGAACACCCTATTGGCTCTGGAAAGCAGCATTACTTTGAAATCCTCAACAAACTCAATTCTATCTTTCTCCCAGATTGAGGAAAGCACTTCATACACCTGCCGGGATCCGCAGACACATGGCCGCAGCGAAGCTTTCACTTTCGCACTATAGCTAAGCTTGATCTCAGCCACTTCCTACAAATCAATTTTTCCTTCTAAAGCATCCATAATTATATGTGTTTATAATCGATTAATTATGGTCACATGCCCGCCTGTCGTCGGACAGGGAATCTCGCAAATAGCTAATTATCACTGTGTGTAACATTGTCATCATCCTCGATTTCTTTTCGTTTTGGTGAACAATGAATTAGGACACCCACACAGGTCTTGGGAGAGATAAGACCATGAGGAAAAGGAATAAATAGCGCAGTGAAGCAAGCGGCTTTATGCCGGAAGCTCATGGGCGCATCGAGCCCAAGGACTAACTTTGGAGGAATTCAGGGATAAAAAAATCATCAAATCATCCGACTAGATAGAAAGATTTTCGATGGTAGAATAAGAAAAGAACAGTTTAACCAGGCGAAAAAAGTGTGGTATCAGGATGAGGCCACTCTGGTGCTTTCACTGAGTGATAGCTTTCAGGTAACAATGTAAATATCAACAGCTTTACACTGCGGGGGATTTCATCATCTCCTTTACAAGCAAGAGTGTATGAAGCATGACGGATCCCAGTTTCAAGGAATAGTTTTCCTGCCGGATGTTTATGTAGAATGGATTATTGAACTCGAATTACACACTGAAAAATGAACTGAGACTGCTACGAACCCTTATGCAAAGTCCGGGTTTAAGGAGTAAGAGCCAGAAGGGACGAGTTGTTGGAAAAGGCGATAGAGATAGCTTGGCAGTAACCTGAGCTGAAGAATTTAAATCGGGCATGCTGAAAAACGCCAGTAACAGATTAAAAGCCATCATTTTCAATGATTAACCCATTTTTCTTGCGAACGGTTTTTCAGCAGGTCAAGCTTATTGAAGACAATAGCTCTTTATCCACGCATCAGAAAATCCCAAAATCGGGATTTACAAGCCAGCCTCAGCCATACCATCTTCTACGTTGGCCTCATTCGAGGTATACCCATATATCCTCACTCGGCCACCTTTAGCCTGCCGGCAAGCAAGTCCGTCATACCTGAGACTTATATAGCAAGCCCTAGCTTGGAATAGCCGAAGCTTGCAGCCCAAACAAGAAAATCTGTTTCTTACCTCAAAACTTCATAAATCACTTTAAATTTCAGCTCCTCTACACCATAGTTTTTCGGGTTTTGCCCATCTTCTGCCTCATCATAGTTTACCAGCGAGAGCGTGGATTGAGCACTTGGGTAGTAATCTCTATAAGGCCTTTTGTCTTGCTCGAAAGACTCCACCAAGTCAAAATCTGACAAAAATGCGCGCAAAATTTTATCATTTTCTGAAGAGATCGGTGCAGTAGATACACCTCCATTTTCATTTTCCCGTTCAGAAGCATCATATGAGCCGTTCCAGGACTGTACCTGAAGATTAAAACTGGATCCCCCATCCTTTCCGGTTAAGTTGTTTTGGCTGCTGATCGAAGTGAAGAAGTAGGGAGTTCCCTTTTGATCTCTGACGATAGATTCTCCCGAATGCCTGATGCCAAAATCGAAAGAAGCATGCGATTCCCTGAGTTTTATATTGAGAAACTCGATTCCGATGATGCGGTAGAACTTCCAGTTTTTTGTCCCTTTTTTACCACTTTCTATCTCATCAAACCTAAACTGAGCCCTACCAGTTTCATTGAACCGTTGTAGGATAAAATCACCATTGCTATTTTTATCATTTTCAACAATAGTAACAGTCATACTTGGGGTTTCAATAGTCCCTTGCCCCTCCTGAGTATCTGTCAACAGCGCAACACCCAATCTGTGGAATTGACTACGAAGTACTTTTTCAAAAAGCAGGTTGTAAGCATCCACATCCATAGAACCTGGATTTACGCCCTCACTTTGCTGAGCAACATCCTCAATAAAACTTTTTATTCCATGCTGAATCGGATCTATTCTTCTAAGGAACCGGTATTGATAAGATTTGGTAAGGTAATAGCATTCCTGCATCAACAAAGCCCAGGATTCTTCCTCAATTCTCTGTAGAATAGACCTACTACTCGGCAGAAGACCGTGTTGCTCAGCTTCAACTCGCTGGTCGTTGAGTACAGACCATTGCACCAAAGAATTATTGATCCGCTGCACTCCCTGACTTATGCGCTGCTCAAACCAAAGGAGTCTATCTACCAAAGGCAGCTTCAGCTTATTCATAGCATCGATGGCCTCGTTGATTTTCACAAATTCCTGCTTGTATTTGGAAGCCATTATTTTTTCAAATTTGGCTTTCACTTCAGGCGAGTCAGGATCAAACTCCACCATCATTTTTTGGATTCCTGAAGAAACTCCACTCAGCCCAGTAGTAAGTCCCTTTAAAGCCTTCCCGGCATTTTCCACATTCTTCTCCCTTTTTGTTCTTTTTTCCTTCTGGATCTTCAGTCTGCCTGCCAACTCTTTCTTTTCGATATTAAGTTCTTTTAGCCGTTGGCTGAGCCTGTTTTTATCCGCTTCCCGAAGATCTTTGCTGTGATCTATTTCAGCCTGTAGTATATCTAGGTTACCAAGTATTTCTACATAGTCTTCGGTATGGGAAAAATCCTGTTGAGCATTGCTGGCCAGCCCGTCAATTACTCTTACCCGTTCATGAAGGATAGCCAATTCCTGGTCTGAAAACTTATTGACCACCGCAGCTTCAGCGGCAAGTCTATCTGCTTTTACAGCCTGAATATCCCCCTCAAATTGATTTAATTCCTTGGTTCCGCTGGTGACTTCTTTAGTTAGACCGGAGTTTGCATCCTTGCTGATTTTTCCCTTATTATCATTGACAAAAGTTGAGAGTTCTCCGGTAAGTCCAGTTGCAAAATTCAATCCTTCCGTCAGTGGATTTTCAGAATCAATGTCGATTTTACCAATTTGAGACAATACACTACCCACGGCCCCTACATAAGGCTGACCTACAGGAATCATGACACAAATCCCCGCTGCTATTTCAAAAGCTCCGGTAAACAACGCCTGAGCTCTTTCTTTTTCTTCAATCTCCAAAAGTATTTTAGCCTTAAGTGCACGAAGTGCGGCTAACTGTTCAGCCACTTTACTTTCTACCACGAACAACTCCTGTTTGATTGAAGGAAGTGCTTCGAAGGCAGCTACAATATTTCCCTGTGCGGCTTCCATTCCCTCTCTTAGTTCATTTACCGCCCATTCCAGATTTTTTGCTTTCAGGCTGTTCTCGTCATCCTGTTTTAAGAGGGTATTGGCGAAATAAATAAGCTGGGCTAAATCCCTTCTGGAACTATTAAGGATTTTCAAGTTGGAAAGCGCTGACATGCGAGGAATCCACCCTGGAGGATAGCCGTAAAAATCCAGGTTTTGGTTAAGCCTGCGGTGGTATAATTCCACCTCACGAATGAGAGAGGATAAGTGCATGTCATCCCTTAGAGTTAGGGGGATCGTATCTATCGCAAGAGCATAATGATCTAAAATCCACTGAGCTTTATTTCGATCGCCATCTCTAAAGTGTGTTTTGGCATAACCTAACATCGTTTCCAATAAAACTGGACGCAGCCAGTATTGTTCGCTGTTCGACGGGCCCAATTGCAGACCGTCTTTACCATTTACACCATCATTCCCTTTGGCAGACAAACCATATTCGGCAGGTAACTTTTTTGCAATGGAAACCTTAGGTTCATATTTCAACCGATCCTTATTCCATAAATAGTTGATGTCTTTATGCCAAATAGTAAGGTCAATATGATAAAACGTGCTTTTTTGAGCAGGAGGTTGAGATTCTATCTTTTTAGAAAAGCCTTTTTCACCGCCCTTTTGCTGAGAGGTAACATCTTTTTCGGATTTAATATGGTCCAACATGAGTAAATCACCTGCGTCTCCACCATCTCCTCCGTCTCCTGAAGCATATGCATCAGCTCCATTGTCCTGATTAGGTAAGTCAGCATCACCAACAGTAACCTTTTTCTCTCTCTTCTTTGTATCCAACCAGCCAAGGTTCACTGACCAAATACTCGCAAAGTAAATTTTCGTTTTATCAATTCCACTAAAGTCCGGCCAATCCCAGTTAGCCAAGCCTCCTTTTATTTCATCATTGCTCATGGCCTCTGTTTCTATTTTTGACCATGATAAAGGAAATTCATCGTTATGCTTTACGGTGTAATACCCACCTAGCTGGCCATCTTGGGCTTTACCTCCATCCAAAATAAAGGCTGGGCCTGATTTGCGCTTATTTTCAATTGAACCACAAAGAAGCGTAATATTTCCACCTCTGTGACCATCTGCACCGGCTGCACTATTTCCCTCAGTCCCTCCTGTTGCATAAGGCTGCGGATTGGATTCGGGAGTTGTTATAATTTGGCCTTTCTCCTCAATGATCAACTGCCTGCAACCAATAGTCACATTCGTTTGTGGAAACTTTAATTCCCTATTAATGATAATGGTATCAGCGTACAAAAAAAACCGCTCTATATTTTTATTCCCTAGGATGGAATTCAGTTTAGAATCCGACAAGTCCTGCGAAAAATTGAGAAATAATCCCGTGACCATAACCTCCTTAGTGGCCACATTTCTGATGTGGTTGAAGAAGGCTCTTTTACCGGGTATACCTTTGCTTCGAATGGAAATATAGTTTTCCATATCGGTCTTGCTCATTGAGAGCAACGGGTTAGCTCCTTTTTTAATAGGGTCCAAACTTTCGTCGATAAGTCGAATTGTTTCTGTAGTCATAATTAAACAGTATTAAAATTGAAAAAGAATTTTTCTATTGGAATATAAACTTTAAGTCCATAGCATTAAGCCTACCACATCATCACTTCCTGAGACCCTGTTCCCACATTGTCTCTAAATATATTGAATACCGCTGTGAATTCATGGGTATTGCCAGGAAGGTTGTAACTGGTGGCATTTGGAAACTCGTACAGATAGCCTATTCTTAAGCGCTTGGTCACGATGCCCAACTGGGCATTGGTAGCATAATCGATTCTGTGTCCAATTCCCAACCAAAGCCTGTCCATCAGCAAGGCTTTCAAATTGAATTCTATATTGTCGCCCTGATTCTTCTGTGTGCTATACATCCCATTCAGTATTACAGCCACATTATAACTTATTGCACTTCTGTACCCTGCCTGAAAAATGGAGCTTGCAGGATAGGCTTCCATGAATTCATCCCCTGAGGTGATCCTTCCACCGTTTACCCGATGGATACCATAGGAAAAATAGTAGTTTGCGTGCGTCAGGGCAATACCCAGATTGAAATCCACCACCTCCATATTCGAAAACTGTCCAATATACTGTCCCAGTGTGGGATCATTCTGTTCTTCTGTAGTCAGGGCATTGCCATCCAACCGGATGCTCTGGTAGTTCAGCCCTGCTCCCAGTCTGAGGTTATGCTTTTCTGTCAACCTGATCCTGCTTGCGTAACCCAATGTGAGTTCTGTCTCCCGGAATGCCCCATAGGTATCGTGCAGCAGATTCACAGAGACAGCATTTTTCCCCATCAAGGCAGGGTCTACTTCTCCTGCCAACTCCCCGAAATCAAGTTCAGTGCTGAAAAAGTAGGTTTTTGGGGCACCGTCCACCCCGGACCACTGATTACGCACAAAACCCCTCACTGTGGAGCCTTCATATCCTGTCAGGGCAGGATTATAGTAGCTCTGGAAAAAGTCAAAATTGGAAATGTATTTCCTCGACTGGGAATAGGAAGAGCCGACTGATGCAATGAAAAGCACTGCGGTAATCAGGTGTTTTATGTATTGTGTCATCTGTAATTAATTAAAAATCCTAAAAAAGGGAAGCCGGCCGTTATCCACCGGCCTCCAATTCCAAGCAGTTGTTTATTTACTAAGAAGGTTAAGCATCCCACGTTTCACCTCTCCTGTCTCTCCCACTTCTATCACATACAGGTAAGCCCCGACCGGCATCTCTCTGCCATTGAACATACCGTCCCATCTTAGATCCGGGTCCTCTGTGTAGAAGAGTCTTTTTCCCCCTACTGCAAAAACTGATATCCTGACCCCGGAATAGTAACGTAAAGCAGGTACACCCCAGATATCGTTTACTCCATCACCGTTAGGCGTAAAAGTATTGGCTATTTCCAACTGATCCAGCGGGGTTCTCTCACGGGTAATCTGGAAGTCTTTCATCAATACATTTTCGGCTCTATCTGTTACCTGCAAAGTAATGACAAAGTTAGTCCTGCCTTCAGCCTGCTCAGCACTGCTCCAGAACAGGATTCCATCCAGCACTTCAAAGTATTGATTGTCCTGAACTCCTTCAGGAAGGCTGAATGTATGCTGGTCGTCAGTCGGATCAAGTACCGTAAAATCTCCTATCTCCTGGAAGAATTGATCGGGAGCAGCAACAAAACTGTTTTGGCTCAAAATCACATCTTCCGGTGCCGGTTTGGCCAAAACAGTGACTTCCAGTGTTGGCTGAAGTTCATCAGGATTGATCAGGCCGGATGGGATTTCTATCGTTCCCAAATAGCTGCCAATACCAGCTTTCAAAGGATCATATCCCATCAGATCCCATTCCACAGCAAGATTAATAAACTCTCCCGCTGACGTGATAACCACAGTTTCGGCAGGCACATTCAATTCCGCCTCAGGTGTACCCCAAAGGACTTCCAGACTTTGGGCTACAAAGCCGGTGATTGTGTCAGGTTCATCCTCTTCCTCCATCAGGATCTCAAATTCAGCTCCCGTAAAGGCTATTGTATAATTATTACCTACAGTTAAGGTGCCTATTCCGATAGTATAAGTACCTACTTCCTCACCGGATTCTCTTTCAAGTGAGCCATTTAGAACTCCCTCGTCCTCACCCGTTGCAAAACCTGAGGCAGCATAAGTCAGTTCTGGATCCGCTTCTCCGACCACCTTGCTTAGTCCCTTATCCACTGTAATCGTCAAGGTAGCCTGTGTCACACTTAGATCCGCAGTCAATGCCAGCGTGGTGAAGTTCGAACCTGTAATCGTGGCTGTCACTTCCTGCGAGCCCACTTCCGTTCTGCTGTTGTTGGTATAAGCTACCGAAGTTCCTTCAGGAAGTATTCCTGAGATGGCAAGTGACTTGGTTGTGCCGTCAAAGACAAAGCTTCCATCTTCTAAAGTAATGTCTGTGGCATCAGCAGGGGTAACCGTCAAGTCAGCTGTCAGTACCAACGTAGTAAAGTTCGAACCCGTAATGGTTGCTGTTGCTTCCTGTGTTCCGACGTTTGTTCTTGAATTTTCAGAATAAGATACTGACGTACCATCTGGAAGTTCGCCCGTGATTTCAATGGATTTTTCCGTTCCGTCAAAGACAAAACTTGCATCCTCGAAGGTTACACCCGTGATGTCAGCAGGAGTAATAGTCAAGTCTGCTGTCAGCACCAAGGTTGTAAAATCCGAACCGGTAATGGTTGCCGTTACTTCCTGCGTTCCCACTTCCGTTCTGCTGTTGTCGGTATAAGCTACCGAAGTTCCTTCAGGCAAGGTGCCTGTGATAACAAGCGACTTGGCTGTGCCGTCGTAGACAAAGCTGCCGTCTTCAAAAGCAATACCTGTGATATCAGCAGGAGTTACTGTCAGATCAGCAGTCAATACCAAAGTAGTATAGTTATCACCTGTGATCCTGGCTGTCACCTCCTGGGTTCCAACATCGGTTCTGCTGTTGTTGGTATAAGTCACTGAAGTTCCCGCTGGTAAATCACCGGTGATCGCCAGGCTCTTTTCCGTTCCGTCAAAGACAAAGCTTTGAGCTACGAAGGTGATGTCGGAGATATCTGCCGGCGTGATTGTCAGATCGGCAGTAAGCACCAAGGTCGCGAAGTCCGAACCGGTAATGGTTGCTGTCACTTCCTGGGTTCCCACATCCGTTCTGGAATTATTGGTATAGCTAACAGAAGTTCCTTCTGGCAACTCGCCATCTATCGAAAGAGCCTTCGCAGTGCCGTCAAACACAAAGCTGTCATCATCAAATGTGATGTCTGTAATTGTTGCAGGTGTGATCGTCAGATCAGCTGTCAACACTAATGTAGTATAGTTGCTACCGGTGATCGTGGCTGTTACCTCTTGGGTTCCGACATCGGTTCTGCTGTTGTCAGTATAGCTTACACTTGTACCGTCTGGAAGTGTTCCTGAAATGGCTAGCGACTTGGCAGTGCCATCGTACACAAAGCTGTCGTCTTCGAACGTTACACCTGCAATGTCTGCAGGTGTGATCGTCAGATCTGCGGTCAATACTAACGTAGTAAAGTTTGATCCCGTGATCGTGGCTGTCACCTCCTGGGTTCCAACATCGGTTCTGCTGTTGTCAGTATAGCTTACACTTGAACCGTCTGGAAGTGTTCCTGAAATGGCTAGCGACTTGGCAGTGCCATCGTACACAAAGCTGTCGTCTTCGAACGTTACTCCTGCAATGTCTGCAGGCGTGATCGTCAGATCGGCTGTCAATACCAAGGTGGTATAGTTGCTACCGGTGATCGTGACTGTTACCTCTTGGGTTCCTACATCGGTTCTGCTGTTGTCAGTATAGCTTACACTTGTTCCGTCTGGAAGTGTTCCTGTAATCGCGAGCGACTTGGCCGTACCGTCGTACACGAAGCTGTCGTCTTCGAACGTTACTCCTGCAATGTCTGCAGGCGTGATCGTCAGATCGGCTGTCAATACCAAGGTGGTATAATTGCTACCGGTGATTGTTGCCGTTACCTCTTGGATTCCCACATCCGTTCTGCTATTATCAGCATAGCTCACACTTGAACCGTCTGGAAGTGTTCCAGTAATCGCAAGAGCCTTCGCAGTGCCGTCATAGACGAAGCTGTCGTCTTCAAAGGTGATGCCTGTAATGTCAGCAGGTGTGATTGTCAGATCAGCTGTCAACACTAATGCATTGTAGTTGGAACCCGTGATGGTTGCTGTTACCTCCTGCGTACCCACATTCGTTCTGGAATTATTGGTATAGCTCACGCTTGTACCATCTGGAAGTGTTCCAGTAATCGCAAGAACCTTCGCAGTGCCGTCATAGATGAAGCTGTCGTCTTCGAAAGTGATGCCTGTAACCGTAGCAGGTGTGATTGTCAGATCAGCAGTCAATACAACTGTGGTGTAGTTGCTACCGGTTATTGTGGCTGCTACCTCTTGAGTTCCCACATCCGTTCTGCTGTTGTCAGTATAGCTCACTGAAGTTCCTTCAGGTAACTCTCCTTCAATAGCCAGTGACTTAGCAATGCCATCGTACACAAAGCTGTCGTCTTCAAAGGTAATGCCTGTAATGTCAGCAGGTGTGATCGTCAGATCTGCGGTCAATACTAATGTAGTAAAGTTTGATCCCGTGATCGTGGCTGTCACTTCCTGGGTTCCAACATCGGTTCTGCTGTTGTCAGTATAGCTCACTGAGGTGCCTTCAGGAAGTGTTCCTGTAATCGCAAGAGCCTTCGCAGTGCCGTTATAGACGAAGCTGTCGTCTTCGAAGGTGATGCCTGTAACCGTAGCAGGTGTGATTGTCAGATCGGCAGTCAATACCAAGGTTGTGAAATTAGAACCTGTAATCGTTGCCGTGACTTCCTGCGTGCCGACATTAGTTCGGCCGCTATTGGTGTAGGCAACCGAAGTTCCCGCTGGTAAATCACCGGTGATCGCCAGGCTCTTTTCAGTACCGTCAAAGACAAAGCTTTGAGCTACGAAGGTGATGTCGGAGATATCTGCCGGTGTGATTGTCAAATCTGCTGTCAACACCAAAGTCTCGAAATTCGAGCCACTGATCGTAGCTGTTGCTTTCTGTGCTCCTACGTTTGTTCTTGTATTGTTTGCATAAGATACCGAAGTTCCTGCCGGAAGTGTTCCCGCGATCGCAAATGATTTTTCAGTGCCGTCGTAGACGAAGCTTGCATCCTCGAAAATGATATCCGTGATTGTAGCCGGAGTTACTGTCAGATCAGCGGCCAATACCAGGGTGGTATAGTTGTCTGCTGTGATCGTTGCTGTCACTTCTTGGGTTCCAACATCCGTTCTGCTGTTGTTAATGTACGCAACAGCAGTTCCTGTCGGAAGCTCACCTTCAATCGCAAGCGACTTAGCAGAGCCGTCATAGACAAAGCTTGCATCATCTAACGTTACTTCCGTAATGTCTGAAGGTGTAATGGTTAGATCAGCAGTCAATACCAGTGTATTGTAGTTAGAACCTGTGATCGTTGCCGTTACTTCCTGTGTCCCGATGTTTGTTCTTGAATTTTCAGAATAAGACACTGACGTGCCATCTGGAAGTTCGCCCGTGATTTCAAGGGATTTTTCCGTTCCGTCAAAGACAAAGCTTGCATCATCGAATGTGATTCCCGTAATGTCAGCAGGAGTAATAGTCAAGTCTGCTGTCAGCACCAAGGTTGTGAAATCCGAACCGGTAATGGTTGCCGTCACCTCTTGGGTTCCGACGTTTGTTCTGCTGTTATTTTCATAGGATACAGATGTTCCTTCAGGCAAATCCCCATCAACTGTAAGAGACTTGGCCGTGCCGTCAAAGACAAAGCTGGCATCATCTAACCTTACTTCCGTAATATCTGAAGGTGTAATGGTTAGATCAGCAGTCAATACCAGCGTATTGTAGTTAGAACCTGTGATGGTTGCCGTTACTTCCTGGGTTCCTACATCCGACCTGCCGTTGTTGGTGTAGCTCACCGAGGTTCCTTCTGGCAAAGTTCCGGTAATAGATAGGGTTTTCTCAGTACCGTCGTATGTGAAACTGGCAGGATTGAAGGATACATCCTCTACAACTGCAGCGGTGATTTCGAAAAATGCTCCGGTGAAGCTAACCGTGTAATTGTCTCCAGCTTCAAGTTGTCCTTGCTGGATGGCATACAAGCCAACCTCCTCTCCTGCTTCTCTTATCAACTCGCCACTTAGAATACGCTCGTCGTCTCCTGCTTCAAAGCCTTCCGCTGTGTATGTGAAGGAAGGGTCAACATTGCCATATACTTTGGTTTGTCCTGAACGAGCTGTTACCTCCAATACCTTTTTGGACGTGCTAAAAGTCACTTCATTACCATAGGTGGTCACTCCATTCTGATTGGTACTGAAGGTTCGCACATAATACATCGTATTGAGTTGAAGCCCCGTAACATTTCCAGAAAACTGATTTCCTTCCAAAGCTATTACCTCCTTGGTATCGGAAATATCCGGGCCTGAAACAGTACTGTAGACAATTCCTGTTTCCTGCGCACATGCCAATCCATTCAGGATCTCACCTCCTAAGGTGGCACTTGAATATGTTATGGAAGTCGCCGCTACAGTAATGAGAGATGCAGGAATAGGTTCTGTAACCTCTATTACTTTTGTTTCAAAACATCCATTTGAGTCGGTGACTTTCAACGAATAACTACCTGCGGTAAGTCCCTCAATGCTAGCTGTCTCCCCTCCTGTACTCCACTCATAAGTGAATGGCGCAACACCATCGTTAGGAGTAGCAATAATGGAGCCGTCAGCCCCCCCTTCACAAGTCACATCAGTGAATGAAATACCTACATCCAACATCTTAACCTGAATCAGATCTGTCTTGGTCAGCGTTTTAGGCGTTGGGCAGTCCAGGTTCCCTACACTTAATGACACTGAATACGTGCCTGGGTTGGCATATTCGTGAATTGGGTTCCGCAACCTAGAAGTGGTTCCATCTCCAAAATCCCATAGCCAACTTACCATTGGTGAGCCACTGTATGACTTATCTGTAAATGCAACCGTAAGTGGACCACAGCCTTCTGTAACATCTGAGGAGAAATCAATAACAGGTCCAAAAATCTCAATAAATCCTATCTTCTCTTCAGTATCTGAACATCCATTATCTGAATATATGGTCAGCCTTACAGAATACCGGCCATGATCAAAGGTATGGATTGGGTTTTGCTCCGTGGAACTTGTGCCATCTCCAAAATCCCAAAGCCAGCTGCTTGCTTCAGTAGATTTATCAGTAAACTGCACGGCATTTGGGCCACAAGCTATTGTTTTGTCAGCTTCAAAATCTGCCTTTACATCACGGATTTTAATGATTTTTGAACTTATGGAAGTCACACCAGTCACCGTATCCTGAATAGTAAGTGACACTGTGAAATCCCCTGGTTCAGTATAGGTGTGTTTTGGGTTTTTGGGAGAAAAACCGTAGCTGGATGATATGATCGTTCCATCTCCAAAATTCCAACGCCAGGTATCCGCATTTTTGGATCTATCTGAGAAATTCACCTCTTGAGGAACTGAGCAATTTTCCAGAGCATCGGTAACAAAATCACTCTGAACAGGCACTCCCGATGAAATGGGATTTCGCAATTCAACTCTTGCCTGAAGCTCTTCACCCTCATCATCTGTCACTAAAAAGTCATAGAAACCAGCAGGCAAATTCTCCACCTTATTACTACTACCGATAGATGGAGTCCAGCTATAGGTATAAGGTTCTACCCCCCCTGTTACTACTAAGTCAATGGAACCATCTGAAAGACCAAAACCAGTGGGATCGGATTTAATTGCAATTACATCAAATTTCTCAGGCTTAATACTCAGATCAGCCTTTAGTATTAAGGTCTTATAGTTATTCCCTGTTATGGTGGCCGTAACTTCCTGCAAGCCTAACTCCGTCCTGCCATTATTGGAATATTCTACAGATGTGCCAACAGGAAGAGTACCGGATATCTGCAGTGTTTTAGGGGTGCCATCAAACTCAAAACTCTCGCTTTCAAAGGTAATCCCAGTCAAATCAGCAGGGGTTACTTCAAGCTCGGCATTCAGAATCAAGGCAATAAAATCAGCACCGCTAACTATTGCTCTCACCTGCTGTGTACCCACATCCGTTCGATAGTTATTTTCAAATGAAACTGTGGCACCTTCCGGTAGTTCACCGACAATCGTCAGGGATTTAGGGTTTCCATCATACACAAAAGTCTGATTCTCTAAACTTACACCCTCAAGTATTTTCTTTGTGATTTCGAAAACCTGCTCTTGGATTATCAAGGTATAATTTTCCCCCGCAGACAGACTTCCCTGAGTTATCGCGTAGGTGCCCACATCCTCTCCAGAAACTCTACCTAACGAACCTGTGAGTGAAACTGCATTATTGCTGGATTCGTATAAAAATTCATCCGGATCCTCTGTCCCGTAAGCTTTGGATTGATTTGGAAGTACTGAGATGATTATTTCTTCCAGATCTTCCTGAATCTCATAAGCTCCCATCTCCAAGACCCCAATAAACCTACTATTGGCGTCCAGATCTGATTCCACTGCTCCGAGATCAGGAATCAAACCTGAAACAAAATAAGCCTGATTACCTTTACTCTTTGCCGGAGATCCGGACTGAAGTCTAAAATCTCCTGTGAGAATAGGACTCACACCGAATGTCAGTATTGGATCTACAAATCCAGGATCGTTTTCAGCTATTGTTCCATCCATATTCCCCTCACCGGCGGGATCATGTGCTTGAATCAGGGAGTAAGTGATTTGCGGCCCCACACTTCCTATTAGTTGAAGTGATGAATTGGCAGTCCCTATTCCTGTATTGTCCTTATTGTTCCAAATGATTGAGTTTCTGATTTCAGGCTGATTATTAGATTGGGTAAGGTAAATCCCTCCCCCATAATAAGCCGTGTTGCCGGAGATAGTGACGTTGGTCAAAACAGTTTTGGATGTATTATTTAGGATGGCACCTCCTCTGGCATTATTTCTCAAGGCCATATTTCCGCTGAATCTCACATTTGTCAGAATAGGACTTCCTCCGGCACTGTACATACCTCCTCCGCCAACGTTTCCTGTACCAGCTCCTCCATTTGAAGTATTGCCTACAAAATCGACATTCAAAAGTTCTGGTGAGCTTTCGCTGGAATTATACAAACCACCTCCATTCATCGCCGAAATGTTTTCCATGAACTTCACCTTCTCCAGTATTGGGTTACTTGCCAAATTTGACATCCCCCCACCACCGTTTGAAGTATAATTCGCTTTGAAAATAACGTTTAGCAGATTTGGGCTAGCACCTTCAGAATTCGCCATACCCCCGCCATATCTTCCGGATCGATTTGCAATCACCATTAAGTTGGTAAGGTTTGGACTACCTGTTTTGATAAAAACCCCTGCCCCGTCACTTTTCTCTCCATCGCCAATTGCAAATCCCGCATTGATATAAAAGCCATCTAAAATAGCTGAGGCATCTGTTCCAGATCCGCTCACTACATGAAGGGAATTGCCATTTGAAAAAGCAAAAGGACTTTCAATGAGACTAGTGCTTCTAGCGATGATATCCCCACTTAATATGGTTTGGTTTTCTTTCCAATTTCGGGAGTCAAACGTACCACCACCACTTGGAAACCCTCCATAGATTTCCACATTATTGAATAACTGAAATGTCTTCGTCTCATCTGTATCTTCTGTCGGAAAGTAGGTTCCTTCAGCTACGTATATTTTTAAAACCTCATCCTGACCGAGCCAATTCACTTCTGTATATGCCAATGCTTGCTGAAGAGTAGCATAGGCATTTTCCCATGAATTCCCGTTGCTTAGTCCGCCATCTACGGATTGATCCACATAAAGTATATTATTGGCATCTGGCACTCCACCCAATTGGCCTGGCGCCGGAATTTGCTCATTGTGAATCAAAACCGGAAAATTACTATCCTCTTCTATTTTCCAGACATTGGTAAAATCCCATTTTTCAAAAGAAGCTTGCTGTCTCATGGCTGCGGAGATAAGTCCCTCACCTTTAGCATTATCCGGACTAGCCAGTTCAATGTTGAAGTAAGACTGAACAGGAGATGGACTTCCAGTACCTAAAATCGCACCATTGTTCACGGGTTCTCCAGCTACCGTTGATAAAGAGTAAACGTTTCTGATGATTCCTGATTGATTGTTTCCAACCAATCCTCCTCCAGATGGGATCGGGGTAGTTTTCTGCCTTATTTCCAAGTAGCTATAGGAATTTTCAAGAAGAGACTCCGAGGTCTGAAGAACCCCAATCAAGCCTCCTACAAAAAAATCTCCAGACACATAGCCTTCAAAAACGTAGCATTCCTGAATAGTACCCCCCACAACCAATGCCGCCAAACTCCCTACGACAGTTCCTCCTGTAATTTCAGGATTCAAGATTGCGAGTCTTTTGACAGAACCGTCTTTAATCACTCCAAAAATCCCGACATTATTAGCTGTTGAATTATTGATAAAAACCCCTTCCAAAGCATAACCTTCCCCTGCGATGTTCCCTATAAATGGGGCACTTCCATCTCCTATTGGCTGCCAACCTGCTCCTTCATTCCAATACTTGCCGCCTTCCCGGGAAACTTTTGAAAGATCAATATCAGCAACCACTTTAAAATGACCTGATAAATAGCTCCTTACCGCATTGAGTTGCTCAGGAGTACCAACCTCCCACGGACTTTCTACTGTTCCATCTCCAACTTCTGATGGCACAGTAGTGAAAGAAAATACCGCTGACCATTCTCCACTATCCTCTGCATCTTCCCCACGCACTCTCCAGTAATACTTCACTCCAAAATCCAGATCTGAAGTAAAATCAAAAGTCAACTCTTCTATACCATCATGCTGAATCACTGCACCGGAAAAGTCCTCTGTCGTACTCAATTGAAGCGTGTAAGAATCCGCAGTAGAATTGAGCATAGTATTACCAGCCAGCTCCCAATTGAAAGTAGGCCTAATGAGTATTTTTTTAGCTCCATTGCCAGGAGAAATTAACTGGGGAGCTTCAGGAGCAAACTGATCCAACTCAAAATCAATCGCTGTAACAAATTTCTTTTGTAGAAGTAATTCTTCATTAAACTCTGTAATATCCGATCCGTCATAATAAGCATCTTCTGAAAACTCAAAACCGAATTTTGATGAATAGCCTTCTAAGTAAACTACGCCATTCTCGACAGCAATTGAATTGATATAAGTAGCAAATCCACCAAAAAGAGTACTGTAATCCAATGTTTGCCCAGAAGGCAACAACCTCATTACAAACGATTGATTAAATGGATTTTCGGAATATTCCTCCTGAAAAGCCCCCGACTTCTGGTAAGCATTGTCGGTCGTGAAAAAATTGAGGTTTGTAGTGTATCCTGAGAGGTAAGGAACGCCTTTATAGACCGCCAGATCTGTAAACAACTCCGAATCAACCCCCTGTAACGATCCCACAAAAGTACTGAAGACCAAGTTCTCTCCGAAATCAGAAAACTTCATCAGAAAAGGTGCCTTAAAGTTAGCATCAGAACTGAGGTAGGACCCTGGAGTTGTTGGAAAATCAGCTGCATCACTGGTAGTTCCCAACAAGTACAAATTTTCTGCATCTCCCCCCATTCTAGTCACTGATTCATCTCCTGACCCAGCTATGAGCGTACTATATTCCAGCTCGCTTAGGGATTCATTCATTCTAAGCAGAAAAAGGTCATTCCCACCTTTAGGTTCTGTCATAAAAGCCCCTGGAGTAACTGGGAAATTCACCGTGGAAACCCCTGATACAATTGCTTTTCCATCTTGCAGGATTATCGCATTCCCAGCCTCCAAGCCATCTCCACCTAGCAATGTACTGTACAAAAGTTCTGAACCATCAAGAGAAAATTTGCTTATGAACACATCGTATAGGTGTTGATAAACAAGGTTTTCTATACTTTCTTCTAAAGTATTTGATAAAAATCCAAAGCCATTTTCACGCTGATAAGCTCCTTCTGTGGTTGGAAAAGGAACATTCTTTTCCTTTTGCGGTCCTGACAACCCTGTTAAATAAACATAACCATCTTCCACCGCTAGGCCGTTTGCCATATCTGTACCTGCACCGCCCAAATAGGTACTGTATTCTAAGCTTCCCCCATCCAGGGACAATTTGGTTAAAAATGCATCGGTAGGATTAAATAAGCCTCCAAAACCGGGAATACCTTCATAAACTGGTTCTCCTGTATCAGGGTCAACTAACCCCAAAAAGCCCCCACCCGAGGAAAACTCCTTTTGATAAGCATTTTCAGTGGTGGGGAATCCAGCATAAGCAGCGCCAGTCAGGTATACATAACCATTTTCAACAGCCATATCTCCCAGAGAAAAAGTTGATCCCTCTGCCAGAAAAGTGGAATAAATTAAGGCTGTTCCGGTTTTATTAAGTTTCGTGATGTACATGGCAGTACTACCCTCTGCAAAGCTTGATTTATACGCACCCACTGTGGTGGGATAGTCAGTATAGGAGGTTATTCCTGCTGCATACACAAACCCATCTTCCACTTCAATGGCACCCCCTGAAATGCCCACGCCAATAGCACTTGGGGAACCGATAAAAGTACTGTAAACGAGGGGGTCAATAACCAAAGGCAAAGCCGGATCATATTCACCAACTTCAAATCCTACACTGCCTTTCTTATCAAAACTAAAGGAAGATGCAATTTTCCGCTTTTCTCCATCTATTAATTGATAGGTGAAGAGATCTGTCTGCTTTACCTTGCCCAAAGAGGTCAGATAGTTTAAATCTCCGTTCCGGTCAAGGTGCAAGTTTTCTGCTCCATTTATATCAAGATTAATCAGCGCTACATCAGCTCCTGGCTCCACAATAAAATCATAGCGTGGAAGTCCCTTTTCACCGTAAATCCGTAAAGAAATTCCCTCGTAAACATTATTCAAAAGCACTTCTCCAAATTGTGGTACTTTCTCAAACCATTGACTTGAGTCAGAGCCATTGTAATAATTTGCTACCCCATCCAGCTCATTATTGAAGGATACAAAACCAGAATGTGTGGAATTGAAATCCATAGCTACCACATGGCCTAGAACTGTACTATCGAGGGAGGAGATATTCATAAAATCATACATCAGTCCATCGAGTGTCACCCATAGTCGGAATCCTGAACCGTTTGCCATGGCTAGTACATTATCCTGCCATTGCCCCTGATTCTGAGTGAATGCAAGTGAGAATTCTTCAGGAGCTGGCTGATCTAAGGTCTTCGAAGCTGTTCCCGAATGGTTGATACTATCGATAAACAGGTTTTGTGAAGCTCTCTCTAAATGGAACTGTTGCTGGACTTCCTGATTAGAGGCTATGGAAAGATGATTAAAAATAAGTCCTATAAGCAGCAGCAAAAATGAAAAATGTCGCATGGTTTGATCAGTCTTGTGATTCTAATTGTTGAATATTTTTTTCAATTAGAATCTGCCGATGCTGATAAAAACAATACACAAAAAAAGAAGTGGCGACTACAAAAAAAATGAGTGCTCCTAAGACAAATTTGTGTTTTGACATTTGACATCCAGTGAAACTAATGATATCAAACCTAGTCTTGTTGCTTCAAAAACAGATTAAAACAAGCGTTACAATTTCGTTACACTTTTAAAAAAACGTGTCTCATACTTCAGAAAAGTGCATTTCAAACAATTCTCTTGGCTGAACACTTTTCTCCAAATCCAGCTTTTTTCTCAATCTATGCCATGTCACCCGGATGGAGGAAGGAGAAATGCCCATAGCATTCGCTATCTCCTGGTTCTGCATATCCAACTTTAGGAGTAATAAGAATCGCAATTCGGAGGGTGTAAGTTTAGGATCGTGATGAAGAAGGCTGGTGATCAACCTTGGAAATATTTTTCTGAATTCCTTTTGGAATGCATCCCAATCCTCATCGGTCAGAACAGTTCTTTCCCTAAGCTGTTGTAGTACCTGATTTTGCTCGTCCTGTAAGGACTGCTCCTCCATTGACTGGATCAAGTTGGAATTCTCCTGGATCTTCAGCGTATAATTTGTCAGAAGCTTTTGGGCAGACTCAAGGTCGGACTGTGTCTTTTCTAACTCATGATCTTTGAGTTTTTGTCTCATCCTATTCTTTTGAACCTGAACCTCATAAATAATCAATGCCGCTATCAAAATCAACAGTAAGCCGCCGATTATAGCATTCCGAATAATTTTATTTCGTCTGGCTTCTTCGTTCAGTGTCTGAATCGCCTTTTCCTTCTGGGTAATCATCACTAATTGATTTGCACGCATCAGCTGAACTGCGCTGAACTTTTCATTATACTTTTTGGTGGCTACAAGGGCAGAATCCAAGTACTTGTTGGAATCGATCATATTTCCTTTGGCTGCTTCCCATTTGCTTAACACTGGATAAAGGTTCCGAAGTCTGTCTGTATCCCCGTTACTTCTTATGTAACCGTAGGCCTTTTCTATAAAATATAGAGCCGAATCAAGTTCGCCCTTTATCGTATATATATCAGCAACGGGAATAGAAGATTGGGCAGCAAGTCCCCTATCCTTATATTTCTCAGCAAGCCTTACATCTCTTAATAAAAGGGGAAGAGCATCTTCATACTCACCTTTGAGGAAATGATTATAACCTACATTTCCGGAAGCAATGCCAAGCCATTGCTCAGAAGTTTCTTCGGAATGCTTCAACAATCGATCAAAATAATAATCAGAACTGTCCAGCTGCCCCAGCTGCCTATAGGTAAATGCCATGTTGTTTATCGCATGTCGCCATGCATTGATGTATACATCCTTAACCTTAAACTCAGCCACTTGCTTAAAATAGGTAATGGACTTTCGATAGTCACCAAAATAGCGGTAATCACTTCCAATACCCGTAAGGAAAATCGCCTTTTCGGGAAATTCCTCGATGGAAACAAGTTTGAGCAATTCATCCAAATGGAGGTGCCAGTTTAAAGCTTTCTCATAATTCCTGGAATACCAAAAGGATTTGGAGATGGCCTCAGCTGCCCTGCAGGCAAAGTAAATATTACCTGCTTTTTCCTGCTCCTTTTGAAAGCTAATCATTCCGTCCAGTTCCTTATATTCTACAAGCACGTCATAGCTCAACTCTAGAAAATCAGACTCCATCTTTAAAACATTGTCCGATTCTCTGATCGCCAGATTTCTCATACCTGCCAATGTATCGTCTAAAATCGGTCTATCGATTTTAAACTCTATCATATTGTCGTAGAGCTCACTGAGCGCTTCGGTCTGTTCCCAATGTGGCTTATGAAGCAGACGGGAATATTGAGCAAAAGCTAGATTGCTACAAAACAAAAATGTCATTAGATAGAAGACAAAGTGCTTCATGGAGATTATAGTGAATTTAAAAAAAACTAGAGTCGGAGCTCTGCTTCGAACTCTTTTAATCGGTCTTGGTCAAAACACCTCCTTAAATACTAAGGTCTCAAGATATCACTTTTTACACTAGACAAAACTTATTTTATTATAAAAGTGAAAAGACATCTAGATAGGTCAGAAAACCAAATGAGTCAAAAAATGAGGATGCTGAGGAAACCACTCCTGTAAAGATAGAATTTGAAACACATTCGAGTCCCGGTCGTTCCTCCTGAACTGATGGTTACAATTCCCAGAACCCGATTGGCCCTGGAAAGCAGCATCACCTTAAAATCCTCCACAAACTCAATCCTGTCCCGATCCCAGGTTTTGCAAAGCACTTCATACACCTGTCAGGAACCACAGACACATGGCCGCATCGAGGCTTTCACTTTTGCACTGTAGCTCAGCTTGATCTCAGCCACTTCAAACAAATCAATTTTTCCTTCTAAAGCATCCATAATTTCATGTGTTCATAATTGTTTTTCATTGGTCACATGGAATCTCGCATGGTGGGTAATCATATCTTCTTTGTCGCTCGCACCATCCTCGATTTCTTTTCGTTTTGGTGAACAATGAATTAGGACACCCACACAGGTCTTGGGAGAGATAAGACCATGAGGAAAAGGAATAAATAGCGCAGCGCAGCAAGCGGCTTTATGCCGGAAGCTCATGGACGCATCGAGCCCAAGGACTAAGATTGGAGCAATTCAGGGGCGAAAAAGGCAAGCAGTTCATTGGTTAACATCCATGAAGAAATACAGGAGTCAAAAACTCCTAAATACTAATTTCAAATACAATTTCTTGTCGGTGTGAGGTAGTTGGTCTGATTGGTATAGTGGCATAATCCAATTATAGTAGTGATATGCAGCAGCCAATCGGAATGCCCAATAGAATTAGGGATTTTGAGTGCGGGAAACAACAGTACTGCTGAGATGCCTGTCCTCAGATTGGTATATATATTTCCTGAAAGTATATTCGGCATGTGGCGGTTAATGATATTTGCTAAATAACCAGTACTGAATTTTTGCAGACTCCGGATACATGCCGGGCTCCTGTCATATGCCTGTATCAATCAATGAAGCAAAATTTATCTATTTTGACGGATAAGTGAATCATAACTACCTACCAACGTCCCAGATGGATGAAACCAGTGTCGGAATAGTACAAATACAAGTTTTTGTATTGGCCAAAAGTGATCCGATGCCATACCTTCATAAAGGAGATGATTTATACACTCCTTTGTCCGGAATCGAAATAAGCCGGTGAGATGAGGTGTATACCACCTGTCGCAGGATTTTTTCCCACGGTTGATTTAATTACTTCCCACCCATCATTGAAATGGAAAATAGCTCCATTGGCTTAATTGGGCCTTTAAGAAAACTCTCTTCAACCGATTTTACCGTATATGTGGAGGGTAGATTAAGCGTCTTTACCAGATCGACCGATACCAGAAGTTCGGCCTTAAAATGGTTACAAAGGCTTTGTATCCTCGCTGTAGTATTTAAGACATCGCCTGTAAATATGATTTCCTTTTTCAGCGACCCGATCTCCCCTGTAGTTACTGTACCATAATGCAGCCCTGCTTTGAACGTTGGTAAAACCCCAAATTTCACATGGTACTTTTGGGCCTGCATCTCAAGCCTGTATCTCATGTCAAAAAAGCACTCCATGCAGTTATGGTTACTCAATCCGTCCTTCAGTTTCCAACAGATGATCATCTCATCTCCAGCATATTGATAGATGGCACCTGCATGGTCAATAACAGCACTTGAAAGGTCGGAAAAATATTCTTTTAACATTTCAAAGTACCTGACATGGCCAAGGTTTTCAGCAATGGTAGTGGATGACTTCATATCCACAAACATAAATATTCTTTCTTCTACCCGGGGATGATGGTATCTCCCCAGAAAAAAATGCCGCAAGGTGTCCGGTCCAATGCTTTGACTAAATTCAGCATAAATCGGTTGAAATTACTTTAAAGTAAAAAAGATCAACTTATGTCTACTTGAACTTCAAACTTTCTATGAGATCTATAAAGTATTGCGGACTCCAGATTAATAATGACGAATCATCTTGGATAAATCGTATCACATCCTCCTTAATACTATTAAAGTCCACGCTTTGTATCTTGGCTCTTATTAGTTCTAAAACCTGCTCTTTGGTAATTGATTTTTCCTGCCAATCACCTGTATCTAAAGCCCTAAGTAGAAAACGGGAAAGATCTAAAGGAACTCCTTTTTTAATATACCATTCCAGATCATACCAATCCCTCCCCTTCACTCTTTTTTGCCACTTTCTGAAAAGCAATACATGCATTTTTCCTGCAAATAAACTCGGAGGTGTAAAACATTTGACATAGAAAGAAAATGGACGCAACAATAATTTTTCCTCGGTTTCAAAACCTAAAGGAGGTAGTCTATCAACTTCCAATTTAATCTTTATACTTGGCATCAATTTAATCCCTGATTGGGGAATGATACCTTCCAATACCAACTCTTTCCATACAGTTGCAGATTTGAGAAAGGCTGAATCTATACTTGACTCTTTCTGCTTTTTCTTTTCAGCAATCGTGACCTTCATCCCAAGAGCGTCAAATTCCGTGATAATAGCTTCAAAGTAACTATCCAGTGAAAAATCAGGATCAACATCCAACAGTGAAAAGTCAAGATCCTCAGAAAATCTTTCCAGTCCATAAAAAATCCGTAAAGCCGTTCCTCCATAAAATGCGGCTTTCTCAAAAAACCCCGCACGCTGCAGTCCTGCCAAAGCTACCTCCTGCATGATTTCACGTAAAGCGGAAAATGCCTCATCCTGTGATTTGGGATGATATTCGGCTAGCCACTCCTTTATCATAAATTTCGGATTGTTTTGATGAGTATCTGTAAACTGTTTTGCTTTGGAGCATCCGAAATCCAGGTATCGATCACATCTAGGTTCAAACCTCGGATTAAGTCTTCGTCAATTCTCATGTCTTCTGTCAAAAATTCCATTACCTGTTTGACACTTCTCAAATTCAGCCCGCTTGTCATAGCAATTTTGTCACAAATAGCCTTTTCCGGTGAAGCAATCATCACTGCCTGCCTAGAGGTAATATCAAACGTTCTGATACCAAAAGAATAATAAGGCAACGAGGTATGTTTATAGCTGAATCTCCCAAGTTCTGTCTTGAATGTCTTAGAAGGTTTAACAGTTACTGACGTGGTTTCAAAGACCCGTTCAGGTATAAATCCCCAGTAATTTTAGCAAATTCTTAATTTTAGTTAAATGCCTCTCTTATTATTTTAGCGAATCAACAATCTCATACCTATTCTAGAATTTCTTGCTATTTTTTGTAGATTTAACTTGGAATAAAGTTCATTCAAATAATACAGGCGTAAGTAAAGAGAATTTATTATAATATACTGTAAATCAGCATGTAACAAACCTTGCGTAAATCGTGTAGTTCTTAAAAATTTATAATTGTAAGTAACTGATAATTAGACGAATAAAATCAAGGCTCACATCCCTTTTCCTCTGCACTAAAAACCACAACTATCTGAAATATTATTAGTTATGGTTTTTATTTTTAATAGGGGCGCAATGTGGGGTGTGATAACGGATCAGTCCTAAAAGTTGGGTTGTTTTTTAAATTATATTGATGAATCTGGATAACTCTAACCCCCAAAGGGCAGTGAACAAGCCTAAGGCCAAAAGAAACCACGATTCCAGCTTGAGCGTGGTCGTTTACTCCCGAAATTAAATTCCTCTGACATAGCAATAGCATAAGCCAACAAATATTGTTCTTCTGTTGGAAGTGTTAGATAAAAAAAAATCGAAACGTTGTGTTTCGATTTTCCATAGAATTATTCCTCTCAGAATTACTTCTTCTTTGCTTTCTTCTTTTTCTGAGCAGATTTTTTCTTAGCCTTCTTTTCTTTCAGTTTCTTTTGGGCTTTTTCTTTTTTGGCTTTCTCCTTTTTCTTTTTATCTGCTTTTTTCTTGGCTTTCTTATCCTTCTCCTTTTTTCTATCTTTTTCCTTTTTCTCTTTTTTCTTGATTTTGTCACGCAGTTTCTTTGATCCTTTGAGATCCTTTGGATTTTCACCATCCTTAACTGATTTATCCCCAGTCAGACCTTTCCCAACTGCGCCATCCATATCACTCTTTAATTTTGTAGCAGGAGTTCCAGAACTAATATGTGCGGGAGAAGCTACTGCATCAGATTCTTTAGTCTTTCCCTGATCATAAGCGTCAGATTTCTTGTTTTCTTCCATTTCAAATACTTGACTTAAATTACTTTAATGTTAAATAAATATTAAGCAAATGTATGGATATCAAACCGTGTGTTAATATTAAGTTTTCGCCTTAGCCAAAAACTTAACATTGGAAATAATTATTCCCTCTGCCTCTGCCCCTGGGCTTAGTTTTTAATTGTTTCAGGAAATATGGTGTTTACTTAGGATAATCCTTGCTTTAGAAAGCCAAAAACCAAGGAAAGAATTCGAATCTAGCTAATATACTTATTATCAACTAGTCTCCAAATTCGCCAGGCCAGTTGCATTCAAGCTCTTTCACCCCATTCATATCCCGAATCCAGGTTTCAAACTCGCGCTTTCCCTTCTTCATAACAATCACCCTTCCTCCTGCCAAAGGATCCTCATCCGGATTCTTCATGATCTTGGTAACCCGCCCATAGCCCAATGCCAGCCCGTGGTGTACTCCTATGTAATCGTTGATATGATCATGTCCAACGAAAGTACCCATGACATCTCCTGCTTCCAGCATGGCAGCAAACATTCCTGTATTTATTTCCGGGCTGCATTCCTGTTCATTTTTAACTCCGACGGGTGGGTGTATTTTATTATTCCAGGCTTGTGAGTATTCAGGCAGCGGAATATGAAAAAATGCCAGCGCCGGCAAAGCGATGCCTCCGTTATTTTGAGTAAACCTCTTACTCATTTCTCTATACCACTGTACCTGAGAGAAATCAAACCAACCATATCCATCGACTTGTGGCTTCAGGGTACTCCTGTTGTTGGAATCCATAATGTAGATAAGTGCTTCCTCTTTGGATTGTTCTCCGGTCACCGGCAATACAAAATTTGAATTACCGTAGGCTTCCTCCTGGTCGTCATTCAGGCAATTAGGAAATTCAGCAAGAAACGCGGCTACTTCCCTTCTGCCCGCATTATGCTGGGATTCATGATTACCAAAAGCTACTACCCAGGGAAGGTCAAGCCCGGCAAACAGATCTTCAAACAATTGAAATGCCTCTTTAGGATCATCTTGGGTTACCACGTCCCCTGTCAATACGATCAGATCGGGTCTCTCCAGTTCAATTACACTTCGTATAATATCAAAAACCTCCAGGTTATGCTTTCCTGGGATATCCACATGCGTATCGGTAAACTGAACAATTTTAAAATCTCCTTTAGAATTGAAGGAAAGTGGGAGTTTTTGCTGCGCTTGAACATCGTATGAAAAAATAATTAAAAGCAGGAAAAGGGGTATTTTACTACGCATGGGAATATCATCGAAAGGAGGAATAAATAGAAATCATAAGATTCCGGCTAAAATGAAATGAAGTGCACAACTATCCTTTCCAAGGGCCTGTAATTGCCAATGTCAGTCCTGCATGTTGAATATTTACAAAAAGGGTTTTACCGCTGGGGGAAAAACAAGCTCCGGTCAATTCAGATTCGTATCCTACATTTAGCCCGAGATGATAGATTTCACCTTTTGGGGTAATTCCGATCAATCTAGGTCTGCTGTTATCTTCGCATAGGATAACATCTCCCCAGGGGGCCACCGTCAGGTTATCACAAGCTCTTAAAATATTTTTGTCATTGGGTTCAGCAAATAATTCCAGATATCCCCCTGTTTTTTCATTCCCTTTCTTCTCCTCATCAGAGGCAATGTATCTAAACACCTGCCCCTGCTTAGCCTTTCCTCCATTGGTACATGCGAAATACACTTCATCATTCCCATACCACATGCCTTCTCCCCTGGCAAAACGTGCTGCACCCTGATCAAAGCCTCTTAACCTCAGGTCATCTTCCTCAGGATCAATATTTTCCAGGTCAATCCAATCAACTTCAAGCTTATCCCCTATAGTCATTGTCTGGGCTTCCCAGTTACGTGTATCAAATCCTTTTTTGCCTTTAATGCTCAGGGCCTGAAGCTTTCCGCCTGCACGAAAGTTTCCCTGCTCTTTTGGGATAAACCGGTAAATAAGTCCATCTCCACGGTCCTCGGTGAGGTAGACGAAGCCACTGTCCGGATCCACTGCAACCGCTTCATGGTTAAACCTCCCCATCCCCTTAAGCGGAACAGGTTCAGCCAAAACAGCTGTATCAGAAACAGGCACCTCAAATACATACCCATGGTTATGTTCATTTACACCTTCCAGTTTACTGTCAAATGTCTCTTCACAGGTAAGCCATGAATTCCAAGGTGTGGGTCCACCCGCACAGTTTCTTATAGTCCCTGCTAATGAGAGGTACTGGTATTCTATTTCCTGTGTATCCTCATTGAATAAAAAAGTTGTGGTACCACCTAAGCTTGGATTTTTACCAAAGCCCCTGTCGTAAATAGCAGATTCGGGCAGATCCTGAAGTTTTGAATTATCTATTCCAAATGGACCGTTTTCAGGATCATCAGAAGAAATTTCATGATTTCTGATTACCCATACCTTTCCGTCTTTAGCACGGAATGCAGCCATGGCATCATTACGTCCGGGAGATAAAAAACCGTCATCCATAAGTTCTCCTGATCTGGATATGATTTTATAGGAAAAGCCTTTTGGAAGATTAAAAATCCCTTTGGAATCAGTTAGGAGAGGCCCGTACTGATCATATAACAAAGGGGCATTTCCTGCAAAGGCGGATGCGCCGCTAAAAGATTTAAGCCCCATGAAGCCTATACTGACCATTAATGAGTTTTTTAAAAATGACCTTCTTCCCGAAGTGTCTTGCTGCTGCTCCTCCTTCATAAGTATTAGTTACTAAGTAGTTTTTAAGATTTGTGCAATATTAGAATGAATACTTATTCTTAACATGAATCAAATATTACCCTTTTATGAAAAGAGATAGCCGGTTTTCCCTTCATATAGTAGTCCCAAAATAAACCTTTCAGATTCCTCGCCCTAAAATCCGCTTCACAAATCTTTAACTTTTTGATAATGCAATGGGACTAGTCCCTTTTACCATTCTCCAGTCATTTGTGTATAAAACCTAGGCGGGATGATACCCATCCTGTAAAATTTAAGGCAACAAATCATGGATCGATCAAAAAAGGAGATCAAAATACTGGTAGATAAATATTTGGAGGGGAGTATAAGCAAAACTGAGTTTGATCAGTTCCTAGTTGGATTGGACCATAAAGCTATTAGTCAGGTATATTCAGAGGTACTTAAATCAAATTTTGAAAAATCAATTGCCGACGCTTATCCAGAGCCTGCTAGCATACACAACCCCAAAGCAGACAAATCCTTTGTAGCCAACTATCCCAAGATTGCGGCAACTGTGATTCTTTTGATCTGTATAGCCGTGGTTGCCTTTAATTTCCTTCAGAACTCCAGCCAACAGGAAGTGATATCGTATGCAACTCCACAGGGAGAGCAACTCAATCTTGCGTTGCCTGATGGGTCTGAGGTAAGCCTGAATGTAGCCTCCAAATTGGAGCAACTCCCTTTTGAGGATCAAGTCAAGCGAGAAGTCAGATTAGAAGGTGAAGCCTATTTCCAAGTCGCTAAAGACAAGGTACATCCCTTTGAAATCCAGACCCAAGGTATAAACATTCTGGTGGTAGGAACAGCCTTCAATGTCAACTCTTACCCACAGGACAATACAATAGCGATAGCTGTCACCGAAGGGATTGTCAAAGTTTCCTTTCTGCAAGCAGGGAAGGCTATAGAAGAAAAGCTTACTCAAGGACAGCTGCTTACTGTAGATAAAACCTCCCAAAGTTATTCGATAAAAGATTCTGAGGATCCTGTATTCTGGAGAGAAAAGATTTTGTACTTCAACCATACGGATTTCTCCCAGGTAATCAATTCTCTGGAAAGATGGTATGACACAGATCTAGAGGTAACCGACCCCAGCCTCTATGAAATCAAGATCACCGGTCAGTTCAAAAACAAAAGGCTGGAAGAAGTAATCCAATCCATAGGATACCTGACTAACAGAGAATCAGAAATCTCAGAATCTATCAAAATACAACAATCACAGTGAACCAAAAGGAAACCACACCGGAGAGAATTTGACGAAGACCTCCGGCGTGGCAGTATGATCAAGTAGTACACCACTTAAACACACACAAAGTATGGAAATTACATTTACTAAAAAAAATCTCATCCCGCCAAGTAGCCTATGGTTATTACTGCTACTGCTATTGCCCCAATGGGCTGAAGCCGGTATGCACCGCAGTGAAAAAATAATAGAAATGCATCAGACCAATCTGAGTCTCAGGGAATTTATCACTGAAATTGAATCCCAGAGTGAATTCAAATTCATCTATGCAGATGGGGTTCATGAACTTTTGGGACAAAACATCAAGGTAAGCCCTAAAGCCACTGTCCGGCATCACTTGAAAACTGCAGAAACCTTCACTCCTTTTGAATTCAAAATAACCGGAGAGAATATACTGATCAGAAAATCCATTAAAAAGCAGGCGGCGATACCCGTTACAGGACTGGTACTGGATGAAGACAACCAGCCGTTGGTAGGCGCCACAGTTTTGATAAAGGGAAGTACCTCCGGGGTAGTCACAGGAATAGACGGTACTTTTAGCATTGATGTTCCTAACGGTCAAGCCATACTGGTATTTAGCTACATAGGGTTCGAACCTCAGGAAATTGTAGTCCATAACCAGTCGTATATCAAAGTAGTCTTACTTTCCTCCTTTGCCGACATGGAAGGCGTAGTAGTCACTGCTTTGGGCATTGAAAGAGACGAGCGCTCCTTGGGCTATTCGGTCGCAGAGGTAGGTGAAAACGCCTTTCAAAATGGAAGTCAAGACAATGCCTTACGGTCAATCGCAGGCAGAGTACCAGGTGTGAGTGTCAATTCTACCGGTGGGGCAGGCTCCTCCGTTAGTATGATTATCCGGGGTATATCCTCTTTGAGCGGGGATAATCAGCCTTTATTTGTAGTAGATGGTGTCCCTATAATCAATACCCTGAACAACGTGTCAGAAATCGGCGCAGACAATAAAGTGGATTATGGCAATGCCATTTCGGATTTGAATCCGGAAGACATAGAAAGTATGTCTATCCTAAAAGGTCCAAGTGCAGCTGCGCTTTATGGCTCCAGAGCCGGCAATGGAGTGGTATTGATCACCACAAAGTCAGGAAGAAAAGTCAACAATGTCACCGTGAGCGTTTCCTCCAACACGCTACTTGAAATCCCCTATAAATACCTGCCCTTCCACAGCAGATTTGCTACCGGCGTGCGGCCTTACACACCGGATAACAATCCCTATCCAGGAGGCCAACTGGTCATCGAAGAAGGATCTTCAGCAGGTGCAGGCCCCGAACTGGACAAAGGATATGAGGCCATCCAGTGGAACAGCCCTTTGGATGCCAATGGTAATCGCATCCCCACTCCCCTAGTCTCTCACCCCAATAATGTGTCTGATTTTGTACGCACAGGTGTCACCACAACTAACGGAGTATCCGTGGCAAATAACAATGAATTCATAAACTATAGGATCGGTTATACCAACCTCAGCAATTGGGGAATAGTCCCTAATTCAGATTTTGGCAGAGACAACCTATCTGTCAATACTACTTTAAGGATTGACCCTAAGCTGACCCTGAGTTCAAGCATAAATATCAACCAGACAGGGTCGGATAACCGCCCTGCCGGAAATAGAGGGGCGAACCCGCTAGAAGCAGCCTATAAAGTTTCGCCGCATATTGATATCAACGAGCTTCAATCTTACTGGGTGCCCGGACAGGAAGGAATCCAACAGCGCTCCCAGGCAATTGGTGATTATGACAACCCCTATTTTCTTGCCTACGAAGTAAACAACAGCTTTAAAAGAAACAGGGTGTTTGGTAACCTAGGTCTGGAATACCAATTCACAGAGAATTTTAAGGTAAAAGCCAGCTATATGTTGGATATGTATTCAGAGCGGAGAGAATCTAAAATCCCGATCAGCTATACTGCTGATCCCAATGGAGGATATGGCCTGATCAACCTGGACAGAATGGAAAGAAATGCAGACATCCTTGCCACCTATACCCAGGATTACGACAATTTTCACTTGACCCTATCAGCCGGTGGAAACCTCAGGTTCAACCGCAACAATGCTGTGCAGAATTCCACTAAGGCGGAAGGTTCGGGATTGATTGTACCTGGGGTATACACCCTCAGCAATACATCTGCAGACAACCTGATTTACAATTCATCTATTTCAGAAAAAGCCGTGAATAGTATTTACGGATTGGCAAACTTCGGTTTCAGGGATTTGATTTACCTGGATGTGACTGCCAGAAATGACTGGTCTTCTACTTTGCCGGAGGCCAATAGATCCTACTTCTATCCTTCTGCCTCACTCAGTTTGATCCTAAATGAAATGCTGGATATGGGCAGCTCCATAGACCTGCTGAAGCTTAGATCCGGATGGGCGCAGGTAGGTAATGATACCGATCCCTACAATCTGTATCAGGTACTTGCAAATAACGGAGAATGGGATAGCCAAACCAGGCTGACCGTACCTGACAACCTCAAGACACCTGACCTGAAACCGGAAATTTCCACTTCCTATGAACTTGGATTGGAATTGATCGCTTTTCAAAACCGCCTACGCTTTGACCTGACCTATTTTAACACAGACAATAAAAACCAGATCCTTCCTGTCACCTTGCCATCCTCTTCCGGCTTCACCTCCAAATTCGTCAATGCCGGTTTGGTAAACAGCAAAGGCTGGGAAGTAATGTTAGGATTAACCCCTTTGAAAACAGCCGACTTTACACTGGATCTGAACTTTAACTACTCCAAATATAGGAGCCGAATCGTAGAGCTGACAGACGAAGTGGATGTATTCTACCTATGGTCAGACTCACGGGGCGGGGCTTGGACCTATGTGGGAGATGAGATCGGTGACATTTATGACCGGGGATTGGTAACCGTGGAAGACAGGGAATCCCCTTACTTCGGCTACCCTATCCTGGATGAAGACGGCAGCTGGCAAGCAGTCAATCAGGCATCTGCGAAAAACAAAATAGGAAATTTCAACCCGGATTTCCTTGCAGGAATGCAGGTAAACATGAGCTACAAACGCTTTTCGCTAAGCTTGAATTTTGATATGAGATTAGGCGGGGATTTCGTATCCCAAACGTTCCGATATTCTGAATCCGACCTTAAAACCCAACGTTGGCTGGATCAGATAATCAATCCAAACGGACTTTCGGGAGATGCCCTTCGGGACTATCTGGTAGCCAACCAGGATAAGTTTATCACCGATGGCCTCAATGTGGTGGGTGGTCCTACCGCAGAAAGTGGAGGATTTCCGTTTGATTACAATGTCACTGTGAACGATGGTGTATTTAACCCGGGGGTAATCGCCCAGTACAATGAGGAAGGAAATATTATAGGCTACACAGAGAATCTGGGCGGAGAAGGCACCAAATACATTCCATATGCAGATAATTATCCTTGGAGTTTTTTCAAACCTGCAACATTCGATGCTTCCTATATCAAGCTAAGGGAAGCCGCCATTAATTACCAGCTGCCAGTGGAGTTTGTCAATAGACTAAAAATGAAGTCCATCAATGTAGGCTTGTACACCAGCAACCTTATTCTATGGACCAAAGCAAAAGTAGGAATCGATCCCGAAAATGCATTCCAGCCAGAAGCAAACGGAACCTTCAAACAAGGGATAGAGCGGTACAATGTCAATCCTTGGGTCATTCCGGTAGGATTTAAAATCAATGCATCTTTCTAATCGACGAGACTATTTTGGACATCAGATAATTCCTAAAATGAAAAACTACATAAAACATATCAGTGCTTTTGCCATGGGCTTGATCCTCTCAGGATCAATGACAGCATGCAAGGACTTGACCGAAACCAATATCAATCCAAACGGGGTGGAATCCACGGCTGTACACCCCAACCTATTGCTGACTACCGTTCTTTCCAACACCGCTACCTCAGATGTTAATCTGGGATTTGGGGACATTGCAGGAGTGATGCAGCATACGCAAAAAGACGCCTGGTTTACCGGCCACAACAACTTTGAATGGAGTAATCAGAGCTGGACGGGCAATTACAGCATTCTGGAAGATGTCAAAATGATGGAGCAGCGGGCTGAAGCTCTGGAACTACCCTTCTATGTGGGTGTAGCAAAGGTGATGAATGCATACCATTTTGCCAGGATTGCCGACCTATGGGGAGATGCTCCTTATATGGACGCGGTGAGTGGTGATCAGGGAGGCGAACAATACCTCTTGCCTGCATTTGACTCGCAGCAAGAGATCTATGAAGGCGTGATAGAGGAATTAAAAGAGGCAAATGATATATTGGCAGCATTAGGCACATTTGAGGCTACTCCACAGGATATACTATTCCGCGGCAATGTGCTGAAGTGGAGACAATTCGCCAATTCTCTCCGGTTGAGACTTTACCTGAGGGTTTCAGAGAAAATGCCTGATATGGCCAGTCAGGGAATGCTGGAAATACTCAATGATGCGTCTCGCTACCCAATCATTACAGATGCATCAGATGATGCGGCCATTTCTTTCCCTGGTGGCACTTCAGCCAACTCCTGGCCTTCCAATACAGAATTTGACGGCTCTAACGGCAGCAACTACCGCAGGATAAAAATGTGTGCTACACTCGTAGAGGTACTGCAGTCCCTGAATGACAACAGAATCTCAGTATGGGCTGAAAAAGTTCAGGTTCCGATTGTACTCGATGAGTCCTTACCGGCCGGAACAGATGAAATCATAGACGGTAAACGATACATATCAGCAGATATAGCAGTCGGAAAAACAGTTGATACCGACCCTGAGTATGTTGGTATTCCTCCTGCAGTTTCCAATATACCAAGTGAGTACAACCTCAATCCTACTCCAGGCCAGCAATCCTACAACCCGCACGTATCCTTTATCAGTGAACGATACACTGCGCCTTCAGGAGCATTGCTAAAGGCAAGACTGCTGAGTGCGGCCGAAGTTCACTTCATCTTAGCTGAAGCCAGTTTATCAGGTCTGGTGAATGCAGGATCTGCAAAAGATCATTATGAAGCCGGGGTTAAAGCATCCTTTGAGGCTTGGGACTTGGAAAATGATTTTGATGAATACATTAATGGGGAAGCCGCTTTTGACAATAGTCTGGAGCAGATTATGACCCAAAAATGGATTGCTTCATGGACTGCATCCACAGAATCCTGGTTTGATTACAGAAGAACGGGATATCCTGAGCTTGTAGCAGGACCTGCAGCTATCCGTAGCGTGCTTCCCGTCCGCTTTTATTATATGCAGGATGAATTGACCATCAACGAGAAAAATGCCAGTGAAGCAGTAAGCCGCTTGGAAACTACCCAATTTTCCCAAGCTGATGATAAAAACAGTGCATGGTCCAAGTTCTGGTTGCTTCAAGGCACCGGAAAACCATGGTAATCCCATTGCCCGGATTTATGGTTTCAGGGTAATATTCGAGTCTATTTGACAAAGAACAGGCTGCCCCATTCAGTTGGGTGCAGCCTGTTTGCTTTTAGAATGCTTTGCGATTAAAGAGCTGTTTGATCAGCCAACCATCAAGAGCTCTTGGTAATAGTAGTGGGAAGGAAGTAAATGTTTGCTAAGACATGCCAGCTCTTGCAATCCCGGAGAAAATCCCTGGGTAATCGCGGGGCTTGCAAAAAACTCGGAAAATTACAAAAGCCTACTTCTCAAAATAAAAAGTAGAACATCAGTATCAGTCCGTTGACCAGTTCTGACCGCAGTCGTTTTTTGATCTGTACAAGATGGTTTTTGACGGTATTGGCAGAAATATTTAATGTTTCTCCAATTTCATCGTAAGACTGGTTTTTATCGTACTTCAGACTTACGATTCGCTGCTTATGTTCAGATAATTCGGATATGGCTTTTTCCAGCTTTTCGAAATTCATCCCCTGCTGCTCCATGCTATCCTTTTCATAGGGCTGATCCTGGATTTTCTGCCAAAGTTCCTCTGTTCCCTGCTCGGTTTTCTTAAGTTCTTTAAGTCTGTCAAAGGCTTTATTCCTCAGGCATATAAACAGGAAATTCTGGACATCTTCGATCTTGTCAAGACTTCCCCGTTTTTCCCAAAGCTGAATAAAGACATCCTGGGTGATGTTCTCTGCTTCCTCCCTGTCCTTTACCAGCTTTACCACCAAATCCACGGCACCATGCCAATACCTTTCATAGGTTTTGGAAAAAGACTTTTCGTCAATGACTTCTATGCGATGGGAACTACCAAAAAGTATAGATTTCATGGCCTTGGCTTAAAATCGAAATTACAGATTATCCTATCCAAAGTATTTAAGCCAGTATTAAGAATGGGTGAAGTAACAAAGATGCCTTGGCTATTTACCTTTTTTCAGGCCTATCGCATTCCTATTCTCTTTAATCCTAACCCAAAGTTTCGGAAGGTCTGTCTGAACCAAGGAAGCTCCATTTTCCACCAACTTATGTGAAAGTGGTGAATCTGGATTTACCCGAAGTTCATCATCCACAGATCCCAAAGAATTGATCCAGATCCGAAGGCCGTACTTTTTCGCCTCCAGCATAGTTTTGGGAGTATTGAAACCAGGGTCAATGTGTACAATCACAGGGGTCAGTTTTTTATTAGCCTTTCTTATTTGTGCGGTTTTGTATAGCCTGGGCATCAGGAAAGCATCTGGGAGTTTGGCTTTGATTTCCCTGAGGACTTGCCAATCCGAATCAAAAAAGATGACTTCATCCAGCACATCCATCTTATTTACCACCGCAATCACTTCCTCTACCCTATCGGTTTTCAGATCCAGATCCACCATGATTTTACCTTTGGTCAGTGCCAGGGCTTCCTGTAGCGTAGGTATAGCTATGCCGGAATCTTTTCCTTCAAACAATAAGGTGATGCTTTGGAGGTCAGTGCTCTCCAACTTTTCTATGTCCCCGGATCCTATGGTGGTACGGTCTATGGACTGGTCATGCATTAGATACACGATTCCGTCTGTGGTCACCCGCACGTCTATTTCAACAATATCCACTCCCATATCTATTGCTTCCTGTATGGCTTGGAGACTATTTTCAGGGTGACTGTGATGTGCGGCACGGTGTGCGACAACCAGAAGTTCATCCGTATAGAGCAGTTTGTCCCGGATTTGTTCTACCTGAGAAAATGCATCTAACTGTATGAGGAATAAGAAAACTACTGTAAGTATTAATTTCACGTGTTTATAATTTGATTTTCAATGGCCATATAGCCTGTCCCGAACTCGATTCGGGAGAATCTCGCATGGCTTATAATCACCCCAGTGTGCGACGTTCTTCGTCATGCTCGATTTCATAAGAATAAAAGCTTTCTATTCGCTTTGTCATTTCCTCTGAAGTCTTTCTGGGGTGTCGGGAATATTGTTTACCACTGTATTTCCACCTTGGGAATCTTTGTGAATCTCAAAGGAATCATAAAGTTCGCCGAGGGCAGTGTACGTTTTAAAGCTGAGCACATCTTTGGTTACCTTTATCCACTGATAGGTCTGTGTGCCATAGGCTTTTCGCTCCATCCAGGCATCTGCTTTGACCTCATACATTTTCGGCCCAGCCACGGATACCACATAGACAGTCCCTTTTCCGAAATCCAACTTCCCGTTTTCTTCAAAAGCCCTACCCCGTGCATAGGCATGGTCATGCCCCTGTATAGCCAGATCCACCTTGAACTCCTGCAAAATCGGCCGGATATAATCGATCATTTTATCGTGATAGCGGTCTGGTGCAGTGGCATAAACCGGATAATGAAACGTGATCACCGTCCACTTTCGGGGATTTTCAGTCAGGATTGTTCTCAACCAATCCATCTGCGCTTTTCTGTAACGTGGTGATTCATCGATCTGCTCTCCGTCCAGAGAAATAATCTTAAGCTCCGGAAAATTCACCTCATAGGTAGTTTCCTCCAGCCCCTCCGGACCATTTATAGGTAAGTTGAACTGGGCATTCCAGTGAGGAGTTAGTGTTGCTGGATTTTTGGAAAATTCATGATTGCCGGGAGTCATCATCGATGGGATGGTGGCGTGAATCCATTGTCCTGCCTCAAACCACCCGCCCCATTCGAAGTCTGCGCTTTCATGGTTGACCAGATCGCCTGCATACACGGTAAAATCCATTTTGGGCAGGTTGATGACCGCTTCGCGGAAAACCCTGCTGAACATCGCTACCACCTCATTCTGTACATCTCCGAAATACAGAAAATTCACTTCCTGGTCATCCTCAGGAATGGTGAACTGGAACCATTCACTCCAGAATTCTCCTCCACCCACCCGGTACACATAACTGGTTCCCGGCTCTAATCCAGTCAATTTTACCTGATGATAGTTAGCATGAATGGTAGGCTCCTCATCCTGTTGGGAAACCAGTGTTTCGGTGACTGCCTTGATCTGTTCGGTATTATCACGGAATTCCGGTCCGGACGTAGCTTTGGCAACTTCCAGATGAGATACTACATGCGTGGTATCCGTCCGCCAGTTCACATGTATTGACTCCAGTGGATTTTCAGAAAGATTCAAAATGATCCGGTCTGGTCTTGCACTTGGCAAAAGATACGAATCGGGATTTATAGAAGATTTATTCTGAGAAAAAGCCAGAATTGGGCACACAAAAACCAGTGCCAAAAACATTCGCTTTAGCAGACATAATTTACTCATTATCAATTTTTTAATAGTTATTTTCTAAGTTTTAATTAGCTTTGGATATAGGTTTCTAACATAGCTTTTGTTCATACTAAAGACTACAATGGTCTGATTTCAGGCTATTGATTTATGTTAATTTTATATGAAAATGAAGAGAAATATTCTTAATGTGCTGGCACTGTTGGTGCTGGTTTTTATTGCGAAGCCACTACAGGCTCAAAGTACCAAGACTGCCTTGTCGGATTTTCTGGCAAAAGACAATTCTGCATTCGATTTTGTAATGAAAGACAGCCTCCAGCATCAGGGTGTCACCCAATATGAGCTGGAACTCACCTCGCAGGAATGGAAGGGCATGGTATGGAAGCATCGCTTGGTGATACTAAAACCAACACAACTCAGTTCCGACAAAGCCTTACTTTATATAGGAGGTGGGAAAACAGAACAGGGCATTCCTGTTATGCGCGATCGAGACGATGCCATCGTTAAAAATATGGGGAAGATTGCGGCTGAAAATCAAAGCATAGTCGCACTTGTGTTTCAGGTGCCAAACCAGCCCATCTTTGAGGGGAAGACCGAGGATGAGATTATTTCCTATACCCTGCATCAGTTTCAGCAGACTGGAGATGTGGAATGGCCGGCATTGTTTCCCATGGTCAGGTCAGCAGTCTCTGCCATGGATGCGGTGGCTGATTTTAGCAAAAAGAAGTTCGGTATTCCTGTTGAAACATTTACCCTTACCGGACTTTCCAAAAGAGGCTGGACCACTTGGCTCACCGGATCTCAGGATGTGAGAGTGACCGGCATCGCCCCAATGGTGATCGATGTATTGAATATGCCAATTAGCTTGCAATATCAGATTGAGACGTGGTCTGACTACAGCCCAGAGATCCAAGATTATGTTGATTTGGGAATACCCCAGCAGGCAAGCAGTGCCATTGGAAAAGCAACATTGGATATGGTAGACCCTTACTCCTACCGGGATAAACTGACCGTTCCAAAGTTGATTTTTATCGGCACCAATGATCCTTACTGGCCGGTGGATGCGGTAAAAAACTACATTGACAGCATTCCGGGGCAGAACAACCTGATCTATATCCCAAATGCGGGACATGATCTGGGAGATGGAAAAGTGGCTTTTCAGGCACTAGGGGCATTTGTATCCTATCAAAATACCGGTAAATCTCTTCCCGAAGTTTCCTCCACATTTACTTCCGGTAAAAACAAGAAACTGATGCTTCGAGTCAAGGCATCAGAAACCCCGGTAAAGGTGGAACTCTGGGAGGCTGAATCAATAGAGGACAAAGATTTTAGAGATGAAAAATGGAAGTCAAACAAGTTAGATTACAATTCCGATAATAAAATTTCCTTGCCCAAAAAAGGGCAGAAGGCATTCTACATTGCGTATTACTTCAGGTCGCCCACTGGGAAAGCCTATTATGTCAGCAGTAGGATGTTCAGAGCGGACAGTTCCGGTTTGGTGGAGTAATTCAAAAACAAAGGAATTATAAAACTATAGCCCTGAGTGTTGTCCATTGAACAACGGAATGATTTTCTACAAAAAACGATCAAGGTTAACATTTGGGTCATTCCGAGTAAAAACTCATATTTAATATCAATCACACCTTCATGCTTCTGTGCCGGATATTCAGTAATTTTCTCATTTCCACCTGAAAGATGTCCTGCATCCTGCTTGATCTGAAGGTAATTTCGCTGTACAATACCATTTCCCAGCTTTCGGATTTCAGGAATAGACACATAATTTCCCCGTTCCTTTTTCAGTCCTTGATGATCATTGATAATCTCTGAATGAAAGGCTTTTAGACTCAGCTTGCAGCCCTGGTTAGCTGCTACCATCCCTACAAATTCACTGTGACTAAAAAGTCACACATTGGGATGATTATAAGCCATGCGAGATTCCATATGACCATTGAAAATCAAATTATAAACAGATGAATATCCGCATGAATGCACGTACTAGAATTATGTCTGGTGCTGCCTGAAAAAATTCCCCCTTTCCCTATTTTAGAAAGGGGGAATTGTCAAATTTGAACTTCTCGCATTAATTCAAAGTACATATATGCAGTTAAGCGGATACACATATAAAAACATGAAAAGTGAATTTGTAGAGAGGCAAAGAGCGAGAAAACGGCCAATAAAGAAAACGTCTTAAGTAGGAGCACCAAAGATTCTTAATTATAATATTCAACTCAAATCTTCTCAAACTTCAAAAACTCTTTGATGTGCTTATTAGAACCATACAGAACCAAAACATCAGTAACCTCCAGCTTTTGATCCGGTGTTGCCAATCCCTGAATATTCAATTCAGTCTGTTTGGATCCCAGAAGACTCTTTACTTCGTGCTGTTTCATGATTGTCAGCACCAGCAGGTTAAACTTGCTCCGAAAGCCAATTTCCCTGATCGTCATTCCAACGTATTCCCGTGGTACTTTTGCTTCAACAATACTGAAATGTGCATTCAGTTCAAATGAATCCACTACATTTTTAATGCAAAGTTTTTTTGACCACCTTTCCGCAGTTTCTTCTTCCGGATGGACTATTTCATCTACGCCTATTGCTTTCAGGACTTTTTCGTGAAGCGGATTAATCGCCCTGCTGATCAGCCGCTTTACTTCCATATTTTTAAAGATAGCAGTGGACATAATATTGGCTCCCTGATCTTCCCCAATTGCCACAATTACTATATCAGTTTCCTCCAGAGGTAATCCCGACACGGTGAACTCGTCTGTGGCATCCATGCAGATCGTATGGGAGATTTTTTCTTTATACAGATCCACCTTCTCCATTCTGGTATCAATGCCGATCACTTCATTTCCCTGAGCTGTCAATTTTTGAGAAAGGGAAGCACCAAAGTTTCCAAGACCTACTACGATATACTTCATTTAACTTCTAGTTTATTGTAATTTCTTCTGTTGGGTAGCGATAATTTTTATGCTTCACTTTATTGAAAACGGCAATAATGATAGACAACATGCTCACCCTACCCACAAACATAATGACGATAAGGATCAATCTACTAGGTTGCGATAAATCTGCTGTAATACCCAGACTTAATCCCACAGTACTATAGGCCGAAAAACATTCAAATGCGATATCCTTTAAATTTTTTTCACTGTCGAATATGGAAATAAGCATAATGCCTAATCCAATAACAATCAAAGAAAGAGAAATTGTGGCAAAGGCTCTTTTAACTGAAATGTCAGCAATTTCCCTTCTGAAAACCTCCAGTCTGGTTTTCCCTCTTCCAAGGCTTAAAATGTTTAATGTAGCGATCGCAAACGTACTCGTCTTGATACCCCCACCCGTGGAGACCGGGGATGCCCCTATCCACATCAGTAGGAAAACCATCATCGTGGTTGGAAAGAGCATCGCAGCGGTGTCTATTGAGTTAAATCCTGCAGTTCTGGGGGTCGTCGCTCCAAATAAGGCGGTAACAATTTTGCCAAACCAATTATGTCCTTCCAGTGTATTATGATATTCCAAAACGAAAAATAGCACAAAGGCGATCAGGGAAATACTTACAGTGGTAATTAAGTTGATCCTACTGTTGATAGTTAACACCCACGGCCTGGATTCAAAATTCTTATTCTTGAATAAAACCCTTCTTGATTTATACTTCAGATAGTTTAAAATATTTGAAACAATAGAAAACCCAAGTCCACCCAATACAAACGTGGCAATAATTATGAGGTGAAGAACATAATTATATTTAAATCCTGTCTCATACAAGCTGTTTGGCAAGGTTGAAAAACCGGCATTGCAAAAAGCGGAAATAGCATGAAACTCAGAGAAAAAGACCTTACTTAAATGGGGAGGGAAATTCTGGGCATCCAAACTAAAAAAAATCAAAACTGCGGAGAAAAATTCAATTCCAAAGGTAATCAAGATAACATTTTTCAGGGTTGAGTAAACCTCTCCCAATTTCTTCGAATTGTTCATATCTCCCAGCACCAACTGGTTTTCATAAGTTGCACCACCACTAAAAAAATAACTGAAATAACTGGCGAATGTCAATATACCCAATCCCCCTATCTGTATAAGAAACATGATAATCACTTGCCCGAACTCTGTAAAATAGCTTCCTGTGTCCACCACAATCAATCCAGTTACGCAAACAGCACTGGTAGAAGTAAAAAGAGCATCCACAAAGGATAATCCTTCATGGGTGGCGTTTGGCAGCATCAGCATTCCTGCACCAAAAAGGATGATCAGGAAAAAACTCCCGACAAACAATTGCGCCGGATTCAAGAAAGTCCTGTTATAGACTACTTTTAATTCAGAAAATTCCCTGATGAATGTGGCAAGGACTGCTATGCGAACCCAAATTGGGTTCTCCAGTAGTAAATCCGTTTCAAACGGAACTCCCACAAATAAGTACATGTAATAAATCCACAGGGTAAATCCAATGGAAAGTAAATCAAAAACGAATACTTTCTTCCTGATTTGTCTGTTCTTGCTGAGATACCGGGAGACGGTCGAAATAATACCTACGGCCAAAACAAAAAAGAAAAATCCATCAAAGAAACGCTGGGTTGATCTTACCTGAAAAAAACCAAAATCAGAAATGATGGCAAAAATCCCCAGGGTGCTAATCCAAAATGCAATTCTGTTTAAATACTTCAAATCGAATTTCATTCGCCAAAGGTATTTAATCATCAGAATTTTCCAACGGCCAAAACATTGGCAAATTACCCGATAAGCATAGTCCTATGCAGGGAAATGAAAAAACGACCCCAAAAACCCTGGGCTCAAGGATCTAAAAGGGTGGATTTCAAATCTCTTTACTCGTTAGCAGATTAATTAGCCTTTAATAGGGTTTTGACATTTGTTGAAGTTCGATTTTGGTTTAAGTCAACTTACTTATGGGAAATGTTATCCAAAAAGTAGCCCCATGGTTTGCCGAGGATTGCACTCCTATTTTTCCTCCCATCGCCTCTACAAACTCCTTGGATATTGCAAGACCTAGTCCAGTCCCTCCGGTTTCTGTTTTGGATAGTCTATTGAATTTTAGAAAAACCTTTTGCTGGTCATCTGTTGCAATTCCTTTTCCTTGATCTGTTACTGAAATTTTTAATCTGCTACCTACCATTTCAGCCTTTACGTCAATAGTCGATCCTTCAGGAGCATATCGTATCGCATTGGTTAAAAAATTATTGAGTACCCAAACTGTCTTATGGGCATCCACTTTTATGAAGCTATGAACGCCTTCTATATTCTTAGTAATTTTTAAGTTCTTCCCATCCAAAAATAAATGCACGCCGTCTATCGCATTATCGATCAGGTCTTCGGCAGATGCTTCCCCCATCTTGACATCGATCGTACCACTTTCAATTTTGGACACGTCAAGCACTTCATTGATCATTCTTCTGATCCGTTCATTGTTTCCTTCAATAGTTGCCAGCAGTTCTTCCTGATTTCCAGACAGTGGACCTGACTTGGGGTTTCGTAACAGTTTTGCACTCATATCGATTGCCGCCACAGGGGTTTTCAGCTCATGGGAAAGAGTGGCAATAAAATGCGTTTTAGCCTTATCCTTTTCAGAAAAGTCCGTGATATCCGTTAATAATACCACATGCCCCACAAGTATCCTCCGATCTTCTCCAGTTGGCTTAGTGGCAACATCAATTACATTTTTTGAATACAACTTATCCTTATTGTTTTCTACTATTTTAACAGGCTGATAATTTTTAGCACCTTTGGAGGAATAACCCATCATGAGCTCTTGGATAAGATTACTCATTAGTGGGCTTTTTATCGCTATGTCTGGAGCGTATTTGTTTATCACCTCATTTTTGGGAAGGTCAAGGAGTTGCAAGCAGTGCTCATTGGCAAAAATCACTCGTTTGCTTTCATCCAAGCCCAAAACCACTTCATCGAGTTGGTTGATCAGGGCATTAAGTCGCTTCTGTTCTTTCAAAATTTTAGCCAGACTGGAATGCTCATACTCATCCAGCTTGGCCGCCATCGTATTAAATGACCTGGCAAGTTCACCAAATTCATCTTTGGATTCACCGGAAATAGTTTGCTTATAATTTCCTCTTGCAATTTCTCCGATTGCCTTATTGAAAGTGGCCAGGGGTTTGGAAATATATGCAGGAAGCCAGAACAAAAGCATCAGGCCAATCAAGACGCTGGCACTTCCGACAATCCCCATATACAACACGGTTTTATCGGCAGTGGCATTGGCCTGCTCATTTTTCCTGATCATGGTTTTTTCATTGATCAGGTAGATGTCATCGGTGATGCTCTTTATTTCCTGCATGACAGGCAATAAATTACTACTGTAGGAATCCCTGCTAATCGAATCTAATCCCGTATCTCTAAGTACCAGGGTTAACCTATTCAAATTTGCTTCAAGTTTATCGGTGATATTCTGTTCAGCAGGCTCAGTGATATTTTCCTGTTGAAGCTTGATGTTTTCGGTTAAGGTTTGGAGATATGGAGTAAGCTCAGTCTCTACATTATTACCCGAAATGATCGCGGATTGAATCTGATCCACCGCTTTGTCAATATTCCGCATATAACTCAGCGTACGGTTATTGTCCTTCAATATTGCTGCTGAATCGGTGGCAAGTTGACTGAGGTAATAGACGCCCGTCGAACTTAAAAGTATGATCACTGCAAATAGAAATGCCAGTGACAGCGAGAGCTTATGTTTTACTTTCATTTTGAGTTTGCTTAAAAGACCAGAATCACGTCTATTTCCTTATCAACCAGTTTCTTCAATAATTTATCAAAATAGTTTTTGCCTGTCAGTTGGCGTAATAAACTAAAATGAGGTTTACCCAATACGATATTGGTGATTTTATACGCTTCAGCTGTAGAATAGATCAATTCAGGAATGTCATCCCCTTTGACTTTAATGATCTCAGCACCGAGCTCAGTCGCCCATTTCAGGTTCTGAAGTAGTTTTCGTTGGGTAGCCAGATCAATTTTATCAGATTGTTCCTTGGGTATCTGGATATACAAGACATACCACTTTGCCTGATATCTGGCTGCCATCCTGGAGGTTTTCCGAATGATCTTTTTCCCTCCTTCATAATTGGTGCTGATACATGCCATAAACCGTTCCAGCGGCATCCTGGAGGATTGGGGAAGGCTGTTTTGGATCTGATGCTCCACCTGTGAGGCGACCTGCCGAAGAGCCAGATCCCGGAGCTGCAAGATCTGTTCGGGCTGAAAAAAATGGTCTAGCGCCCTCTTTATACGCTCTCCACTGTAAATTTTACCATCTTTCAGACGCTTGATCAAATCCTCCGCAGGCAGATCGATATTGACTACTTCATCAGCATAGGCTAAAATCTTGTCAGGAATACACTCCTTCACTTCAATACCTGAGATCTTTTGCACCCTGTCGATCATACTTTCCAGATGCTGCACATTGAAGGCGGTAATCACATTTATCCCATCATTGATCAGGTCGATGACATCCTGCCAGCGCTTTTCATTTTTGCTGCCGGGGATATTGGTATGGGCTAATTCATCCACTAAAACGACGTCAGGATGGGTATTGAGAATGGCTTCCAAATCCATTTCCTCTAATTCCCTACCTTTGTAAAACACCTTTTTTCGAGGTATCTCAGGCAAGCCACCTACCAATGCAATGGTTTCCTTACGATCATGTGGCTCTATGAACCCGAGCTTTACGTCAACACCTGCCTTCAGTAGGTCATGGGCTTCCTGAAGCATACGGTAGGTTTTACCTACACCGGCTATCATGCCGATGTAGATTTTTAACCTTCCTTTTTTTCGCTTACGGATCAGGTTTAAGAAATTATCTTCTTCTTGTGCCATCGTTTTCCTTTTTTGTAAGGACATTTCATGTTGTAAGGACAATTCATGAATTAGCTTTACAGTGATATTGCAAGTGATGTTGCCAAAAAGAAATTGGTTTCCGAAGGACTACCATTCTCTTCAAACACACTGTCCTTACCGGTAAATCTTCTACCTTCTATTCTCCAAAGTATATTTTTTGCAACCTGATAATCAAGATTAGCCGAATATGCTGATGTTCGAAATCCGTTCGGTGTATTGGTAGAAATAATCACCTGATTGGCGTCAGAATAATATTCACCACGGGCCGCAATACTTACCTTGTCACTTACTTTATATTGAGCGATCAACACCGGGGAATACCAGGTGTCATAATCGCTGCTACCCTTGGCCTCTTGCTGTGCTCCCACATCAAAACATGCAATGAGCCCCAGTCTATCACTTAGCTGAAACTGCCCATAGAAATTATGGAAATATCTCATTTGTCGTGTACTGTCTGGGGTATCACTTCCAATAAAAGAACTGCTGTTTAGTGTTATCTTATCATTGGGAGTAAAGGTAACCCGGTGGCCTAAAGCAGGGGTATTGTTTCCGTCTACACGCTGTATCCGCTGCCAGCCATTGAGCACAAGTCCGCTTAAAAACCACTTTTCATTGTCCGAACTATAGGAAAGCTTTACCCCACTCTCAAAATAAGGAGAGTTATCAGCCAACACTGACCGGGTCAGATTCCAGCAAACTGCACCAATTGCACTCTCGAAACCTATATGCGAAGGAAAGATCCCTGCATCCAGCCACAATTCCTTTTTATCAGAGAGCTTCACCCCTACATTCGCCTCAAAGATGTTTTTTAAAACTCCCGGCTCCGCTGCCAAATTTGCCTTGGCATAGGTGCCCGTCATGAAAGCCAGATTAGCCCGTACTTTCTGTGTCTGATAAGTGGCCTGAAGATAGCCCAGATTGAGTGTGACCTCATTATGCCTATTGAAAGAATAGACAAAATCCGGTCTGTTATGATCTTCGGGGTTTCCAAAATCATACTGGTAATAGGTTTCTAAGTATCCACTGATTTTTAGCGCTGAATCATCGGTATCCCCCTGCGCTTGCACGAAGTTAATTGTCCAAAATTGTGAGAAAATTACTAAACAGATGATGGTATATCCTTTGAACCAGTACGTCTTATAAATACCGATTCTCAGTGAGTTTTGTTTTTTATATAGCGAGTCCATTAGTTATGATATGCTCTTGTTTTATTACTTGATTTTCGAAATGGGAATAGTAAACTATTGAGTTCAATTATACACTAGATATTCTTATCTACTTGCTTTTTTCCAGTTCATCCAACGCCAGATTGAGCTGAAGAACATTCACTCGATCTGATGGTCCAAAAAGGCCAAGAAATGGATTTTCCGTATGTTCTTCTACCAATTGATTTAGCGATTCGGCATCTAACCCTCTATTTACCGCAATACGGTTCACTTGAATCAATGCCCCTTGTTTGGTAATGTGCGGATCAAGACCCGAACCGGAAGCTGTCACCAGTTCAACCGGAATATCAACTTTGGCCAATCCTGGATGGTATTTGGTCAAGGTATCAATCCTGCTTTGTACCAGTGAAAGAAAATCAGGGTTGGTAGGTCCTAGGTTCGATCCGCCTGTTGAAGCCGCATCATAATCCACTGCTGAAGGTCTGCTCCAGAAGTATTGGGCACTGTTAAAGGGCTGGCCCACATTTTCAAATCCAATGAGTTTACCGTCTTTCTCTATAGGCAAACCATTTGCCTGATGGGGCATGGCTTTGCCTATGCCTACCATGGCCAGTGGGTACAATACACCAAAGAGTATGACGGTGGAAAACCCAAGTACAAGAGCTATTCTTATAGATTTCATAATTCTTATGTTTTAGGTAAGGGCGATTCATGAATCGCCCTTACAGCGCAATAGTTACAAGCAGATCGATTAATTTAATTCCAATAAAAGGCACGACGATGCCTCCCAAACCATACAGCAATAGGTTTCTGGTCAGCAAAGTAGAAGCACCTACCGGACGATATTTCACACCTCTGAGTGCCAAAGGAATCAGCAATGGAATAATGATGGCATTGAAGATCACTGCCGATAATATAGCCGATTCAGGTGTTGCCAGGTTCATGATGTTCATGGCATTGAGTCCGGGAATGGAAGTGGCAAACAAGGCAGGTACAATAGCAAAATACTTCGCCACATCATTGGCAATGGAAAACGTGGTCACATTACCCCGTGTGATCAGCAACTGCTTTCCGATTTCTATCACTTCCAAAAGTTTGGTGGGATCACTGTCCAGATCAACCATATTAGAGGCTTCTTTAGCAGCTTGCGTGCCGCTGTTCATGGCGACTCCCACATCTGCCTGGGCCAGTGCCGGAGCATCGTTTGTACCGTCACCCATCATGGCAACAAGCTTTCCCTGCTCCTGTTCTTTTTTGATGTATTCTAGTTTGTCTTCAGGTCTTGCTTCTGCTATGAAGTCATCTACTCCGGCTTTTTCTGCTATGAATTTTGCTGTCAATGGATTATCACCGGTAACCATTACGGTTCTCACTCCCATTTTTCTCAGGCGTGCGAAACGCTCCTGAATACCCGGTTTGATGATGTCTTCCAACCGGATTACTCCTAATGCTTTTTTGTCAACTGCCAAAGCCAATGGAGTCCCTCCATTGCTGGAGATTTCCTTCACTTTTTCTTCCAGTTTTCCCAGATCAGCTTTGTTGTCCGACCATTTGTAGATTGCGTCCCAGGCACCTTTCCTCACCTTTCGGCCATCAGGGAGGTCAACTCCGCTCATGCGCGTTTCCGCAGTGAACTTAATAAAGGAGGCATCACCGACTGAATTTTTCTCCACCGTTACATTTTGTTGCTTGGCCAGTTCTATAATGGATTTCCCCTCTGGCGTGTTGTCAGAAAGCGAACTGATCACACACAAGCGAACCAACTCTTCATCCGCTTTGCCATTGATATCAAAAAAGCCGGTTGCCTTTCTATTGCCAATAGTAATCGTACCTGTTTTATCCAAAAGTAGGGTATCAATATCCCCTGCGGTTTCTACCGCTTTACCTGATTTGGCAATGATATTGGCTCGCAATGCCCTGTCCATTCCCGCTATCCCTATACTCGATAATAAGCCACCAATGGTAGTAGGAATCAAACACACGAAAAGTGAAATCAATGCAGCTATCGTAATCGGAGTATTGGCGTAAACCGCAAAGGGATGCAACGTGACTGTCACGATCAAAAATACCATGGTAAAACTTGCCAACAATATGGTCAATGCGATTTCATTCGGTGTTTTCTGACGGTTTGCGCCTTCCACTAGGGCAATCATTTTGTCCAGAAAACTTTCTCCAGGCTGGGTAATTACCTTTACTTTAATCTGGTCAGACAATACGCTGGTCCCGCCTATTACACTGTTATGATCGGTTTCCGCTTCACGGATCACAGGCGCGGATTCTCCGGTAATAGCCGATTCATCTATCGATGCAAGTCCTTCTATGATTTCTCCATCTGCCGGGACAATATCACCTTCTTCAACGAGGAACACATCACCTTTTTTCAAGTCGGATGAACTGGTTTCTGTAACAGATCCATCCTCATTGATACGTTTAGCCTTTGTGTCTTGCCTAGTTTTTCGAAGGCTGTCCGCCTGAGCCTTTCCCCGGGCTTCGGCAATAGCCTCGGCAAAATTCCCGAAAAGCACTGTAATAAACAGTAATAGCGTAATGACGCTGTTATATCCCACATTTCCGAGACTGTCATTAGTCGTAAAGCCTGAAAGTATGGTCACGATCAGCATGATCACCGTTCCAAGCTCAACGGTAAACATCACGGGGTTTTTGATCATTAAAGCAGGACTGAGTTTCACGAACGACTGTGCCAGTGCCTGGGTAACCGTTTCTGCAGAAAACAAGGATGTATTTTTATTATTAGTCATCTTTTCAAGTATTAAAAGGTGAAGTATTCAGCCAATGGACCGAGTGCTAGAGCTGGAAAGAAAGCCAAAGCTGCTACAATAAGTATTACCGAAATAAGTACCGCACCAAAGGCTGGGCTTTCCAGAGGCAATGATCCTGAGGTAGTTGGGACAGGTTTTTTGGAGGCTAAAGATCCTACTATGGCCAATGGACCGATGATCGGAAGGAAACGCCCTAACAGCATGATGACACCTGTAACAATATTCCAGAAAGGCGTATTATCTCCCAATCCTTCAAAGCCGGATCCATTGTTGGCCGAGGCTGAGGTAGTTTCATAAAGCATTTCGGAAAATCCATGATAAGAAGGGTTATTGAGCCATCCGTATTCAGGATTTTGGACAATTCCATAACTGGCCATGGCCGTACCTACCAGAATCAATAGCGGATGAAGAATTACCACTAACGCGGCAATCTTTACTTCACGGGCTTCTATCTTTTTGCCCAGCAGATCAGGGGTTCTTCCTATCATTTGTCCGGCAATGAATACAGCTACTATCACAAAGACAAAGAAGTTGATAAACCCAACACCCACACCTCCATAGATCGCATTGATGAACATATCCAGCATAAAAATCCCTCCGGAAAGCGGTGTATGGCTATCGTGCATGGAGTTTACAGAGCCATTGGAAGTTGAAGTTGTGGACACTCCCCACATAGAGGATGCTGCTGGCCCAAACCGGACTTCTTTGCCCTCCATGTTTGACTGATCTGCTGCCAGTCCCATTTCGGTAAAAGCAGGGTTTCCACCCATCTCTTCTGAAACTGAAATGGCCACAAAGGCGATGAAGAGAATAGACATAACACCGAAGAAAAGCAGGGCCAACTTCCTTCTTTTAAGGTAGAAGCCGAAAGCGAATACCAATGCCATTGGAACAAGCAGAATAGCTACATTCTCAGCAATGTTGGTGAGGTAGTTAGGATTCTCGAATGGGTGGGTGGAGTTGGGTCCAAAATAACCTCCTCCGTTTGTTCCCAATTGCTTGATGGCTACCATGAGAGCAGTTGGTCCACCAGCCACCTGAATCGTCTCACCCTCTAATGTTGTTACCTCCTGCAGTCCATCAAAATTGGTAGTGGATCCATTGAAGGTTAAGATCAAAGACAAAATAATCGCCAACGGCAATAAGATTCGGGTACAACTTTTCATCATGAGATTATAAAAGTTGCCCAGGTTGCTTCCTGTCTTGTTTTTCAAGCCTTGGAAGAGTAAAGCACAAGCGGCAATACCTGTTCCCGCACTGACAAACTGAAGCCAGCAAAAGACAAGAAGCTGCGTAAAGTAAGAAGCTCCTGATTCACCGCTGTAGTGCTGCAGGTTCGTGTTAGTGGTAAAGCTAACGGCTGTATTGAATGCCAGTGTTGGTTCCCAATTTCCGATGCCCACGGGATTCCAGAATGGATGAAGGCTCTGGAAAGCCAGGGCAATGAAGGCAAAAAGGAAAAAAAACACGTTGATGCCCAGCAGGGCTTTTAGGTACTGTTTCCAGTCCATATGCTGATTCGGGTCAATGCCCGAAAGCTTAAATACAAATCGCTCCAGGGGTGACATAAAATCGGTCCAGGTCTTATCGCCCCGGAAGACTTTGACTATATACTTTCCAAGTGGCCAGGCCAGTCCTACGGAAAGCAGGAATATGAGCAGTACTCCAAGTATTTCTGTGTTCATCTTTTTAGAATTTTTCAGGGTTTACAATCGCGTAAAACAGGTAGCCAAATGCGGCTAAGGAGACTAAGAGTAGTGCTATCATGACCTTACTTTTTTAAGAGATTGTTGAAAGAACTTACCGACCTGAAGAGCAGTCCGAAGATGGCAGCTGTAAGGAGGATCATCGAGATTATCATAAGTGTATCCATAGTTGTTTGTATGTTTAGGTCAACTCAGTGAGATCCTTATGCCAAGAGCTGTACCCAATGATAAAACGAGCTCATTGAATCACTATAAAACTTTAAAAATCAGTATATTAAAAACTGTTTTTAAAAAAACAACATCTGGATAAAGGCTTGAAAACCCATTCAAAATGGAAGGGTTTTTCAAAATGGAGTGGTGATGGGGTTTACGGATTGGACAGATCGAAACAAGAGGCGTAAGTTCGAATTAAAAGGCATTTAAGCTTTTTCTAATAACCTTGCCGTTGATTTCCAGCATGAACAAAACATCAGGAAGATATTGGCATCTTCCGCTATACAGCCTAAAAAACACGCCTCTTATTTGCTAAACACGCGAAAGAGTTAAGCTGTCAAGTAATATTCATTTAGTGTGAGGATAACTGCAAATGATGAGGTTACCGCAGACGGACTGGCCACAGTCTGTTTGGTATTGGGTGAAGTTATGGCAAAAAAAATGATAGAGAAGCTTCCAGAAGTCAATGCATTCGTCAATTTGGATAGCGTGGGAAAACTGAGCTACTGGCAATCGGAAGGGTTTGGTGCTGAGTTGTAAGGGCAATTCATGAATTGCCCTTACATGAATTGCCCTTACATGTTGTACTCCTCTAATTTTCGATAAAGAGTCGTAAGACCAATACCCAGCAAAGTTGCAGTTTTGGTTTTGTTACCTTTTGTATGTCGTAAGACCTTTTTGATGTGCTCCTTTTCCACTTCCTTCAAATCAAAAATACCATTGGATGTGCCGGGTTTATTTACTTCAAAATCAAAAGGGAGCACCTCCTTGGTCAGGGTGTCACCTTCGCAGAGAATGACTGATCGCTCAACAATGTTTCGAAGCTCACGTATATTCCCTCTCCAGGAGTGCTTCTTCAGTGCATCTGTATAGTCACGGGAAATATTACTAATCTTCTTCCCTGTTTTGGCACCAAACTGTGCTGCGAAATGCTCGGTCAATAGAGGAACGTCTTCTCTTCTTTCATTCAGCGCTGGTAATTTTATCTGAAATACAGACAACCGGTAAAATAAATCTTCTCTGAATTTTTGCTGCTGGCTTTCTTCTTCCAGGTTACGGTTGGTTGCCGCTATGATACGCACACTCACTTTTGTTTCTTTGGTATCGCCCAGTTTTAAAAACGTACCTGACTCCAAAACTCGTAGCAGTTTGGCTTGAAGATCAAGGTTAAGTTCCCCAATCTCATCGAGAAAGATGGTGCCATTGTTGGCTTCTTCAAACAACCCTTTTTTATCCTTATTTGCCCCTGTAAATGCCCCAGATTTATAACCAAAAAGTTCACTTTCCAACAAGTCTTTTCCAAAGGCACTACAGTTTACAGCGACAAAGGATTGCTTTTGTCTGGAACTAGATGAATGAATGGCCTGTGCAAAGACTTCTTTACCTGTCCCGGTTGGTCCTGTGAGTAGTACTGTAGCATCAGAAGGAGCCACCTTTTTTGCTAAGGCTACCGCTTCCAAGATCACATGGGATTTTCCAATGATGCGGTCAAAATCATAGGCTATAGTTATTTTGCTTTCCAGTTCTTTGATTCTGAATTGCAAACGGGATTTTTCTTCTGCCTTGCTGACTAGGGGAATAATTTTAGTGTTGTCATCCCCTTTCACCAAGTAATCGAAAGCTCCGTTTTTCATAGCCTGAACACCATCGTGAATATTGCCATAGGCAGTCAGACAGATCACCTCAGTTTCCGGAGAGAGCTCTTTGATCTCTCCGGTTAATTCAATTCCACTGGCATCCGGCAACTTTACATCACAGATGACCACGAAGATCTGTTGATCTTTAAGTATTCGAATACCACTTTTAGCCTTGTCCGCAGTCAATACTTCATAGCCTTCGTATTCTAGCGTCTTGGCCAGAAGATTCCGGATGTCTTTTTCGTCATCTATGATGAGTATTTTATTAGGTGAATTCATATTTTGAACAATCTACCCCCAAGGTTGGAAATTCTTCTTAAGAAACCACAGAACCCGCTCTTCGGAGGTTTTGAAAATTAGATTCTCCAGCTTGGTCTGTACTTTTCTTATACAGAGACCAATCAATTTGGTGACTACAAAATTCAGCTCGGGAATAGCATGCATCATTTCCAAAAATCTGGATGTCTCCACTTTGCATAATACCGCCTCTTCGGTCACCTGAGCAAGCTCCTGACGTTCTTCCCCCTGCTTTCCTACCAAAGCCAATTCCCCCAAACACTTCTCCCGCTCCCAAAAGCGCCAAAATGATCTCTTGGCCTGAGTCAGAAAATCTAGAGATTTTCACCTCCCCCTTCTTCAATAGAAAGATTGTATCTACATGTTTTTCAGGAAAATCCAAGACCTCATTCCTATGGGAAGTCATTTTAGCTGCTTTCTCAAAAAGATCCAATTCACTGGGCTTCAATACTTTCATCATGCTGAAGTTTTCCAGGTACCAAACTACTTTAGAAGGTTCCATACATTGAATATCGGAATTCTAGGTTGGGTTTAGCAAGACAATGCGAACTAGGTCAGAAAAAAACTTTCGTGCATCCTCCCCCTATCGATATTCAGGATTAGGATGATCATGATCACTTTCGTCCCAGTCTTTTCGCAGGTTGCCGTGAGCAGCAAAGCCATGCTTCAGCATAGCTGCCATGTGCATCAGGTTCCAGGTCATAAAAGTGGTATTTCTAGTAGTGAAATCATTCTGTAAACCGCCACTTCCCTCATCCAGGTAGCTGGCTCCGGGACCTGCCTCGCCTATCCAGCCCGCATCAGCCTGGGGTGGAATAGCATACCCCAAATGCTGCAGGCTATACAGGATGTTCATTGCACAATGCTTGATTCCATCTTCATTCCCCGTCACTAGACAGCCTCCAGCTTTGCCATAATAGGCATATTGCCCTTTTTTATTCAGTATCCCCGAATTACCGTAAAGCCGCTCTATCACCTGGGTGGCAATGGAAGATTTCTCACCCAGCCAAATTGGTGTACCAATGATAAGGATATTTCCATCCATGACTTTCTTATGAATAGCAGGCCAGTCGTCTTTTTCCCATCCATGCTCTGTCATATCCGGATAGACTCCAGAGGCAATATCATGATCCACTGCCCTGATCAGTTCTGTCCTAACCCCATTGGCCTCCAGGATGGTCTGCGCCATGGACATCAAACCCTCAGTGTGGGAAACTGACGGGGACTTCTTTAACGTGCAATTGATTAGAACTGCCTTTAGATCTGAAAAATCAAATGGGTTCTCCCGGTTCCATTTGGTTTGAATAGTATTGAGACGGAATTTCATTTGTCTTGTATTTGTTAGTTAGGTCAATTTCTTGTTTAATGATTAAGGGAAATGGATCTATTGTCACTATACACCCTTTCGGAAAGCTGCAGTTTCCTCATACTTTTTACTAAATTAAAGCAGAATGCATCTAAAAAGCTGTCCTTCAGAGTACAAAGTGAAACAGTTACAAAAGGTCTCCCCTTATGGGCACTAGCAAGCTCTTTTTATCTGAAGGAAAATTTTACACCCCCACTTAGCCAGATGCTCAATATTGGTTTGACATACCTATATTTTTGTCTTTTCAACTTTTCCCACAAATCATCCATACTTTTTACGGACTGAAAATTTAATTGCTCTCATTGAAATAGCCAGTCTTATTATATATGTTACAATTACTCGAAACTAAACTTACTATGACGGCAGCAAAGACATATTCCATCCCATGTGCGATAGCCAAGGCCGCAAATACACCAGCAATAGCTCCAGTTGCACCGGAGATCATACCTTCCTCCTAAAATGGCAGTGACCAACCCCTTCACAAACGCAGCATAAAGTCCCGCCAAAGGAGAAGGTCCTGCCACCATAGCAAAGGCAACCGCTTCAGGCAACAGTACCATCGCCACGGTAAGTCCAGATAGGACTCCGGTTTTATAGTCAACACGCTGGTTGAAATCAAACAAATTGACTTTTCCGAATATGAAAATATGACCGTAGAATCTAATAAGATTACTTTTTGTTTTAACATAGACTTTTAGAAAAAAAACGAGACAAAAGATTTATGGATCTTTTGAGGAATCAAGCAATTTCAAATTATTAAGCTAGATGGAACAGGTCGATAAATTTCTTAACTACTTATCCGGGATCACCCCGATTTCTCCGAAGGCAGGGGAAGAAATAAAAAACCTATGCTCAATTGTTTCCATCAAAAAAAACAAGAATCTCCAGACCATTGGCCAAACTTGCAGAACGATCTACTTTGTACTGGAAGGGACCGCCAGGATCCATTATTTTAAAGAAGACAAAGATGTTACCGAGTATTTTGCCTTCGAAAATGACCTGATTATCAGAGCAGAAAGTCTTTTTACAGGCAGGCCAAGCCACAAAGCCATACAAACTATAAGTGATACAACTTTTATCGCCATCCCGGCCAATTCACTTTTTGAATTATTTGATAGGTACCATGAAGTGGAGAGACTATTTCGAAAGGTGGTGGAGCGATCTTACGTGGAAACCATCAACAGACTTGAAAGCCTGCAATTTCATACCGCTGAAGAACGCTATCTGGCATTGCTCCAAAAATCGCCTGTGGTAATCAGAGAAATACCTTTAAAATACATCGCTTCCTATCTGGGGATCACACAGGTGAGTCTGAGCCGACTTAGAGCAGCTATCTCCTGATTAGTTAACAAATGTAAAAGAGATTGACTCTCAGTAACCCGTCCTTTGTATTAGCAACTATTCAATACAATGGAACCCAAAGAGATCTATGCCGATACCTTAAAAAAGTGGCTGGAAGCCGGTAAAAAAGAAACAGAAAGCAAAGCCACCTTGCTTTTTCATTCCATCCCAAAACTCATCCGCTTGGGGCTCAATGTTACCGTTTTACCAGGACATAGCAGTCAGCCGGTACCTTTTCATAAGCAACCCATACACTCCACATTGGGAGAGGTGGTGAAGAATACGGCCTTGCTCAAAGTTAACGGGCAGGAGCTTGTTCAGTCTGTGCTTAAAAAGCCTACCAACCCGCCGGAAAACTACCTAAAGGTTTTTCAGAAGAATATTTCCGGGGATTTTACTGACCTGAACCCTATTGACTTCGAGGCCGGAGCCAATCATTGTACTATATCCTAAGACGCCATGGAGGTTAAATTAGGATTGAAAGAAAACTGGAGGCAGTTCACCTTATTGGTTATTATCAATGGCTTTGTAGGGGGAATGATAGGTCTAGAACGCAGCATACTTCCTCAGCTGGCAGAAGCGGATTTTGACATGGCAGCTAAATCTGCCATTCTATCTTTCATAGTTGTATTCGGTATTTCCAAAGCTATTACCAACTATTACACGGGAGCTTTTGCCAACAAGGTTGGACGAAAGAATCTGTTAGTGATTGGCTGGCTTATAGGGCTTCCTGTGCCACTTATTTTGATCTATGCCAGCAACTGGAATTGGGTCATAGCGGCCAATATTTTACTGGGAATCAACCAGGGGCTCACCTGGTCTAGTACAGTGGTGATGAAAATCGATCTTGTGGGTGACAAAAACAGAGGGCTGGCCATGGGATTAAATGAATCCGCAGGTTACTTGGCAGTAGGAATCGTTGCTTTCCTCACTGGATGGATCGCCTCAGAATATGGTCTTAGACCTTTTCCGTTTTACTTAGGAATTGGATTTGCAGTCGCAGGACTAGTATTAAGCTATTTTCTTGTAAAAGACACTGTGCATCATGTTTTTAAAGAAACCACAGTAAGTCAAGTTCAAAAGTTAAAGAATGTATTTCGTGAAACCACCTGGACAAATCCCAATCTCGGTTCAATCACCCAAGCAGGATTGGTCAATAACCTTAATGATGGGATGATCTGGGGACTTTTTCCTATTCTACTAGTCAGTAAAGGATTTAGTCTGTCCGAAGTTGGGAAAGTAGTAGCTATATATCCCATCGTGTGGGGTCTAGGCCAATTACTCACAGGTAGATTGGCTGATATTTGGATAAAAAAATCAATGCTTTTTTGGGGGATGCTAATCCAAGGCTTTGCCATTATCGGGATGATATTTGCCAATTCATTCATTGAGTTCACCGTTTTGAGTGCGCTGCTTGGTATCGGCACAGCCGTGGTCTATCCTACATTTCTGGCGGCAATAGCAGACTATACCCATCCTGAGCAAAGAGCCAATAGTATTGGTGTGTTTCGGTTGTGGCGTGATTTGGGGTATGCCATAGGAGCAATTTTGACAGGGATAGTAGCCGATTCTTTTGGTGTCTCGACATCAATAGCTTTAATTGGATTGATCACTTTGATTTCTTCTGCGGTGATAAAAATAAGGATGGACTAAGCTCTGAAAATTCCTTGCTACTCACTTATCATGACTTCTCTATAGTAATAAACCAGCCTTTACGATTTTTTGCATTAGCAAAAGATTAGCTCAAAATACCATGTAGTCAACCACCCCTTCCTTATAACCATATGCCTCAGCCCTGGATCATTCAGTATTTCAAAAGCATCAATCTCATTAATTCCTCAGCTCCCACCCTTCCTTTTTCTGCGACAAAGTTTCTGTCTGTGTTATCACCAATCTCATAAACTAATGCTTCTGCATCAAATTCCATAAAGAAGTAATTTCTCGAGACTGTTGTGGGAACCATCTGATCATTGGAACTAATATTAGGATCATACCCAGGCAATCTCCCCTTAACTGCATCTAGCCATTCATAAACGAGCCCTGGCATATTTCCTGATAACTTCGGATCAATCGTGTAATAGATATCGTCCCAGGTAGAATGAAAATCTATTCCAAAATTAAACTCCCCGCCTGTTTCGCCAATAACCTGATGCATAAAGTCCCTGACCTGCTGCGTTTCCGGATGGTTAAAATTTTGCCAGTCCCTATTGAGGTCCACCCCACCTGAATTGTGTCGCCAATGACCATTATCTACTCCATCAGGATTCATCAATGGAACTGCAAATAGGGAGAATTTTTCTCTGAATTCTACCGCTAAAGGTGATGAACCCGCAATGGTTTTTAAAAAAGCCTGCATCGCCAAATAACCGGTCACTTCCGGCGGATGCTGCCTCGATATCACCATGAGATGGTGCTTGGCCTCAGGGTTGCCTATCGTTAAGACTTTCATCGGTCTTCCTTCCCTACTTTTTCCGAAAGACTGAAGAGTGATTGCTTGATTACTTGCCATTGAATCCATCCAATTGAAGACTTTTTCCGAATCAATCAACTCCTGTCCTGCTATCCACAGTGTATCCGGCCCTACTTCCAGTGACATGGTCATTACTGCCGGTCTGGAAGTACCATTTGACTTTTCTCCTTCTAAATCCCCATAGACCACACGGGTAGAATCCAGTGGAACCCAAGTATCAGTATCCCTGCTGATTTTAGGAAAATAGCGATGTCTTGCACTCCCTGAATAGGTAACCCGGATATGAATGCGTTGCTTTTGCGGAGCCCACACTTTAAACGCATACCAGGGACTCATATTGACCGGAACATTCTCAGGACCGATCAAACCAATCAACAGGCTATCGTTTTGGGCGAACATCCCATTTAGTCTCCCTCCATTGAAATCATTGGAAACCTTTACTGAAGTCTCCTCAAATTCAAATGTACCTTTCCATTGCTTCTCAACCGGACGAGCCGCAGTACTCACGCTTTCGACTGGCCCTTGACCTTTGAACCTTTCGGTTTGGGAAAAACTCTCCGTGATTAATGCAGAGCATAGTAACACAATCAGTTTAATCCTTCTCATCCGCATATTTTTCAGCGTACTTCTCATACATTTCTTGTTGCTTGTTCTTTAGTACAGTTTTTTGTCCACGGATAAATGCCTGAACAACATCATTTGTAGCTATTTCCATAATATCCCCTTTGGAAATAAGCAAGGTAGCCTGCTTGCCCACTTCCAACGTCCCCATCAAATCTCCCACACCTAATATGTCGGCAGTATTGCTTGTCACCAGTTTGAGTGCCTCCTCTTTCTCCAATCCAAATGCAGCCGCTACGCCTGCATAGAATGGAAGGTTACGGGACTCTGTGATACTCCCCGCATGGCTAAGGGCGACCTTCACTCCTGCTTTGGTCAATAAGGCCGGTAACTTATAGCGCATATCATAATCCATATCAATTCCACCGGGCAAGCTCAAAGTAGGTGGGAGTACTACCGGAACTTTTTCTTCAGCTAAAAAGTCCTTCACCTTCAGGGCTGCTTCCCCAGTTACGATGACAAGCCCGTCGAGACTCAGCGATTTAAAATAGCGCACACTCTCCACTATCCCATAGGCATCTTCACAATGGATGAACAGCTTCATTTTACGGTTTAGTAAAGGCTGCATTGCTTCCAATTTTAGATTCCGGTTCTTTTCAGCTCTCTCTCCATAGCTGATCGCATCACTGAACATGCTTTTCAGTTCCGAGACGGTTTCTGGATACGATTTGCTGTCCTCTAAAGTGATGGCTCCACTTGCCCTATCAAATCTTCTTGATTTTTTTGCGGGCCAATTCAGATGCATTCCGGCGCTTTGTACCAAAGCATATTCCCAGTTCCAACCATCAAGTTCCATGACTGAAGACACTCCTGAAATCACTCCTCCGGACGGAGCCACTTCAGCTACCAACACGCCGTTAAAGCGTAGTGTAGGGATAACCTCCGAATCTACAGTATACGCGTAAGCGGTGTTGATATTTGGAAGATATTCTCCTTCCTCGGCATAGTCACTTGTTGCCCTGAAAGCACTTATTTCGGTCAGTCCGATCCTGGAGTCAGGCAAAATAAGTCCTGGATACACATGCTGTCCGACGACGTCAATCACTTCCATGTCACTTTCCACTGTCAGGTCCGTTCCAACTGCCTTTATCAGGCCATCTTCAAAAACCAAGTCCGTTCTTGCAAGCACTTCACCGTTTCCTAAGTGGATAGTCCCTCCTTTTAGTATGATTGCTTTTTCTTGCGGTTTCCCGGGTGTGGATACCCATTGTCCCCTTGTCGTCAAGGGCAGGAGAAATAGGAATACTATATATACCAGTATGTTATTTTTCATTTTGTACTTATTTCAACATTTCCATTAAACTTTCAGCATCTAGGAAATCACATTCCATTTCAATAGGAACCGCAGAACTTACTTTTACCGTTTCTCCTCCCTTATCCGACCACATCTTCATTTTGGACAAAATGCGTCTTCTTTCTGCAGCTACTTGTGCTCTTAACTCCAAGTCTCTTTCCATATCAAAGTATACGGCTCCTTCGATGATCGTCTTCTCAGCCTTGGCATAAATAGAAAGGGGAGAATCTGACCAAAGAACGATATCAGCAGATTTTCCTTCCTCTACAGTCCCCATCGTTTCATCCAGATGTAGCAGGATAGCAGGATTGAGTGTGGCAAGCTTCAACGCTTCCTGCTCATCCATTCCACCATACTTGATAGATTTGGCCGCTTCCTGATTGAGGTGCCTGATCGTCTCACCACTGTCTGAATTTACTGCCGTAACCACTCCTTGCCCCGACATCAGTACGGTATTGTATGGAATGGCATTCCGTGCCTCCCATTTATAATTCCAGCGGTCCGAAAAAGTAGAACCTCCAACTCCATGCGCTTGCATCTCATTTGCAATTTTATATCCCTCCAGCACATGGGTGAACGTATTGATAGTGAAATCAAATCTATCGGCCACATCCATCAACATAAGCATTTCCGACTGCACGTAGGAATGACTGGTAATAAAAAGACGTTTATGGATAATTTCCAACATTGCCTCATTCACCAAATCCCTTCTTGGAATACTTGCTGATTTATCTGAAGAACCATCAGTTGAGACACCTTTCCATAGTTTCTCATATTCCAAAGCATTGGTAAAAGCATCCGTATACACTTGCTCCAGTCCCATGATGGTTCGCGGAAAGCGGATCGAAGGATCACTTTTCGACCTTTTCGGATTTTCTCCCAGAGCGAATTTGATAAACTTATCGGCTCCATCGATCATCATATCCTGGGCTGTACCACCCCACTTGAGTTTCACCAGAGCAGACTGTCCACCTATGGCATCAGAGCTCCCATGAAGTAATTGTGCAGCGACCACCCCACCTGCCAGCGCACGATAAATAGCAATATCCTCAGGGTTGACCACATCTGCCATCCGAACCATGGATGTATTTATTGCCATTTCATTTATTGCTTTCAAGGCAATATGGGCGTGCTCATCTATGATCCCTGCGGATAAATGTCTTCCCGTTCCGTCGATTACCCGTACTTTTCCGGCTTTTAGATTCTCTCCTACTTTACTGATTTTACCATTTTCGATCAGCACATCGTGATTCTTTAAAATCCCCTTTTCGGTGTTGGTCCACACAGTAACTCCCTTGATCAGCATAGTTTCGCTTGTAGGGAGTTCTTCTGACCCAAATGCGGTAAATGGGTACAGCATCTCTGGGTTATCATCGATCGTCACAGCAGGAACATAGGCACTGTCCAAGGTTGATTTGGCAGAGACCTTGTAATTTTTACCTTGCACCCAAATCTCCGTCAGCTGTGAACCGAAGTCAAAAATGGGTCCTGTTGAGATGATCATGTTTCCATACATCCCTTCTTCCAGTCCGCCAAGCACATTTTCCATTCCTAGAAATCGCGCCGGGGTTTTAGTCAACGCTTCCAAAGCCTTATTTGCCCCAAGTCCACTAGCAACAGCAATTTTCAAATGATCCAGAAATACTTTGGGATCGTCAAGGCCATCGGCAGTGATGGCAAAATCAACTTCGTTTTTTGCTAGATATGCCAAATTCAATGGTGCCATTTCCCAATGCTTCATGTCCTTCAGTGAGATGAGATCATGAAATAGAGAATCACTTACATCAAAAGACTTGGGGAAATTTAAGGGAATTACCATCTGTCTGCCCATCTCCCTTATTTTGTCTATCCTTTGGTATTCATCGCCGGCACCTTTGATGATGAAATCCTTTCCAAGCTCTTTGGAAACCTTGTCCACGGTCAGAGTCATACTCCAATCCGGAGATTCGAAATACCAAGGAATACCCAATTGCCTATTTAAAGCTTCCAATGTCAGATCTACAAAAGGTTTCTCCTCTAGTTGACCGTACCACAGGGCATCAAACCAGGTCTGTCTCATCAGAGAGATTCCGCCCATCAGGGTATGGGGATAATCCTGCAAGGAGCTCCCTTTGTCCATAGAGAAATAGGCGGAGACTTCATTCTTGAGAATCAATTCATTCTCTTGGTCTTCTCCTAAGCTCAGTACCACCGAAGTTCCTCTTGCTACTCCATCCGGCCTGAAGGAAGAAACTGTTCCAATGCCCTGATCTCTTAAAGCCTTTGCTTTTTTCTGATCCAAGGCAAAAGCCCTTCCTGCATCAAAATCTGCTTTTATGGCATCATTGGCATTATAGGCACCAGCTCTCGCCGGTATAATCTGCTCCCGCTTGATCACTGGGTTAGTTCTTGGAGGCATGACCACTTCAGGCATCCCGTAGTTGGAATAGACATCAATGAAAGCCGGGTAGACATACTTTCCTTTCAGGTCAATCACCTTGAATCCTTTCGGCACGGCAAGACCTGCTTCGAGTTTGATGATTTTTTTACCCTTGATTAAAATTACGGCATTGTTCACAGTCTTGTCGGATGTGACAGCGGTTGCATTGATGAGTGCATACTCCCCTTGCCGCAGGTCACTTACCCCGTTTTTGGGGAAAGTCTCTTGCGCCATGCCCGTCTGCATCAGCAGCACGCCTAAGAGCAATAGGAGAAAACGCTTTATTTTTTTTGTTTGTTTCATGTGTTTATAATTGTTTTCTATTGGCCACATGGAATCTCGCACGGTTTATAATCATCCCACTGTGTGTCGTCTTCGACATGCTCGATTTCATCTGTTTGATAATTGTTTTTTAAATGGTCAGATAGCCTGTCCCGCACAGAGAATAATCATCTGGCTGCGTGTCGTTTTCGATATGCCCGGTTTCAAAGTCTGTATTATAGGTGGGCTAGAATAGTTTGATAATCGCCTTTGTCCTTAACTGTAGTGGAATTGTGGGTAAATTCGTTGTGTATCGGATCATAAGTATATTCTTGCTTCCATATATCAATATTTTCGGTAATTTCCTGAATAGCATCCATGATGAAATTCAACTCCCCGTTTGTCATAGTAGGATGAAGGGAAAGTCTGACCCATCCTGGTTTTTCGGTAAGATCACCATGGTCAATTTTATCTGTGATAGATTTTGACTGTTCTTTTGAAACTTGCAAACTGAGATGCCCATAAGTCCCTGCACAGGAACATCCACCTCTCACTTGTATTCCGTAGCGGTCATTGAGCAGAGCTACCAAAAGATTAAAGTGGATTTTGGGACTGTAAAATGAAAACACACCCAGCCTTTCTCTGACATGATCACTCAGGACATGCAACTCGGGCATGGCATCGAAGCGCTGAAAACAGAGTTCCACCAATTCCTTTTCGCGTGCCGCAATGTTCTTTACACCCATTTTTTCCTTTAGGCGAATACTCAAAGCGGCTCTTATGGTTTGAAGAAACGGTGGCGTCCCCCCATCTTCCCGGATTTCTATATCTGAGTAATAGGCATGCTCTCCCCATGGATTTGTCCAAGTCACCGTTCCGCCTCCCGGATGGTCAGGAATGTGGTTTTTATACAGTTCCTTATTGAAAACGAGCACGCCGGAACTGCCCACACCTCCCAAAAACTTATGCGGTGAAAAGAACACCGCATCCAGTCTTTGGTTTGGGTCAACAGGATGCATATCAATGGAGACATAAGGAGCTGAGGCGGCAAAATCTACGAAGCAATAACCACCGTGCCCGTGCATAATAGCTGCCAATTCATGAAAAGGAGTCACAATACCGGTCACATTGGAGCATGCAGTGAATGATCCGATTTTAACTTTCCTATCACTATACTTGGCAAGTTCCCTTTCCAATGTCAATGGATTGACGGTCAGATCGGCATTGGGTGCCAACACAACCACATCTGCAATGGACTCCAACCAGGTTGTTTGATTGGAGTGATGCTCCATATGGGTAATAAACACAACTGGCCGGTCGCAATTAGGAATTTGGTGTTTCATTCCTGTTAAAGGCTCTGGGTATATAATGCCTAGAATCCGCTGAAACTTACAAAGTACTGCCGTAGTCCCAGCTCCGCTGGCGATGATGACATCCTGATCAGAAGCATTTACATGATCTTTGATGGTTTTCTTGGCCTCGGTATAAGCCATAGTCATCTTTTTTCCTGTATAACTAGATTCCGAATGCGTATTTGCAACGTATGGTCCCAATTCATTCAGCATGAACGTTTCTATGGGATGGTAAAGACGACCACTTGCAATCCAGTCAGCATAAACAAGCTTTTTTTCTCCATGCGGACCGATAAATGACGCATCATGCCCCACAATGTTCTCCCGGTAGGACTGGAAATAGTCTTGCAAAGATGATTTCATGTGTTTATAATTGATTTTTAATGGTCACATGGAATCTCGCATGCCAGATAACCATCCCAGTGTGTGACTCTTGAGTCATGCTCGATTTCATGTGTTTATAATTGATTTTTAATGGTCACATGGAATCTCGCATGCCAGATAACCATCCCAGTGTGTGATTCTTGAGTCATGCTCGATTTCATATAATTATAATTTGTTTTTTAAAGGCCATATGGAATGCACTAACTAATCATTCCCCTGCGGGTGAAATTCTCTCATGGGCATTTCATAAGTTGTTACTTGTAATCGGTGAAATATCAGTAACCTGACGCAAACTCATCTCCACGCATATGATCTGGTGCTCCTTCCAATTCCCCCTCAGGAGTTACTAAAATTGCATTTACCTTACCCAGCAAACCCCGTTCTTGCAGAGTTTGCCCTTTCGCTTCCAGTTGCATTTTAGTGAGGCTATCCAGTCCCCCTTTTTCATAAATAATCACATCAGGCATCCATTGGTGATGAAATCGGTACGCATTCACTGCCTCCTGCATATTCATAGTATACACCATCGCATTGACCATGGTCTGGAAGACGGAAGTAATAATCGTAGATCCTCCAGGTGAACCCAATACCATCCATAATTTCCCATTTTTCTCTACAATAGTTGGAGTCATGGAGCTCAGCATCCGCTTATTTGGCGCAATAGCATTTGCTTCCCCGCCTACTAATCCAAACTGATTTGGTGTTCCGGGCTTTTTGCTGAAATCATCCATTTCATTGTTCAAGAAAAAGCCGGCGCCCTTCACCATTACTTTGGCCCCGAAATACCCATTCAGGGTAGTTGTTATCGATACTGCATTCCCTTCCTTATCCACGATTGAAAAATGGGTAGTTTCCACACTTTCAATGATTTCCACATTCCCGGCTTTGATCTCATCAGAAGGCGTCTTTTTGGCAGGATCAAAACTCTCCATCCTTTTCTTCATCCTTTGCTCAGCCAGCAAATCTTCCAACGGCACAGGAAAAAAATCAGGATCACCCAAATTCTCTGCCCTGTCTGCATATACCCGGCGCTCCAATTCGGTAAATAAATGAATGGCTTCAACTGAATTTGGCTCAAACAAGGAAATATCATACCCCTTTAGGCCATTGAATAGTTGGACAATTGCAACACCTCCACTCGAAGGCGGAGGCATACTGATGATATTATAACCCCTGTACTCACCTATAATAGGATTCCGCCAAACAGCTTCGTAAGCTTTCAGGTCAGCCAAGGAAATTAGGCCTTTCCGGGCTTCCATTTCGGCAACTATCAGTTCTGCAGTTATACCTTCATAGAATCCTTCATTTCCTTCTTCGGCTATTCTCTCCAACGTGACGGCCAGCTCAGGCAGTATTAGGAGATCTCCTCGTTTCCATTGCGTATCTTTGACCATAGGAATAGAAAAGCGATTATAAGCTTCAAAGTCAGATTTTGCCTGATTGAATCGAAGTGCCTGATTTTCGGAAATCACAACCCCCTCTTTGGCAAGTTGGATAGATGGTGCCACCAATTCCTTCCAAGAAAGCTCCCCAAACCGCTCATGCAATTTGACCATTCCATTGACTGTGCCCGGTACACCCACAGAAAGCACACCTTTCAGGCTCAGGTCTTTTACCGGCTCGCCAGCTTCGTCCAAATACATATTTTTTTCGGCCCTAGACGGAGCCTTTTCCCTGAAATCCAAGGCTCCCTTTACACCCGTGGCATCACGGTAAACGGCAAAGCCCCCGCCACCGATATTCCCTGCTCTGGGATAAACCACCGCCAAGGCAAATTGTACAGCTACTGCTGCATCAAACGCATTTCCTCCCCGCTTCATGATTTCAACACCTACATCCGAAGCGTACTTATTGGCACTGACCACCATTCCATTTCCCGCGATGACCCCTTGTGTCCTTTCTGCACGTTGGGTCTCAGATTTTTCAGCACACCCGACAAGCACTATGCTTACCGCTACAGCAAAGGAAAGAAAACTCTTCCCTCTCATCGCCAATTGATTAATCTTATTACAATTTCTCATTGAACCGAATCCCATCTATTGGTTAACCTGAGTAGGTTGGTAGAACCCAGGATCTTCAGGAGCATTGGAATTAGTAGTCATCTCTGTCTCAGGAGTAAGGAATCGCTCGATGTTTTGGGCAGCAGTGGCGGTATTCAGTGGAAATGGAACTAATACATCCGTGTCATCTTTCTTCAATCTTCTCGCATCATCAAAAGGCATAAAGGTGGTAAACCCTGTCACATACCGCTCTTCTATGATTTCTCTTAGGAGTGCTCTTTCAGGACTGATCCCATCCCTATTTTCTATTCCTCCTGCTTGGAAATCCGTAGCCACATAAGGCAGGTAAGACAAGGTGTACTGATCGAAATTGGAATTTAGAAAACTACCGGAATTCAGGTAGCTTCTATGCATGTTCAAGTATTGAAGACCGGTTTCCATTCCTTGGGTGCGGGCTCCGGCTTCGGCGAGAATCAACGTATTCTCCCCGAAAGTGATCAGGGGCTGTGGTTCCAGCTCATGGGCTATGCCCATGTTCACCGTAGCACTAGTTCGATCAATTTCATAATACATCATTCTAGCTTCTTCATTGGTCTTTTCATTATTTCTGGAAATACCGCTTTCAGTATCCAATAGCTTCATCAGATAACTGTCTCCCGTACCTAGGTTAGGGCCGTTTTGCAAGACGATATAATACTTGTTTTTGGTGGTGTTTTGCCCAGTGACATCCAATGGGTTAAACATCATGCTATTTGCATGGGACGAGATCCCATTTTGAGCGGCTGCAAAAGCTTCTTCGTAGGATTTGGAAATCATGTACAACCTGGCTTTTAAAGTCCAGGCTGCTTCCAGCCATTTTTCACCATCACCATTATAGATGTAATCTTCCGCAACTACATCGCTAGCCTCCACCTTATTGAGGTCTTCTATAGCACTATCCAGCACTAGCTGAAGCTGAGCGAGGATAGCTGACTGCTTGTCAAACACCGGATCTATTATATCTGAAACAGCCTCAGAATAGGGGATATCTCCAAATAGGGTAGCATACGTACCGATCAAATGTGCTTCCAAAACTTTGGATATGCCCTGATAGAGGTTGTTTCCTTCAGTTCTGCTGCGGATTAATCTGGCAGGATTGACTACAGATTGATAGCCATCCCAGTTAAAATCAGTATTGACAACTTCATATTGATAGCGAAATCTCTCCACCTGTTCGTATCCTATTAATTGTCCCGAATAGTATGCCGCCATTCTGCTATAGGCGCCTAGTTGAATATCAATGTTACCCAATTCAGCTCCATTCATAAATAACCCGGCGTCAATTTCATTGAGGGTAAGTTGGTTTGGATTGTCATTAATCCCATCAACCAAACTCTCACAGCTACTTACAGCAACCGTTAGGCATAAAATCGACAGTATATATTTAGCTTGTTTTTTCATTTTTTCGATCGTTTAAAGTGGTAAATAGTACAGTTTGAACCGCACATATAATCCTGAAAACCATAGGACATACTAGAAAGTAGCCTGAATACTAAAAAGGAAGGATTTAGTCCCAGGGTTGTTAAAGTAATTCATGCCGAACGCATTGCTCACGCCATAATTATTTGTTTCAGGATCCACACCTATGATATCAGACCAAAGAAACAAGTCTCTACCGCTCGCTGACACCCGAAGGGACTGAAGCTTTATTTTCTTCAACAAGCCTGGGCTAAGCGTATATCCCAAAGTGATGTTTCTCAATTTCGTCCAGGTAGCATCCTCTATAAATAGATCATTGACCTTGTTGAAGCCTAAGCCGCCCCCAATACCGGTGTACCAGGATTCATCCAACAACACATTCCCTGCCCCAAAGTCCGTAATATTTCCACGGACAGTAGTTCCCGCAGCAATAGTTTGTCCGTTGATATTTACCAAGTCTTCCGTAAGCGTAACTTCGTTCCCGGTATCTCCATGCGTGCCAAACCCGTACATTACCACACGGGTTCTGTTGATAAAATCACCGCCTTGGGAATGCTCGAACAAAAAGCTAAAATCAAAATTTTTGTAATTCAATTGCGCTCCCAATCCTCCTCTCCAATCCGGGTTTGGATTACCGATTACCCTTCTTTCCGTATCCAGTTGTGGAAATCCATTTGCATCCAGAGCAAGCGTCCCATCCTCATTACGCACAGTACCCGGCAGCCAAAACGCACTCATTGGCTCACCTTCCACTGCCTTGGAAGTACCTCCTATATCTACAGTTTCTGCTCCTTTTAAATCAACCACCAAATTTCTGTTGTTGTTGAAATTGGCATTGAATGAAAGGGACAGATCTTTCTTCCTGACGGCAGTGACGTTCAAATCCAGCTCCAATCCTTTGTTTTCTATTATGCCCGCATTGGAATATTCGGTAGCAAAGCCCGTACTTGGGTTAGTTTTTACAGCGAAAAGTATATCGTTGATCTCGTTTTGATAGTAGGTTACACCTAGGTTAACGTAATCTTTGAAAAATCTCAAGTCTGCCCCTATCTCCCATTCTGTCTTTACTTCAGGCTTCAGATCCGAATTTCCTTTTTCCGAATCAATCATAAAACTTCCTCCAAAACTTGGATAGCCTGTCGTTGCAAGCGTGTTGAACTTATATGGATTTGGCTGTATCCCCACTTTGCCTAGTGATGCCCGCAGCTTTCCGAAGCTTACTCCGGGAATGGCAAACTTGTCCGTAAACTGCCAAGCCACATCAACGGATGGATAGAAGAATGTCCCTCCTACGGTAGAAGCAGCTTCTACGGCACCGGAAGCGTTGATATAAAGCTGATTAAATAAACTGAGGTTTAAGACACCATAACCTCTATTTGATCTAATGTGCGTCAGGGTTCTTGACCAGGATGAGGCAGCCTGATCAGGATTTAAGTCGGTTGTATGCAGGTTTGAATTAACTGCAAATGGGCTAATGGATGTTCCGTCATAGCTTTGCTGCCGGTCGTTATAGTTAACACCCAACGTTAAAGACCCGGAAAGGTCACTGCTGATTTCTTTGGTTGCCGTAGCTATCGCATCAAAATTAACTTCTTTACTGGATCTTAACTCCTGAGACCATGAACCGGTACTCCTGGCGCCCGCCGAACCTATTGGAAAGAATGATTCCCGGGAATCAGTAAAATAATCAATCCCTCCCCTGACAATGAAACTCAACCAATCTGTAGGATCGATCAGGATTTCAGGCGTGAAGATAAAGCGCTCAACTATAGAATTAGAGGTTTGTTCATTGATCGTCCATCCAGGATTGTTGTAAATAGGATTTAGGGTTTCTCCCAGATGCCTTCTATAGTTTCGCTGTCTTCCGGGATACGCAGTCCCTGAAGCATCTACGTATGTGCCTATATAATCTTCATTATTAAAATCAGGCGCGCCTCTTAATAAACCTAAGAGCAATCCATTGGTATCATCACCGGCTTGATGAATACGGTTTGACTTAGTGAAATTATAAGAAATCTTATTGTTCCAAGTCAGCCAGTCCATCAACTGAACCTTTGTGTTAAGCCTGATATTTTGCTTGTTATATGTATAGTTTTTGATGATCCCATCTTGGGCCAGATTCCCATAACTAAAGAAATAAGAAGCTTTTTCTCCTCCTCCGTTTACAGAAACATCATGTTGATTAAAACCTCCATCCTGAAAGACCTGATCATAATTTTCATCCAAAAATGTTTCCGTTGAATTTTTGGTCAATACCGGATAAATCGTATTTCCCGAAACATCCGAAATAAAATAAGCCCCATTTTGATCTACTATATCTGAGCCTCCGGCTCTTTCGGAAATTTTATCACCCCAAGATTCCGCAGACGAAATATTCCTCACTCCGTTTCTTCCCTGTCCATAACTGTCCTGAAGTGGATGCCATATATTAATTTTATCGATTGACCGGGTAAAAGAATAAGTCACAGATGGCTTCTGATTGACATTACCGCTTTTGGTTGTAATTATGATTACGCCATTTGCCGCTCTGGATCCCCAAAGAGCTGCAGCAGAAGCTCCTTTCAAAACCTGCACCGACTCAATGTCATTCTGGTTGATGTCATTCAATCTAGATTGCTGGGAAACCGTCCCAGCCCCGCTGTTATCATTGCTGATTGGCACCCCGTCCAAAATTACCAGCGGTTGACTTGCCCCCTCAATGGTATTGACGCCACGAATTTGAATAACAGAACCTGCTCCCGGATCACCATTTGTCTTACCTATCCTTACTCCGGAAGCCTTTCCCGCCAACCCGTTAATCAATCCTGTCTCACCGGATCTTTGAATCGCTTCTGAGCCAATGCTTGAACTGGTTGCGCCTGATTGGTCTTTGACTTGCTTGGTGCCCAAGGCGGTTACTACCACTTCTTGAAGACCTTCAAAAGATGGATCCAAATAAATTGTCAAATTATCACCTCCGGCGGAAATATCTATTTCCTTGGAAATATACCCTACATAGGAAACTACAAGAATATTTGATCCTTCCGGAACATCCAACGTAAAGGCCCCATTAATATCAGTCACAGTACCCACCAGGGAGCCTTTGACCAGAATATTCACACCGGGTAGGCTTTCTCCATCTTTTTCATACACAGTCCCGGAAATCTTTTGAAAGCGAACTGCCGGTGGCTTTAGTTCTAAAGGCTCACGTTTTTTCACGGCAATCAATTCATCAAACTGCCTGAAAGAAAGCCCTGACTTTTTCCCTATATCATTTAATACAACATCTAAGGTTGTTTTTGAAAAGCTCAAATTAAACCTTTGGTCAATTTGGACAATCTCGTCACTATAGGAAAACTTAAATTCCGTTTTCTGTTCGATCAGCTCGAATATATTCTGCAACGTTTCACTTTGAACATGTATACTTAATGTTGTCTCATGTATTGCTTGTCCAAAAGTTGCCTCGGCAGTAGCTAAATTAAAAAAGAGAACTTGCACAAACATTAGGTATACAACCGTTTTGGTAGTATACATAACTAGTTTCTGTAAAGATATTTCCATAACTTTAAGTGTTAATAATTAGAAAGATTTATTGACATTTTGTTGAGCAGTATCAGTCTTTTGCGGGTCATGATACTGCTCTTCATTTTGGATGTTTTTCAGGACATATGCATTCAATTTATTAGTTGCAACTCATTCCTGTAATTCGGACTTTTTTGCCGTCCTCAGAAATTTCATACTGAATCCCGTAGATAAATCCCAGCGTTTCTAACACGCTTCTTAGACGCTGATCATTAAAATCCCCATTAATCTTACAATTAATAAGTTCCTTGATGTCATAGATAAATTCCACATCATACCACCTCTCCAATTGATCAAAAGCCTGATCAAGAGGCAAATTTCTGAACACAATCCTATCGTCCATCCAACTGTTGATCTCTGACACATCAACTTTATTGATGAGAAAAGACCGACTTTCCAACTTATACTCTGACTCTAAACCAGGTGTCAACACCACTTCCTGATCTCCATCCCCTACCTTCACTTTTCCGGTGACTACTCCCACTTTTATCACTGATGCCCCATGGGTATTAATGTTAAATGAAGTCCCTAGCACTTTGGTAGACAGCTCCCCTGATACAATGGTAAAGGGTCTGGCTTCGTCCCGTTCAACTTGAAAAAATGCCTCACCGTCCAATTCCACTTTCCTTACATTTTCGTCGAAGGTTTCAGGATAGGTTAGAGTTGTACCTGAATTGAGAGAAACCTTGGTACCGTCACTTAATACGACCGTTGTCTTCTGACCATTTTCAGTGACCAATTTCATCCGTTGATCCGGGGAGCCTACATAGAACAACCGGTAAAATAGCACCCCTGATAGCAACACCATGGCGACAGCCATTAGGGAGGGGACTAAATATCTCTTTCTAACAGAACTTTTATGAGCCGATCTTTGCTTCAACCTGCTTTCCAGATTTCTGAGCATACGGTTTTTAGCCTCCAACTTATACTCATCATAATCCCGACCATCTGAAAGTTCAGGTTTAGCACTTTTATTGGAAGTAAAAAAAGCATCCAGTATATTCTTTTCAGATTCACTGCAACTTCCATTGAGGTAATTATCCAATAAAGCTTTGTATTCTTCGTCGGTCATTTATGAGTTGTTTCTTATATGTTCCCAAAAAGAACCACAACCCTAACGAAAACAACCAATTTCTTTAAAAAAAGAATTTTTCAAGTGAATTTATACTGAAAAAATACCCGATAAAATTAAAATAAAAGATAATCTCACGATTTTAGAGCAAAAAATAAACCGAATTTCAACTATCCTTTAGAATGACATTTTCTCAATGTCATGAGTGCCTTGGTAATATGGGCTTCTACAGTTTTATGTGAAACCTGTAGACGAGAAGCAATTTCGGCATTGGACAAATTTTCAAATCTGCTTAATAAAAACACCTCTTTTGGTCTGTCCGGCAATGCATCAATACACTCATCCAAAATCATTTTTGCCGATTCATAATCAAATTGCTCTTCAATATTATTTGCGAACTGAATAGAATGAAACTTTTCCAGTTGTTCAGGAACTGCTTTTTTATTCCTTAATCTTTGAAACACCTTGTATTTTACAGCATTATACAAATAGGCTTCAATATCCTCTATCTTAACCTCTTTGTTCCTATTCCAGAGGGAGATAAACACCTCCTGCACAACGTCCTCTGCTTCATTTGTGTCTTTGAGGATATTGACTGATACCTTAAGCAATTTTTCCCAAAAGGCATTGAATATTACCCGGAATGCCTTGTGACTCCTTGTCTCATCGAAAATACCCCATAGGTCATTGTACCCCTCCACAACTTTTCATTAATAAAGATGAAATTATTCTGCAATAAGATTAATAAAAAAACAACAAAAGCAGAACAAAATTGAAATATTTTTAATTGAGGAAAAAAATGTTTTTACCTCGCAAATTTCAATACAACAACTAAATAGCGTGAGGCAGGATACAGAATTCCCGGCCTCTCCACCAAATCTACCCTACCGTACATTTTCTTAACAGCCGATCCTAGGGTGCTTTTCACTTAAAAGCCAGAAAGCCTTACACATTCTAGAGGAAATAGCAGCGTTAGGGGACGGCAGATGGCAAGGTTTGTGTTTACGGATCAGCTCTATCATTACTCATCTACAGGAGTTGATGCTTCCTTTTTTCGGTAACCGCTCACTACATCCATGTTTCCACCAAATGCAGCGTAAGGTGGTTTACTATTCCTGAAAGCAGTCACAAAAACTGCTGGCCACTACCGAAAATATCGATTATGAAATGATTATGATAAAAATGTAAAGTTCATTTTCTGATAATACACCTACCGAATTGATTGCCTGAAATTGCAGTGCTCAATGGTAGTTTATCCGTTTGTTCCTTAAAAACCATTGAGTTCTTTCTTGGCTCTTATCCTTATCGGAGAGAATATAGGGAATTGAAAGAATAAACAAATGGTGTTTCAATTCGGATCTCAAAAATCTGAGGGTCTGTCACATCTTATTATGCACAGTCTGTGGGGCAATATTGAGCTTGGCAGCTATTTCTTCGGCACTGAGTTCCTGAAACCTGCTTAACCTAAACACCTCCTGTTCCTTGGAAGGAAGGCTATCCAGTAGATGGTTTAGTTCTTCATACAGTTCCTCAAATACAAGAATATCCCGGAGATACTTGGACTTCTATCCTGATGCCCCTGTAAGGAATCTGTTAATCTACTGTGCTCAATTTGCCTATAGACTTGTACTTCACAACACTCAGTAGGCAGCCCCTAAGACTGCTCTGAACATTCAATCTGTAAAGTAAGGACCAAACTGATTGATTACATTCAGATCTCCTTCATTCAAAATAAACACATAGAACTCTTTTCCGCCGGGCATCACCCGTATTACAACATGGCCTTTCATGCTTTTGTAATTATCATTGAACCAAGGGCCATAGGTGATCTTAGTCTCCGGATGGATGTAGGTAGCAAAAATATCCCTTTCTTCATTTTGCTTCGATTCGTATACAAGTCTGGAGTACACCTCCTGGCCTGGATGATCAGAGCACCAAGTCTGCTCTACCACAACCTTAGGATCCAGTTTTTCCACAAAATTACTATTGGTAGCATCTCTGTTTCCATGATGATTGAGGGTAGTAACTTCTACTTTACCAACAGCATTTGCCATTGGTGTTTCCACGTCAAACCATTTTGGCAAGCCAAATCCCTGCAGCCCGGTATTATCTCCTCCTGTAAAATAATCAAAGTCACCATAGGAGATTTTAATTGCCAAACTTAACGGGTTTTCATTGTATTTACCCTTATAATAATCCACCATGTCGGTTGCTTGGAAATACTGTAGGGTCTTATTTCCTTCTCCAGTCCAAATCGTTGCACCTGCTTTTACATTTCTTACCTTAAAATCGAATTCTGTGTTACTAAGCAGTACAATTTGATCATCCCTTCCTACCCTAAGAGCTTCTGCGGAAACCTCGTTTTTCTCCAAAAACCGAAGGTATCCCATAAACATTTTATCGTTTTTCAGGTACTCCTTCATATCCAACGGGAAATCGTAATCAGGATAATTCCTGTCGATCATTTTACCAAAAGGAATCAGTTCTCCAAGCGCCACAATACTTCCGTAATGATCACTGTGAAAGTGGGAAATTACACCATAGTCAACCCGGATATCCCTCCCATTTGGACTTACCTTTCTGATGTAATCTGCTATCCATCCTCCGGCAGTTTTCGAGTCATCCGGAAATGTGGATGTCGCCAAAAGGGGAGCATTCTTCTTTTGGAAAGCTTCCTCATCCAAATCGCCTGCATCAAACAACATGGTGGTGCCATCGGGAAAAACCATAAATGCAGCATCCCCATTGCCTGTATTGATGTGATGGATATCCAGATACCCATCCATCCATGGAGGAAGAGACTGGGCATATGCTTGGGATAAAGTAAAAGCGGGTGCTAAAACCAACATACAGGCATACACCTGAAGTGAAAATGGTAATCGATATTTTTTCATGCTTATATATTGAAAATAAGGAGTTCAGGTAAAATCAAACCCGAACCCCTTTTATGGAAAAAAGTCAATAAAGAAAACAAACTGTGACCGGATTGTTCTTTAGTCGAGGCATTGGGACAATACCTAGTTATGCAATCCTCTTGCTCTCAAATAATCAAGTAAAACCCGGGGTCTGTCAGTCTGGATAATATCTATATTATTATCAACGAACCAATCATATACGGTAGGATCCAATGCTGCCTTTTCATCATCATGCCCGCCGTTGTGATGAGCCCAAAGGGAGTTAACCCAAACACTGGCTCCTTTATCCCTTAATTCGCCGAACCGGTTTATAAATGCAATGGTATCCTGTGGTATGGTGAATTCAAAAGCGACAGGTGCCCCGCCAACCAAATAACTATCCACAATCTCATTCAATTTTGGATCATTTAAGATGACGATGGGCATAAAATAAACCCGGTCTAAATACTGACCGAATTCCTCCTCCACCTCTTTTTTTGATTTAGCCCCTTTTATTACTATTTGATTGAGTGTGCCGGTCTTTTCGGCTATTTCAAAGCATTTGTCAAAAATATCATAACTCTTATCCAAGTTGACCAATATTTTACCTTTACACAGTACCAATGCTTCTTCCAGAGTCGGTATTTTATGGGGAGTGACCACTCCCAATCCGTCTTTTAAGCCAAGGCTTTTAAGGCTGTCCAATGTCCAGTCCTTAACCAAACCTGTGCCTTTGGTCGTGCGGTCGATAGAGGAATCATGCATGAGCACAAGTTCTCCGTCTTTGGTTTCCCTCACATCTATTTCCACCATATCCACTCCCATATCGATGCAATTTTGGATGGCCTGAAGTGAATTTTCAGGAGCATTTCTCCAGTCACCCCGATGTGCAACTACGATGACCTCCTTATTTTTAGAATCTTCGAGATTTGCGATTAGACCTTCAATATCAGGAGTACTTCCTGAGGCAACAGAACCGTGCTCTGGCATTGGTTCCGCATTAGGGCTATCCTTGGCTTGACAGGCAAAAAGCGCCAGCGCTACACAGACAGTGGAAAGACAATTCTTTATCTGTCCATTTATGAAAGTAGAGAGGGATCTATGCCCCCCTCTGTTTATACTATTTTCCATCAGTAGCCGGGATTTTGAACCAAAGCGGGGTCTGCGGCAATCTGACTTGCCGGGAGCGGCATCAAAAGCTTATTGTCATCGGTGATGCCCAAAACAGTTTTTGCCCTGCCTTGTCTCAAGAGGTCAAACCACCGGTGTCCTTCCCAAACCAACTCCAGCCTTCTCTGCAAATCGATCTCTTCGAATATTGAATCCTTATCCAGAGAACCGCTATAGGAACCCAACCCTGCACGGTTTCTAATCATATCCACATATGACTTAGCCTCAGATGATTTCCCCAATTCATTTGTAACTTCTGCCAACATCAAAACCACATCAGCATAGCGTAGGACAACCCAGTCACTCGGAGAGTCACTTATGGTAGTATTTGGTGCGGCAATTTTATTGTTAAAAGCCAGTCCGGATTCCAAAATCCCCACATAAGTGTCTTTCCTTTTATCTGTTGTCCGGTATAAGCTGTAAAAATCTCCCTTCAATACACCATGCCCTTTTGTTCCTGCCATATTTCCCACCAGCCTTCCGGTAGGATTGAACATCCTATACGCATCCGAACCCTCGCTGTTGGAATTAATGCCGGAAGCAAACTGTACCGCAAAGATTATCTCCCTGTTCAGTTCATTGTCTTCTGAGAAGATAGCATTCAGGTCTGCAAGCAATTCATGCGATCCGGAAGTGACCACACTTTTTAAGTAAGTTTCGGCGGCTGTATAATCTCCCAACGTCAGAGCCACTTTTCCCGCCAAAGCCTGCGCAGCTGTTTTCACTACCCGCATTTTATTGGCATCCGAGCGTGGGGCAAGCATTTCAATGGCCTCATCCAGATCATTCCGGATTTGTGCATATACTTCTGCTTTGTCAGTTCTGCTCTGTCCAAAAGAATCTTGGGGGTTTTCAATCTCAACGATGACCAGCGGAACATCTCCATAGATTCTCACTAGATTGAAATAAAGTAGGGCCCGTATAAATTTCATCTCCCCAATACGTGATTTCTTGATAGCCCCGTCAACGTAATTGATATCTGCGATTCTATTGATTACAATATTCGCCCGTTGAATCCCGATATAGGAGTCCTGCCAGATATCCTGGATAATAGCGTTTTGGGAAATTACGTTGAACATGTCAAGTTGCCCGTAATTACCTCCGTCATTTGCCGGAGTTTCATCATAAGCATCTTCTCCAGGCAGCTCACTCATGGCCGGTAACCCGGTATCATAAAGCCCGGTGAATTGCAAAGCCGCATAGACAGCATTAACCGCTTCCTCCATTTCTGACTCATTGGAATAGAAGTTATTCGCTGTTTTGGTCGTAACGGGATTTTGAACAAGTTCACTTTCGCAACCCCAAAGTATCATAAGAATGACCGGAATTATATATGTAAATCTTTTCATTTCAATTTTTGGATTTTAATAAGAAATTTTTAATCCTAGAATAAAGGATCTGGCAATTGGATAATTTCCACCGGTATTGTAACCGGAAGTCAAAATATCATTGGAAGTACCATCCGGGTTCCACCCTCTAAAGTCAGTTTTGGTAAAAAGATTATTACCCGATGCATAAATTTGTAGCTGGGATAATTTGAGGGAACTCAAAGCTTCCTGTGAAAAATCATAGGCAATCCGTACATCTCTTAGACGAAAGTAATCCCCGTTATTTTTAGTCACTACCGCTGAGCTTCGGGTAAGTTTTCTTGCATTGGAGAAGTTTCCGAAGTTCGGTTGCCCCAAGAAGCCCTCAGGATTGTTTTCAGGGTGGTATCTATTTTCAAAATAATAGGTGGTTGGAACCGCAAAACCCTCCCCTGCTTCAGTCAATGAAGTCATATCCCCATCCAGCAGAGTTCTTCCGGCAACTCCCATAAAGTTGAATGCAAAAGACACTCCTTTAAGGGACAACTCTGAACCAAACCCATAAGTCATTTTTGGGGCATAGGTGCCTTTGGACACCTTATCATCCACGGTGATAACTCCGTCGTTATTTACATCCTCTACGATTAGATCACCTGTCAATGTACCGTCCAAATGAGGTGTACTATCAATTTCTTCCTGCGTCTTGTAAACCCCTGAGATGTTGTATCCATATATTTCTGCTATTGGACGACCTACTTGTGTAATAAAAGCCTGATCTGTACCGGTAGCAATTCTCTCCTGCCCCGGTCCAAGTGCTACCACCTCATTTTTGTAAGTAGTAAGGTTAGCGTTGAAACCAATTCTCACCTCACCTATTTTAAAGTCATTTGCACCTACCTGCATCTCAAAGCCCTGATTTTCCATCTCACCGATATTTGCCAAAACCGTATTATATCCGGTTTGCTGAGGAACGGGAACATTCAATAATAAATCCTTTGTATTGGTTTTATAATAAGCGGCGCTTACACTCATTCTGTCACTGAAGAATCCGAAGTCAACGCCCAAGTTAAGTGAGGAGGCTATTTCCCATCCCAAAAAAGGATTCGGAGCTGAAGTACTGATATATCCAGGCGCAATAGAATTGCCGAATACATAATTGGAATTAGTGACCAATGCTTGAGAAGAATAATTACCAATTTGATTATTTCCTGTTTTACCCCAGCTTGCTGATAGCTTGGTAAAAGTCAAAAATTCATTTTTAGGAAAAAAGCCCTCATTGCTCATAATCCAACCTGCGGATAAAGAAGGGAATTTTCCCCAACGGTTTTCAGATCCAAAACGCGAGGATCCATCCAATCTTAATGCTGCTGAGAGCAAATATTTTCCTTTAAAATCATACTGTAATCTTCCAAAATAAGATTCCAACGCCCAAACATCAATGGTAGAGGATACGGAATAGGCACTAGCTCCTGCTATGTTCTGAATATTATCGTCAGGAAAGCCAGTCCCAGTAGTTTTTGTATAGTTTCTGTTTTCTTTCTGAAAAGTGTAACCGGCCAAAAGATTGAATTTATGGTCATTGATCTCCCTACTATAATTCAAGGTATTTTCTATCAGGTAATTGACTTTGGTGGAGCGGGTTTCGCTGGCATCGGCATCAGACCTTGGTGCAGGAGTACGATAAGAACCAACATAAGCCGGATAATAATAATTAAGTATAGAAGCATCATAATCACCGCCTACGGAGAGCTTATACTTCAATCCCTGAATAATTGAGGCCTCCAAAAAGATATTTCCAAACCCTCTGAATTGTTGTAGATTGTTGTTGACCTCGTTAGCAGTAGCAACAAGATTTTCCACAGGCGTTCCATTAATTCCTACTCCTTCAATTTTTCTGGTTTCATTGATTAATTGATCACTGATATTTATTGACCCATCTTCTGTGTAAGGGCTGTATTGCGGAAAACTCAATGGAATTAATCCCAATGCTCCTGAACTTCTGCTTCCCTGATCAGAAAAATTTTGATTTGAGTAAGACGGCTTTACATTCAAGCCAACGTTGATCCGGTCAGTTACTTTACTCTCCAAACTTACAGATGCAGAATATCTTTTCAGATCCGTACCGATAACTACTCCTTCCTGATCAAAGTACCCCAATGAGGAGTAGTATTTAGTTTTCTCGTTTCCACCCGCCATAGAAAGAACATAGTTTGACATAGATGCAGTCCTAAATGCCTCATCCATCCAATTGGTATTTGTAAGCCCAGGATTTCCATTCAGATAAGGAATCATATCATCCAAAATCAGCTCTCTCCCATCGATATTCTTACCGTCAATCTTCTTGGTGACACGTACCGAATTCAGATCACTATCACTTCTGTTTGAAGGATCTTTTGACACATATCCCCAGTCTCTGGCCTCAGATAGAAATTGGGCAAATTGGTAACCATCAACCAACTCAACACCTGAAGTAGCTTGCTGAACACCCCTGTAGACATCTAAGGTCACTGTAGTCTTATCGCTGAATGTTCCCCTCTTTGTAGTCACCAAGATAACTCCATTGGCAGCTCTTGAGCCATAAATAGATGCAGATGCCGCATCTTTAAGAATACTTATATCCGCAATATCATTTGGATTCAACGCATTCAACGTGCTTCCTTCGGTCATAGGGAAGCCATCAACAACGATGAGGGGGTTTACCCCGGCAGTCAGTGTACCAATTCCCCTAATTACAATTTGGGCTCCCTCACCGGGTTGTCCGTTGGAATCGTTGATCTGTACACCTGAAAGCTTTCCTGCCAGCTGTTTTTCAAAACTTCCTGAGTTGTATTGCACCAGATTTTTTGAATCGATTTTGGCAACCGCCCCCGTAATATCCGATTTGATCTGAGAACCGTATCCAATTACCACCACTTCGTTTAGGGCAGACATGGTCGAGGCTAGTTGAACATCAAACTTTACTTGATTGCCAATAGACTGCTCTACTGTCTCATAACCAATATATGAAACAATCAAAGTAGCGGCATTGTCCGGAACACTAAGTGTAAATTCACCGTCCAGATTTGTAATCGCTCCTATTGTAGTGCCTTTCAGAAGCACTGCTGCCCCAACAAGAGGCTCTCCGTTTTCATCGCGTATTGTACCTGAAATGGTTTTATCGACATAAACTTTGGCTGAGGTCTTATGGACGACTGTTGACTTGACAACCGAAATATTTTTATTGACCTGCTTAAACTCGACGTGTGCTTTTTCAGAAATTTTGCCCAAAGCTGTAGTAAGAGGAACATGGTCCAAGTCTAAACTAATGCGGGTTGGTTCTTCGAGCACATCATTTGAATAGGAGAAAACAAACCCTGTTTGTCCCTTCAAAATAGCTAAAATGTCTTTCAGTGACTTGTTTCTCACGTGTATTGACACGTAAACCTCGCCGGTATCATTTGCGTAAAGGGTATCCGCAATCAAAAATTGCATACAAAATGTCTGTACTAACAAAACACAAAAGGCAAGTCTGATAGCAAACACTATTTTTTTTGATAAATTTGAATTCATAGATTTAATTCTTAATTCGTTAAGGATTGTTTATTGCCCGAGCTGTTGCAGCAGTTTCGGGCTTTTTTTAGGAAAAAAGCGGCAATCACATAGTTTTTAGTTCATTGGCAGTTATTGGTTACAAGGTGGTCCTGATAGTATTACCCGGTTGTCTGAAGTCTTTGTATAGTTGATTTGTGTGATGAAATGAAGATTTTCCATGATGTTCTCCAATGAATCAAAATAAAATTCTCCGCTAACCCTACAGTTTTTGAGTGCCTCATCTTTGAAAACAAACGTGACATCGTACCATCTTCCAAGTACATTTATCGCTTCCTGAATAGAGAGATTCTCCAACAGAATCAGCTGCTCTTTCCATGAGAGAACATTGTCCAGTGATACCTCATTGACTTCAAGCTTGGTGGAATTTTGATCAACCAGCACCTGCTGGCCCGGGGCTAAGTCAACAAAATTTGACGCTGAAGTAGCCACCTGTACTTTTCCGCTTGCTACACTTACGGCTGTTTTTCCGGAATCCCCGTAGGCCGAAATATTGAAAGATGTTCCAAGTACTTTGGTAGTCACCTTCCCTGATGTTACTACAAAGGGCTTTTGCTCATCCCTTGCCACTTCAAAAAATGCTTCTCCTTTAATAGATACCGCTCTCTGGTTTAGATTTTCAAAACTTATCGGATATGTGATGGAGCTCCCAACATTTAACAATATCACAGAGCCGTCTTCCAGTTCCACGGTTTTCTGCTCTCCTATCCCTGTACTTTGGGTAACGAACTCAATTTTTTCGGTACCGAAAAACTGTTGATAAGCCACAAAAGAAAATGACAAAATCAGCAATAGGGAAGCAGCAATCTTCCAATAAGAAACCAAGGACTTTACTTTTCGCTCAGATTCACCGGATTTTGCAGGGGAAATAGTCTCAGTAATGCGCTGATATATCCTTTCTTGGATTTCCTTATGCTCATCTGCGTCCCAACTGTTGGATATTTCATCCAATTGAACTTTTTCACAATAAGAAATCAGAATTTGCTTCTCCGCTTCAGAACACGTGCCGTTGTTGAATTTGTCAACTAGTTTTAATAATTCCTTCTTGGTCATTTGTATGCTTTTCAACAACAAGACGTACTTTGAAAATTAACTCACGGTGGTATGGCATCAAAAAGCCACAATTAACAAAAGGGTAATAAACACGCCTTTTTAGCTAACACAGACTTAAACTTTGCTTAGCAAATAGTCACAAAAAAAGTATAATGCCACAGGTACCACAGATTCCCTTGCATACTGCCTGATGTATTTCATTGCAATAGTCAACTGATTTTCCACTGTTCTTCTCGAAATGTTCAGGAGTTCAGAGATTTCCGATATCGGGACATACTCTATCCTACTCAGGATAAATATTTGCCTACATCTCTCCGGAAGTTCTTCGGCGGCTTTGACTATAAGTCCCAATTTTTCCTCAATTTCCTGATGTTCTTCAGCTGTTCTGCTCTCACTTGGAAGTCCTTCAATTATTTCCTGCTGCAGTTCTGAAAATTTAACCTCCCGAAGTTTGCTTATTGACTTGTTTCTGACTGCGTTGAATAAGTATGATTTGAAATTTTGGATGCTATCTTTCCCACTCCGTGTCCAAATATTCAAGAAAACTTCCTGCAATACATCTTCAACCATCTGCCCCTCAGATAGAATATTGAAAGAATAATTAAAAAGTGGCTTCCAAAACTCAAGATAGAGATAATCAAAAGCCTTTTTATCTCCCTTTTGAATCAATAATGAAATCTCATAATCGGGCAAAGAAGAGTAATCTATACTATTCATATCGCATTCATTACAGTATCAAAACACGAGAAAGGAACCGGAAAATTGAAATTAAGGAGGTTAATTTTTCATTATTATTCCCATAGAAGTTGGTAGGTTCGTATAGGTAAGAGTAATAAAGGGGCCATTATCAAAATTAAGATCTATATATACTCCATACGGCCATATACCTATAATAGTCATTCTGAAAAATTGCTAACTTCTGTCCCTTTTGCGATGAAGCCGTTTATTCAGGCTTAAAATATTTTGAAGAAATATCACCAAATCCAGTGTTTGAAACCATTATTTTGTTGATCCTATCCTTGACAGTCACATTCTCAAATGATTTTAAACCTATGCGATTTCTTGATGTAGAAGCCGGGCTTTTCAAGATAAGCCAAAAGCCATTGGTTTTTTGTTCCAATGGCTTTTGGGATGAGTTTATTTCAAGTTTTGGTAATCAGTAATTGGTTTTATTAATCCTGTTGTAGTCGGCAACTTCCCCGGGACTCAATTTTTCCAACCTCCCTTTTGGTAAATTTACTCTTTCGGGTGTGAGCTTTGGTAGGTTGTTCTGTGTGTTTGTTCCCTGTATTTTCCAGATTAAAACGACTGCGGACAGCACAAACAGGTTGAGGTTTTTCATGCTTTATCAATAGGTTTTGAATCTTAACCCCAAATTTCCCCATCTTGAATAGTAGGCATCATTCTGTGGTCTCCCATCTCTGAATACATCTGAGATAGGCTGGTTAGTGATGTTGTTGATGCCTACAAACAAACTAATCCTATCGGTAAGTTTTTGGGATGCCGAGAAGTCCAATTGGTGACGCCCTTTTTCCAGAAGATCATTGTTGGGGTCTTCACTCAGTTCTGAATTGAACGTACCATAAAAATACATGGATACCCTTCCCGAAAATCCGTATTTTTCATAGGACAGCGAAACATTGCCCACATGCGGTCTCATTTCCGGAAGCTTTACTTTTCTGGTTGAGTTTTCTCCTGGAACCTCAAACTTGCTGTATACATAGGTGAAATTGGCGTATACACCCAAGCCATTCCAAACGCCCGGCAGAAATGTCAATTGTTGCTGCCATGCAAATTCAAACCCCCTGGCCAAAGCATCAGCCCCGTTAATGGTCTGCCGGACCAAATAGCCGTCGTAAGTTCCTCCCTCTTGGGTAAAGGAGGTGTCAAAGATGTAATTCTTCAGGTTTTTCTGAAACACCCCGCCTGAAAGCAGGCCTACAGACTTGAAATAATGTTCAAACAGTAAGTCATAATTGACAGAGGTAGCCTGAACCAAATCAGGATTTCCTTTTGAGATTCTCAATCTGTTGGTTTCTACTTCTTCCCAGGGAACCAAATCGTAATAGCTGGGTCTTGCCAAAGAGCGGGTCACCGCTGCCCTCAAGTTGGTATGGGGTGTCACGGCAAGTTTTAGATTCAGTGAAGGAAAAAACCCGTCAAAGCTTTTGTCGGTATCGACGGAAACCGTATTGACATAATTCCCGGTATCGTCAAAGTTTACCTGATTTCCATTGTATTTGAATCCGGTGCTTTCGTAGCGTAACCCCGTGATTACTTTCAGCTTTTTGTAGTTTAATTCAGTCATGGCATAATATGCCAGCAGATACTCATTGCCGGTAAAGGAGTCCGGGTCTGTATTTTGTCTGGTGTAGTTGTCATTCACCTTAAACAGTTCAGGATTTTCCTGATAATATCTTTCCATGGATTTGGCTTCCGGAAAATTGAACATCTGATATGCCCCCAGGTAATGGTCGTCTTTTTGGTAGGTGGACAAGTAGTCTGACAGTAAGAATTGGCCGTTTATTAGATCATGCTGAAAATAATTCCTAAACCGGTCATTGTATTTGTACTTCCCCCTGCTTCCGAATTTTAGATTGCCGGTGACTTCACCCAATTTGATTGTCTTTTGAAGATTGATGGAGTATTGACCATCCCTGTCCATGGAAGAGTCATGCCTGTTGATGTACCGGCTTGTCGTATACTCCGTGGGATCATAGGGGTTCTCCTGGGTGAAGTTAACCTGAGGTGCCTTTGGATCACCCAGATCTAAAGTTCCCTGTAAACCATTTCTTACAAATGCAGCACTGTAATAGGTAGGCTGGTCATATTTCCCCAATGAATAAGTTAAATCATAATCCAGTTTCCAATCTTTAAAGAATTGCATTCCACCTATTGAAGCCTGGACCAAATCCCGGTGATAATCCCTCCAGTTTCCGGACTGGGTGATTCTGACATCCTTCAGCCGGCTTTCTGTTTCATAGGAACGGATATTGATGATCCGCTCCAACCTATTCTGGATTTCGTAATATTTGTTGTACGATGCCCTTAAATAAAATGTGGAGCGTTCGGAGGCATAGTATTTAATCTCGCCGTTGAGTGCCAAGTTATCTCTTTTGATCTCGTAACCGTCCAGATCGATGTTGCTGAGCAACACCCGGTCTTCTTCATTAACAGAATATGTTGAATAGCTTTTGTCAACCCGGTCTTCTGCCCTCCAGTTTCTGGAATAACTGGCTCCCGCCAGATAACTCCACTTGTTTTTCCTTTCTCCGTAGGTCAATCCCAAATCATACGTTCCTTTTCCAAGAAGCCCGTTATATCCGCCTGACACCTTGGCATCAACCATCCTTTCATTGATTTTGGGAGATTTGGTTACGATATTCACTGCCCCTCCTGTGCCATCGGCATCTCTGTCAGGGGTTAGGGTTTTTATGACCTCTATACTTTCTATTGAATTGGCCAATATACCGTTGAGGTCCGTTGTCCTACTTCCCGCACCGGTAGATGGAAGTCTGTTGCCATTCATGGTCACACTGCTCAAGCCTTGTCCCAATCCCCTGATAATAACATCTCTTGGAATACCATAGCTATATCCCACGGCTACGCCCGGAACCCGCTGCAATGACTCTCCCACCGTAAGGTCGGGAAAACGCTCTATCTGTTCCTGTGACATCACATATTTTATATTTTCCGCATTCTGCATTTGGCTCAATGCCTTGACCTCTCCCAATCTGATTCCGGAAATGGTTACTCCCTCTAACTCATTCATCTTGGAATCCAATTGAATCCTGATTGGAGGATTTTCCCCGGCATTTACTCCGGTTTTCACAGTTACCGACTCGTATCCCATACAGGACACCTGAATAGTCACCTCACCCTCTTCCAAGTCTCCAAAATAGAAACTGCCATCTTCTTTAGACAATACAGTTTTTTTCTGTTGCGGGAGACTTACCACAACAAATCCCAAAGGGATATTTTCAGGCATTCCGATCAAGTACCCCGAAATACTCCCTTTCAGGACTTTGGCCGATGGCAGCTTGGATTCGGTAATTACCAGCTGGTTTGAAATTACCCGGAAGGAGAGGCCATTGGGAATAAGGACTTCATCTAACAGGGCTTTTACAGGCCGTTGCCCTGAGCCTAGTGTGATGGGTTGTTGCAGTTTTGATTTTAAAGAGTTGTCGTAAGAAAAACCAATTGCCAACTGCTCAGTCAGTTGACTGATAATATTTTCCAAGGGCTCAGTGCCTGACCGGAGCGATATGGTCCGGTCCAATAGATTACCGGCACCGGCGTTGTTTTGTGCAAAAGACTGACTGTAGCCCATACCCAATATCAGGGGAAGGCAACAAAGTAAAATTATCTTAGTTGTGAGTTTTGTAAATAATGTCATATTTTTGATTGCTTTTAAATGTTTGCATTTAGAACTTGGATTTTCCAAAATCCATAATCCGGGTGTGCGCCAACACACTCGGATTTTATCCCGCTTTTACTGATTTACATAGGCTTCCGGTTTACTGCTTGTTTTACATGCTTTGCCTGTGATGGAAATTCTCCGATTGCTCATCGTGTAGTCCAATCCCATGGTATTGCTGATTACTTCCATAATCTGTGAGATATTCATTCTTCCCAGTTTCCCGGAAATTCGGCATTGTTTCAATTCGGGGATTTGAAAACCGACTTTTACCGCATAGGTCCGTTCCAAGATTTTGGAGAGGTCGTCAAGGGACATTTCATTCAGATAGATCTCACCGCTTATCCAGGCCAAATCCTCTTTAAGATCAGCCTTATCTTTCGTAAGGCCCCCATCATTGGCATCAATGTAGGCGGATTCGTTTGGATACAGAATCACTTCATTGAGTCCGCTTTCTATGGCTTTGCCGCCCTGCTGGACCAAAACTTTACCCGACTTCACGGATACGGATGCGCGTTCATCCGGATAGGACTTGACATTGAATTCAGTTCCTAATACCTGTGTAACAAACTGCCCGCTGACGACAATAAACGGCCTGTCCTTGTCATGTGAAATCTCAAAGAATGCCTCGCCTTCCAATTTCACACGGCGTGTAGAACCCTGAAAGTCCCTCGGATGCGATAGCATGCTGGCCGAATTTAAGATAACGGTACTACCGTCGGGAAGAGTAATAGTTGACCTTTGGCCGGCGACGGTGTGATACTCCTTCCATATCTCCTGGCTCCGGCCGCGACTGTCCGATCGGTCGATCAAAATATAGAGGCCTGCAAAAATCAAGAGAAGTACCACAGCCGCAAATTCCAGAGGGATTGTTCGTAAGTGGGTGGCTTTTTGTTCGATTTTCCCGTTTTTCAGGATCCTGCCCCAAATTTTATCCGATACTGCATCCTTATTGCCCATAGACTCCGGATCCCACTCCTTGATGCGAAGTGACTCCCTTTCAAAAAAAACGTCGAGCCGGTTTTTCTCCTTCTCAGAAAGTGAATTGTTGAGATAGCTGTAAAAAGGGTTCTTTGGATCCATGCCCATTTTGGTGGTTATACCTTAGAGAGCATCTTGGCAGGCAAATCACCCACGCAAAAAATCCATTCTGAGCGGAATTAACACAACGTTAAAATTGACCCGAATTCTTTAATGGGAAGGTCTTCAAAAATTAACAGGAAGTAAACGGCCAGCAATTGTGGCATCAACGTTTTCAGTGACTTCAATGCCCTATAAATTTGATTCTCTACAGTCTTGGTGTTAATACCCAATTTTAATGCAATTTCCGGGTTGCTCATGTTTTCGAACCTACTCATCACAAAGATTTCCTTGCAGCGTTCGGGAAGACGGTCCAAATGGTTGAGTATTGCCTGTTCGATCTCCCGGGTATCCATACTGGCTTCAGCCTGGACAAGCAAATCAATGGAATTCAATGCATTAAGATGTCTCTCCTTTAGCTTCTCTTTTTGAAGCACCTTGAACACGGCATGTTTGACGCATGTGAAAAGATACTGGCTTGGTTTTTCAATATTCAAGTCCGTTCTCCTGTTCCAGATTTCCAAAAATACATCCTGAACAATATCCTCAGAAATAGAGGAGTCCTGCAAGATGGAAAAAGCTTTTAAAAAAAGATGTTCCCAATGCCTCTGATAAAATTCATGAAATGCTAGATGGTTGGATTGTTTGATCATTTCGATCAAAATGCCGTCTTGTAGGTTTTTCACGGTTTAGTGCTGAATATGCTACAATTCTAGAATTTTAAATGGGATGGGAGAATTTAAACCGTTTATCAAAACATTAAATAATCCTGCAGATGGTTACGGGAAAATCTTTGTCAAATGCTCTCAAATCTCAAGTATGGAACCAAAAATCAAGGTCAGTTCTCATTACCAATGACGGAACGTATATCCTTTGCTGACTGATATTTCCTTCCTAAAGACCAATAAAAACTTTCTTTTCTATAGCAACCGGGCATTGTCATTTTTGTGGTGTCATTCCCAAAACCTACCGCTGTATTCCTGCAGCCTTTCATGACTAAAGAATCTCTCAACTCATTTTTATCCGAAATTTGAAAACCAAGAATTGGCAGTATTTGAAAGAGAAGTCGGTTCCGGGAATGTTTTTTTATCAGATGGCCCAAAAATGACTTCCAAAATGATCTCAAAGATTTAATTACGATTTAGGTACGGTATTATGAAATTCTATCCATCTACATCCGAAAAAAAGGTCTATAATTCTACCAAGTAGGTCGTGATGGATTTAATTTTTGCTCCTTTGGCTCCATTAAATATGAAAAACTCAGCAAACGCAACTGATTTACCATTCTTCCCAGTGATTTTGCCATTGATTGCTCCCCCTTTACCATGTGACAATACCTGATCAATAACAAGTTCATCAACATTTGCTGATGTTCTTTTCTTCAGTTCATGAATAAAATTCCCCTTGCCCTCTGCTTTCTTGTCACCTACTATATTCCAGACAATTTCATCTGTTACGCTTTCAGTCAGGAACTCCAGATCTTCTTTCACGCAGGCAGTTTTAAACTCTTGTAAGAATGCCATTTTTGGTGAGTTTCCGCAATTTGGATTAGTTATTATGTTAGTCATGTCCAGGTCTATCATGGTTGAAATTTCATGCCCATTAATTTATAAAATTCAAATTTCGCCCAATTGATTAATCAGTTTCTCCGCATGGGCTTTTGCCGTACTTTTTATCTCTTCATGGGTGTAACCATCAGCCTGCGAGGTTCTGAAAGAATAAACAGGATCTATGAAGTTCATTTGGGCAAAATAAGAGGTCTGTTCCAGATTCTTGCAAAATTCATGCACCCTAAAATGATGCTTTTCCAAGAGCGTATAATCTTTTTCTTTACCCCCTACGGTAAAACTCGCCAAGAAATTTTTCCCTTTCAGTTTATCCCCTTTTGAACCGAAAGCAAACTGATGCTCAAATACCACATCAAACCATTGCTTCAAAATAGCCGGCATGTTATACCAATAAAACGGATATTGGAACAACACCGTATCATGCCTCACTAAAAACTCTTGTTCTGCTTTTGGATCAATTTTAAAATCAGGGTACAACTCATGCAAATTCCTGATCTCCAAGTCAAGTTTACTGCGCTGCAACTCCTCAATGATTGTTTTGTTGGCAATTGACTTCTCGAAAGCCGGATGTGCCAGAATGATTAAAGTCATACTATAATTATTATAGTTGCAAAACTATTCCCGGCACTTTACTTTTACAATAACTATCCTTTTCGATAGGTTAATATCAGTGAACGATGAAAACCGAATGTCTAAGTGATCATGTGAGACTAAGCCAAAAAACTTATCCATGTACGGTAAGCCTAACTATGGATTTGGTGGGAGGAAAATGGAAGGCGGTAATCCTGTATCATCTAAAAGACGGAGCCAAAAGATACAGCGAACTTCGGAAGGAAATGCCTTCTGTAACAGAAATGACCTTAAGTTTACAGCTCAAACAATTGGAAAAAGACGGATTGGTATCAAGAAAGGTATATGGCAAAAAGCCTCCCATTAAAGTCGTTTATAGTCTGACTGAAATGGGAAAAAGTTTTGTCCCGATTCTGGAGGCAATCACCGAATGGGGCAACAGGCTAGTCATTGACAGGGGTGAGTTTATCAATGAATAGCCCTACTTCTTTCCTAAAAACCTAACTGAGATGAGTAGGAAATAAACTGATATCCGAACATCCCGGTTTAATACAACACGTTCCCAAAGCAATGATTGCTTCCTACCTTGGAGTTTGCCGGGAAACCCTGAGTCGGTTATCAAATCCCGTTGCCTGGCCTGTGACATACTGAAGCATGATCACAGCTTCACGGAATAGATTTCCCGTCCGATGTCTATGTAGAACGCACCATTACCTTATCCGGTAGAATTCCCGGTTTTTAGTGCCCTTTTTACCGCTTTCTATTTCATCAAACCTGAACTGTGCCCTACCCGTTTCATTGAATCGCTGCAGGATGAAATCGCCGGAAGACATGGTCCGAAAGGGCACAAAGCAGTCGGGAAGTGACAGAGAACCGAAAATTAAAGGTGGGGTTTCGGATCTGATTGAATAAATTGGGTAGGCCTCCTATGGTCTCCCTTCTATCCCAACAATCTATTTATCTCCCCTTTATAAGTTTGGCCGACGGGAATTTCAGCTCCCTTTATTTTGATCCGATTACCTTCTACAGCTTCAATTTTAGCCGTGTTGACTATATAGGACTTATGAACTCTTAGAAAGTGGCCCTTCCCCAGTTTACCTTCCAGCTCTGAGATTTTCTCAGGGCAGATTACCATCCCGTCTTGATGAAACACTTTGCAGTAATTACCCAGAGCTTCTACATATAACACTTTGTGCAGTTCCAACTGTACATGTCTCTTATCCGATTTGAGAAAGATTCTTTCCGGCTCAACTTCATGCTGTAATCCTTCAGGTTTACTGACAGCCACTTTATTTATCGCCTTGATAAATCTATCCAAGCCAAATGGTTTGAGCAGGTAATCTGAAATGTCCAGTTCATAGCCCTGCAGCGCAAACTCCCTGTGTGCGGAAGTGACGATGACTTTGGGAGGATTTGTCAGGGATCTGAGCATCTCAAAACCCGAGAGCTTCGGCATATTGATATCCAAAAAAATCAGATCAGCCTTCGCCGTTCTAAAAAACCCAAGTGCTTCAAAGCCATTATAGAAATTCCCCACTTTTGACAAAAAGGAAAAATTCTCGCAATAGCCCTCTATAATCCGATGCGCAATGGGCTCATCATCCACTATGACATAGTTTAACTCCATAGGATTTCCAATACCAAAGTATAGATACCGTTCTTTTGAGTGATTTGCAAGGAATGTTGGCCTGGATAGGTCAGTTCCAGCCTTCTTTTCAAGTTGTCCAAACCAATTCCCTGCCCCCGTATTTCTGTTTCCAAATCGTAGTTGTTCTCCACCCGAAACCTTAGTTTTTTTTGATCTGCTTTCAAAGCAATTCTAACAAATGCATCCTGGGTAAGCTTTTCCACCCCATGTTTGAAAGCATTCTCAACGGGCACAATAAAGAGCAAAGGGGCAATTTTCAACCCGTTGGCCACATCAATTTTAAACTCTATCTCCGGCATACTTCGGTGTCGCAATTTGTGCAACTCCAAAAAGCTCTCCAGATAATTGACCTCCTTGCTTAAGAAGACCTCGTTTTCCTTTCCCTCATAGATCGTGTATCGCATCATATCCGAAAGCATCAAAACGACCTCCGGAGCAGCATCTGATTTTTCCACACAGAGTCCATACAGGTTGTTTAGGGTATTGAACAAGAAATGCGGATTGATCTGATTTTTCAGCATGGCCAGTTCCGCCGCATGGTTCTGAACTTCCAATTCTTTCATTTTTTTCCATTGCTCAAAAACCCAGAGCAGCAAGAAAAATGGAATCGGAACCAACAAGAGAAAAACAGCCACTTCGTGGTGTTCCCTAAGGTAACGTTCATTTAGCCGAAGTATGGAAAATACCAGCCAAATGAGCCCGTAAGTCACCATAAGGGCGACTTGGTATTTTCTAAAAAATGCCGGTGCTACGAACCTGGCTATCCCCATCCAAAACACAATAAGCAAAAAGATCGAGACCGGATTATCCGGAATAGCAAACCATTGATCTAAAATCAACGTGCCGGAAAGGAAAAGTGCCAGAAAAAAAATCCAGCGCAAACTCCGTTTTTGAAGTCTCACTTTCTTGCTATAGTAGAACACAAGACTGGTCAGCATCCACCAGGATCCCAGAATCAAGATGTTTTCAACATATGCCTTGAAATCGATCAGGATAACTCCCATTCTATGGAGAAGGAAGGTAACGCTCAGGGTAATCCCCAGCCCCCATGCCAAGGCTTTGATTAATGCTGATTTTGGAAACATCCTTCTAAGATAATTTCCCGGACTTTTGAATAAAACAAAGATGACCAACACATCGAAATCCATGACGAACGTCTCAAAAGCCTGACGTACCCCAATACCCTGAATTTCCCCAAGTTCGTCCCCAATTCTGGGCAATTGGACATCTTAATTATTCCAGTCCGGGCAAATAGGCAAGCTTCGTCAATCCGGAAATAAAAGGCTATGAAGAACACTCTTGAAATCAGCAATCTCAGCAAAACCTATCCAAATGGCGTAAAGGCGTTGGATGGTATATCCCTCACTCTCGAAAATGGAATGTTTGGTCTTTTAGGGCCAAACGGCGCAGGCAAATCCAGTCTGATGAGAATCCTGGCCATGCTTCAAGCCACAGAATCCGGAAAAATTCTTTTCAACGGATACAATGCGCACGATCAACCTGAGAAAATCAGGTCTGCGCTAGGCTATCTCCCTCAGGAGTTTGGGGTGTATCCCAAAGTCTCAGCACTTGAATTGCTCGATCACATCGCCATCCTAAAAGGAATTACCAATTCAATTCAGCGAAAAGAACAAATTGATTTTTTACTCCGGCAGACCAATCTCCATGAACATCGTAAAAAGGCCGTTTTTTCCTATTCGGGAGGAATGAAGCAGCGATTTGGGATAGCTCAAGCCCTACTTGGAAATCCCCGGCTAATTATCGTGGACGAACCCACCGCGGGTCTGGATCCTGAAGAGAGAAACCGCTTCTTAAATCTCCTCAGTGAAATCGGTGAAAATGTAATCGTGATTCTGTCCACACATCTGGTGGATGATGTCCTGGAGCTCTGTCCGAAAATGGCTATTATGAATCAGGGAAAAATTCTAATTCAGGGAAATCCTGCCTTGCTCACAGCAAGTTTGGAAGGGAAAGTCTGGTCTAAAAAAGTTTCCAAACCGGAGTTGGCTCAATACCACCGACAGCTGAATATCATCTCTTCCAAACTCATTGCCGGAGAAACCCTCATTCATGTAAAAGCAGATGAATTGCCGGGGGAGAGGTTTGAACCCATCACACCCAGTTTAGAGGATTTCTATTTTTCCACCCTTCACACTTCCAACAAATGAAAGGCTCAAGTTTTTTCTCCTTACTCCGGTTTGAACTTGGTTACCAGCTCAAAACCAAGGCTGTTTACATTTTTGCATTAGGCTACTTTGGATTTGCATTCCTCATGGGAAGCCAAGGGGCTACTCCGGCCGGCGTGAATTACAACTCGGAATATGAGTTGTTTTTGAAGATGGGATTGATAAGCCTAGGTGCAGTATTCTCCATCATGTTTTTCGTCGTCTCCGCAGTACAGAGAGACAGTAAATTTGGGATGGAAGCACTTATCTTTTCCACTCCTCTGTCCAAACCGGCCTTCTTTTTCAGCCGGTTTCTGGGAGCTTGGTTAATAGGAATTCCTGTCTTGTTGATTGCGATACCTGGCTTCCATCTGGGAATTGCCTTTTCTGATCTGGATCCGGACAGAATTACAGCCTTTTACCTGAGAGACAGTATCCCGGTAGCATGGATGCTTTTGATCCCATCGGTGACTGTCTGTACCGTGCTTCTTTTCGCAATTTGCCTGCTTACCAAAAACTCCCTGGCAACCTACGCTATGGCTGTGTTGATCTATGCACTCTATTTCATCAGTGCCCTATTTTTGAATTCACCATTGCTGGCCAATGCTACTCCGGTAACAAGTGATGATCTGGTTATCGCGGCCCTTGCAGATCCTTTCGGTCTTTCGGCCTTTTTTGAGCAGACGAACCTTTGGACACCCTTTCAAAAAAACCGACAACCTATCTCCTTCTTAAGTTTATTGGGTTGGAACAGGATACTGTGGATGAGTATCAGTGGACTGCTTCTTGCGCTTTCCTATTTTAAATTTTCCTTCAGAGCTACTCATCAGCCCCATGGAAAAAAGAAGGGGCAATCCACTAGTGCAAGAGCTAAGTCCGCACCAAATCCTCTCTCATCCCCAATACGGGTTGATATTTGCCTCAACCATTATAGGACAATCTTGCTCTCCCTACTCAGACAAAACCTACGCTTCATTCTAAAAAGTACTGCTTTTTGGGCAGTGATGGGAACTTGGTCTGTACTTGCCATTACCGAGATCTATTCTAAAATCTATGCCGGTGGGGCATACGATGAAAGCTATTTCCCTGCCAGTCAGCTGCTGTTGGAGCAAGTGCAGCAACCTATGTATCTATTCGGTATTTTATTGCTGGTATTTTTCTCAGGGGAACTGGTATGGAGAGCGAAATCCATGAAGTTTCATGAAATCCTAGGGGCAACTCCTACCCCAAACACCTATTTCTTCCTCTCCAAACTTCTGTCACTGATAAGTATGACTGTCCTGATTATTGGGGTGACAGTGGTAATTGCTTTATGTTTTCAACTGGCCCAGGGGTATCTCAGCATGGATAGTTTGGCACTTTTCAGCCTCTTTGCTTACCCGGGATTTCCGCTATTCTTCTATGCGGCACTATTTCTCCTTATTCATAATTTTAGTAAAAGCAATTACCTAGGAATGGGGATCTCAGCCATCGGTTTCGCATTGTTTGCCGGTCCGCTCGGAACAGCGTTGGGGCTTGACCATCCTTTACTTAAAATTGGAGACCTACCTCCATTGAACTACAGTCAGCAGGCAGGATGGGGGATGAACCCGGTTGGCTTCCGGATTCTTGCTTTACTTTGGACATTTCTTGCCTGTAGTGTGATTTTATTTTCGATAAGCAATTGGAGGGGATCACTCCATCGGATAGCAGAAAAATTTAAATGGAACAAATCCATTAGAGCCGGCTTAGCTTCTTTCACAGGATTTATTGCATTGGCTTGCTTCTGCTTTTATCAAATCAATTATGTAGAGGACTATCAAAGCAGACAAGGCATCCTAGATGCAAAACAACGCTACGAACTGAATTATAAGAAGTTCGAAAAAGATGCCGTTTTGAACTATTCTGCTTTGAAAATGAACCTTGCTCTTTTCCCCTCAAGAGGAACCTATCATGCTGTGGTGGAAGGTACTATGAAGAACAACAGCGGTAGTCCCATCAGCAAAATGCTACTTACCGAAAAGCAGGAATTGAAGAAGTTAAGCCTACAAAATGCAGCTGAAATCATAAAAGAAGAAGAGTCCGGAGTTTATCAGGTAGTGTTTGAACTCCCGATCCTTCCCGGGGAGGAGATTGGATTCTCTTTTGAAATCCAGACCAATCCTTCCCTATTTTCCACCAATCCCTCAATCATCAAGGATGGAAGCTACCTTAATTTCAGGGATTTCTCCCCCTATTTTGGCTATTCCAAAGCCCGGGAAATAAGTGACAACCAGGAAAGGAAAAGGCGCGGTTTACCGTTAAAGCCTGACAGTTTCAGTTCTCCCGAACATGAGCTAAGGTTGGAACATAGTTTGATGAAAGTTGATTTTGAAGCAGAGATCAGTACAGCATTCCCGCAGATTGTGTTGACTTCAGGGGATTTGATAGACCAAAAGACCGAAGGAAACCGTACCATTTTCAAGTATAAAAGTGCCAAGAAAATGATGCCCGTGCCGGCCTTTTTCTCGGGAAATTATCATGTAGCCAGTTTGAGATCGGGAGGAAAGCTTCTAAAAGTATATTCACTTCCGGCACATGCATTCGCTTCTACCGAGACACTGGCCATCATGAAAACCAGCCTGGAAATGCTTTCTGGCACTTTTGGCGATTATCCCGATGGGGAGTTGAAAATCGTAGAAGTTCCTTCCTACTGGGGATTTGGAGGCTTTGCGCATCCGGGAATGATCAGCATGGTGGAGGATAATTATTTTCTGGTAAAACCCGAACCACAATTTCAATTTGATTTACGGCATAAGCGGGTCATTCATGAAGTGGCACACCAATGGTTTGGGCATCTATTGGCACCCAGGAACATTCCTGGGGCCACACTTTTTGTTGAGGGATTTGCCAAATATGCCGAGGCCCTGGTGATGGAGAAAGAGCGGGGAAAAGCGGCTCTTTGGCATTTGACGGACAATGCCAACCGGACCTATTTCCGGGGTAGGGCATTCGCCTCGGAAGCTGAGCCTCCGCTCGCCAAAATGCAAAGCCAACATTACCTTGCCTATGGAAAAAGTATTCTGGGTTTATTGGCTATTGAAGAATTGATTGGCCCTGAAAAACTCAAGTCGGTCATCCGAAAAATGGTGGAGGAAAACCGAAACAATCCACTTCCCAACGTACATGTTCAGGATTTTTTGGGAGGATTAAAAGCGATCAGCAGTCCAGCCGAAATTTTGTTGATCGAAGATTGGTTTGAAAAGGTGGTGCATTACGAAATCAAAATCAAAGGAGTAACTACGGATTTGCTAAGCAGTGGAGCGTTCGAATTGAAAATAGCTTATTCAGCTAAAAAACTGGAAACACGCTCCGATGGATCAATTCAAGAAATAGTTATGGATGAACCCATTACCCTATCGTTACTTTCTGCCCATCCTCAAGAAATCACTTCCGGTTCCGAAATCATAGCCTCCCGGCTATATACTTTGCACTCCGGTGATGGCGAGTTGACTGTTGTTTCCAAAGTGAAGCCAAGATGGATTGGAATCGATCCATGGGGGACCAGACCAGATGCCAATCGAAGGGATAATTTTTATAGGATAGATTAGAGAACTAAGGATTAAGGGGAGTTGGAGGTTGGATGCAGAGTGTAGGATAATAGTTAAAGGTTAAAGGGTTAAAAGTTTAAAGGTTAAGGGGCACAGAGAGACACGGAGGGAATGAGAGATACACAGAGAGATTGGAGGTTAAGGGGGTTGGATGCCGGATGCAGGGTGTAGGATAATAGTTAAAGGTTAAAGGGTTAAAAGTTTAAAGGTTAAGGGGCACAGAGAGACACGGAGGGAATGAGAGATACACAGAGAGATTGGAGGTTAAGGGTTAAGGGGGTTGGATGCCGGATGCAGGGTGTAGGATAATAGTTAAAGGTTAAAGGGTTAAAAGTTTAAAGGTTAAGGGGCGCAGAGAGACACGGAGGGAATGAGAGATACACGGAGAGGTTGGAGGTTAAGGGTTAAAAGATTAAGGTTAAAGGTTAACCTGTACAGCGTGGTGAGAACTTGAATTGATTTATTTCATACGCAAGTCCTGTAGAAAAGAAGCCTGAAGCCAGCAAGACAGAAGACGGAAGAAAAGTCCGATGATTGATGATTGATGACGGGTGTCAGGTGATAGGTGATAGGTTAAAAGATTAAGGGTTAAAGGTTAACACAGAGGAAATGTGAGATACACGGAGAGGTTGGAGGTTAAGGGTTAAGGGGGTTGGATGATTGATGACGGGTGTCAGGTGATAGGTTAAAGGTTAAAAGATTAAGGGTTAAAGGTTAAGGGGCGCAGAGAGACACGGAGGGAATGAGAGATACACGGAGAGATTGGAGGTTAAGGGTTAAAAGATTAAAGGTTAAAGGTTAACCTGTACAGCGTGGTGAGAACTTGAATTGATTTATTTCATACGCAAGTCCTGTAGAAAAGAAGCCTGAAGCCAGCAAGACAGAAGACGGAAGAAAAGTCCGATGATTGATGATTGATGACGGGTGTCAGGTGATAGGTTAAAGGTTAAAAGATTAAGGGTTAAAGGTTAAGGGGCGCAGAGAGACACGGAGGGAATGAGAGATACACGGAGAGATTGGAGGTTAAGGGTTAAGGGGGTTGGAGGTTGGATGCAGGGTGTAGGATGATAGTTAAAGGTTAAAGGGTTAAAAGTTTAAAGGTTAAGGGGCACAGAGATTCACAGAGGAAATGTGAGATACACGGAGAGGTTGGAGGTTAAGGGTTAAGGGAGTTGGGGGTTGGATGCAGGGTGTAGGATAATAGTTAAAGGTTAAAGGGTTAAAAGTTTAAAGGTTAAGGGGTACAGAGAGACACGGAGGGAATGAGAGATACACGGAGAGGTTGGAGGTTAAGGGTTAAGGGGGTTGGATGATTGATGACGGGGGTCAGGTGATAGGTTAAAGGTTAAAAGATTATGGGTTAAAGGTTAAGGGGCGCAGAGAGACACGGAGGGAATGAGAGATACACAGAGAGGTTGGAGGTTAAGGGTTAAAAGATTAAAGGTTAAAGGTTAACCTGTACAGCGTGGTGAGAACTTGAATTGATTTATTCCATACGCAAGTCCTGTAGAAAAGAAGCCTGAAGCCAGCAAGACAGAAGACGGAAGAAAAGTCGGGTTCGATTGAAGGATTTGAAAATTGAAAAATTGGAAGATTAGTGGTGTTGTTGGAGGTGGGGTGATAGAAGACCGAAGACGGGAGCCGGAAGAAAAGTACAGTGTCGGGTGTCAGGTGATAGGTTAAATGTTAATAGTTAAATAGTTAAAGGTTAAGCTGTAGTGAGGAGAGAATTTAAGATTGAATAATCTCCCAAAGTCCTGCAGAAACAGAGCAATGCCGTAGGCATGGCAGATTTTATAGCACCGGGTTTTAACCCGGTGAAAAAAAGACCAAAAGGCCATTTCCTCGGACATGAGGTATAGTGATATTACGAAGGCTTATCCCGAGGAGGTCAGCAGAGTATGTGAGTCTATATAAGTGGAGACGGAAGACAGAAGAAAAGTCCGATGATTGATGATTGATGACGGGTGTCAGGTGATAGATTAAGGGTTAAGAGATTAAAGGTTAAAAGTTCACTAGTAGTGTGTGGTAAGAATTTAGATTGATTGATCTCCAAAATCCTGCAGAAATGAAGCACCCCCAGAGGCCCGTCCGAGTGGATTGATCCGGGCGGAGGCGGCAGAGTCTGTGGATTGTCGGATTAGAAATCCTACGATAACAGCGCAACACTTATCGGGAGTCGAGCACCAAGTAGCGTTTGAATTGTAAAGTTTACCTATCAACTAAATCCGGTCCGGAGACTGCATTATCCACCGCATAAGTCAAAAGACTTGCGCGAGTTGGGTATGGAAACAAGGCCATTGTCTTCTACCTACGGTAGACAAGCCTGCCTACATATATCATTTGAAAATGAGAGTCAGTGCAGGAGGTGCCTGCCTACCGTAGGTAGGGAAAAGGGTTTTTGTATGTATTTATCAATCCTCAATTCCTCTATTGGCCAATATCGATAAAGTTGAGGTAGTTTTTCTTCGATACTTTTGAAGAGCAAAAGTATCAAGGCAAAAGCCAATCCGCTGCCTGGCCCAGTCCTAAAATCTTTCACTGAAAGATTTCTCCACGGACTGTCCGACCCGAAATCAGCCTTGAATTGCCTGCGGACAATTCATTTATTGGCTCATAGTCAGGCTAAAAACAAACGGATCTCGCTCGCCCACTCGCGAGCTAGTTTGTTTTTTTAACGCCTTCACCACCCCCAAGCCTGGCCCAAGCCTAAATTCTTTCACCGAAAGAATTTTCAACGGCTTGTCCTCCAATAAACCGGATGCTTCCAAGGGCATTCCCTAAACACTAAACCAAGGTGCTAAAAACATGAACTGTCTTGTGTAGGTAGCACAGATAGAAGCTCAAGCAAGCACTACGCCGCTGTTCGTGTCGTCACGAACGGCTAACGCTAATTCTGACCAGCGTTCTGGAAACCAGCGCAACTCCCCCTTCAGCACATATATTGACTTGGAAAATTATCCCTGTCAAAGGGGGCAAGGGGGATTTTGTAGATGTGCTTGTTTTGGAAAAGAGCGTGTAGTCCGAGGAGTAGCGCGTGGTGGAGCACCGGGCAATTCTTTATCCCCCTAACCTCCCCAGACAGACCGAATCTGAAAAGACTACTTTGGAGGAGCGTTCAGAGTAAAAGGAAAAATACACATATACCCCGCTCTCCCCAGCACCCAAATCCAGAGGTTCCCAGGGCAGTGCTATCATCTGGGTTCCCTGCTTTCTATAGGCTTCACCCTTCACAGAAAATACCCGCTGCGCTGCGGTGTCATAGACTGCCACAAAAGTCTTGTCCCCATCGCGGGCAGAACCATCCCAACTATTGGGTGTCCATGCTATGCTGAAACTCGCTGCTACCAGAGCTCCCAGCACTCCATCCTCCACTCCTGTCAGATCCCCTGAGGAGACCATTGCTTTCTGAGGGTGCAGTACAGGAACACCATCCTGCGGATAAATCCCATTCCGGAGCATCAAGCTCTTGGCCCTGTCTATTCCCCGCTTGGTGCCGATTTTAAATGCTGCGAACCCAATCGCCAACTCTCTCTTCATAGGGGACAAAAACTCCTGTACCAACGCAAAGGCCTGCTGGTTATACGACTGTAGCGCGGATGTGCCGCTTCTCCCTCCTGGCTTAGTTCTGACCAACGTCTCTCCATCTACCTGGTAGAAAACCAGATTTCCCACCTTACCGGAAATCCCGCCCAGTACTCCGTCTGTTACTTTTCCCATGATTGTCAAAGATTACGTGTAAATTATTTCTATTCGGCGAGCCGGAATCTCCCAAGATCGGCCAGGAAGACCCAACTACGTATTTTGCCCAATTAATCTCTGTACCTATTGCAATGCATCTCCGACAGTTTATTGTACCTGCATCGGAGGAGCATCGAAGGAGTATCGGTGAAACCCCGCTTTTAGTACTGTTTTTACAGACATTTATCTATCCGTATTTTTACTTAATTCCCGGAGTTTCCCCGGCCCATTTTTACTTAGAGCATGTAGTTGCGGATGATGTCTTCGGGAATACCCGAGAAGAGGGAAAAATCTGAAACGGTCACAAACTGATGGGGTTCTTTGTTTACGAAAGCACGGACCTTGTGCAGAAGTATCTGGGCATAGCGTTCACTTCTTCCCGTCAGGCAAACCACATCCTTGGGGTAAATAACAGCACGTTTTCTGAACATGATATTCCTCCTTCCATTTAATGACTTCCGGAACTTCCATTGATATATCCCTTATACCTGGAGGTATCCGCCGTCCAGGCTCCACTTCCTCCGGCCAACAGCAAGAGGCTACGGATCCAGTCCCTGCATCCATACGATTGGCTCCACACCTGCCCGGCAAGGAGCAATATCCTTTTTCTAAGGCTGTTTATTTCCTGCTGTATTCGGAAGAGGGCTTCATCTCCCATATCTTCCCTAAGGATCATCACTTCATTGTGGACATCGCCTATTGCCAGCTCCTTTTCATAGGATGCCAGGTCATTGGATAGGCAGATGTACCTCACTGTAGTGTATTCCAACAGCTCGGCTTCGCATGCAAGACCCGCTGTTTTCTTTCTGAGAAACTGCAACGCCAAGTATGCACCGGAGGCAAAAGGCCTGTATAATCTGTATTCTTTCAGTGCCGGAGGGGTGCCGTCCAGCTTAATTTGGATTTCCCATTGCAGGGCTTCCAGGTAATCAAACCAGACTATATCCCATTCCCCTTTGGCCCCGGAAAAAGCATTTTCCTGTTGGATAGCCTGATGCAGCAGCAGAAGCGCGCTACCCAAACTTTGCAGCCTGGCATCGGCATGGAAGGATTTGCCTGCTTTCAGATTCTTCAGAAATTCAATCATGCTAGGCTCCATCCGGATATCCAGCAGATCATCCAGTAAAAAGAGGCAGAGGAAGAATTTCATAATCAATTCCATCCGCTTGGGCATCTCCTCAGGAAAAAGATATCCCGCAAACCAGTTCACCTTCTGCAGTCTGCAACGCTCCAGCTCGGCGGGATCTTCGAACAATCCTGCTGCCCATGCCCACTTGAGCACCGCTACGTCCAGCGACCTGCAATGTCTATTAATGGCTACGGGAAATTCAACGACTGCCTTCATGATTGTTCATTATAGCATATTTATACCGCTCTACTGTGCTGATACTGCAATTGAAAAAGTCTGCCAGCTCCTGATTTTTCAGGTACTGACCTAAGCCGGGATATTTCTGGAGCAAGAGAGGGAAACCCACTTGAAACTTTCTCTTTTTTATTTCTTGCTGCTCCACATTCCGCTTATTTATCCGGTGCGCTACTTCCAGAGCCAGGGAATAGAATTCAGGCTTTTTGGAGAGTAATTCAGTTTCTGCGTCCAGGGTGAATCCTAGGTAAACTGTATCTGACAGGACTTTCAGCATAGTCTTGGAAGGCGTATTGCTTCTGAAGGACAGGTCATCAAATGCCACATCGGATTTGCCGAAAACACTAAAGAGCATATTCCTCTCTTTTTCCTCGTGATACAATCCCAGGTATCCTTCACAGATATAGCGGCTTTTGATATCCACCGTATCTAGCTTTTTGAGGATCTCTCCCCTGGATACTTTTCGTAGGATGAGTCTCTGAAAAACTGCCTCATAAGACTCATCCGAGAACTTCCTGATCCTGTTGTAATCAGCAATAAGCTGGTTCATATACATTCGCTTTTCCATTTTTATAACAGTAAAGTGTACTAAATCAAAACAGTAGGGTGAAAAGCTTTTTTAAGAATCCAGTCAAAAAATCAACTAATTCTTGAATGTTAATTTATTGTTAACTCCTATTCCATCCAAGCAAAAAAGAGAGTTTCCCCAATTTTTAGATCAAAAAACCCTCAAATGAAGGTTTTTTAGGAAGAAAATACCAAACACCCTCATTTGACGTAGCACACTGATAGTCAGATCACTAATTTTCTTATAGCGTTTAGGGGCATCCGGCTAGCTTCCTGGAATCAGGCTTAGGCTTGTTCCCATTTGGGTTGGATGTATGGTTAATTACCTTGCTCCTGCCCTTTCCGATACTCAAACAGAAGCTCCCAAATTCACTTCTGTGCCGGGGATCGACCTTGGGCGGGAGCTTAACCCAACCAAAATGCAGATATAACATCTTTACTATATCCAGTATAAAAATGAAAAGCCCAATATCCCTTACCTCAGTCCTAGCCGAAGGAGCCGCCTGGCTGCTGGCCGCCCTCTTTGCCTATACGGCGGTGAGTAAGGTGTATGATTGGAGCGGAACGCTGAGGGCTGTAAAAGGACAGGTATTTCCGGACTGGATGACCCTACCACTCCTGTATGGCCTACCCATCTTAGAAGTATCGCTTGCGGTGATATTGCTACTGCCAAAGACCAGAAAAGCCGCATTGGGGATAAGCTTTGTGCTGATGGCGGCCTTTACAGGATATGTAGCCCTGGTGCTTACCGGGGTTTTCGGGAGAATACCATGTTCCTGCGGTGGAATACTATCCTCTCTGGACTGGAATGAGCATTTGCTTGTAAATCTGGTTTTGATGGCCATTGCAGCTGTAGGCTGGATAATGCAATCCCATTTAATAAAATCAAAACAACCAAACCCATTATGAATTAGCTAACACCCACAGCCAGTGAACCCACGAGGTGGGTGCCTGGCAACAGCAGGGGGCAAAAAATAACCGGCCACCCCTCTCGGAAGGTAGATCTGTCCGGATCCGAGTCAGACAGATATACCAAAGCGACCGGATATTAAGTTGTAACTATACAAATTTAAACAAATGAAATCGAGCATGATCCCGTACGTACGGGATCACACGGAGAAATAATAATCCGCTATGCGAGATTCCATAAGTCAATTAAAAAACAATTATAATCTTATGAAATTAAATATCCTCAACCTCCTACGCGGAGGTGTATTTTCGCTTGCTGTGGTAGCCGCTTTTGCGTTTACCACTCCTATGAACTCTTCCTTTTACGGAACTACAGATAACGGGGTCACTTGGTATGATGTCACGAACGTAGAAGAAGGTACGAACCCGGATGAATACCAATGTCAAAACGTGTCAGGCCAATGCCTGTACTCAGAAGCCGACCAAGGCGCTCCAATCATGGACGCTACCGGAAGATTCTTACCTGGTTCAGGACTTATTCCAATTCCATAAAAGTAATTGGAATTATGGCCGGGTGACATCACCCGGCCTTTTTTAGGGGTTTATATGATCATTTAAATCCGTCTCCATTTGGGGAATGGGAAAATGCATTGGACTATTTTTTGTATCGAGCCTGTAATTGCGACCCTCTATAACCCTTATAATTTCTTTAGAATAATTGGGGTCAAAACTTAGCCGCTTAAGATCCATCCATCTTAAATACCCTCTACAAATCAATTCCCTTCTCCTTTCTTCTAACACCACATCTAGAACATTTCCATCTTCCCAAGCTAAAGGACTATACTTGCTCTCCTCAAAGCGGCTACTTCTTAAAATTTCCAACGTAGCTATTGCTCCTTCCCCATCCCCTTTTCGGGCTAGACACTCAGCTTTATTCAACAAGACTTCCGAAACTGTGATCCCGTTGAAATACCTAAAGTTACCTGTAAAGTGCCCCACAAAATTATTCCCACCAGTGGACGGATTCAGGTAAAAGAAAACCAGCCTGCGAATATCACCTTCCTTATAGGAGTTAATAACTGTAGTATCCGCGAAAAAATTTGCGTTCGAGAGGTAGCTATCTGACACTAACTGATCAAAAAACACAATCTCCTTATTCATCCTTGGTATCAAGTGCCGGGCAGAAGCCATAGGAAATGAATTTGTGCTTAAAATTTCTTCAAAATCTACCAAGTCATTTCCTATGGAAAGTGATGCCTCAGCATGGAACTCCGCCTGCCCATAATTGCCAATAGAAAGGTAAACTCTACTTAGCATTGCGTGGGCCGCTTGCTTCGAAGGTCTGGTCGAATAGTCAGCTTTATCAGGCAATAATTCCAGAGATCGGTTTAAATCGTCAATTATCAATTGATAATTCTTAGCTAACTCAGCCAAGGCCTGATGGTCATTCACGTTGGAATCAGGCTTGATAGGAACTCCCGGTAATGCTCCACTCCCATTTTCTAGATAAGCTGGTGCAAATACCTGACATAACCCAAAATAGGCATATGCCCTATAGAAATATGCACTTCCCTGTACCTGGTTAAAAGTAGGGCTATTCGATTCAGGATTTTTGTCTAAACTCTCGAGTACTACATTGGAATAAAAGATTTGTTGATAGGGACGGATCCAATCAGAAACGAAGTTTTCACCTATGAATAAATCGTCCTGCCAAATGTAGCCTCTTCGCATCCATTCCGAAGAAAATGCCAGGTATCCGGCATCAACTGTAAAGATGTCATCAGAGGCCAACAGTCCCAAAGACCCGCTGTTGTTCATCACATTTGTGTTGTCCAAAAGACCTTGTAAGTCTTCAAGTTCGGAAGGAACTACCAGAGATTTATCCGGTTTGGCATCCAGGTATTCACTACATGAAGAGAGGAGTATGGAGAATAAGAGAAGTATTGAAAAGATTTTCATGTGTTTATATTTTGATTTTAATGGTCATTACCTGTCCCGATCCGCCGCGGCGGACGGGATGGAATCTCGCATTTTTGATAATCATCCCAGTGTGTGACGTTCTCGTCATGCTCGATTTCATAACTATATAGAATTAATGCTGCCGCATTTGGCAGCGAGTGGAATAGTGATTTTTGAAAGCGCATAATTTTGGTAAGCAGCCTTGTAGGATTGAGGCGGGGTTCCCCAGTCTCGGCTTTCGAATCCCCGCCTTTTATGAGCAATGCTGCTTAACCGGTAAATCTTATAGTGTTAGTATGGGATTACTTAATTAATAAACCATTTACCGGTTCGGTGAGTATCACAGATCCAGTCGAACACCTAAAGCAATACTCCGTAAAGGACGCATACTTGGAAAATCAGGATCGAGCTGATAGTCGGACGCTTTCCAGAGTATTCCTATATTATTGACATAGATATATAACTCTGTTTTTTGGAATGGCAGCCAACTTAGTTTTGATCGGTCTGTGAGATAACCGAACCTGATATCTTGAAGACGGACATGGTCTCCTCTTTCTACCAGTATGGAAGAATTGGAATAGAAGTCCTCCATGCTGAAATCTGCACTCTGGGGCATAGCCGGGATCTGAGTTTTCGCCTCATCTCCCGGTTCTTGCCACCTCATAGCATAATCACTATGGGTTATTTTCCCACTGAGCAGGTCATAGTAATTCACAGACGCTCTCCTGAAGTAATAATCCATTCTAAATGTCACATTCATGGATAGACTAAATCCCTTCCAGGCTACCGTATTCCTAATTCCTCCAAAAACCTGAGGTCTTCCTGAACCATGGAAGACGAGGTCTTCAGGCGTGGTAGCAGCTAATATCTGGCTATATTCTGTACTGGGCTCCTCATTCAGATAGCCCATCGGCAAGCCATTATCCCCATTCAGTCCAGCCCATGGATAGCTGAAAATAGCGTACAAAGGTTTCCCCTCCATTGGGGTAGTTTCTGTGCCCAGGTATTGATACACTGCACTAGGCGTGTCGTACCTGGTGACTTCATCCTTTAAGAAACTAAATAAAAAGTTGGTATTCCAGAGAATCCCCTTGTCTATATTGACCGTATTCAACACTACGTCCCATCCTTTGGTATATGTATCTGCATAATTTCCCCTGAATTGGGTGACTCCGGAAGAAGGAGGAAAGGGCATCAAACCAATCAAGTCAACTCCCCTCTTCGTATAAAATTCAATACTTCCCCCAATTCTACTGTTCTTGGATTCGAAATCCAGTCCTATATTGGTGATACCAATACGCTCCCACTTAAGCTCCGGATTGGGCGGATTGACAATAGATGCATATCGTATTCCCGGCACCGGGGAGGAATTGGTGGTATTGCTATACCTGGCAGATGTCAACGCGCTAACCGAACGGTCTACGTTTCCATTGTATCCGAATGTGGCCCTTAATTTCAAATAGGGCATCCAGTCAGCAGAATAAAAACTCTCCTCGCTGAGTACCCAGGAAACACCTGTAGACCAAAGGGGAACTCCCTTTTGGTTGGTAGACACCCCAAAGATATTGGAGGCATCTTTTCTAAAGCTGGCAGAAAAGAGGTATTTGCTTTTATATTCATACCCAAAATTTCCATAGTAGGAAACAAACCTGTCTATGCTACCGCTATGAGAATGATTGGAGGGGATTCTTGACAAGCCATTGCTATGGGACAGCCTATACTGCGTCACAAAATCCACAGGGATACTCAAGCCCAATGCATCATCATACCCGTAAGCGCGGCTGCCATCTGAAGCCCCCTGCATATCCTTTATTTCAAATCCGGCAAGACCGTTTATTTGGTGGGCACCACTCCAGGAATTTTGGTAGACAGACTGTATCCGCAGGTTATGGCTACGGGACGTGCCGTTAGAAAGATCCATAACCCCTCCTTGTGGAACCGCCTGATACAATTCACCGCTGTCATCAAATTGGGTATACCTGTTTACGAGGTTACGGGCGAAATAACTCTCCTCCGGTCTATGGAATCTCTGCTGGCCCAAACTTCGCCAATACTGATATAAGATTTCTGAACTCCAGGAATCCGTGAACTTATACTTCAGATTTGTATTAATCCTGATATCGGTTAAGTTGCTTTTGTTAGAGGACAAGCCTATTTCATCCATAGGAAAGTACCTCCAGTCTGTGAGTCCACGTTCTTCCGCCTGGCCTAGGAACCGGGTATTATAATCACGTATTATCGGCATGGAAATCCCTTCCTCATCTACCAGACGCTCATACGGATACATCACAGGTAAGTCCGTACCGGACTCCCTGGAAGATGAAACAAAATATATCCCGCCTGAGAAGTTTATTTTGTCATTGAGAAGTTTCAAGTCCTGGCGTGCCTGAAGCGTCACCCTCCGCATGTTGTTTGGCCGGACATTATCCAGATTGGAATCAAACCCTGCTGACAATAAAAACCGCTGACGCTCACCACCTCCTGACACATTCACTGCATACTGCTGATTAAGCCCCCGGTGGAGGAAGTAATCCCTCAGATCTCTACGGGAATCGGAAGTTTTGAAGCCTTCCAACCTGCGTAGTGCTTCGGCCTGGGAAATTCCTCCGGTATTTTCAGCGATGAATGTCTCTACCGCCGGAGAAAGAGGAAGCTTAGAGGCAGCACCAATCAACCCATTGTAATAGCCCCGGTCAAACAATACCTTTTCTACCTCTATGAAATCCGCTATCTCCATCTGAGGACTATAGAAGAGGTCCGGAGCTTCAACTACCGTTAAATTGGAAGTAATAGACACGGTCGTAGGCTGATCATATTTACCCATTTTCGTGGTAATGACAATCACCCCATTTCCTGCTCTGGCGCCCCAGATGGATGCCGCCGCCGCATCTTTCAGCACAGTGATACTTGCGACATCATTTGGGTTGATTGATTCCAGAGATCCATCGTACGGAATATTGTCAACAATAATAAGGGGCATGGCAGAGCCAAAGATGGTACTTCTCCCACGGATGGAAATGGGATCTGACCCACCTCCAAAACGATCTCTATTGAAAATCACACCGGAAGTAACATCCTCCAGCCTATCCAGAATACCTGTACTGACTCTCCTGTCAACCAATTCTTGATCGAGTTGGACAAAAGATCCGGTTGCCCGTTCTTTGGGAAGCTGCTGGTAGCCTGTGGAGACTACCTCGTGCATCCCCAATTCCACTTCGTCTTGCTCCAGCCTTATGACCAACTCATCGGTTGTAGGCAAGGTGACCTGAAGTTCCTTTGACTTAAACCCAATAAAACTGATTTCCAAAATATGGCTTCCGGAATCTAACCAAAGCTCGAACTGCCCTATTTTATCAGCAACTGCCAGTTTATCATCTCCCTTCTTTTTGACGATTGCCCCGGACAGTGGTGTATCTTCTCCTTCAATTAGTACCACACCCCTTACCGACAGGCCGCCGTTCTGCTCTTGGGCATCTACATTCCCAAACAGGAAACATAAGAATATGCTCATCACTAAACCTCTTTTCATTGTTCCGAGGTTAAGTGGCCCTGTAATTTCCCTTCAAGAAGCTCTATCATCCCGGCTGCTGTCTTTGGGAAGTTTCCTGCCTGATTCAGGTTACCATCAGGATCGACAAGCATCATGGTAGGAAAAGCCAATATATTATAATGTGAAAGCAGCTCATGTTTCTTTCCTCCTGTCCAGAGATTGATGTTCTCCGCTGAGGTGTATTTTCCTGTCTGGAGCGCATCGGTCCAGCTTTTCCGGTTCCTGTCAGTATTGATGGTAACGATACGTACCTTTCCATTGCCCTGAAAGTAATCCTCTACTTCAGCCAGGAAGTTCTGATAAAGACCTGCACAGGCGCCGCATCCGGAAATCCAATAATCGAAGAGCAGAAATTTACCTTTTAGGTCCGCGGTATTCAGTGTAGTCCCCTCCGCTGTCAAAAGTTCAACATCAGGAAAAGGCGCCCCCACATTAAAACTGGAATACAGCTCAGCTACTAAATTATACACCCAAGGATCCTTAACACTCTGCAATACTTCTCTGAACTTTGGCTCGGGGTCAGGTATAAGTTTGTGGTATTTGACAATATACTTTGCCATCAACCTGTCTGTAAACTGTGAAGGGAATGTGCGATATAGGTCGAATACGGAAATTTTCTCTACTACAGAGCGCGCGGTACAATATTCAAATATAAAATCCAGAAAGCTGGGAGACGCGAAATGGTTAGCGTTCAGCTCTTCAGGAATAGTCAGCGACATGATTCCTGCACGATACAATGAGTCCATTCTTGGAGAGGATGAATAAACGGCGTTAAATGCACCCACCTTCAAAAGCCCGATTTTGCCGAGCAGTTCAGCTTCCAATATCCTGTAGAAATCAGGCTGAAAGACATCCCTATTGGCTGTGAGAATCCCCCACCCTGGATGGGCTTTGGCTTCCAGCTCCATAACCTTGCCCAAGTAAGCAATAGACCGGTCTGATCGCTCCAGGATTTCCAGCAATGGAAGAATGCTGTTGGACCTGGTATGAGCCCTTTCATAAGAACTCGCATTAGTGCCCCTTTGGAGGTATGATTCTTTGCTTTTGGTAAATAATATGGGTGGCAGGCTGCTCTTGAATTCATTTTGTGCCAGTACAAGATCCTGTTGGATTCTAAATTTCGGTCCGGCAGGACCTGCAAATTCAACTTTAGCACCGATTTGGTCTACCAGAAGCCGGAGACTGTCTCCCGGCTGGATAAGAAACCTGTCAAGGATAACTGCACTACCTATGGAAAGCGAGAGGTAAGCAGTTTCTGAAATGGGAGAGCTGATGAAATCAAAGGTTTTTTTGCCTAATGAACCGTGATAAAAAACCCCTGGAGAAAGCTCAATATCGGAGTCTTCTCCCAGTCCTTTGTCTTCCTGCTGATCGAGGTAATGCCCCCAGAGGGTGACAGTGACCTGATCTTGATCCAGCGGACTTCTAACCTCCCCATAAATAACCACCGGAGCAGCCTCCCCCACCTCAGCAGAAGAGCTCACGCCCTCCTGCCCTTGCCCGGAGTGATCAACCAAACCACTATTCTCCGGCAAAGTATCGGAGCGGGTGACCCCGCCCCGATGGGTGTCTCCTTGTTCAGGGGAGACGATGGGGCCTACCACTGTGTCGAGTGGTAATTCATCAGGCACCTGCTTTACGGCAGGCAAGCCCGACCTATGAAGAAAATCCGCCCCGGGTGAATCAGCAACTTGTGCTGGGAGTGTGCTTGTGGGTACGCATAGGTATCCCAGTAAGCAGATGAGTATTAATTTTTTCATGAGATTTATAATTGTTTTTTAATGGCCTCATGGAATGCCTTCAACTGAGATAGAATTAGACATAGCTATCCTGCTTCAGGCATTTCATGTGCTTTTAATGTTTTTATGCTGGAAGACCGAAGACGGGAGACCGAAGTGAGTACCGTCATTGCGAGGAGGTACGACGAAGCAATCTCAGTCGTCAGTGTGACCGTCATTGCGCCTGTCCGCAGTGGCGGGAGGACGAAGGACGAAGCAATCTCAGTCGCAGTGAGCAGAATAGAGAAGTCAGAAAGCTAAAGTCAGAAATCTGAAAACCAGATGTCGGGTGCGAGCACCGTCATTGCGATCCGCCACAGGCGGAGAAGCAATCTCAGCGTACTCAGCACTAACTTCTATGAGATTGCTTTGTCAAGCCACTCTCCTATCGTCGCGTGTCTTTCCTCCCTCCTTCGGCGGACAGGCGCAATGACGTGCATATTACCAAGTCTTGACTCTAGCTTCTTGACTCTAGCCTCTTGCTACTTGATACCTGCTACCTACCTACGGCAGGCAGGCTTGCTACTTATCACAAGGCATAGTCCTTCCACCTTGCTCCAACCGAGCAACCAGCAATTGTTATAACTAATAACTAAATGGTGTCAGCTCTACCGGCTACTGTGAGCTTGCTGACGTGAGTGCGTGGTAACCGATCTGCTCAGGGATGTGCACCTCCCCTCCCGATAGCTATCGGGACACGGTCTTAAAAGTGAAGCCTTTATATAGGATTCTTGGGCTTCAGGGGATACAGGCGATCTGAAGCGATAATGCCCTGCTCCTCTGGTAATGAATAATAGGCTCCGATAGGTATAGCCCCGATAGCTATCGGGGGAGAACAAACTGACCCGCTTACCAACTGAGCATACGCTCCCATCCTGTGGATCCTACAGGCTACTGTCTGCAACAGAAAAGGAAGTAAATCAATCATGCTCGTTTTCATCAGTAATGAAAAATGGTAAAACGAGTCTTTATAACGATAAAATGGAGCACCATAGCCTGGGCACCTACTTTTACCGCATCACAAGGTTCCGACGCCTTCTAAGAACGATATCGATAGGGCCCAAGAGCTATAGTGCATACGAAAGTACGCATAATAATCCCTTGAGCATTAACCTACCGTCTCGTCCTATTACAAATTGTCGGAATTGCAGTCGAGACTCATTTGATTAATGCCAAGTAGAAGGATAAGTCCTTCACTTTTTCTTAAGTGTCTAAATATAAGTAAAGAATGTAAGATCAAAAACATTTTGACCACTTTTTAGACTAAATAATTTAATCCATTTGGTCATGGATGAAGCTATTAATAAAGTTCTTGACCAGATTTCCGCCCAAAGATTTAAAGAGTTTATAAAATTCTTAGAGCTCACTCCAATTGGAATGGCAGCATTTCTTAAAATTTCCACTGATCATATGTATTCTTTAAGAAAAGGGAGAAGGTCAATTAGTGATTCAATAGCCGAGTCTCTTGCCATTAAACTAGGAATTACTGAGGCCGATGTTTACAATTCAAATTTTAAGCTTAAAAAGACTGAAGCGGGAATCGAATACCTGAAAAATTTCACAACCACTAACGGTCATAACCCAAATTTCTTTGTAAACCTGAAGAATGAGAAAAGTCTCACTTTCAAAATTCGTACTTTACTAGTTGAAAATAAGTACTTTGAATCAGAGAAACGAGTAATTCAAGTAGTGGAAGAACTTAAAAAACAACAAATAAAAGTCATCAGCGAAAAGGCTACAAAAAGCCTTCTTTATCTTGTCGATACTGGATATTTAACTTTCCAAAAAAAGACATTTATCAAAAAGGATGGTACTGAAAGCAAACTATCCGTAAACCACTATATTGAGCCGTAAAAATCTCGCTTTGGCAATTCTGAAAGTCACCGAATAGTCCAGGGCAGAGGTATGTGATAACTGACGAGGGGAAGGGAGTGTTTTGTACCCGAGCCTCTTGGTACTACATAGGCAGGATTGAGTTTAGCTAAAACTCCCCATTATTGCATTCATTTATCCAGTTCCTGTTCCAGACGATTCGATATTTTCCATACTGTTCAGGAGTTCCACCGATAATGTCAACCGTTCTTATTCTTTTGGTCGTGTTTACTTCGATTGTGCAGATCAATTCTGGGATTAATCCAGAACTTCTTAAAGATCTAACTCTTTTATCATCTTGATAGACAAACACACGGATGTGCTTGATTGGCAAATACCTCAATATAGATAGTCGGCTACATTCCTGACGAGAATACCTTTTGACCTTCCTTATAATTTTTTTGAAGTTAGTGCGAATTAAAGATTCAAGTTCAATACAGAAATTTTCTTTAACGACTACGCTCGGATCTTGCACGACCGCAAATTTTCCTTTTGAATGAATTCTAGTTTCTCTTATTAAAAAAGGGTTAGGTGAAATGTTCTCAAAATATGCATTTAATGTCAGTGGTATAATGACTTTTATGGACATCATTAGTGAACCTAATTTGTACAATATTTTAGGCAATTTAATTTTTGGAACGAACATCACACCATTATTCTCCATGATTCCAATATAAGATTCCAGTGGAGAATTGTTCAGAATGTTTTCCTTCATTCTAATCCCATCAAATGCTGCCCACCCATTTTTACCAAAGCTTGAATATTTGGAGTCAAGATGCAGGAAAATGCGCTCATAATTATTCGTGAATTTGGTTGCTAAATATGCAGTTCTGAAACTATTAAATTGAACCTTATTATAGTCCCGAAAGAAATTTTCAACATAAATTATCAACTGGCTCCTGTTATCAATTGTTATGCTTTCTGAGGTTGCAGTTACTTCCCAAGCTGGACCATCAGATTGAAATTTCAATTCCCTTAGAAGTATCGATTGAGGAATTGAGATTGAGTTTCTATCAAAAAAATCTAGATTCGTAAAAATGAAGGCTTGGAAAGCAAGTGTAAAACCATTGCAAATATCTACCAAGTAATCAAATTTTTTGACAATCTCTCTTTTGGAAATTTTAGCGCTATTACCCTTTTTGTCCGTATAAATGAGATTAAAATCTTGAAATATTACGCTCCCATGGGCTATTCCGTTTCTAATTGTATTTTCATAAGCATCTGTTATAAAAGAAGCATTCTTTTCAATTTCTTGAACACAATTGAAAAGGTCTAGTCCTTCATTTTTTTTTCCTCTTTTTGTTCTTGAATACTTTGCTATTAGAGATATGTAAACAAAGTACGGACCCTCTAGTAATCGTAAATAATTGTAGTGTATATCCTTATCAATGAATTTGTATAGCTGAAGATCTCCTTCTGGAAGAAACACATCATGAATTGGCTTCTTGTTGATTTCATTCAAGCTAGTAGTAGCCCGGCTTATTGCGTTTTGATTCTGTGTGATAAATTGTTTTAGAAGTTCTGAATTTGATCTTTTTAGATCAGTCAGAAGTTCCATATAAAACTGGTAAGCCTTTGCCGAGTAGAATTTTTGCGGACTATTTTCGATGTAGTCTATAAATGAGAGAATGTTGCTATCGGAGAATTGAAGTTCAGGGAATCTATCGCTTATTTTCTGATACCAATTATCATGAAGAACTTTTGTGATCGGGTTCGCAAATAGATTCATAGTGTAAGTTTAACATTTTGAAGGATCATTGTGTCATGGAAAGGAATTTCGTCCTCGCTCAAATGGTTCTGACGAACAAATCACAAAACCCTAAATATCAGTTGTTATCCACTTTCATTTTAATCAGTTATTAGTCTTTCAACCAAGTACAAACTTTGCCATACGCAAAAAGCTTGATATAACCACTGAACCACTACTTTTAGGTAGGTGCTTATACAAAGTGATTGATTATTTAAGCAATATTTCCAGATTTTTTAAAGCCCTTTTTATATTGCTATCAGTTCTTAAAAAATCCAACCTGCCAGGAAACTTTTCTACTAAATCAAGTAATTCGATTGTTGAGGCATTAGTTATTTGTGGACGTAAAAAGACTAATAGTTCTTTAAATTTATTTTGGCACAAAGAAAATTGAAGTCTATTAGTAATGTTGTCGTCAAGAAAAGATAATAAGGCAATTGTCGCTTGTCTGCTGTCAAAATTTCTAATGCAACCTAAATAAATTGGCTGTGCATCTCTAGTTACACCATTACCATTTGTAATAAATAATTCCACAATTGATAGTACATATTGCTTGTTTAATTTTTTAGGCACCTTTGGCGGTATTCCAATAACCCTTAATAGTGCTCTCGCGAAGGGTGGCTCATTATAAAAATTATTCATATTTCTATGAGCATTAATCAAATTGATTAAACTATTTTCAACTTCTGGGATTCGCAAATCATCTGGTATATGCTTTTGCCCATTAACTATTTCTAAAAACTCTTTTGCTAACTGTTTTTGTTGTGCTTGGTGATTAGCGGAAAAGTGGGCATATTTAACTCCGAAGCCATCTTTGGTATCATCGTTTAAAGCTCCCCAAACTAAAGGTAATAATAATTTGACATTGTTCCTAATGAATATTTCAGTTTCAATTCTTGTATATATTCCAAAAAATGCGGCTGCGAGCGTGTCAGCTTGATCTTGATGCAGTTCGGTTAAGAACACGCCAATTTCGTCGGCATCACTAGCTTCAATTGCACTTTTGCGAATATTGGAGAGTAATTTTTTAATTTCTACTGCCGCTTTTGGTAATGGAATGGCGATTACTTCTTTTATACAAGTCTCTAACCAAGATATTAACTGTAAACCTGTTATTTCATTTTGATTGGGGTGAGCAGCGCTGGCCCAATTTCGCATGTAGTTTATTAAACTTAAATGTTTATGTCCAATTTCAGATATTAACTCAATTTCTTTAGAACCTTGAATTAGTTCACTATCTTGGAGTTTAATCAAATCTTCTTCAGTTCTAAAATTACTTCTTCTTTCTCCTCCAACTGCGTTATCATAAAAGTATTCAATGTCAAAATGCGCAACTCTTTTTCTTAATTGTAATATCGTTTCATCCCATAAATAATTAAGTGCTGCGTCAAATAACCCTGCGGCAGTTGCTGCTAAATATTTAGATAGGTAAACTGATTTTGATGACAATTGAGGATCTAATAGTTTTATAACATAATCAATATTATTGAATACTCGTAATCTTTCATCAACAGAAACAAATATGCCAGATGTCGGCAAATTATGATTTCCTAAAAAAGTTACTAATCCAGCTTCAAATATTGATAACTGAGCAGGATAATTATGTTCTATTGGGCTTAAGTTGTTATTTTCCATATAGTTGTTTTATCATTGTGCATAACATTTGGCGGCTATAAGAAGTTGGCGATTACGGAGACGAAAACTGTCTGCCAGCACAAAACTTGATACGAAGTTGAAAGCTTCATTTAATTCAAATTTTTTAATCTCGTGAATGACCTTCAGGGTTTTCAACAGTTTTCCACCTACGGTATGTGTTAGTATATTTGTTTCTATAATTATCCATTGATGCTTTAAACTGTCCTATTATCAAAATAGCATCACTATTTGTTGGAAGCGTTTCATCATCAAGTAAGTCTAAAAAGTTTACTGTTGGCTCATCTTTTAAAAATTCTTTTAACTGAGTAAGTACTCTATTAACATTTTTTACCTTAAATGCGTTTAGTGCATCATCAGGTTTCTTCTTGGAAAATTCTTTCATTTCCGTATAAATTGAATCTGCTAGTTCATTAAGCATTTCAAAATTAACAACTTGTTTGTCAGTTGGTAAAGATTCTTTTTTAGCCATTATTTTTTAATATTTTTAGGTGGATATGTTTCTCTTTTGGTGTCATTCCAGTACCAATAAGTTTTATCAATTCTCCCGTGGGAATAGTCAACTTTTGAAAAGATATTTTTCTCGCGAAAACTCTCCATGCAATTAAGGTATTGTGATAACACCAGTGCTACGTCACTATTAGAAGGCAGATCATTCTCATCAAAATTTTCGAAATCAGAAAAAGGTTTATAATCTTTTCCGAGCACTCTATTTGACTGTATTAAAACTTGATTTACAAGTTTGAGTTTGAATGTATTGAGTGCATCATTTTGTGATTTCTTCGATAATATAGAAATCTCAAAATGCAGACTTTCAAGTTGGCTAATTGTTTTTTCGAAAACATCAATCTCTTCATCCTTCATATTCTCCATTTTAAGAAGGACAAGCCCTCGTAAATTCTATATATTTCTTTTTAATTACTTCAATAGGATTTCTTTGCTTACTCTCAAAAACTGTTGTCATCATTTTCAAATCAGAATCATCGAGTACAAGAATACACTTTCTATGAGCAGACCATAAATCTATTATGTTTTTTGTCACTTTAGTTGGAGGTGGATTTCTAGTTATAATCACTCCAAATCTTCCAAACTGCTCCTTAAGGTATCTGTTCAACTGTAAAATATGCTCTTGCTTTACTTCTTTCACATTCTTCAATTCCATAACAATTTGCTTGCAATCATACGTTTCATAAATTTCTTTAAGAAAGTCACTTGTCTGATTGTTATAAAATATCATATCTCTTATTTGCACACCTGAATCTGTTCTGCTCTGCTCCTTTGCAAAATCTAAATGAGGGTATAATAAAGATGCCATTAATAGGCAAACATTATCTTCATACTTTCTATCAGCATTATCTGTTTTCCCGGTAGGTAGTTTTGTAATGGTGGATATTTTCCTTTTAGCAGAAGTTATTGGTATCTGATTAAATAATGGGTCGTTTTTACAATTTTCAATAGTTTTTTCCTTTATTGCTGTATAGGCTTTGACAATGTCATAATTATGCCGATTGAAATCTAAAAGTTTAACCCTTTCAGGAAATTCTTCATTAGGATTATGAATATTTTTGATGTAGTAGTTAGTAAAATAATCATCTGTGTTTATCCAAGGAACGTATTTCAACCATCGCTTAGGCACAAATAGAATTGGTGATTTGGTTTCAGGGTTTACAGGTAAGTGAGTGACCTCCTCACTGAACTTAAAAGATTTGGGACTATAAACATTTTGAAGTGTGACCTTTTCTATTGGTATCCCGAATTTTTCAGATTGTTCAATAGTAAAGTCAATTAAGAATGACTGAATAAAATTACAAGCAATATCACTAACCCTGTCTTTTGAAAAGTTGTCAATCAAAAGCTGAATTTCTTCAAAATGAGTAAATCCACTTTTCTTCAATTCAGGAATTAAAGTAAAAGGGCTTAATACATTTGTTGCCAACTTCTCACCAATTTTTTTACCTGTTTTGCTTTTTGAATTTCCAAGTCCAACTTCGTTACATTCAGATGCCCTTATTAGTAATTCTAAGGCTTCTTTTTCTCTCCCACTAGTAAACAAATATCCCAAATGATTAAAGCTATTTGTAATTAAAAGATGTAAAGAGTTGTCTTGCATTGATGGTGATTTCCAAAGCAAGAATGGGTCAACATATAGAGGTATATCTTCGTCAATGAATGGAATAGCAAAATTGACATCCTCTTGTGTCAAAGGAATATTGTGATAATCTGTCAATCTTGGTCGTATTATGCTCATTCGTTCTTAAATGTTGGGTAACATGTTATAACAGCAATTGCGGTTATTTCCTCAATATCCTTAAAGATAATATTTTATTAAACCTGTCTCTATTCTTTTATTTTGAGGGTATCCGACATTAGCCGCTTAAATATATTTACTATCGCTTTTTACGGTTTACTATCTTTTGACCTTTTTTCTACGTGATCCAACTTAATTCCCATGCTGCCAGCAATAACTACATCCGACAGCAGATTTCCTTGAGCATCTGGAAGTACCTCCTCCCATCCGTCCCGATATCGCTGTGCTCATCGGGACGGGCTCTTCTTGAAGAGGAGGCGATCGGCTCTGCCCCAAATGGGCTAAAGAGTAAGAAGTTGGCTCATACCATTACTGGATTTGAAGAAAGCTACGGTCGCTTTTAATTCTTTTAATTCGCTCATATTATCAGTTTCTTTTTGATCCAAAACTATAGCTGGTATAGGACTGGTTAAAGATGTACTTGGAGAGGTGGATACTAATTGTCGAAGACCAAGAGCCAAACACAACACCCACAGAACTAGCATAAATCCTGGTATCCAGAAAATAAATATCTTATCAGAACTAGGCATAGCGGTGAGAAGCCATTTAGCAATTTTTGGGAGAGGACTGTTTCTATTTCTCAATGGGGAAAGGTGCTGCCTTGTCTCTATGCCGTCAAGATAACGTTTCCGAGCTTTAAAAATATCAAGGTCGTTATCAAATCTTGATTTTATCGGATGCCAAAAATCGATGTCGTCCTCAATAAGTCCAATGCTACTTCTCCAGAAATTGGCTACCTCTTTTGACCTTGCAATAGATACTGAGTGGAGAAAACACATGGCTATGCCAATTACAGATAATACACTTAGGATTATGCTTACCTGAGCAAGCTCACTCTTGGCATTTTGTTGAAATAATAGGCCGTATCCTGCAAAAAAGACACTACTAAATAATAGAAAATTATTTGTTCTATTAAGAGTAATTATAGCTTCGTTAGTTATTAATTGGATGAGATTACTATATGTTTCTTGCAGGCGAGAATACCTTTGGACCTGATGTAGAGGGTCAAGCGCTGCAGAGTCTTTCCTCATGTATTCTCGTCGTGTTATAAGCTCACTAACACAATTAAATTCAAATCCTGTGTGCAAAAGATTATCATCCCTAAGCTTTAAAATTTCCGTAAATGTAAACCACTTAATCTGCGAGATTTCGTTTGTATCATACCAAGTTATATCATTCTTGGGTTTTGCTGCGAATATGCGATACCGCCTATTCCTGTAAATTCTGTCTCCTATGAAAATTAAATCAATTAGCTCTGTCTTAGTCTCTTCATAAATTTCACGTAGCAATGCGGCTTCTAAAGAAGCATCTTCAGGTTGAATTAAGCCACCTAGGAGAGACCATTTCCCGTAGTTTTCTGGCAACGGTTTACTATGTTGCGCAAGTAAATACTTTTCATTTTTGTAGATTACGCATCTAACGCCTTCTAAATGCTCTTTCATAATAAATTTTATGATTTTTAACCTGTATTAAATAGTATGATATAATAATGGGTTCGTTACAAAAATTCAATTTTACCCCCCCTCTCGGTGTAGTCAAAATACTCGTGCTGACTGGGTGGAATTTGCCTGCCCTACAAGCTGGCCCAAGGCTAATTTACAATCGGCATGATTTCCTTGAAAACATCAGTGAATCCAAATCTTTAATTAAGCCCCTTCTGAATCCTTTTTGCTTCAGCTAAATCAATCCTTGCTTTGTGCCCATGTTTTTCAAGTAAGTAAAGTAAGTTTGATCCATTCATTAGAGTAATTGGTTTATTAGAAGCAAATTCATAAGCGTCCGGCCCATAATCGGCTGTGGTAACCAAAATACCTTTAGTAGCCCCTTCATTCAGTACAGTCCCGTATAAATCCCTCACTGCTGCCACCCCCACTGTATTGGTGTACCTTTTAGCTTGGATTACAATTTTACCACCTCTTATGGGATCAGGATCAAAAGCAATAGCATCAACTCCACCATCTCGACTTGCTTGAGTTACCTTTACCTCTCCCCCATTTGAATTGAATTCTTTCCCAAATATTTCCCGTAGAAGGTGTTCAAAATCTTCCCAATCCATGGAAGCCAAATTATTTCCTTCATTAATCCTGTCTGCAACATCATATGAAGAAACAAACCTCTTATCTTCTTTATTGATCTGAGCGATGGGTTGAACTGCTACTATACCACTTAATTTACTGCTTCCTATTCCTTTTAGATTTTTAAAGCAAGTTTTGGGATCTACATGTGCAAGATTTATCTCCATAAACTCTGGTTTCCCAGCTTGAATGGAAACTATACAGTTATTCACTAATTTCCCTGTGGCTTTATTGATTGCTTCAACCCAACCATTAAATATTATCGCATCCAAAGCATCGGCCTGATCCGCTTCAAAAAGCTCATGTATTGTCCTCAAGGTAATTTTGTAAATCGACTCGTCATAAATTCGTGCAACTTGTGCCTCTGACAAATGAGATTCCTTTAGCTCCTTTCTGGTAGCTATGTATTTGACATCTAGCAAAGTTGGAATTTGAGATGGCGACGGTAAAACATATTCTACCAACAGGATTCTTGTTTCGGGGTTGTAGTCAATGTCAAAATCCTTCGGAAAACTATCTGGATATTCTGAGTTATTCAGTACCATTTCACAATACTCAATAACTGACCTTGGATCACAAGAGAAATACCTTCCTTTTAAAATGTCTATATTATCATTATGCTCTTTTTGATTAGCATAATGCTCCTCTTGCTGCAATAGCCATTCTTTTTCCAATTCTTTGAAATGAGACCTTACCTTGTCTTTTCCATCTTCAACAGCTAAAAGTTTTCTTTCGAATTCGGATTGCAAGGAAACATTATAAGCTTCCGTCTCCTGTACGCTTTTCTTCCATGATTCCAACGCCATTTCAAATTCCTGATTTGCTTTATCTTCCTTCTTTTTTCTAAATGACGGAATGACTTTATCAATGAAGGATAACTTTGGACTAAAATAAGAACTTTGCGGCTGAGCACTTTTTTCTCTAAAAACGGGAGGGGTTGGTTCCTTATGCTTTTTCAATTCACTGGTTAATCCATTTATGGGATTAGGTATTTTGAATTTTCTGAAATCCTTCAAACTCTCCCAGTCTACAGTATCATCAATATCCAGTGTATGATGAAGAAGGTTTGAGACAGCATCTTGCAGCGTTTTAGCCTCTAAACTTTTTTCCTCAGCTGTACTTAAATTATTTTCCTTTTCGGAATTTGCTTTATTTCTGAGCTCTACTTTATTCCACTGTTCATCCCACTTAAAAAATTGAGCTTCAATCTTTTTGTCCAGGATGTAACTATCAAGATCCTTTAAAACCCTGTATGTCCCCAAGCCTAAATGCTTAATCTCTGCTATGTATCTAGTATCATAGCTTCTTGTATACTCTGTAGACTCGTCAATTTCGTGAAGACTTGAATAATCGTAACTCATAAAGATTAATTTATTAATGCATTTTTCAGACTACTTCAAACAGGAATAACTTGAATGCTAGGTAGATTAAATGAATTTCCCTGTTCTACCCTATTACTTCTACTTAATTGTATATGACTATATCTCTCTCTACCCCTCATGCTGCCAGCAATAGCTATTTCCAGCAGCAGATTTCCGAGAACATCTAGCTCCTGCCTTTGTGGTGGCTCTGCATTGAGAGGAAGCTGTCTGGGTTGGTTTAGTTTCTTTGCTTGGCTCTACCTTTTTTGGTTCTGATCTTAGCGGGATTGGCTTGGCCTCTCTCGTTTCTGTACTGGAAGGCTTACATACCAAGCAGGCAGTCAAGCCTTTCTTTTTGGCGGTGGCAAGATCCGAAGCCCAGCCTGTTTTGGCGTAGCGGCAGGATTCCTTGTGGAACCTCGCTCCTGTCTTCGTGATATAGACAGTCTGCGCCTGAAGCTGAGCCGCAAGTAGGAAGAAGGCTGTGAACAGGAAGCCTAATAAAACCTTTTTCATCCAGTTAAGAATGGGTGACAGGTGGGTTTCCGGGTTTATGCCCAGAAGGATGCTATAAAAGTTGGCGTAGTAGTTCTCTACTAAAAGGTTACTGCAAGAAAAGGGAAAAATCGGAAGTTTCCCAGCCCGCAGCCTGGCTACTTTGCTAAATCTCTTCACAGAAGAGATTTTTAACGCTCGTACCTCCTGTACAGGGTATATTTTGATTGAAAGACAGAAAGTTATCCACATTTCAGGCTGTGCCAGGGAGTTTCCGGGAGTTGGGGATAGAAGGTGGCCTATTTACTGGCACCGTACTACTGGCACTAATCGAAACGTTTTTCCCAACATTCTCACGGTTCAGCATTTACCCATTCTCCAAAGCCGTTAAAATACTTTCTACTGAGCTTTTGTCCAGTCTGGTAAAGGCAAACCATTTTTTACCCAAATCCTTTAGAGAAGCTCCCAAATGATATACTTCGGTACTATCAATAATTAAAAAGCGGTCATGGCTTTTGGCAAAGGGTTTTATTTCAAAATAGCCGTATTGCTCATCTGCTCTCCTTACATCCAACCCCATCTGCTTCGAGATATTTTTGGAGTACAAAAGGACTTTTACCGATGCTGACTTTTTGCTCAAATGCACTAAGGTGGACTCATCCAAATAATTGTCGATCAGTGTAATACTTCGCACAGCAGAACGAATGATTCTGGAGACTAATTCGTAGGCATCAAACACTTGACCATCAAAAAACACTCCCTGGCGGGGAATAGTATTTTTGCTCTCCAGTGCTTTAAATACCTGCTCAAACTTATTGTCGGTTTCCAGTTGCTTGCGCTCAATACCTTCCATTCGCTGCAATAAGCCACTATGGTTGGCTATGAGTTTACGCATCTCCACAAAAGCACTCATAATTTGTATGCTTACTTTTATGGCGGTATCACTCCGCAAAACAGCTGAAAGCATCGCCACTCCTTGTTCTGTAAATGCGTATGGGTTGCTGGAAGAATGTTTTAGCATTTCAAACCGGTCGCAATTTGCGACAAGTTCATTTTTCTCGGTGTTAGTCAACTGAAAACGAAAGGATTCCGGAAACCGGTGAATGTTTCTTTTCACTTGCTCATTCAATCGCTTTACTTCAACCTCATACATTTCCGCCAAATCACGGTCAATCATTACCTGTGCGCCACGAATGCCGAATATCCGGTTTTCAATTTGTTTTAAGGTTATGGTTGTTTTCTTACTCATAAGCTGCCAATTCAGAATATTTGCCACTATGGGCTTAGTCGCATATCTTGTGCGTCTAGATTGGAATTTGCTTCCTTTCCTCATCCCGTCCTTCCCGATACGCTTCGCATAGGGACGATCGGCTCTGCTATCATTTTACTATCGGATTCAGAATAAAGTGTGTTCCGGATTTAAGCCCGGATGGGTGCTATAAAAGTTGGCTGTTCTATCTCACCCCTCCCTCTCCTTGAAGAGAGGGCGATCGGCAGCGGTGACTGATAGTTTTCAGTATTTAAAAGACATCTGCAAGAAAAGGAATAAAATGATACCATCCCAGCGCGCAGCCTGGCCCCTTCGCTAAAAATGTCCTCAGGACATTTTCTTTACGCTCGGTCCTCCTTCCCTACATGCTGGCCCCTCACTAAAACAGTCCACCGGACTGTTTTCTAACGCTCGGTCCTAGGGTATTTTTTGGGGAAATGGGAGGAAATGTGAAGGAATTGTGGTGTTTTTTGGTCAATCAGCAGAATTATCTGCATCGCTCTGTGGCATTTTGCAGATAAAAACTGAAAGTGAGTCATAGGATTCTGTTCCAGATCTGCAGTGCGGGTGATGGGTCTGGTTCCCTTTTTCTAACAGTGAAGAAGTGTCCTATGCTAGTATTAGAGAGGTAGTCAAATACTACCTGATCACAAGATCACACGATGCGACACAATGGAAGACGATGATCTATTCGTTCTTTAACATTCCGAAGCTCGAGACAGCTTCATAGTGCAAATACGCAGAAACCAACCACAGCAATGGCTTAAGTATGTTTTCGACAATATCACGGAAACCAACATCCAGAAAATACAAGAATTCCTGACGAAAAATTTCAAATTGTCACTAGCGAAAAATCTTAATAAGAACGGGATTGATCGCCTTGATACATTTTAACTGAAAAGTTCAGTTGTAAAAAAACTTGAAAAGTAAAAATAAATGTAATACTTTAATTCCTAATAAGTATTCAGATTATCGCAATAATGGCCAATTTTCAATACTTGCGCCTAGATTGAGCATAAGTGATTGTAAATAAAATGATTCTGTAGAGGAGATACTCGGAAAAGCCGCTCCCTTCCGCCTTGCGCAGAAACTTAGTCGATCAAGCGTAGTTGAAAAAGATTTCCCAGTTAAAAAATCAATTCAATTAAAAACCCCAAATGAAGTCGAAAGATTAGTTCTTAAGATAAACTAATACTAGAAGTAAAGTCGAATTACCTGATTATTTCTTTCAATTCGAATTTAATATTTAAATATCTATGAAGAGACAAGAAATTGCTATAGAGGAACTTAAGCTGCTTCAAACTATAATTTCACGTCATGATGACATATCCTTTAAAATTAAAGGTTGGTGCATAACTCTAAACATTGGAATTATAACAGCAATATATGGAATGCCAGATTTCACATTTCTAAATTCGAAGGCTTTGGCTTTATTTTTACTGCCTCTAGCAAATGTTTTTTTTATTTGGGTCGGAGCTATTTATAGAGTAGCTATGAATCGAGCAATTGAAAGAAGCACTAAGATTGAAAAAGAAATAAGAAATAATAGATTAAAAAAATATCCACAATTAAATATTACTTTAGGAAGAAGAAACAGGCTAAAAGATCAGCTTAATTCATTAAAAAATATTAGAACGACAGCACCATATATAATTATATTCATCATAGATATTCTGGCCATATTTATCAAATACATATAACATATGAAAATCACAACAACAAGTAATGAAATCATTGATATAATTAATAAATTATCCACAGACATTCAAGGCATATATTTATTTGGGTCATACTCAATAGATAATCAATCGATCAATTCTGATATTGACATATTGGTTAAAACCAATAGTGCCATTATGGAAAAAGAGCAACTGCTTTGCAAATTAATACCGGGTTATATTGATTTATTCTTTTTTAAAGAAGACTTGTCAATAATAAATCCTATATCAAGATTCCAAATAAAAGAAGATTCAGAATCTGCTTTATGGAATAGGTTAAAACCTATTCAATTGTGGAACAATATAATTTATAAAACAGCGATAAACAGAACTTTCAAAATATCGGATCTATCAAAAGTTAAATTAACTGGACCTTAGAGATTTTGCAATTAACATTTACACTCTGTTTCCTAAGATCGTTTGCGGAATATTATCCCAATCTGGGTACAGTCAGATCAATCATAATGACTGGGTGGAATTTGTAATTCCACCTTATCCCATCCTTCTCCTTTATGAGAAGACGCTCTTTTGTGCTATCATCTAGATATCAGTCTCAAAAGGTGTTTGATGGTTTCCGGATTTAAGCCCGGATGGGTGATAAAAGTTGGCTGTTCTACCTCACCCCTCCCTCTCCTTGAAGAGAGGGAGATCGGCAGCGGTGACTGATAGTTTTCAGTATTTAAAAGACATCTGCAAGAAAAGGAAAAAAATGATGCCATCCCAACGCACAGCCTAGCCCCTTCGCTAAAAATGTCCTCAGGACATTTTCTTTACGCTCGGTCCTCCCGCCCTGCAAGCTGGCCTCTCCTTAAAAATGTCCCCTGGACATTTTCTTAACAGTCGATCCTAGGGTATTTTTCATGAAAATGGGAGGAAACGTGAGGGAATTGTGGTGTTTTTCGGTAGATCAGCAGAATTTTCTGCATCTCTCTGTGCCATTTTACCAGATGAAAATAGAAAGTGGGTCATGGGGTTCGGTTCCAGATCTGTGATGGGGGTGATTGGTTTGGCTCTATTTCTTGCTCTTTTGTCTTATCGTTGATCAACCCCTAAGCAAACGATAACTGAAAAAATACAGGTGGTCAGTCAGAATGTACAGTACAAGCTGACCAAGCTGGATCAGGATATACATTAATATACGATCAGGACTGATCTCCAAGCATAATATAAAACTCTAGGCCATTTAGCTTGGGCCTGTTGTTCTATTCTCTTTTCTCTACTGTTACCCACGACTTATCAAAACCGATTGCATCTAAGATTTTTGATTTATCAAGAACTTCAGGTTGTTTCAGTTTTAAAATCAAACTACACTTAGGGACTTCTTCTATGATTGTGAACTGAGAGCCATGTGGCTGCCAAACGAAACGTTTATTATCAGTACCTCGATCAAACCCTACTAGATTCCCATTTGTATTCCATGAAAAGTCGAATAGTTCAGGATCATAGCGAATTGTGTCAAATTCAAAAACAGCAACTTGAGATAAGTCATTCGATTTGACAAGTACAACAGTTCTTAAATGCTTATACTTTTCCCTTATTGAAGACACCCTTTCGTTCCAAATTTCCAGCACTTGGCCTCCAACTTCATTTGGATCAGCCGAAGTGTCAATAATTCCACCATAAGAGTACACGATGGAGTTTCTACCTGATATTAGACGAATCTTTTTTAAATCTCTAAAATCCTTGACTCCTGATTTCACCGTTTTCGCTCCCCATGCAGTATTGCCAAACACAACGTCATCAAGACCTACATTTGAAGGTTTCCACTCCGCTCCGATACAATGGGCAAAAATCTCTTCCCATTCAGATCCTTCCAGAACTCCCCTTCCTTTTGAAGCCAATAAATAAACAATTTCCCTTCCGAGAATATAGGGAAATTCAGGACCAAATTCATTGAGTATATATGGCGGAATAGATTTGTTTACTGTCCTGAGTTTTGGTGATAACTTAGCCATTAACTAGGATTATATTTTAAATCATATTCTCTTAAAACGGCAGATTGATCCAGCGAATTGGCAACGTAAGGAAGAAGCTTTTGCACGACTGCTTTTATCATATTCACCGGAACTGCATTTCCGGCTTGTCTCCTGGCTTGTCCGTCACTTACCACGATTTTATACCAATCAGGAAAACCCTGTAATCTAAACATTTCACGAGGTGTCAACCTTCTTTCCCCATTCACGAGAAGGTAGTTATATGACGCTCCTGCTCTTAGCGCACATGAAAACGGATAAGAACAAATATTCCCTGATTTGTTTTCATGCCAAATTGAGGGGTAGAATGAAGATTTGTGACTTTCCTCTCTTTTTTCTCGGATGTATTGAGAAGCATAATGCTTTTCATCTACTCCCTTTTCCAGAATTTCAGTCAGAGGCTTATAAGGCCGGATGGGGTCAGGGTAAGTAAACATAATTGATTCCTTATGGCCTACTATTACTATTCTTTCCCTTTTCTGGGGAAGACCATAGTCGAGTGCATTAAGAACACTATACTGCACATGATAACCAAGCTCTTTCAGGGTCTTTAAAATCACCTTTAACGTATTCCCTTGGTCATGTCCTACTAGCTGCTTGACGTTTTCAAGAATGAAGGCCTTAGGCTCCTTTTCCTTGATAATTCTGGCAATATCAAAAAATAAAGTGCCTCGGGTATCACTCAACCCCTTCATCTGGCCAATTATGCTGAACGGCTGACAAGGAAATCCGGCAAATAGAATATCGTGATCAGGTATGTCCTTTTCATTTACTTTGGTGATATCTCCATAAGGACGCTCTCCAAAATTCGCTTCGTAAGAATCCTGACAGAACTTGTCAATATCAGAGGAAAAGACACACTCGGCATTTAGGTCAGTTTCTTTACAAGCTTCTTCAAACGCTATCCTGAAGCCTCCTATTCCGCAAAAAAGGTCAATAAACCGGATTTTTTCTCTAGTATCGTACATTCATCAAATATAAATTTTTGTTCTATTATTAAAAAATTATCTTTCCCTTCTCGGCATATTTACATTGCTAGTGGAACTGAGCGTGATTTGTAATTCCACTCCGGTATCCTTATTAACCTGCAATTGGCTTCTCTACCTCCTCCCATCCTTCTTCCCGATACGCTGCGCTATCGGGACAGGCTCTTTAGGAGAAGGCGATTGTGAGATTGTATCTTTCAATCTAGTGCTTCCACTAGATTGAGATGTTCTCCGGATTTAAGTCCGGACAGGTGCTAAAAGTTGGCGTAGTAGTTCTCTACTAAAAGGTTACTGCAAGAAAAGGGAAAAATCGGAAGTTTATATACCCTATACAGGGTATTTTTCATGAAAATGGGAGGAAAAGTGAAGGAATTGCAGTGTTTTTCGGTTGGTCATCAGAATTATTTGCATCCCACGGCATACTTTTTCAGACAAAAATAGAAAGTGGGTCATAGGATCCTGTTCGAGATCTGATATGGGGTGATTGGTTTGGCTACTTTCACTATCTATGAAGTATTGCCGTGTGCTATTTCTAAATTCTCCATTTTGGTTTACCAACCTTGGAATGATCGATAAAAAAATGGAAATTGCTAAGCATGACATTTTTTATCGGCTGACTACCCATTCCGATTGGTGGTTAGATCATAAACCAATGAATTTCTAAGATTTACAAGTCCTTCATCGTTTGGCTGTTCTGAAAGTCCTTGGTTTGCTGTTTCTAGTGCGTTCTGAAGTTTGTCCATGTCAATTTGGATTCCAGCTTTTGACTTATATGCAAATGCATATTTTGGATATTGATTAATCAATTTGTCTAGTCTTTCCAGTGCAATTGAGTACTTACGTTGTAATCGAAAAACATGCGCAATCCGGAGCTCAGTTTCCTGTTCATATTCCTCCATAATCTTGGGAAACTTATTTTTCTTGAGATTAATCAAAGCAGATTCAAAATCGCTAAGTGCCTCGTCAAAAAACTTAAACTCAGTGTTGCATATTCCTTGATAATAGAATCCAAAGAAGTCATTCTCTTGGGCAGAAGTCAGTTCTTTAGCTAATGAAATACAGTCTAACCACTTTCTTTCCGAACAAAGCTTATGTACTTGCTGTAGTCGTCTCCATTGCTGAGAGACTCTTTTTAAGTTCGATGGTAGAGAGAGAATTTTCATATAACAGGTCTTGCCGATAATCGGGTCAGTCAAGGGAATTTCACGCTCACCTGCCCACAGAACTCCCGAAGATCGGGAAAGGCTGTGCGTGAGATTCTCATCCGCAGTAGCGGGAGTTCTTCATGCCTGCCTGTCGGCAGACAGGTTTGTAAATCGCTTTGTACTAAAAGTACTTAAGGTTGGACCACTTTCCAATGCTCAAACAAGCCCGGTGAGATGAATCACTAAAGGCACTTCATCAGCTTCTTGCAGCTGCGTTTTCATTGTTCGTGCTTCGCTCGCGACGAAAGTTTAGTTGTTGGCTGCAGTTTTTTATTTCCAGTTTTCATATAATTCATTCAATGTGTCTTGAGAGCCACTGAATTTAAAAAGTTCAGGTTTTGAAAGAATGGAGCTTTGAAATAAGTCTCTTGCTTCATCCTTTAGGTTGTTTTCAAGTAGGATGTTCAGATGATTGAGCAGCACTCCATAATAGTTTCCCAAATGTCTTGTGTTGTAGGATTCTACCTTTTTATATCCAATCCAGTCAAAGTCAGGATAGTTGAAGTCTGTGTAATGAAAATATTCTTGCCCATTAATTTTTGGTAGTCTGTTTATTACGGACTTTAGATTTCCTTTACCAGTAAATCCCATTACCGAAAGTCTTTGTCCGCAAGAGTTTATCATAAATAGAAAGAAGATTGCTTTTTCGGTCTCGGTCTTAAACCCAAGCTCGTCTATTTTGAAGTCATAATCACTTAAGTCTGCTTTATTGAAAAGGAACTTGAGTCGCCCCGAAATTCTGTAGTAATAATTGTCAAGAAGCCACCGGCTATCAATAGTGTCTTTGAGAATCCATTCAATTATCTCCCCTTGAGTTTTCTTCAAGGAGTCGGGCTCTGAGTTGTTGTAATGAAATTCTCGAACTACGTACCAATAAATCAGTTCCTCATGAGTTGGCCTTTTCAAGTATTTCGTTTCAAATATCTTTTTAGGCTTGTCTTTAGTTGCTATCAACTGTTCAATGAACCCTTGGAATCTGACAGGAGCAGTTTTTTGTAAGTTCTTAAGAGAACTTTCCTTTAAAGCAACATTATATTGATTACAGATCTCCATAAGGGTCTCTTTTTCTGTACCAGATAAGGTCACTTGTCCAAATGCGAAACCTGAAAGCAGGAGTCCAATAATTGTTAGTGTCGTTATTTTCATTTTTTCAAATTGCAGCCAGCGTGTTATAACCGCAATTGCGGTTATTTCTTCTATATCCTTAAAGATAATATTTCATTAAACCTGCCTCTATTCTTTTATTTTGAGGATTATCCGACTTTAGTCGCTTATAAATATCTACTATCATTTTTTGGGGTTTACTATCTTTTGGCCCTTTTTCTACGTGATCCAGCTTAATTCCCATGCTGTCAGTAATAGCTACTTCCAAGAGCAGCTTTCCTTGAGAATCTGGAAACTACCTCCTCCTTGAACAGGAGGCGATCGGCTCTGCTATCATTTCACTATCAGATTCAGAAATAAACGGTTTCCGGATTTATGCCCAGAAGGATGCTATAAAAGTTGGCGTAGTTCCCGGATCCTTTCAGGCACGGTACTTGAGAGCTTCAGGCGATAAAGAACAGTCACAATAAAAGGAATAAAATGATACCAGCACATACCCTGTACAGGGTATTTTTCATGAAAATGGGAGGAAATGTGAGGGAATTGTGGTGTTTTTTGGTAGATCATCAGAATTATCTGTATCCGCTTGTGCGCCTGCTAGATGAGAACCGAATTTTTTGGGTATTTAGACCATGTATAAAATTTCGACCCTATCCCCATTAAGAGCCTCACCGGGTTCTTATGAATAATCAAAACAGGTAATGCAACAGCAGTTTACCTCCTTCTCTTATTAATTACTATAGTGTCGGTGAATACCTTGCATTTCATTGATCGTGCTACGTACGCAACGAAAACCTAGTTGTTGGCGGTAGTTTTCTTTTTTCCGTCATTGGTTGTCCTCCTTGATTACCATGTAGTTCGCTACAAATTGAAATGCTACAAATCCGAAAATAAAAACAATGGTCATTAGATTAAACATTTCACCTGTAGAAAAAGTCAGTCCGATTGCAATAAGTCCTACGAGAGCCAAAGCAATTGTATAAATCATTAGTCCGTATTTATTTTTTGAGGGTAAAAACATTGTACCTAAAGGCAACATCATAGCAAAGCCAAATACAGCAATGGTTAACATTTTTTCGTTAGTTAAAGCAGTGTATAAAAGCAGTCCGACAATAAATGCTCCCAAACTTATAGCAACAAAATTTGAACTCATTTTTTCCTTTTCGTCAAGCAGTAATTGACCGTATTTATTAAACCTCAAAAACAAATTACTTATTGGCGTTATTATCCATGTTGAAAATGCAATGAGAGCCAGAGCAATAATTAGTGGTATTAAATAAGGTTGAAGAACTTCATTATTACTGGCAATTGTTCTTAATGCTCTAAAACCGAGATAAAATCCAATAATTACACCCCACTGATACTTTGCAGTAAGGTTGCTCATAAAAAATGAATACTTCAAAAAAATGCGATAAACAGGGTTTGTTGCTTTAAGTGCTTCAAGCATTCCTGATTGTGCATACTCAAAAGTCGGATCATTGGTCAGCGCTTCCTTAAAATGTTGTAATGCTTTTTTATGGTCACCTTTTTCAAGTAAACCCCAACCATAATTTGCATGAGTATAAGCATTGTTTGGGTCTTCACGCAATGCACCCTCAATGGTTTCAAATGATTCCTCACTTCGATTTAGTTTGTTTAATGCAGTGCTTCTTGTATTTAATGCCAATAGATTTTCCGCATCAATTTCCAACGCTTTATTCGCTGTTGCGAGTGCTTCTTCAAACTGTTTACGTCCCAATTTAATATTTGCCAGTAACGCAAAGTAATCAGCATCATAAGAATAGAGCTCTATTGCCTGATTTATGTTTTCTTCAGCTTCCCTCAATTTGTCTTGCTGAATTGCAATACGGGATTTAATGTAGAATAGATAAGCAGAATCGGGCGATAGCCCGATTGCATTTTTAATTATGCTATTAGCATTATCAAATTTGCCTTGTTGTAAGTTTACTTCTGCTAACAATGACAGGAAGTGAATGTTATTAGAATCCTCAGCGAGTAAATCCGAAAGGATTCTTTCCGCTCCTTCAAATTTTCTCTGTTGAATTAGAATTTCAACTTTTGATAGTCTGCTTTCTTCTGTCATGTTATTTCTTTATTTTCAAATAGGTTAAAATATCGTCATAAAGCCCTGAATCATTTGCAAACATTGCAAAATTTTTGGCTGTCGAAAACCATTCTTGTGTGCTTGCTTTATGCTTTTTCAAAGCACTTAACAAGTCGCTTGTTTCAAGTGGTTTGGGAATACCATCGCTAAATGAAGATTCAAGTTTTAGTTCAATTGCTATGTCAATAATTGCGTCAATGTCTGCACCCGAATAATTCTCTGCTTTTTTAGAAATGGTCTTCAAATCAATTGTTCCAGTCGGTTTGTTGTTCAGTTTTAATCTTAAAATTGACTCTCTGCTCGTTACGTCAGGTGGTGGAACAAACACAATTCTATCAAACCTTCCAGGTCGCCTGAAAGCTGGGTCTAAATTCCAGGGTGTGTTTGTAGCACCAATTATTAACACGCCTTCATTTGTGTTGTCAATTCCATCAAGTTCTTGCAAAAATTGATTTATTAAGTGTCTTCCGCTTGATTGTTTCATGTCGCTTCTACTTGCACCCAAAGCATCAATTTCATCAATGAATAAAACACAAGGCGTGTTGTTTCTTGCTAATTCAAAAATTTCATGCAGATTTTTTTCGCTGTTGCCAATCCACATATCTAAAATGTCATTTAAACCAACACTTATAAATTTTGCGTTTACTTGACCCGCTGTTGCTTTGGCAATAAATGTTTTACCACATCCCGGTGGTCCATAAAGCAAAATACCGCCACCCACTTTCTTGCCATATGCTTTATAAAGCTCAGGGTGAAGTAGCGGTTTAATAATTTTTAGTTCTATCTCTTTTTTAACCAAATCCATACCACCAACATTGTTGAAATTGATATTTGGTTTTTGTAAAAAGCGGTCATCAACTTCTTCTTCTGTTTCTGCAAACTCATTACTTCCTCTTTGTCGTAATTGGTTGTCAAGTTCTTCGTCAAAATATTTTGGGTCTATAGCTAATGCTTTTCTGTATGCTTCAATAGCTTTTTCGATTGAATTTTCCTTCAAAAGTCCCTTTGCATATAGGGTAAAAACACCTATTTCATTTGTTCCTTTTTCAATCACTTCCTCCAAAACAACATTACATGCTGAATAGCTACCCTTTTTAAAAAACACTGTTGCAAGTCCAATTTTAGCTTTGTTGTCACTAGATATTTTGAGAAGTGCAGAATACTCTGTTTCGGCTTCTTCTAGTCTGTTCAATGTCAAAAGTGTCTCTGCCAGTAAAAGTCGTAAAGGTGTGTTGTCGGGCGAATGTCTTAAGGCCTCACGTAAACTGTCTATTGTATTCTCGTTCATATTTTTAATGTTACTGTGTCGTCAAATAAAAATACCGCCAACTACTCTGGCATCTTTATTCTCTTTTTAATTTCAGTATAAAGGTTTTCTAATTCTTGTTTTTCAAGTGATTGCCCAAATGAAATTTTCTTTCTTTTGGATTTTTCAATCGTTATCATCCCATATTTCATTTGGGTAAACATATTAGATGACTGAGAAATTTTGTCAGTCCCTAGTGGGATCAAATCCAACTTTTTAATCTTATTCAATTTCATCGACAATGCCTTTTTAAAGATTCCAAATTCACCTTTATAATTAATGCACTCCTCATCGATTTCAATTTCTTCTCTACCCTTGACGAACACTAAAACTCCCCGAAGTTGTTTGTTTATAGACCACAGCATAATTAAAGCGAAGATTACAAAAGCAACTTTAATAGCGAAAATCCCATCATTACTTATGGAATTGAAAATGAAGAGTCCGATAATCACATGTCCAATGGTCATAATACTCAGCATGAACATATGAAAGAAGTTAAATTCTGAACCCTTTTCAATTTGAAACTTCAAAAATTCAGAGTTCGAAATTATTTTTAATTGACTGTTTTCCATTTTCATATTACTGCCAATGATGTGGCTTGCCTAAGGCGGGGCTGGTAACGAGCCGACTGACGGCAAAGGTAAAAGTTTATTGATTTTGCGCCGCAGTGTCAACTCTTGAGTTTAACTCAAACAATTGCCCTGTAAAGTCCATGGAAGGAAGTGCTAAATATTCATTTGCATCCGAAACAGTTTTATCGATGAGATGTCCGATTTAGTTTTCTCAATGGATTGAGCACTTACCGAAAAACTAACTAAAGTCAAAAATGTCAAAATATATCTCATGGCTGGGTATTCTCAATTAAGTGTCACCTAACATTTGTGGTTACAGTACTCCCGCTACCCCTATTGCGTCTATATTTCAATTGTACACAGGTATTCGGATTTATACTGTGACTAAATTAAGGATTTCGTCGATCCCATCAAGTGGGCATTGGATATTTTTGTCGGAAATTGATATGATAGCTGCTCTGCCCAAATTTTGGGATCATCGGAGGCCCTTGATTTCTCCATAGTCCTCCATCCATTTCAAAGCATTGGGCCTACTTTCAAGGTTGATTCAAGTCACAGTCGGGTCAGGCGGGGGAATTTCACCTCTGCCTTCCCATAGAACCGTGCGTGAAAATCTCCCTTCACACGGCTCTTCTTGTCCAGTCCCGTATGGCTTTCCACAATTTGTATCCTCACGCCTTTCGGCTTGATCGGGACTTCGTCTCCTTTGTACAGATCCTCCCATCGCTGGTTGTCTTAACTTAGAAAACTGACAAGCCAAATCCTTCGCTCCAGTACCATTACAGTACCTTCAACACTACTACGATTTAGTCCGCCACCACTGCCTCATTGATCCCCAATATTTGCATCCCTGTGAAAGTTAACAAAACGGCAATGACTTCTTTTGTTCCATAAACTACCCCACATGATGTTCCTGCCCACTTTACCCCGGATGCCATGTAATCAGTAATCAAGTCGCCCATTACACCTGCTTCACAATCTAAACGTGAGAGATTGCTTTTGACATCACAATTTGCGCTTTCGAGGCTTCATAGTAGGTTCAATTTATTCAGCTCCATCATGCACACCTTCGGGAATCTTTGTCCCCGTTTTTAACATCATCGTTCACCACAAAGAATGTTTCCATCCATGCAGCATGATGCGGTTTGCCAACTACTCTTGACAGTCGTAGGCAGAAGGCCAACTCATTGCTCTTGCGAACAATGTCTTCCATGTAAGTTTACAGCATTCGTCCCTTTCATCAAAAGTTGAAAGGTAAGATTCAAGACACACCACGTGTTTCAGCTTGGAGATGGTGGGCATTTCGAAGCGTTTAACTGTAAATCTAAGATAAAAGTAAATTCGAGAAATACGCTTTACCTTTACGAAGACCCGCCCGATGTTTTCTTAGGTGCTGTTATAGCGCGTATTTCCTTTTTCAGAGTTCAATCGAAATCTTGACCTTTCCTCCCAATCCTTTTTCTACAATTTCATAAAGGGTTTTCAATGTTAGGTTGCTTCCATTATTTTCAACTCTAGAAATATAGGTTCTTTTTTTATCTACCAAATCCGCTAGTTGCTCCTGGGTAAGATTCTTGTCCTCTCTTGCCTTTTTTAATAGCAAACCAATTTTAAATGACTCAAAATCCCTATCCAATTCATCCCTGCGGTCAGTTCCTTTGGCACCGTATACTTCATCTTTGATATCCTTCCAGCTCTTCGTATTCATATCTTTTTCTTTTTTCCTTTTTGAACTTCCTTTTCAGAACAATACTCATTCATCAGTTTGGCTGCCTTTTCTATTTCATTGGTTGGTGTTTTTTGGGTTTTCTTTTGAAAGCCATTGAGAAGTATCACAAGCTTTCCTTCATCGAAAAAACAAAACACCCTCCATATATTAGATGCCAACTGAACCCTTGCTTCATATAGCCCTTTCTTTGTTTTGATAGGTTTCAGGTAAGTCTCTGGAACTCTTTCCAAAGTTTCAATCGCTTCAATGACCTTAAAAATCTTGTTTTGAACTTTTTCTGTTTGGGCTTTTAAAAATTTCTCAAAATGGTCCTGATAAGCAATGACTTCTCTTACTTTTTCCATAACGTAAATGTAACTTTAAAGTTACTATTTTCAATAGTAAAAAAAAATATTGTCTATGATTTGGGGTTCTTAATATGTGGTATAACCTCAATTGCGGTTATTCCTTCTATATCCTTAAAGATAATATTTCATTAAACCTGTCTCTATTCTTTTATTTTGAGGGCTATCCGACATTAGCCGCTTACAACTATTTACTGTCGCTTTTTACGGTTTACTATTTTTTTTCTATGTGATCCAACTTAATTCCAGATCTGCAATGAGGGCTATTGGCTTGGCTTCCCTTTCTTATCTATGAATTTAGTGTCGTGTGTTTTATCTGGTTCAGCTATTCAGCTTTTCCAGCCATGGGATTATAGCTAAAAAACCAAAACCATCGATCAGAGGAGGTTAATACTCTTGAATATCCCCCAACCATCCCACTCTCGAATATTTACAGCTGGATATTTCGGGAATGTTGTTTTACTCATTACTGCTCTGCTTTAGGGTTTGTTCTATTTCTTCAATGGTAGGAAGGCTGGATTTTAAATTTTCCGGTAACACTTCTGTCAGTTGAAACTCACTGACTCCTATAGGTTTGTTGATGTCTCGCAGCGCAAACTCAGCTTCAATGTTGTTTTTATCCCTGCACAGCAAAATTCCAATCGTGGGTTTGTCGTCATCCGCTTTGAGCAAACTATCCACTGCCGAAAGATAAAAGTTGAGTTTACCGGCATATTCGGGTATAAAGGCGGTATTTTTAAGTTCAATCACTACATAGGCTTTCAAGACCACATGGTAAAAAAGCAAGTCTATGTAGTAGTCTTTGTCGGCAATCTGTAAGTGGTACTGCCTGCCTATGTAGGCAAAGCCCTTGCCCAGCTCCAGAAGGAATTTGGAGATATGCTGCACCAATTGGGTTTCTATGTCCCGTCCGTTGTAGGTCTTGGCCAAGGCTACAAAGTCAAACACATAAGGATCTTTCAGGCTTTTCCGGGCCAAATCTGCTGTGGGTTTGGGCAGTGTATGTTCGAAGTTACTGATGATTTTACCGTTACGTTCATACAGGTTTGTTTTTAACTGCAATCCCAAAGTGTCCCTGCTCCAATTGTTGTGAAGCGTTTGTTGTTGATAGAAAATGGCTTCAGCTATACTTTTTGATTTTGTGAAGATGAGCACATTATGTCCCCAAGGCAATTGGTCAACAGTGTGTTGACCGAAATCCAGCACCGTCAATTGGTCAACAGTCTGTTGACTGATTTCTGATTGATAAAACCGGTAAAACTGCCTGCAATATTTCAAGTTGGTTACCGAAAATCCTTTCATTTCCGGAAATGCACTACCCGAATCTTTTGAGAGTTGCTCTAGTAACTTATCCCCCCAAGCCCCCTTCATCTGCTGCTCGCTGATCATTCTACCCAGGTCGAAATAAAAGTGGATTAACTCTTTGTTGGCCGCCAAAAGCAGCTTTCACACTAGCCACACTTACTTTCGCTTTTAATGCTTTTAGCCAATCCTGATATTCTTGATTACTTTGTATATCCATTGACCTACAATTGATTATTCCTTCATTTTCCCGCTCTAGAGCCAGTATTTCCACACTTACTTCCACAATATGACAATTTGTAATTGGCTTTCCTACCTCACTCCTCTTCTCGATTCCCTTTAATATTGGGCAAGCACTTTAGGAGAAGGCGCTTGTTAGGTACTATCCTTAAGATTTCAGAATCAAAAGGTATTTGATGGTTTCCGGATTTAAGCCCGGATAGGTGCTAAAAGTTGGCTGTTCTACCTCACCCCTCCCTCTCCTTTAAGAGAGGGCGATTGATCCTGCTCCAAATGGGCTAAAGAGCACGAAGTAGGTTGATCGTTTTCAAAAACTTAAAAGACTTCTGCAATAAAAGGAATAAAATGATATCATCCCATCACGCAGGCTGGCTACTTCGCTAAAATGATCCAAAGGGATCATTTTTTAACGCTCGTCCCTCCTGTACAGGGTATTTTTCAGTTGAAACACCGAAAAAGGAGGAGGTTATACGATTTTAAGTAGTGGAATGAAAAATAAAATCCGAAATAGTTTATCGCATATCCTGCTTGACCATTCTCTTTTAGGACCGAAAAAGCAGATCCGACGGAAGCTAAAGACCGTGAGAAGGTGATGTTCGCCAAGGGTTTGCTACCGATCAAGTAAATCATCAAACTCTGTAAACGTGATTTATAGGCTTTATTAGCGTCTGGGCATTTCTTCCCTTCTTTTCAATTATTTGTTTATTTGCAGGAGGATCCATTGGATTGTACAAAAATGAAATGAAGATTAAGAATCCCGCTATTACAACTGTCACCACGGTTGAAAGAATGCCTAGTCCCAATACTCCAATCCAGTTTATTCTTTTATCCAGAATTTTGCTTAGAAGTCGCACAGACCAATAAGTCAGGCACGGAATGCAGATCACTATGCCGATAAAGTTCAGATAATAAAGAAATACAAATGCATCCACGGAAAACCATAGCATGAGCCCACCAAATAGCACTGTCAGCATAACTGACGAGTGCAACGCTGTCCTCTGTTTCTTTTGTACTCCCAACGTTAATAATGTCATCGTCAGTAGGAAAACACAATTAGTCGGAAAAATCACAAATGCCCCCATGGACTTGTCCTACATTTCATCTGTCGCAAATTATTGAATGCTAACGGTTTGGCTACATACCGTGCCGCTTAGCGAAGTACACTTGTTTCCAAAGTTTCCAAATGGAGTTAGTAGTTTCTTGTGTAATTGGCAAACTGTCACGCGGCATGGTATGTATATATTGTTGGGCGCTGTGGCTTAACTCAATTTCATTCTTTTTATCCTGTCCAAGTAGTCCAAGGTTTTAGTTTCTGTCTGTGTCCTACGTTGGATTGTCGAGGGGTACAAAATGTCTCGGAGTTCGCAATATAGTTTTATTGTGTTATCCAATGAGTCAAAAATTGATTGAGTATTATATGCGGGAATAGTCCCTACAAGCTTACTTAAATCGTCATTGTTAAAGTTAAACTCAACTTTTCTCAGTGCTCTAGGAAGTCTTCCGTTTTTAACTTGAAGCAATGGAGAGGTTACCGTTATTCTCACAAATGATAGAAAGTCCAGAGCTTCAAAATTCTCTCCTCGTCCTAACTTTAAGGCAGCATAGTGAACCCATATCCAAAATCGGTCTTCAATCCATTGATAGTCTAATTTTGGCCATTCGGACTTTGTGGTTGTGATTATTTTCTCCAAGGATTTGTCACGGTCAAACAAAATTATTGGGTCTTCAACTCTTTGCTCAAATTCATCTAAGGTGATGAATTTGATGTCAACGTGAAGTAATGGATTATCGTAAAGACAAATCAAGACTCGTCTTTCACCAACATGTTCACCGGTAAATCCATTTAAGTAGTTGCCAAACGATTTAGCATACTTCTCCATTTTGTCGAAATCTGGAGCAACTTTGTCAACCGTAACGAGAATTAGGTCAACATCTGAAAATTCATCAATTTCTTTTGTGATGAATGAGCCTGCTACCGCAAGGCCGATTACATTTTTGTCGTCTTTAATTCTTTCGACAGCTTGTTTAATAAATTGTTTTTGTATCATTAAGGAATTGACCAAAGTCATTTGTGATTTGGGCAATTATCGGATTTACGACATTTAATTGACTGGGTTTCAAAAGTGGTCAACTTTTTTAATTGTCCACCGTCATCGCGCCCAAAGGTCTAGGCTAAAAAATGTAGGGCTTTCGAAGCGATTACTTGTCCACCGAAACCGAAGTTTTCTAGATGAAGAAGCTTTTAGGAAAGCCTTATCTGCCCTATGTTTTCTTAGTCATTGTTGTGGTTAGTTTTATTCATAATTCTGTTATTACTATTATAATTAATATTAGTCCTGCAAAAGTGATTCAAATCGTAGTCAGCATAGGTTCCCCGTCTGGGTGTAGTCAAATCGCTCGTGTCGACTGGGTGGGATTTATAATTCCACCCTAATATCCATACCAATTTGCAATTGGTCAAATCGCTTTCATCCATATGCTACCAGCAATATCTACTTGCAGTAGCAAATTTCCTTGAGCATATGGAACTTCCTCGTCTCATCCCTCAATATCACTTTGCTTCCCTAATCACTTCGTTCTCGGGATTAGAACATCGGGACTGGCTCTCCTTAAAGAGGAGGCGATTGTGAGATGGTGTTTTTATAGCTAGTGCTTCCACTAAATTGAAGATTCTCCGGATTTAAGCCCGGATAGGTGCTAAAAGTTGGCTATTCGTTTTCCCGCATCCTTTCAGTCGCGGGACAGGTCTACTAAAAAGTTAAACGTTATTTCTCATTTTGTAAAACTTTTAAAAGTTTTACCGGGTCTTGTCGATTGTCCCAAAATGCTGAAATTATAATTTGTTCATCGGAAACTTTGTAATAAATACTGAAATTCCCCAATGAAGCGACTCTAACATCTTTGAAATCAGTTGATTTGTAAATAAAAGGTTTTTCCGAAATTTGCTTGGTTCTTTTGGAAACTAACTTTACAAGTTTTTTAGAATAGGTATTTGACTTGTTTCTTTGAACCCAATATTCCAAAATTCCGACAAATTGAAGGTCTGCTGTTCTTGTCCAAACTACATTGCGTTTAGCCATTCTAGATTTCTTTTGTCCATTGCTTCTTGAGAAATCAGATTTCCTTTTTTCAAATCCTGCTCACTCATCTCCAACATCATTTTTTGTTCATCTGTCAATTCCACTCTATCCAATTCTGCTGCACTTGAGGAAATCAGTTTATCAAGAGCCTCTAAAAAATCCCTGTTTTTAATTGAAAGAATTTTATCAATCAACCCGTTTCTTATGTTGTCAACTGTTGCCATTTCTATTCCGTTTTATATCTAAATGTCGTAAATATTATCTTTTTTCCCAATGGTTCACAATTGAATCGGCGTAAGAAACCGCAATGAAATTCCTCGGTGCGTTCAAATTGCCTATGAGACCGAGTGGGGAATTTTAGTTCCAGCCGAAAAACATTGCCAATTTGCTATTAGATTCCGGATTTAAGCCCGGATAGGTGCTAAAAGTTGGCTGATCGTTTTCTACTAAAAGGTTATTACACGAAAGGGAAAAAATCGCAAGAATCAATTGGATGAACTACCCGAATTTTAAGAAATGGGTGAAAAGGTGAAGGAAGTGTGGTGTTTTATAAAGAAGTGCCCTGTTTTCCGGTTGGGTAGCAGGATTAGCTGCATTCTACTGTGCCTTTTTAGCTATAAGTAGAAAGTGGGTCATAGGATCGGGTTTCAGCTCTGTGATGTGGGGGATGGGTTTGGGTTCTTTTGCTTGGCTGTTAGGTGGGATCGTTTGCTTTATCCGGATTTTTCTCAAAGAGAGTTTCCCTTTTTTCAAGTCGAGCGAAGGAGAGGTTTTTATTTGATTTTCTTCCTTCATTTTCTTGCTAGCACTCAGCCGTGCGTTGGCTTTTGCTCTTTGTCACCGCAGGAACGAGGATGGCAATGTGCAAAATAGGATGGCTTTGAGCCAACTATGAACCAACCGCCAATTTATATATTGCACTTGAACCCTTTGTTCCTATGTTTTTTAATTTACAGCCAATAAATAGGGATGATATTATTAACAGTATTGGGAACATGTAAACCATTATGCTATCTTTTCCATCGTTTATGTGTCCACAGCCAACCATACGGTTCTTCCCTGATGTTTTCGGTTAGTAAGTCTATGTACTTTTGGGTTATTTCACTATCGCCCATGGATTCTGCTGTGGAACATACCGGCAAGCAGACTATTTTGTAATTTCCTTTTGATAGCTGTGTAATATTAAGATATACAACAGCCGTCCGACCTTTTTGGGCCACTTTCTCCATACCGGAAAAAACATATGTTTCCTGATTCAATAGCGTAAACCTATACTTTTCTTTTTTTATGTGCGGGCACTGGTCCGCAATAAAAAGATAGACGGCCGGAGGTGAGTTTTTAGTTAAAATATGGCGTATAATTTCCCTGTCTGGTATTAACTTCATGCCAAAACGGGACCGCAGCTTAACCATCAACCTGTTCATAATCTCAGATCCAAGGGGTTTGTAAACGGCAAACATTTCGTGGCGTATCTTATATGGCATAAAATTCAGCATCTCCCAATTGCCACAATGTCCCATACAGGCAATAACATTCCGCCCGGAGTTTATATATTGGTCTATCAACTCCAAGTTCTCAAATACTATTTTTCTATCAAGTACTTCTGGCGGAACAGAAACACTTTTTATAATTTCGGCAAAATAAGAAACAAAGCAAACGTAGAACTTTTTTACAATTGCCTGAATCTCCCCATACCGCCTATCGGGAAAGGAACGCGCAATGTTTTGAATTACTACCGCTTTCCTGTACCCAATAATGTAATAAGAAAGGAAAAAAGTAAAAGAAGCTATTGCATACAGGAATCCCATCGGTAGCAGACTCAAGGCATAGACAATAATATAAACACTTCTATATACAACAAATTGCATGGTCTGCTTCATTTTCACGGATTAAAACTTCATTTTTAAACCAACTGAGCCATACGGGGAAACAGAAAAATAATAATCATTATCTCCCGCAAACACACCTTTCAAAGTTCTATCGCTGAAAGATGCAGGACGAAATAGATTAATTCCTGCCATACCCGTCACAGAGAGCCCTTTTGCGCCAAGTTTTAGCTCAGGACGAAAACCTGTAACGATATATTGATGGGAAAATATTTGATCCTTTCCATCCTTTTCCAATAAGGCAGCCTGCCCGTTCATTTCAAGAGCATACGACAATTTTAATCTGTCATTATAATCAAAGCCTGTCGATATATCCAAGCCCTCCACCAGTTCAATATTCACATCGAATCTCCCGTTATGCCTCCAGTTCAAGTAAACGGCAGGAAATATCATCGGATAACCCAGTGAACTATTTATTGCAACACCCGCACCAATGTCAAGATTGGGATTCAGATGGCGGATAAAAACAACGCCTCCACTTCCAAGCACATTCTTGAAGCTGATTTTAGAAAAATCAGTAGAGGGAGTAAATATCCCTATTCCAGCACTTGCCTTCATCGACCACTTGTCGTTTAATGGCCGTAGATGATAAACACCTACCTGTAAGTTCATGATTTCGGATACCATGTATTCCGAAAAATCTTGGTTCCTCAAAGAAACGTAAGCCCCACCAAAGGCGACTCCCCAAACAGTCGGCCGTTCGTTCTCATCTACTTTCATGGATAAGGGCATAGTGAACGCTGCCTGATAAATCATGGCAGAACCTTTGCTGTCACCGGTTTTCTCTCTGGGCTTATCTCCCGGAGGCAGGTAATAGTAGCCTGAATTTCCAATGTATTCCGTCTTGAAAGACACTTGCTGAGCTTTTCCCTCCTGACACAGTAGCATAACCAATGCTGTTAGGAATAGTGATATTGATTTCATGATTTTGAAGTTGAATTGGAACATATTCGTTATGTATCCGGCTAAATAAATGGTGAAAGAAGCTAAAACAGAGGGTGGCAACCTTAGACTTCAGCATCAGCCAGATGAAATCTAGAAGGAAGAGGATAACATAAATTTTAAGGTTTTTCAGATGCGGCAGGAAGCCATTGTGCCGAAATTCAGGTTTTACCTATTTGACATGAGCATAAACTTCGGTACACAATCTGCTTTAGCTTTGGGGTGCTTAGAATTTATGCACTATTCCAATAGCTGCGCCGTGACTTTTCATTGAGCCAGCTTTGGCTTTATGGAGATCTGCAAGTCCAAATTGGTAACTTGCATTTATTTGCCATTTTTTATTAAAGTCATATCCGATAATACCTCCGACACCATAATCAAAACGGCTCATTGCAGACTCACCTGTCTCACTATTCTCTTTAAATAAGTTCACCCCATCAGATTTTGCATAGAGTCCATAGCCAACATAAGGGCCTGCTCCTACAAAAGCTTTTCCGCTTCCCAAATCCCCTTGGATAATCCCATATAGAGGGATCTCTACTCCGATAGATTTGAATTTGTCGGATGATTCATCTGCCTTGGATTCCAACTTCGAGGACTTATAATATACATCGACCCCGGATTGCAGCGCAAAATTGTGGCTCAGGTCATACTTTAGGAAACCGCCCACAGAGCCGCCTATACCCATTTTACTCTTGAAGCCATTCATGTCACCACCTTGCCGGTAATTGGAAAGACTTGTTCCGGCTTTGAAGCCAATTGATACAGATTTGTCCTGTGCGGACAATTGCGCAGAGAAAATAAGTGCTCCAACTGCAATGACAAATGTTACTACGTTTCTTTTCATTGTTCTTAAATTTTAATTATAAAACAAAAGAACCGCGTAAAGCGCGGAGGCGGAAGCTATAAAGGATAGGCTTCAGAATTCACTGAATGAAATGCAGCTTGAAGGCATTGGATTTTCAGCTGAAGCTAATCTACAATCCCATCCATCCATTTGAGGAAGTCCGGAACCCGTACACGACTTACCAAAACTTCATGTGGGCATTCAGGTAAAAAGGTAAGTTTCAAACGACTGTTGAAGTATCTGGCTACATTTTCAATCGCTTTTACATTGGCGATACAATTCCTTGAAACACGAAAAAACAGATGGTTATGAAACTGTTGTTCTAACTGATCTAGGGTGTAATTAATGATATACCGCCTGTCGTTAAACGTATGAAGGAAGACGACGCCGTCTTCACTGTAAAAATGGGCAATATCTTTCGTTTCTATATAATGATAATTTTCTCCTTTAGAAATCAAAAACCGGTTTTTGGTCTTGAGCGATTGCATCTGCACAAAATTCGCAGAACTGGTTTTATAAGTGGGATTATGGAAAATATTCTCAAATTTGGTTAATGCCGCCTCTAATTCATTCTCCTCAAAAGGCTTCAATAGGTAATCAATACTGTTCAGCTTAAACGCTTTGATGGCATGCTCATCATAAGCTGTGGTAAAGATAACAGGCGTGGCAACCTCTACATGGTTAAAAATCTCGAAGCAGTTGCCATCTGCAAGACGAATATCCATAAGAATTAAGTCAACAGTCGATTCTTTTAGAAACCTAATGGTATCAACGACTGTTTTGGTATGCTTTTCTAGCTGATAATCGGGTCGTAATTTCGTCAACATGCGCTTCAGTTCTTCATAAGCAAACCGCTCGTCTTCTACTATCAGGTACTTCATGGCTATATGTAAGGGATTTTCACAATAAATAGACCTTCCGTCTGCTTAACGGTGACTTCCTTAGCATAGATCCTGTATTGCTTAGTAATGTATTTCAGACCGATTCCCCCCTTGTCCGCACTGCTTGAAGGCTGGATGTTGTTTTCAACTGTGATGTAATCGCTGTCGATGGTAATTTTGATATTCAATAGTGATTCTTCGGTCGCAACATTATGTTTGAACGCGTTCTCTATAAGTAATTGGAGAGTTAGAGGTACAATCTTGTTCCTTTCGCCATCCGATATTCTGTCTATTTGAAAAGTAAAGGAATCCTCAAACCTTGTTCTCATTAAATAAACATAGGAATCCAATGCGTCCAATTCCTCCGAGACAAACACCAGAGGCTGTTGAGAAAGAGAAAGGACGTACCGATACGTCTTTGATAGGGCTTTTGTGAACTTGTTTGCATTGTCCGGATTAATGTAAATTAAAGAAGACAATACATTCAGTGAATTAAACAGGAAATGTGGGTTTATCTGTGATCTTAAAGTTTCGTGTTGAAACAACAGGATCTTACGTTTGGCTTTTTCGGAATCGGCTATGGCCTTTTGTTCGGATTGGAAGTAATGGATCAACTCGAAAACCAACAAAATAGGGACATTGGTTGTCATTGCAAATGCGAATTTGACAATGAAAGGAGGCAATCCCTCCTCGGGAACAAGGAACACATTATATATTAAAAGATTAAATATCCATAGTAGCATCAGGCATATAGCTGAAATACCTACAATATCTGCCATAATACGCAAAAAGATATTTTTGGAGTATGGCAAATGCTTATTAAGGAGCAACAATAATCCGTAGTCTGCCATACACATGGCAAGGATGACGACATAATGCGCAGAAAGCTGTATGTGAAAGTTCTTCCATAAATCTTCCTTCATCACAATAATGCTAAAAAGCATTTGGCAGAGGGCATAGACCAGTGATGAGAAGAAAAAGATAAGCAGTCTTTTACTATTTACTTTTTTTTGAATCATTATTCAAAAGTAAAATTTCTCTATAAGATTCATCACTAACTCCCCCTGTTTTCCGATGAACTTCATTATTTGGAGGATGAATTTAACAGATGATGTTCTTTTTCTTTTTATAAGTATATCCGCAATGAAACCAGTAGCCAAATAAGTTCTAACTGACAGTTAGTGACAAACGGGAACTCGGCAGCAAGGCAATTAGTATTTTGACTTGCACTTAATGAATTAGAATTTTGTTTTGATGGAACCGGTCAACTTCATCATAGTGTCATTCTCTTTTTCTCAAACCTATATTTTCGGGTTTCTTCCTCTTTGAAATTGGACTTCCTTTTGTCGATCTACCCCCTCTCAGCGTAGTCACAATGTTCGTGATGACTGGCTGGAATTTTTAATTCCAGCCAGATAGCCATACCAATTTGTAATTGGATTTCTTACCTCATCCCATCCTTCTCCTTTAGGAGAAGGCGCTTGGCTCTGCTCCAGATGAGCTGAAGAGTAAGAAGTAGGTTGGTTATTCTCAATAATTAAAAGGCTTGAGCAAGAAAGGGGAAAAAATGATACCATCCCAACCCGCAGGCTGGCTCCTTCGCTAAATCTCTTCACTGAAGAGATTTTTAACGCTCGTCCCTCCTATACAGGGTATTTTTTGGGTAAAAATTAGAAAGTTATACACATTTTAGGGGAATAGCGGAGTTCTGAGGACGGTGGATGACAGGATTGGGGTTTACGGATCAGCTCTATCTTTACTCATCTACCGGAGTTGATGTTCTCTTTTTTCGGTAGCCGCTCACCGCATAGGGATTTCCGGCAAATGCAGTGTAAGGCGGTTTACAGATGTTGTGATTTGATTTATTTTGAATCTGCGATTCGCTACGCTTAACTGATGGCTGCTCCGGCAAGCCCCTCTCATCCCGCATATAGCCAAGCCTTTATTTAAATTTAAAACTTGTGGCAGACTTTCCAAGTATCACCAAACTTTCCTGACTGATAAACCCCTTTTCATTCATAGCTGATGTTACAGGGCGTCTTATCTATTTTCATACAGTTCGATGGCTTTTAGGTAATTTATAGCACCATTCATTGTTAAGTCGTGAATAAATCCATCAAGTTCGGGATGGTTTCTTTTCGTCCAGTTTACCAGTGAATCTCTTTTGGCTTGCCATACGTTCCAGTCAGCATCTAAACACTCAAGTGATTCCAGTTTTGTTATTCCGTCCGAATTAAAGGAGATTTCAAATCTACAAGTCAAAGGATCGTTTTTTAGAAATTTGTAACGTATAGAACTTGATGCCACAGTTGCAATTATCCGGTTGTTTTGACCTTCCAGTTCGACAATCTTATAAGTTGGCCGGAAAATGGAATCCCACTTGAATTGCTCATGAAAACTTTTCTGCGAGTATGGCATTACATATTCACCTTCTACAATGGTAATACTATCGGCTATTACAGCGGTTATTCGGTTAAAGTCAGAATCGTTGAACGCATGATAATATTCAGTTACCAGATCGCTGGGAGTTAGTCTTTTGTTGGCACATCCAGTTAAGAGAGTGGTAAAGAAGAATAGAATAAAATACTTTTTCATATTGATGCTATAATGCCCTGTAACGTGATTCATCTTGGAGACGGCGGGCATTCGGAGCCGTTCTCTTCCAGCCTACTACTGACTTCTTAAAGATACTGATTTTCATATTTACTCGGTACCGCCCGCTGTATCCAAGATGAGGTGGCAGTAGCTTATAATTTAATTTTTCTCCCTAGAAGCAGGTAATCTATAGAAAAATAACCTCCTCCGCTTATTAATAAACTGACGTAGGTGATTAAATAAATAAAGCTCTTTTCTTGAAAAATAAAACCTTTCCCTGCATTAATTACCCAAGTAGCAACAATCATGGTAATAATCAATGGAATACAACTCCATCTTGTAAACAGTCCAGTTATCAAAAATAAAGAACAAAAGAATTCTGCGAACACAACAAGACTTAAACTTGCCACAACTCCTACTCCTAACGGGTCAGCAAATTCAGTACTAATATGACTGAAATTGATGAGTCTTTGATACCCATGCAAATAAATCATTGAAAATGATACCCCAATCCTTAGTATAAGTAAACTAAGGCTTATACTTTTCTCTGATGTAGTCCAAATTGATTTATTTAAAAATGATAGTGATTTCATTACCTCAGTCTTTAAATTTTTCAAGTATAATATTCCTTGTACCACTTAAAACATTGTTTTCATCTTTTGTTAGGGTTACAATATTGGAAAACCCACCGTCTCTCTCTATTTTATTTCTGTATTCATTCACTCTAGGGTCATCAGAAAACCATAGTCCAGTTAGCCAATACTCAGGATAGTCAGGAGCTTCAATATTATAATGGACATGAGCTGGCTCTCCATCATGACTGTGATATGGAGCAGGGCGAATGGTCTCAAATTCGTATTTTCCATTTGAATCTGTTTTCATCCATCCCCTTAAGTATCCATGGTATTTCCCATTTCCTTTTTCATTTCCTTTTTTAGGATAGCCCCCTTCATTATTGGTGTGATGAACGTAAATGATAACATCTTCTGCAGGTGTTTTACCATCAGGTAAATATACTGTACCAGAAATAATAAGCTTGTCTCCTGGCTCTCCGTTTGGAGGAATAATAGTCCTCCATGAAGCATTCTCTGGGACTTCGAAAGTTCCACACCAATTACAATCTTCTTGATTAGTTTTCATTGAGGGAATTTGTGCTTTTAAATTTATTTCATTTTTTTTAACAGGCTGTGATGCATTAAGAGTAAAAAAAATGCCCACGATGTATAATACTATTGTGTCTTTCATAAAAAGAATTTTAAATTTTAATGATTTCCCAAAAGTCAAAAAAATCTAATATTCTAAAAAGATAACTACCTGCAAATAGGCTGACTGGAGTGGTTTTAAAGCTTAGTGGCGTAGTAGTTCAATCCAATTTCCACGATAATGTCTGCTGAACCTTATGGCTTGACCATTGGATAAAACACCATCATAATCACCATTTTTTCTTGATTTTAATTCTGTCAAGTGGTTTTTATTGATAATTACGGAACGATGAACTCTTAAAAATATTTGAGGATCAAGTGAGTCTCCAAGCTCTTTTAAACTCTCCTCATGCAGAATTTTTTGGCTAGTCGTATGTATTTTTGTATAGGGTCTGTCAGTTTCAATAAATATAATTGTAAAAGTGTCAATCCTTATTCTACGATTACCATTTTTAGCAGTAAATATCTTATTAGTCTTTTCATTTTGGGAATATTTATTTAACTGTTTTCTCCTTTTAATATATTCAAAAACAAAAGGACTAAATAAATAAACAATAATTGTTATATGCAATTGATTTGAGACTGCATTCTTAAGTATTGTTAAAAAACGGTGAGGTATCGAATAGATAAGATTACTTATCAAAATAAAAATTGAAGTAAAGACAAGTACATGTAGTACACTAAATATAAACCCTGTACCAAAAGAGTAAAGTACTTTGCTAGTTAATGATTTGAATTGAACTTTATTGTAACATGAATTTGCAATTTTTATAAATGGAATAAATAAAAACCAATAAATATTATAGAGCATAGTATCAGTCCAATAAAAGCCAGTGGGTTTAATTTTGGAGAAAACGTAGTCTTGAAAAATTGCCACCCCATAAACTAAAACACAAAACACAATCATTATCCCAAAATTTGGGCGAAGTAGTATGCTGATTGTTTTATTAGTTTCTTGTGTTCTCACTTCTTTTTGGAGTTACTGCCAACACTTGTATTTATCGAAGTCCCCCGTCTGGGTGTAGTCAAAACGCTCGTGCTGACTGGGTGGGATTTGCCTGCCCTACAAGCTGGCGCAAGGCGTGAAGAAATCTTCCGGAGGAAGATTTCTTCACGCCTTGTCCTACCCTAATATACTTACCAATTTGTATTTGGCTTATCTACCTCACCCCTCCCTCTCCTTAAAGAGAGGGCGATCGATCATGCTCCAGATGGAGGTTAAGGATAAGAAGTTGGTTGTTGTCAAAAGCTAAAGTCCATCTGCAAGAAAAGGAATAAAAAGATAGGAAACCAGCCCGCAGCCTGGCCCCTTCGCTAAAAATGTCCACTGGACATTTTCTTAACAGTCGGCCCTAGGTTTTTTCATGAAAACGGGAGGAAAAGTTAAAGAAATGCAGTGTTTTTTGGCCTGTCCATATAATTATCTACACCCTACTATATTATTTTTCAGACAAAAACAGAAAGTGAGGCATAGGATCCTGTTTCAGCCCTGTGATATGGGGGTGATGGGTTTGGGTCCTTTTGTTCGGCCATGAAGTAGTATCGTTTGCTTTGTCTGGGTTATTGGTTTAGGAGTTTAAGTGATGGGAGTATAGTAAGCGGTTATCGAAAATGTCCGCTAAAAAACCAAAACTACCGATCAGAGGGGTAAATGGACTGGAATAACCACCTTCAGTTTTAAGATATCCAGAGTTGATGTTTTATCTTTAGTTTCCAGGTTCCGTCAGTTCGTTCGACGAAGACCAAATAACCATATCCACAATTGGGTCCACAGTGCTCCCTATAATAGTAGCACACCTTTGTCCTATCTTGGTTGAAAACGACTCTCGAAAATGTTAAGCTAGCGACCATTCGATCATTTTCTGTTGATTCGAAGTTCATACGTCTGAGTTGGTAATGTCCTACGTTTGTAAGGTTTTTAAAATTCAGATGCTCACTTCTTAAATCAGACCTAACGAGTTTGATGACCAGTTGACTCCAAGAATCTTCAAGTTGAATGTTGGCTCGAAACCCTTTTTCAGTTAACCTAGTTGTCAAGTCAAGGTTTGGAATCACTAAAGAGTCATACACATTAAGAATAATGTTCCGCCTATCTTTTTTAGGATTGCTCAGGAGGGTCTGCCATTCGACTGAGTCCTGTCTATATTTCTCCCAATCGAATTTGTTGAACTCGTTTATTAGGCTATTCCGTTCAAGTTCCAATTCATTCGCTTTCGTCAAACTATCCTTTGGTTCATTTCTCTCTCCATCCAATTCAATTGTCAATTCGATTACAGTTTCAATTTCGTTGTTAACTGAATCGGGATGAATAGGTCTGTAGGGTGCTGGCGGGGAAGGTTCATTATAGTAATAGGTTCCTACCATGTCCATGAAAGTTGCATTAATCACCTCCAATTCAAGAGACTTTTTTTGGTACAGCTTGCTATAATAGCGGCTATAAATAGCAAAATGACAGGTTTGCTGTTATTCGTCATCAAGCAATTTGTTCAGCTCGTTCTCAAGTTGTTTTTTGTCAGGCAGATAAAGCTGATAGTTGCTGATGAGTAATTGATTGCTTATGCTCTCTGTTGCGTATTCAACTAAAACATGGTCTTTGTCTGCTCCCAAGACTATTCCGATGGGTTCACTGTCGCCATCTGTGCTTACCTCCTTCTTGAAATAGTTGAGATACAAATTCATTTGCCCAACGTTCTGATGTGTTACTTCCCCGCGTTTCAGATCAATCAGCACAAAACACTTCAAAATACGGTGATAGAAAACCAAGTCAACATAAAAATGCTTCCCGCTTATTGAAATTCGGTATTGCCTTTTTTCAAAAGTGAAGCCTTTGCCCAATTCCAACAGAAAGTTTTGTAGGTTAGAAATCAGTTTTTCCTCCAATTCACTTTCAATATATTGATATTTTTCAGGCATCCCCAGGAATTCCAAAACGTAAGGATCTTTTAAAATATCTTCTGCTTTTTGAATTTCCTGACCTTGTCCAGAAAGTTCCCCCCTTTTTATCTTTGCTCAATGCCAACCGGTGGAACAACATACTTTTCTTTTGGCACCTCAATTCCCGCACACTCCAATTTTCCTTTTCGGTTTGCTTGGCGTAAAACTGATCTCAAGTTCGCTATCAGAGCGTAAAATCTCAAAATAATGGCTCCAGCTCAAAACGTTAGACAGTGTCTCACTTTTTGGAAAATTCAGATATAACTTTCTCATATATAGCAGATTTGCCCTGCTAAATCCTTTCCCGTAAAGCTTTGTCAAGTCTTTTGAAAGTTGTTCAAAAAGAAAACTTCCGTATTCGGCCTTTTCTTTACCGCCCTGCTCCTATTCCACAATATGTCTGCCGATCGTCCAATAGGTATTTACCAAAATGGTATTCACCGATCGGGCAACCTGTTCTCTGCCTTGTTGTAATGGATCACCGGTCTGAAGAGGGATTTAATTCCCATATTTACTGCATTCCCCGCCATTTGCTATGATTGAGTGATTGCAATTGTATGTGTTCCCCTATTGGTTAAATCTCAATTACGTAGGAAGTCAATGATTTTATATCAGTTGATTTGGTATTCTTAAACACATAAAAATCAGAGAATTCGCATTTTTTCCCGTTCTGAATTTTATTTAGCTTGTTGCCAACAGATTGCCAGACTTTAAGCTCATTTTTATCTATTATTTACTCCACTCTACTACTCCATTTTTCATCACCATCTTCACCTCATAAATAGATTTTTTAAAGTCTGCTTTCATATTACCTTCAAAAACCACAAGGTCGGCAAAGCTGTTTTCTTTGATCACGCCAATCCGGTCCTTCATTCCCAAGGCAGTTGCCGCATTGACGGTGGCTGTTTGCAGGACATCTTCCGGAGAAAGCCCTGCATCAGCATACCCCCAGATGGTTTGTTTGGCATAATCTCCCCTGGCCATTTTTAGATCTCCATAGGCATCCGAACCTGCTACAATGATCACTCCTGCTGATTTGAGTTCACCAATCCATTTTTTCCAACCGGCAACATTGTTTTCCAAACCTTCTTCAGTATAGGGTAGATTTTGCGTTTCATAGAACTTCCTGACCGTTTCGGTGGAACCATACGTAGGGACAACATAGATTCCTTTTTCTACCATTTTCTCCAGCGTAGGTTGTTTAAACCCATAGGCATGTTCTATTCCATCCACCCCTGCTTCTATTGCATTTTGTGCTGCCCAGTCCCTGTCACAATGGGCAGTAACAGGTATGCGCTCACTATGGGCGGTCTCCACAATCGCCTTCATCTCATCCAGACTCAGTACGAGTCTACTCCCTATAGCAAGAATCTTGATAACGTCAACCCCTCTTGCGATATGTTCTCTTACCGCTTTTCTGGCTTCCTCTACCCCACTTACCATACTGTATTCCTGTCTCGAAACCCTATCAAAATCAGCTAAGGGTATTCCGTCAATCTGTCCGTCCATTGAACCTATGATTGGCCCTGAAACCAGCATACGCGGTCCTGTTATATATCCATTTTCAATGGCAATCTGAACCTCCCGATCCAGGTATTGCCCGGAATTTCCCAGATCCCTGATGGTGGTAAACCCGGCGTCCAGATAGCTTCTGGCGAATTTGGCCGCCCTCAACACCCTGCTTTCCGAAGAAAGCATCATAGCATCTACAGCAAGCGGTTCATCGGTTTGTTGTTCTAGCAGAATATGCGAATGTGCATCTATTAAACCCGGGGTAATGGTGGCATTTCCAAAATCAAGTATTGCTGTATTTGGCGGAACTGTCAGCCCGACACCTACTTTAACCACCCTATTGTCCTTTATCAACACCTCCTGATTTTCCAAGAAGGCATTTTTATCTGAATCGTAAAAATGTGCTGCTTTTAGCAGGGTATAAGCATCGGTATTCTGGGAAAAAGCGAAACTGCAAGTTAGGAACAGAAAGAAGACCGTAGTAAGAATTGCCTTAAACATAGAAATAGAAAGTGAGTAATGGATAGTCAATTTAATCAGGGCATGAGGTAAGCCGCGTTGTAATACCGTTATCCAGCTTCCAGCAATTGCCATAAACATCTGAATAGGTGATTATCAGATTTACTGCGTCACTTTCCCAGAGGGAAATAATATCATTGATCAATGAATCTGGCCGGTTCACCGAAAGCAATGAAATGCCTTCTCCTGATTTTACAATATAATCCTTGTTTGTTTCACTAAATCCTACCCCTTTGTTATTGTCACCGAACAAAGCTGCGAACACCTTTCTGGTATTATCATAACTTGTCCCTTTGTAAGTATAAGCAAGATCCTTAATAATAGCGGGACCAACACCTTTGTTTTCGATACCATAGTTATAAAAACCACTGGAGAAGCTAGTTGTAGCCTGAAAATAGGGCCATACAGAAGTATGCTGTTGCTCTCTTAAAATGGACGTCTGAATAATGGAAACAATTAATGCGGACGCACTTAAAAAGACCGCAGATATGCCTAGCAATAGACTTATATTGATTTTTTTCTTGGGTAAATGTGACTGCTCATCCATAAACTCTTGGGAATTTTCTAAAAATAAATCAAAAATAAATCACTTTTGCTATCTGATTAAAAATAGAATGAGAACATTTTTTCCCAGACCTAATATACCAACTACACACCCTTCTTTTAGCTTTAAAACTTAGAATAAACATTGATTCCTTTACAATCGATTAGTAGTTAAAAAGTCGATAGCTCTGCCTAAAACAGGGGCTATACCTGCGGTAAGGTTATCTTTGGTATTGGCTATTTCAATAGCTACCGGTATTCCAATTCCCTCATAATTAGTCCCATCCTTTGTCAGATGTGTTTTGTGGGAAAGTTAAAATTCCCAGCCATTTGGCATTGTTTTGCCCATCATGCCTGAAAACATGCCTGCGGTGCGTTCACCTATGATGGTAACATTTGGAAAATTCATCAGATTCATGGCAAAATTGTCAGCCGTATTGATAGATGCCCCGCTGGTCAATAAGACTGTTTGATGGCTTCCGGATTTATGCTCAGATGGGTGTTCTACCCCACCCCATCCTTCTTCCCGATTCCATTACCAATTTGCAATTGGCTTATCTACCCAGTTGATGGATGCATTTATAGGAATAATCAAAGGATGAAATAAGTGGCAATTACATGATCAATAAATGGTATACTTGTTACTTTATTTATAAGGGATATATTGTGGGCCAATAGGGTGAACCTAATCGTGTTGACCTGACTTTCTCAGTGGCAAAAAGTTTCCATCCACCACTGTCGGATTGGCTGCGGAAGCAGAATTGATCAGCTCACAAAATGATAGCAATTGAGACAGGATGCAATTACTCCCAAAACCTTGGGTAGAAAAGTCTACCCCCTAACCCGACCAATAAAGGCTAGGTCTTTATGAACTACTTCTCAACTATACCCAAAAAGAGATTCCTGCGGCTCTGATGACCGCTTTTTCCCATATCGGCGCAGGAACAAATATGATCTAGGTAGATCATGAAAACAAATTGGCAATAGTCGCAAGATGGATTCCGGGCAGAGATAAAAAAATCAGTGAACTTGGCGTTGGAAAGTTTGCCTAAGTAACCGGAGATTTTAAAAAAAAGAGATTAATTGAACCCGATTTTACTGCAATAAATGCCGAAAACTTCCTAAAAAACATAAAAACAACCAGCCACATTAGAACTAGAAATAATTATGTCGAATATTGAGAAGAAAGCTTCCTCCCCTATAGAACAAGAGAAGGAATTGGCAGCAATAGCCGCTGTCTCTTACATCCAAGATCAGCAGGTGATTGGGCTTGGTTCAGGCTCCACCGTGTATTATGCCATCCGTGAAATAGGAAAGCTTATTCAGAATGGTTTGCAGCTAAAAGCAATCCCAACTTCGAAGAAAACCCAAGCTTTAGCCGAATCCTTTAATATACCCATTATAGACAGTAATAGTGTGGATTACATCGATGTGACGATCGATGGCACGGATGAGTTTAATGAGGATTTTGTACTGATCAAAGGCGGAGGCGGGGCGCTGTTTAGGGAGAAAATCGTCGCGTCTATGACGAGAAAGATGATTATCATCGCAGATTCCGGCAAACAGGTGATACAGCTAGGCTTGGCGTTCAAATTGCCGATAGAAGTAATTCCTTTTGCCTCCAATTACGTAATCACTCAAATCAAGCGGTTAGGGGGGACTTGTAGCATCCGCTCGAAAGAAGGAAATACCTTCACGACTGATCAGGGGAATTGGATTTTGGATGCAGACTTTGGTCACATAAACGATCCTCTCTCCCTCTCGAAATCTCTAAATGAAGTTGTCGGAATTGTTTGCCATGGTCTATTCATAGGGTTGGCTGACATAATTCTAGTTGGAGAAGGGGACGTTACGCACACTATTCTTCCATGATGCCACTTCTTAACCAGGGCATACTGAAAAACGCCGGCAATAGGTCTTTATCCATGCATCAGAAAAATCCCAAAATCGGGATTTTCAAGCTAGTCTCAGTCATTCTATTATATCCGGATTGGCGTAGGTGCGATCCAGCCAATCCACTACCTGCAGCCAGCTTTCACGTGGGATTACCGAATGGGTAGTATTCTCCATGACCAAAAACTCCTTTTTATTGCCGGGGATCAAGTCATACAGTTCTTTAACTTTTTCTACCGTAAATAATTCGTCCTCATCACCAATACCGACCAAAACAGGGATATTCATATCCTCCGGCAGCCTAAGTGTTTTCACATCAAGCATCATCATAAATCTAGGGGTATATCGCATGGTAAACAGACTGTCTTGGGTGACTGTCATTCCTTCTCTGTAATATTTAATAGATTGATGAGCCGGTCGGAAGATAGCACTTGCCAAAAATTTCACTTTCTTAAAAAGTGAAGGTGGCTTTGATACCCCTTCCCTGCCCTCATACGCGCCGGACAACATAACTAACCCTTCAATATCATTCGGAACAGCATTTGCCACAGAAAAAGCAGCCGCAACCCCCAGGCTGTGCCCAAGTACGACCACTTCCGAAAAACCCAAATCTTTGATATACGCAACCGTCTCAGCCATATCAGCAACCCATCTGTCCAACCCCGGCGCATCACCCCGATTACCACCCGACAAGCCGTGCCCTCTGTAGTCCAATCCAAACGTAGTATAACCACTTTCGGAAAATGGTTTTCCTGCCATGTCATACGCACCACTATGCGCTGTGATACCATGAAGAATCAGTACTGCGACTTCCCTTTTGTCTGAAAGTACACCGTCCGGATTCCATCGGCGCAAAAACAATGTTTCTCCATCAGTAGTCTGTATTAAATGGTGTGGATCTTTAAATTCATTCCTCATGGCGGCTGCTCTTTCTTCGGAAATACCAGTATGCTGCGCTTGGGATTGAACAGGATAGTATACTAAAATAAATACCATTCCGACGAAAGCAATTACTACAATAAACAGAGACTTCAAGATCTTTTTTATTCTCATTTTTTATGTTTTACTATTTTTTTACAAAGATTGACATTGGCTCGATCAAGGAGCTTGGCCAATTAGATTGTTTAATATGATTATCCGCAATGATGCCAGTAGCCTCATTTTCTTTGGTGTAACAGCTGGAACACCGATGACAGAAGACCGAAGTGGCCTCGGCGCTAGTGTTTTCCAAATCCTATAATGCTTTAGTCTCTTTACTTGCAGAAAAGCGGATATACATATTGTTTAATCCACCCAAATGGATTTAATGTTGACAAATTCGCGGATTCCATAAGCGGAAAGCTCTCTTCCATATCCACTATTCTTAATCCCTCCAAAAGGCAATCTAGGATCTGAAGTCACCAATTTATTTACAAAGCAGCTTCCGGCTTCAAGTTGTAATGCCACTTTTTCTCCACGTTCTCTATCTGATGTGATCACTCCCGATCCCAAACCAAATTGAGAATTATTCGCCAGTGCAATGGCTTCATTTTCATCTTTGGCACGGATCACAGAGGCTACCGGACCAAAAAGCTCATTGTCAAAAGCTTCCATGCCGGGGTGTACATCGACCAGGATAGTGGCCGGATAGTAAGCTCCTGTTCCTTCGGGAATTTTTCCTCCGAGTATAAGGCGGCCACCTTGTGCTATGGTTTTTGTGACTTGTTCGTGTATTTCATCGCGCAAATCCAACCTTGCCATAGGACCATAATAGGTAGATTCGTCCATAGGATCACCCATTTTTGCCTCTCTCATCTTTTTGGTGAAGAGTTCCAGAAACTTATCGTAAATGGCATCGAGCACCACAAAACGCTTGGCCGCTATACAGGTTTGCCCGTTGTTCTGCAATCTTCCGAACGTAGCCAGATCTGTCGCTTCTTCCAGATCCGCATCATCCAAAACAACATAGGCATCGCTTCCTCCCAGTTCCAATACAGTTTTTTTCAAGTTGGCTCCGGCAACCGATGCAACGGAACGTCCTGCGGGGTCACTTCCTGTAAGGGTTACCGCTACGATATTCTTATCTTCTATGACATCTTTTACATTGCCTGCATTTATATTCAGATTGGTAAATACGCCTGCCGGAAATCCCGCTTTGATAAAAGCAACTTCCAAGGCAAATGCACTTCCCTGTACATTGGATGCATGTTTCAGTACCCCGGTATTTCCGGCCATTAGTGCAGGTGCGGCGAAACGGATCACTTGGTAAAACGGAAAATTCCAAGGCATCACCGCAAGAATGACTCCCATTGGCTGGAAGGTAACATAACTCCTGGCCGCATCGGTATCCACTACCTCCTTTCCAAGAAAACTTTCCGCATTATCCGCATAGAAGCGACATACCCAAGCACATTTTTCAATTTCCTTTCTGGCCTGTACAATAGTTTTTCCCATTTCTGTCGTAGCCAGCCGTGCGTACTCTTCCTTATTAGCATCAAACAGATCTGCAAGCGCATGCATAAGCTGCGAGCGTTCCGCAAAGCTTGTTTCCTTCCAGGAAGCATACGCTTCCCTAGCCATAGCTATCTTTTCTTTAGCTTTTGAAATAGCTATCCTTTCGTATTCGGCTACAGTTTCTCCGTTTGCAGGGTTAATCGTTATTGCATTACTCATGGTGTTGTTTTTTTAGGTTCACTGGAATATTTCTTAATCAATACATTTAAAATTTCATGGTTTAGAGAATAATCGACGGCTAAATCGATAAGCTGTACCCCTTTGGAACTCAAAGCCTCTCCCAAGACCTTTTGGAATTCTTCTACAGAAGTCGGCCGATATCCCTGTGCCCCGAAGCTTTCGGCATATTTGACAAAGTCCGGATTTCCATAATCCAACCCATACTTCTCAAATCCGAGATCCTGCTGCTTCCATTGGATCATGCCGTAAGCATGGTCATTTAGGATAATGACCACCAGGTCAAGTTGCATGCGTATGGCGGTTTCCAATTCCTGGGAGTTCATCATAAACCCTCCGTCTCCGTTTATGGATATTACTTTTTTCTCCGGATTCATTTTTTTTGCCATCATAGCCGAGGGGAGGCCTGCGCCCATAGTTGCCAAGGCGTTATCAAGTAGCAAGCTATTTTGCACATAGGCCGGATAATTTCGTGCAAACCATATTTTGTACATTCCATTATCTAACGTCACGATACCGTCATCGGGGAGAATATCTCTTACAATCTTCACCGCTCGCTGGGGCAAAACCGGAAAACGATTGTCGTTCCCGTATTTTGCCAGGCGGGTCGATACGCTGCTTTTTATATTCAGAAAAAAATCGGTATTCCAGCTATTGGAATAGGGCTTTAAAGAATCGGTCAATTCCAAAACACTGTTTGCTATATCTCCGATGACATTTAATTGGGGAAAGTAAACTTCGTCTATCTCAGCAGGAAAGAAATTGAGATGAATCACCTTACGCTTGTCCTCGATATGCATGAAAAAAGGCGGTTTTTCAATGGTATCGTGCCCTACATTAATAATGAGATCCGATTCGTCAATGGCTTCATGCAAAAAATCATAATTGGACAAAGCCGCAGTGCCCAGGTATAAGGGATGACGTTCGTCAATGATTCCTTTTCCCATTTGTGTATTGAAAAAAGGTATCCCTATAGAATCAACAAAGGCTGTCAATGCCATACTGGCTCTTTTTCTATTGGCTCCGGCACCGATGAGCAAGAGCGGTCTGCCGGCCTTTTTGATCAGATCTGCTGCCTGTTGAATAGCATCTTTCCCTGCATTGGGAATTTTAAAATCTACCACCTCAAATATCCTCGGATTCTCTACATCTTCCGCTGCAATGTCCTCAGGCAATTCTATATGGACGGCTCCAGGTCTTTCCTCCTGTGCGAGCCGAAATGCTTCCCTGACCATAGAAGGAATATGTGAACTATGGGTAACTTGTTTGGTGTACTTGGTAAGCGGATGCATCATTTTGACCACATCGATGATCTGAAATTTCCCCTGTTTGCTCTTTTTGATCGGCTTCTGCCCCGTAATAATAACCAATGGCATAGCCCCTAATTGAGCATAAGCTGCAGGAGTCACCAGATTGGTAGCACCCGGTCCCAGGGTAGAGAGGCAAACTCCCGGTTTTCCTGTCAGTCTGCCATAAGTCGCGGCCATAAATCCCGCACCCTGTTCGTGCCGGGTAAGGATCAACTCTATTTTTTCCGATTTCCTGAGGGATTCGAGGAAATCGAGGTTTTCTTCTCCAGGCAGACCGAATATATATTCAACACCCTCATTTTCCAGTGCCTTGATAAATAAATCTGATGCTTTCATCTGTTTATAATTTGATTTCCAATGGTCATATGGAATCTCGCTTCACAGATAATCATTCCTCCGTGTGACTTGAGTCATGCTCGATTTCTATGGCAATTTTACCATAGAAATTATCATCACCGGACTTTGTCTCCAAAAGGCTATGCGCTTTACCAATATCTGATAACGGAAAAGTTTTGGTCAAAATAGGTTTTAGTTTTTTGTTTTCCACTAGTTTAGTCAGTTCATCCAGTTTATTTCTATTCTGTCGGGTAAAAACAAAATGATAGGTTGCATTTTTCCCCCAAGCTTCAATAAGATTTTGTGGCTTATCTATATCAACTATAGTAACTACCTGTCCTAACTGACTAAGTACTTTTCCGCTGTCAGAAAGTGTATTACCTCCGATAGTGTCAATGATTACATCTACCCCTTTATTGTCAGTTAATTGGTTAATCACCTGAATGTAGTCTTCATTTTTATAGTCAATGACATAATCAGCCCCCAATTCAAGAAGAAACGGGTGGTGAACTTTTCTCGCCGTTGTAAAGACAGTTGCTCCCATAGCTTTAGCTATTTGAATAGTTGGTATCCCCACTCCACCTGCACCTCCATGAATCAATATAGTCTGGTTAATTTTAAGTTGTGCCCTTGAAACAAGCATTTCCCACGCAGTACCGGCAGCTAGTGGAAGCGTTGCAGCTTCCAAGTGGCTTATGCTTTTAGGTTTTAGACCGATGATAGATTCGTGGGCACAGTGATATTGTGCATAGCTTCCATGTCCATTAAAAATTTCCGGTGAATAATACACTTCATCACCGACTTCAAAATTTTCAACCCCGGGGCCAGTTTCCACAATTACACCTGAGATATCGTGCCCTGTAATCAAGGGCAAGGTCAATTCATTTTTATAATCTCCACGACGGACTTGAAAATCCAAAGGATTCACGGAAGAGGCAAGTACCTTTACTAAAACTTCTTGAAATTTTGGTTTGGGTGTAGGTACTTCTGTAATTTTAAAACTATCAAAAGACCCGAATTCATTTAATATTGCTGCTTTCATGTGTTTATAATTGTTTTTTATGGGGCACATGGAATCTTTGACGATTAAAATAATCATTGCCCTGTGTGTTTAATGATGATTTTAATCGTGTCGATTTCATATGATTATAATTGTTTTTTAATGGTCATATGGAATCTTTGACGATTAAAATAATCATTGCCCTGTGTGTTTAATGATGATTTTAATCGTGTCGATTTCATATGATTATAATTGTTTTTTAATGGTCATATGGAATCTCGCATGGCTTATAATCATCCCAGTGTGTGTCGCTTGCTTCATGCTCGATTTCATTATATTTAAGTTTATAAACATCTATTTTTTTGGTTGCTATTTTATTTGGCCAATAATCCAATCGGTTACATCTTGGAGAACGATAGGGGCTATTGTCTGTTCTATGACCGAGTATTCAAGTGGGGAGCCTGTGTCAGATTCTTGAAAAAGATGGTTTAAATTTTCGTACTCTTTAATAGTAACCCTGTCATTACCTCCTTTCTTCAAAGCATCTTTAATCGCAGATAGATTTTCTTTTGGAGGAACCTGAAGATCTTTTTCGCCATTGATTGCCAATACGGGACATTTGACGTTTTCTAGGGTCTTGGATGGGTCGTATCTCAGAAAGTAGGCTACCCAAGGAGAGGTAAATAGATTTATCTGTGCGGAAATAAATTCTTCTTTTGTCATTCCATCCGGAATTTTGACCGCAGAATCTTCTTTAAGAGATTCATCCAACATATCGTTGAGTTGTGACTTTACAGTTACATCGTTATCTGAATTCACAATGATATCAAAAATTGAAGAGTTTGTCCGGAGTATATTCCTGATCTCTTTTTCAGAAGTTCCCAATGCTTTTTCTATCAATTCTTCTTGCAACAACAGCAATTTATCTCCCCGGATTCCAGATCCCGCCATTAAAACGACAAAACCAACATCGGCTGTTTCAGCGGCAACCATCGGTGCTATCAAACCTCCCTCACTATGCCCTATTAGTCCAATATTAGTTGTATCGATTTCTTTTCTGGACTTTAAATAGGCAATTGCACTTGCTACATCGGTGGAAAAATCAGCTGTGGTGGCGGAGCTGAAATCTCCCGTGGATTCCCCGAACCCCCTATCGTCAAACCGTAAGACGGCAATTCCATTCCTGGTCAAATAATCAGATAATACCAGAAAGGGCTTGTGCCCCATCAGTTCCTCATCCCTATTTTGTGGACCACTTCCTGAAATTAAAACAACCGCAGGAAAATTGCCTTTATCATGGGGAAGTGTAAGGGTTCCGGCAAGGGTAATTTTCGCTTGGCGGTTTTCAAAGGTTACATTTTCTGAAATGTACGGATAAGGTTTTTTAGGCTCTTGAGGTCGTGGTGCTACTTTTTCTTCAGTTAACTGTTTTGTAAGGTTAAGTGGAAAGTCCTGATTGTTTTGTGTGAATGTCCCAACGATTAAACTATCCCCCTTGTAAACTCCTTCATATAAAATACCTGCCATCGGAACCTCAAAAACAATAAGCGATTCCTTAAACGTTGTTGTAGCGGGTATATCTTTTACTCCTTGATCAGGGCTGTCCATAGTAGTTCTATAGCCATTTTTGCCCTCAGAAACGTTAAAACCAACAGTCAAGCGAGTTCCTTGAATCGTAAGCTTACCACTCCATTTACCTGTTATTTCCTGGGCTTTAAGCGATTGAGTTGATAATAAAATCAACAACGCTATTATAAGTTTATGCATAATTGCTTTTTTTGATAATTGAGACATCTAATCCTTATTTATTAACCTAGAACTTATGTGATATCCCAACACCTAAAATCCCATTTCCATAGTAAGTTCTATCGTATTGAAAACCCAATTCAGTCCCAGAAACTATTTTATTATACCGCCTCAGAGACCTATCTAGGATAATACTTGATCGAATGTTAAAAAAGGCTGCAACTAAACCTGCAGTACCCAATATAGCCCAATAGGAATCACTATTCCGTCTATCCGGCCTAAATAAAGCATACAATGATAAACCGGAGGAAATTAAGCCGATAGCCTTAGCTGTTTTCATTGAGTTCTTAAACTTATTAAAATCCCTTGTAACCTCTGAATCATTCACCTGCATTAAAGGAATTTGCAACCCATAAGGACTTTCAAAAGTTTGACCATTATAGAAATATTTAGTACTAAACACTCCTTTCTTTACTTCTATGGGATGAAAATCCTTAGTGGATTGAGTGAATGAATTGAAATGGAACCCAACAAAAAAGAAGATTAGAAGGTTAAACTTCATAATTAAATATATCAACGTTATAATTTTAATAGTAAATAGTATTATTACTGCCTTTTAGCAGTGTGGCAACCTAGACTTTATGTTTTCATTAGTCAAGCTTGAAAATTTATTCTATAAAATTTTTCAAGCTTGACTATTCATATGATTATAATTTGACTTTTAAATGCCTTGTAGCCTGTTCCGTCCGCCGTGGCGGATCGGGAGAATCCCGCAAGGCAAATAATCATCCCAGTTTATATAGCCTGCGCTGTGTCTGCATGCCTCGGGCAGGCTCGACACCATAACATCATGAGCTTTACTTTCACTTCACTACAGTCGCCTCAAGTTCAACTGTTAAGGTCTCGAAAAGACTTACTACTTCAAGTAAGGTAAGAGCCTGTTTTATATCATTCTTTTCTATCCAATTTTGTAGTATATTGAAATGTGGCCAAAGCTCCTTTGTTGAAGTTGTATAAATATTAAGCCTTACGATGTTTTTGCACTCATAATCAGCCTCAGAAATTACTTTTTCCAAGTTTCTAATTGCCAATTCCAATTGGGTTTTCATATCTGCGGTGCTGGATATACCATCATCGTCAATAGCAGTTTGACCAGAAACATAAAGGGTTCCCGCTACATTCTTTACTTCGACCGCTTGATTGTAACTACGTTCGTTTTGCCAAGCCCATGGGTTAATTATGCGTTTTTCCATTTTTTATTTTTATTTTGCGATTAAATCGCAGTTTTTGGATTTATTAAAAAAAACATTAATACACTGTTATACTTTTACAATAAAAATTACATATAATACATTCTCATATTTATAATATATATATTATAAAATTAATTATATCGTTAGCGTTTTTACCTCACTCATAAAAGCTCTAATTTTACGTATTATTTCATCACCATCTTCTTCCAGCGCAAAATGCCCTGTATCGTAAATATTATAGTCAATATCCTTAACATCTTTTTTAAATGCTTCTGCACCACTTTCGGGAAAATATTCATCATTTTTTCCCCAAACGACCAGCAAGGGTGGCTGATTATCCCTTAGGTATTGTTGCCATTTTGGATATTGTTCTAAATTGCTTTGGTAGTCGTACCATAAATCTAGATTTACCTTATGCGCATTAGGACGACTCATTCTTAGGTAATCCAACTGCCAAGTATCAGGATTTACGTTTTCGGGATCTCGCGTTCCGTGGGTATATTGCCATTTTAGTCCCTCCAATGTAAAAGCCGGCAGCAAAGCCTTTTCGGTACTTTCGTTTCTGTCAGCCCAAAAATCCTTTATCCCTTTCCACGCCTCCCCGATGCCTTCCTCATAAGCATTTCCATTTTGTGTTATTATTGCAGTTACCCTTTTTGGATTTGCTGATGCGATTCTAAATCCGATAGGGGCACCGTAATCCTGCATCATTATCGCATATGAACTAATACCTTTTAGCTCTAAAAAGGAGTTCATCGTAACGGCAATATTGTCAAATGTATATTCATACGCTTCGGGAGATGGAAAATCACTGTTCCCAAATCCCGGGTAATCGGGTGCTATTAAATAAAATTCATCCGAAAGTTGATTCAACACTTTCCTGTATTGATGGGAAGAGGAAGGGTAACCGTGCAGTAATACGATCACTGGCTTTTCGGCATTTCCTGTTTCACGATATGCGATGTTTACGCCATTTACCTCTAATGTTTTATATTTTATTTGTTGCATTTTATTTTCTTTTTTAATTGGCACTTTATTTTCCATAGTTGAATTCTCTTGACATCCCGAAATGACATCAATAACTTCACTATCAGGATCGATTCATTTTCAGTATGTACCGGTGCTTTTTTTATACACTAGTTACAATTCTTGGATTTGTCTAACCATTTGACTGGTAAACCCCCACTCATTGTCATACCAGGCCATTACTTTCACTAGATCTCCATCTACTACACGTGTCATTTCAAGATCCACAGTAGCGGCAAATGTACTTTTTATCATATCCGAAGAAACCAAGGGCTCGTTGCTAATATCCAGGACTTTTTTGTAACGCGGGGTTTCAGCTTCACTTGTTAAAATCATATTTATTTCTTCCGCAGAAGTTGGACGCTCTGTGACAAATGTAATATCTGATATAGATCCTATAGGCACTGGTACACGAACAGCTATTCCATCAAATTTGCCTTCATATTCCGGAAGTGCTTTTGTTACTGCTATTGCAGCTCCTGTTGATGCCGGAGCAGAATTGATAGCTGCACCCCGTCCCATTCTCCGTTCTTTTTTTGATGGAGCGTCAACTAATGACTGTGATGCCGTATAGGCATGTGTAGTGTTTAAAATTGCCTTTTTAATACCTACTCTACGACCTATAATTTCAATAATAGGACCTATGTTATTTGTTGTGCAGCTGGCGCATGAAAAAACCGATACTTTTCCTTCTTCTGTATTCACACCATGAATTACGGTAGGTGTATCCTTGGTAGGCCCTGAAATAACCACAAATTTAGCACCAGCTGAAATATGCTTTTCAGCATCCAGTTTGTTAGTAAAAAAGCCAGTACTCTCTATAGCAATATCTACATTTAGTTCGTCCCACTTCAATGCAGCAGGGTCTTTAATCATGGTATATCTGATGAACTTCTCATTTATAACTATATGGTCATCTTGTATAGTTATTTCTTTGTCAAATCTCCCATAAATACTGTCGTATTTAAAAAGGTAGACTGCGTTTTCAATAGTCATAAGATCATTTATCCCCACGACTTCCAACTCTGGAGTTTCCAATATAATTTTGAGGGATGCTCTTCCTATTCTACCAAAGCCATTAATTCCGATTCTCTTCATATGATTATATTTTACGATTAATTAAATAGATGCTGCTTTTAAATTAGCTATTGAATTTAAGTTTATTCAACATTTCATTTGTCACCTCATTAGAATAGATACTAAACGAATTAATTAAAGTACCCTTTAGGCTATACTTATCCGAAGTAATTACATATAATATTGCTGAATTTTCCGGGCTCGAGTCATCATCTTCAAACCTATAAAAATGATCTATATTGAATTCATCATGAAATATTCTATATCGCCCATCTCTGCATTCTAGGCAATTTTGCTTTAAATTAAAGTCCTCCACATAACCTTCTTTCTTTAGATCGCTTAATGCCTCAATTAAATTATCGTATGAATTCATCTGATTATAATTTGATTTTCAATGGTCATACCTGCCTGCCGGCAGGTGGAATCTTTGACGATTAATCCGCCAGTCGGCGGAGCCCTGTGTGTTTTAATGATGACTTTAATCGTGTCGATTTCATTTTAGAATGTTATTGGATTAAAGCTTGTCGTAGCCTTTAAACTTTTTACTTACAATGCGTTTCCATTCAGGAAATCTTTTGATATAAGCGAATACAAAAGGACAGAAAGGCAATAACTTTAGATTATGATCTTCGAGATAATGTAAGGTCTTTTCAACTACAGCACTGGCTGCGCCAGTCCCTTCTAATCCAGGGTCAGTTTCGGTGTGGACAAGAGCTATCTGGCTCCCAAATTCACCGTAATTGGTAAAGGCATATTTCTTCTCTATTTCTATTTCGAAGCGCCTTTTACCTTCGTTTTTTATTAAGGGAATTTCTACAAATATTGGCTTCATAAGTTTCTTATATTTAAAGTGAGTAGTTCCTGCTATCTAAATCCTTTACTTTTAGCTATTACTTTTTCAATAAACCACCCTCATTTTTTAGCCATTCCTACGTGGGCCTGTCTACGGATAGTTCAGTGCCATTTTAAGCGGGATCATCAAGATAAATTGCATGGGAAATCACGTAGAAAGTGAACAGGCCCTATACCCTATATCGGTGACATCTTAACCTCATTCCATTTTTGATTTTTGGTAGCAATGCCAGCGTAAGCTGACACTGCTTATGACCAAATTTTACTCAATGAACAATGCTTCCCGCAATACTGCAGAAGCCTGGGTCAATGCCTCCTGTACACCCGGAATATGTGATAATGGATTCAACATACCATAATCATGTATCATTCCTTTATACACAGTAACAGTAGTTGGTACACCGGCTTCATCCAGTTTACGGCCGTAGTCAACCCCTTCGTCAAATAAGATGTCATTTTCAGCAACCTGAATTAGTGCGGGTGGCAATCCTTGTAATTCCTCCAGGGATGCATTAATAGGAGAAACATACTTTTGCTTCCGATCTTCAGGATTAGGTATATACATATCCCACATCCATTTCATTATCGGAGTAGTTAAAAATCTACCCTGTTCAAATTTTTTATAAGACAGCCGGCTAAAATCCGAATCCACAAGCGGCCATAGCAAAAGCTGGAAAGCTATTTTGGGACCATTTTTATCTTTGGCCATCATGGATACGACTGTGGACATATTACCGCCCACACTGTTTCCTGCAACTGCCAATCGGGTACCGTCTACTCCGATAGTGCTTCCGTTTTCGGAAACCCATTTGGTAGCAGCATACCCTTGGTTAATAGCCACAGGGAATTGGGCATCGGGAGTCGGGGTATAATCCGGAAAGACCGCAACTGCACCGCTTTTCACTACCAGATCCCTCACCAAGCGCCTGTGTGTGGGATAATCCCCCAGTACCCATCCGCCACCGTGGAAGAACATAAACACAGGCAGATTATCCTTGGCACCTTTCGGCTTCACGATATGAATGGTTACCGTTTGACCATCTTGTGTTATGGTTCTTTCCGATTCTTCAATGTCACTATAGTCATAGGACACTGAATTTTGTGCTCCCACAAGAACTTGACGGGCATCTTTTGGGGATAATTTTTCCAAAGGCGGCCCATCTCCACTGTTCAATGCCTTTAAAAAAGCACGTGTATCTTTTGAAATGTTCGGATCCTTTTCCCCAGGAATTGATTGTGCCATAATACTTGTATTTAAGTTGAGTAAAATGAAAATAAAGGCTGCTATTGATGATTTGATGTGTTTCATAATACGTTGATTAATGTGGTTGAAATTGAATAAATACATGGGGTTAGTTTAAAGGTCTTTTGAGCTTATCTTTATAACACCAAGCAAATTTTGACCAAGGCTTGGGAAGAATTGAAGTAACTACCGGGTGGCCGGTCGTCTCAAAATGTTTTTGAGCGTGCTGATTTTGGGATGAATTGCAACATAGTACTGTTCCGCAAGTTTGGCAGAGTCGCAGATGAATCCATTTGCCTCCAATCTTTACACATTCTTCACACACTTTGATCTTGGTGGTTTTGAATTTCCCGCCATTCAAATGCTCACAATATTTTTCTGCTTCCTCCATCCCTATTGTTCTAACCTGCTCATTTTTAGCTCAGCCAAGTATTGATGAACCTGACTAATGGCCATGGAACCTTCACCGACGGCGGACGCGACGCGTTTTACAGAACCTTTCCTTACATCACCTACAGCGAAAAAACCCGGTATGCTCCCCTCCAGGGATTGTGGTTTTCTTTGTTCAAAGATGGAACATGTGGTCATTGCCGCTTCCATGACATCTACGCCCGTATGAATGAATCCCCTATCATCCATCGATACAATTCCATGCAACCATTCTGTACAGGGTTTTGCACCTATGAAAGTGAATAAGTTGGTTATCCCTATGATTTGAGTTTTCCCATTGGTATCCAGTACCAAATACTGTAAGTGATGCGCGCCGTTCAGTTGGACCACATTGCTGTTTTTATGCACAATAATATTGGGCGAGGAATAAATTCTCTGGACCAAGTAATCGCTCATTTTATCCCCTAGATCATCCCCTCGGATAATCACATGCACCTCGGCGGCGTGGTCAGCCAAAAACAATGCAGCCTGACCTGCGGAATTTCCACCTCCTACCACACCCACCAATTCATTTTTGCAGGCAGAGGCATTCATTCCGGTAGCGGAATAAAAGACACCACTGCCTTCGAACCGTTCAATACCCTCTACAGGCAGACGCCTGTAGTTTGCCCCGGTGGCAGCGATGAGTGATTTTGCCTTGATATGTTTTTCATTTGACGCGCATAATGTAAAGTACTCGCCATTATATTCTACTTTTTCTGCTTTATGCGGAATGGAAATCGTACACCCAAATTTCTGCGCTTGGAGGTAGGCCTTGTTGGCAAGGTCATGTCCCGATATACCCGTTGGAAAGCCTAAGTAGTTTTCAATTTTTGTGCTTTTCCCTGCTTGTCCACCGGGGGCATTGCCATCAATGGTCACTACGCTTAGCCCCTCCGAAGCGGCATACACACTTGCCGCCAACCCGGAAGGTCCCGCACCGACTACCAAGACATCATAGATCGTATCCTCAAACTCCATTAATACCCCTGTTAATCTCGCCAGTTCAGCAATAGTGGGATTTTTATAAATTTCACCTGACATACTGATAAGAATTGGCAGATCCGCATAATTAAGGTTAAAGCTTACAAGCAATTCCTTGGCTGCAATTGATTCATCAATGTTGAGAAAGGAGTGCCAGATGTGGTTTTTATCCATAAAGTCACGGAGACCATAGGTCTCTTTGGATTTTTCGGTACCAATCACTTTTACTCCCCCACTTAGCTCTTTTAGCATAACCTCTTGCCTTAGAAGAAATGCACTTAAAAGCACATCACTTATACCGCTGTGTTTGGAAATAATTCCTTTCAGGACCTCAGGCTTTATGCGCAGCACGCTTGCTCCTTGGGACGCATAAGCACTAAACGGTATGCTCCTATTTGACAACATACTGCTGTCGCCGGTAAACTCATTGATCATATGTGTAGCCAAAACACGATTATCATCATGTGGGTCCCTCATATTTATCTCACCATCCAAAACGACATAAAAATCATAGTCGCTGTCACCCACCTGAAAAAGCACAGTTTCCTTATCAAAGGTTATTATAGTACCAAATTCCTTTAGGGTGCTGATTTGTTTTTGTGTCAAAACAGGAAATCTAGGATCAGTCATTATATATAGTTTTATTAGTAGTAAAGATTGAATTATTGTTTATCAAAATCACCGTCATCATAGATCGATATTGTGCTTCAGTAAAAATTCATTAAGTTGTGATATTGTTGGATTTTTAATAAAATCTTTGTCAACCATAACTGTAGGGAATTTTAATTTCCCATCATAAAGTGTACGGATCCTAGTATTTGCCTCAGTATCAGTTTCCACATTAAAATCATCAAATTCTATCCATTTACTTTGCATATAATTGCGTAGCACAGCTGACTTGGGACACCAATCGGTGCCGTATAGTTCTAATTTTGGCTTATCCATTTCTAGTATTTATTTTTTTAAACATTGGATATATTCGTTCAGCATTCGTCACGATAAATGGTGTAAGAGACATTAGTATGATAGATACCGCCAAAAATATTTGATAGTTGTTTGCACTTATCAATTCATATTTTAATCCGCTTTGCGCAAGTACAAAAGAAAACTCACCTATTTGTGCGATAGAGAACCCGACAGCAAAAGCTGTCTGCCACTGAAGTCCCAAAACTTTTACGGCAAGGATACCTGCAGCCGCTTTTACAACAAATGCAAATAGTATCCAAAACACAATCCAGCCAAAATCAGTCATAAATACTTCATAATTAAGCAGCATGCCCATAGAGATGAAAAAGAAACTCATAAACACATACCGAAAAGGTAAAAAACAGGTAATGGCCATATGGTTATAGTCCGTTTCAGCAATAATCAGCCCTGCGATAAAAGCACCTAAAGCAAGGGACAACCCCAACTGTTCAGTAAGTAATGCAATACTGGTTACTATAAAAACCGTGGCAATTAAAAACACCTCTTGGCTTTGTACTTTCATTACGGTTTTTAAGAAATAAGGAATTATAAAACGAGTTAGTAGGTAAGCAATACCACCCATTAACATTAATTTACCCAATAGCCAAGCTAGTGCCTCCCATAAATCCCCCCCTTCACCGGCGATAATGGGTGTGAATAACATGAGTGGAACAATCATAATATCCTGAAATAGTAAAACTGCAAGGATAAATTTACCGTGAGGTGTAGCTATTTTATTGGAATCTTGCAATGTTTTTATCACAATAGCAGTACTACTCAACGCATATAAAAATCCCCAAAACACACTTTCTTCCCAGCTGGGCCGCATCACAAGCCAAATAAGCACTGAAGTTATAATTATAGTAAAAAATACTTGTGCACTACCACCGCCTAAAACATATTTTTGAATCTTTCTGAGGTTAGTAAACGAGAATTCAAGCCCAATAGTAAATAAGAGAAGTATAATCCCAATTTCCGCATATACTTCTACCTCTTCCATGTCTGCAAAATAGCCTGAGGTATTTGGACTAAGCAAAACCCCGGTAATAAGATAGCCAATAATGTATCTTATTTTAAGAACCCTGCAAATAATGATAACAGCTGTAGCGATGCCAAAAATGGCACATATGTTTATAAGAATATGGTGTTGCATAAGGCTTGCTTTATAATTCCCGGTAACTTAATGCTTTTGATGGACAAGCATTTATTTGACTCTTTAACGCTTCTAACGAAGCATTTTCAGGCTTAATCCATGGTGATGTCTTAGGGTCATAAACCTTAGGCAATGTTTTTACGCACACACCGGAGTGGATACACTTTTTGGGTTTCCATATTATTGTTAAATCATCTTTTTGATATTCTTTGATAGTTTCCATAATTCAGTGATTTATTGCTCATATATATCCCTTTTCTGCCAGTAAAGAGACTTGAGCATTAGAGGGTTCGGAATGCACAACGCCACTTCGGCCGGCCCGCTGTAGCGGGTCTTGTAGCCAGCAAAACAAAGAAAATATGGCTACTGGCATTATTGCGGATAATCAAACAATTATTTTAAGACATCCCTAATATCATCCGACTTTCGGAACATAGCTGTGGCAAAAGGACACAAGGGAATAATCTTAATATTTTTCTCTCTGGCCATTTCTACGATTTTGTATAGTATTTGCTTTCCTACACCTTTGCCATTATATTCAGGCTCCACATAGGTAGAATCTATAATGATCAATTCCTTTCCTGCTATGGAATAGGTCATTGTCCCTATACTTTTGCCATTCTCCTGTGCAGTTGCAGAGCCTTTGGCACCTTCTTCTTTTACTAGTATTTCCATAGTTTATTAGTTTTAAAATTTTATTTCTGAAGTAAACACAAAATGATATAATGTATCTTCTCTATTACTGTTTGCAAGAAATTCCCCTGGAAAAATCACATTAGATTCCAGTTCAAAGAAAACAAACTTGTTGAGCCGGTAATTGACTATTGTTCCTAATTGATGTGCTATAAATCTTCCGTTGCCAATAGCCGGATAATCCAAAGTCAATGCGGCTCCATATACTCCATCCAATAAAGAATACCGCCAAAAAGCAGCATAATCAAATGATACTTCCCACTTATTAAAATATGTATTGATATAAGGATGAACATCTATCAAGTTGGATGGCCCGAACCGTGCAACCCTGCCAAAATAAGCCCCTCTGGGATACAGGGCATCAAAGGTGTTCATTTTGTTGTCAGCAGGATCTTTATCCCCACTTATAACCTCTGTTTTCAAACCCAAATTGACTCTTTCCCCAACTAGATTTACTTCTCTTTCAACATTAATGGAAAGTGTCCAAGCCGAAATTGTCTGATCTCCAAACTTCCCAAATTGATAAACTACTTCATTATTGTATGCTAGCTTTTTATATTTACCAAAGTGTCTGATTCCCACAGATGCCCTCCGCTCGTTTTCCTTACCACTGGCATAGATTGCATCATTTTCTTTTTGATATAAAACATAAGCATCCAAATTCGTTGTGCCGGAAAAGCCGGTCGTCGTGTAAACACCTGAAAAGGTTTCCTCAAAATTCAAGTAACCATTATTAAATACGCCAGAAACCGGTTGTACAGGAATGGAGTAAAATGTTTTTGCCTTAAAATTGTTGGTTTGATAATTAAACTCGACAAGATCAAATGCTCTTCTGACATTGGGGCCTTCCCGTATATCTACTAATCTTCCGGAACCTAACCGCATGTTATATCTCCCCCCGCTAACATCCCACTTTGGAGTGAATTGATATTTGGCAAACAACTGGTTTACATAAAGCTCGTCTTTATCTACAGGGCCAATATCTTCTTTGTCCGTTACCAAACTGCTACCAAGTTCTGCAAACAGTTCAAAACTCTTACCTACTTTTAAGTGAGTATGTAGCAGAAATCTATTTAAGTACCAGCTATTATCCTGACTTATATTGCTGTCAAATTCACCATTTATAAATGATTCAGCCTGAAATCGCCAGCTTCCTCCAACCGAAAGTGTCGTTTTTTGAAACAGATTTATTGCTTTTATATTTTGATACATAGTATTATTCCCGAGTATATCCAACATCTCCAAATCATCATTTTGACGTAACAAACTAAATTCCTGACCGTAGGCAGTAAATTCAAACGTAATGAAAATCAGGACACATACTATTAATTTCACAACTTAAGACTCGTGTAGTATTTACAAAATAAGAGCCCATTGAAGGATACTTATTTTATATATGACAATTTAAACTTTCTTAATAAATTGAACATTTATAATTAATTTCACAGTATCACTTACTACAATATTTCCAGATTCGGTCACAGCACTCCAAGTAAGATTAAAATCCTTTCTGTTAAGAGTTCCGGTAGCTTCAAAACCTGCTTTTGTTTGGCCATAAGGATCTACAGCTATACCATTGAAATCAACATCCAATTTAATTTCCTTAGTAATATCCCTGATAGTTAAATTCCCCACTAAGATTTCTCCATCAAAGGATGTTGACTTAAATACTAATTCAGGATACTTTTCTGCATTGAAAAAATCATCTGATTTTAAGTGTGCGTCCCTATCCCCGTTTTTTGTGTTGATAGATGCCGTTTGGGCAGAAAAGTCAAAATCCGCATCAATGAAATCATCATTACTACTTTCAGCTGTTGCATGAAAATTTTCAAAATGACCGGTCACGGTAGAAATCATCATGTGTTTTACCTTGAAGCCGATTTCAGAATGTGCTGTGTCAATAATCCACTTAGTTTTTGCTGTCATGCTCATTACATTTTTATTTAAATAATAATTAATTTATTTGTTTTGATAACCTCCGTAAAAATTTATCGGAGACCAGTTTGGCATTACCTCCGGCAACTTTGGGTTCATACCTACATATTCATCTGAAGCAAAAACCACTTTCCCTCCCACTACAGTAAGTATTGATTTTATATTGTTGATTTCTTTCTCGGGAATTGTAAAATAATCATCGGATAATAATGCAAAGTCTGCAAACATCCCCTTTTCCAACGTTCCTTTTACAGTTTCCTCATCAGAAATCCATGCGCTTCCATGCGTGTATAAGCGCAATACTTCTTCCCTTGATAACTGGTTTGAAGGTTCAGCCAATTGAAAATCCCCTACAGTCTTGCCTGTAATCAACCAATATAAAGCCGGCCATGGATTGTAGCTTGCCACTCTGGTACCATCCGTCCCAGCTCCTACAGGGAGTCCAATATCTATCATCTTACGAACCGGCGGCGCCTGTTTTGCTTTTTCAACCCCATAACGTTCGACAAAAAACTCACCGGCGTATGCAAGACGAGCCTGAATTGCTATACCACCGTTTAAGGCTTTTATCCGGCTTAAATCCTCATCCTTAACTGTTTCCGCATGGTCAAAAAGCCATCTTTTGGAAGCCAGTTTTCCATTGGTTTCCCGATTTACCTCTTCAATTACATCCAACATATTGGCTATGGTTTCTCCATAAGTAGCATGGATCCGAAATGGCCAACCCTTGTCCACGTGAAGCCTAATAATTCTCTTAAAATCTTCTCTCCAGGTTGTCCTGTCTTCCAGCATGGGCTGGGGAGCCAAAAAATTTTCAAAATCGCCCGCGCTCCAAGTCAAAAACTCCCCGCCTCCTTCTAGCTCATACCCGTGGTCCAAATGCAGTTCCCCATTATGACCAGCCTCATTGTTGGCCATCCATTCCTGAAATTCAGCATATTCTTCTCCCTTGTTTTGGGGAAACAAATAATAGGAAAGACGGATGGGCATCTCACCTGCTTCAGCTAAAAGCCGGGTTGCTGAATAGTCTTCGGGAAATTGATGACCTCCCCCGCCGGCATCGATACCGCTGGTAATCCCAAAGCTGTTCAGTTCTCGATAAAACTGTTTGGTGGAGTTTATCATTTCCTCCTTGGGCAAGGGAGGTAAAGCAGCAATCCTTTGGTATAAAATTGTAGGATTTGGTTCTGCCAAAAGAACCCCGGTCAATTTACCATCCGGTCCTTTTTCAAAACTACTTCCTTCCGGTGCTTCTAAATTTTCATCTATACCCATCGCTTCTAAACCGGCAACATTCAGCCAGCCTCTGCTGTATAAAAACAGTACAAAAGCAGGGACCTCACCGGTTGCTTCATTGATTTCTTCGGAGGTAGGAAAGCGTTTTTCTTCAAACTGAAAGGGGCTCCATCCTCCGATTACCCTCACCCACTGACCTTCCGGGGTTCTTTCAGCCTGCTCCTTAAGCATTTGTAAGGCTGTTTTCAAAGTTCTTACCCCATCCCAGCGCAGTTCTGTGTTATAAAACCGTCCACCTCTTGTCAGATGCAGGTGGGAATCATTGAGCCCTGGAATTAAAGTTCTTCCTTTGGCATCAATGGTTTTGGTGTTTTCATTTACAAACTTGAAAATCCCTGCATTTGATCCTGTCTCCAAAACCATCCCATCCTTAATGGCGATGGCTTCAGTGAATGTTTTATCAGTATCCATAACAGCAACTTTAGCATTGTGAACAATCAGGTCAGCATACTTAATATTCTTGTTTCCCTTAATAGAACACGAAACAATGGCCAGATAAACAATAGAGGTCGATATAAATTGTTTCATGTGATTATAATTTGTTTTTAATGGCCACATGGAATCTCGCATATGGGATAATCATCCCAGTGTGTGTCGTTTTAGTCATGCTCGATTTCATGTGATTATAATTTGATTCTTAGCGGCCACACCTGCCTGCCGGCAGGCTCGATTTTATAACAGGTTCTCCATGTAAAGTGCCACCTGCATTGCTGCAGGCTACTTTTACATATGGGACTAGTGTTTAAGCATCTCTCTGGCATATTGTACACCTATACCGTATGCACCACCATATTTCACAACCAGATCATTTACAGGCTTGTAGGTTTCCTGTCTGGCCCAATCCCTTTGTAACTCTAGTAGATATTGCAACGAAGTAATTGGTTTCGCACCTGCCTGAACCATACGGGTAATTGATTGGTCGTGGGCTTCTTTTGAAATATCACCTGATGCATCAGTAATCACATAAACATCATACCCTTCGCTTATAGCAGACAAAACCGGCCCTACGATACATACACTGGTCCAAAGGCCTCCCATAACCAATTTCTTTTTTCCCTTTTCCGTTATGGCTTTATGAGCGTTAACATCTTCCCATGTATTCATTGTAGTACGGTCCATGTAGGTTGTTTTATCCGGATATGCCTCCAAAATTTCCGGAAACACCGGACCGCTAAAGGATTCTTCTGCCACGGTGGTTATTACCGTAGGTATTTCAAATATTTTGGATGCACCCACCACTAGTGCAACATTATTCCTCAATACATCCATTGAAATACTATTAGTTGCAAAAGCCATTTGACCTTCGTGGTCTATCATCACCAACGCATGGTTAGTGGGACTCAATAACTCCGGGCTTGGCTTTTGTGCAAAACCTGATACGGATAAAAATCCAACTGCGATAAATAAAATTGTTTTCTTCATTTTTTTTGTATGTTCTGACGGTTATAAACAGTTATTTTACACATATTATAAGCATATATTATTCTCTACCCATAAAGCGAAATAAGGATATTACAATTGAGTAAATCGCTATTACCTACCATATTACTATTCTCAAATTGTCCCGAACTATAAAATCCAACACTAGAAATTAAACTTAAATAACAGATGATCATAAATCACTCACTATTCATTTCATTGGAATAATAAAACTGCATTTACAATGATGCTATATAACAAGTATTACTAATCACGTGCCAACTTTATATTAATTTGATTTTCAATTAGTTAGATCATTTTCTTGACAAATAATTTTCTTAAATATTTCATTTTTCTGATATTTAAGAAATTTTTATGTGCATTTTAATAGCCACAGGAAATAAAAAATCCAATGTGTAAATTACTAGGCAGACAAAGTTTGAATGTCTGCTTTTTTTGATTGGAAAAGAGTTGATCTGGGAATTTTCAGTAATACTAAAGAATTTATCTTTAGACTGTGACTTCAGAAATTCATACTTCTGCCTAGAATTTTACTTGGGCACTGATAAATCCAAATAAAATATCATTACCTACGGTAACGCTCTTAAGGTATTTCCCAGAATTAAACCAACTCATACCTGTGGTCAGGGAAATATGCCTAGTAGGTTGAAAAATAAATACACATGAAATCTGACTGCCTATATAGCGGGCAGGTGTATCATCGAATTCGAAATACGGGATCATATTTGGTCTATAAATCCCGTCACCTATACTGTATCGCCACAGAAAGGAATAATCACAGGAAAAAGACGTTGTATTACCTAATTTCAGACTCACACTTGGGTGGACATCAATAAGGTTGCTTGGCCCTAATGGTGCTGCCATGCCAAAATAGGCACCCGGAGCAAACAAAGGATTCAATGTTTGATGCTTCCGGTCTGTATTACTTTTATCTCCACTGATTATATCAGTCTTAAGACCAATCACAGGAGAATATGCCATTTCATTAAATCGATATGAGGTGGCAAAGGCAGTACTCCATGCAGCTATTTTTCTGTCTCCTATTGTTCCAAATTGATACCCTCCCTCTAAATCATAGCGCCATCTTCTACCGTATTTAACTATCCTGGCGGCCAGGGTATGCCTTTTTTCTATTCCCGCACCATCATTAAACAGCGCTTCGGCATTGTAAAATCCCAAGTAATAGAAATTAAGATTTAGGTTCTCCTTCGATGTTGAAATATCAGAAAAGGCACCCCAAAGTCTTAAGTCTGAAGAAGAGGTATCGTCAAAAATCCCGATCTTATCTTCCACGGCGTGCATATAAAACACATCAGTATTGACCTTTTGCTGCCTTATGATAGCCTTAATCCCATCAAAAGATCGACGGCTATTCGGAGCATCCCTAACAGAAATCAACCGCTGTGATCCATAACTGAGTTCTTGCCTACCAGCTCTTAGCGTCAGTGATATGCGGTTAAAAGGCTTATAATCTATAAACAGCTGATGAGCCTTCAATGGATTCTCTTCAACGGGCACGAAAATCTTCCTGCTGTTTGCAAGGGCGCTTTGCACTTCTGCAAAAATGCGTACCTTCTTTGAAAGGTGCAGGTCTGCGTGAAGCAACCATCTTGTCAACATAAACCCGTCCTCATCCCTCAAAGCAGGATTCCAGCCCTCATTATTCATAATCAGGTACTGGACTCTAAAACTGCCACCAAAACTGACATATATTCCCTTATTGATCTTCAAGTATTTTAAACTAGAATACCAGTCGTTTACTGTATCCTTCTCCAATACGGAATAATCTTCGTCATATCGCATTTGTTGAAAAGGAACAACTTGCTGCCCGTGCGCCGAAAAGCAAAAAAATACTAACAAAAGAAAGACTGTACGCACGGGTAGCAAATCTTTTATACAGCGTGCTTAATAAGCGGGATAACCTTCGCGCCGATCAATTCAATGGAGTGTAACAATTGCCGGTGAGATAATCCTGCATTATCCATTTGAAACGTAAACCGGTCAATGCCGCCAAGAGCCTTACTGTGCCTTAGCAATTTTTCAGCAACCTCTTCCGGACCACCAACTACCAATACTCCTTTGGGAGCGACCAGTGAATTGAATTGCGTCCGGGTTACCGGTGGCCATCCACGCTCTCTCCCTAATTTGGTCCACAGCTCGGCATACCCAGGATAATAATCTGCAATCGCCTGTTCACTCGTTTCAGCCACATACCCGGGAGAATGAAGTCCGACTTTCAGCTGTTCCGGCGAATAGCCCGCTTTTCGACCAGCTTCGCGATACAGATCGACCAGAGGTCGGAACCGTTCTGTTTCACCACCTATCACGGCTACCATTAAGGGCAATCCCAATGATCCGGCACGCACAAATGATTCAGGAGTACCTCCCACTCCCAGCCAAACAGGCAGTTTTTTCTGCATTGCTCTGGGATATACAGGTAGGTTTTCAAGAGAAGGCCTGAATTTACCTTTCCACGTAATGAATTCATTCTCACGTATCTCAAGCAGTAATTCCAGTTTTTCTTTAAAAAGGGCATCGTAATCTTTTAGATTATAACCGAACAGCGGGTAGGCTTCTATCGCAGATCCCCGGCCTACAACCAGTTCTGCCCGGCCCTTTGAGATAAGATCAAGCGTTGCAAAACTTTGATAAACTCTCACGGGGTCATCAGTGCTTAACACTTTAACAGCACTGCCAAGAATAATCCTTTTGGTCCTTGCCGCCGCTGCGGCAAGGATTACTTCCGGGGCAGAATCAAGAAATTCCCTTTTATGATGCTCACCGATGCCAAATACATCAAGCCCGGCTTCATCGGCAATTGAGATCCGATCCAATAGCTGCTCCATTGCATCGACGTTACTAAGCGAATTACTGCCATACATTGCCGAAGCAAAACTATCTATTCCTATTTCCATTTTTTCTTCTTTTTAGTACTGTTGTTGAAAACTCTTGTTTTTAATACTGATCTTAAACTTCTCTCTTAATACTAAGAACCTGAGTTCGATTAATTAATCGATAATTATACCGCATGGCATATGTTTTGACTTACTTTAAACAAACCTTTCCCAAAGATTCAATTAATTTTAAGAGTCTAATGCAACTATAAACTCTGACAGATATTAAGAAATGTCAACTAAACATCAACTTTGGAAAAGTTGATCAATAAATTAAGGTCGAATTCAGGTTAAGAGCTTGTTTATGAAAGTGCATTGGGAGGCGGACCTCCTGCCGGCCTGCTCTTCTCTTCAGGCAAGGGAACATATTCTTCACTGTCCATAGGTGGCAAAACAATGCGTCCCTGTTTCCAATCCTCCTTGGCCTGTTCAATCCTTTCTCTTCTACTGGACACAAAATTCCACCAGATATACCGATCACCCAGGTGTTCGCCACCAAGCATCATCAACGTGGTCTTTTCCTTGGCTATAATCAATGGGTCAACTCCTTTGGTGAACACCATCAGATTTCCCGCTGCATAGGTGATCCCGTTTACTTCCACGCTCCCTCTGACAATGTAGGCTCCCCGCTCGCTGTGCCCAGTAGGCAAGCCAAAATGAGTCCCCTGCTCCAACACCACATGCACATAAAACATGGGCGAATGTGTCTTGACATTGCTTTTCAAGCCATAGGCATCTCCTGCAATCAATCGCATCCAAACCCCTGTATCCGTAAATACAGACAATTTTTCCGGCTTATAGTTTTCGAAGGACGGATCGCTTTCTTCATCCTTTTCAGGAAGCGCTACCCAAGTTTGAATCATTTCCAGTTCCCCTCCGGCCAGCATCGCCGGATCTTCAAACCGTTCGCTATGTGTAATCCCCTTTCCGGCAGTCATCCAGTTTACTTCACCGGGAGTTATCACCTGCTCTATTCCCAGGCTATCCCGATGAGTCACATTTCCGCTGAACAAGTAACTGACTGTGGATAAACCAATATGGGGATGTGGCAATACATCCAGACTACTTATGGATCCTTTCGGCATAGTTAATGGACCGCCATGGTCCATAAAAATAAAAGGCCCCACCATCCTGCGAAGCTGATAGGGAAGAATACGTTTAACTGCAAAGTCTGATGAGATTTTAGCCTCTCTGGCTTCTATAACAATATCCAGCATAATTAATAAATTATTGATAATGATAAAGTAGATTTCATATTTGTTATTTAGCTGAAATTGACTCTCTATTTTTAATAGTACTTACAACACCCTCATCAAATCACTTATTTATGGAGCGTAAGGGTACAGTAATGATCCAGAGGCATAGGCTGGAGGCTCTACAACCACTTGCACCCGGCTATCTTTAAAAGTTTCAATTTCATGGTCATCGATGTGTTGAAATTGTACTTGCAAAACCCGTGGTTCTGCCCACTCACCTCCTTCATCAAAACGCACGCTGCCCATTACTGTTTCAAAGGTATTTGCCCTGCAATATGCTGCAAGAACCTCATCATCCAGACTAGCTGTCATCTTAACCGCCTGCTCAAGTATTTGCAGTTGCGCATACGCCAAGGGCGCCATATAGTAACCCAGTGCATCTACATTATTTTCAATTGCCCTTTCCTGATAGATGGCTAACATATCAGCAACCCCCGGAAAGTCCATCTTTGGTACCGGCATCCAATATTCATAATTGACGAAACCATTTAAAAGCGGACCCAGTTCCGTTTTTACGGAAGCACTCTGGGGGCCAATCATAGCTCCTCCAACCATCTTCGGACGATAGTCACTTTTATGAATCGCACGGACCAAACCTATAGAATCCTTCAAATAAGAACATATGAAAAATAGATCAGCATTAGTAGCTTGTACCCGGTCTATCAGGGATGTGAAATCTTCTGTTGACAGTGGGTAGGTTTCCTGATAAACAACCTGAAAACCATATTTTTCTGCATTTTCTTTGGCACCAATAACCGGATTTTTTGAAAATTCCGCATCGGCAGAAAGTATGGCGACGGTGAGAGGTTTAGGCCTTTGGGAAGCTGCAAGGGCAAAAAAGCCTTCCGTAAGCGTTGAATTAGGCTTTGGGCCTGTAGGAATCATCGCAAAATAATTCGCGTATTTCAGGTTTAAATTAACCCCTAACCCCATCAGTCCGACCAAAAAACGTTTACGCTCCATAATAATGGGCATCGAAGCTGCAATAGTATTGGTTCCATAACCTCCAATAACCAAATCTACTTTATCCTCATCCAAAAGCTTTTTATAGCTATCGTATACTTGTAAAGGATCTCCATTGTCGTTGTAACAGACCAATTCTACTTTACGACCAAGAAGCCCTCCTTTACTGTTGATGTCTTCTTCCCAAATGCTGTGTGCTAGCATTACTGCTTTTGTATTCTCTGCCACTGGACCGGAAAGTGAAAGGCTGTAACCAATGCGAATAGGATTATAGACTATTTTGTTTGACTGCATATTCAAATTCACTTTAAAATATTTTGAATTCCTTACTGTTTATTTAATGGTTATCACAAAATCTTCTTTTGGCCACCTTACTTTTTTCAGCAGGGCATTGGAATCATTTTCTTCATCACGATAACCCAATGCCATCAACACAACACTTTTCAACCCCTTTTCTTTTAATCCCAACAACTCATCAAAATGCTCCGGGTTAAACCCTTCCATAGGTGTTGCGTCAACCTTTTCCGCTGCTGCGGCTATCAATCCGGTACCCAAAGCGATGTAAGCCTGTTTTGTCGCCCAAATAACATTTTCTTCGTCAGTTTTCAGTAATAATCCATTCAGTGCTTTTTCCTTGAAGACTGCCAAACTCTCCACAGGTATTTCACGCTCCTTGGAAATCAACTCAATGTACTTTTCAATTGTCTCCGGTTTGATCGAATCGAATGCGGCGAATACCAATAAGCGGGAAGCTTCTGTAATTTGTGGATTAAATGAATAGGCACTCAATTTTTTCCTTACATCAGGGTTTTCAACTATCAAAATCTTATAGGGTTGGATTCCAAATGAAGATGCGGAAAGGTTGATCGCCGTGATGATCCTTTCCAATATGTCTTCAGATACTCTTTTGCTACTATATTTCTTGGTGGCATACCGCCATTGTAATGCTTCTATTAATTCCATTTTCTTCCAATCTTTAATTCTATGATGGCTTAATTGTTCCTTTCATGGTATAAAAACTACCATCCGGCAAGGTTGCATTGCTATAGATGATGCCATTTTCATGATCTTCCACATGCGTTACGGTAGCACCGGATATTTCCTTCCATGCCACCATATATACCTGCGGACGAACTTCAGCAATGGTAGTCTCTACCTTCTCTACATAACCGGTTTCGGTTAAACCTCCTCCTTCTATTACAGTAAAGACCATGGATTCATCAGTTTCGAAGTAGAGTTCGGTTTTCAAAACGCCTACATCCATTATATATCTGTTTCCTGTTAGTTTGTTTTTCATTTTTAAATCTGTTTAAAATAATCGTTAATTTTATATGGTTAAATTACTGTGTACTATTGTCATCACCATTGATATATTTTTGACAGATCGGCATTCTCAGTTAAGCTTACTTTCGGTATATTATCGTTGAATTCAATACTAAATTCATGAATAAGTTTTATAGTATTAAAATCAATGGGCTGTCCTGCTATCATATAATGTGCTATCTGCTCTTCCAGCTCTTTTTTATCCAGGTATGTTGCACCTATGTTGATAAAATCATCAACCGTTAACACCTCATCCTGCTTTTTTTCCTTTCTAAACTCATACAGGTCAAGTAGCATATTCCTAATGGTGAATTTTCCATTCGACGCTAACCTGATCTGGTTATCAAGGTAAAAAGCGTAGATGCATCCCCGTCTGTAAGGAAGCACACCGTAGTTGCTATAATCCGTCCAGTATTTCGCAGCAATGGAGTCATTGTGTACACCTTTGACGTTGCTTTCGTAATGTCGTTTTAAAGTCTCTTCATTCAGGTAATATAGAAAGTCCTCCTCATCGTAAATTTTGCTGTTTGCCAAATTAATGATGGTGATATAATCGTTAAACCCTTCACCAAACCATTGATTATCAAAGCTGTCATTACCTAACATCATCTTGCTTCCTATCCAGCTGTGAGAAGTTTCATGCGCCGTAACGTACTTTACCCTTGTGTCAAATTTTTTTCCCAGCTTCATTACAAAGCCGTTCTTGATCCCAAAACCGCCAGCTCCAATTTCTTTTTGATTGTTTTGTAGTGCCGTGACGGCTAAAAAATAGAACGGGAAATCGGCATCCTTCCAGAACCTGTGGATACTCGGAAAATAGCTTTCAAAAAAAGGAATGAAATTTCCTTGAAGATCATTTCCATATTTATCTTCATTAGTGGTGACGCAATAGTAAGGGACACCCATCACGTTGTATTCCTTCACCTCAATATTATCTCCTATAACAAAGTATATGAGATCTGAAAGGTCGTCGTATTGAGCTGAAAGTTTTTCTAATGGATTTTTCTCGGACGGATGGACGGAATTGAAATAAGTGAAATTTTCAGGATATTTACGCCATCTGAAAGATACCAAAGGATTACTTTCATCAGTTACGTCTAAGGCAAACTGTAAATTTACCAAGGTCAATATTCCTTTGGTGATTACAGGTCTGAACAGTTCCGTTTGTGTTGTTACAGTCGGTTTGTCATCATTAAATGAACTGTGTATTTCATAGCTGATACTGTGTTTTTTTGCACCGTTATGGTATGTGGTGATTCGCCTGTTCGCTTCATCAATCCTGAGCACTTCAGGTTTGGTAGCACGAATATTTTTGACCACGTTAAATATATCATGTTGTCCACCAAAATCCGGGTCTCCGAATATAAAGACGGTACTGTCTTTTTGAGAAGCAGAATAGGTGAGTTCAACCTTTAAAATAGAAGATTCACCATCCCAGCTAAGCACATAATCCATGAAGGGCTTTTGCTCAGCATAAGAATAGCTGCTACAGATTAAGAGAAGTAGTATAACGATCTTGATTATTTTCATTTCACTGAGCTTTATTATGCATTTTTACAGCCTTACGGAAGTCATCCCATTTCCATTGGCAGATTTTGAAGCAGGAATCTCTTCTTGCACCACATCCCAATGCTCTGCGATTTTCCCATCTTCTAATCGGAATATATCAACCACTATAACGGGAGCCGGACCCCAACCATGTACCAGGCTATGCGTGATCACGATATCATTTTCTTCCACTATAATACCGGGCTGCCACTTAAAACCTGAATCTAAAACAGGTAAGAGCTTTCTAAGTCCTTCATGGCCATTGATCATCGATGGGTTGTGCTGTTGGTAGGATTCATGCCAATACCGTTCGATGGCCGTACTGTCTTTTTCGTGGAACAATTCATTCATTGCTTTTAATACGATTTCTTTATTGTTCATAATTCTTAATTTACAGTAAGGTTGTCTTTAGTGATATTTTTAGATTGTATGCGTTGCTTACGGGACAGGTTTCTTCTGCAGATTTTGCTAATTTTTGAAAATCCTCTTCCGTAATACCTGGAATTTTTGCAGTCAAAACCAAATCAGATTTTGTGATCACACCATTATCCAATGTGATAGTTGATGTCGTGGTCAGTTCCTCAGGAGTGTAGCCTGCGGAGGTGAGATCAGCACTCAGTTTCATAGTAAAACAGCCTGCATGCGCCGCTGCCATCAGTTCTTCGGGGTTGGTGCCTGTTCCGTTTTCAAAACGGGAGACAAAAGTGTAAGGAGTCTGTTTTAAAATCCCACTTTGGGAAGTCAGGTTTCCTTTGCCTTCTTTAATCGTGCCGTTCCATACGGCTGTTGCTTGTCTTTGCATGTTCATAGTTGTATAATTTATTTGAGAAACTTATTAATGGTTATAGTTAGTACTCCAATACATAGATTTTTTTATGCTCATAATCCCAAACCGTTTTATACTTAGCCAGAAATCGGAAAGCGAAGGTTAAATCATTATCCTCTGTTATCCCCAAAGCTCTTCTAACCGGGCTATCATAATCTGTGGAATCTCTATAAACACCTATGAGATTGACAGTCAGCTGTGGGTTCATTTTAACTTTATTCAAAGAATACAAATTGTCACCGGAACCATCTTTCCCATAATCGATAAGAGCTTTTTTCTTCATTAGTTTTTCAGCATCGCTATCAGTTATTTCTAAACTTCCATTAGAACCTCCTGTGTCAAATGATGCAAGCATCTCAACATCATATACTTCTACTTTTATCATTGGAAAATTGGGCTGTCTTCTAATTTCAAAGTCTAATACGGTTACTACTTTTTCTCCATTTAGAAAATCTTTTGAATCTTCTCTTATAGAGGTATTTTTATAAAAAGTTAGCATCCTTTTGGTATAATCTAGTTTAAAAAGATATCCGTTGAAAAAGTTATGTCCTATATATCCTATGCAATCAGGAGTGATGCCATTTTGTAAAAAATCGTAATTGGCACTTGGGACTTGCTTAAGATTTTGAAAATGTAGGCCGTTTACTAAAATCACCTCCTCTATAATATCATTGGTATACCTTCTAAACTTCTGGCCGCTTCCGGTAGAGCCTCCACCTATCTCCTTTTGGGCGGTGAGTGGAACAATATTATTATTAATAGATAAAGCTTCTTTATGTCCAGTATCAAACATAAATTTTCCTTTAACTCCGTTGATTTCACCTGAAATAAAGGGATAAGAATCTACAATCGTCAGGGGAAAGTAAACAACATCCCCTGTCAACTGAAATTCATTTTGAATTACATGTTTCTCACTATTTTGAGCACATATAATAGGAGAAATCAGTAGAAATGCCAGAGTGTAAATCGTTTTCATTATTAATAGTATTTTATTTTACAATATTTATTTTAAAGACAGTCATAATACTCTTAATATGGTTGATATAAGGGATGAGTAAAATAATTATTCTCACCAAAAGTAAGTTGTTCTTTTTCCAACGTTTGGAGATCGATCTTAAACAAATTCATAGTGGGTTTATTACCAGAGAGAAAATCGGTTTCGGACTGGCTTGCTCCACTGTACACTATTGATTTTCCGTCTAAAGAAAATGAGGGTGTCAATTCTGTTAGGTTGGGTGTGTCGGTAATATTCCTACTATTTTTACCGTCAGTATCTATGATGTATATATCTCCTTTTAATGTAAAGCACATCAATTTTCCATCCGGTGAAATATCCGGAAATATTCCTGTAGTCGACACGCTCTCCATACTCATCCCCTCCAAGGACAATAAAAATTTAAAGCCTGTACTGTCGGGATCTAAAACATATACATCCTTAAATGTCGAATTTTCAACACTCTCTTTTTCATCTATGTTCGAGACAAAAGCTATACGGCCATCGGGAAACACCGTTGGAAAAAACTCCCAACTCGGCGATTTGGTAAGATTTGTAAGGTTCAAACTATCTTTTACACTGTATATCTCTGCATTACCATCTATGTTTTTCAACACAAAAATGAGCTTTAAATCCCTATGCCATTCCAAAACACCTTCATCTGATTTTCCTTTTGGTTTGAGCACCAATTCTCTATTACTTCCATCAGCATCGACTATATAGGTACCTCTAACGCCATCTACTGTTCCGGTGAAAGCAAATTGGCTACCGTCTGGGCTCCACACAGTTCGTCGGTATAGGCCACTTGACGACTCCTCAATGTTTACTAAGGATTTAATACTACCATCGTTTTCGTTTAATACACAAAGACTCATACTGTTTTCATCGAAAAACCCTATACGATTCCCATGCATTCTATCTGTAGTCCTAATTTTTGAACTACAGCTAATATTTATTAGGACTACTAACAACAGGAGCACATTTATTTTCATGTTTATATTATTGGTTAATTTATATAATAAAATAGCATTAGGTTATTTGGAAAACTCTAGCTTCAAAGGTTAGAGTTATATCCTACCCTAACCAATGCGATCAACCTATATTCTATTAGTAAATTCATCTCTTACACCACACCATATACTAATAATTATCAGGATGGCCAATATTAGCAAGACGGCTAATTTAATCTGATCAGATTTATTAACAATCATTCTCTTAACTACCTTTTTTGAATTATTTGCCCATATTTCCCCAAATAGAAGTCGCTGCAAGCATCCCCTATTTCAGTTAAACTATCCATTACAAATGGATCTTCAGCTTCGGGATACCTATTCGCCAATAATCGATGAATTGTTAAATCGCCGATATCAGCTCGTTGTCCTTTTGTTGAAAAACTGGTTTGCTTTTTCATACTTCAATTTTCATCAGTCAAGAAACACATATAATGATTCTATTTTTCCATCTTTAAAGACAGCGATATCCATTCCTGTTGCTACAATTGATTCTTTATTTGGTCCCATTCCCCAGAGCAACCTTCCCATGTTGTTATTGATAACAACTGGTTTAAGTTTAAAAAAAGAAAACTCCGAAGGCATATTTTCCAGCACATGATTCACACTTTCATTGATTGACTTATGCCCTGTAATTTTATGCCCTACATGATATAAAGTACTATCAGCAGTGTAGATAGTTTGAATGGATCGCAATCTTGCAAAAGCATCTCTTTGGCTCCATACCTGAGCCAGATTTTCTTCCATGAGAAGGGATAGGTCATTATTCATATGTTTATATGTTTATAATTGTTCTTCAGTGGTCATATGGAATCTCGCTGGGTTTATAATCATCCCTCTCTGTGCCGTCTACGACATGCCTGTCTGCCTCAGGCAGGCACGATTTCATATAAACTAATTATTATAATAAAATATTTACAAAGGGGTCTAAAGGACAACCAAAAGCTGCAAAAAATCCTGAAACAGCCTTTGGCACCTTATACAATCTATTTCGTTATTAAATATTATTGTTGTGGGGGAGTTGTTGCAAGTAACTGCAGCTCCCAGGCAAGTGCTACACCACTTCCTCCACCATGATCAAACAGAATAGGACCCAATTGAGATGCTGTTTCCATTCGAGCCCAATCACGCTGCCATTCTGAAACCACAGCCAACCAATTGATTGGCACAATTCCTACCTGAACCATTCTACGAACAGCCATATCATGAGCTTCTGCCGAAACAGAACCACAGGCATCTGTAACTACGAACACATCATATCCTTCCCCCAAAGCCTGGATTGCGGGCATTGCAACACAAACTTCCGTCCATAACCCCGCTAAAATCAGTTGTTTGCGACCACTTTCTTTTACAATATCAGTAACTGCAGGATCCTCCCAAGTATTGATAAAGGTTCTGTTAATAGGTTTCTGCTCCGGGAATACGTCTTGAATACCTTTAAGGATATATCCTCCTCGTTCTTCGGTAACTGTAGTAAGAATAGTTGGTACATTAAATACTTTTGTGGCTTTAGAAAGCCCTATTGTATTGTTAATAATAAGTGTAGGTTCGTGGCTATGCAAATTAGCAACTTGAAACGGTTGGTGATCGATTAGCACTACGATACTGTCTTCCGGACGAAGCAGTCCTTCAAGTCCAATTTTTGGGATTTTGTTCATAACTTTTTAATTTGAATTAATAATTTAATAAGGGTTGAAATTATATAACAAATACTGAAGTAGATTATAACTATAGCTGGAAATTAAAATAAATGAATTATCTAACCTAAATATAAATGGACACACTGATTGGCATTGAAAGGACTTTCCATTTCTTAATAATAATAATTTGCACGGCATAAAACGAAATTAAACACTGATTCTGAAACCCATTTTATTATAACAAATCCATCTCTGTTGATCTATCATCAAACATTTATTTACTATTATTGTGCCATGTTTATAAAATGCTTATATTCAGTAGTTTATGTAATTTTTAATGGCGTAAAAATTCTACTTTATTATAACTTTCTCATATATGAGAAATTCTATTTCCTCAGGATTGGAATTTAAAATAGAACAATCAGTAATCAATCATGTCGCCAAGTCTTCTATGATAATTGCTTTTATTAAGACTGCATGAAGCTATTAAACATTTAAAAAGTCGACTCTTAATGTTTCTCTCCCCTAAACTTGGATATTCGGTTCAACCAAATCCCTTCTTCAAGCCAAAGAAAGTGGCAACCATTATCCTGACCCTAAGCAGTAAATTCACTGCCAAGGATAACTATACCACATGCGAAATTGGATTCTAAACCTTCAGAAAACACCTTGAATAAGGTGCCTAATTCAAAGTCAACGATATTGGTAGCCCGTATCTATCTTCCAAGTGATTCTCTGCTGAAAAAGGAATTTGATTCCGAAAGCGTCATCTGAAAATCAACTGAAAAAATTGACACTATTTTGTTAAATCAGTTCGCTCCCAATCACATGGGTGCCCCGGACATAACATGTTCATATCATCATGTTCGATACCCTGATGTGCAAAAAAAGGTTTCCGCAATTAAAGCGGCACGCCCCCCTTTAAATCTAAAGAAAAACATTCTCAAATTATTCTCTTGGTCTGGAATTCCTCAATGGGAGCAGTAAAGTAAGGTTCGGCAGAAGTTACAAAATCCATAAAATGCTTAGAAGTATTATGGATTTCAAGCGCGGCTTCTGATGCCCATTCTTCCATCATAATAAAAAGTCCGGGTTGGTCAGTAACTTCATGTAGCTCATATTTTTGACAACCTGGCTCTTTTCTGGTTTCTTCTATAAGTCGGGTAAAAAGACTTGTTAATTTTTCAAGATCTGCACTACTTTTTTTTACTCGAATGAATGCTGTTATAGTTATCATATTACTTGGATTTAATTTTGTTACTAGTGTTATGTTAAGTGTAAAAAGTACTGGACAAACCTGTCAGGTTTCGCTATTAGAACTGCAATAACCTACTTATTTATCAAAAACCCGTGGTGTAAACCTGACAGGTTTTGGTTAACACTATACAAGTTGAAAAAATAATTCCAACCGCTTGTAATAGCAACTTCACGAAGTTGATAATTGCTGTCGGCGAAGACCTCTCCCAACTGGGACCTATCGCCAACAGCCTGGCTTACGCTATCTACTTTTACATTAATACAAGCGTAAAGTGATACAATAGTTTAGCCCAATTCCAACTACACCTTCACCACTATTTTCCCTACTGTTCTGCCTGTTTCTAGCTGCAAATGAGCCTGTTTCATCTCGGAGAATGGAAATATCTGTTCTACTGATGCTTTTATATGGCCTTTTTCCAATAATAAGGCAATTTGTTTCATATCCTCACCATCAGATTGTACAAGGAAGAAATAGCCATTTACTCCTTTTATCTTTGCTTTTTCGCTAACTGCCTCGTTTAAGGTGGTTGGGATACTGATAACGCTTCCTCCTTTTTTAGTGACCAAAATAGAGTGATCGATGTTATCCCCTCCAATAGTATCCAATACAAAATCAAATTCTTCCGGATGGTTTCCCCAATCATAATTATGGTAGTCTAAATGTGCATCTGCACCCAGACCCAAAACAAAATCTCTGTTCTTTGCAGACGAAGTTCCGGTAACTTCTGCGCCTAGGTATTTTCCAATCTGTACAGCAAAATGGCCTACCCCACCGGCAGCTGCATGTATCAGTACTTTTTGCCCGGCTTTTACTTTTGCATTTTTAACCAATGCTTGCCAAGCGGTTAAGGCAGCTAAGGTACTTGCAGCGGCTTCTTCAAATGAGACATTTTCCGGTTTAAGAGCCAGTTGGTTTTCGGGTGCCACTATATATTCGGCATACGCTTTACCGTGACCGGGAAAATTCACCATTCCAAAAACTTCGTCACCTATCTTAAATTTGGAAACTGCCGCACCTACACTTTCTACCACACCTGCAATGTCCCACCCAAGGATCAGCGGACTTTCTGTTTTTATCCGCCCATAAACGCCTTGACCGGTACGTGTTTTTATATCTACCGGATTGACACTAATCGATTTCACTTTGATCAATACTTCATTGGCAGAAGCAGCGGGCTTTTCAATTTCATTGTAAATCAGTTGATTTACATCTCCAGGTTGTTCTACAATAATTGTTTTCATCTGTTTGTAATTTGTTTTTAAAAGGTCAGATGGAATCTCGCATGGTTGATAATCATCCTAGTGTGTGACGTTTTCCGTCATGCTTGATTTCATGTGATTATAATTTGATTTTTAGCGGTCACCTGGAATCTCGTATATGGGATAATCTTCCCTCTGTGAGTTCCCGTATGTACTTAACCATGCCTGCCTAGAGGACGGTAGGCAGGCTCGATTTCATATGATTATGATTGATTTTTTACAGTAAAGAAAATAGCTTTTATTACAATGTTTGATTCTCTCATAATTGATGATATTAATAGCACAACAATACTCAGTTCCACGCAACGTTGACCATCAAGTGCAGATTTCGGATTATGCTTCATCGTTTTACAGTTTTGATCAATTATTTAGTTTAACATAGATGAAATTACACAATAATACTGAAGTGTGTATTTAAATGTGTAAATTCAAGATAATAGATCAACCTACTTAAATATTAATGAAAATTCATATACCAGGATTACAAGAACTTACAAGTTACTAATGAGATTGATTAATGAGAAAACCCAAACCATAAATCAACTAAACTATCCATTTTATCTCAATAAGACATTCATCTAATATAATCCAAAACCATCCTTACGATAATAGTGCCATTTATTTAAATTACTGACAATCAATTATATATAACATACTTTACAATGAATAAATTCTATTATACAATAAATTTCTCATATTTAAGAAGTTCTATCCCTCCTTATTCATTTTATACAGTATCCTCAGTAAAACAAACATTGGTCTTGATGTGGAATTTGTTTGCAATGAGAGCTGAAACACTCAGCACCTCATTAAGCTTACCGTGAAGATGAAGTGAAAATTAGGGAGAGGGTGTAATTAATTTTCAGAACAGCGCACCAAAAAATGGCTGAATTTTTTCCGGAACCTGCTCATCATCTAGCATGTCAATTAAATCAATTTCAATGTTACGGACTATAGTTCCGACGGGTATGTCGTTTAGCAGTCCTTCAAAAGGATTTTCGCTAATGTCACCTACGTATTCCATGAACATAAAAACCCAAGAAACGATCATATTCAAAGGAATCATCAAGAACTTGTACTCCTCTCCAAGATCTACGAACTGTGGCAGCAATCCAAAAGGCAGTAATGTCATGAAGACGATAATGAATAGGTTTGAAGTGGTCGCATACTGGCGCGGAAAAGGCGTGTTTTTAATTCGCTCACTCTTTCCTTGTTCGTCATATAGGTTGCTAATTAAGTTTTGTAACGCAATATGCTGGAAAGTATCCAGCTTACCCGCCTGTCGCAACCTGGCAAGATGCTGAGACTGTTTATCTAAAATTTGTGTAGATAGATTTTTCTTACCTTTCAGAGCAATATGCTCATCAGCAGCAAGATACTTTTCGATATCAACCTGGCATGGGGGCTGCGAACTTTGCAGAGTATTGCGCTGCCTTTTGCTCGCACGATCTTTATGTTCCCAGCTTGTGCGCTGCCACATGGCATTTTTCAAAGCATACAGCCAGGCAATATGTCTGTAAATGATAATCCGGATATTTTCATCCAAATCATTGCCTATTAGATCGTTCTTAAAGTGGTAAGCCTTCAGTGCTGCCCCAAATGATCTGCTATGGTTGGTTATGCTACCCCATATCTTACGCGCTTCCCAACTCCGGTCATAGGATTGATTGTTTTTAAAGCCAACAAAAAAAGCTGTAGCCGTCCCTACCAAGGACACTGGCAGCCAAGGAATTGCAACCCATTTCCAACTTAAATATGAATAGGCAAAAATAGCTATAAGACTCGTAAAAAGTGAAAATAAGACCATTCGCCATGAGTAATAGTAGACTATGAGGGGAGACAAATATCGTTTTACATACATAAGTTACATTCAGGATTGAGGGTGAGTGAATATATTAAAATCATACTTTTCATCTGTTTATAATTTGATTTTCAATGGTCATATGGAATCTCGCATGGCTTATAATCATCCCAGTGTGTGTCGCTCTCGACATGCTCGATTTCATATGTTTAATTTTTTTTCCTATAGGTCATATGGAATCTCGCCGGACTTACAATTATCACTCTCTGTGTCGCTTGTGTCATGCTCGATTTCTATTGAATAAGCAGACCGAACAATCTGCTTTGTGCTTTTATACAAAAAAACAGCGGTACAAATTTACTAAGGATAATTATCCAGTTTTCCTTTATGTACTTCCTTAAATATTGGATTGATTGTAGATTCCATTTATAATATGTACACTGATTTTGCTCGTAGCAGTCAAAATATTTCTGATCTTCGGTTTGTATTTGGTCATTATTGCTACCCAGATCATGGTAACGACCTTAGAGAAATGGTATTGGGCAAGTGTAGTGAGATAACGCAATTTTTAAATTTGGAAAATGAATCCTAATCACAGCAATCGTCTTAAAAACAAACCTGTGTTTGTGGGCAGCAAACCTACTGCATTTTCCTGGATCAAATCAGTAGCCAAGCCAAATTGCCAATCATTATAACTTAGCCCTAGTCGTAGGTATTGATTGGCAAAATTGTATTTGAGATTGTTTTTGTAGTTAAAATTATAAGAACCCATCAATTGGGAAAATAATCTCCAGCTTCCACTCTCATTCAATGGCGGGCCGTAAGTGATGAGCATCCAGATTTCGCTATTAGGCGATTTAATAGGCTCAAACGAGCCAAAAACCAAAAAGTAAAGATCTCCAATATCGCGTCCATAGGCTAAGGCGAGTTGGGGCACAAATCCATCATTTGTTATGTAACCACCCCCTCCTGCACTAACCCCCTCGGCTACATCATAAAAAAATAATGACTGGCCGAGAAAGCTGCTTTTCTGCCGATCGGAGTATGGAGCTTCATATCTAAGATATCCGAAATAACCAAACCGACTGGTTGAATCCATATACTTAGTCATATACATCTGGTGGGCAAAAGCGCGATTTCCTGCCAACACTTCAACCGGGATTTCGCGATCCTGTGCAATCGCGGTGGAATGCATCCAAAGCAATGTTATAGATTTAACAGCAAACAACAGCCATCTCATGGAGGGGCGAATTGAAAATAGTTTATTAGGCATGTTTATATTTATTTTTAGGTAATTAGCTTAAAACCTATATTATAAATTAGGCAAATCTTTATTTTATATGATTTGCTCAGTTTTGGAGTAATTTCTTATTCAATGTGATCACTAACTCTTTTAGCAATCAAACATTGGAAAACAACAGTATTGACATAAACTCTGAAACGGTAGAACCGCCATTATTATTTAGTTTGAGTATACCGGATAAAAACACACCTGATTTAAATGTCTCTTCACTCAGAACCTCTTCCTGAAAACGCACAGCAGCCTTTTAACCAAATCAGAATATGGACAAATATGGTAGCTCTTATGTCCATGAAACAACTCCCGAAAGAGATGGGAATAAACCAATTTTAAATATATAATAATCTATTTGTAAAATACAATTTACAATTGCTATGCCATGATCATTATTATCTGATTATCAGTATTTTATAAATAAATTTTTCACTTATTAAATTCTACTATTTAAGAGATTTCTACTATTTAAGAAACTCTATCAAAAGTTCGGATTGATCTTCTTACTATACTCAACTAATAATTTTCAAAAAAAATAAACAACCTGACTTAAAATCGAAAAATAAGCAAATTACAAACACTGTAATAGAGATCCGTTATCCAGTGTAATCTAAAGATCTTCCTTAGCAAATTTGCTAAACATTTAGATTTTTGAAGGCAAATTTTGTAAAATGTAATAAGTAGGATAACTGGCATATTCTCTCATAAAGATGGGTTTTCTTATATGGAATAAAGCGAATATCCTGATACTTTAACTTATTGTATGTACAGAAAACATGAAAATTGAATAAAAAAAAGCTGAACCGTATCAAGGTTTCAACTGGTGAATCACCGGATTCATTGCTATACTATTCGGTGTAGAATATTCCGGATGGAGACTGAAAAGTTTAACCCGCATTATGCATTAGCAAATCTACTACGGCTTCAAACCGCCTCAAAATCAGTCGCTATGCTTCACTTTTCGCTCTCACCGTAGCGGTGCTACGACTCGATCTCCAAAGTGACTGATTTTCTTGCAGTTTGAACCCTCGCTACGAATCCTAATGCATAGTCCGGATTTAATAAAATTTGAAATAGCTTCAATTGTAAACCTTCACACGAATTTCCAAATAGATAAAAAAAAGAAATTTAATATGTATATCCGCTTTTCTGCCAGTAACGGAAGAAAGGTGTCATAATATCCGGAAAACACTATCGGAGAGGCCACTTCGGCCTGGCCGCCGAGGCGGGTCTTCCGTCCAGTAAAACAAGGGAAACATGGCTACAGGCATCATTACGGATAATCACAAAATTTAATTAGTCTCCCTAATTATTTCTATGATTGCTTAAAGATTTCAGACCAACCTGCTTCTCAATACCCAATCTCTTCATTTTTGCAAATAGCGTTTTGTCCTTCATCTCTAAAATTGCAGCGGCACCGTTTGGTCCGCTGATGCGCCAATTTGTATGTTCAAGCACTTCAATGATATATTCTTTTTGCTTAACCTCAAAAGGACGAAAATCATTTTTAAAGGCTGAAATTTCATTTTTAGGGATCCAACTCCCCGGCCCCAAGGTTGATCCATTCTCCACTATTACCGCCCGTTCGATCAAATTTTCCAGTTCCCTGATATTCCCCGGAAAATCATAGTTCATTAAATATTCAATCGTTTTTGTAGCTAAACGCTTAAAGGATTTTCCGGCTTTTGTAGAATATTTTTCCAAGAAAAACTGGGCCAATAAAGGTATATCATCTTTTCTGGCCCGGAGAGGGATATTATAGATTGGAAAAACGTTCAAACGGTAATAAAGATCCTCTCTAAAAAGACCCTCCCGCATCATTTCCTTCAGGTCCCGGTTTGTTGCTGCTATAATCCGAACATCAACCTTGATTGTTTTTGTGCCTCCCAGTTCATCAAATTCACCTTCCTGCAAAACCCTTAATAGCTTAGGTTGAAGTTCCAGAGGTAATTCCCCTATTTCATCAAGAAAAATTGTTCCACCATCCGCAAGGGCAAACTTTCCCATTTTATTGGCGACAGCCCCAGTAAAGGCACCCTTTTTATGCCCAAACAACTCACTTTCTATGAGTTCCTTAGGTAAAGTAGCACAATTGATTTTAATTAGAGGACGGGTTTTTCTTTTACTATTGCTATGTATAGCACTTGCCAGCAACTCCTTCCCTGTTCCGGACTCACCCGTAATAAGTACCGTTGTATCGGTAGAGGATACCTGATCCACCTGAGTTAGTACTTTTTTATATGAATCACTACTATATAAAATGTTGTTAAAATTAAAATTTTTACTAATCTCTTCCTGTAAATATTCATTCTCATTTTCAAGACGCTCTTTTAACGATTTGATTTCTTCTAATGCTTCATATAATTCCAAATCACGTTTTTTCCTTGCTGTAATATCTCTTACAACCGCACAGCTATAGTCTTCACCATAATACTTTAAATGACTTGCTGTTATATCAGCGGGAAACTTCGTTCCGTCTTTTCTGGTAATTATCCATTCAAACCGGTGCGAGCCTTTGTTCCTAAGTTCATTGAAATGCCCTTCCCAAAATCCCGTTGTAAGCGATGGATCTATCTTGAACATATTAAACTGATCCAACTCCTGTTTAGTAAATCCTAATTTTTCAACTAATGATTCACTGTAATGCAACAAGTCCGCTTTGTCATTATACACATAAATCAAATCCTGTGCATTATCAATAATAGTTTTATAGAGTGTTAAATCAATATCCTTTTGTTTCAATTCAGTAACATCCTGATAAATTCCGGACACTTTATAAACTTCATTTCCTTTCAAAATAGGCTTCCCTATAGCTCTGATATATCTGGGTGGTGAATCCTTGGTAGCAAGTATCTCATCAAAAGGAATTGCTTTCTTAATCAGCTGTACAAGTAAGGATTCGAGCCTATAGCAATCTTGAAATCTGTGTATGATTTTAGAAGGAGTTAAGTCCTCCTTATTCTTTGTATTGAAAATTTTCAATGCACAATCAGTACTAAAAATGGATCCATCTTGTAAGTTAAATTCCCACCCCCCAACACTTCCTATCACTCCGGTATGATCAATTACGTGTTTAAAGAAATTAGACTCAGATGTTTCCTTGAAAATCCCACATATAAAATTCGCTCCATTATACATGAAATACTGAGCACAAACTTCTACATTATAAAATGTACCACTTTTAGTTTTATGTGTCGCCGGAAAATTAATACTTCCTTTTTCGGCAACTTTCTTCCAATGATTTTTCCAGCTTTCAGGGGTCACCGTAACATTTATATCTGAGATCGAAAGCCGGGCAGTTTCTTTCTTGTCATACCCCATTACTTTACAAAACGTTTCATTAGCATATACAATTTTACCTATGGAGTCTAACCATATTACTTCATATGGTAATTTATCAATCACCAACTCCTTGACACTGTTATAGCTTTCCATAGTATAAATTTTAAACTGAAACCTTTGTATTTACCATCAGTATTTGATGTCTTATTAGAAGATAATTATTGTGCCTACATTTTTTGAAATGGATTGTCTCACATTCTTTATCATGTGTTTATAATTTGTCTTTCAATAGCCACCCCGAATTAGTCGGGGCAGGCTGTGGAATCCCTGCTGTCGCAGGAAGATCGCATGCTTTATAATCATCCCTCCGTGACGATCCCGTTATGTCCAATTTCAAGTGTTGTACCAATAGTGAAAAATGAAGTCTCAAAGAGCTAAAACTGCTTTAAAGAACCAATAAGGAGCTTTTTTATTTGAAAATCCTAGAGAAGGGTTACAAAAAAGCTAGCTTAGACTCCAAGGAAATGGAGATTTATATCATCAACCTCTACCCTGTTGGAGGTTAGTACTGTATGGGACATTCTAGGTTGATCGATACTTTTGGCTTTTGAAAGTATAGTTAAATGAAGGGGTAAGTTCATTTGAATTACTTATGCATTTACCCCGTGGAGCAATTGATATAGCAAAGACAAATCAAAAATGGCTTAATTAAGGAAGCTAAGGCCTGGCACCAGGTGAGCCTAAAATCACGTCACCGGTTTCTTTAGAAAGTTCTATAAACAACCCCATGTCGTTAGATATATCCGGTGGCTGGGTGGCATCTGAACCGGGAATTCCCACGGTACGGATCAACTTTGCAAACCCACTGGGAGAGGCAATGGTAAGGGCTCGGTTTACTTTTTGATCGGAAGCCGCTACAACATGTGGCGTATTGGGGAGGATAAAGAGATGTTCGCCTGGAGTAAGTATAATTTTCTCTTTGTTCAAATAGACAGTAAATTCTCCTTCCAGCACATAGAGCTGTTCTGCATATTTTGTGTGTAGGTGCAAGGGAGTTTCCATGTTTGACGGAAATTGCCCTTCTATCAGATCATAAACTGAATTTGTCCGATGTTCATCTGCCAGAATATGGAGGTAAGTACCAAATAACCAAAATGTTTGAGACATATACTTTTCTTTGTGTGGAATAATACCATACTGCCGGCTAATCCTTCAAGAACTAAAATAGATTCAATAGAAGCCAACATCATGCATTCCTGAATAAGTTAATTCAAAAAAGTGCCAGACTATAAGAAAATTGGGACAGCCTAAAAAGATACTTTTAACAGCCTAAAAACTAATATTTTGTGAGATATTTATTATTTTTCATCTATCCCTTTACGTCCCTTTGACTCCAAAATAATAGAGTTATTTGGAGAAATCTCCATATAAATGGACTTCTTATGGACATAGCCATGAAACGTTTGTCCCTGAAAATAAATTAATCATATCCAGAAAAAAGTATTGTTGATTTCTATCTTTACTAATCATCACGTACACACGCAAAAGAACAATCACAATGCTACTGTACAGGCAATACTTTGTAGATATTTGCTTTAATTATTTCTTTCTGATTACTCTTGCGTTTCGTTTCAAATGAACTTGATCTATGGAAGTATTGCTTAGACAGCATTCTGAATTAGACAGCATTCTGAATTAGACAGCATTCTGAATATTGAAAAATAGCTCCCAAGAATAGAAATATGGCTTATCTATTCCGGAAAGTTGATCAGGCAGGTGTATAGCAGAGATCATTGTACATCATCATTCCTGCATCTCTTTCTAAGGAATGGGCATTTAAAACTCCAATATATTGGATAAGCTAAGTGGTATTCTCCAATATGTTGGATACCTTAGAGATAAGGAATAACAATTACCCTGAATTTAAATACCGCACAACTGCTATTTCTATACCATATATCCGTCAGATGCTAGATGTAATTTTAACTAGTAAACTGTATAATCAAGGTACTAATAAAGCTGAGAGGGCAATAGGTAGACCATTTTACTCTTTTGAGTTTTCTGTCTCCAAAAAACTTAAGACAGGTTTCTTCTCTTTTGATTTTTGGTCTTCTGATTGCTAAACTAGCTTGTTATGAGCCACTGCCGACACATCCTTTTGCATGTATGTTTGTTGCTGATACCTTATAACCTCTATTCACAACAAATCCCACGAAGTGAAGCTGATAGCCTATTAAGCATAATTCATACCACTAAACTCGACTCCAACCGGGTAAAGATATGGATAGAACTGGGGCAATTTCAGATGCAAAAAGCAAGAGGAGTTAAAGCTGATCTGGACTCGGCGAGCACTTATGTACAGAAGGCCTACGAATTGAGCCGGCAATTGAAGTATTATGCCGGAGAATGCCGCAGCCTCAACTTGCTAGGCACTATAAGCCACGAGGCTTGGGAGTTGGATCAGTCTATTGCATACCATAAATCAGCCATCGAGCTTTACAGGAAACAGCGCGATTGGAAAGGGGAAGCTGAGAGTTACCTGCTACTAGCCTGGGCCCGGCGTGACAAAGGAGATGTGGATGAAGCCCGAAAGGACATACAAAAGGCTATTGCCCTCTCTAAGGACAATAGCGATCAGGAGGGAATGGGTGAAGCCTATATTGAATGGGGCAATACATATGCTAACTTCGGGGAAGAACTCAATGAGAAAATCAACTACTATCAAGAAGGGCTGCAATTTTTTGAAAGTGCCGGCGACAAAATGAGGCAGGCCAATGTACACAAAGACTTAGGCGATTTGTACCGGCTGCAGGGAAGTACGGGTCAGGCCTTGCTCGAACTCCGAAAATCACTAGCCCTGTACCGTTCTATTGGCTATTTACATGTACAAGGTGTTTACGATTTGTTGGGGACTCTTTTTTCCGAATTGGGAGAATACGAGGAGGGGCTCAAGTACGGACTACTAGCCGTTCAAACGGCTGAGACGTTAGGAGACACTACGCTGCAATTGAGCACCATTTACAACCGCCTTGGAGCCACTTACTCTAATTTAAAGCAATACCAAAAAGCCCACATTTACTTTAATAAAGCAATGCATATTGCCCAAAAGTGTAATGACCGGTCTTCTATTATAAAACTGACATACAACATTACCAGCGTCCTAAATGAACTTGGCCAACCAAACGCATCGGTACAGTTGCTCCTCAGTACTGCCGAGCAGTATCCACCCCAAAATAATAGTGATAGTATAATTTCAACTTCCCACTTTTTACTCGGTTACACGCTACTAAAAAAACACACTATTGCCCAACGTTATTTCAAGCAGTTAATCCAGCTTTCTGAGAAATTAGGCAAGAGAGAGTTTATGCATAAGATTATATACTACGACGTAATTAATTTTCTTGTGGAGAGTAAACAGTATGCACTTGCTAAAAATTACTCAGATGAATTTGAAGAATACTGCAGAGCTACCAATTACCTACCAGGGGCATCCCAAGTTCAGTTTTTCAGGTTCAAACTCGATTCAATGCAAGCCAACTACCCTTCGGCGATACATCATTATCAACAGTATAAACTGTTGCAAGATTCACTATTGAATGAAACCAAAAATCACCGAATCGCCAGTCTGGAAGTGCTGCACGAGATAGAAAAGAAAGAAAAAGATATTCAACTGAAGGAGCAAAACATCAAGGCTTTAACAAAAGAGAGAATATTGCAAGAGCAGAAAATAAAGCAGGATAGAGTCATCCGTAATGGAATAATCGGTGGTGCAGCCCTACTGCTCATATTATTGACGGTTATTTACAACCGATATCGATCAAAACAACAAAGCAACAAGCTGCTACAAGCCCAACAAGACACGCTAAAGGAGCAACAGCAACAGATCCAAGAGAAGAATCAGGCATTAGAACAGTTGGTAGTTGAGAAAGAACGATTACTCAAAGAGATCCATCACCGGGTGAAAAACAATTTGCAGCTTGTGATGAGTCTGCTCAACTCTCAGGTAGCTTCCTTACAAGACAAAGTTGCTTTGTCTGCCATCCAGGATAGCCAGAACAGGGTACAGGCTATGGCTCTCATTCATCAGAAGCTGTATCAGGCAGAAGGAGTGGCCCGTATCCCGATGAAAGCCTATATTGAAGAATTAGTGGCTTACCTTCAGGACTCATACACTCATTCCCGAAAGGTTAATTTCAAACTGCTTATCGGGCAAATAGAACTGGATGTGAATATGTCTGTCCCCTTAGGTTTAATTATCAATGAAGCCATTACCAATGCATTCAAGTATGCTTTTCCGGAAGAAAACTCCGGTACTGTACTGATAGGTCTGTTGCAAAAATCTGATACAAGCTATGAATTGACGATTGAAGACGACGGGGTAGGTTTTCCCAAAGCGTTTGATCCTTTACAAAGCCGTTCTTTAGGTATGACGCTGATTCATGGTTTTAGTGCACAATTGGATGCAGAGTTAAACCTAGAAAGCAATCAGGGGGTAAAAATATCCCTGGTTTTTACTGATGAGAGATTAAGCCACATTCAAAACAAAGTAGATTATGCCTACTAACATGACAAACCAGAAAATATTTCAATGCAAGCAGGCAGCGTGTAAAGCTCATAATTTTAGTCCATACTGTTGCCTGTGGTAGACCTTCTGCTCATTTAAATGAGGTTGCATTTGCCAATTGATTTTTGCTTTTATAAATTCTATGCTATGAAGCTGTTGTTTACACTATACTTCATCCTTTGTCTTACGCTGTTCACCTTGCGGGCGCAGGCACAGCTTAGCGGAGCAGCAGTGGCTGATAGCCTGCTGCAAGTAGTGCGGGTAAGCAAACCTGATAGCAACCTTGTAAAGCTCTATCTACAGTTAGGAGAATATTACCTCCTTAAGAAGGGCGCATTCCAAGCAGATATGGACTCTGCTTTTTCCTATGCTTCCAAAGCGGAAGATTTAAGTCGTCCCCTTGCCTTTGTCCAAGGATATGAAGGCAGCCAGATGGTATTAGCCCGCATGTACCTTCAAATCAGAAAATTGAGTGAGCTACACGTATTGCTTGAAAAGATGAAGCCTGATAAGAATAAAGCAGATATACTACAGAGGATAGGGCGCTATTATCTTCAAAAACCCTATGAACTGACCGTAGATCTGGACTCGGCTACCTATTATGCACAAGCCGCTATTAGCCTACAGTTGCAGCTACAAGATAGCCTTGGTTATACGAAAAGTTTAATTATGCTGGCACACATCAACAATGAGCGGGGTGATTTACCCATGAAAAAGCGATATCAACAAAAGGCCATACCGCTTATTGAAAAGTTGAAAGATCTTACCTTACAAGCATGGTTATGGTTTGTTTTGGGGGGTAGCTACTCAAAGTCTGCAGAATCAATGCCGGATAAGATAAACATGTATGGAAAGGCGCTCACCCTATACAGGCAGCTTGGCAATAAAGAAAGAGAGGCCTTTATTTTAAAAGAGATTGCTGATTTGCATCAGTACCAAGGAGACTATGCCCAATCTTTAAGAGAACTGCTGGAAGTACTACGCATTCAAAAATCAACCAGTTTAGGGGAGCTGCATTACACCTATGATTTGTTAGGAAATGTATATGCGAAGATGGGTAATTATGAACTTGCCCTGCCTTATGCGCTCGATGCGATCCGAACCGCCCGGGCAACAGCTGATACAATAGATTTGGATATATTCTACAACCGTGTTGGTCAAATATACCTGGATTTGAACCAGCACGATCAAGCCTTAGAAATGCACAGAACTGTCTTAAACAAGCTATCAAGAGAGCCCTATAACCGAAGGTCCCAGTTTCGGTTAATCAATATTAGAAAAATGAGCCAGTCGTTGATAGCGTTAAAGAGACCGCAGGAAGGTTTAATACTCATTAACAATTTTTTAGAAAGTTATTCACCCTCTGAAGTGTGGGAAGAAACATTAGCGGAGCTCTGCCTTGGAGAAGCATATATGGGCTTACTGGACTATACACAGGCCCATAAGCATTTAACAGAGGGCTTGGCGAAAGCTACGGGTGCAAAAGGTACAGCAGGATGGGCTAATTTCTATGATATAAATGCTGATATTATGCTATTTCATGCTAACCTGACGAATTTATATCTGGTTACCGGGCAGCTCCAGAAAGCATCCTTCCACTTGAAAGAAAACTTCACATTGCTGAATAAGCAACCTGACCTTCTTCAATTGAGTAATCTGCATCTGCAAGCCTTTAAGCTGGATTCCCTTCAAGACAATCTCTCTTCGGCTATTTTTCATTATCAGCAATATAAAAACCTGCAGGATTCAGTGTTCAATGAGCGCAAGAGCAACCAGCTTATTTCCTACCAGGTACAATACGAAACCGAAAAGAAAGAGCAGGATTTAAAATTCAAAGAGCAAAACATTAAAACCTTAACACAGGAAAAGCAACTTCAACAAGAGAAAATAAATAAAGAGATGCTCATCCGAAATGGAATAATCGGGGGGGCTATACTGCTTCTTTTATTGCTGGGAGTAATTTTTAACCGTTACCGGTTAAAACAACAAAGCAATAGGCTGCTAGAAGACCGGCAAAAGGAATTACAGACTCAACACCGAGAACTACAAACCCAGCAGACCACTTTAAAAGAGCAACAGCAACAGATTAGCCAGAAGAACCGGAAATTAGAACAATTATTAGTAGAGAAAGAACGATTGCTCAAAGAAATCCATCACCGGGTGAAAAACAATTTACAGATTGTAATGAGCCTGCTCAATTCTCAGGTAGCTTCCCTGAAAGATAAAGTTGCACTGTCTGCCATCCAGGATAGCCAAAACCGGGTACAGGCTATGGCACTCATTCACCAGAAACTGTATCAGGCAGAAGGAGTGGCCCGTATCCCGATGAGAGCCTATATTGAAGAATTAGTGGCTTACCTTCAGGATTCGTACACTCTTTCCCGAAAGGTTAATTTCAAACTGCTTATCGGACAAATAGAACTGGATGTAAATATGGCTGTCCCCCTAGGTTTAATTATCAATGAAGCGATTACCAATGCATTCAAGTATGCTTTTCCGGAAGAAAACTCCGGTACTTTACTTATAAATCTGTTGCAAAAAACTGATACAAGCTATGAATTGACGATTGAAGATGACGGGGTAGGTTTTCCCAAAGCATTTGATCCTTCACAAAGCCGTTCTTTAGGTATGACGCTGATTCATGGTTTTAGTGCACAACTGGGAGGTGAGTTAAGCATAGAATGCAGGCAGGGGGTAAGAATATCCCTAATATTTACTGATGAGAAATTAAGTCCAATTTATAATAAAGCAGATTATGCCAATTAATACCACAGCCCAGATACTGCCATCCCAGCAAACCATCCTTATCGTGGAAGACGAATTTGCGGTTGCCAATGATCTAAGGCAGATTCTCGAAAAAGCAGGCTACCGGGTAAGTGGCATTGCCTTTACCGTAGCTAAAGCCATTGAACTCAAAAATCAGCAAAAACCGGATCTGGTATTACTTGATATTCTCCTCAAGGGTGAACAAACGGGTATTGACCTTGCCAAGATACTGGCAGAAGAGAATATTCCGTTTATCTATGTGTCGGCTAATACAAATTCAAGTATTCTAGAAGAAGTTAAGACCACCCAACCGTATGGATTTATAGTGAAGCCTTTCCGGGAAAAAGACGTGCTTGTTGCTCTGGAAATAGCCCATTACCGCCATGCGCATAGTATTGAAGTTCGTGTAAGGCAAGAGCAAGCACTACAGATTGCTTTAACGGATGCACTCTCAGGAAACGACCCGTGGGAGCTTCGCTTATTGAAAGTAGCCAGGCTTTTCCAGCACCATGTTCCATTTGACTATTTTATTATAGGCTTGGAAAGAGATCAAATGGTTGATGCCTACCGCTCCTGTAGCTTCTTCCGTATGGGTAAAGATGAGTATCAGACTATCCGGACCGAAAATTTCCTACAGATGACCGGTATAACGATAGAAAAGTACAGGGCCATACGGGCACAGATGCCTGATACCACAGAAGCTATTTTTAATGGAGCAGCGTTTGAAGAAGCATGTCGCCGTGACCCTCTCAAACAACTGATTGCCGGAACTTTCAGCTTGCAGTCAAATTTGGTTATGCCCCATAAAACAGCGACCAACGGCACTTTCTTTCTTTGTTTTTTCAGCCGCCAGTCTACTGCCTACCTAAAGGAGCACCTCCATTTACTTGAACGTTTAAGACCTTCTCTTACATTGACGGTAGATCGCTTGATGGCTTTTGACCAAATTCAACGCCTGAGTGAGCAATTAGATCAAGAGAATAAGTGTCTACAGGAGGAAGTGAAAACCGGAGCCAATTTTGAAGAAATGATCGGAGAAAGTTCTGCGCTGGTGAATGTGTTTAAAAGTATCAGCCAAGTAGCTCCTACAGATTATACCGTACTGATCCTGGGGGAAACAGGCACAGGAAAGGAACTCATTGCCAGGGCAGTGCATAACAGATCTGCCCGCAAAGGCAAAACGTTAATTAAAGTAAATTGTGCAGCTTTGCCTCCTCAGCTTATTGAGAGCGAATTATTTGGGCATGAAAAGGGTAGTTTTACCGGAGCCACTGAAAAACGTATAGGAAAGTTTGAATTGGCACACGGAGGCACTATTTTTCTGGACGAAATCGGTGAGTTGCCCATTGAACTTCAGGCCAAATTGCTCAGGGTGTTACAGGAAAGAGAAATTGAGCGGCTTGGGGGTAAGGGCCCGATTTCTTTGGATGTAAGGATTATTGCTGCTACCAACAGAAACCTACAAGCAGAGATTTCTGCAGGCCGTTTCCGCTCCGATTTGTACTACAGGCTTAATGTATTCCCGGTTAAACTCCCTCCTTTAAGGGAACGTAATGAAGACCTGATGCCACTAGCCATGCATTTCCTGAAAAAGATCTCAAAGAAACTAGGGAAAAGTTTAACCGGAATTTCTGAATCTACGAAACAGCAGATGCTTAACTATCACTGGCCGGGAAACATACGCGAACTGGAACACTTACTTGAGCGCGCGGCAATTATGGCTACCTCGCCTGTAATTTCATTGGTAGAACCGTTAATATCCGAAACTTCTTCTGATTCAGACCTAACTATAAGTACCCCCCCTTCTATGCAACTAGTAAAACCCCATATGAAGGCTGAGAAAGACAATATTTTGCAAGCATTAAACATATCCAATTTCCGAATACGCGGAAAAGGCGGAGCAGCTGAATTGCTGGATGTAAAGCCAACTACGTTAGAGGCAAAAATGGCAAGGCTGGGTATTCACCGTAACCGTTAACCTTGTAACAGCACATGATCCGGGATCTGGGTTTCCCTTTAGCTAAGATGTGAATTTCTCAAAAAACAGAATCAACATTTTATTAATTACTGCTAAAATCCCCTAAAGATCTCAAACTAATCTTCTTCTCAATACCTAATCTCTTCATTTTGGCAAATAGGGTTTTATCTTTCATCTCCAAAATCGCAGCTGCACCGTCCGGCCCACTTACACGCCAATTGGTGTAATTAAGGACCTCAATAATATAATCTCTTTGTTTTGCTTCAAATGTTTGAAACTCATCCGAACAAGCAATACTTTCCTTTTCGGGTATCCAGCTACCCGGTCCCAATGTGGGGCCATTCTCAACGATCACCGCCCGTTCAATTAAATTTTCCAGTTCTCTAATATTACCGGGAAAGTTGTATTTCATCAAACAGTCAATGGTTCTTGTGGACACCCCCTTAAAGTATTTTCCAGCTTTTGCAGCATACTTTTCCAAGAAAAACTGAGCTAGTAAAGGTATATCGTCCTTTCGTGCCCGCAAAGGAATGTTAAAGATTGGGAACACATTTAAACGATAATAGAGATCTTCCCTAAAAAGCCCCTGACGCATCATTTCCTTTAAATCCCTATTTGTTGCGGCGATTATGCGTACATCAACTTTTAATGTCTTAGTACCTCCTAGCTCATCATATTCACCCTCTTGCAGTACTCTTAGCAGCTTTGGCTGAAGTTCCAGTGGCAGTTCACCAATTTCATCAAGAAAAATTGTTCCACCATCCGCAAGTGTAAACTTCCCCATTTTATTGGCAACAGCACCTGTAAAAGCCCCTTTCTTATGGCCAAATAATTCGCTTTCAATGAGTTCTTTGGGCAAGGTGGCACAATTAATTTTGATAAGGGGACGGTTCTTTCTTTTACTATTACTATGAATGGCACTAGCCAACAATTCCTTTCCGGTTCCGGATTCACCCGTGATTAGAACTGTTGTATCTGTGGAAGCTACTTGATCTACTTGCGTAAGTACTTTTTGGTATGAATCACTAGTATATATGATGTTGTGATAATTGTTTTTTTTACTGAGCTCCTCCTGTAAATATTCATTCTCACTTTCAAGGCGATCTTTTAATAATTTAATTTCTTCCAATGCGGATTTAAGTCGTATCTCTTGATTTTTCTTGTCTGTAGTATCCCGTACAACTGAACAGATATAATCTTCATTTTTATACCTTAAGTGGTTAGAAATTATATCTACAGGAAATTGAGTTCTATCCTTTCGTTCGATGGACCATTCAAAATGGTGAAAACCGGTTTTAATAACATTCTCAAAGTGAGCTTCATAAAATTCCTCCGTAACCATGGTATCCAAGTCGAACATATTCATCTGATCTAGTTCCTTCTTACTAAATCCGAGTTTATCAACCAATGATTCACTATAGTGCAACAGTTCTCCTTTGATGTTATAGACATAGATCAAATCCTGGACATTATCAATTATCTTTTTATAAAGTAATAAATCATTCTCGCTTTGCTTAATATCAGTAACATCCTGATAGATTCCTGACACTTTATACACCCTAGCACCTTTTAAAATAGGTTTTGCTATGGCCCGGACATACCTTGAGGCTAAGCCCTTAGTTTCAAGAATTTCATCAAATGCGATTGCATTGTTCGTCACCTGCTCAAATAAAGATTTAAGTTTATCACTATCTTCAAACCAATCTATGACATTTGCAGGTGATAAATCATCAGTATTTTCAGTGTTAAAAATAGTTAAAGCACTCGCTGTAGCAAAAATAGTTCCATCCTGTAAGTTTAATTCCCAACCTCCTACACTTCCTATTTCTCCTGAGTTATCAATCAGGTTCTTATAAAAACTAGACTCTGATATTTCATTACAAATCCCACATATTAACTCTTGATCATTGTATATAAAATGCTGTGCGAAAACCTGAACAGCATAAAAATTACCTCCCTTTTTCGTATGTGTCGCTGTAAAATTAACACTTCCCTTTTCACAAACTTCCCTCCAATGGTTAGCCCAACTTTGAGGAGTTACCGTAATGTTAATATCTGAGATGGTAAGCTTCGTTATTTCATTTTTACTGTATCCCAACACGTCACAACACTTATCGTTGGCATAAACAACATTACCATTGCAATCTGCCCATACTACTTCATAGGGCAATTCTTCGATTAATAACCCCTTGACATTTAATTCATCTCTATAATTATTCATTTTCTTCATCAAAAAACATGGATTTTATAATTAAACTCTCAATAATTTAAGTTCAAAGCCCACTGTTTCACCTAGCGTATTCACTGAAAATTTTGCGGCAATCCCTTACAATGCATGGCTTCTCAGGGAACTCAGAAAGAGATTCTCAGATAATACTATTCTACAGAGAAGTTTAATCTATCTCAAGCAAACTAACTTACTAGAAAACAAGGTTTTGGGCTTTTGTCATTCTCAGAATCAATTCTGATTACTTTAAACAAAAATGCAACAAATGAAAAGAAAAAACGATGATAAATGTCGACAAAAACGAAGAAAAAAAACACTAAAAAGATAGTACGACTTATTTATTAAGATATTTTTTACGAACTCGACTGAGCGTGTCTTTTGAAATCCCAAGATAAGAGGCAATGACATGCTGAGGGAACCGCTGCATAAAATAGGGATGGCGCTCAACGAAGTCCGCAAAGCGATTTTCCGCGGTAAGGCTAATCGACGAGGTTATTCTTTTCTGTGCAGCAATATTGTTTCGCTCATCAAGTTTCAATATAAACTCATTGAAAACCGGACATTCCCTACATAATTTTAATGTGTTTTCCCTTGAAATAAGAAGCAGTTCACAGTCTTCCCAAGCATCTATATTGTACATACTAGGTACAGATGTAACGAAACTTTCCCGATCACCCGCCCACCAATTTTCTATATATAAATCTACGACATGATCTATACCTTTTTCATCTATAAAATATTTACGCATAGCACCTTTCACTATAAAGGCCATATTCTGAAAAATCTCACCTTGTAAAAACAAATGCTGTCTTCTTTTTAACTTTTTATATATAAAATGACTAAGAATATATTCAAATTCACTATCTGAAATTAAAGTTGAAGTATATCTATTAAAGTAATTATGTAGCGATTTCATGAAAATAAAATGAGCTAAATCCTGTTAATAATAATTTCTATAGACATTTTTGTAAAGCTGTTATGGGAAACAGCGCATCAATTTGGAAAGATTCAGTGCCACTGTACTTAGTGCATGTCCCAAACTAACCTCTGTAGATCCACTTAATGTGAGGTCAGCATTTTTTTCAGTTACGGCCCGACTGCCCTTCACACCACTAGGAGTTTTTTTGCAGTTTAAGTCATGCCGAAAGCATTTGGAGAATTCCATGATGCTTTGTCCGCAAAAACGTCTATTTGTCCCGTCTTGAATAAATGAATATATGAATTTAAACGGGCAGCACTATTTTTTATGTGATTTAATGCCTTTTTGGGAAGTTTCCCAGCTGCTCCCTCACACGATACATATCCAGATGAAGGTAAACACCAAGAGTTCTCATTGATTGAAAGTAAAGATGAACTATATTTTAAGAGTTAAACCCGCAAGGTTGACATACAAACATTGACAATATCCTCAAACATATCTTTATCCGCATCAAACTTTACCGTGACCCGCAAACCGTTCAATGAATTAAAAACAAACCTTGCCAGAGAGCGGGCAGGATATTTAGTCGTAAAAATGCCTTTATCCTGACCATTTTTAATGACACTGCACAAAGCCTCCTCAGTATCATGCATAATAGAATTGGAAATGGCTGCAATTTCCGAATCAACGGGAGCCAATTCAACGGCCGAATTTACCACAAAGCATCCCTTGGAACTGTTATAGCCGATCGCTTCATCTTTGACTGATTCAAAAAATAACCTGATGTAGGCCTCTACATCTTCTACTGCGTTATATGAATTGATGACAGGATCAACTCTCTCTTTGCGGTATTGCTGTAAAGCTTTTACAAAAAGAGAATGTTTATCACCAAAAGTGTCGTATAAACTGGATCGGCTAATACCCAAACTGTCCACCAAATCCTGTGCGGAAGTGGCATTATAGCCTTTTTCCCAGAACAATTTCATTGCTCTATCCAATACCTCCTGCTCATCAAATACTTTTGTCCTGGCCATAAAATAAGATCTTTGTAGGGAAGTGAACTTCCCTACAAAGATACTGAATTCAGGAACGAATGTTCCGTTTTTAGGCAAATTTTTTATATCCGAACAGCGTTGACAGAAGCACCACTATCAATGGCGTGTTCGACACCTGAAATAAACGAAGCATCATCTGAAGAAAGGAATGTGATAAGCTTGGCTACTTCTTCAGGTTTACCAAACCGTTTGAAGGGCATAATTTTTTCTTTCAGGAAGTTGTGAACTTCCTCGCTTCCCAATTCGCCTCTGTAAATCATATCCGTTTCCGTCATGGCAGGTGCTACTGTGTTTACCCTGATTTTTCTGCCGGCCAATTCTACTGCTGCAGATTTGCTGTAAGCCGTCAGCGCTGCTTTACTTGCGGAATAAATACTGGTTCCAGTGGCATAGCTATAAGCACTGACAGAAGTCACATGAATGATTGAGGCTCCGTCATTAAGAATCGGAATGAACTTCTCCGTAGTAAATACCGCACCTTTAAAGTTTATATCCGAAATCGTGTCGAAAACCTCTTCGGTAAGCTGCCCTACAGGTTCTTGAAGTGCCACCCCTGCATTGACAATCAACAGATCTACTTTGCCGTAAATTGACTTGACCTGGGACGCCAAATTCTCAGTGTCGGCAAGACTTGTAACATCTGCACGTATTCCTATTGCATCGCTGCCTAATTTTGCCACCGCTTCATCAATAGTTTTTTGATTACGGCCTGTGATCACCACTTTGGCTCCTTGCGCAATAAATTCTACGGCAGTAGCATACCCAATTCCCGAATTTCCACCTGTAATTACTGCGACTTTGTTCTTTAGTTTACTCATGTTCTACTTATTTAAATTTTATAACGGAATGAATGTTCCACAAATATACAATTAACGGAACGAATGTTCCAAATAAAAGTTCTGATTTCTGTGAAAAGCTTTCAGCGGCATTTTCACCAATAAATTTTATGCATATATGCCATGATGCGCATACTGGAATTATGTCTGGCATCCTGTCTCTACTAAGCCCAGACACAAAGGAAGGATAGGAGGGGTAACTCAAGCATCCCCCTTCCCCGGTTCAGCAGGTTCCTAAATCACTGCAGGAATCTCATCTTGGTGTCTCCCGCTAAACCCTCAGGATTTATAAGTGATTTTCATTCCGAATTCAGAAAGAGGCCAATGTCACTGTGGACAAGGGGAATGAATTAGGTTAATAAAAAAACAAAGTCTGTAAAGGGTAGTTTTTTCATAAAATCCCTACCTGCAAACGCAACCACCAATCGGCCATCAGGCTTTAAAACCCGATAAATCTCCCTAGCCAATACAACAGGGTCTGACCAAAAATAAATGGCGTTTACAGTGAAAACTTTATCGAATGCCTCTGAATCCATGGGAATATTCAATCCGTCATAAGTTTCAAAAGTGTGTTCGTTGCAAAGGATTGGCTATTGTTCAACTCAGCCATTTCCTTCATAGTTTCGGATATTTCCAGGCCAGTATAGCAAATATCTGCTGCCAGATCCATCAAACATGGTATGTGTGCTCCGCTGCCATGGCCTATTTCCAAGATACTATCTCCATCCTTAACTTCCATAAGCGCAATGGCACGTTGAATCATGTAAAAGTTCTTTTCATGCATTTCCGCTCCAAGCTCAACTCCCCTTTTACCTGTCGGATTTCTCAATTGCGAGGCAATCGTTTTCATTTCTCGTATATATCTGGATTTCATATTCTTAAGCAGTTAAAATCAAAATGCTTTCTGTCCGGAAAACTCCATAGCGTCCCCCTTACCAAATCCGAAACTCACGCCGAGAGTAACAAATCTCCCGTCCTTTTCCCAGGAGTAGTTCGTAAATTCAGGCTGGAAGGTATTCACTTCATAAATTCTGGAAGCAAAGACATCCCGAACACTCAAGTTCACGATAGCTCTACCCTTCATCAGTTTCTTCCTTATTCCCAAGTCTGCGAATACATTTTGTGATACTGTCCCCTGTAATGTCTGCCGTCTGGAATTAAAATGGCCGATAAGCTCAAGACTGATGTCCGCAGGCAGGTTAAACTTTGAGGTAATCCGTGAGGTCCATTGGTCAGCATGGAAATCAAAAACCGATTCTTCAAAAGTGCCGAACTTCCGTATCCAGCCAAAATTGAAATCCCCGTTCACCGAAATCCAGTTATTGGGCATGTATTTGGCATTGAATTCCAATCCGCCTGACTTGCTGGTGCCAATATTTGTAGGCATGGTGGTCGCCACATTATCCTGAAATGTGGTGATATTCTCCACCGAATTAGTGGTATACCGATAATACAGGGATCCGTTTACAGAAAAAGCACCGAAATCATAAATACTTGTCAGCTCCAGCGCATCGGTATATTCCGGCTGTAATTCCGGGTTGCCGGAGTAGATATTGAAGTTGTTCTGAATACTGAAAAAAGGGTTCAGGCTCCAGACAGAGGGACGTAATATTCTGCGGGAATAACCCAACTGAAGGGATAGATCAGAATGTAACTTGTATGAGCCGTGAATACTCGGAAATAAATCAATATATGCCTGGGAGTTACTCTGGCCGGTAGTGGCCAGTTGCGTATCCACGGTCGTACTTTCCAATCTTAATCCTCCCTTGATTCCCAGCTTCTCCAATTCGTAAGATCCCGTGGTATATACGCCAATCACCTTTTGCTTATAGTCAAATAAATTGCTGAGATCAGGGTCTATAATCCAAACCCCATCTATTAAATCATTAACAGCATACTCATTGGAAACCGAAGTCAGGACATACTGTGCTCCTGCCTCCCAAGTAGCTTTGGAAGATAGCGGATTGGTATAATCAGCTTTAAATGTATATTCATTCTGCGTATTGTCGGAAAGGGTTTCCTGCTTCGTACTGCCTGTTTCTCCACTGGTATATTCATTGGAATAGTTTGACACCTGATCCTTTGCAAAGTAGTCGCTGGTGGCACTGACTATTAGGCTGTGTTCTTTTGATTCGGAATCTGAATCAGAGAAGATTTTGCTCTTGAAGAGATTCTTGTAAATAGCCTCATACTGCCATTTGGGATTGGGAGCCTCAGTCAACTCAGTTCTCTTCCATTCAGATAGGGTTTGCCCGTTCGGGCTTAGGTGCTTAAAATGGGTTTTGGAATCACCCTCTTCACTTTCAAAGGCATATCTGCCGGAAATTGAAAGCGTGCTATTATTCGAAATCCTGTAATCCCCTCCCAGGTTGATGGTATAGTACCGTTCGTGCATTTCACTTTTGCCGGTACTGAGAATAGAACTCATTTCAGCCAGATCTTTATTTTCAGTCTCATACTCTTCCGGGAAGGTTCTGTGTCCTATCCCAATCTGGGTGAACAGATTAAGTCTTTCAGTCCTGCGATTCAGACTGAAACCCAAGCTATGGTTATTCGGAACCCCGGTATTTAACGTTACAGATCCGTTGACACCCTGTCTCTGGTCTTTTTTGATCACTATATTGATGATTCCGGAAGTCCCCTCCGCTTCATATTTCGCAGATGGGTTGGTAATAACCTCGATCCGCTCAATCATATCTGCCGTCAAAGTTCCCAGTGTATTTCCCTGGGCAAGCACTGAGGGCTTTCCGTTGATCAGCACACGGACTCCTGAGCTTCCTCTTAGGCTGATTTCACCTTTGATATTGACATAGACAGAAGGAACGTTATTGAGCACATCCAACGCACTTGCCCCTGTACTAACCAAGTCATTCCCCACATGGAAAACACGCTTGTCAAGCTCATAATGGGTTTGCGATTTCTCAGCCCGGATAACCACCTCATCCAAACCCCGGCTTTCCTCCTCCAAATGAAAAACGCCTAGGTCTGACCCCATATTCACCAATGAAACCGGGTGCCTTAGGGTGGAAAATCCTATAAAACTGATTTCCAAAACCACGGAGTCCAATGTGCTCTGCAGCTCAAAATGACCTTTGGCATTCGAAGTAGTTCCCGCTTCCATAAGGCTGGAGTCCACCGAAAGAAGCTTAATTGTAGCAAATTCCAAAGGAGCCTCCGAACCTCTTACCAAGACCTTGCCCTCATACATTTTTGGGCTAGTCTGGGCAACAACTCCACTCCATTCACAAGTTAAATAGAAGGTCACCAAAATCAATAATCTGGTAGTCATATGATGCAAGAGTGTAAATATTTATTTAGATTAATTATAAATAACAATATTACAACTGAAAATTTAAATGATCAAGGCTATTCTGCAAAATGTGAGATTCGTTTGAATTTTGAAGAGCTTCCCCTTACGTTCATCTAATCAGTATGTTTCTCACTATTTCCGTTAGAAAAAGTAAGCAAACAACTAAGCCAGAGTCAACTGGGATTAGACCAAATCCATGACAAAAACCGAGGTTTAATTACTGTACGCCGACATATCTACCTCGTGGAGTGTTAACCAAAGTCTTTCAGCTTTATCCAGCACTTTTTACACTTTACATATCGCTGGTTTCAGATCTGCTATTGCGCTGGGAATAAAATTCTAGATTAGGCTTCCCGACTTTACCATTTCCTTTTCAGCAATTTTGGAAGGCTTGGAAAAACCCGGAGAGTCCCCTCTCCCCGTTTCTCTTTTCCCTCCAAGTCTCAAACCAATCAACAGGGTAAGGCCGCCACAAAGCAACCAGGTAATATCTACAAAGAATGAACTGGAATACCCAAGTGTGAAGGATTTCCAGAACCATAAACCGGAATGAAAACCATTAAATACCGGGATCAATACGCCGATTGAACCGGCAATCAACAGTGAGTTCCGGTTGATTTTGAAGTTGTCTTTAATCAGGAAGGAATAGGCGGTATATCCGATCCAGAAAACTAGGAACAACCAGCTGATCCACTCAAACCGGTGTTCCATTTCTGTCGGAAATGTTTTGGTCAGCAGAAACATCACAGCAATCGCCGGGTAAAGTCCAAGACAGGAACCCAGATAGATAGCTCCCACATTCTGCGTAAACCGGGCTCGATGGGAATAGGCCTTACTACTGCGGGCAGAAAGCCAAACCATCACTCCTGAGACAATAACTACACAGGTCAGCAAAGCCACAAGGAAGTACAAAATCTTTACGATGATTCCTCCGAAATTGCCAAAGTGAATAATATGGATAAAGTCCCAGGATGCTGCCGCATAAGGAGGAGAAGTATCTGTTGGTTTATATTCCACCAGCTTCCCATCTGCAAGGCGATAGATGAATTTGGCATAGTTGAAAAAACCGTCCTTCTTGTGTGTTCCGATTAAAATTTCCACATGTGCATTCTGATCATGGTAATTGTGGACTTCCGTATACACATCTTTAACCTCACCCTGCGAAAATTCCGCCAGGGCCCTTCTTACCTGCTCATTGATTGAAATTTTTTCTGGGCTATAGCCCCCTATCGGAATTTTACCCTTCATAAAAGACGGGTATAGGTCATTGTATAAAGCCTGCTCGTCACCTTGATAGACAATTTCCGAAAATGGCCCTGCAAATAATATCAAAAGACAAAATATAGCCCCGGTAATGGCATACATAACCTGAAAGGGAAGTCCTATCACTCCCAACGCTGCATGGGCATCAGTCCAGAGGTTTTTAAGAGAGCCCTTGATCCGAAACGTAAAAAAGTTTGATCCAATTTTTTTCCAGTGGACAATCACACCAGTGATGGTGGCAAATAGAAAGAAAACAGATACCAAACCTGCCAGATATATTCCATAAGTGGGTATCTGATCGAAAAAGTGGAGTTCGTATAAGAAGTTCCCCAGGGAATTGTGCTGTTCTTCGCTTTCGGCTAGACTTGAATTCTGATAGGTTTTCTCGTCCAACTGTAAGTCTAACGCTCCGCTCGCCTCCGAGTCCGGAAGTAAGTCCAGTTCGCTTTTCTTTAGGGTGCTGTCCGACAAAGCACCCGAATAAATGTTAACGTGGTTGTCGTGGTAGTACATGCTCAGAGACCTCCCATGCATGTCATATCCTGCAGCCGCGGCCTGGGCAATGGTCTGGTCATAATCCATTACCTTGACGCCTTCTTCTTTTACATTTGACTCCCACTGGTCAATGCTTTCCATAAAAAGGGAAAAGGCACCTGCAAAGAATATCACGTACAGACCTATGCTTATGACTATTCCGCTTACGGTGTGGGTGTTGAAAAACACATTGTAATTACGCTTGCTCATGGGGTTGAGAAAATTTTAACGACCTAAATAAATAGCCAATGCACTGATCAAAACAATCAAGACCATCAGACCCCAAGCTTGCCAGACTCTGGGAACCCAGTACGAAACAAGCATCAAGCCTACCCATATAATGAATACTGAATAAACTGCTGCCGTTAAGACAAGTGCTCTGTCTATCCAAATTGCCAAGGCCATATGAAAACCCACTGAAGCAAGTAATCCGCCTACTACAGCTGCTGATAGTTTGCCTAACTTGATCCAGGGGGATTGTGTAAGGTATTTTTTGTTTGCCGGCATTAGTAGATCTTATAAAAACAGAACACTCATTTCTATACCTCCGATCACTAGTACTCCAAAAGTCAGATGACCCCATTTTACTTTTCCAAAAGGTGTAAAAAGGATCATTAGACAGGACAGAAGCATCCAGAATAGCAAACCGGTAAAAATGCCGACTGCAAATCCCATTTGTCCGATATAAATGAACGTGCTTAATAAAAACGCCAACCCGCCCAAAGCACGGGTCAGCATTTTTCCGGATTTCAAAAACAACATGAGTCCTTTTGGCTCAACCTCCACCTTTTGTGCTAGGGAATACAGGCAAAAAACGGATATAAAAGAAAGGCAAATGGCTAGTGTAAACATGCTATTTAATTCAAATGGTAAAAAGGAAAATATCAGAAGTTTTTAACCAGTGCATTGACAAACACATTGCTACCATCCAGTCTAGCACCTTTCCTGAAACCGTCCGCTCCACCGCCTACGGTAATCTCATAGATATTGGCATCTCCTCCCGTAACACTTACAGGAACATAGAATTTACCGTCTTCAATACAATTTAATGAGTAAACATCCCTGTAGGTTGCTTTCGGAAGATTCAACTCAGTTACTGATTTACTGGCCAGATTGATCTCGACCAAAGTCCCCGTGTTCTGTAGGAGGTCACCCCAAGCAGGGATATCTGCCTCCTTCACAATATTGGCATATACAATGTTATTACCGGCGTACCAGGCATTCCATATCGCTATGGGCTCATTGTATTCGGCCGAAACATCCAGCACATAAGAATCATCATATTCTCCGTCTTTGATCCGTACAAAAACAGTTGGCTTTCCTGCCAATTCATCATTGCCATTCCATTGAAAACTGTTCAGGTTATACTGGTAGATGTCCCCGTTTTCCACTTTGAACGTTCCATTGGTTCTATAGCCGGCTGTGGTTCCGGCAGAAGCGGTAGAAACCAACACTTCCGGATTAGCCAATGAAGGATAGTCATACTTTACCGTAATCAGGGAATCAGACAGCTGGGTCCAATTTTCTCTATCTCCATACAAGGAACCCAAATAAATCTTGTCACCTTCGACTAGAGCATTTGTCCACAAGGCATTTTTGCCATTTACATCAGGCACATCCATTAAGCCAAAACTTTCGACTGTAAATCCCTGAAGATCAATAATTGCATAAGGTGCTTTTCCTTCCTCGTTGGGAAAGTCCATCAAAAACAAATCGCCGGTACCCGTATTGATGATATAGCGGAAGAAACCTTCCGGTACCAAAGCCGAATTGGAAATCGCATCCACCTTGACGGGGCCATTGTCTGTAAGTTCAAACTTCTCGGTCAAGGCCTCTGTGTTATTAAGGATATAGAGATATCCATCCACACTTACGGATAGATTTGCCCATCCCTCAAAACCATTTCCCACTACAGAAATATCCCCTGTCTGAATATCATCTGTCGTAAGGTAGTATCCTTCTCCATCTACGTTTGCACCCACTGTATATTTGGAATTTGCCGGTGGCGGCACCACAGGTGGCTCGTCGCTGTCGCACGCTGTGAAGGTCAATCCTGAAGCCAATAATAGACAGGAAATGGACGTTTTTAGTAGTTTGTTCATCATTGAGATCATAGATTCTTATTGTGTTATTTGATAGTTGATTTTAAAGAAGAATGCTATTCCAGGTTTTTGGAGCAGGTAATTATCGAAGACCTGCTCATTGAAGATGTTGGACACATCAAGGGCAAGTATCAGTTTTTGGGAAGGAAAAGTGTATCCTATCCCGGCATCGAAAACAAGTTGTGATGGAATGAAATTCTTGTTGTCCTGATTTCCCAGACTGGGCCACCCAAGGAAGAACCGGTGTACATAAGCTGAGTTTAAGTAGGTGAACAAGTTGGATCCTTTTTGAAATACATCCCCCATGCTGTATTCCAGCCCCGCATTTGCCATGAAATAAGGAGTGTTTCTCAGTCGGTCTCCAAATAGGATGTTGTTTCTTCCATTTTCGTCTATTTTCAGGTTGTTTCTGAGATCCAGGTAAGTTCCATTCAGGTTTACCTTCAATTTTTGGTCATAATCATATATCACATCTATTTCAGCACCTGTACCTGACACCTTGTTTATGTTTTGGTATAGGCCTTCACCCTGGCCACTGATGATTGTAAACAACAATTGGTCTTTTACATCCCTGTAAAAAGTATTCAGCGCAACTTTGACCCCATGGTTGGATCCAAGCCCGTATCTTCCCAGCACGGCTCCGATATTTGTGTTGAAACTTTGCTCCGGCTTGATCAGCGGATTATTGACTATGGTCACTCCGTCTCCCAGTGCTTCTGTTGGGTTTGGCATTCTGGTGGCTTGTTCCACGGAGGTCTTGAGCAAAAGTGTGGGGAAAACCTGATAAGATACTGCAAGCCCCCCTCCCCAGTTGGACACCTTATTCTGATAGTTGATTACTTCATATTCTGTGGTATAAACCACATCATTGATGGATGAGTTATAGGCATAGTGCTTTAAGAAAACGTTGGCATGGAGTCTATCGCCGAATTTCACAGTCTCAAGTGACAGCCCCGTAAAATGGGAACCTACATTCTGGGGCTCCAGATACGGAATTCTATAAACCGGGCTGAAAGGATCTTCTCCCGTCCGTCTGGTGCTTGTATATAAGTAATTCAGCCCCAATTGGAAATCCGATGGCAACCGGTAGGTACCATTGAATCTGTAAATTTGTGACTGATCGGTTTGGGTATATTGAGACTTTCCGTTACGCCCCATTTCCCCGCCTGAAATATTTGTTCCTATCCGGATTCCTCTCCAATCATACCGGGCAGTAGTCGTATCCACCAAGGTGCCTTCGGTGATAGAATAAGCAGCAAAAGCTGTGACATCCAATCCATCTACACCCAAGTCCTTTTTTTGATAGGATAAGCTAGGCATCAGCACCGTCTCGTTGTTGCGCATTTCACCATATACATAGGCCATGGTCTGTCCGGTTTGCACCCCCCTTTTCTGATCGGAGGCAAGTAGGGAAACAAACAATTGATCAGCCCATTTTTTATTGGTAAATCCAACATCAAACTTCACACTTGCAGTCTGAAAGTCGTCATTGAAGCGTTCTGCTGGATTTTCTTCGGTAAACTCTACCGCTTTATAACCGGTGGAAGCATCCGCATAATGAACTCCTTTTCCCCAGACCTTATAGTTGTTATCCGAGTAGGTATAAAAGGTGGACATACGGGTAGTAAGACCGGATCCGAATCTCCACTGTCCATGCAAAGCTGCCTGATGCGTATTGAATGAACCAAAAGAATAGGAAGCGGAGGCATAATTTGAAATATCTTGATTGGTCACAAGATTGATAGCCCCTCCCAAAGCATCGGACCCTAACTCTACCGGCACAACACCTTTATAAACATCTACCCGGTCAATAAGAGCAATCGGCATATTGTTGATCGAATAGGATGATCCAAAATAGTCCATGGGTATGCCATCAATAAAGAAACGGATAGCATTTCCTGACATTCCATCCAACGAATAGCTGAAATCCGATCCTGTCCCTCCCGATTTTCTTACCCGTATACCGGCTGACCTTCCCAAAACATTGTTTAGTTCAAGGCTTTGCGCTTTGATTTTCTGCGTTTCTATGGCGGATACACTGAATCCCCTTTTCTCTATTATCGTCGATTCACTTTCACCGGTAATTACTACCTCCTCCAACTGACCGTCGCTTTCATGCAGTTGTAATCTGACGGGTTCATTTCTGCCGGATACCACAGTCACAGACCGAGTGGAAGGTGAGTAGCCTAGCATGGTCGCGCTCAATTGGTAGTCACCAGGCTCAAGGCCATTGAAACTAAAATCTCCATGGTCATCAGAAAACACTACCTGACTGGATGGATTTAGATAAAGTACAACGTCCTTTAGCGGCTGATTGAGTTCATTCACTACAGTTCCCCGAAGTGTAGGTAAAAACACTTGGGAAAAAGCTGAATAAGCTGAAAGGTGAACTATAAAAATTAGCAGGAGAAGTTTCAAATTCAATTATTATTAAGACTAATTCTAAATGACAAATTTGTTAATATTGTGCTATTTGACCAAACCCATTCTGTGAACGACTCACTTATCCCCCCAAACGACAAGAAACCGGGAAACTTTTCAGGAACTATGCCCCAAAGAAGGACGGAGACTCTAAAAACCTCCCTTAAAGTCTATGCACTTGAATTTGCCTACCAGTCTGCTGTCATGTTTGTATTACTGATATTTTTTTCGTTCAATATGGAGCAGACGGAGGCATTCCATTTCCAGGATCTGTTCGCCCCTTATAAGCTTGCATTTTTTGCCAACTACTTTATGGCGGCCATGATCATCAATTATGTGCTCCTTCCTCTCTTATATTACAAAAAGCATATGCTGTTATTCCTGATTGCAGTCTTGCTTTTGATTACAATGGTTGTGCTGGTGGATGAATACGTTTTGGAAAAAATCTATTTTCCCGACACAAGAGGCACCTACTTTCCGGGATTGTCCTTCACGATAGTGGAAACACTTCCAATCATTATCATTATGGTAGCTTTCAAGATCGCCTGGGACTTCAACAGGAAACAGCGTGAGGTAGAGCAACTGAAAAGCCTTATGAAGGAAAGTGAGATCCAGTTTTTAAAATCCCAGATCAATCCCCACTTCCTGTTCAACAATCTGAATAGCATTTATGCCTATGCCCTTGGTAATTCTCCCAAAACACCAACCCTAATTCTGGATCTTTCCACGGTGTTGCGCTATATGCTGTATGACTGTAGGGAAGATCAGGTAGTGTTGGCCAAAGAAGTTGACCATTTAAAAAAGTACACGGCTCTCTTTCAGCTTCAATTGAACACCCGAGGCTGGATTAATTTCAGCGAAGACATACCCGATAGCAGGTATTATATTCCTCCACTGATCCTGGTTGTGTTTGTGGAAAATGCATTCAAACACAGTACGGGAAGTCAGGCCGGAAATATTGAAATTGATATTTCCATAAAGGTATCAGAAGAAGGAAAGCTTACCTTTCATTGTCTCAACAATTATTCTCCCCATTATCAGAATACCGATACAGCAAGAGGAATAGGCTTGCAGAATGTAATCAAACGGCTAGAATTATTATTTCCAAAAGCTTTTCATCTAGCTATTAAAAAAGACGGAAACTTATATGCTGTCACACTGGAGATCCCCCTGAACAAAATGTAACCATGCTCAAAAGTATCATCATAGAAGACCAAGCTCCTGCCCAATTTATTCTGGAAAAGTACATTTCGGAAACAGAATCCCTAAGGCTGGAAAAGACATTCTCGGATGCGTTGGAAGCGCGCAAGTTCCTTGAAAAAAATCCTGTTGATCTGATCTTTCTCGACATCAACCTGCCCCTGCTTTCCGGAATGGACTATTTACGCACTTCGCCCAATCAGCCACTGACCATCCTTACCACTGCCTATTCTGAATTTGCACTGGAATGTTACCGGTACAATGTAGTGGACTACCTGCTCAAACCCTTTTCCTTTGAACGCTTTTCCCAGGCCATAGAAAAAGTGTTGACAATGACCCGCACCATACATCAACTCAGTGAGGGAAACGAAATCTCTGAAGGAAGCCAGGTTTACTTTCGCTCCAGTCATGATTTGGTGAAAGTGGAAAGTCGGGAGATCATCTTTATCACCAGCGACAGCGATTACACTGAGGTAATCACTACTACTCAAAAATACCTGACTCTGGATTCTTTGAGAGAATGGTCCACCAAACTGGATCAAAATTTTACCCAGGTACATAAATCATTTATCATCAACGTCAATCACCTGATCAAAATCTCCAAAAACAAGATACATCTATCCAAAGATCACATTATACCGATTGGCCGGGTTTATAAAAAGTGCTTAATGGATTCGGTAGAGCGGAGGAAGTAAGTATTACTGAGCCATACAGAAAGCAGTTACAGACAACTTTGGTATTGTGGGGAAACTTTATCCTGAGGGAATATCGCATGTAATTCAAGGCCGATGGATGTAGTTAAGATCAATTAGCCGTTTGATCTGATTCTGTTCTATTTGTGTTTATGATTTCAAGTTTTAGATCAAAAGAGATGAATTACTTCATTTTTCCTCCCTCTAACCCCAGGGTTGTGGTCACTAAGTTTCTTACTATTGTTTATAGGCAGGACGGGTCAGGCCTGTTCTGCCCGGATATAACATTATACTTCATGCTTTTACGTTATTACCTTCTCCATTTGCTCCAAATTTAGACCTGCTGTTTTGCGCATAAGGGTTTTCTTTATTCTTTTCGTTCAATGTTTTCTTAGAAGTATTTTTTCGCTTTTTATATCCGCGTTCCTTCTTCCTCCTTCCCCACCAAATCAAAAATCCGGTAACCGGTAAACCGGCAGCGACCAAGCTCGCAAAAAATGCCAGTACTTTGCCGGGAAAGCCCAATATACTGCCTACATGAATATCGTAATTTAGAAAAGTCATTTTCTCGCCGTTACTCTTATTGTTCCATCCAATAGTTTTCAGTTGTTCTCCTGTGTACCGGTCAAAATAAATTGTGGTATCATCAAAACGGGAGCTAAACTTAACATGTACCGTTTGTGCTGAAAGAGAATCCTCCGGAATAGAGATTAAATACCTAACCGCATTTGGGTACAGTTTTTTGACTTGTTCAAACACTAAATCAGTAGGAATGTTTGAGCTAAAATTTGCAGTGTCTGAGGTGATAGTTTCCTGTACGGATTCAATAGTTCTTCCGCCATTTGCTACCCAAGAAACGCTATTTTCAAACCAATCAAATGCCCATACAAGACCGGTAAGCGAAATAATCAGGGCAAAAACCATCATATAATATCCCAGGATATTATGTAAATCATAGTTTTTGCGTTTCCATTTAGTCCCGGTTTTCCATCGAAACCAAAAACGTTGTTTGGCGGCACTCTTGTTTTTGGGCCACCAAAGTACAAGACCGGTAATTAATGACAGTACAAAAATAACAGTAGCGATCCCGACAATAGGCTGCCCGATCTCGGTCTTCAATAGCAAGCTCCAATGGAGCCACATCACTACTCTAAAAAACTCAAATTCACTGTTCTTTATTTTGAGTACCTCTCCCGTATATGGATTGACAAAAGCATCCTGACGATCCTCTATTCCTTCCCAGTACCATAGTTTATGTGCTACTGGCTTATCCGGAAACGACCGAAACATATAAGAACGTTCGTTGGAGTTATATATGACTATACTACTAACAGGAGATTCTTTTCCAAGGGCAATTTCTGCAGTTTTCAGCAAATCACTTACAGGAAGAGGCTCTTTCTTTGCTCCTTCTACACGATAATGATCTGCATATGCGATAGGCCTCAGCTCTTCCTCAAAAACATACAAACAGCCTGAAACTCCCAATATAAAAACAATCAACCCTGAGGCTAACCCCAGCCAAAGGTGAGTTATCCGCAAATATTTTTTAACCATTGATTTTTTGCTAATGCCGAGTATATTATTTCCAAATTAAAACCAAGGGCACTTCCACCTATCGGTAGAAGTGCCCTTGGCAACAACAGTTAAAATTTATAGTTGACAGATAATCTCCAGTTTGCGCCCGGCATGGTGATATAAGTATATTCTGTATCCCTACCGCTTATGCCTGAGTTGTGGCGGACTGTTCCTATATAGTTGAATTCATCTGTAATATTGTCCGCATTAAGTGCAAAACTTAGTCTCTTAACCTTGTAATAAAGAGCCGCATTCAGACTTTTAAAATCATCCAGTTTGCCTTGTGGATCTGTAGGATTTACTTTTTGGGTATACACATAACGATCTTTATGGTATGATCCTCCTACACCAAATCCCAAGCCATTTGTGACATTGTATTTGGCCCAAAGATTTATAGTGTGCAAGGCTCCCTGCTCACGGGTTCCTACTATATTTTCATCCGTATCTTTTGTAATTTTGGCATCTATGTAGGCGTAGTTGGCCACAATATCCAGCTGGTCATTTATGGAACCCAATACATCCAATTCCACTCCCTTACTTTCTATCTGACCACGTTGGATTAAGAAATTAGGATTATCAGGATCACTGGTCAATGCATTGTTTTTGGTAATGTTGAATGCCGCTAGTTGGGTGAATAGTTTTTTACCAAACCATTCTCTTTTTGCTCCAAATTCCAGATTGTTTCCTCTTAAAGGCTCAAATCTATTGTTGTTAAAATCAACCCCCGTTTGGGCTATAAAAGATTGGTCGTATAGAAAATATACCGAAGTATTATTAATCGGTTGTACCAATAAGCCTACCCTGGGAGTGAAGGCATTATCTTCTAATATTCCTGCGGTTCTCCCGGTCTGAAAGTAGGTGTATCTCCCTCCAAGTGTTAGCTGCAACCATTCGGTGAATTTGATATCATCTTGGAAAGTAAACCCTTGCCAGGAAGTTCTGGATGGATTATAATATAGAAAATCCTGTTCATTCAACAAGGTATCAATGCCAACAGAGAGTCCATAGACTGGCTTATTTACATCAATGGGCAATACATTGCTTGCTTGCCCGTATTTCATTTTGGTAGAGACATCACCTCCGTCAAAGCCAATAAGCAATTTGTGTTTAACCGTACCCGTAGTTACATCACCATTTAAAAATAGCTGTCCTGTAATTGACTTGTCAAGTCCCGCCTGATATCGGTAATTTCTGTTTAGCATTCCGTTATTATCAATCCCTGGCGTATGGGTTGCAAACATCACCGTGCCCTCCCTGTTGTAAAATGAAGTACCTATCTGAGCTGTAACAGTCCAAGCGTCAGACAATCGATGCCGAAAATTCACAAATCCAAAATTTGAATTAAATTTGTAAGGATCCTGTAAAGGATCTTCAAGCATAAAACTTCTCCTTAGAAATACTCCATTTTTAGTAGGTAAATTATTGAATGAACCATTCACTACCGCATGGTCATAATTATACTCTAAAGTCAGGGATGTCTTTTCATCAAAATCATATCGGATCACAGGTGCGATCGAAAAGCGGTCATTGATGCCGTAGTCCCAATGGCTTCCTGATTTCTGTCCCATTATATTCAATCTGTAACTTAGTTTTTCCTCTTTTCCTAAAGTGCTGCCAAAATCTATGGCATTTCTGAAAAGACCATAACTGCCTGTGGTAAATGTAATCCCCCCATGTGTTTTCCCCAGTGGCTTTTTGGTCACCACATTGTACATTCCCCCCGGCTCTCCCTGTGCCAGCATAAATCCCGCAGGACCTTTGACAAACTCTACACGCTCCACGTAGCTCATGTCTTCTTGTAATGTAGTTGATCCAGGGCTCATCCCATTTCTAAGCCGGTTTCCGGATCTACTTCCCCGAATGCTGAAATCGGTGTAAACACCTACATAGGGAAAAAGTGTGGTGACACCACTTACATTTCTGGCAACATCGGTAATCACATAAATCTGTTGATCTTCCATTATTTTGCCATCAATGGCAATGATACTCTGCGGAGTCTCTATAATAGGTGTGTGGATACGCAAAGACGGGGAAGGCTCAGCTATCACATAGCTATTTCCCTCTCTATCACCCGATACTTCCACTCCCATCAGCTGCGTCACATCTTCGGTTAATCTTATTTCCGATACGTGTGTAATATCATCCCTTTTGACCTCTATACTAAGTTCTTTTTTTCCGTAGCCAACCATTTGAAATGCAAAGATCCGCTTGCCTTCAGGTATGCTGTTAAGTACAAATTCCCCTTTCGAATCGGTTACATTCCCAATGCCGGTGCCTTTGAGGATTACTGAGACAAATTCTATAGGAATACCTTTTTCATCTTTGACTGTCCCGGACACCGTACCAAATCCCAGTTGCCTCAGGGCTATCTGGTTACCACTGACCGTAAACTTCAGCGCTGCCTTGGCGGTGATATCAGCCAGCAACCGGTTTACTGTAGTGTATGTTTCTTCCAGTGTAATCCGCTCATTCAGGGAAACATGCGCATCACTATAAACAAAATTAAGGTCTGTCTGTGCTTCAATCTGCTCCAGTATAGTTTTAATTGTCGCTGTACCAGAGGAGATCTCTACCCTGTTTTGTATGTCAGACTGAGCATGGACCGATAAGATTTGGACAAACAGCAAGAGGAGGATACTATAAAATAATCTTGTCTTATTCGTAATTGAATATAATAGTTGCATTTTTACAATAGGTTTTGATTTATTAATTGTTCCGCAATTGATTTAGTTAAAACATGTATGCCGGGTGTGGTGAAGCGCATCCGGCTTTTCAATTCAATAGGATTTGCCCGGGGTTGGCCCCCTTACTTTTTTCATGTGTTTATAATTGTTTTCTATTGGCCACATGGAATCTCGCACGGTTTATAATCATCCCACTGTGTGTCGTCTTCGACATGCTCGATTTCATCTGTTTATTTTTGTTTTTTTATGGTCAGATAGCCTTGTCCCGATCCGCCGCGGCGGATTGGGAGAATCTCGCACGGTTATAATCCCCTCGGTGTGACTCTTGAATCATGCTTGATTTCATGTGTTTATATTTTGAATCAATAGACAATAATTCCCTTCTCTTCTTTTCTGAATTTCAAATCGGTACTTGCCTCGATCAAGCGTAATACCTTATCAAGAGACTCCTTTTCAAACTTGGCCGAAAATGGAATATCAATATCTCTTTGAATCTCGAACCGAAAGCCATACCGTTGCTCTAGTGCTTCAAACACCTCGGCCATGGGTGTTGCTACAAACCACAGAATATCCTTAGTCCATGCGGTAACCATCTCTATATTTACATCACGCAATATTTGGACATCACCTGTTCTTCTGTTGTAGGTAACCTGCTCTCCGGGAGACAGCACATAATCCTTCCCCGGTGCTGAAAACTTTATTGCCCCCTCGATAAGCGTTACCACTATCTTCTGGTCTTTCGGATCATTATCGATATTGAACTTCGTACCCAGTACGGTAATAGCTACCTCGTCTGTACGCACTGTAAACGGGTGATCAGTATCCCGCACAACATCAAAAAATGCTTCTCCTTCCACTAAATTGACTTCTCTGTTTTTACTGCCAAAAGCGGAGGAATAGTGCAAATTGGATCCCGCATTGAGTTGAATCCTACTATGGTCTTTCAGGGTAAGCAGGCCTTGCTCACCGGGACCGTAAGCGACGGTCTTCTGCACAGCAAAAAGGTCTGATATAGTTTGATTGCTCAAGATCACAAAACCGACGGCCATCAGGATACTGATAACTGCAGCATAGCGGATAATTTGTTTAAAAAGGGGAATGACAGCGGTGTTCTCTTGGGGAAAGCGGGAAGAAAGACGTAACCATATTTTTGACTTGACTCCTGTAAATTCTTCTTTGTATTCAGCCCCTTCCTCTCTGTCAGAATTAAGCAGCCAAGCTTCAACAGCCCGTATCTCTTCTTCAGTACAGTTTTCCTCACTGTACCTTTTCAGTAATTCCTCCGTGATTTGCATAGCTTGATAGTTTGTCCTTGCTACTATCTAAATCGTACAAGTCGGGAAGAACCCTAGGTCAGGTAGAGAAAAAAACAAAAAGTTTTAAAAATTCCGGCTTGACCGGAATATAAAAAAGAAAATCAAAACCTGTATTCCTTTAACCGCTCTTTAAGATAACTCAACGCCTTGGCGAGGTGGTATTCTACCGTCTTTTCTGAGACAAGAAGAGTAGAGGCTATCTCCTTGTTGCTCAATCCCTTTTCACGGCTTAACCGATACACTTCCTGACATTTACACGGGAGCCTGTCCACTAAAAAATCAACCCGTATTTGCAATTCTTCGAATTCAACATCATGCTCTGTACAGTTCTCTGTTTCGCAATACTCTTCTAACGCACAAACCAAATGCTTTTCATCTCTGGCCTTCTGTCGATAGTGGTCGATGATTTTCAGTTTGGTGGCTTTTATTAGATACTGCTCTATATGTTCATTGATTTCAACCAAATTCCTTCGTTCCCAAAGTGATCTGAATATATCATGGACGATTTCTTCAGCTATTTCACTACTATTGATCTTACTTCTGCAAATCCCATACATCTTTGCAGCGTATAGATTATAGGCCTTCTCAAAACCTTTTTGAGTTTTTATATCCGGAGTAGGCCGAAAATCAGTATTTAACTTGGAGTGAAACAATAGGGTGGAATAAGCGATTCCACGAAGATATTACTATTTAGACTGATTACAAATAACATGAGAAAATAATACCGGATAATTCAATTACTAACCTCTTCGAACACTTTTCTGCCGGCATCTTCATAAATACCGGTATTGAAAGAATGACTGAGCTCCACCATAATCTGATAAGAATCCTCGCTCCTCCTACACGGTATATTCGGCAAAAATTAACATTTAACCCGCATTATGCATTAGCGCTTCTACGCCACGGCGTACAAGTTATTGCGGCCAATAATTGCTTCTAAATCAGTCACTGCATTGCAATTTTCGACTTCACCATATCCGCCGCGGCGGACTCAGTCTCCAAACAGCCTGATTTTATTGCGGAAAGCTCACATCCACCCAAATCGCCAGACATTCCTTATTTGCCCTCAAAATATTCCTTCATGACATACCAAGCTTTCTTTTTCCCTCCTTTTTCAGATATCAGCCCTTTTCTGTTGTACCCCTTTTGGTAAACTGAATGCATCCGTCCCAGTGATCTGTAGTCAAACAAAAGCCATGGACATACTCCTACCAAGTTGGGAACTGAATTGAACATCTCAATTTGGTCAACGTAGATTTTCTCTTGATATTCCTCCGTCCAATAAGCGGCTTCATCCGGTGGACCATCACTATTCCCGTACACAGCTTCCCCTCCAAATTCAGAAATAAATACCGGCTTGTCAGGAAAACTAATGTTCCATTTTGTGTCTGACGGCTTCCCTTGCCACGGCAAGTACCATCCAAAATACTCGTTGAGTGCGACAATATCAGAATGGATGTAAAGGGAATCCCAAACGTTCACTGTATGGTTTTCGTAGCTTTGGGTATTGACTACATGGGTGATCAAGCGGGCAGAATCCAAGGACCGGCACTTTTGTGTAAGTTCAATAAGTCTATCATTCCTATTGGGTGTACTGGGGTATGTTTCGTTCGAAAGTGCCCAAACGACGACCCCACAACGGTTTTTGTCACGACCAACCATTTCTTGAAGCATTTGCTCCAATTTTGCAGGCATGAGACTATCGGAAAACTGGATATGCTGATACACAGGCAGCTCATCCCAAACCATGATTCCCAATCGCTCGGCTTCCTTCACCATGTTTTCACTATGAGGATAGTGGGCCAGACGGACAAGATTACATCCCAGTTCTTTTGCCGAATTAAGCAACAGCTTAGCATCTTCGCTTGAATACGCTCTATTCATTCTGTGAGGATTCTCCTCATGGATATTGACAGCCTTTAGGAATATTGGCTTACGGTTTAGCAAGATCTGATTACCCTGCACTTCTATACTTCTGAATCCTATAGTGTCAACCAAAAAATCCGTGTCACTTTTAACAGTTACGCTATAAAGTCTGGGGTTTTCGGGTGACCAAAGTTCAAACTCCGACTCAAATTCCACGTGGGCAAAGCCCTCATCATCTGTTATTGCTTTATAGCGCAAATTTAGTTCGGGGACTTCAATCTCAATGTCCTGTTTTTCACCGGCTCCATTCATCTTAACCCACCCTAAGACTGTAGTAAGACTTCCTTTTTTTAACTGTATGAAATAATCTTCAATAAAGGTGTTGTCTGTTTCAATTAAATCCACGTCACGGGTAATACCTCCATAGTTAAACCAGTCATACCCATAGCCCGGGAGGCCGTTTCCTTTACGGTTATTGTTGACCTTCACAATAACGGTATTATCCCCATCCTTGATTTTGTCTGTAATTTCAAACTGAAAAGGGATAAAACCGCCTTCATGGCTACCGATTTTTTCGCCGTTCAGGTACACGTCAGCCAGGTAATTAACCGCCCCAAAATGGAGAAACAGCCTTTTCCCTTCGGCAATCAAATAATTAAACTGCTTTTTGTACCAGACTGTCCCTTCGAAATAGGTTAACTCGCTCATCTGGGAATTAAAGTCTCCGGGCACATTCAATACTGAAGCCTCTTCAAACGAGTACTCATAAAAATCTGTTTTTTTGACAGGTTTTTTCCCTACCCACACCTGAAGATATTCACCTGTATTGGAAGGGTCTATTAATGCTCTCCACTCCCCGTTCAGGCTTGTCAACTTCCTGGATTGGATATTAGCCATTGCGGTCTGCGCACAGATATCGTTTCCCAATAGGATAAAGGCTCCAAAAACCAATATCCATCCTGTTATCATTGTATTAAAGTAATTCATTTGTATATATTTTGTCTTTCAAAGGCCACCCCGAATAGTCGGGGCAGGCAATGGAATCTCGCACGGTTTATAATCATTCCAGTGTGTGTCGCTCTCGACCTGCTCGATTTCATGTGTTTATTATTTTCCGGTATTTCAGTCTTGGATAAGCGCCCAATTGCCCTGAACAGTCGGGACAATTGGGCCGCGCATTCTCATTTACCGCCTTCAATAATATTGTCAATCGTACGCTGCTCTTTCACCGTATAAAGTCGTCTGTCCAATGCTCCACCTGTATCCCACCAAAATGGGATTAAACCATTTTCGATCGCCTTTTTTGTCACATACCTGATCCAATGATCCACGGAGTTATTGTGGGTCTCCAGATCCAGTGGTACATGTTGCGCATTGTTACGCCTATATGCCCCATACTCGCCCAGGATTACCGGGATTCCTTTGTCCACGAATTTCTGCTTTGCCAGACCGAAAGATTTAACCACATCATCTTCCTCTCCATAGGTGGCATTCCGGTCCGGTTCAATGGTTGAATGATACCCATTTCCCCAGTAATAGACCATATTCCCCCAACTTACGTCTTCTGCCAAGATACAGAACTGGGGCGGAGTGTAATAATGTAGCTCAGCCATCATACGTCCTTCTATCTCATCTGTAGGCATATTCATCATCTCATGGCTCTTTTCAATATTGGTATCAGGCCCCTGAATCACGAGTACCCTGTAACTGTTTCGTCCGCCCGTGGCCCGGACAGCATTGACGAAAGTCTGGTGATAGGAATGAAGTACCTCCATCTGTACTTCATCATGGACGTTGGGCTCATTGGCACCGGCAAACATCAGGTGCTCGTCAAAATCCCGCAGTGCCGTGGCGATTTGCTCCCAATACGCTTTTTGTTTGGCATTCACCGAATCCTTCTTGGCTGGGGTGACATTGTTTTCCAGCCAGCCACCATCCCAGTGGATATTGAGCAACACATACATATCATTGTTTACACAGTAACCCACCACTTCTTTTACCCTGTCCATCCAGACAGGGTCAATCTTTGCAGTATTCCTATCCACAACATGGTGCCAGTCCCAGGAAACAGGAAGGCGAATTGCATTAAATCCCTGTTGCTTTACAAACTTTACATACGCTTCAGTAATCTTCGGATTTCCCCAGCCTTCCTCGCCACCGGGGGCTTCCATTGTATTTCCGATGTTCCAGCCCAACTTCATTTTAGCGGCAAGCTCTACTGCATTGCTGCCCATTCCCGTTGCATCGGGAGGCAGCGGAGATGTATTGTAGGAAGGATATAGCGTGGAAATCTGCGAAACGGTAATCCTCCTGCCCTGGCCGTTTGGCGAGGTAATATTCAATACAGTGGATCGGGTCAGTCCGGTGGCATTGAGAACAGCGGTTATTTGAATAGAAGTGCTTCCGCTATTGCCTGCTGTTTGGCTTAACTGCAACCACGATGAGGCCTGATTACTGATACTCCATTCATTGGTACTGGTTATTGAGATTTCCATGTCCCCTCCTTCTTCATCAAACTCCAACTTATTCACGGAAACGTTAAGCACGGGGTCTATCACACCCTCTTCTCCACAAGACACAAGTACCATCATTCCGAATAGTACTGCCAGCCCCCCCGTCAATTTCATTTTCTTCATTTTAATTTATTTTGGTTATTGAGTTTATCATTTGCTTTCTTATAGATCCTTTTTCTGCGTTATCCCTTCCAATTATCCGTTCTGAATAGGACTGCAGGCAAGCCTTCGGAATTTACTAGGTTACCTGTAGGATTGTCGGCCCAAGCATAACGAGCGACCAATGGTTTGTCCACCTTCTCCCAATACACTACCACTTCACTCTCCTCAATGACAGCCTTAGCCCAATCCCCACTAAAAAAGGAGGGAAAAGGGACGGTTTTTAGAAATCAGAAAGTAAGAGCTTGCTTAAATTTTGTTTTTGAAGCCGAAATCGAGATGATTTAAACAATCATTAAAACCCTAAGGGAAATGATTGTTTAAATCATCAAAGATTCCATCCGGCAGATAAAAACAAACAATAAACGGATGAAATTGATGCATCTTTAGTTCAATCAAGGCTCGTTTTCGGGGTCGTAGCTCCGCTACATCCCCGAAAATAGCCGAAGAATGGGCGAAAGAGGCGCAATCACAGGCCAAAGGATAAAGTTTAAACAAGCTCTAAGATCATTCAGCTATTTTCACTATTCTGATATTATCAACGGCAAAATTCATAGCAGCTGCAGGTTGGCTGGAATCATTGACCGTGAAGATATTGATACCTCCACTGCCAGAGTCTCCCAGTAAGTCTTTTAAACTTCCAACTGATTCGCCTGTCCCATCTTTTCCTCCATTGGGTTTATTACGAAACTCTGAAAATGGGATGGTTACCGTGATCCAATTGCCCTTTGTACTGAATGGGGCAGTTTTATTATTTCCAAGATTCCATGGTTCGTAGCGTGCCACGTAGGCCCAATTGAAATCTTTTAAAATGATTAGAGACGTTCCATTCCATTGCTCAGGTACATTGATCTCAAATTTAAAAGCATAATCGGCAACAGGATCGTCCAACTTATCCTCCGGAACCCACTGGACTGCATTGGTATTAATACTTCTTCCTCCTTCCCACCAACTAGAATTACCCGCACTCAGGCCATTATTACTTAAAATTGCATAGTTACCCTTATTGCCCGGAAAGATAGTGCTGCTATTACTTATGTTCGCCCCCCAGCCATAAGTGTTTATATCATCGAAGTTACAAAGCATACCTACGGGATCATTTACATTCAGAGAAGTGGTATAGGATCCTGAACCGGTTTCTACCGTTACCGGTCCGCTTTGACTGAGTGCAGGGGACTTAAACCCAATTGATGTACCATCATCTGACAATACGTATTCTGAAATCGCCGCACCGGCAAAAGTCACCTCTTCAACGTAAAAGAAATTGCTTCCATAAATGTACACCGAGTCTCCCTCACTCGGGAGTTCGTATGATACTCGTGTGATCACGGGTGGGTCAATGACAAAGTCAATCGAATACGTATAAGATCCTCCCGCGTTTACAACGGTTACTTTATTCAGTTCCTCTAAGGACACTGACTGGAACGGAATAAAAGGTATCTGCACCACTATGTTTCCATCAGTCCAGAAGGTTTGGTTGATGTTTGCCTGGATACCACCAAAAGTCACCTGGGCAACCTGGGCTAAGTTTTTTCCATGTATTACCACCCACTGACCCGTAACCATTTCAGTGATTAATGTGTCGTTGGGAGCCGCTTCATAATTTCTGACTTCTGTAATGATAGGTGCGGGCAAGGAGTCCTCCTGCTCACAGGCAAACATCAGGGTCATCATTACTGCCGCGCAAGCCAGCAGCAATCGATCTATATATTTTGACATAGTCTTTTTCATATGTTTATATTTTGTTTTTCAAAGGCCACATGGAATCTCGCAGGGTTTACAATCATCCCAGTGTGTGACTCTTGAGTCATGCTCGATTTCATGATTGTTATTACTTATCTTCAAATGGATATGGTACCGGAGGCTCCATCAATTTGGGATTGGCGGTCACCTCGATTGAAGGCAGTGGGAAAGTAAAGGTATTCGCGTTCGCCGGGGTTATGTCGCCGAAAGGGTCGTTTGGTGTTACGACCCCGTTTTCGTCATACTCAAAGGCTATTCGTTGCTGGTTATTGAGAATGCCGATTGCCTTTGGAGAATTATAGTAAGAAAGCCTTACCAGATCATTCCAAAAATGACTTTCACCGGCCAGCTCAATTCTTCTTTCATTCATCAACATGTCCGCATCAATCGAGGTAACAGGAGCAAGCCCTGCCCTTCTGCGCACTTCATTGAAGTAAAACAACGCATCCGCATCTGATGTGACGGCATTGTCGCCCAAGATGGCTTCTGCATATATCAGATACACATCTGCCAGCCTCAATAAAGAATTGTGCTGCGGAGAAGAGTTCGATGTCATTGTAGGTGCTTTGTTGTCCACATTGGTACCCACAATATGCTTCTTCAAACCGGTATCCCCATTGAAAGTATAACCACCTCCCGCTGCATTCAGCTCAGGGTAATAATCCCCCCTCAGCATAAAAGTAGCCTTGCGCCTAATGCTATCCTCCGGAGTGTACGACTCGAACATATTCATGGTAGGTCGGATACCAAACCAACCCGCTTGTCCATTGGCTGATATTTCTGCACCTCCTGGAGAATATATCTGAAGCATGTTGCCTTCCATCCAACCAAGCCCCGGAGACCATTGCAATGCAAATAATGATTCCCGGTTATCATTAAACTCCGTTCTAAACAGATTTTCATAGTTGTCCAACAATGTCAGTCCGCTATCGTTACACACATTGCCTGCATAGAGCTTGGCCATGTCAAGAAGTTTCTGGTCACGCTGTCCAAGTCCTTTCGAATTTAAACCGGCCCAGGTCAGATATACCTTAGCCAACATCCCTTGCGCAGACCAAGTGGTAAGCCTTCCTTTAGCATCTGAAAGGGGAAGATTTTCGGCCGCATAAGTCAGGTCATTCACCACTAACCGGTATACATCGTTAACCTGATATCTGGGAACCAGAGGGGAAGTAACCAACTTGGTATTATCTTCTATAATCGGAACATCTCCCCACAGCAACGCCAGGTTATAGTATGCAAATCCTCTTATAAACTTTGCCTCGGCAATAGCCGCATTCTTGTCTTCTTCAGGTATAGCTGCAGGCGCTTTGTCTGTGATGGCATTGATCGTTGTATTGCAGTGGGCAATGATCCTGTACATAGCCCTCCAGTTTGCAACCATAATCCCATTCAATCCGGTGATGGAGAATGTATTCAGCTGAACTGCATCACCCCAATACCCTACAGCCATATTACCGCTAAGAACCTCGCCTACAGGCAAGTAACAGGAATAATTCCATTCAGCCCAAGGTCCTCCTCCGTATAGTGCAGCGGTAGCCAATCTCAGGTCATCGGTAGTCTTATAGAAGTTTTCAGTGCTTATCTCTGACAATGGCGGTCGATCCAAAAAGTCCTCGCTGCAGGATACTGAGAGTCCTACAAATACGGGAAAGAAATAGATTAATATATTTTTCAATTTCATGTGTTTATAATTTGATTTTCAATGGCCACATGGAATGCCCTGGATAATCATCCCTCTGTCTGAGAAGCTTTTCTCATGGGCATTTCATGGTTCAGCATTTTATTTGTTCAAGGTGATATTGGCACCTACTGTAAACACTCGGGGCTGGGGGTAAAAACCGTTATCCACACCTGCATTCAGGGGATCCCAAGATCCGATTTCAGGATCCAAACCCTTATATTTCGTTATAAGAAACGCATTGTTGACATTTACATAGACTCTAAGCGCATTTACCCGTGCTTTCTGAATGAGGCTTTCCGGCAGGGTATAACCTAATGAGATAGTCCTAAATCTGATAAAGGATCCATCTTCGATAAATTTGTCAGATGTTCTATTATTCTCGTTTGTATTGTCATTTCTGATACCTACAATTTTGGTATCAGGATTGGATACATATACGTTGTTGATATCAGTAGCTGATCCTTCGGGATCTATCAGTTCAAGTCTGGCATAATTGGTCAATGATCTCAGGTATCCGAAACTGGTACCCGGATACTCTCCGTTGATTCTCAACTGGTTGAAGACCTTATTCCCATAATTCGCACTGAGGAACACATTTAAGTCAAAATTCTTGTAGGAAAACGAGTTGTTGAGGCCCACTTGAAACTTAGGAATAGGTGAGCCCAGATAGGTTTGGTCTCTTTCATCGATGATCCCATCACCATTGAAATCCCTAAATATCAGATCACCGAACCAGATGCTTCCTCCGGCAGCACCTATTGGAAGTGGCTCACCATTTCTCACGGGGATAGCATTCGTCTCAAAATCACTTGCCGTGGCAAAAACCCCTTCAGTGACGTAACCATAAAATTCACCAATAGATCTTCCTACCGGGGTTCTGCTGAACTGACCAGTCAACGCAGCATCATCAGTAATAAGCCTTACCACTTTATTGATGTTGCGTGACACCGTAAGGTCAGTGGACCAGATGAAATTTTTGTTGCTTATATTTTTTGTACTAATTCTAAAGTCAATTCCTCTGTTGTTGACTTCTCCAACGTTTACCCAAGGGGATTGTATTGAACCGGGGGAATACCCTATACCTGTACCCGAGTACATCGGTAAGGGAACCTGCATCAAAAGACCGTCAACGTTTCTGTCATAGATATCTACTGAGAAGTTTATACGCCAGTTAAAGAATGTTCCGTCAAGACCGATATTGCTATACCTTGTCCTTTCCCATTCTACGACGGGATTGCCCATGTTACGAACGATTTGGGATACTCCGGACAAACCGGTGGTAACAGTGGCCAAACCGGAGGTATAGCGGTAATCAGGAATATTCTGGTTGTTTGTCAAACCATAACCTACTCTTAGCTTCAACTCATTCATGTTTTTAACATCCTTCAGGAAGTTCTCATTATGAATTTTCCATGCAATAGCTCCGGAATAGGTAGCTACCCATCTATTTCCTGCAGCAAACTTTGAAGATCCGTCTGCCCGCACATTACCGGTCAACAAATATTTGTCATCAATACCAAAATTCACCCTGCCAAAATATGATTCTTGGGAGTTATGGGATTTCACTCCGGAATTCATAGCCGTGAGTGGGTCACCGGCACTGATGGTCTGCACATTATTTGAAGGAAAGTTGGTACGGCTTGCGAATATGTTCTCCGATTTGCTCAGCTGTGCCTCGTGACCAGTCATAACATTCAAATTGTATCTGTCACCTAACATCCGTGAGTATGTGAAGTAATTCCGTACAGTGGAATAGAAGTTTTGAGAGAATCTGTAAGTAGCTTCGTTGATCGTTCTTACCACAAGCCCCATTTCGTAAGTAGGGAAAAACTGATCCTGTGTGGCCATAGAAAAACTGCCTGTCACCTCACTTCTAAATACCAAATCTTTCAATAAATTAACCTCGGCATATAAGTTGCCGAATAGTTGGTTTCTCCTAACATTATCCTTATTGATAAGCGCAATTGCATAAGGGTTTACCGTATTATTGACCCAACCATTGGGGTTAAAAGCACCACCCCAGCTTCCATCCGGATTTGATACAGCTATATCAGGAGTCTGACTAAGAGCAGTTGCTATGACACTCGAACCGGTAGAAGTGACATTTTCATTGATATTTGCCAGCTGAAGACTTGTCCCGATCTTCAGCCAGTCCGTTGCCTTATTGTCTAGATTAAGTCTCAGGGATGCTCTTGTAAAATCAGACCCCAGGGCTATACCTTCCTGATTGAAGTAAGACGCTGAAAGTAGATATTGCGTCCTTTTATCACCTCCGCTCACCGTAAGGGCATGGTTGGTCATGGGGGCGTTTCTAAATAACTCCCCCTGCCAATCTGTTCCCTTTCCCAAATATTCAGGATTAGCAAACTCAGGTCTTTCATCGAATCCCCATCCTAATCCCGTGTTCCGCTCATTGATAAAAGAGGCATATTCCTGCAAATTCATAAGCGAAAGCCGATTGGGAAGTTGCTGAAAACCGGTACTGAACTCATAATTGATACTGGGAGCTGCATCACTCCCCCTTTTGGTTGTGATGACGATAACCCCATTGGTCGCTTGAGAGCCATATATGGCCGTAGCGGAGGCATCTTTTAACACATCGATGGACTCAATTTCATTCGGGTTGATACCGGCCAAAGGATTGGTACCGGAACCCAGGGTAGCCATCCCCCCCATAATAATCCCATCAATCACATATAAAGGAGCTGAATTATTGAAGGTCACCCCTCTTACCTGTACATTGACCGCTCCACCCGGCTGACCTGAAGCCTGCTGTATCACAACTCCCGGAACCTTCCCCTGCAGTGCCTGATCTATGGTGACAGGGCTAGTCCTACGAATCTCTTCCCCGGAAACCGAAGAAATAGACCCTGTAACATCCTGTCTCCTTGTAGTACCATAGCCTATCACTACCACCTCATCCAAGGAATTCATATCCGCTGTCAAAACAACATTAATGACACTTTGGCTTCCCACACGGACTTCTTTATGGCTAAATCCGATAAAACTGAAGACTACAATAGCCTCAGGAGAAGGAACTTCCAGGGAATAGCGCCCGTCTAAATCTGTTACCGTCCCATGGGTCGTCCCTTTGACAACAACATTCACTCCAGGCAGAACTTCATTGTCCAGCTCCGATTTCACTATTCCTGTTAGTTGAATAGTTTGTCCAAAAATGGTCGTTGACCAGAAGCACATCAGAATAAAGCTGAGGCCATACCTTAGCCTTGTACCGGGCCACTTAAAGTGTGTACACGTTTTTAACTTCATAAATAGATTATTTTAGGTTATTGTTAATTCGACCATTTTACCGGTCAATTGACAGCGAAATGTATAAATCCTAATTCCGAAGGAGGGTTCGCCATGTTTTCAATAAGGGGCTTTGATGTTTTATCTAGCATTATCCAGTATAAATAGTTGGATCATCGCAAAAAATCATTCATAAAATTGGTCATTTAACCAATATTACAGAACTTTTTTCACAGCACCTCATATTGAAATAGCTCCAGAGCTAAGCCCCCGATCTCCGACAGGTAAGTCTGTCTAAAAAAATAGTTCTAATCTGACTTGCTGACACAGTCCCCAGGGCCTAAAAATGATCCCACGAAGTGGAGCAGCTTAACTCGGTGTTTTATTTTCGTATCAGGTTACTTTATACTACGCACATAATCTGAGGGCAGAATACCGAATTCGTTTTTGAAATTGATGGTAAACCTTTTAGGTGAATTGAAGCCAACAGTGTAGGCAACTTCCGCTATTTGCATCTGGTTTTGTTCCAGCAGTTGCCTGCCTCTTTTAAGGCGGATGGTACGGATAAACTCTGCCGGCCCTTTTCCTGTAATGTTCATCAATTTCTTATATAAATGACTTCTACTCAACCCTACTTCGCTTCCAAGGTCCTCCACCGAAAACTCCGGCTCACTGATATGTTCTTCCACCACTTTAATAGCTTTTTCGATCAGTTTTTGATCCAGAGAGGTGATGGTTATTTCGCTGGGAGAAACGTCCATTTTCTGACTGAATGTGATATGGCTCAATTCGGTCCATTCCAAAAATTTACGAATCCGCAATTTTAAAAGATTAAAATTGAATGGTTTGGTCAGGTAATCATCCGCTCCCATTTCCAATCCCTCGATTTGGTATTCTTCGGCTGTCCGGGCGGTCAACAGGATAACAGGGATATGAGACCAATGTATATTTGTTTTTATTTGATGGCAAAGTTCTATTCCTGTCATCACAGGCATCATGACATCACTTACTACCACGCGAACATCATTCATTTCAAGTTGTTCTACTGCCTCTTGCCCGTTATTGGCCAGTATAACGGTAAATTCATCCGACAGACTACCTGCCATAAACTCACAGAGGTCTAAATTGTCATCAACAAAAAGTAACACGGGCTTAGAAGGTAAAACCTGTCCATCAATTTTCTCAGCAAATTCATCGTCTGATTCATCTTCAGATTCCAATCCTTCTACCTCGCCGATTTCGATTATAGGCAGTCTGAAAGTGAATACAGATCCCCGGGGCTCATTGTCTTTCACTGAAACGGCTCCTCCATGCATATGAACATATTCGCTCACAATATGAAGGCCGATTCCACTGCCCAAATTATCCTGTGCTTGGGAAGCCTGATAAAACCGCTCAAAAATATATGTCTTATCCTTATCCGCAACTCCTTGTCCTGAGTCTGACACGCTTACTGACACAAAATCACCCTCCCCGTAAACATGCACTCCAACTGATTCTCCACTCTGGGTGAACTTAAAGGCGTTGGAAAGCAGGTTGAACATAATCTTTTGAACCTTTGCCGAATCAAACTCCATCAGAAGGCATTCCATTTCGCAGGTGAATACAAAGCTCATCTGTCGGTCAATGGCATAATTATGAAAGGGTAAACACACATTTCTTATAAACCCAATGAAATCCCCCTGTCTCAAATTCAAAGATTCAGCCTTAGCATCCAACTTGCGAAAATCCAATAAAGAATTTATCAGTCTCAATAAATGCCCTGCATTCTTGTTGATTATATTCAGTTTTTGTCGTAGCCCTTCTTCGAGATCTCCTTCGAGAATTGCCTGCAACGGTGTGGTGATGAGCGTCAGAGGAGTCCGCAAATCATGACTGACATTGGTGAAAAACTTCAGTTTCATTTCATTGAGATTAACCTCCTGTTCCCGTTCCAATTGCACCTTTTGCTGCTCAAGTCTGCTGCGTTGATGGTTTCGGGTACGGTAGATCACATACCAAATAAGGCTTATAGACAGAATCACATACAAGGCAATTGCCCATCGTGATAAATAGAAAGGAGGGGTAACCGTAATACTTAAAACCGTGGGAACATCATTCCAAACCCCGTCACTGTTACTAGCCTTGACATAGAGCTTATAAATGCCGGGAAGCAACGAAGAGAACGTGACCTTGTTTTCCTGTATAGTAATCCATTCCTGACTAAACCCATCCAGTCTATAGGAGTACCTTACCTTATCCGCATGCAGCAAATCGCCCGTAGTGAAATGTAATACAATCATCCTATCACTATGATGAAACGTCAGTGAGTCTGTTTGTTCCATAGGGCGCTTCAGCAATGTATTCCCATTGTACAGGGAATCCACTTTAATACTATTATTCCCTACACTCAAACCCGTAAAACCCACTTTGGCAGGCGGTTGGTTTTTTTCCACTATTTTATTTGGATTGACAATAGTAAATCCTTCTGTGCCGCCTACAAGAATATCACGGTTGCGGAGCTTATATATAGACCGATTGTTGAAATAGTTGTTTTTGAACCCGTCTTTGGTTGAAAAATTTCTGCTACTAATCCTCAGGAAATCCTGACTGTCACGTTCTGTGGAAAGGACAGAAAGACCATTGCTTGTGGTCACCCAAATGTTATGGTTATCATCTTCAATGATGCCGCGTACGATATTATCGGTAAGACCATTGTTCTCATTAATGAAATAAAGCGTATCCTTCTTCACATCCCAAAGGGTAACACCGATTGGGTGTCCTAGCCAAATATTACCATTTTCAGCTTTATGGACATTGGATATTAGCATTTGACTGAAATCCTGGGTGCCCCTGGAATTCCCCACAAGAACAGTACAGCTGCCGGTGGCGATGTCCACCACATTGAGTCCAAAGACAGTTCCGACGTATAGCTTATCCCCACCGTCATAATACATATCAAGCGGATGCTTCACCCACTCACAGACGGTTTCAAGAGAATCCAATCCCACTTTATCATTACCATTGCGGAGATATTGAATCCCTCCCTCCAAAGTTCCGACCCACAGATTTCCGTACCTGTCTTCCTTCAAGTTCCAAATGTTATTTGAAGCCAGTCCACTGTTCCCGGTGGTGTAACGCCTAAACTCCCCATTTTCATAACAGATAAGCCCTTCCAGATATGTTCCGATCCAGATCCGTCCTTTACGGTCTTCCAATAAAGAAACAATAGCTGTGCTGTTGCCTATAGGGAGCTTCTTGATTTTCCCATCATCGATATTTTCTTTTAAGAATAATCCATCGCCATCTGTACCCAACCAAATATTACCATTCCTATCCTCCAGAATCGCACTGACATCCCTGCATTCGGGATAGTCAGCACTTACGATGTTATTAAAACTGTTGTGATAATATGACATGCCTTTTTTATTATGCCCTATCCATATTATTCCCCTATCATCCCGGTAAAGGCACACCACATTATTGGATGAAATCGATGTTTTATTTCCTTGATCCTCCAGTAGATTGGTAAGGCTTCCGCTGGCTCTATCATATATAAACAATCCGTTATGATCAGTTCCTATCCATATATGACCGCTTTCATCATCCAGAATATTCAAAACCCTGTTGCTAACCCCCTTGCCATTTGAACTCATCAATAATTTCATCCAACCGGCATTTGGGTTATCCCGATAATATACCAGACCGGATTTACCGGAAAAGAGCCATAAGCCACCGCGACTATCTGCATACACTTTATTGTATAGTTCGGGGTGCTCTATATCTTCTAGCCTATGCAGTTTCTGAGTCCCCGTCTGCTTATGCATTTGCCATAGCATTCCCGGTTTTAAAACACCATACAAATATTCTCCATCGTCACTCAAGCGGACGGAAGCCACGTCATCTAGCTGCACGTTCAAATTGAAGACATTCACCATTCTTGTATCTGTATTGTAATGGTGCATCCTCAGCCCATCCATCACCCACACATGCTTTTTTTTGTCTACATACACTTGGTAATTTTGGTCTACAAGTATGCCCATCTCCCTCAAAAACCCGGGGACATCTGTAATGAAATTATCCTTGCTACGGTTGTACACCATGAAAGAAAAGCTACTGATCCAGATATACCCCAGTCCGTCTTCCTGCAATCCCCAAATATTATTGAATGAGCTTGTATTGGGCGCACCGGGTTCAGCAGTATAGTTTTTAAACCCATAACCATCATAGCGGCTTAGCCCGGATTCCATGCCGATCCACAAAAAACCATAGCTATCCTTCAAAACAGCGCTGACATTGCTATTGGAAAGCCCTTCATCGGTCGTGAGATGTTGAAATTGATAATGCGGCTGCCCTATTGCCCAACCGGAAAAAAAATGAACCAGTAATATAATACCTAAAACATGGACTAACCACTTATTCATACTTAGCTGACTAGAGGACAATGATAAATATAAAATGAAAAGTCATAGGTTATTATTAAGCACCAAGAGATTTAGCAGATATTCCAAGCATCTCAGTCAACCCTTTACACACTGTTTCCTGTCAAATTCTCAGTTTGGGAATCCGACAAATTGATTATTAACAGGTTAGCTATGTACTAATCCGTCTGAGCATTGGGCTGAAAAGGCATTGGCTTCATAATAGCCGATAGACTTTTGCATAAAGATCCCAATAACACGCTTTGGGGGAGGTACGTTATGTGTTCAATAAGGTATAGGTATGTATTTATACCATAGAATTAAGTATTGTTTAGGTTCAGATAGAATCAAAAAAGTCTCTGGGTAGTTTTAACCAAAAAATGTCATTTCGCTTCCTTTCAGATTGACACAAGATTGTCAAGGCACGTATCTATAGCATCCTGAACGTGACGCTATAGATGAGGGCGTTGGCCAAGAAAACCAAAATAATGCATAACTACTGAAAACAAACTCAAAAGTCAGTAACTCCAATCCATACGGTCATATAAGAAGCCGGGATTCCCCATCCAATGACTTTAGAATCCACTTACTGCCTAATCTCATCTATTTCAGCATATCCGACCGAATTGTTGTCATTGGTATTTTTCAATGCTTCCAATACCCCACTGAAAACCTCCTCTCCGTCAGTTGAGAAAACAGTTAGCACAAAGCTCAATTCTTCACCGGGAACAATTTCAGCAGAGTTGGCCGGAATCTTAAACTTACTTTCGGCAGATTGAAAAGGCTGCAAGTCCGGAAGTTTAACGGTCTGGCTAAGCAGAGTTTCTCCGTTTTTGATCAGCTGCAAGGCCAACTTGGCATTTTTGGATTTAACCTGTCCGAAATTCTCCACGCGGGTGATGATATCGCCCGAAGATAAAAATAATTCCGGCTTTCCGGCGGATAGAATGGCAGTAGTATACTCTACCCCCGGCAGTCTGGAAAAGCCAAAAACCGGTTTACCGCTCAGATCCTTTCCTAAAAGTTTTCCGGCGAAGTTATCTTTGGTAAAACCGTTTCCTACCCCGCTGAAAACCACCTCTACATCCGAACCCTTAGCTCGGAAGTCAGTAACTACAGCTCCCCTGCCGAAATTCACTTCCTCCGATGCTCCAAACCTCAGACTAGTAAAGTCCAACTCAGTAATGGGATCAAATCCCTTTTCTGCTTTTATTAAAACTTTTATCTGCTTGGTGCTGAAGGTGATGGCTTTTTTATTCAGCACCTCTAGCTGCATCCCTACTTTCAATGGTATCCCGATGTTTTTGGAACTGTGCCTGTCATTTGACTTATCCTCAGCCTTCAGCGTATCGATCACGGCAAAATTGGCCTGAGTTGCCCTGCCCAGGTCATCCTGAAAAATCTTGATCCGCTCATACTTAAACCAGTCTTCCACGGTTCCGTCTTCGTATTTTGCAATCCCGGGCATATAAGCCTCACCGGGATCAGTTTTCCAATGGACACCGTCCTTTGATCTCAGGTAAAATGCTATTCTGCCTAGCCAATCATTGACGATTAAGTGGTATTGGACATTGTCTTTCCATACTACAGGATCTTCAAACCGCCCATCTACCGGAGGATAAATCCTACTATTCGACACCTGATTATAGGTGTCCAAGCCATCCTTGCTGAACCAAACCCCACCTCCACGGCAGACCATCAAATAAGAACCATCTTCCCTTTTGGCAAAGGTCAGGTTGGACAATCCTTCAATAATGGGCCTATCTCTTGGGTCAAAATCAAATTGTCCGTATTCCCATGGCCCGTTTAAGGATGCGGAACGGTAATACCCATCAATGACATAAATAACATATTCTCCCGATTCAGTTTTAAAGATTTCCGGATTATGGCCTTTTCCGATTTCACCCACAACTCTGAACGGCCCCATCTGTGAGTCCGAAACCGCATGTACCACAATGGAATTGGGCCATTCCCAATGCCCTTTTGGAGTATCCTCTCTCCATCGGCATACATACATATGATATTTTCCATCCTCTCCCGGTATGATTTTACCTCCCCAATAAGACCACTCACCATCCTCTATACCGTTGTCAGTATACCTTGGCAGTACGCCTTCCGTGCCCCATGTGTCGGAAGTCAAATTTCCTATCGGGGGAATCGGCAGAAACAGATCCATAAACTTTCCGCCTTTCACCAACCCCTTCCATTCTTCAGGCCTTTGTCTTTCTTCGGTTTGACCAAAGGTGAATCCCGCTATACACAGGAAAATCATACATGATAAAAGGCCCTTCATTAATTCTAGTTTAGTTGACAGGATATTACAAGTTAATAGGTTAAAAAAAAGCAACTACCGTCACTGTATTCAATATCAATACAGATTGGTTTTTTCATCATCTCTAATCATATCATCCAATTCTTGGTAGGTGATATCAAGTTTTCCATGATCCACCAAGGCAGTGGCCAAGGATGGAACAGCACGTTCTTGAGTGTCATCAATGTTCATCCAGAGGTTGGATCTGATAATGCATTTAGCACAATGCATAAATACCTCTTTTACCTCCACAATTATTGCAAATGAAGGTTTTTCCCCTGACAAGACAATAGGTCCAAAACCCTTTCATCAGTTACTATTTTGGCTTCCCCGTTCACTCTCAGGGTTTCTTTAATTCCCGGAATCAAGAAAATCAACCCTAAATTTGGGTTTTGAATGATGTTGGTTAATGTATCTGCTTTACGGTTTCCGGGCCTATCCGGGATCGCAAGGACTTTATCACTTAGTATTTTCACGAATCCTGCCGGATCACCTTTTGGAGAAACATCAAAATTACCATTCAAGTCAGCTGTTGCGATGGTAATGAAGGGTGATTTTTCAATAAAACTCTTGCAGTGACCAACGATATAATCTATCGTTTTCCGGGTCACTATCTCGCTGGGATGTCCCATTATTTCGCGGAGTTCTTCCTCAGTTGTAATACTATTTTCGAATGTCCATTCCATAGGTTTATAGGTTATTAACAGTTACTTTATTTTCTAGAAGTAAACGCTTAAAGACGTTTCTATTTGACAATATCAACTTAACAGTCCTACAATTAATACAAAATGGTTACAACTCCACTATAGCTTTGATCACCTTTGATTCAGGCTGGAGCAGTGATTCAAAACGCATTGGCAACTCCCCAAAAGGCACACGATGTGAAATCCAGTGGTCGGTAGCAACCTTGCCTGCTTCCATCAAGGAAATAATCTCTTCGAAGTCTGCTCCCAATGCGTTTCTGCTGGCAAGAAGCGTGATTTCCTTTCTGTGAAACAGGGGATCAAAAAATGTAAAATCGCCTTGGTAAAGTCCGATAAAAACAATTCTTCCACCGAAAGCCACATAGTCCAACGTGTTTTTCATAGAGTACTCATTTCCGGTAGCATCCATTACCACTGTAGGCAAATCCCCATCAAAAAGCTCCCTAAGTTGTTCCTTCACAGTATCGGAGGTGGCATTTACAGTGCCTACAAGATCCAAATTCTGCAAACAGAACTGAAGTCTATCTTCATTGATATCCAAAGCTACTACTTTAGCATTCCTGATCGTGGCGAATTGCATGGTAGCCAAACCTATGGGACCGGCTCCTATCACCAAGACCTTGTCTTCAGGCTGGATAGACGCCCTGCTCACCGCATGAAACCCTATTCCCAACGGTTCAATCAGAGCCAATTGATCGTAGGTAAGTTTTGTTGAGGTATGGAGATACCGGGCAGGCACTTTGATAAACTCGCGCATACCTCCATCCTGATGCACTCCGAACACAGAAATAAATTCTCCGCAGTTTGTTTTACCCAGTTTCACGGCCTGATCTTCTTTGAAATTAAAATAGGGCTCAAGGGCACATTTATCCCCTACTTTCACCTGGGATACCTTGCTGCCAATTTCAATAACTTCCAGTCCAAGCTCATGTCCCAATATTCTTGGATAGGAGAAAAATGGTTGTTTGCCCCGAAATGCATGCATGTCCGTTCCGCAAATGCCAATCCTATGGACTTTAAGAAGTACCTCATCCTCCTGTAAATCCCCCTCTACCGTTGTTTCCTTTATCTCCCACTTACCGGGCTCTTTTAATATCAGTGATTTCATCAGATTATACTTATTATTTTAGTTGTGTTTTTAATGATTCTCGAAGGGCAAAGTGATTTGTAGGCAATCAGTTTGCTTTTCTTCAAAAAAGCAATGCTGAGATCAGTTACTTTTCGGCTACTCCATTGATGACTCTAACCTCATCGTGGACAAGCTTTCTGTCCAAATGGACATAGCCACCGTCTATAAAAACAAACTGACCTGTGGTATGGGATGAGCAGTCCGAGGCAAGGAATAACACGGAGTTGGCTATTTCTTCCGGGCTCGTCATTCTTTTGCCTAAAGGAATTTTCGAGACGATCTGCTCCTTTACTCCCTGCGGATCGGGAAAAGTATCCAGCCAGTCTTGGTAAGCAGGTGTTTCGCTTTCTGCAATGACAACAGCATTTACCCGAATCCCAAACCCAATCAAATCCACCGCCCACTCTCTGGTAAGTGCCAGAACTCCTCCCTTGGCGGCAGCATAGCCTGATGTGCCCCCCTGCCCTGTAAGAGCCACCTTGGATCCGATATTGATAATATTCCCTTTAGACTCTTTCAATTTCGGGAGTGCTAATTTTGTCATCAAGAAGTAACTCGCAAGATTAAGCCGTATGGAATCCATAAACTCTTGATAAGAACTTTCCAGACTTGTCCCGTCATTAATACCTACATTGTTGATGAGAATATCAATTCGGTTATATTTCGAAATAACGGCTTCCACAGCAGTTTTGCAGGTATCCGGATCGGTGACATCCGCCTCAATAAAAAGTGCATCAACTCCGCTATTTTGAAGTTCTTTCTGAACCGCATATCCCCGGCTATTCCTATCGATGATTACAGGTATCGCTCCTTCCGATACAATATGCCGTACGATAATTTCGCCAATGCTGCCCTTTTTACCGGCTCCGCCTACTACTAACACGATCTTATTAGATAAGTGTAAATCCATACTATTATTTTGTTCTTATTTTAACATGTTTCAACTTTGGGAGGGTTTATCGTAACCGAACATGTTGATTCTAAAATATTTAGACTTACAGAAAGTCTAAAACAATTTTTGGGAAAAGTTATATAAATTATTTCTCCATACGGGCCAGGTATGCCCTCCGGGATATTCTGAGTAGGTGTAGTCAATATTCATCTCATCGAATTTTCGCATCATGATTTGACAATTTTCGTAAGCAATATCTTCTTTGCCTCCCATAGCAATCCAGAACATGGTAAGGTCTGAATTGATTTTGTCCGCATTGTCTTTCATAAAAGCATATTGTGTATCTGCAATTTCAGGTAGTCTTGAGGCTATCCATCCGGAACTGAATACTCCAAGATAGGAGAATAGATCAGTGTTGTACACCCCTGCATATAAAGTCTGAATCCCGCCCATGGAAAGACCTGCCAAAGCGCGGTTTTCCGTTCCGGATTTTACTCTATAGTTTTCTTCGATGTACGGAATCAGGCTTGATTTTAATTCAGCCTCAAATTGTTTCAGGCCATTTTCAGTAAAAGCACTTGCGGACATATTCCCATCAGGCATCACCACAAGCATAGGTTTGGCTTTACCTTCCGCAATCAGATTATCCAAAATCAAATCAGTTTTGCCTTGGTTTGCCCAGCCGGTCTCATCCTCTCCCCCGCCATGATAAATATACAGGGCCGGATATTCCTCCATGGTATTGGAATCGTACCCCGGAGGTGTGTAGATAAAGAACTGTCTCCAGGTTCTTAGTACTTTGGAGAAGTAGCGTACTCTCCTCACCTCACCATGCGGGACATCTTTGAGCTCATAGTAACCATCCCCTTTGGATGGCACTTCAATCCCACTGGCCATCCGTCCCATGCCATAAAAAGTATCACTTGACGGATCCGCTACCGCCACTCCATCAATTATGAAAGAGTAATAATGAAAGCCCTCGCTTAGAGGATCTGTGGTAACCTCCCAAACTCCCTCTTCATTTTTCACCATATCGTATTTCTTGCCCAGATCCAATTGCAACTTTTCTGCCTCCGGAGCTTTTAATCTAAATTCAGCCCGGTGATCAGGGAAGATTTGGGGATACTTTGCTGATCGTATGTTGGTAGCAGCAGGTGTTCCCAGAGGACTGTATTGGTTGAATTTGGATTGGTCTACGGGTTTAAACAGGAGTTGGGAATACATGTACAAGCCGTTTTTCCAAACCTTGAAATCATGTCCCCCGGTTTCCAGATAATAAATATGCGGAACATCATTTTCTACCAGATATTTATGTGTCCGGGAGCTAAACCCCAGCAATCCATCCGCATCTCCACAAGAGATCCAAAGCAGGTTCAGCAGTTCTTTCGCCTTTTCCGGATCAGGAATCAACTCCTGTGGCACTCTGGTATTCGGCGCAGAAGAAAATCCGCCTACCCAAGCAAATTTATCAAGGTTGCCCAAACCAAAATTCAGCGATTGTCCACCGCCCATTGACAATCCTGCGATCGCCCGATATTCCCGATCGGTAAGCACTGGATACTCTTTCTCTATAAAAGGAATCAAATCATTCAGCAAATCCTGCTCGAAGGTCGAAAAGGCTTGTACCTTCTCCGGTTCCATGATATTTCCCCCGGCACGGTCATCTTTCATAGCCCGCCCATTTGGCATCACCACAATCATGGGCTCCAGCTTCCCATCCGCATACAAATTGTCTAATATCACATACGGATGACCGCCGTTCAGCCATTCTCTCTCATCTCCACCGATACCATGGAGCAGGTAAAGTACCGGGTACTTTTGTTTCTTGGAATACCCCGGAGGAGTATAGATCAGGGCTTTACGCTCATTCCCCACAGTCTCTGAGGCATAAGTGATGGTATCGATTTTCCCATGGGAAATCCCCTCTCTGGGTTGATCAAAGCCCGCCGGAGCTTCTTTTTCCAGTTGCTGGGCATGGAGATGCCCCCAAAAAAGAAATAATAGGAATAATAGGTTTTTTGAGCGGTTCATATAGGTTTATAGGTTATTGTTCTGATAAAGTTTTGGATAGCCAATCAATTAACGGGCAAAAACCCATTAAGCATGTACAGTCTGTCCATCAAAAAAAACCGGAAAAAGAAAGCTACCTGCGTAAATAGCTATCCTTAGAGAAAAGATAGGCAATTCAAGCCATATTAGATGAGCTGGGGCCAGTTCATCATACGTTCTTCGATAGTTAGTCATAATCAATTGTGGTAAAATCTTCGATTGGTCTTAAACTGGTATTTTCCCCATTGGGAAAATCAGCAGGTATGGAATAGGTTACTTGACCGGTAGCCAACCATTCCGCTGCTCTGATCACGGTGGTTTGGAAACCGGCACACCGATACGCCTCAGGATAGGTTTCCCCATGCCAAAGGTGTCCCATACTTGAATTGTATACTTTTCCTTTGCCGTAGGCTACCACCCATTCTACCGGCCAAATTCTTTTGGTATCCGTGCTGTCATAGGCACAGGACAGCACCGTAATATTTTCTGCATTCCCTCTTGGAAAGCTATACACTTCTGTATTTGCCGTTTTCCATGAGCTCGGGTATCCCTGATTAATCGGATGGGTATTCATTACCTGAATGAGCGCATCAAAACGATCACCATGACTTGTTCCTTTTCCTTCACCGCGTTCATACCTCACCAAATTCATCAGAGAATCCACTTCCAGAGCTACACCCATTTCGGCTGCTCTCCATCCAAGGCCAATCATTTTGTCATACTCACTCCATTGTGGAAATGCATTGTTTGCAGAATGAAGGATGTACAGCCCCCCACCGTTTTTCACATATTCCTCCAGTTTTTCTTGTGCAGGGGTCGGCCAATTCAATCCCAGGTCATGAATATTGTTGGTATTCTGGATCACCACATCATACCCTCCGAAATCAGGGTCCCATAATTTTCGCTCTGTGCTGTCTAAAGGAACGGTGGATACTTCTACGTCAAATCTTCCACTCCCTTCCAATAGCCATTTTATGACCGCAGAAGTTTGCTTCCAATCGTGATTGCTAAAGCCATCAACTATCAATGCCTTGGAAACTCTTTTTTCCTGAGCCAATAACTTCGGGTTGAAAGGTGGAAAAGACGCAATGCTCCATACCAGCAACCCCATGATTAATCTAAAACCTAATGAACTGAAGTTATTCATGTGTTAATAAAATCTGCAATTCCCCCATCCTAGTTTCCCTGTAACGTGATAAGTTCTCCTGCTGAGGTAGAAAGATCATACAAAACCGTTTCTCTGAGCTCTGGAAGTTGTATTGCCGCCTCATCGGATACGATAGGTTCGGAAGTCTCGGGAATAAAGTAGAACTGGTTTGGATTTTCACCTTTTGCGACTTGAGGTGTCTCACCGTCGGCAGCTCTCAGTCCATTCGGTGCACGCAGTCTAAGATTTCCACCAATAGTTGATTTAATCACTACTTTCTCAATTTCCCCATCTTTCCATTTGAGCTCTACTATCTCAAAACCACCTCTGGCACGGATTCCTGTAATACTTCCCCCTGCCCAAACATCCGGTAAAGCCGGAAGCAGATGGATTTCTCCATTGGCACTCTGTACCAGCATTTCGGTGATTCCGGAAGTACAGCCGAAATTTCCATCAATCTGGAACGGTGGATGCGCATCAAAGAGGTTATTGTAAGATCCCCCTCCGCCCTGATTTGTTCCCACCGGAGACAGTTGGTTCTGAATCAATTTGTAGGCATGGTTTCCGTCCAGCATCCTTGCCCACCAATTGACCTTCCAGCCCATGCTCCATCCCGTGGACACATCACCGCGCTGGATTAATGTGTTTTCTGACGCAAATGCCAATTCAGGAGTTCTGTACGGAGAAATCTGATTGGAAGGAAACAAACCATACAAGTGTGAAATGTGGCGATGGTGATCATTCGGATCATCAATATCTTCCAACCACTCCTGAAGCTGTCCGTGTTTTCCGATATGCATCGGAGGTAAGCGATCACGCATCATTCGCAGTGTATCCGTAAATGCGTCTTTTATATCCAGTAATTTTGCCGCATGGATCACCGTGCTGAACGCATCGAATACCAATTGATTGTCCATGGTAGTCCCTGCGTCCAAAGAAGATCCGCCATGGGCTTGGGGTGCATTTTCAGGTGATGTTCCGGGGTTCACCACCAACCACTTATTGTTCGGATGCTCTACAAGGAAATCCACATAGAAGGTCGCCGCTCCCTTTAATACCGGGTAGATTGACTCTAGGTAATCCATGTCTCCGGAATAGAGAAAATGTTCCCAGAGATGCTGGCTGGTCCAGGCTCCTCCTCCACTCCAAATTCCCCAGAATATCGCATCCACAGGTCCGGTGATTCTCCATATATCCGTATTGTGGTGAGCCATCCAGCCGCGGGCACCATACATGACTTTGGCAGTTTCTTCTCCCGCCTCCGCCATTTCGCCAACCATCTTCAAAAATGGCTCATGGAGTTCTGCCAGATTCGCTTTTTCCGCAGGCCAATAATTCATCTGCGCATTGATGTTGATGGTATACTTGCTGTCCCATGGAGGAGACATTTCATGATTCCAGATTCCCTGTAGATTGGCAGGCTGTCCTCCAGGCTGAGATGAAGATATCAATAAGTATCGTCCATACTGGTAGTAAAGGGTAACCAGCTGAGGATCATTGCCGGTTCTGAAATTCTTTAACCGGACATCCGTAGGAAGTTGGTCAGCTTCCGAGTTTCCCAAATCTAAACTTACCCTATTGAAATAGTTTTGGTATTCTGTCAAATGGGTCTTCAACAGCTCAGGAAATGAATGGGCAGATCCTTGTTCCAAAAAGGCTTCTGCACGGGCAGCATCGTCTCCACTCAGGTCCTTGTAATTGTTGAAATTGGTGGCAATAGAAATATAAATAGTTGCTTCATCGGCACCGCTTACCACCAGTGCATTGCCTTCAGCAGCTATTGCTCCTCCTTTGGTCTTGATCTGGGCCAATGCTGTGAATTTGACCTGTCCGGTCACTCCTTCATGGTCTGTAGTGGTTCCGGTCAGTATCAGATTCTTGTCTCCGTTATTGCTGATTGTGGCATTGGGCTGTGGAGTGGTCAGGGAGGAACTGAACGAAATTTTTCCCGGCTCACTTGCTGTCAGTCGAACAGCAATGACCTGATCAGCAAGAGAAGCAATCGCCTCTCTGGTGTAGGTGACCCCATCTACTACATAGCTCACTTTGGAAATAGCCTGCTCTATATCAAGTTCCCTTCGATAATCCGTGAAGTCAGTATGACCTGAAAAGTCAATGAGCAGATTTCCTACAGGCTGAAACTTTTGCCCGTGGGATTTCTTGCTTTGTATGGTTTTGGCAGCGAGTAACTCAGCTTCTTTTTGCTTGCCTTCAAAAATGAGTTTTCGGATTTCCGGCAAAGCATCCAATGCATCAGGATTGTCATTTCTGTTTGGCCCCCCTGACCACACGGTATGCTCATTTAGCCGGATGATCTCCTGATCCACGTTTCCATAGACCATCGCACCAAGTCTTCCATTTCCTATGGGCAACGCATCTGTCCAGACTTCCCCGGCAGGTTGCTTATACCACAGCTTCAGATCATTTTGTGCATATCCTATACTAGTCAGGGATATAAATAGAATTGTAAAAAACTTGTTCATTAATTGTCGTTTTGATCAAAATAAATCAGCCACAGACTTAGTATGCTTTCAAAGTCATGCAACTGATAGGTAAGATAGTCAAATTTATAGAGTAGCACCGGTGACCGAATCTGTCTGGCCACCGGTGAAATTGGGTTACTTAATACCCAGGGTTTTGTTCTATTCCCTCATTTCTCAAAACTTCATTTTGGTCGATGGGCAATAAATACATCTTCTCTTCAAATTGTCGTGCAAGAAGCTGAATGCGAGAATAGGTTTTATCCCCTGTTGTCGGATTTCTGATAATATCCATACCATATATTGGTTCATTCTCAACCGATTCAGCTATTCTCCATCGCCTTACATCCCAATAGCGATGCTCCTCAAACGCCAGCTCAATTCTGCGTTCATTATATAATCTTCTTCTTAACTCCTCGCCGGTGACCGAATCAGGAATCGGAGGCATATTTACCCTTGCTCTTACTTTAGAAAGATATTCCCTACAGGTAGCTTCATCTCCCAATTCAAATTTTGCTTCAGCGTAGTTCAGGTAAATTTCACCCAAACGGAATATAATCCATGGATTGGTGTATGGCTGTTGCCAGCTTAAAGGAACACTTTCATCCGGCATAAACTTTTTAAGAACATAATTTGATCTTGGATTATCACCACTTTGTCTATAGGAGTCAAAGCCCCATGACTCTCCATCCGGAGCTACCCACATTTCAAAAGTATCTCCATGATAAGTAGAACCGTCATGGATAACAGTCGCATCAAAACGAGGATCTCTATTTGCATAAGGATCTTGAGGATTGTATCCAGAGGCAGGATTAATCGTCTTCTCGCCGTTAGGATAGATAAAAGCCGGCTCACCGTTGATCATATCATAATCGTCGACCAGATTTTGGGATGGTCCATTGCTCGCCCACCAACCGCCATAGGCGCCGTAACGTCTGTTAAGATTATCCATGGGCGCAGAATGAAAACTGCCCGGGCTAGAAGAAAATGGCCTTACAAATATCAACTCATTGTTTGCTGTTCCTGTAGGTTGATTGAAAAGACTGGTATAATCAGGGTGCAGCTCATAGCCGGCGTCGAGCAATGCCTCTGCTGCATCAGCCGCCTTTTGCCATTTACCCTGATCACCCGACTCATTGAAAAGTGGGGAAGCAGCATACAACAGCACACGGGAAAGCAAAGCTTGCGCAGCATGCCGGGTAGCTCTCCCAAAATTGGCATCTGAAGCAGCATAACGTGTCTCTAAGTCAGGAATTGCGCTAGTGAGTTCACTTTCAATAAAGGCTACACACTCTTCTAGTGTGCTTCTGACGAAGGTATGATCAGCACCAAGCTCATAACTTTGGGTCACGATGGGTACATCCCCGAATCTTTCCATAAGTAAAAAGTGGATGTATGCACGTAAGAAGTGTGCTTCTGCCACCAGTTTTTCCTTCTCTGCCACCTGAATTTCCGGATCGGCCATTTTATCCAGAAATATATTGATCCTCCTGATGTATTGATATCCGGTATTCCAATAATACAATCCTCCTCCACCGGTCCAATGGGTATCTGCCACGCCACCCACATTATCAGCTCTTAGAGTGCCGGTAGGGATAATTCCAATGTCCCAGTTGATCGCACAATAGGCTTCATCTGTAGCCTTGGAAAGCATATGAATCTTAAATCCATGAAGAATTCCATTATAAAGGGACGTGTGATATGCTCTTATTAGATTTTCATCCCCCCAGACAGCATCTTCAGACACTCTATCCTGCGGTTGCACATCCAGAATATCATCAGAACATCCAACAAGCGCATTCAGCATGAGTAAGTAAATTAATATCTTTTTCATTTTAGCTTAGCTTAAAATTTAACATTCAGACCAATATTCATCGTTCGTAGCTGTGGGTAGTACAGGAACCCTCCACTGGCTTCAGGATCTGCCCATTTGATCTCTTTGGACCAGGTAAGCACATTGAATCCACTTACATAAAATCGGGCATCAGTTAAGCCGATTCTAGAGATGAAGTTATTAGGAAGGGAATAGCCCAATTCCACATTTTTCAATCGGACGAAAGTAGCATCAAACAACCACATGGTGTTTGCCCCCGGTTGGATTGCATCGGCTCTTGGCTTGGTACCGTCAGGATTGTCTACAGTCCATCGGTCAGTGGCGCGTTCTACTGTGGCATTATCAAATGCGGAATTGCCCAAGTCAGGATAACTGTCATCATAATTGTACACATTGGTCTGCCCTTGGAAGAACACGTTCAGGTCAAAATTCCTATAAGTAAAATCGAAGTTTAAGCCAAATACATACTCAGGAGTAGCGGTGTAATCGAACCTGAACTGATCATCGCCATTGATTTCGCCATCATTATTCCTGTCTATTATTTTCACGTCACCCACCTGAGCATTGGAAATATGGGGGTAGCTATCCAATTCTTCCTGGGTATTGAATATCCCATCAGCTTGGTAATATAAGGCGGCTCCAACGGGATGACCTGTTAGGTTCCTATCAGCTACAGCATTGGGCACCTCGTCCATAAACTGGATTTCACTTCTGGCAAAAGCTACATTTCCAGCAATTCTGTAATCAAGTTCACCCAGCGATCTTTTATGATTGAGTAACAGCTCAAATCCTTTGTTCCTTACCCTTCCAATATTTTCATCAGGTAATCCGGGGTAGCCATATACATTGCTTACCGACACGTTTCTTGTGGCGAGTATATCGGATCGCTGTTCGTTGAAAACAATAAATTCAAAGCCCAAACCACCCTGCCAGAATACACCCTCCAGACCTAAGTCAATTTTTTCGCTAGTTTCCCAGGTAATGTTTGGATTAGGCAATACGCCAGGAGTCACACCCGGAGACACATTCCCTCCAAAGTAATAGTTGTTGCCAAAAGTGAAGGCCTGAAGATGCTGATAGGCATCGACAAAATCATTCCCTATTTTACCGTAAGACCCTCTAATTTTCAACTGGTTGACAAAATCCAAATTAGCCATAAATGGCTCCTCTGATAACCTCCAGCCTGCAGAAACGCCCGGGAAAAAGCCATACCGGCTTTCTTTCGGAAACTTCTGGGATCCATCGTAGCGAAACAAAAATTCCAACAAATACTTTCCGTCAAAATCGTAATTAAGACGTCCAAAATAGTTGTTATATCCACCGATTCGCGTGGACCCTCCGGTGTTCATGTCATTGGTATCACTACTGCCGGCATCTATTTGGTCGATTGCCGAGCTGACAAAATTTCTTCGGAAGGCGTACACCCAATTCTCATTGTTCTCCTGTTGTTCAGTGCCCAGCAAACCTGCCAGGTAATGTTTCCCGATGGTTTTTGAATAATTCAACCGGATATTATACAGCTTGGTTGTCCACTTGGTATTGGTTTGGGACAATTCGGGAGCTGTCACCCCCGTACCCTGACGCAGGTCGTACTCTTCCGTCACAGTATTGAATTCATGGAATGTATAAGGTGTTCTCCACCTTCTTTGCACCTGATTGTTTATATCATAATTAAAACTGGCATCTACCTTTAGCCCTTCCACAAACGGGATTTTGTATGAAGCTGTAAAGGATGTGAAAATAGGTGAGCTCTCTCTGGTAAAATAACCTCTCTGATCCATCAGAAGAGGATTCTCACCCAATCTACCCGGACCGTATAAGCCGTTTGGATACTGAGCTACCAAAGTTGGGTTTGCTTGGTAAATATTTTTGAAGTTCACCCAACTTTCTTCATCGGTAGCGACAGAACCAAAGTTCTGGTCATTCAGCATCGCAGAGAGATTTGCTCCTATTGTAAGATTGTCGGTCAGGTTTACATTTACATTGACCCTCATATTATACTGCCTATACTCAGTTGGATCATTTACCAGATTTCCATTTTGGCTCATTGTCCCAAAAGAGAGGAAATAATTGACATCATCCGAGCCTCCCCTTGCGGACAAATTAATCCTTTGTTGGGTTGAAAAGGGTTTTACAGCTTCATCCACCCAATTGGTATTCGGATACCTTACAGGATCTGATCCATCTGCATATTTTTGGATGGCATCTTGACTGAAAGGTGCTGTCCAGTCTGTTTCGGGTCTTCCTGCCCTATACCATGCCCCCTCATTATACACCTGCGCAAATTCTGCTGCATCAAGCATATCCAGGATTTTCGTTGGCTGCAGAAATGATTGATTCATCGTGAAGTTAAAGACAGGCTTTCCTTTTTTACCGGCTTTGGTAGTCACCAAAATCACACCGTTGGCAGCGCGTGCTCCGTAAATGGCTGCCGAGGCGTCCTTCAAAACAGATATACTTTCAATATCTTCCGGGTTTAGGCGTCCCAATTGACTCCTTGGCACTCCGTCAATAATAATCAGTGGGCTATTATCACCAAAAGTCCCGTTGCCCCGTATCAATATGTTGGGATCGTCTCTTCCAGGTTCTCCTGATCTCTGGCTGATTGTAAGTCCAGGCAACCTGCCCGCCAGTGAATTTGATACATTGGCATTGGGACTTCTTGCCAGTTCCTCACCTTGTATATTGGCAACAGAGCCGGTCAATGTCTCCTTTCTTTGCTCCCCATAGCCTACCACTATCACTTCTCCCAATTGAGTCATATCAGGAGCCAATTCAATGTTGAGAACAGATTGATTTCCTACTTCTACCTCGTGGGGAGTATAGCCAATAAAACTAAATATTAAAACGGCGGACTCGCCTACAGTAATGGAATAACTTCCATCAATATCCGAGACCACACCATTGGAAGTGCCCTTTTCAACGATATTTACTCCCGGTAATATATCACCGCCTTCTTCCTTGACAACGCCGGTAATCTGGGTCTGTGCAAAACTTTGTGTTCCTCCCAATAAAATCAGGAATAACACTAAACAATTTCTGACATGGTATAGATGCATCAAAATGCATCTATACCATGTAATGGTAAGATTTTCTTTCATAGGTTTGGGGTTATTGTTATAATTCTAATTACTTAAGAATTCAATGGCTCTTTAAATAAAGAGCGCACTAAATCCTAGTCCATCAGTCAATAAAAACTAATGGTGTTAACTATAGGTATACCGGTAAATGATATGCTCACATCCTAGCTTATATACAGGATATAATCCATGGCAGTAAATAAAAATCCAGATCTTTATTTATATAATTTTAGATATATATTGATACCAGCACAAGCAAATTCAGATAATTAATTACACAAGCCTTTGCGCAAACCTTTGCGGAACAAGAGGAACTTAACCTACTATAAACTATTCATAAATAAAGCGTTCTGATCCCAAACGGATCAGTATTTGGTCATCCAAGCAGGAAAGACCAAGCTATTCGCCTCTGCTGTATAGAGTAAAATCGGCAACACTCATTGTAAACCATAGTCTATTAAAGCTTTTCACTCAATTCTTGAGCGGGCAAAACAGATCCTATCGACACTTGTTCTATACAACACGTTATAATGCTACGAAATAAGGGAATTGGATTTATCCATGTTAAAAACCTATATTCAGGGACTTATAAAGTTGAAAGAGCATAATACAGACTTAAAGTAACCAGTTAATCAATTCATAATGAGTAGGAAAAGAGTTTCTTTGAAGGACATGGCTAACGAACTGGGAGTTTCAATCTCCACAGTTTCAAGAGCATTGAAAGATCATTATGATATTAGCCCGGAGCTTACAGAAAAAGTAAAAAACTTGGCTAAAGCCTGGAATTACAGACCAAACCCATTCGCTGTTGGATTGCTCAAGCACCGAACAAAAACCATTGGGGTAATAGTCCCTGATATAGTCACCCATTTTTTTTCTTCTATAATCAGTGGCATAGAAAGCGGAGCAAAAGAACAAGGATATCATATAATTATATCTTCTTCTCAGGAGTCCCACATTAAATCCAGAGAAAGTCTACAAAATTTACTGGATTTAAGAGTGGACGGGTTGATCGTTTGCCTTGCTCAGGACACCCATGATTATTCTGATTTTGACCTGATCCAAAGCTCGGAAGTTCCACTGGTGTTCTTTGACAGAGTATGTAGGACAACTGAGTTTTCCTCGGTTGTCATCAACAACATTGAAGCAGCCCGAGACCTCACAGTTCATTTATTTGAAAATGGCTATCGTGCAATTGCCCATATTGCAGGACCCGAAAACATCAATATAAGCAGGGAACGAATAATGGGGTATAAAAAAGGATTGAAGGAATGTGGCTTAACTTTTAAACCTGAGTTTCTAGTACACTGTGATTTGAGTATAGCCCAATCAGCACTCGTAGCAGAGCAATTAATGTCCCAGCCCGAAATCCCCGATGCAATTTTTGGAGTAAACGATACAGTGATATTTTCTGCTATGAAAGTATTAAAAAGCAAGGGATTGAAGGTGCCTCAGGATGTAGGACTGGTTGGTTTTACGGATGAATTTCACGCAACTGTGGTGGAGCCCACCCTTACTGCCATTGCTCATCCGACTTTTGAAATAGGAAGAGAGGCTGTTGGATTACTTTTGGATGAAATCACTTCAACTATACCTAAGCCCGCAAAACAAGTGGTCATGAAAGCAAGGCTGATGGTGAGAGAATCCTCCAATAGAAAATGAATCAGTGCTAACTAACAGCCCTTCTGAAACCAAGTAAAAAAATGGAACAAAACCGCAGAGCTTCATTCCATTTTTCACTTAAATTGAAGTCAACCGGCTTATCACTTGGCAAATAGTAATTTCAATTTCCTTGATTCCATTTTTCGAAAGGAATATTTTATAAATGAAACTCATGAGAACGGACAATTCAAAGCCCAATAAGACTTTTGACAAGCTTACTAGGTTTTAACTGTGAGAACTCACCATGGTGAAACAACAGCATCGGATCCCGCTAAAATTCCTAAAAAGATCATCTTTATCATTTCTGCCAAGGTCTCCATGAATTTTTTAAACAGCAGATGCAATAGTGTTTTGATCAGTACGCCCGAGCTGTAGAGGTTGTACTTTGCACCCCAAAAAGCCCCGCAATGTATCCTTCACATAGTTCATAAGCATTATACTCTGCCATCTCTGCATTAAGTCTAGCTATATTTTTTTTGTATAAACCGTTATTCAATACTTCTTTCACGGCATTACGTATAGCCTCGATATCCGGAGTTTCTGTACCAAGATTTACGCCGTAGTTGAAATAACCTATGCGGCTGCAGATTTCAATTTTACCCTCATGTACGCCTGCAGCTACCATCGGCACCTGGTTATGGATACTTAACAAAGTCCCACCGTAGCCGCCGTTGGTAACGAATACGTGCACAAAGGGCATCACATCATTAAAAGGAATGAAATTTTCAATAATAATATTTTCCGACGCATATTTTTCCCTGAGTTCTTTTGTCCCGTTGCCTGCGGTTGCAACGATGACCAATACGTCGGTATCCTTAAATGCCTGAAGGGTGGGTTCTGTCAGTTTCGTAAAATCCTTTTCAAAAGTACCCTGCGTTACGAGGATAATTTTCTTATATCGTTTAATTCGTTCATCAAACCATGGTTTACGATCTTCATTTTCTGATAAATAAGGAAGCAGCGCACCGATAAATCGTATATTATCACTTAGATCAATACGATTAAATTCAAAGCCTGGTGTACCAATCTGTAGACATAAGGTAGCTTCCCTACACAACAAGTTTGGTAACATCGATCTTTCGATATGAATGTCATAGGACTTAAGAATTTCGTCAAATGTGTCTACTGCCTGTTTGAACATTACATTTACAGCCTGGTCGCGAATTGTGGCATATTCTGCACGTTCCATCTCATTTTTTGCAGGTAATAACCCCAGTTCAGCGCTGTAGCTTTTAAACCCATAACCATCGTAACGGTTTAGTCCAGACTCCATTCCAATCCATAAAAATCCATAACTATCTTTTAAAACAGCGCTGACATTGCTGTTGGAAAGTCCGTCTTTAGTTGTAAGGTGCCGAAATTGATAGGACTGCTGTCCGATCACCCAAATGGAAAGGCTATTAACCACTAATAAAGTACAGAAAACACGGCCTAACAACTTCTTCATAATTAACTAGAACAATTATAGCATGAGGAAATAATATGCCAGCACTGAACGCCGAGGAATTTAGTAAATATCACATCTAGCTCAATCTACCCTGACATACATGCTCATGCACAATTCTCAATACAGACAGTGTGAGGTATAACCAATCCACAGTTTTAACCCAAAATATGCATTAACAATTCTACGCCACGGCGCACAAGTTACTGCAGCCATTAATTGCTTCAAAATCAGCCATTACATTGCTGTTTTCGAGTTCACCATATCCGCCGCGGCGGACTCACTCTCCAAACTGGCTGATTTTCTTGCAATTAATGCCCTTCCCGATTACATCGGGACAGGCTATGACGAAACCTAATGCACAATCCGGGTTTAACATCAGCAAATTCGTCGTGAACGCTGAATCGAAAAGGTACCCAATCTTAGACTTCTAATACTCCTTCACTTTTTGTACAAAGATCCCCACAAAATGCTTTTGCGGAGGTACTTTATGTATTCAATAGGGTACAAGTTTGTCTCCATATAGACAAAATAGTTACTTTTCACTCTGAGTCATCAAAAGAGCGGCACGTTAAAACAGGGCTTTACCTGTTCCGGCTTAGACAGGGAATCTACGTAAAACCGGGATTCAGAGCTTCGTAATTCATAACGGCTCTCGTGTTTGTGGAAGCTCAGAAGTATGGCAGTAGCGGCAGGAAAAGTCTCACGGAAACCGGAAGGTGGCATAGGTACGAAACACCCCATTTCTACCTAACGATCTGTCAAATGTTGATTTTCACGGGCTTCTTCCCGGTATCAATTGCCACAAAGGTAAAGGTACCCGCAACCGCCTTTTCCCTGCCGCTCTCGTACATCTGTTCGATATAAATCTCTACATGAACTTTCAAACTAGTGTTGCCCACATGGATTACCCGCCCACAAAGCTCTATGATTGTACCGGCAGGTATTGGCTTGGTAAAGTCTATTTTGTCACTGCTGATCGTAACCATACGCTGTCTGCTAAAGCGTGTAGCAGTGATAAACGCCACCTCATCCATCAAATGCATCGCAGTCCCGCCAAACAACGTATCGTAATGATTTGTGGTATTGGGAAAAACAGCTTTGAATAGCTGCGTCTGGGACTGGTTGATTCTTTCTTCGATCGTCATTGGTGGGAAGTATTTGTATTCTAATCAGTAAAAACACGGTGTTTAACTTTGATCAAAGTTAGACGGGAAATTTAATACGCTGTAGAAAAATGACCGAAAAGAACCATAGCTGCTGAAAAAACGAAGGAGTATACCAGAGTTTTCATGAAATCCCTATCTCGCATAAATTGGTCTAGAATTGGTTAGCCGCACTCGATTCTGAAACCAGCTTATAACTCGAAAATGCGCTCTTCCATTTTCTCTTTTTTCTTCAGGTTAAAAGAAATATGCGTCATTAACCGGTTCCCCGTAACAGCCCGATTATTGGCAAGATTTTGAGAAATGGGAATTTGGTAATTTGCGCCAATAGAGACGGAACCAATGTTCATCTCCACCCCCATTACATTACTTAGCAAATCTCCTCCTGACTGATAAACCTTATATTTATTGTATAGCATATCCTGTGGCTGTGTTTCGTAAAGCAATCCTACATTAGGTGAAATCCTGATCTTATCCTGAATGTTAAATTTGTAGTAGACCAGAAAATTCCCCGTAAATTTGTTACCATACCGATAATCAAAATTATTTTCCGTGTTTACCTTGTAACTGGCATTTACATTTACCCCTAGGTCCATCAGTCTTACATCGTAAGCCGAATTGAATAAAAAATCAGTACTTCCTGATCCTAGCTGAAAATTATTGGGGGAATCAGACATCACCTGCTCGCCGGCTTCGTATCTGCCCGTAGGCGCTTTTACTCCTGCCCCTAACCATAGCGAATGCGCCAGAAACTTCGAACTCTCAGTGGTCACCCGTGACTCAAACAACTTATAGTTAAGTATCCCAACCACATCACCCAATCCTTCTTTATAGCCTTTGGTGCTTCCCTGCTCGATCATGCGGGTATTGAAATTATAAGGTAGAATCGCCATAATTCTCCACCTGCTGCCAAAGTTCCACGCTCCCCATACTTCGATGCTCCTGTATGTCTCATCCGAAGTGAGCAGCGTCCGATTTCCGCTTGGACCAAGATGGGTTGTGAGTAATTTGGATTGATAGCGAACGCCAACGAACTTATCGCTGAAATCCGGCAGAATTCCAAGGTAATAACTTCCTACTCCACATCCGCAGATGTCACAGGCTAGCGCACTCAGGGGTATGGTGATCACCAGCAATAGGATAAATATTTTAATTTTCATTTTATTATAGTGCTGTTAAGAACAGGTTCTGCAAGCAGTGGATCGGTCACAAAATCCCGGTCATTTAATGTGTTAAGAAATTCTATCAGGTTATTTTTTTCTTCATCGGTCATATTGACACCAATAGATCCGTCGTCATTTCGGAATACCGGATCCAGAAATTCCGAATCTACCATGCCTGTTCGGTAGTGCTCAATCACCCGATTAAGCGTCAGAAATCTACCGTCGTGCATATATGGGCCGGTGTATTGCCAGTTTCTCAGGCTAGGCACCTTGAACTTATAGCTGTCAGCTTCATTCAGCGTAACCCCATACCTCCCTTTATCATCTACCCGGTTAGGTGCGAGTCCATTGTTTCGGTAGCTTCTATCGGTAAGTAAGGGCTCGCTGTGGCAGGTTGCACAGTTTTTCTGAAAAACCTGATAACCTGCCAGCTGTCCATCGGAAAACACAGCCCCCGAATCATTTCTTTTCACTTTATCGTAATTCGAATTCGCACTCACCGCCATCAGCATGTATTGGGACAATGCTTTCAAGAACCTTGCATCTGTAATTTCTGCCGTCCCAAAGGCCTTTTTAAAAAGCTCTGGATATTCGGGGTGTTCACGAAGCTTTTTAAGGACATTGGGCAAATTTTCATCCATTTCCACAGGGTTGGTGATGGCATTGATCGCTGCAAGATCCAGGTCAAAGACACCTCCGTCCCAGAAAAATTCGTCTCCCCATGCGAGGTTCATTATCGGCATGGGATTTCGGATGCCTAACTGATCATCAATACCGTGGCTTACGTCATGCCCGTGATGGGTAAAAGCCGCAGTCTGAATGTGGCAACTCCCACATGCAATGGTATTGTTACGTGAGAGCCTTGGCTCAAAAAAGAGCTTTTTCCCCAATTCAAACCCTTCCTTGGTCACTTCGTTTCCGGAGAAATCATACGACGCTTCCGGAAAGTGATTTGGCTGCACAAACCCTTGAAATATCTCTGGCTCCCCCTCCCCTGAGTGACAGGAGGAAACTGAAATGAACAACAATACACCCAGGGACAAAGGATGGAGAATCCGATTAAACGTCGATTTACTTCTCATCTGCACTTAAAGTCCCTCCTCCCCTTTGCTGAAATTTTCTGTATGGTCATGGGAAAACATTCCGGGGAAATTATTTGCAATGTTGACACTGTAGTCACTGAACATCACATTGGGATGCTCCTGAATACTGAATGTATGCTGCCCATTGAACACGTTCATCACATCCACAAAGAGATGCACATTACTTCTCAATCCTTCCCGCACTTGAGCGATGCCTCCCTGGTTCAGATCCAGCGTGATTTCTTTGATGTTGTTCAATGTAGGGGCACTGTATCCGCCGAATCCGCCGATGTGGTATTTGAACTGCCTGTTTCCTGTTGGATCCCCCTGCTGATCATCAGAGATCAAATCACAGTTCCCTTCAAATTTAAAAAAGATATAGCCGCTGTTCCATCCCCAGTACATCCCTCCACCCCCATGACCTTGATCAGGATCAAAGGACAATACACCCGGACGCTGATCCACGGACATGGTATTTCTCAAACTATCCACGCCCAGCACAAATGATATTTTGGTATAGTCTCCTTCCGGAGCGGTGACTTTGGTAAAACGGGTATCCCGATCCTCAGCCTGGATCAAAAAATAACTTTCTTCCTGAGGAACCATGTATTCTTCCCCGGACGCTGTGTAAAGCTTGATATTACTGATAAAATACCGGAGGGTTCTGATGGAAAACGCTTCTCCCCTTGCATTGGTGTATTGGCGCGGCTCCATACCAAATGTCTCCTCTCCGACTATAGTATCAAATTCAATGGAGAAATCACCGGTCTTTGTTAAATCCGGCGCAGGATCATCATCACTACAAGAAGTCAAGATAACCAGCGTTAGCCCCAATACCATTGGAGCCAGCACACCAAAAATATTATTATATAATTTCATTTTTATTTATATTATTTTTTTTTTATTCACAACAAGACACACCTATCCATCTACATATAAAATATGAAGATAGATTTTAAACCAAAGAGAAACACATACTCTTTAGTATATTATAATCTCAAGAAATCCCGGGATATATCCTCTCCCCAGGCATGCAGCCAACTAGACTAAGCAAACCCGAAACCATAGCCAATGCTTGGCAGCTACCTATAGCCGAATTAAAGGAAAAGATTAGGAAATATATAAAAAATCAGAGCCGGGGAGGCTTGACCACTTCACGAACCAGTAAGGAAGTGAAAGGCTCCAAATACGCCACTACCAACATACTGGCTGAAACAAAAGACTTAGAATAAATTGATTCTAACTTAGGAATCGGGATATAAATACCGAAATCCGAGCTGAATTTATGCACAGAATTAGTATCCTGCTTTTCTTTTTGAGCCCTCATCTTATCTGCCAGATAGCACTTGCCGTCGCAGTTCATCATAGGCTTGTCTTTATTGACACAAAAATTCTCGATGATAAAGGCCTTGTTTAATTCATAACTTCCCTGAATCACAGAATAGACCATGCTATTGAGCATAAGTATTGAGCAAAGAGAGATATGTATGAGTGATTTTAACACAATGCAAAAGTAACAGTTGAAAAATCAACGGCAAAGGATTTTTTTATAATTATATAAATAGCATGCACTATTTATCCACTACTAGAAAACAGCAATTACTATTCTCGCTATCGTTAGGCAAACACATGATTTTTTTCGGATATTTCTTCAACCAGACATCCCCGTAAGCTAAAATCGCATAGTAACCAAAGTCTGTATTAAACACTGCATGTAGCAAACATGAAGAGGCAAATCCCAAGCTCCTCCTTCATGTTTGGGTAGATTTCTTGAATTGCGGGCAAATTCCTGCCATAGTAATCTGAGAAAAATGAACTTGATGCTTTGAAAGACTGGAGAAAGTGACGTGATCCTCCTTCAGTTTAGTCACGTTCCTGCATGCAACACATGAAAAATGGACATAGCTAGTGTTATTATCTTTTGGAGACTGAGAACCAAAGCGAAATGTACCATCAACATCGGCTATCTTATACATTACCCCTTCTTGTTCCAACCGCTCAAGAACCCGATAAAGTGTAACCCTGCTGCATACCTTCCCTATTTCGCCTTTAATCTCGGAATAGGATAGGACATGCTCAGAATCATTAATCACAGCTAAAATTTTTCTTTGGCAAGCGTGTTTCTCATGATCCTAGTTTGGGCTGGTTGTGCAACATGATTCAAAAAAAATCAATACCCTTATTAATTGCAACAATATTGCATAAATAAAGTCGCATCAAAATCACCATCATAAGCCTAAAAAGCTAAAGTAAAATCCTTCTCTACCAAACTTTCATTCGAAAAAACTGAAGAAAAATTATCTCTAAAGAAATTAAACGCAACAATATTGCATTAAAGAAAGATAAGCCTACTTTTGCGCAACAATATTGCATTAAATACTGTGTTACGAAGAGGCCTACTCCTACTTTATCTCCTAGTCTTTTATCAACTCACTGTAGCCCAAACACTACATGGAACAGTGAAAGATGAAAATCAACTTCCTCTGCCGGGTGCCTTGCTTCAGTTTGAGCCATTGGGCAGAACCTTGATCAGTGGAGATAAAGGAGAATTCGGTCCCTTGGAAGTACCAAAAGGGATTTCACTTCATGTGAAAGTCACTTTCCTGGGGTACGCCCCCATAGAAACTACCATCACCGCAGGGAAAGCGCAGCATATCTTACAATTTTCCCTTCAGCGTAGCAGCTTGGATCTCGACGAAGTCACCGTCACAGGAAAGGAAAATCAATCCGGATTAGGAAGCAGCACAGAAATAAACCGCCAAGCCATAGCGCATGTACAGCCAAACAGTCTCCGGGACGTTCTTCAACTCCTGCCCGGTCAGCTGGCCATCAATCCCAGCGTAAATTCTCCCCAACAGGTATTGATCCGCCATGTTCCTGTCAGTTCCGCAGGCAACACACTTGCACAATTGGGAACTTCCCTTGTAATGGATGGTAGCCCAGTGTCCAATGACGCCAACCTTCAATATAATGTCAATATCCTTAACTCTTCTCCGGGTTCTAGTCCCCCATTCCAATCTGTATCGGGGCAAGGAACCGACCTTAGACAGATTCCTGCAGATCAGATTGAACGCGTAGAGGTAATACGTGGAGTGGCTTCTGCCAAATACGGCAATGCCACTTCAGGAACAATCTTGGTTGAAACCAGGATCGGAGCTTTTGAACCGCAGGTACGCATCCGGGCCAACCCTCAGGCATTTCAAACAGGCGCAGGAATGGGCATTTCCATCAAGCCGGACCGACAAGCCATCAGTCTGGATCTGGACTTCATAGACTCCAAACCCGACCCGAGGGATGTTTTAAACAGTTTTTCAAGGATAACAGCAACACTGGGACATGAATTGTCCGGATTACTCGGCGGGAAATTGACTTGGAGAAGCCGACTGGGGCTTAGCAGCAATGTGGCTGCACAAAGACAGGATGAAGGAATTGATCCTGCAGCCAGATCGTGGAAAGCACAGGATCAGGCAATCAGGCTTAATAACCGACTCAGCTATTATCCTACTTCAGCATGGCTGGAAAGAGTTGAGGGAACATTTTCGCTGGATCTGAATCGTCAGGATGCCTTCTATCAGGAATTTATCACAACCAATGTCGGTCCAAGGCCTGTTTTTCTGAATGATACTACCGGTGCTGTTCCTTATGGGACAGCACGATATCTAAATGAAACTAACGTAAAAGGCAGGGCAACAAGCTACTATCACAGAATAGAATCAACAGGCCATTGGAAACTGTCCGGAGAATCCCATCGGGTACTGGTAGGTACAGAATGGCGGTATGATGCCAACCGTGGGCCCGGAAGAACATTTGATCTGAGCCGCCCACCACGCCAAAACTACAGTGCCGGCGACCGACCGAGAAGTTTTAGCGACACCCCCGGATTGAATCAAGTCTCCTGGTATGCGGAAGACAGATTCTCTTTCAGGTTTTTAGGCGGTTCCATATTTTGGCAGGCAGGACTGCGTCTGGATCACTACTTTCTTTCAGGTACTTCTCCCCAATCTCTGGGTTCGCATTTACAGCCTAGAATAAATACCAACTGGTCTATTATCAAGGAAAAACTTTCTCTCAAAGCCGGCTATGGAATTCTTTCCAAAATCCCGCCCTTGATTTACCTCAGTCCGGGACCCCGGTTTATTGACTTGATCAATTTCAATTATTATGCTCCGGAGGCGGAAGAGCGGCTGCTGATAGTCACCACCAACAGAATAGATCTCCCCAATGGAGAAGTCAAAGCATTTAAAAGCCGAAAAGCTGAGCTCGGTTTAGACGGGAAATTAGCGGGAACCGCCTTTAGTCTGACTGCATTTCATGAGACTACTGCTGATGGACCGGGATATATCAGGGAACCTTATCTGGCTCACCGGGCCAAATTTGAGGTACTGGATTACCCACTGGGTTCGCCTCCCATATTAAGTGCCTTGCCCATTTCCTACGACACGCTCTTTCTTGGCTATGACAGGCCTGTCAATAATCAGCATTTGAAGAATACGGGAATTGAATACACAGTGGATTTTCCCGAAATCACCCTCTTGAAAACGCAGATAAATCTCACAGGAGCTTTTGTCCGGACGGTTTCTACCTCCACAGGCGATCAAGTGGATTCGGATTTTATATTCCGCTATACGGATACCCCGCATGTGCCCGTATATGCAGGCGGCACAGGTACTAACGCCACACAGTGGAATACCTCTATCCGGTTGATCCATCGCATTCCTTCTGCGGGATTGGTGATCTCCTCTCTGATACAGGCATTGTGGATACAGGCTGATCAGCCGATAGGCTATAGCAATCTACCCATTGCACTACTGGGTAGAAATGGAATCCAAACTCCCCTGTCTCCAACCGAGGCAATCCTTCCGGAATACAAAAACTATGAACGTGGAATAGCAGAAAGCCGGCTACTCAAAGAACAGAGGCCTCCTTTATTCCTGATCAATTTGCGTCTAAACAAGGAATTTTCGCCCGGCAGAGGATTCGCTTTCTATGTCAACAATCTACCGAATCACCGTCCTCTCTATCAAAGTGTCCGATCAGAAACCTATTCTCAGAGAAATATCACCCTGTTTTTCGGTGCTGAACTATTCTTCCAACTAAAATCCATATAAAACTATGAACAAATTTACATCAAAACTAACCGGCCTGATAGGAGTATTCTTCTTTCTGCTGCTTATAGCTTGCAACACAGACGATGAACCGCGGTTAAAAACATTCTCCGTCGGGATATCTGCAATTTTTCCCGAAGATTTTGAAGATTCACAAGCGGCCGGGGTTACCGTACGGCTTAAAAACCTGGCTTCCGGAAATCAGCAGGAAAAAGTAACCGATGCTTCCGGAAATGTGGTTTTTGAAGAGTTGGTACCGGGCGGCTATGAGCTCAATGCCAACCTGAGTCTGACAGCTGAACAGGCTATGGAACTTGCAGGAATTGCTACCGAGATCAACCTCAATTACCTGAACAACAATTTAATGCTGTCTGAAGAAACAGCGTCCAAAGGTCCGATTTCAGTTCGTTTGGCAGGCTCTGTATCCGGCGATTTGGTTATTAAGCAGGTTTATTATTCAGGCTCAAAAACTCCGGAGGGAGGAAATTACTTCTTTGATCAGTTTTTCGAGATTTACAACAACTCCAGTGAGCCCATTGCATTGGATGGACTCTACATTTCTAACGTCTATGGACCATCCGGACTGATCAATCCAAATACGCCACCTACTCCTTTTCAGGATGACAGTGACCACGTATATATTTCTACTGCATGGAAAATAAAGGGATCAGGAGAGGAGAATATACTACAGCCATTCAGTAGCGTGGTCATTGCCCAGCAAGGAATCAATCACCAAGCTGAGGAAGCCAATCCGGGAAGCCCTGTAGATTTGAGCTCGGCGGATTTTGAGTTTTTTGTAGCAGGGTCTACACGCGATGTGGACGCTCCCAATGTACCCAACCTAGAAATGATCTATCACCCATTCAACCCAACATTTGCATTGGTTCCTGTATTTGGTCCGGGTACAATTATTTGGAGAACAGATGATTTTGCAGCATTGGATCAGGTATCCATACCGGATACAAGCCCTACCTACCCGCAGGTGGTAAAAGTGCCAAATGCTTTGGTAATCGATGCAGTAGAGGCACTCAGAAGCGAAAATGACGGAAGCTTTAAGCGCATCTCAGCGAGTTTGGACGCCGGATTTATACATGTATCCGACACCTACACCGGAGAATCCATTATAAGAAAGGCATTCTCGATAGATGGCAACACAGTATATCAGGATACGAATAACAGCCAAGCGGATTTCGAAGTGTTAGCTATTCCTGTCCTGCCATAATCGTAGTTATGACTTTCAGATTGATTTGGTTAATTGGTTTCTTTTTTTGCCCGCTGGTTTCCGGCGGGCAAAATTTCCCCATGGACAGAATACGCTATCAAAACCAGCTCTTTACTCACCACTTGCATCATCATCCATTTTTGCTTCAAAAAGACCAACCCACTTTTTATGAAGCAAAACTTGGCTTCCGCACGCGCTCAGGTATCCGGGAGCAGCCCTTTGACACACAGCAAATCAATCAGGGATATTTTCGATCGGCTTCGGTGATGAAGATAGGTTCTTGGATGACAGCAGGAACATTCAACTATCATAAGACACTGAAATCGGTGCGTCCCTACTTACTGCAGACTTCAGCCTGGGATAACATTCCCTACCGGCTGATGGACAAGGATACGCAGGCTTGGTCAGGTGACGAAGTTGATTTCAGATTAACTTTCACTAGCCCTGAATATGGTCGAACTAAAACACTGCAGACCATAGGAGCTCTTTCCTATAAAGTCGGCACCCATTCACGCAATGCCGAACCCCGGCCTTTGGCCAGAATAAGTCAGTATACTATCCGGGCAGGGCAAAGTATCAAAGTTCTTCCCCAAACTAGTCTGGGAGCAGGAATACAAATTGTCTCCGGTCAGGAGGAAAACCATATCGGTGCCTTTGCAGTGCAGGATGTGCAAATCTACCAGGGAAGAGGATGGGGAACTTACACGTTGAATACGTATCAATCCTTCCAAAGAACCCAGAAGCTTCAGGGTATAGACGGCTTTCTTTATTTGCACTATCAAAAAGAGAATGTAAAGGCATTTACTGAAGTTACCTTTAAAAATAGATCCTATGAAGCCAGAGATGGGGTGGCCTTTCCTGTCAATGGAGGGACCTCCAAAATGACCGGTTTATCATGGATCGCCGGAATAGGCATGAAGCTGCAAGGTTCTAAAAAACTGGAATCCATCGTCACCTTCGATTCGGATAAACTGCTGGGAACAGACCCCATCTTCTCCGCCATCAATGTGGAGAATAAATCCTACAAGATAAGCTGGGAAAATCTGGGAAGTCTGGGTCCAAAAGGAGCCTGGCAGCTTCGACTGCAACTTCAGACCCAGCTGAATAAATCAGAAGATTTTGCGGCAGGGGAAGTAGTAGATGTGAGGATTAACACGGTGGAAGCTGCGGTTCTTAAATCACTGACACTCGGGTCTACGCAACTCTATATCAACCCGCTACTAAAAGTTTGGAATGCCTACTCGGATATGGATTTTGACGAATCAAATGAACTGTCCCGATTGCTGCTGGGCTCCCAACAGGCTTTCTATTCCCGTTCGTTTCTGGAACCAGCACTAAACCTAAAATGTAAGCTGCCAATTATGAAAGAAAACCAGATCTTTTTTGAATCTACCTATTCTCACCGTTTGTCAAGCTCTTACCCTTTGCGGGAACTATCACTTTCCATCCAATTGCTCTTTTAATCACTATGAAAATCTTAATCCAAGCTCTTTTATTTATTCTCTGGACTGCTGCCACATCCTATGGACAGTCCTCTAAAATCCTACAGCTGGCAGATTCCCTGGCTAAAGAAATTCTGGAAAATGAAGGGCTTTATACTGTTATGGGCGGACTTAAACCGATAAGTACCGTTATACAATTTCAATTCAAAATAGATTCGGTCTCCCAAGCATACCTTTCTGAAGATGTTCCAAGGAAACAGCTGGACGAACTTATTTCTGCATTGGGTTTACTTGAGGATAGTCCGATAGGTTTTGTCACACTACCTTTTCGACAGGTCTATGGAGAACAACGGGTATTTGAAGTACTGGTGTACCACAGGGAATCAGTCCGCGAGAAGATCAGGGAAAACTTCTCCTTTTTTTTAGAACGCGGCATCCACCCGCACACCCCGATCCATCAGGTACTCTCCATGACAGAGTTTGATCATTCAGTGCCACGGTTTAGAGCTTATGGTTATTTTTTCGGATACCCAAGCCATGCAGTGGATTTCTTTGTGGAAGCTGCAGCACACGAAAAAGCCACCAAAGAATTTGTCAAAAGAGATTTTTTACAGATTCCCGTCAGCAGTAAAGATGAAGGCGCATTTGTCTATGCCGTTCCTAAAGGATACCAGGCCGGAAAAGAAGACGTTCATCTGAAAGAGCAGGCCATGGAACTGCTTTCTATCTATAAATTGAGAAAATCCAGCTTTATGTCTTCAGACCGGGAGTATCCGTTTCTGGAGCTTTATTGGGATATGGTTAAACCCGAATTATGCATTAGGTTTCGTAATAGCCTGTCCCGATTTTAATCGGTAAGGGCATTAATTGCAAGAAAATCAGTCTGCTTGGAGAGTGAGTCCGCCGCGGCGGATATGGTGAACTCGAAAACAGCAATGTAATGACTGGTTTTGAAGCAATTAATGGATGCAGTAACTTGTACGCCGTGACGTAGAATTGCTAGTGCATATTTCGGGTTAAATTTGCCCCATTCTTTGAATTGGCTTTATAAGATCCGATCACCCCATTGTTAGCATAAACTTTCAAATACAACGGCACTGACATCCTAATGTCAGTGCCGTTGCCAAATTACCCACCTATTAAAACCCTGTCACGTTAAGCTCAAAGTAATGGTGAAGACTGATGTTATGCGAGGAATTGGTATAGACTACACCAAAATAATATTCCCCTGATTCCCAAGCTTTGTCCCCGCTTATGGCATTAGGCTCGGGGGAATTATTGTCTGCCGATGCTCCTATGGTAAGTTTAGGGCTTGGTCTCAAAAAACCTCCATTTCCATCGTATATCACACTGCTGAAGGTATATACCTCGGTCTCATTTTCGTGCTCAAATACGTCATGTACGATCACCTTCGAGAAGTCTATCGCATCAACTGACTCCGGGAGATGGTTTGCGTCCTTTTTGATAAGCAGAAGGTACATTTTTCCATCCCCCTTTACATTTTTTATGGCTGCATCAGAGGAAAGAATTTCACTTTTCGAAAATTCCACATTTTCCGGATTTTCAAGTGTCTCGTTTACATAATGAAAATCACCTTGATCGGTGGTTATATGCCAAATGTATAATATGGGATCTACCGCAAGATTTGAAGGATCAACGATCTCAACCTCATAGGTTTCTTGAAGCGTAGTACCATTCTCGTCCGTAACGATAATAAAGAAGTCATACTTCCCTTCAACTGCATCTTCCGGTATATCGAAGTGCTTGTGGACGTTGGTGTTTTTAACTCCCTTGTATTCTTCCCAAGTCAGCTCAAAATTCCATTCGTCGGCATAGGACTCACCTTCGATGGGCTCAATTTTCACTTGAACCAGATCAATCTTATCCCCTGCCACAATATCAAGGTCGAGATGAAAGTCCCTTCCTACTACCCCTATTCCATTGTTGCCTAATCCGATCTCGACATTTTCAATAATGGGCATAGGTAAAACCGGTTCTGGATCATCTTCACAAGAGCTGAAGAGCACTGCTATGATCAGTGTAAAAAGAAGATAGTTGATTGTGTTTTTCATCGTTTTATTAATTATTAGTTAAAATTGGTAGTTCAGGGAAAGGGTAATATTTGTAAAGTTTGGACCTGCATATGTCCAGAGCACTTATACTTTCCCAAAAAAGTGCTAATTGATTTCCCGATAAGTAGCTTCTCTTTCCATCTATCATTACATCTATTCCTGTACTTCCCCGCCAAAGGATTTCATTATTCGGATCCACGCCGACGCCAGGGATTTTTTTGAGAATTTCCAAAGCAGTTATCCCACTGCTTGTCGCTATCTGATCCACATTAAAGGTTTCCTTCCCTCTTTCTACTTCAACTACAGGTTTTTTAAATATCACTACCACTTCATCCGGTGCCGTCGCTTCTTCCTGTAACATACCTCCAGAAAAGATGCATCCTTGATGAGCACTTCTTTGGACTCCATTCCAATAAATGAAAATATGAGTATGTCGTCCTTTTCCGCTGCAATATGAAACCTCCCTTCATGAAAATCATCTGTCTTATCCAGAAAATACAGCTGTCCTGACGAACAAAACACTTCCCTTTTTCTGTTGTAAGGCTTAGAGCCTTTAGCGTCTGAAATGTGCCTTAACTCTTTGTCAAATTGATAGCTCCCCATACAATAGTGTCAGTACAAATAATGCAACAACATTGCAAATGTAAATCAAGCCATGTTTAATTGCAATAATGTGGCAATTAAAAACAGGGGAATATTCCCTTGAGGGAATGGACTCAGGGAATCTTCATCGGGGAGGGACAAAAACTTATTACTTTACCGTCCCCATAGAAACTCCAAGCAGAGCTAATATTGAACTTAACTAAATGAAAATAAGTAATTTATATAAGTGTAGAAACCACGACATTTGACCGTGGTTTGCATTTCTACTACAGACCTTATGGAATAATTAGGGTTTAATTTCAGATACCTAGCCTTTTCCCTAGATGTGACAGGAATTGAATCTATTTTTGGTGTATGAATACCATGACTGTGGACAGAATGATTTCCATCCGGGGACTTTTTCGGATCAGCAGGCCTATCAATCTGCTGATGGTTGGATTTGCACAGCTAATGACCGCCTACTTTTTAGTTGAAACCAATAATTTCGGTATGCCTGCACTGCAGGACTATAAACTTTATCTATTAGTCATTTCCACCCTATTGATCACTGCGGCAGGCTATATGATCAATGATTATTATGATGTCAAAATCGACTATGTGAATCGCCCGGGAAATGTAGTGGTAGGCAAAGGCATAAAGCGACGCGTAGTTATCCTCCTACATACTGTTTTGAATTTCACTGCCGTAGGACTGGGGTTTATGGTTAGCCCAAGCATAGGCTTAATTAACTTTGTCGCAGCATTTTTGCTTTGGTTCTACAGCAACCAGCTGAAAAGGGAACCCTTTATCGGGAATTTCACGGTGGCCTTGCTCACAGGCGTATCCATCTATGTGATTGCATTCTATTTCCAAAAATCAGAACTATTGGTTTTGACCTACGCCATATTTGCTTTCTTTCTCAATCTTATCCGGGAAATCCTAAAAGACATAGAAGACCGGCAGGGAGATAGAAAACACGGATGCCGCACCTTGCCCATCGTGATTGGATTTCGGAAAACAAAAGCTGTGATTTTCCTGATTGCAGCCGTATTTGTCTGCGCTATATTGGTGGTGACTTTTGAATTAAACCGTCCTGTAATTTTCATGTATTTTGGAGGACTTGGGATCTTTTTCAGCTACTTTATGTATAGAATATATCATGCAGACCGCAAGGACCATTTCACGCAACTGAGCACAATTGCCAAGGTCTTAATGCTAGTGGGAACCTTAAGCATGGGGTTATTGTAAAGTATGTTTAAAAATCCCGTGATTCACCGGTGTTTATTTTGACCCAAAAATTGCCCTTGGACTCCGTGAAAGGCAACACAATATTGCCTGGCTGAGCGTAGTAGAACCCCACTTTCAATAACAAGTCATACTATATGGAAATCACGTTATCAGATAGAAGAACTATAAAGATTGAAGCCATTTTGGAATTATATCGTGCCAATGAATGGAGTTCTGCCGACAAGCCAAGTGAGCTTTATAACGGACTTATGAATTCCCATTCCCTATTTTCCGCATGGGACAAGGATCGACTTGTTGGAATTGCAATGCTATTTCTGACGGTTTTTTGGTCGTTTACTATCCTCATTTACTTGTTCACCCGGATTTTCAGGGAAAAGGAATTGGAAAGATGATTATGGATAAAATGCTGGAAAAGTATGGACATTTCCATATGCAAATATTAGCAGCAGACGGAAAAGCAAGCGGTTTCTATCAAAAGGCAGGTTTCACAAAAGCAGGAGGCACGGAACCCATGTGGATTTACAAGGGGAATGAGCATGGTTAAACATTAAACAATAAATATGATTATCCGCAATGATGCCAGTAACCATATTCGCCTTGTTTTACTGGCTAGAAGACCGATGCCGGGTTACCGAAGTGACCTCAATGCTAGTGTTGACCAAATCCTATAATGCTTTAGTCTCATTACTGGTAGAAAAATGGATATACATTAAGTAATAAAACAAGAGAGCTTATGAACCAAATTCATAAAAGATAAAAGCACTCATGTTCCTGATAAATCCGCCGAACAGGCCCGTAAATCTTAAATTCAAGGTCATAAGTCCCAAATCTTCCCTATTTTCAAGCAAATTTTTCAAAAATGCTAGACAGCAAACTACTTGTAATCAAAATTGGGTCGAATGTATTGACTCAGGAAAATGGACTTCCTGATCTGAATCGGATGGAAAAACTTGTGGCTCAAATTCAGGAGTTGACTTGCCGGGGAAAGAAAATAGTGTTGGTAAGTTCCGGAGCAGTGGCTTTTGGTAGACAGGCCATTCCCCTTCCCGAGAAACTCAATCCTGTATTCAAAAAACAAATATGGGCTTCCACGGGACAAATCCGCCTGATCAATCAGTACCAAAACTTTTTTGAAAATCACAATCAACCGGTTGCCCAGATCCTGGTGACAAAAGAGGATTTCCGTGACAGAAAGCATTTTCTGAACATGAAAAACTGCGTACAGGCATTGCTTTCACAGGGTATTTTGCCCATTATCAATGAAAATGACACCGTAACGATCACCGAGCTGATGTTCACAGACAACGATGAACTGGCAAGTCTCACAGCTGCTATGATCAATGCGGATACGATGGTATTGCTGACAAATGTAGACGGGATTTTCACCGGAAATCCTTCTGAGCCCACTTCCGAACTTATAGAAAAAGTAGCTTCCAGCATGCCTGAAGTGTCCGGCTACATTTCAGCATCCAAATCATCTTTCGGTCGCGGAGGCATGCTGACCAAATACGCCATGGCCAAGAAATCGGCCGATCTTGGTATTCAGGTGATTATTGCCAACGGCAAGCGGGACAATGTTCTGGGTGAATTTGCAGACAAAACCTTGCGCTGCACCTGGTTTGAGCCACAGAAAGCCAAGCATGGTGCAAAGAAATGGCTGGCTCATGGCGAACATTATTACGTAGGAGAAGTTACAATCAACGAGGGGGCAAAAGCTTCCCTCACCTCCGAAGTAATAAGAAGCCTATTGCCTATAGGAATCAGTAAACTGGAAGGTGAGTTTTCCAAAGGAGACATCTTGCTTATCCGCGATGAGTCCGGACATAAAATCGGACTTGGCCGTGCAGAGTATTCCTCCAAAATAGCCGGCGAAAGAATTGGCCAAAAGAACCAAAAAGCATTAATCCATTACGATTACCTCTATATTTTCGATCATGACTGAGTACCAACATATATTTGATGGAGTAAAAAAAGGAGCAAGAAAATTGACCGGTCTCAGCAATGAGAAAGTCAACCAGGTGTTGCATAATCTGGCAATTTCGGCGGTGGAAAACAAGTACTTTCTACTGGAAGAAAACCAAAAGGATCTGGATCGAATGGAGCCAGACAACCCTATGTATGACAGATTACTTCTCACCGAAGAGCGGATCCACAGTATCGCCGGGGAAATAATCCAGGTAAGCGCATTACCAAGTCCATTGCATCATGCCTTGGAGAGCAAAACGTTAGAAAATGGACTTTCTCTGGAGAAAACAACCGTTCCTCTCGGAGTAATAGGAATTATTTACGAAGCTAGGCCAAATGTCACATTTGATGTGTTCGCCTTGGCTCTCAAATCAGGAAATGGTTTAGTGTTGAAGGGTGGATCAGATGCAGATCATTCCAATCGAGCCATCATGAGTTTGATTCATCAGGTATTGGCTGTTAATGAGCTGCCGACTGACGCATTCCAGCTTTTACCCGCAGACCGGGCTGCTACCAAAGCACTTCTGGAAGCGGTGGGTTTTGTGGATGTAATTATACCGCGGGGTTCACAGGGACTGATCAATTTCGTAAGGGAAAATGCAAAAGTACCGGTCATCGAAACCGGAGCCGGAATAGTCCATACCTATGTGGATGAATCGGCTGATCTCGATAAAGCAACAGAGATTGCCTTCAATTCCAAAACCCGCAGGCCAAGCGTTTGTAACTCTTTGGATTGCTTAGTCATTCACGAAGTTCACCTGCCGGACTTGAATGATATCATCCAACCTATGCTGGAAAGCAAGGTTCAGATTTTTGCTGACGAAAAGGCCTTTGCGGCTTTGGACAGCAATGAACTGATTTCACTAGCTGACGAATCACATTTTGGGACTGAGTTTCTGGGACTGAAATTAGCCATCAAAACCGTAGCAAATCTCGATGAAGCGCTGGATCATATCGCAGCATATTCTTCCAAGCATTCTGAGGCTATTGTGGCCGAAAATCAGGAAGTCATCGACAGGTTTCTTCTTGAAGTGGATGCGGCAGCTGTTTACGCCAATGCCTCTACGGCTTTCACCGACGGAGCCCAGTTTGGACTGGGAGCCGAAATCGGTATCAGCACCCAAAAACTACACGCACGCGGCCCAATGGCTCTGAAAGAACTTTGCAGCTACAAGTGGATTGTGAGGGGAAATGGGCAAGTGAGGGGCTAGTCATTAGTGGCCAGTTTACAGTGGTCTGTGATCAGTATTCCCTATGTCCCCTGAGCTGAGGTCAAAGGGTTAGCTATTGTTATTGAAAAATTGGAAATACTTATCCACTGAGGCAAATAGCAAAATTGTCTTGAGTTCAAGACAATGCAATGGAAGAGCTTTATCTATTCCAACAAAATCTCATTACTCAAATCTCCTTAGATTGGAAGAGGTATCTATTTTCTGAAATAAAAGGCGATGAAAAATTACTTGGAATCAAGGGAATTCGAGGTGTTGGAAAAACGACATTACTGCTTCAATACTTAATTTCTTCCCCGCTCAATCCTAACCAAAAACTGTATGTAACGGCAGATCATCCCTATTTTTATCAAAACTCTCTCTTTGAGTTAGCTTCACAGTTTTATTCAGCTTCAGGCCAACTTCTATTAATTGACGAAGTACATAAGTATAAAAACTGGTCCAGAGAACTTAAGCTTATCTACGATGGGTTTCCAAATCTAAAAGTAATTTTTACCAGTTCTTCAGCTTTGGATTTGTATAGAGGGGAATCAGATTTGAGTAGAAGATTAATCACCCAAAACCTAGAGGGACTTTCTTTTAGAGAGTATTTGAGATTAACCCAAGCGTTAGAATTACCGAGTTTTTCACTAGAGGAATTGATCACAAACCATCTGGAAATAACGTCCACTTTACTTCCTAAATTGCATGCGATTCCAAATTTCAAGAACTATCTCAACGATGGATATTTCCCAATAGTGAATCAAGTTACACCTGAAAGTGTCAGCAGCAGGCTTTTCCAAATCATCAATACCGTACTTGAAAGCGATCTAGCTTTCGCTAAAGAATATTCCCCATCCAATATTGCCAAAATCAAAAAGCTACTCGGTGTAATCTCGGTTTCAGTGCCTTTCGAACCAAATATTTCAAAAATTGCAGAAAAGTTAGGGTTAGGCAGAACAACCGTCTATTCATTTCTAGCTCATTTGCAAGACGCTAAGCTCATTCGGATGGTTAACAAACAAAATCGGGGAATCAACTATCTGCAAAAGCCTGATAAAATTTATTTCGAAAACACAAATTTTGCTTTTGCTCTGCAATCGCAACCTAATTCCGGAACAATTAGAGAAACGTTTTTTGCCAATCAACTATCAAATACCGGTCATAAGCTTGAACTAAGCACAAAAGGAGACTTTCTAATTGATCAGACTTGGACAGTAGAAATTGGCGGAAAATCAAAAGATGGGGAACAAATCAAAGGAGTTGAGAATAGTTTTTTGGCACTGGATGAACTGGAGATAGGTTTTGGTAAAAAAATCCCATTATGGCTATTCGGTTTTCTGTATTGAAATTTGATTGTAAAAACCCTCAAAAATTCTCCGTCTAAGGGAGAATTGCCTTAATTTCGTGTTCCATCAAAATCCCATAACCCGTTGAAACGCCTCGCAATCCTAGCCTCCGGAAGCGGTAGCAATGCCGAAAAAATCATGGCTCATTTCCAGCATTCTGAAAAAGCAGAAATTGCGCTGGTTGCCTCCAACAAGGCGGAAGCTTTTGTACTGGAGCGGGCAAAGAAGTTCGGCGTTCCCACGTTTACTTTCACCCGTAAGGAGATGGATGCCGGTACTTTACTCGAGAAACTCCAATCTGAAAATATAGATTGGGTGATTCTGGCAGGTTTTTTATTAAAAATCCCAGTTGATTTGATCAGAGCTTTTCCCGATAAAATGGTGAATATACACCCGGCTCTACTGCCAAAATATGGAGGAAAAGGCATGTATGGAAATTTTGTGCATGAAGCGGTAAAAGCTGCAGGTGATACCGAAACAGGGATTACTATCCACTTGGTCAATGAAAATTACGATGAAGGAAGAATAGTTTTCCAGGCTTCCACCCCGCTTACCTCAGCTGATACTCCAGAATCCATCGCCGATAAAGTCCATGCCTTAGAGCACAAGCATTTCCCTGAAATAATTGATGGGTTATTGTAAGACTTAGTACAGTGCTCTTTAAAAAAATCTATAATCTTGCAGAACTATTTTGAACTAGACCTTTTAAAGGGAGACCACATGAGAGATGTAATCCAATTAGATCTGAGGAAATCAGCGGACTTCTCTGCGTCTATCTACGGAATTTCTTATTATACACTTTCAAGCAAAGGAAGGTCTACGGAAGCTCTCAATATTCTAAATCCGCGAACATCTGCGAGCTTTTCTCCGTCTATCTGCGGGAACCCCACCATACTATTCACTTAAAAACACTATCCCATGATTTATAAATCCCCCATTGCCTCCTATTTTATCTTCTTCTTAGTCTCTCTGGCTACCTTCACCATCGCTACCGCTTCCTTAGGCCAGACAATCAAACTTCCCAGCAACGCTGAGATCAACTCCGGTCTGAAAGAAGCATTGGAAAAAGCAACAGGTATCAGCGCAGATCGTCTGGGCGCAAAAGACGGATACTTGGGAAACCTCGATGTCAAAATCCTTTTTCCCGAGGAAGCCAGAAATGTGGAAAAAACACTGCGCTCGATGGGCTTGGGTGACATGGTAGATCAGGCGATCACCGGTCTCAACCGTGCAGCCGAAGATGCAGCACTGGAAGCAAAGCCCATCTTTACGAACGCAATTAAGCAAATGAGTATAGCCGATGTGAAAGACGTTCTATTGGGTGAAGAGAATGCCGCCACTACTTATTTCAACAAAACAACCTCTCCAGCCCTTACGGAGAAGTTTTCTCCTATAATCGATAGCAGCTTGAAGAAAACCGATGCTACCAAATATTGGGAGGATGTAATGACCCAATACAACAAAGTTCCTTTTGTGAAAAAAGTAAACACCGATCTTACAGCCTATGTGACAGGAAAAGCCATTGACGGCCTGTTTGTAGAAATAGCCAAAGAAGAATTGAAAATCCGTGAAGACATCTCTTCCCGATCTTCCCCTTTGCTCCAAAAGGTATTTGGCTATGCCAAGCAGGCTGATAAATAAGGTATCGTACTTTAATCCTAGTGCTATATTTATGTGTAAAAAGCCGGATAAACCTGTCAGGTTTTGCTATTAGCAACCTTAAAAACTTACTTATTCATCAAAAACCGATGGTGTAAACAGGACAGGTTTTAGTCAGTCCTATAAATCCCCCTTGCACCCTTTATCTGGTTTCCCGTTTCCAAAACAAGAAGAGTAGTCCAAGGGGGAGTTGTCTAAGTTCTTGGCTCTAAGATCTTGATACTTGGCACCAGCTACTTATTCACAAACAAAATCATCAATCCAAGGAGGAGTTTCACAGGTCTAGTCACTAGACTCTTGGTTCTAGACTTCAGCCTTAGCTATTCGATATTCAGCATTCGAAATTCGACATTCATTATTGGAACTACTATCTCACTTACAGCACACAGTTTTGTTGTCAGCTTCTCTACTTCCAAGTTGTCTTGAAAATCTAGCATCTTGATTCTTGGCTCTTGATACTTGCTACCTGATACTTGCTACTTTACTATCCCTCATTCACTTTTCAGACTTTCCACCGGATTCATCAGTGCCGTCCGGACCGACTGGAAGCTCACAGTGATCATCGCTATCATCAGCGCTACTAAGCCGGTGACTGCAAAATACCACCATTGCAGTTCGATCTTAAAGGCAAAATTTTCCAGCCAAGCATTTGACAGGTATAAACTTATTGGCACAGAGATCAGAATTGCCAATAAAACGGTCTTGCCGAAATCCTTCGAAAGCAAAGCGACAATACTCCAATCGGTCGCACCCATCGTCTTGCGAATGCCAATTTCCTTAGTTCGTTGCTCGGTCATAAAGGCCGTCAGCCCATACAGACCTAGGCATGCAATAAAGATCGCCAGTAAGGCAGATCCTATAATAATGTTCGCCACACGCTCTTCCTTCTCATAATTACGCTGAAAGTCCTGATCCAAAAACGAATAGACAAAAGGATCTGAAATATTGAGTTTATTCCAACTGGTTTCTGCACTTGCCATAACTTCGTTTGTGCCACTTCCTTCGAAATTAGCGATCAAATATCCTCCCCGATTTTCCTTAATAAAAGCGTACGGATTAATCTTCGTATGAAGACTTTGGTAATTAAAATCCTTCACCACTCCTACAATCTCCAGCGTATTCAACTTCCCGCTCCATTCAAAGTGAACCTTCTTTCCTACAGCATCAGCTACTTCATAGCCTAGAGATTTAATGGCTGATTCATTCAAAATCATCATGGGATATTCTGAGGTGTATTCCTTAGTAAATGTCCTTCCTTCCAGCATCTGAAACCCAAGTGTCTCTACGAAATCATCACCGACATAGGCATTGGTTATGTTCACTACATCCTCCACAGTTTTGCCATCTGCATAGTACATCATATCCTCTATGCTTTCTATTCCCGGATAAGTTGAGGTTAGCGTCACTGATTTTACATTTGGATTCTGCATCAGATTGGTTTTCAGCACATCATATTTGGATACAGCATTTTCACTTTTGAGCGGGAGAATCAATTGTTGGTCTTTTCTGAATCCCAAATCCTGATTTTGGACAAAGTCCAGTTGGTTCTTGATCACAAAAACCATCAAGATCAGACATGCCGAAATAGCAAACTGAAAAATCACCAAGACTTGCCGGAGTGAAAAACCCGACAATCTACCTTTAAATTTCCCTTTCAGTACAGTGCTTGGTGCAAAAGCTGACAGAAAAAATGCCGGGTAGATTCCTGCTACCAAACCAGCCGCAATGGCTAGGATGAAAATCGCCAGTAGAGGAAAAGTCCGTTGGTACAACTCCAAATCTTTACCGGTCAATTGATTGAAATACGGCATTAAAAGCGAAGCAAGTAGAAAAGCCATTATCAGTCCAAGCATGGAAACTATCAAGGATTCACCCAAAAACTGTCTTACCAACCCACTTTTATTTGCTCCCAATAGTTTCCTGATCCCAACTTCCTTCGACCGCTTTTCAGATCTCGCAGTCGCCAAATTCATAAAATTGATGCAGGCAATCAACAGAATAAATATGGCCACAGAGCCAAAAACATACAGTGTCATCTTGCTTCCAGTGGCCCCCAACTCATATTCCATACCGGATTTCAGGTAAATTTCTGCCAAGGGCTGAAGGAAAAGACTTTTGCTAAAGCTTCCCATAGCTATCAAATCCTCTGCGCCATGACGGTCAAAAAACGGAATCAGTCTCTTCTCAAACGCCTCGACATCAGTCTCGGGAAGAAGCTTCACATAGGTATAGAAAATGTTATTAGTCGCCCAATTGGTCATTCCTTTCACTGCATTTCCAATGTCATTGTTTTCCATGGACAGGAAAAAATTGGCATCTATATGGGATTTTAGCCCTGCATCTTCAAATACGCCCGTGATAGTATAATCAAAGTCACCGAAAGGCAAGCCAATGGTAAGGGGCCGGTTCATGGGATCAGCTTTACCGAAGAACTTTTTGGCAAGCGAAGCGGAGAGAATCACAGAATTGGGAGCTTTCAGGGCATTGGAAGGCAGCCCCGTTAGAAATTCGTAGTCGAACACCTGAAAGAAGGTAGAATCTACATAATAACCTTTTGATTCATAAAACTGCATCACCTCACCATTGCTTTCGCTTTTCAAGAGCATTTGGTCAAGTTCGGGAAACTTCATGATCCGGGTAGCATTTTCCACTTCAGAAAAGTCGTTTTTCAATCCTTCCGCCAGCGGACCCGGACTCCCCGCCCATCTGGATTCTTTCGTTTCCAGAGCCACACGGTAGATCCGTTCCCCATCTTTGACATGCTGATCGTACGACAGCTCGTCAAAAACAAACAGACCAATCAGCAAGCATGCCGCTAGACCAACCGCCATTCCAAGCACGTTAATGGCAGTAAGTGTTTTATGCTTTTTGAGGTTTCTAAAGGATATTTTGAAATTGTTTTGCCACATGGTTAGTTGGGATTGAAAGATTTTAATTAGGTATCCGCCGGGGATTGGAAGATGCGAAGTGAGAAAGCAGGAAAGTTGAAAGGTTATAGTCGCTATTGCCAATGCTTAGGAGGCAGGCTTCATTTCATGTTTTATCCTCCGAAGACGGTTTTGCTGTCCGTTTCAGTGAGCTCAACTTATCCAAATTTCAAACTTGAAAACCATCCATCTTGACTCTAAGATCTTGATACCTGATACTTTATTTTGACTCCTGTCTACGCTATTTATCACCTGACCTGCATCCATTTCTTACTCTCCACACTGACAAACGTGATGGGCACGAATTTATCTGTAGGGGCTCCGATGTAATATACGGTCCATGCAGGGTCGAGCTTCGCCAGCATTTCAGAGATGCAATCAGCCCTGTGGGCCATAGGGTTTTGACAATCATCCCAATAAAACAGTTCTACTTTATAATGTAGTGACTTTACCTCATTGTTGATGATGACTTGGATATCAATATTTTGTTTTCCAGGCAAGCTCGGAATAGGAATGGCGATGTGACTCATGGGTTTAGATGTTTGTGTCCGTACTTATTGATTCATGTATTTTGGTTCTAAGGTGTTACCCTACCTGCCTGATAATGAGCAAGCGAAGGGTTGTACTATTATATCTTTGTCTATTGATTCTTAATTCTTTGCTATTGATTATTTCTTCTACTTCCATGCCATTCAAAACCCCTCAGATTGGGCTATTTTGCCATAAAACCAATACATTGAAGCAAATTCACCGAACAATTTTGTCCGCCGGTGGTCAAAGTCAATAATGTGCCAAATATTTAGGCATTGTAAAAAGCTGGGTAGAATATCATCTTTGCATAAAAATCATATTTTCAATTAACCTTCCAAACAAATTCCTGCCATTTCCTTAAAAACAAATCCATATTTGCAGCAGTATTTGCACTAGAGCTAGATTTTGGGCAATTTTTCAAATAATTAAGGCAACCAACAAAGATTCTTTTTAGGAAATTGAAGTACTGATTATTAAAAACCTATAATTCTTCACAAGATGCACCCAATAAAAATCACCATTCTCTGTTTTTTACTACTTATCAGCCCGTTCCTATTGGCACAAGAAAAAATAGATGATGTAAAAAGTATCAATGGACTTGAACTTGCATCTACGCTTGAAAGCTTGGAAAGTGAACTTCAGTTAATCACAGGTACAGAATCAATCTATCAAAACAATCCATGGCTAGCGGCAAGTGTAAAAAGAAATTTTGACGTAGGAATTCAGGAGGGGATTTATCAAGGCTTTCCTTTGAGGATTGTCAATGGGAAAGAAGCACATGATTTAAGATTAACCTATTTGTCCGGCAGCTTATACAAATGCAGATGGACTTATAATAAGCGCGATATCCCCAATATGGAAAGTGGGGTCAAAGACTTCATTACATATTTCATTAAAAAATTTGGCCCTCCGGCAGAGACCTTTTCCAACGAAACCTTTATTTGGAAAGGGGATGTGAATAGACTCACTATAAACTATTACAACGGAACTGTACAAATTGAATGGCGGGACAATATTTCTGACAATAGAGCCAAACAACTCACCGAGGGTTGAATTACAGAGTTTATTTCCAAAAAAAGTGAGCACTTGAGTTACATCATCGACTTCCTTCCTTGGGAAGGGAGAACCATCTTTCGGGAGACAAACCTATCAGACATGTAATCCAAGCTGTTGGCTCTGCAGAATTCTCTTTGCCGGTCCTTACAAAGACAGACTTTCATCCAAGAATGTAATCTCAATGTGACTTTTACTTTAAATCTGTGTCAAACACACATAGTAAACCTGAAATCGTCTTAAAATCAATCAAGGATTATAGTATCGAATGAAAGCCTCACCAGAACATGATAAACAAGAGCTACAGCGGGTCTCTTCTTTATCTGACGAAGCGCTTGTGAGGCTGATTGTAGAGACGAGAGAGTCTTCATATTATGGAATTTTATATGACAGATATGCTGACAAAATCTATAACAGATGCCTAAGGTTCATACCGATGAAAGCCGAAGCCCAGGATTTGACCCATGACCTGTTTATTAAGCTTTATTACAAATTGAAATCCTATGAGGGAAGATCTTCATTTTCCACCTGGCTGTATAGTTTCACCTACAACTTCTGTCTGAACCATATCAACAGAAAGCATAAAGTAAAGCAAGAGAAAGAACAGGCGCTCCATGAACAGATGGAGATAGAAGAGCAGGAAATTGATGATAGTGAGATTTTCGCTTTGAAAGCTGAAAAGTTAAAAGTTGCGCTTGATCTGATTGATCCCAATGAAAAGCTGATACTGCTTATGAAGTATCAGGATGAATTCTCAGTCAAAGAAATAGCCGAATCCCTCCAACTTGGAGAGTCGGCTGTCAAGATGAGGATTAATCGGGCTAAAAAGAAAGTATTGGAAAAATACAATAATTTGGGCGAGTGAAAAATCCATTTAAAGAAATACTGGAACACGACCAGTTGCCCGAAATTATCAAAAACAGGGTAATGAAGGACGTTAACCTGATCAATCTCACGATCGATCTGGCAGATCTGTTCTTGGTCAAAAATCCCGGATTATTCAAAACTGTATTTAGTAATGAGGAGGAGTCCAAAAACCCTGACAATACAAAAGATTTAAACAACAAAGAAGATGAATGATCTAGTAGAGAATATGCAAGCTAGCTATGGAGTGTTTGAGAATTTATTCCATCAAATGTTGGTCTTTTTACCTAGCCTGGTGGGCTTTATGCTATTTCTTCTTTTTGCCTGGCTATTTTACAAATTCAGCATATGGCTGGTAACCAGAATTTTGAAATCCGTTAAACTGGATCAGTTTTTTCAAAAGAACTTTCCGGGAATTGAATCATGGAAATTCAAGATCAATCCCTCCTTCATTATTCTAGCCTTTATCAAAATAGCCTTATTGCTGATTTTTGTAGTATTGGGCTCTGAGATATTGGGCTTACCTGTGCTCTCACAAGAACTTGGGAAGCTTCTTAATTTCCTCCCAAGGCTAGTGATAGCCATCTCGCTGATTTTCATAGGGTTTACTATTTCAGGAGCAGCAAAGAACCTGATTTTCAATGTATTCAATTCTTTTGGGTTAACAGGAGCCAAATTGATATCGACGATTGTCGGCTACTTGATCCTCTTTGTTATCGTACTAATCGCCATTGAGTTGGTCGGTATAGATACGAGCGTTATCACCAACAACCTGTCTATCCTTCTGGGAGCCCTTCTTCTCTGTATCACGCTGGCGGTAGGATTGGGTTCTGTCGAGCTCGTCAAGAGAATACTTTTTGGATTTTACTTCAAGAAAAATTTCCAAATAGGGCAACTCATTGAGTTCGACAATATCCGTGGAAAAATCATAAAAATGGACAATATCAATATTGTCCTGCAGCGTAACGAAGGTAAGCTTGTAGTCCCCATCAAAGATCTGATCGATGCCCGGGTGAGCATTTTGGAAAACTAGCTTAGCTATATTCCCGACACAGTTCAAAATTCAAAGCCTCTCGTAGTTCATGAAGGGTAAATGGCTTTGGTAATACTGTAAAGATCCCCAGTTGTATTAACTCCCTGTCTGAATCTCCCAGTTCCTCTCCTGTTACCAATATTATTTTCATGGCGGGATAGTCCCTCTTAAGATTTTTACTTAGGGAAATACCATCCATATCAGGCAGGTTCACGTCCAGCAGAATAATTGGATATCTGTTGGTATTCAGCAAGGCAATTGCACGCTTAGAGTTCTCAGCGGTGTCACAGAATATACCTAATTTACCCAATTGCTTACGGACGACTATTCTATTGACTATGTAGTCATCGACCACAAGAACTTTCCTTCCGGGAACGTTGACCTGGCTGATTTCAGGTTTTGGCAAGCCACTGGATACCAATTCAAACTCAAGACTAAAAGAAAAGGCGGATCCCAGTCCATTTTTACTTTTTAAATAGATTTCGCTATCCATACTATGGAGAAGCTTTCTGGTAATCGCAAGACCAAGCCCAGAGCCGACCTGCTTCTCGCTTACCCGGTTGGGAATTTGAACAAAATCCTTAAACAGTTTATTCTGATCGTTGCTACTTATTCCACAGCCGGAATCTTTGACTACAAAGTGAACCTTAGCTTTCCCCTCAACAGACTTTTGCAAGTAGACAGAAAGCTTCACAAACCCAAACTCAGTGAATTTCACCGCATTGGAAATCAGGTTATTTAGAATTTGGGTTAATTTAGTCGCCAGCCCAACTACCTTGGTAGGAACAAGAGAATCGATTTCCAGAATAAAAGAAAGTCCATTCCTCTTACAGATAAGAGCATATTGGGCAGTGAGGTCCCTGAGAAGATCATGAAGATCAAATAACGCTTCCTTTTCCAAAGACCCATATTCCCCTTTCCGTTCGAGCAAATAATTATTCAGAAGGTTTTTTAGATGTGTGGCAGAATTATGAATGATATTGACCAAATCTTGCTGTTCGTCAGACTCACTGTCTTTAAGCAATTCAGAACTACCTATGACAATATTCAGAGAATTTCTGATCTCGTGAGACAACTCATCATAGAGCTTATAGCTTCCTGTTTTTATCATAATGGATTAAATTAGTTGGTCAATATGGCAGAGCAAAAACTCCTAAAAGAGCCGGATTATTTTTACAAACAACTTGAAATACATGTGTTTTTGACCTTTATCAGTAATTCACACTTTCAGTCTTAGTTTTTTGAGAAAGGATATAGCTAAAATCCCTGCCAAAAAAAATGGAATAACCTGTTCCAATCGTTTACTCGGCATTTTCTGCTTTGATTAAAAACTATCTGACTTCGGTTAATTAGAAACCGGATTTTAAAAAAAGTCACACCCCTAATCATTTTTTTACTTGACGGATAAGCTGATTAAGGGGTATGTGGAACGGGTTACCTGCCGTCAACTCCTTTTGTGGGTATTTTTAACCGTATTTTAAATAGACATCTGCCCGTATCAAGGGTAATCACCCCGTGCTGAATTTACCCAAAAAGATTCTTGGGATAAATCATCTTGTTATTTATAAACATTTTCATTCCGCCCGGTATGGCCTTTTAAGTCAATCAGTCCAAAAAAATACTTTATATACAATTATAGCATGAATTTCCCCATTGTGTAGGTAAAGAAAGGAGAGTAAACAGGAAGGTGATTTTTTATCTTCCAGCTGCTTCCGGAGAAGCAGAACAGCGGAACTCTTCCGCTCTTTAAGCTTTGTTTGTGCGCTTTGCAGTTTAAAAAATCTTCATTCTTCCACAGGTTTCACACGAGGCTATTGATGATTTGACCGCCTTGTGGTCTTTTGGCATAAAAACCAAAAATATTTTCCTCATTCCAAATCCTCTTGAAGGAAATATTAATTTGGCACCGGCAGAATTCCTTAAGCTTGAACGTATGGCGAAAGTATTACATGAGCGATGATAAGAGTTATAACAGAAAACTTACTCCACTTGGCAGTTGTGTTTCCAATTATTCTACTCACACTGAGAAATAGAAATATGGAAACACTGAAAATTTTAGCAGCATTTGTCATCTTCTGTCTGTTGAATGCAGTCTTGTTAAATCTGCCATTTGTATACTCTGAAATAAGAATCATCAATGGAGATTGGAATTGGTCTGGTAAACTATATGCCATACTAGGTTCTTTAGTTTTCTTGTCGCTATACAGAAAATTCCCCTTGTCAGATTACTTTTTAACGCTGCGCCAGAATAAGAAATTCTTTACTAAAGGAATTTACATCCTATGCTCAATTTTGTTAATCAATAGCATAGTGGCTTTCTTCTCTCCTGTACAAACGTTAAGCATAGAAACACTCCTGTTTCAATTTTCAATGCCTGGAATCAACGAGGAAGTCGCATACCGTGGTATAATGCTGGGGCTATTACTCAAAGTTTTAAAAAGTAATTCCTTGATTTTAAATCCATCTGTTTGGATCACAGCACTATTATTCGGAATGGCACATGGATTTTTCCTTTCAAAGGAATTTGATGTGATATTTAAATTTCAACCATTTTTTTGGTCATTTATTTATGGCTTGATTTGGGGATGGCTCACTGTAAAAAGCGGCAGTATTCTAGTAGCTTTAATCTCCCATAATTTGGGAAATGGGCTAGGAAATCTAATTAGAATGAGATGAAAGATCGCATAAAATGTATAGGGGACCGTCCAGCTTCCGGAGAAGCAGGACAACGAAGCATAAGTCGTGCGTGACACTCACTACGGCAAAGAACTAGGTTTTTCCGTGCTCTTTGCGGTTAAAAAAAACCGGGCTTTTCAGACCGGTTTTAGAATTGGTTTTAGTTTTCGGGGTTACTTGTCCATGCTGATATACTGCATGAATTCATTTCGTGATTGCTCTTCTTTCTCAAATTTTCCCGAGTAAAAAGAGGTAACCGTAGAACTCTGGGTATCCTTCACTCCTCTAGAGCTTACACACATATGATAAGCATCAATAATTACAGCCACATCATCTGTCCCCAGAGCCTCTTTAAGCTCATTTCCGATCTGCATCGTAAGTCTTTCCTGCACTTGTGGGCGTTGAGAGAAGTATTGGACGATTCTGTTGATTTTGGAAAGGCCTATTACGTTTCCATTGGAAATATAAGCTACGTGAGCCTTACCGTAGATAGGCACAAAGTGGTGCTCGCAGTGAGAATGCACGGTGATGTCTTTCTCCACCAGCATCTCATTGTATTTGTACTTATTTTCAAAGAGCTTTGCTATCGGTTTATTCTTAGGATTCAATCCGCTGAATACCTCCTTCACATACATCTTTGCCACACGATGCGGTGTACCTTTGAGACTATCATCAGTGAGATCCAAGCCCATGATGTGCATAATTTCACGGAAGTGCTTCTCTATCAATTCGACCTTGAGATCATCGTCCATCTCAAAAGCATCTTCTCTAAGCGGTGTCTCCAAGGAAGTCCCCACATGCTCCTCTCCGATTTCCTCGAATGAAGCGCGGGTAATTTTAATCCCCATCGTATTCAACAAAGTTTCTTTCTGTTTCATAAAGTCGAATTGTTAACTCGAATTTTCGATCAATTTTTTCCCTTAAAATATTCCAAATAACCACTGCAATGTTCTCAGCGGTTGGGTTAAGTTCTTTGAATTCATCGGTATCCAGGTTTAAATTTTTGTGATCTAATTTTCTTAATACATGCTCCTTGATCAACTCACTGAGCACTTTCATGTCATAGACATAACCGGTTTTCGGATCCATATCCCCTCTCAGTTTCACTACCAATTCATAGTTGTGACCATGAAAATGCGGGTTGTTGCACTTTCCAAAAACGGCTTGGTTTTCTTCATCTGACCATTCAGAATTATGAAGGCGATGTGCCGCGTTGAAATGTTCTTTTCTATAAACTGATACTTTCATGGAATGCTGAAACAGCGGGTTTTCTGTTTTTGTTTGAATTATTTTCCAATTTGTCTGTTAACCTACTTGGAAGTATTCTGACAGACAGCAGAATAAATTTGGGAACGCAAAATTACAGAATAATAATTGGTTCCAAAATCAACGTCCAATCTCATCATGCCAAGAACGGAGAAAGCCGGTGAGAAGGTTCCCTGAGTAATTTCACTACTTTTATGACCAAAATCATAAGAGACTGACTTCAAGTTCGTTTGAACTCACAGAACATCTTCCTAAATTTGCAAAATCACCCAAATGCTTATGCTTACACAAACTCTTGCGATTACTTTCCTATTATTTATAGGAATTTTCCCAAATCCGGATTTTATAGAAACCACTCCAAACACAGTCACAACCATCGATCCCACCTCAGCCATTTATGAAGGGCTACATAACACAAACGGAGTCCTTCCTTCCAAGGAAGTTTTCACTTTAGCCATCCAAGGATGGAATAAGATGAAAGGCAATCTCAAATCAAAAGTGCTCACAGTAATTGATTTCAGTCTTCCCTCCACGGCAAAGCGAATGTGGGTTATAGACCCTGTGAAGGGAGAAATCCTATTAAATTCAGTAGTATCTCATGGCAGGAATTCCGGCGACTTGATGGCCAATGCTTTTTCCAATCAGCCTGAATCCTTCAAGAGTAGCTTGGGTTTTTATAAAACTGCGGAAACGTACTCCGGAAAACATGGATACTCCCTTAGGTTAGACGGTTTGGAGAAGGGATTCAATGATCAAGCCCGAAACCGGGCCATTGTAATTCATGGAGCCGATTATGCCCGGGAGGAATTCGCCAAATCAGTAGGAAGGTTGGGAAGAAGCCTAGGCTGTCCCGCTCTCCCAAGTGAGCTTTCCGCCAAAGCAATTGACCTGATCAAAGAAGGATCTTTGCTTTTTATTTTCGGAAATGACGACACCTACTTATCTAAATCAAGCCTGATCAAGGCTTGATTTAGTCGCTCTAAGTGCTTTTAGAAGAGCCTTGTCCCTTTCGTACACATCATATCTAAAATTGGCTTTCCCGCCTTTATCGGCCCAGAAGGTCATATAAACCAACACCACGGGAATTTCCCTGTCCAACTCTACCACTTCTTCCTTGTCCTGATGCATGGCTTCTTGGATCTTTTCCTCATCCCAAGATTTATTGTTTAGCAAGATTTTAGCGAATTGATCGGGATTTTGAATTCTAATACACCCATGGCTGAGTGCTCTGGACTCCCGCTCAAAAAGGCTTCTTGCAGGTGTATCGTGAATGTAAATATTGTATTCGTTTGGAAACATAAATTTCACCAAACCCAAGGAATTGTCCCCACCGGGCTTCTGCCTCACTCTGTACGGAAAATCATCACCGCTTTTACTCCAATCAACATTTTTTGCATTGACAGGCTCCCCGGAACCGGAAACCACCTCCATGTTTTTCTCAGCAAGATAGCCTTTATTTTTCCTTACAGATGGAATAATTTCATCGTTTGTAATAGACTCAGGTATGTTCCAATATGGACTGAAAACGATATAACTCATCGGTGCTGTGAATGTCGGTGATTCATTGTATTCCTTTCCCACGATCACCTTGGCCGTGAAGACTGTATCAGACTTATTCATATAATCCAACTGGTAGTTGGCTATGTTGACAAGTACCATTTCCTGATCCCAATCAATTTTCGGCATCCAGCGGAGTCGCTCCATGTTAATGGAAGCAATATCTATAAGATTTTGTGGGGATTTATTAAGTGACTCAGCGACCAGCGAACCGATTACTCCGTCAGGATTCATCCCATTTGCTTCTTGGTATTTCCGAAGTCCCTCAAACATAGTGGAATCAAAAAGATTGGGAGCTTCCATGTCATAGGATTTCAAAAAACCCCAAAAGATCAGACGCTTTCTCAGGACAGGAATAGCTGCGTGCTCCTCCCCAACTTTAATGGCTCCTTCTACAGGCTCAAACTCCCAGGTGAGCGTGTCATTCTTTTGAATTTCATACAGCTCTTTGATCGCATCCCTTCCCTGTGCATACAACGCTGAACTTGGATACAATCTTGCGAATAGCTTATCAACAGCCTTACCACTTGCCACTTCCTCCAGCAGTGAAGTATAATTCACATCGGTATCTTTCTCTTCAAACTTCCAATTGGAATCCAATGTTGAGGGATCAACTTTACCTCTCTCCAAGTCATGAGAAAGACGGAGAAAACCATCAGTAAGCAGAAGCTCCAAATCAACTTTTTGAGCCGAGGAGAGGTTTCTAAACTTCTTGTTTTTTTTATCAGGATTAGAAGAGAGTTGATAAATCTGAGAGAGATTGTAATCTTCCGGCTGCAATCCATCGTATCGGGAATCCTCTATCTGAGCTAGTAATTCCTTTCCTGAATTGGAAAGTGTGCCATTGAAGAGCCAGATTTCCAAGTAGTCTCTTTTAATATAAAAATCTCTGATTTCTCCTGCAAAATCCGATTGGGCTAAAACATCACTGGACTCTCCTTCTAAATTTTGCCGAAGTTCATCTGTCAAATCAGATCTTCTCTGATTGAAAAACCAGATCAATCCCAATGCTATCACTATAACTGAAGCAATGGGGATAATTATTTTCTTGTTCATAAAAGGCGCTTTGTATCACCTCTTACCTTTCAAACTTCGTACGCTAGAATCCAACAAAAATAAAACCCCGAAAACTATCCACATAATATTCACTATCAACATCTTAAGACATATTTAAATCAAGGGGAAAATAAAACTGTTTTTTTTCAACGGGCATACAATTACCCAACTTGGGTAAAAACACTTTGCAAACCCATCTATTTTCGAAGTGCTTCCAGTACCTCCTTATCTCTATCATAGATATCCTGTCTGAAATGGCCTTGTCCCTTTGTGTCTGCCCAGAAAGTTAAGTAAAGCAACACCACAGGAATCTTGCGGTCAAGATTCACGATTTGCTCTTTACTCTGATGCATAGCCTGATCGATTTTCTCTGGAGTCCACTTTGCGTCATCCTTCAGAAGTAATGCAGCAAAATCCGCAGGATTCTGAATACGTATACAACCATGACTCAGTGCCCGGTCTTCTCTGGTAAACAAGCTTCTGCTTGGCGTATCGTGAATGTAGACACTATATTCATTAGGAAACATAAATTTCACCAACCCCAAAGAATTATGTCCTCCGGGTTTTTGGCGAATCATATACGGTATGGATTTCCCACTCCAATTTATAGACGTGGGATCCACAGGTTTGCCGGAAAAAGTCACCACCTCCATATTTTTTTGAGCAAGGTAATTTGGGTTTTTGCGAACTGCCGGCATCACTTCGTTCCGTACGATGGAAGCGGGCAAATTCCAGTAGGGGCTAAACACAATGTAACTCATCGCAGAAGAAAAAATCGGAGAAGCATGATATTTCGTTCCTACGATCACCCGCGCCGAAAATAGCGTGTCGCGATTACTAAGGTAATCCAATTGGTAGTTTGCGATGTTGACCACAATCATCTCTGCCCCCCTTAAGGTATCAGGCAGCCAGCGAAGGCGCTCCATATTCACCGCCGCTCTATCTATGAGATCAGCGGGAGATTGATTCAGTGCATTGATGGTGTTTTTGCCTAAAGCTCCATCAGGTTCCATCCCGTTTCTTTGCTGAAAATTCTGAACCGCCACAAACATGGTCGAATCATATTCCTTCTCGTCCGTATAGACATAAGGCTGAAGGTATTTCCAAAATAGCAGACGCTCACGTAAGCTTGGTATTCCGCCATTTGTCTCTCCTACTTTGATGGTTTTAGTGATTTTGACCGCCTTCCAGTTGAGTGAATCCTGCTTACGGATTTCGTCCATTGCCCGTATCACCTCACGCCCTTTTTTGTATATCGATATCGTCGGATATAACGTCTCCAGAGATTGTCTGATCTGCTGCCTGTCAAGAGCTACTTCGAGCAAATCATTGTAAGAAACCTTGGACGTTTTAGTAATGATATGCCAATTCCCGGTGAGATTATCAGGATTCACTTTGCCTATTTCCAAGTGTGCGGCCAAATGGAAAAATGCGTCAGATAACAATAAGTCCAGGTCCGCCAGATCATCCAATGCATTGGGAATGGACTGCTTCTTATTGGACTCAAATTGATTAAAAAACTCATTGATCAGCCCCAAGTGATAATCATAGGGATTGAGCCCATCAAACTTGCTCTGGTTTATTTCAAATCGAAGCTCGTAAGCCAACTCAGTAAGTACTCCCTGCCGGATCCAAGCAGGCTCAAATATACGGTTGGTATAAAACTGATGAATTTCACCCTTCGCAAAAAGTTCTTTGCTGCGGACATTTAAGGGAACATCAGGCTGATCCAGCTCCAGTCTTATTCTAATATTATCCGAAAGACCGGTGCTTTGCCCAAAACAAAAAAGCCCCGGAGCTAAACTCAGGAGCATTAATAGTAACAATTGTTTACACATGTATAAAATAGTTATTCAACTTCAAAATCCTGATATTTTCTACCCAGCACCCAAGCTTCTTTAAGCATCTCTAAGAACTGTCCCATCTTATGAAGGGGAATCAAGTTAGGCCCATCGCTGAGTGCCTTGGAAGGGTCAGGGTGTGTTTCTATAAAGAATCCGTCAATACCGGTGGCTGCCGCCGCCCTTGCCAAAACCGGGGCAAATTCCCGCTGTCCTCCACTGCTTCCTCCCTGCCCTCCCGGCTGCTGGACGGAATGCGTAATATCAAAGACCACAGGCGCAAACTGACGCATAATCGGCAGGCCTCTCATATCCACTACCAAATTATGGTAGCCCAGAGAAAAACCTCTTTCCGTAAGGCAGACGTTCTCGTTTCCCGTCGATCTAACTTTGGTCACTGCATATTGCATGTCTTCGGGCGCCATAAACTGACCCCGCTTGATTTTGACAGCTTTTCCACTTTCGCCTGCAGCTAAAAGCAAATCCGTCTGCCGACTAAGAAACGCCGGAATCTGTAAAACATCCACTACTTCCGCCACATCCTTTACCTGATAGCTTTCATGAATATCAGTCACCAACGGCACATTCAGTGCATTGCCCACACGTTGTAAGACTTCCAGTGATTTGTCCATTCCTATGCTTCGAAATGAATCTGAGGAGGTACGGTTGGCTTTGTCAAAAGAGGCTTTGAATACATAGGAAAAACCATGCTGCTCCGCCCATTCTTTGACTTTGGTGCCTATCTCCAAACAAATATCATAGCTCTCTACGGCACAGGGTCCTGCAAATAAAACAGGCTTTTCTTCACCCAAAATCACCGAGTCGGTAATACGCATGGGCTTTTTATTTTTTATCATCTTCTTTTAGGGATAATGTGTTAATCAATGGAATAAGCTGACCCTGAGCATGTAGTAGCAGGTCTCCTACTTCTCGAAAAACCCCTTTTCCGCCATCAAAACCTGAGACATAATGAGCAAAGGGCTTCACATATTCCAGCGCATCTTTAGGAACTACAGCTAGTCCTACACGGACTAAAATAGGAAGATCTATCAGGTCATCACCGATATAGGCAACTTCTTCTGCCTGCAGTTCCAGCGTTTCCAATATTTCATTAAATTTTTTGCCCTTGTTCTTTACACCATGGTAATGAAAATCAAACTTGAGTTCCTCACAGCGGTTTTGCACCACATAAGATTCTCTTCCTGTAATAGCTCCGACCATCAGTCCATTCTTCCGTAAGTGGTAGACAATTAGACCATCTTTGACATTGAACTTCTTAAATTCCAACTTATTATCATCGTAGATGATGCCGCCATCAGTCATCACTGCGTCTATATCAGTGATGATCAGTTTTATTTTTGCTGCTCTTTCCCACACATCTTCTGTAATATGCGCAAAGTAGTCAGCGACTATTTTTTCTGTTTCCATTGAATTGAATAAAGGTCGAGCCTTCTCTGCTCTAGGTTTCGTACACTTCCTGCTTTCCGCTGCTTGGTCAAAAGATCCAGATCCACATCAGCCACGATGATCGTTTCTTCATTTTCTGAAGCCATGGCTACGACGGCATCATGGGGAAAAGAGAAATCTGACGGAGAATAAATTGCTGCCTGGGAATACTGAATATCCATGTTCTCAACTTTCGGAAGATTACCTACAGAACCGGTAATTGCTACATAACATTCATTTTCTATTGCACGGGACTTCGCACAGGTATTTACCCTAAGGAAGGCGTTCTTGGTATCTGTCCAGAATGGTACAAATAAAATATCCATTTCTTGCTCAGCCAGGATTCTTCCCAGCTCCGGAAATTCCACATCGTAGCAGATCAAAATACCTATCCGTCCGGCATCCGTATCGAAAACATTAATTCCATTCCCCCCCTGAAGTCCCCAATAGGAAGCCTCATCCGGCGTAATATGAAGTTTGTATTGTTTATCCTGAGTACCATCTCTTCGACAGAGGTAACTCACATTTCTAAGTTTTTTACCATCGTACTCCGGCATGGAACCCGCAACAATATTCAGGTTATACGAAACTGCCAAATCGCTCATTCGGCTCACAATCTCATCGGTATAATCTGCCAGATTACGGATTGCTTCTGAAGCATCCATATCATTGAATTCTGCCAAAAGAGGTGCATTGAAGAATTCAGGAAGCAGGCAAAAATCTGATTTATAGCCGGAAACTGTATCCACAAAGAACTCTACTTGCTGCATCAAGTCATCCACATTGGAAAATCTACGCATCTTCCACTGTACCAAGCCCAAGCGGACAATTGATTTCTTATTTCCTATTAGCTTTTCGTCCTTTTCGTAGTAAATATTGATCCATTCCAGAAGCGTAGCATAAGCTCTGGAGTCTGTATCCGAAGGCAGGTACTTGGTAATTACTTTCCTTACGTGAAATTCATTAGCCAACTGAAAAGACAGCACCGAGTCAAAAATCTCTTTGTTTTTAACCAAATCGATGTATTTCCTAGGGGTCATTTCATCCGCGTAATTGGAATAACCGGGAATTCTCCCTCCGGCGATAATCGACCGGAGGTTTAGATTCTCACAAAGCTCCTTTCTCACATCATACAGCCTTCGCCCAAGACGCATACCCCGATAATCGGTATGCACAAAGACATCCGTGCCATACAGCGTATCGCCGTTCATGTCATGGGTGTCGAATTTGCCAAAACCCGTGATCTGATCGTAAGTATGGTTATCCCCAAATTTATTGTAATCCACCACCAAACTCAAGGCAGCAGCCACTACTTTACCATTGTCTTCGATAGCGATTTGGCCTTCCGGAAAAGCCTTAAGCTGATTTTTAAGCTCTTCTTTCGTCCACGCTCCACCTTGGTTTTTGTATATAGAAACCATGATTTCCCGGATATCATCATAGTCCGAGAGTTTTATATTTCTAAGCTTTAGCCTATGCTCCAGCTCCTCTTTTTGCTTGCTCATGGGGCAAAATTAGCCAAAATCAATTAATTATTTCTATTGACTCCTTTCTCGGGAAAAGAAATAGAGCAATGTGGAAAATAGCATGTTATCCTAGAATTATATTACTTTAATATGAATATCCGCAATGATGCCAGCAGCACTATTTCCCTTGTTTTACCGACAGGAAGATCCCTGCCCGAAGTGGCCTCAATTCTTGAGCTTAACAACTCTTAATGGTGCTTTTGAATTCCTACTGGCAGAAAAGCGGATAATCATATACTTTAAAACTATTCGAATTAGTTTTAGGATTGATAAACAGAAATGAAAGCAATAACTTAATGCAGCAGGACATAAAAGAAGTAGCTGAACAAAAGGCTCAGGGCTTTATCGAATGGATACAGGAACTATTCAGCTATAGTCTGGTCAGTCTGGGGGATTCTAAGCTGACTGTTGGCTTGATCCTAACTTTGATTATATCATTCATAATCCTTTTTGTAGTCACAGAATGGATACGTAGACTACTGGTTCACAATATATTAAGCAGGTACCAGATCGACTCCGGGACACGGGCTTCTATCGGCATGATAGTGAAGTACGTACTGATTTTGGCGGGTGTGTTTTCTATTTTACAGACCAATGGCGTTGACTTAAGTGCTTTCGGTATTCTTGCCGGTGCTTTGGGTGTTGGTATTGGTTTTGGTTTGCAAAATATCACGAACAATTTCATCTCCGGGCTTATTATTCTTTTTGAGCAACCGATCAAAGTAGGTGACCGAATCGAAGTCGGGGATGTCACGGGAGATGTGATCAGGATTTCGGCACGTTCTACCACCATTGTCACCAATGACAATATCACCATAATCGTCCCAAACAGTCAGTTTATAGACAGTCCTGTCATCAACTGGTCACATAATGACAGAAATATCCGCTTCAATTTCCCCGTGGGAGTAGCGTATAAAGAGGATCCTGAAAAAGTGAAAAACATACTGATTGAAGCTGCAAACGAGAATAAAGGAGTGCTTCAGACTCCATCGCCCGATGTGCTTTTTGATAGCTATGGAGACAATAGCATCAATTTCATTCTGCGTGTATGGTCATCGGAGTACATCAATCGTCCCAAGGTGCTGAAAAGTCAATTATATTATGCGATCTTCAAAAAATTCGGAGAACAAGGTATTGAGATTCCATATCCACAACGTGATCTACACCTCAAATCAGGATTTGAAAAATTAGAAAATTAGGTTATTTTTCATTGGAGCTCCTATCGGGGGGAAATCAAGTGAAGCCCAACTATGAAAAAGATACTCTTTATTTTTCTTTTCCTTTCCTCTTCCCTGGCCTCTTCCCAGAGCTTTAATCGCTTTCGATTTGAAGAACCTTGGTCTTTTTCGGCAAGCGCCGGAGCTACTCAGTATTTCGGTGAATTGTATTCTTTTTGGAAATATAATGAGGGTGTACAGCCTGATTGGAATGCCAACATTGCAGCCCATTATACATTTGGAACACACTTAAGAGCCCGTCTGGATTTCTCATACATCAAAATGTCCGGTCAGGACCCCCCTTCTGATCCCCGAGCACACAGAGTGGCCAGAAACCTTCATTTTAGAGCTAAAAACTGGGAAGCTACCGCAATGGCAGAATATTATTGGTTCCCAGTCAAGGTTCCTAATATTCACAGAAACCTCTGGAACCCTTATATTTTTGCGGGAATAGGGATGTCAACCAATAATCCAGAAACTCAGTTGGATGGCAAATGGGTAGACCTTAGACCGCTTCAGCTGGAAAACAATCCCTACGAAAGAAATATTGTGGTTTTCCCGATGGGCTTGGGCCTGAAGTATAAACTCAATGTGTATATGGATCTGACATTGGAGGGGAATTATCGCTTCACTATGACGGATTACATGGACGATATTTCCGCCTATAATATCAGTGAATTCTACCTTGATCTGGTAGATGACTATGTCACGGGCAACAACCCCGACCGCCTGAGATTGGCTGTCAGAAATCCCGGTTTCTTAGATGACAACGGTTTACCGGATGTGGACAAAATCCTGAGAAACGGCGGAAGAATACGAAGAGGTTCAGGCCTCACGCACAGGTATGATGGCTACATGACCGTAAATCTGGGAGTGGAAATTTACCTTTCTCCGGACATTTGGGACAACTTCTTCTTCCGAAATAGAGTGAATGAGAAGGCATTCCGATTCTGGTAATTTCAAATTTGAGATTTCAAATTTGAAATTTATAGATCCAGTTCCATCTTGATATCACATCTGCAATATTTCCCTTCTTCAAGTTCTGTCTCTTTAAAACCCAACTTATTGTAAATTCTCAGGGCGGGCGCAAGCTTGGAATGGCTGTAAAGCACAACCTTCTTACCTCCCATTTCCCTTGCTTTTTCTAGAATAGACAAGCCCAGTGCCATCCCCACTCCTTTTCCCTGAGCTGAAGATGAGACGCCCATTTTTATAAGCTCAAACTCGCTATCTGAAACTTTATGAAGACCCACTGTCCCAACAATTTCTTCTCCCAACTTTGCATAAATTATAGTACCTCCAGGTTTCACAATAGTATTCTCAGGACTGTCAAATTGAGCCTGATCAAATGGCTCGATAGAAAAAAGATCCTCAACCCAAGCTTGGTTGATAGATTTGAAAAAAGGGCTTAGTTCAGCTGAATAGGGTAATATCTCTATCTTGTCCATGAAAACAACATTGACGTCCGAGGCCAAAAGTAAAAAGAATGCCTTAGCTTAGAACTACTAAAAACCATACTTTCTTATGAAACTCATAAAATTCATTCCTGTACTGGCACTTCTGTGCATCCCATTTGTAGCACACTCCCAAACTCCTGAACAGCAATTGGAAAGACTTGGAGTGGCTCTTCCTGAGGTCGGTGTACCAATAGCCAATTATGTAAAGTGGAGACAAGTCGGTAACCTGCTCTATTTATCAGGGACAGGACCGAAGATATTTGGGAAAGTCGGTGAAGATTTGACTGAAGAGGAGGGATATCAAGCTGCAAGAGAGACCGGAATAGAAATCATAGCAATACTGAAAGCAGCGACCGGTGATCTAAGTAAGATCAAACAGTTTGTGAAAGTACTGGGAATGGTCAATTCTGGTCCGGATTTCACTAAGCAACCCGCTGTAATCAATGGATTTTCTGATCTGATAGTAGAAGTATTTGGTGACAAAGGCAAACATGCGCGCTCTGCTGTGGGTGTAGCTGCATTGCCTAATAATATGGCTGTGGAGATTGAGGTGATTGTGGAGTTGATTGAATAAAGGTTGGAAAGCAGAAAGTTGGAAGGTTTTAAAGTTGGGAAAATCAATCATCATAGTATTCTGGTGAAGTAGGACTACGACCATCCATCCGAAAGAGCATTCCCCTCATTCTGACTCTCAAAACCCAGATTGAATTTTTCAGTTTGTTGACTGTAGCAACTCATAGAAGTTACCGGGATTAGGAGTGCAAAAATCTTTTTCATGTTTGGGCTAATTAAAGATTTAAAAGTGAAAGCATCTTTGAGTAACTTAAGATTAGTTCTGATTATTGTTCTTCTTGATCCAATTCTATAGGTTCTGAATGAGTTACCTTACCTTTTTCAGAAGTGTTCACATCCAATTTCCCCAGTTCTGCGGGAACAATTAGATCTACATTATCTCTAATGTTTCCTGAGATCTCTTTTATCACTCCTCTAACCTTGCATTGATTTTCATCTAACACTAAGCTAAAACCAGTGGCCGAAGTAAAATTTAAATTCAGTTTTCCGGGAGAAGTCAAATTCAAATAAGAGAACCTTGAATCCTTTGAAATCCTTACTTTACTGTTCTCTGCTGTGATTAAAAGCAAATCTTGATTAAAGCCGACAATGTTTACCCTTTTGGTATTACTTACTATCAAATGCTTTAAATCTTTTACCTCAAGTAAAAAGCCCCCAGTACTTGTCGGAGTTAAATTTTTAATAAATAGCGTATCATTTCTTACAATATAGTCTTGAACGGCTTCATTTTCTGGAATTTCGATATCTGCTCCCGCAAGCCGTTGATAACTAAAACGATTTCTATTAATGTTAATGGAGACAATACTTATTTCATCTGCTTCTTCAATTTTGACCACCGAAAAATCTGCTAAATCAGTCTTGGTTATGACAGTTCTACGTGTTTCTGGAATGTTATTATAATTAGCAAATTGATGAGAAATCAACAGTGTAGCGATTATACTCAGCCAAGCAAAAGTCAAAAAGTAAACGATAATTTTATTACTGGTTTTCATGATCGTTGGATTGAATGAGTGTGAGTAGAGCGTTTAAATCATCAGAAGTCAATTTTAAGACCTCTACTTGATGTAGAATAGCAGGGAGTTCAGTTTCGAAAAACTCTTTTTTCCTTAGTTCAAGAAGATTATGCTTTGCATCTGCAGCCACAAAAAAGCCAATGCCACGTTTATTTTCGATGATTCCATCATCTTCCATCAGGCTATAGCTTCGCATGACCGTATTACGGTTCACTTCCATATCCACTGCGAGTTCACGCACCGAAGGAATACGATCACCGGGAAGGATTTTGTCCTGCATGATCTGATCTGCGAGCCAGTCACGGATCTGAAGAAAGATATTTTTTGAGTCGTTAAAATCCATCTTAGACCTGTCTTTCTTTCAATTTCAGATAGGCTACCCAATAAGCCCAAGGAATGGCCAACCAAACTAAAACGATGAAAACAACTATAAGCAAAGGCCCTTCAAATATCTCAAACTGGTATAATTCAAGCCTAATACTAAAAAATTCGTCAATTGCAGTTGGAAAACCAACAACTAACCATGACAAAGTTACAAATGAGGCTACCATAAGTAACCAAAAGATGAAAATTGATAAAGGCATAAAAAATGAATTCCATTTACCAAAAATAATCCCTCCTGCAAACATCAGTGAAATAAGTAATCCTCCAACCCCAAAAAACAGCAAGTATACTATCAATGGCTTATTCCAAGAATGGAAAACAAATATCATGCGGCTGACACTTAATTCATCTATTTCCAACACAGGGAAATCCCCTTTTATGGTTGTTATAGAACTCAAGTGAAAAAGTGCTTTGGAAAGCTCCACTCCCAATATAAATAACACCGTGAAAACAACAGGCAATAAAATAACTCTGGTAATAAACTGGATGAGGAATTTCTCTGCTGCAGAACCCGGAAGCAATAAGTAAATTTGAGCAGATGATTTATCCCTTAGGTCTAGAAAACTCTGCCCCACCCCAAAAATCACGATAAATAACAAGGAGAGATAATAGAAAGCACCGAAACCATTTGTAGTACTAAATACAACCAAAAAAGAAACTACAACCAGTAAAAACATTGCCGGAATACCTATAGCATACATTTTCTTGTGTATTATGAATTCATATCTGAATAAATTCATGATTCTTTTACCGGTTAACTGAGTGGCTGGATTCATGGGGTTGAGAATTTAAGAATGGCGGAAGATTTAGAAATCATTTTTCCTGCGATGACCGCATTAAACAAAAGCTCCAGATTCACGTCGGAAGGTTCTTCACCTGATTCTTTTGGGGCTATAAAAGATACACTTGTCAGATTATCCTCAGTAAAAACTGCGTTTGGTGGAGCCTCTGAAGCTTTACCAAAAGAATAATTGCACCCCATATCAATCAAATCGACATCTAGCTTTATTTGGCCTTCGGACAAGATCATTACACGGTCGATCAGTCTCTCCACATCTTTTACTTGGTGAGTGGATATAAGTAAAGTCTGCTCATCCGTTATACTACCCGCAACTATTTTTCGAAAAGCTTTTTTGGAAGGAATATCCAACCCATTAGTAGGTTCATCGAAAAGCAACAACTTGCACCCGGTACTTAAGGCAAATGCTATCTGTACCTTTTTTCGTTGTCCAAAAGACAAGTTGCCAATTTTCGAACTTCCCCTCAGGCCAAAATCCTCCAAAATTTGATTGAATTTTTCCGAAGCAAATAGAGGATAAAAGTTCGCATACAGGTTTTTATAACTTTCAATGCGAAGATCCAAAGGCAGTTTTATTTCCTCAGAGATAAAGAACACCTGTTCTAAAAAAGCAGGCCTTCTATCGAAAGGATTCTCACCCATCAATTTTATCTCCCCCCGTTTAGGAAAAAGTAATCCTGCTAAGATTCTCAGGAAAGTAGATTTACCTGTGCCGTTTTTTCCAAGTAAACCAATCACACTTCCGGATGATGCCTGCCATTCCAGATCAATAAAAATCGATGGCTTTTGGGGGTAACCAAAATCGAGATTTCGAATAAAAATCATAAGAAACAGTTTAGTGTTATAGTGTATTATGACACTAAACTACAAACTAAAATTGAAAATCAAACTTTTTATAAAAATATTTCTCCAAACGCTTAAATTCAGCCATGAATCCACCTTACCTCTTCCAAAGCCAAAGACTCGGTTTTCGCACTTGGCTTCCCCCTGATTTACCGGCTTTTTCCGAAATGAATGCGGATGAAGAGACCATGGCTTTCTTTCAGCATCCGTTGTCCAAGAAGGAATCCCAAGCAATGATGGACAGAATGAATAGACTCTTTGACGATCATGGCCATTGCTATTTCGCCGTTGAATTATTGGAGAGCCAAGAATTCTTGGGCATGATAGGTTTGGGCACGAAATCATTCAAAGCTGACTTCACTCCCTGCGTGGATATAGGATGGAGAATCAGAAAGGAATTTTGGAATCAAGGCTATGCCAGCGAAGGAGCCAAGAGATGTCTTGATTTTGGTGCAGAAATCGGCATTAAAGAAGTCTATTCGCTGGCATCTTCAGAGAATCTAGCTTCAATCCGTGTGATGCAAAAAATAGGAATGGAATACGAATATGATTTTGAGCATCCAGATCTAATGGAACACTCTAGATTACAGCCTTGTAGCTTATATAAAATTGAGCTTTGACTTCAAAATCGACTGTTAATTTCTCCAAAGTTTAGAACTTTGGAAAAGTTTGTATTTCAAAAAAAAGATGCCATCCCTAAACAGAGATGACATCTAACCACTCAACCCCAACTAATACCCCAAACTAGGCAAGAAAAAGGGAAGCGATTCCCAGCACTTGTTCTTTGCTAAGTGGCTCATCCCACCCTTCGGCTACGGCACCCGCATCTATTCCGGTCAAATTAACAACATTAACACCCCCATGGGTGACGTTGTCTTCGCCAGCATAAATAGGCTGGGTTGCAGCCGGAAGAGTTCCGATTGACGCATTGGTAATCCAACCCTTCACATCATCCTGCCCTTTCTTAGTTCTTAATCTTCTGACCATGGACGCATGTCTTGCTTCCACAGAATGTATCGATAGCGCCGCAGTCAAGACGACGTCGTTTTCCATTACATTGCCCGCCTGTCCCTTGTATGCTCTTACTCCCGTATCTTCAAAAGCCTGGGATAATGCTAAGAAAGTAGGATAATCACTGAATGGCATAAAGTTGCCGCCTGCAGTAAAATCAAAATCAGGTTCAGCTACAGGAGTCCCCATCAATACATTGGAAATCACTTCTTTCAGAAAATCCACATGTGCCAATTCGTGATCTCTAATTTTGGTAAAAATCGCCAAATCGGCATTGTCGATCACACCTGCCTCAATACCCATCTGATAATACCTGTACTCCAAATGCTCCAGGGTTAAGGCATAGTTCAATACATCAATCAAACTTGCCGTATCAGCCTTTGCCACTTTCGGCAATGCTGACAGAATCCCAAGCGGAACCGCAGCCATAGCCACTTTCTTACTCATGTCCCCAAACTGACGGAACGCCTCTCTTCTGGAGAAAAATAGATCTTTCTCTTCCGGACTTGTGGTATCCGGGCACATTTTATCTAGCAATTTTAATAAGTTCATGTCTTGTGTTGTTTAAAGTGGTGGATTAAGATGGCAACTGACTGAAGTCAATCGGTGTGGTTACAAATGAGCTGGCAGCTGTCAAAACCTCTGTGAAGTTTAGCGTTCGCTCAAGTCCATTTGCATCGATCAAATCGTCTCCCGCAAAATCAGCAGAACCGGGATTAATCAAATCTCTGATAGCAGCCGCATGCCGGGCTTCCACAGAGACAATTTTCCCCGCAATAAGCAGGTAATCTACACTCTCGATAAACTGACCTGCACCATTATAAGCAGCAACTCCCAGATCCTCAAAGGTCTTCGCAGCCATCAAAACGGATGTCCTACTGCTAAAATCAATTGCGCTAAAATCAACTTCGAGGTCAGCGATTGCAGCATCTCCCAACGCCGCCTTGAAAAACTCCCTGTGCGCTCTTTCGTGCTTCTCCAAATCTCCCATTATGGTTTTTTCTTCTGCGCTTGCATTGGCAAAGTAGCTTCCCTGCATTACAGTGGCATAGAATGCAGCCTCAAGTTGCTCCAAAGCATAGGCATAATTCAAAATCCCTATATCTCCTGCACCTAGCATTACCCCTTCGCCATCAGGCATTGGGCTCCTATCTTCTATATCATCGTTACAGCCCACCATGATTAATCCCGCAGCGGCTACCGACAGTGAGCCTGTCTTGAGGAACTGTCTGCGGTTAGCATTTTTCACCAGTCCCTTTGGCTTAATTAGTTCATTTTTCATTTTACTGAGTGTTTTAGGTTAATAATCCGGTTATGGTTTTCTTGAAATGGTATTATCAGTGCCGTAGTTGATCGATCAGGTACTTCACAATCAATTACGACACACCCCTCCCAACCGGATTTAGTACCTCCAAAAGTTTTTTGGGATATGGTGAAATTTATTGAAGAACTTACCTGACAGTGCAGGTGCTTATTGGACACAGGTGATGATCGCGCAAAACCGGATATATGTAAAAACCTCCGGTAAAAATGAACACTACTACACCATAGAAAACTTCGATGAGTAAAGAGGATATTAACTTTGTGTCTGCTGCCAATCAAGAAAAGCCCTGCATCCTTAAGATCCGGGAAAATCCTAAAGGGGAATATCACTTATGGTAACCTTGGGAGAAAAACATATAGGCGTTGGTCGGAAAGCTCTAAACAGATTACCTATTGTTACAACTAAATTCTAATTGGGTTAATGAATATCCATTCAACAACTGAAAATCTTAACTCAATATTCACTCAAACTGAGTGAATATTGACCACCTCTCACCATTTATCAACTAATACCCCCTATAAGCAAAGGAAACATGGAAAATATGCTCAGAAAGAGCAGAATCCAATATATTTGAGGGTGCAAACAGCAACCTCAAAAAAAATACATTTCAAATTTTATTTGCTAGCATGTCTCAAATTTCGTTTCCAGTAATACTATTGGCTGGTGGTCTATTGGCTTTTGGATGCTCTAGTCCCGACACAAGAAAAGCTGATCTAGAAGAGCTTTCAAATTTCTATCCTAAGTCAACAGGTGATACTACAGGTGCTGACAGTACTGAGCTTATATTAAGTAATTTCGCAGGCCCTGACATTGTACCAAGCCCGGCTGCATTGGCTGTATCTCCCAATGGAAATGTATTCGTGGGAGTAGATATGATGGGTTCTCTGGGCAAAGAGCCCGGTAAAGGGGCTATTGTCCGGTTGGTCGATAGCAATAATGATGGAGAATTGGATTCTCATACTGAATTTGTCAAAGTAGACAACCCAAGAGGCATCATTGCGGTAAGAGATCAGGTTTTCGTGCTTCACACACAGTTTTCGGAAGCAACAGGAGTGGCAGAAGGAATGAATCTGGTGGTTTATGAAGACAAAGACAATGATGGCGTGGCAGATGGGCCTTCCAAGGTCCTGATTGAAGGGATTTCATCCCCGGAATCTATCCGTTCACGTGGCACCGATCACTCTACCAACGGGATCAGAATGGGTATCGATGGATGGATTTATATTGCGGTAGGTGATTTCGGATTTCATAATGCCACTGACAGGGATGGGAAGAAAATGACCATGCTTGGCGGAGGTATAGTCCGTGTCCGTCCCGACGGCACCGAAATGGAAGAATACATCCATGGAACCCGAAACATTTATGATGTGGCTATTGATCCTTTTATGAATATTTATACCAGAGGCAATACCAATGACGGTGGCGGCTGGAATATCCGCTTTATTCACTACACCCAATCTGGAGAGTATGGCTATCCCAACTTTTTCCAGAATTTCACAGAAGAGATTATCCCTGCCCTTGCTGATCTGGGCGGGGGCTCCGGCACCGGTAGTTACTTTATGGACGATGACCGCTGGCCTGCCAAATACAATCACGTGCCGATGATGGCCGATTGGGGCAGAAGTCAATTGTACATTCATCGGGTAACAATGGATGGTCCGGGATTTACCCAGCAGGATGAAGAGTTTATCAAACTTTCCCAGATTACAGATATCGACGTGGATGCTTCAGGGAGAATGTTCCTTGCGGCATGGGATGGTGCAGGATACTTTGGCAGTGAGGAAAAAGGCTATGTCGTTCGTGTAGTTCCAAAAGGTTGGGAATACGAAGCTTTCCCTGACTTGACCACTGCCACAGTTGACCAATTGACTGCATTGCTGAAAGCAGCTAATTCCGTTTCACGTTTTCATGCCCAGCGTGAACTACTTGCACGTTTTCCAGATGAAGCAGGAGCTGCCGCACTTGCAGTAGCTACTGACAGAACCTTGCCACTGGAAGTGCGCGTTGCCGGTATTTACACCTATGCACAAGCTACCTGTGAAAGCGGTAATGGAGAATTGGTAAAATTGAGCCAAGAAGAAAAAGTAAGAGAGTTTGCCCTACGTGCTTTGGCAGACCGAAAAACCTGTCTTCAGGGAGTTCCTCTCGATCCATTTACCGAAGGCGTAACTGATCCAAACGACCGGGTGAAATCCGCTGCTATTGTAGCCTTAGGCAGAATTGGCAACCCCCAAGCGGCGGCGGAATTACTCAGAGTAAAAGTCCCTGCCTCGTTTAAGCAACAGGACAAAGGAACTGAAGGACCGCACGCTACGCCAAATTCCGCTATTATCCTTCCGCATATAGCTGTAAAAGCACTGGTAGAGCTTGACGCAGTAGATGCCGCTGTTAACGCAATCGGTACAGAAAATTCAAAAATTGCACTTTGGGCATTACGCTATATGCATGATCCAAAGGCAGTGGATGGGTTGATCAAAGCCTATGGCAAAACAGATGATATGGAGTTGAAAACAGAAATTTTGGGTACGCTTTCCAGACTTTACAAAAAAGAGGCCCCATACGACGGTTCTTGGTGGTGGGGAACCCGCCCGGATACACATGGTCCATATTACAAAGGAATCACTTGGGGGTCATCCGATAAAATCAAAGGTTTCTTGCTTGGCGAGCGCAATGCGTTTGATGCCACGAAAAGACAGTTCTTTGCGGATCTCAATGAACGTAACAGGATGGAAATTGAGGAATTTGGCTTGGAAGAATCAACCTTGGTGATCCAGGAAACTGAAATCGATCTGGAGGAGATAAAGAACAAAAAAGGTCAGGTTGGGGCTTCCTCTATCGAGGATGTAATGATCGCCGTACAAGATCTTGAAGGAGATCCGGTGAAAGGCAAAGCATTATTCACCAGCCAAGGATGCATAGCCTGTCACAGTATAGAAAAAGGTCAGCCACTAAAGGGACCATATATGGGTCAAATCGGCTCGATCATGAACAGGTCGCAGATCACCGAATCTATCCTGAAACCAAATGCCTCTATCTCTCAAGGCTTTGCTTCTGTACTGATTGATACAGATGACGATAAGAGCTACATGGGTTTTGTCACAGCAGAGACTGCTGATGAAGTGGTACTTCAGGACATCACCGGCACAGCTACAAAACTAGACAAAAGCACCATCAAAACCCGCAAGGTGATGGAGACGTCCATGATGCCTCCAGGCTTGGTCAATTCACTTTCCTTTGAAGAATTGGCTTCACTGATCACTTATTTGCAACAGCAGAAGTAAAAATTGACGCTATTTTGGTGACTAGCGAAACAATTTGGAGGTTTAGTTAATTGTTGAAAGTTAATTGTTAAAGGTTAAGGGTTAAAGATTCAGTTGTGTATTGGAAATGATACTGAAGTGCTTCCCACTTTCAGACGATGGGTAAAGGTTAATGGGTTAAAATATCATCCTGCCCTATTTGTTTTGACTACTGATCAAATATCTTGGTTCTATGCTCTTGCTACTTGCTATGCGGCTTTTGTCACTCTTTTCGGTTGAAAATAAAACTTCCGGTTTTGGGGAACCTTAACCATTGGCAGTCGGGAGACTGCATTGAGCTGAGCGCAAGTCTGGAGACTTGCGCTAGCTGGTTGATTTCAATTCGCACTAATCCTTTGGAGTTCTTTCTTCATCTTTTCCATTTCTTCCATTAGTTCGATCTGATACAGTGTCAGCTCTTCAATCTTCTTCAAAAGCCGCATGTTCATGTCTCCGAGGTCAATCCCGTTATTTTCCATTTCAGATGCAGATGGTATTTCAGGCAAATGCTTATTCTTGATGATATATTCCTTGGTTTCACTAAGGCTTCGAAGTTCATAATCAGGTTCGAAGACATAATCCGGGCCATTTATTACTTCTACTTTCACTTCTTCACTACTTATTCTTCCATCCACAATGAGCTCAGTGCTACTTAACCGCATCATAGCACTGACACCTAAGTCAGCATTTTTATGAATATACCAGCTATAGCCTCCTTTTGCCTTGTTGTACAATATTCCACCACTAGCTTCAACGCCAAAACCATACATAGCCGGATGTCCAAGCCTATCTCCATAAAGAGAAACAATATCTCCAACTGAAGATGAAGTTGATTGCAAACTCATGGTTCCTGCTGAAGTGAGTGAGCCCCTGAGTATTAATCCTCCTGAGTTAAGTTGCATTTTGAAGTTGCTTCCTCCATCAGCATTGGCTTCAATATACCATCGATGAGTTGAAGCAGACTTGTAGTAAAGAGTTCCGCTTTCTATACCGAATCCGTACATGTTAGTTTGGCCAAGTCTATTACCAATCAAAGAAATCTTATCTTCAATTTCATTGGTTCCATATAATTGGGAAAACTGTTGCTGAGCGCTAGTCACTGAACTCAACCCAAACAATAAGCATAGCAATAAAACATTTTTCATAATTAATATAAGTTTTATGTATATCCGCTTTTCTGCCAGTAAAGAGACTAAAGCATTATAGGATTTGGAAAACACTAGCGCCGAGGCCACTTCGGTCTTCTGTCATCGGTGTTCCAGCTGTTACACCAAAGAAAATGAGGTTACTGGCATCATTGCGGATAATCATATAAGTTTAAGAATGATCTAAAAAATTTACTCTTTTTGGCTGGCCTTGAAATTACCTTAAGTTTAAAGTGCTTTTTTCAATGAGGCAACTTCTATCTGAAGTTCTTCAACTTTCCTGTTTTGCTGTATAAGGTATAGTGTAAGCTCTTCTATCTTCTGCAGCAGTTTAACATTCATCTCACCTAAGTTGATTCCATTTTCCACTACTTGGTCTTCACTTGGGATATCCGGGAGGTGCTTATTCTTAGAGATAAATTTCTCTACCTCTTCAAGTGTCCGAAGCTCATAATTGGTATTGAACACGAAATCCGCCCAAACTGCTGTTTCAACTTTGACCTCTCTAGCTCCAATTGAACCGTCTACGGCTAATTTATGACTTCCAGTGGTTGAAGTGCCTATCCCAACATTGCCATTGGTCAATATTCTTATTCGTTCGGCTCCATTTGTAGAAAAACCAAGATAACCTCCTGATGAGCCAGCCCCTCTATAAAACGAGATAAAGCCATTGTTCTCCCCTTCACCATATTTTAATCCCAATCTAAAAGATTCAACATTTATCGGGTGGGTTGTCAAGGTTTTAGCATACAAAGAGAAATTGCTCTCATTTGCGCTTGCCAGAATAGTTCCGTACGAATTGTTTCCGTTTTTTACATGGAGCATGGCCTCAGGATATTGAGTCCCTATTCCTAAGTATCCATTAGAAAAAAATCTGGCCTTTTCCACTCCTCCGATTTTAAAGATAATTTGCCTATAATTTAAATCATTTTCACCCGCGTCTAAAATAATATGGTCAAATCTTGATTTAAAAAGCCAAGTGCCATATACACTCCCCCCATAGCTTTGTATTCTATTATTACCGCCACTTGCGCTTGGAAACTGAAGTTGATATAGACCCATATTTAAATTTTGCGTCTGAATCTGTCCATATGAAGCAAGACAAACAAAAAACAGCAAAACTACTGTAGTTAGTATATTTTTCATTTCTTTTTTTGATTTTCAGAATAATGAATACCCAAATACTATTGATAATGTTTTATATTCAGAATTCCAAAATAAGTAGTTCCTTAAAATTTCCCTATTGGTCTGATACCTTACCTCTAAACTATATCTATCATTTTGTTTGTAACCAATCCCTATAGCTAGGTTACTTCTTGTCTCAATTTCTATTGAATCTAAATTTGACCCATCGTTTCTGGTAAATTCAATTGATGACTTTGAACTTAAATCAAATATGTAAGAAGCATTTATAAAAACTTTAGAATTATTACTTAGAAATAAATAATGTCTTAATCCTACAGGAAATTCAATAGAACTGTAATCAACATTTGCTATCAATACTCCTCCAGAAACATTATTTACATTAGACCTTTTTTCCGACTTGAAACTTTGATAAGTTGGCTCAATTGCAATTGCCCATTTGTTCTTATTAAAAGGTAAAACAAACTCAGCTTCTAATCCAAAACCAACACCTACTTTATTCCCAAAATCAGTATCTCTAGAATCAGAAGTAGAGCTCTGAATTGTTAATGAAGAACTATTTATGCGAGGTCTGATTGTCATATTAAATAAATCTCTTTTTTGTTGTAGCTGGAAATTAATTATTTCGTCATTATGGCATTCACTGTACTCAATAAAAAATCTTACTAAATCATTTCTCGTATATTCTACATTCTCAATTTTACTCATTTTAAAATTTGGACAATTCAAATCAATCCATAGCTGCTGTCTAAATTTATTATTTTCTCCAATATAATTCTCAGGGGTTCTATATTTTTTATAGATTAATTGTTCAACATTAGAGTTCTCTTTAATATAAAAATATCTTTTTAAGTTACCATCAACGTATTCATATAAGGTAGCTTTACCATCAACTAAAACTTTTAAAAAAACCTCCTCTTCCTGAAATATAGGATTTTTATCATCGCTTAAATTATTAACACTCTCACTAGACCTGTCAATATTCACAGTGCTTCTAACGTATTTTGAACTATTATCAACACCAAATTCTTTGATTGATTTTATAGTCACCTTTTTAGACTCACTGTTTCCGGATAGTTTATATTCAAATTCAGTTGGATTATTTTTCCAATCGATATTTTTGATCAAACAATCAATTTTTTGATTATCGTCACCAATGTAATACCCCTTTTCAAAAGAGATTTGTGAATAGCAATTAAAGCTTAATATTGTTGCTAAAAAAAATAGTAGCTGTTTTTTCATAATTAATTTAATTTGTTAATATTTGTATAGTTAAATTATAATAACCCATAACCTAAGGAGTTTTTTAAATGCATTCCCGCAAAAAACTACCTATTAGACAAAACGTCACCCTGATTTCAATTCAATTCACTAAGGTGTTTCTCAATCTTCCTCCATTTTGAAGCGTTAAGAAAACTCCATTGACACCTTATTTTTTTTTAAAAAAAATGTCCATTTACTTCAGAACAAAGATATTAAATAAATAGTTACCACAGATAATAATAAAAACATACTAAAATGCAATATAAATTTAGATATTTGAAATTTGCTTCTTGCTTCTCAAGCACTACATAAGAATGCAAATAAACTCCTTAATCTTCAATTACTTTAAATTTTATCCCGAAAGAATTTGCTTTTTTTAATAAATAATTTTACCCTCTTCATTAACATAAAAAACAATTTCCCATTGGGGTCAATTACATTTATAGGATTATTGATTCCAAAGTTATAGGGAGAATAATCCCAATAAATAGATGTCATCGGGTCAACAACGCCCCATCTTCCCAAGTCACTCATATACATTCTTGCCCCGAAATCATCCCAACCCGTCAGTTCTTCCCTTTCCTTACCATTGAATTTAAATTTCTGCCCCACCCCACCCGGTGCTGAATAGGAATTGAATGTCAGCCCAAAAGGATAGTAGTCATCCTTCTGTACTATAGGGGTATTGGTATGGGTTACCTTAAAGTCGTCAAATGCCTGTCCCGAACTTGTTTCGGGAAACACTTCCACGGGGGTGGGATTCTCGTTGGACAGATAAATATACACATATCCGGGCTTTTGTATGGTAATTTGATTGGTTTTTAAGAGTTGGTGGGAGGACAAAGACGGGAGTCTTTGGGCCAGGGTGTGCGGCTGGTGCCTGTCTCCTTAGCTGCCAAGGTCACCGGTTTGAAGGTAGTCAGGTTCTCCCCTGGGCGTAGTTTCTTCTCAGCACCTTTAAAGTTCATTTGCACGCTGGGTGAAGTTTGCAACTTCACCCCAATATCCTTAATCTGCAGTTGGAAATAAGCCAAAATCACCAATAATCCACTTCTATCAAACCCTTTAGTCCTGAATAATTTCTCGCACCGGAATACAGATAGTCCTCAGGTTTTTCTACCAGCCCTGCTCTAACAGGATTATCGTGGATGTAGGCCATCCTGCTCTCTATCATTTCAGGTCGGTACAATTCTATCGCATGGTTTTCATGGGTCCAAAACTGCAAATCCCCAGAACGCTTGCTATACGCTGCATGATACTCAAATATCATCTTTAGCCATTCTCGCCTGCTTTCCTGAAGATTTTCAAGAATCATTCTCAATAACTTCTTGCCGGTGAACTTTTTGAAATCACGTACCCAACCCGAAAGCTTCCCGTCCTTGTGCTGAACCACCAAATGAATATGATTGCTCATGATGACATAACCATATAAGAATAATCCCTTTTCTACTCGGCAACACGAAAGGTTTTCCAAAATCAAATCCCGGTATATTTTTCCGGTAAAAACATCTGCCCAACCCATTACCTGGAAAGTAAGAAAATAGGGTAATTCAAATGATTTTAGTAAGTTTTAATGGCCATTTGGAATCTCGTACAAAGGTCTCTATAATAAGCTTTATCTTTACTTTACGCTCGATTTCTTTATCTCTTATCTGGTAGGCTTCTCCCATAAAATCATGTTTTTCGAAAGTAGCAAATTACAAATTTGTATCTATATAAAGGTAGAATCGAGCGTGAGAAAAAGCTTTGGCAAAGCTTTTTAGCGAGAGGTCGGTTTGCAGGGCAGGCAAACTACACCTAGTCCAATCCATGATCCGTCTACACTCAGGGGGGAAAACTGGCCGCAGAAAGCGGCGTGTCCAGGGAGATGATCGGCAAGTACGAGCGAGGGGATGCCGTCCCCTCCATCGAGGCGGCAAAAAAAATAGCCGATGCCTTCGGCGTATCGCTGGACTATCTGGTCGGTGAGGGGATCAACAGCTCCTTCGACAAAAAAACCGTCAAACGCCTGCAGGACATCGAAAAACTGCAGCCCGAGGACAGGGAACACATATTCGCCCTGATGGACGCATTCCTGTTCAAGTGCCAGGTGCAGAACTCACTCAGTGTATAAAACACAAAAGCCCGGTCAACACCGGGCTTTTCGTATTTAAACATCTAATAAATCTCTGACCTAAAAGATTCTACAGGATTTGTACTCTTTAGCCTGTTACCCATATTTGAGAATCAAAGCATACGATAATTTGTCAACTTACTTAGTGGTTTCCTTGTCAATAGCTACAAAAACTTTTTCCCCTCCAAGTTCTCTTTCTTCTACCACAACTTTGGTTCCAGGAAGAAACTCCCAATCCTCGTCATCTCCGTCGAATATTTCCTCGCCCCTTAATAAATGGATACTCCCATTTATTTGAGTAGCAGGAACAGGACGGTAAACAATAGTTCCTTCTCCTAAAAGCTGGACGTATACTATCTTTTCCATTTCGTTAATATTTAAAGCCAGGGCCTCCAACATGGAGTAGTTCCTTTGTAACATCATCGACAACTACTGATTGTCCAGTTGTTGGGTGAACGTACCTTGTTGCTGCATTAGCCTTATTTACATTATTTATCGCACTAAAAGTTTTCCCACTGGTAATAGCTTCTGTTATTTGCTTTTCGGTCCACCCTCTTTTTGCAAGCTGGTTAGCCCATTTGGTAAACGTTTTAAAACGTCCATAAATCCATTTACCTCCCCTTGCTGCACCTCCCCTGCCCACATCAGGCCCAACACCTGTAGTAGGAGTTAGTCCGATTATCCTTCCCTGCGCATTAACATCAAAAGGTCCGTAAGTCCTTTTACCAAAAAAATCTTCAAGACCAGAAATCCCATCTCTGTGCCCCATCACTTTATCACCTTCACGGAGCAGCCAGATTGGAATATTCTCTCTGGTCGCATCCGCAGGTTCATCTGATCCACCACTTGCAGAAACTACCACCTCATCCAGACCCACGACATCCACATCCGGATTGAAGGTTCGCATATCAAGGTTATTCACATTGACCGTATCCATTCCGGTCGGATCAATTACACTTAGCGGATTATTGGCTACCCAACTGTAAGGCGACAAATTGTAATAACTTTCCGCATGCGGATCCATCTGTATGGTTCTCCCAATCACCGGATCATAACCACGGGCTTCAAAATCGTAAATATTTAAATTATGGTCATCCATCATCTCTTTGCCCTGATAGAGGTACTTGTTTGCCTTGATGCCTCCATACTGATACCCAAGTCCCGTCAGCTCCAATCCCCAGGGATCATAATGAGTTTCTTGTATTATGGCCGAACTCACACTCATCACCATCATATTGTCAAACCATACGTCCTCAGAAGTTTCGTTCACCACAAAGGTTTCCATAAAGCCGTCTTCTTGAATTTACAGATTCTCCTCCAATACCTCATGCTGGTTCGCTGCACTTTTACTGAGGATTTTCTTACTTACTTCATATCCATTGCTGTAACTATCGTTTAAAGCATCTTACCATTTTATTAACTTTTTATAATTCCGAGGCAACCACGCAAGTATTTCCTCCTGTTCATTTTTCGGTAGTTTAAATTGCTCGATAAAATTGGAGGCTAATTCAGGTTTAAATCCGATTATTTCAAGAGGAGTGTATCCATAATTATTTGCTGTATATTTCCCCCACTTTCCACTATCACCAAAAACAAAAAAATTCTTTTGTGGATTGACAAGTAAGTCATAAGATGATATTTCAGTAGTCAAGTGCTTTTCATTATCATTACATAACTCATTCCAAGAGGTATTTACAGGATATGTAAACCTTAATCGAACATGATCACTTTCTATTGCATTCGCTGCTTCTTTGTTTTCTATAATTACAAAAAATTTATCTCCTGCAGCCAGCATACATTTTTGTAAAGCATAATATTCCTCTTTGGTAAATAATACCCCAGCTTTTTGAACTAAAAGTTCAAAATCCTCATTAAACATTTTATCAGGCAGATCTTTTGAAGTAGGATTAAAAATCTTGTTTTTTACTGGAAGCCAATTACTGTTAAATTCAGTTATATCTAACCAATATTTTTCTAAATATCGTTTGGATAAATCACGATCCTGGGAGCCTAGCTCAATACTATCGTATTCTCTTAAAATTTGTATTAATTCAATATCCATTATTCAAATCTAACTTTAGTTATTTTACCACCTTGATTTACCTGAATTGTTGGAGGACCAGAAGAAGCAGGATATTTTGTTAAAATTGTTCCATCCTTTAATGTTGTCTGAACCCGATCTCCCTTCAGGACTTCAGTCTTCCTTCCTTTAGATATCGAATTAAACACGTCATCAATATTTCCTTTAATTGAAATCTGCCCTCCCCCTTTAACCTTAGGTAACTTTTTCCCAGCTGCAAATAAGTCACGGACTGTTTTTATTCCCCTAGCTGGTCCTATTCTTCCTACGTCTGGCCCAACACCTGTCGTAGGAGTTAATCCGATTATCCTTCCCTGCGCATTAACATCAAAAGGTCCGTACGTCCTTTTACCAAAAAAATCTTCAAGACCAGAAAGCCCATCTCTGTGCCCCATTACCTTATCCCCACTTCCAAGCAACCACATTGGAATATGTTCTTTTGTTGCATCTGCAGGTTTATCAGACGCACTTGCGGACACTATAACCTCATTTAAAACCAACTCATCTTCATCTGTTTTAAAGGTTGGCCAATTAAGATTATTTATGTTTACCGTATCCATTCCGGTCGGGTCAATAACGTTAAGCGGATTATTGGCTACCCAACTGTAGGGAGACAAAGCATAATAATTATCCGCATGGGGATCGATCTGCAAAGTCCTACCTATGACGGGGTCATATCCACGGGCTTCAAAATCATAAATATTGAGATTTTGGTCATCCATCATCTCTTTACCCTGATAGAGGTACTTGTTTGCCTTGTATAATCCATGCTGAAAGCCCAGTCCTTTCAGTTCCAGTCCCCAGGGATCATAATGTGTTTCCTGTACTATGGCCGAACTCACACTCATCACCGTCATATTGTCAAACCAGACATCCTCCGAGGTTTCGTTTACCACAAAGGTCTCCATATATCCGTCTTTGGAAATATACATATTCTCTTCCAACACTTCATGCCGGTTTGCAGCATTTTTAGAAAGGACTTTCTTGCCCACCTCATATCTGTTGCTGTCCTGATCATAGAGTGCATACATCAGATAGGCCTCGGGAGCTTCTTTCTTCTGTAGGTCCTTGGCCAGGATATCCGCCAGATTCAGCAGGGCAATGGGATTTGCACCGCCCGCACGCTGGGTGCTCAACGCCAGTTCGTTCAGGTCTGCCACCAGTCTTTCCCTGCCCCCCGCTGCCATAAAGCTTGCGGCGTTCACTTTTTGGTTTTTGTCCTCCAGGTATTTGCCGTGTACCTGAAGTTTTAAACTGTCACCCGCATAGATTTCCTGGGTTCTTCCGGGTCCCACCATTCTTCCACGGTCGGCATTCAGCCAGGCCACCTTGTTTCCGCCCTCGGTCACATTATGCTCGGGCTCGGTCTGTCTGGATTCCGATACCATGGAAAACTCCAGCTCCTCTGACGCTGCACGGCCTGTCTCCATCGTGGCCGTAAAGGCCTGGACAGTAGGACTGCGCAGCACCTGTCTTACATTCCCCAGATGGTCCTTCACATAAAATTCACTCCAAAGTTGGTTCTCCTCCGCAACTATCCTTCCCTCCTCATGCACCAGATAATCCAGGGCTCCGTTCAGAAGCACTACCTCACCGATGTAATCCCGGGTCTTGGTCAGGGATCCGCTGCTGTCGTAAGCCTTCTGGGTCAGTTTGTTCCCTTCCGCATCGTAGGCAAATTTCAGCTTGCCTCCCGTGGAGAAAGTGATCTCTTCGGGAAGGTTCAGGTGGTTGAATTTGGTCTCCGAAATTCTCCTGTCTTTGTTCACCCGCTGGTTCCCGTTGGCATCATAAAGGTAATTCCCCGTTGCCCCGGTGTTGGGCTTGAAATCTTTGGAGGTAAAAGTATTGGAGCTTTGTCCGTCTGCCACTCCCAGCAGCCTGTTGGAATAGATATCCCCAAAGGTGGTGTTGGTCGCATAACTATAAGTCAGTGCATCGACTATGTTATAGTTCCCGGCAGCCCTTTCTCCCCGCCGGGTCATGGTCTTGATGTTCCCGTTGGCATCGTAGGCGATCCCGCTCAGGTTGTAGCGGCTGTTTTCCCCGGTGGCCGTTGAAGTGAATGTGGCTCCAGTGATCCTGTTCGCATTGTCATACGCATAGTTGTAGGTACGGGTGACCGGGGTGGTCTCCTGTCCCCCTGTCCAGGAAATCCCCGCTATGTTCCCGTTGAACCTGTTGGCAGTCACCCCGCTGTTATAATACAAGGTCTGCCTGAAGATTCCCGTATATCCTGAGCCCTGCCCTGTCAGCCAGCCCCGGATATTGTACGTGCCCGTCTGGTTGGCATTGGAGGCCACCGTCGGAAAGGTCTTGCCTGTCTGCCTGCCCAGGTCATCGTAGGTGTATTGGGCAAGGTTCTTTACGGACCCGCTTCCCACTTTATGGGTAATCTTCTCCAGCTGCCCGATCACGTTGTAGGTATAGGCGCGGAGAACCGTGTAATTGGAGGACAGGGAATTGGCGGTCAGGCGGTGGGTAGGCTGGTCCTCAAAGTTATAGGCGGTGGAAGACCGTACCGTTCCGCCAACCTGATGCTGCCCCAGTGTCTGGACCACCCTGCCTTTGTTGTCGTAATAAAAAGCCGTGGTATAAAAATGCCCGGTCTCCAGGTCCTTGACCTTTTTGCCTGTCTGTAGCCCGTGCACTCTGGTCGTGGCAGTTGACTGAAAGGGTGAGCCCGGATTGGCGTAGGATAAACCGGTCAGGTACTGGTAGGAGTCGTAATAGTTTACCGTCAGAATCTCCCCACTAAGTTATCCGAATTACAAATTCTATTTTATAGAAAGGAGGTTGTCTCATATTAATGTTTACTAATTGAAGACAGCCTTTTTTATCCAATAGACGCCGATTTCCTGATTTCGGCCTCTATTTTTTTGAACATCGTTTAACTCTAACAGATTCTTGGTTCTTGTAATTGCTCTGTGGATTGGGCTGATATTTCAGTCTTTTGGAATGGATTGGATGAAAAAATGAGGTTGCCCTGTTCACCCCGTCATTTTGGCCAGGTTGTGGGCAATGACCAGCAGGCCGGTTTCGATTTCGACTTTTTCTTTGCCTCTGAGCATATATCTGCCCCTGCCCTTGTTGTATTTGAGCTGTCCGAAAACAGGTTCTACATCTGTTGCCCGCTGTTTTCTTTTTTGTATTCCTTCCTCTAAAGTGAGTAGGGGTTTCGCCCTGGCTTTGTAGTTTTGAAGGTTCCGGTTTACCTGGGTGAAAACATCCCATCAATTGACGTGGCCGCAAAGATCGCCGACTCACTCGGGGTCACACTGGATTATCTGGTCAAGGATGGGGAGTACGAGCGCATTGACAACGAAACCCTCAAAAAACTCAAGGAGATACAAAATCTCGATCCCGAAAACAAGTCACACGTCTTCGCAACCATCGATGACTTCATCAAGGCCGCCAAACTCAAAAGTATCGCTGCGCTGTAATGAGAAAAAGCCCCAATTACGGGGCTTTTCTTTTAATAACTAGCTCTAACTTTTAGGATGTCAACCATATAATCAGCTCCCTTATGAACATTATAAATCCTACGGTCATTAACGAATAGATAAACAGGTTTCTTCTAATCTTATATTCAGAATTAAACTTATGAATACCCACCTTATCTCTCCTGATGATCCGAAAGTAGAGATATACACCCAAAATGAAAATTAATAATCCTATAAAAATCATCATCGTTTTTTAACTGCAGGAACTATCCCAATCCCAAGAATATCCATCGAACTATTATATATAGACCTTAATACCGTCTCATCTGTAGTGTTTATAAACTGCCTATTTTTGAGAACCTTAAGTCCTGATGACCCTGCACTCCCTAACCCAACCATCCCGACATCAATTGCCGCAGAACCAAAATTCCCTTCTAACGCGTTCATACCTGCACTAGCAAATCCTGACGCTGTAGACACAGTACCGCCAACAGCCAACAATCCCACTCCAATATGGGGGACAAAGGGGGTCACCACGGTCCCGACTGCTGTTATTCCTGCACCTGTATATCCTGCACCATCAATTGCACTTCTAACCATGTGCCGGGCAAAAGGTAACGCTTCGCTTTTAATCCGCTCGCTGTTTGCTCGCATGTTCTGTACAACTGGGCTACTCATTGTTCTCTCATGATCTGATTGAGTGGCTGACACTGTCACTTCTCCCAAACTCATCATTCCCTGATCTATTGACCCATCAGAATTGTACACCAACATATTCCCGGTCTGTTCGTCTATCCCTGTCCCGGATTTACCCAGATAAGTTTCATCAGTCTTTGTGGTTGCCTGGGAAGTTGCATTTTCATCCCAATACACTTCTCCCTCCCTATTGGCCACCCAGTCTAGTCTTCCATCAGGATCGATCCTGTTGAGAGGGTTGTTTTGTACAAAGTTGTAAGGAGAGACCCATGAGCGTTGGTCTGCCAACGGGTCAACAACTCCCCATCTTCCTATCGCCGGATCATACATCCTAGCCCCATAATCATAATACTGAAGACCTTCGTCCTCTATCAGCTCCTTCCCGTTATAAAGATACTTGTTTGCCTTGTATAATCCATGCTGAAAGCCCAGTCCTTTCAGTTCCAGTCCCCAGGGATCATAATGTGTTTCCTGTACTATGGCCGAACTCACACTCATCACCGTCATATTGTCAAACCAGACATCCTCCGAGGTTTCGTTTACCACAAAGGTCTCCATATATCCGTCTTTGGAAATATACATATTCTCTTCCAACACTTCATGCCGGTTTGCAGCATTTTTAGAAAGGACTTTCTTGCCCACCTCATATCTGTTGCTGTCCCGGTCATAGAGTGCATACATCAGATAGGCCTCGGGAGCTTCTTTCTTCTGCAGGTCCTTGGCCAGGATATCCGCCAGATTCAGCAGGGCAATGGGATTTGCACCGCCCGCACGCTGGGTGCTCAACGCCAGTTCGTTCAGGTCTGCCACCAGTCTTTCCCTGCCCCCCGCTGCCATAAAGCTTGCGGCGTTCACTTTTTGGTTTTTGTCCTCCAGATATTTGCCGTGTACCTGAAGTTTTAAACTGTCACCCGCATAGATTTCCTGGGTTCTTCCGGGTCCCACCATTCTTCCACGGTCGGCATTCAGCCAAGCGACTTGGTTTCCGCCCTCGGTCACATTATGCTCGGGCTCGGTCTGTCTGGATTCCGATACCATGGAAAACTCCAGCTCCTCTGACGCTGCACGGCCTGTCTCCATCGTGGCCGTAAAGGCCTGGACAGTAGGACTGCGCAGCACCTGTCTTACATTCCCCAGATGGTCCTTCACATAAAATTCACTCCAAAGTTGGTTCTCCTCCGCAACTATCCTTCCCTCCTCATGCACCAGATAATCCAGGGCTCCGTTCAGAAGCACTACCTCACCGATGTAATCCCGGGTCTTGGTCAGGGATCCGCTGCTGTCGTAAGCCTTCTGGGTCAGTTTGTTCCCTTCCGCATCGTAGGCAAATTTCAGCTTGCCTCCCGTGGAGAAAGTGATCTCTTCGGGAAGGTTCAGGTGGTTGAATTTGGTCTCCGAAATTCTCCTGTCTTTGTTCACCCGCTGGTTCCCGTTGGCATCATAAAGGTAATTCCCCGTTGCCCCGGTGTTGGGCTTGAAATCTTTGGAGGTAAAAGTATTGGAGCTTTGTCCGTCTGCCACTCCCAGCAGCCTGTTGGAATAGATATCCCCAAAGGTGGTGTTGGTCTCATAACTATAAGTCAGTGCATCGACTATGTTATAGTTCCCGGCAGCCCTTTCTCCCCGCCGGGTCATGGTCTTGATGTTCCCGTTGGCATCGTAGGCGATCCCGCTCAGGTTGTAGCGGCTGTTTTCCCCGGTGGCCGTTGAAGTGAATGTGGCTCCAGTGATCCTGTTCGCATTGTCATACGCATAGTTGTAGGTACGGGTGACCGGGGTGGTCTCCTGTCCCCCTGTCCAGGAAACCCCCGCTATGTTCCCGTTGAACCTGTTGGCAGTCGCCCCGCTGTTATAATACAAGGTCTGCCTGAAGATTCCCGTATATCCTGAGCCCTGCCCTGTCAGCCAGCCCCGGATATTGTACGTGCCCGTCTGGTTGGCATTGGAGGCCACCGTCGGAAAGGTCTTGCCTGTCTGCCTGCCCAGGTCATCGTAGGTGTATTGGGCAAGGTTCTTTACGGACCCGCTTCCCACTTTATGGGTAATCTTCTCCAGCTGCCCGATCACGTTGTAGGTATAGGCGCGGAGAACCGTGTAATTGGAGGACAGGGAATTGGCGGTCAGGCTGTGGGTAGGCTGGTCCTCAAAGTTATAGGCGGTGGAAGACCGTACCGTTCCGCCAACCTGATGCTGCCCCAGTGTCTGGACCACCCTGCCTTTGTTGTCGTAATAAAAAGCCGTGGTATAAAAATGCCCGGTCTCCAGGTCCTTGACCTTTTTGCCTGTCTGTAGCCCGTGCACTCTGGTCGTGGCAGTTGACTGAAAGGGTGAGCCCGGATTGGCGTAGGATAAACCGGTCAGGTACTGGTAGGAGTCGTAATAGTTTACCGTCAGAATCTCCCCCTCGTCCGTCGGCCATGCCCCTGCCGCCCCCGATGCGGGTGGTGTGCCGATCCTTGCGGTGAAGAATTGGTTTCCCGTCGCCTTCACCGTAAACCCGTTCTGCAGGATGATGGAGCTTGATGCCACATACTCCTGATAGCCGTCGTACTTGGCAGAGGTAATTGTCGTTCCGGTTTTTATTTTTGCGGTGTTCGCTTTCACCGTGGCGTTGTTGGCACCCATCGTGTTCAGCGTGGTCTGCAGGGAAGCGAATGTGGTCGTAGTCGGTACTGTGATAAGTCCTGTCATCACCGGCCTTCCCAAGGCATCATATTTGGTATAAAGCCATTTGCTTTCACTCCTCAGATTCCCGTCCTGAAAGCCCACCTGTCTGTCCTGAAGATCATACAGGTAGTACTCAACACCCTTTTCCGGAACATACTTTTCGGTCAGCCTGCCTCTTCCGTCATATTTATACCGGAAGTACTGGGCATTCGCCAGTGTCGCATTGGTTGAAAGGTTCCACCCCTTGCCCAGCATGATCTGGGTTGCCTGGGGTGGGATCACCACACGGAGCTGGCCCAGATCATCATACACATAATAGGTACACAGCCAGCCCGAATGTCCGTTTCCCGTGGCCGAGGCGGTATTCTGTACTTTTTTAAGGATCACCCTGCCCAGTTTGTCGGTGTATTGGACGGTGGTTTTGTCGTCTTCATCCTGGGTGATTTCCACCCACAGCAGGTTGTTCCCGTACGCGGCGGAGGTCACGGGAAGCCCCGCACTGTTTACCGTGAAGATCCTCACCCCTTCCCCAGAGGTGTTGGGCCTTCTGGAGAACTTCACTTCCTTCCCCGTGCCCAGTCTCCAGGCACTGCCCGGGGCGGCTTGCTTATCCACCCGGTTCAGCGGGGAGGGCTCGAAGTCTATTTCAGAATAGCCATAGGTATCCCCGTAAATAGGATTGGTCCTGCTGGAATGCATCGTTAATCCATTGGTTCGGAATCGGCCGTCTTGGGTGCCTGAAGATTCAAAATACGGGAGATACTCTTTTTTCTGACGTCCAAAATCATCATAGTCTATGGGTGTAATCAGATCCTTGCCCGTGATCGTGGACTGTTTGCCAACCGTCTGCTGGGGTCTGCCCAGGCCGTCAAAGTAGGTAAACGTCTTATAGGACTGCCCGGGCGTGCCCCCCGTAACAGTGGACACTGTAGCGGTTCCTGTGCGCGCACGGTAAGTCTTCACAAAGTTCTCCGTAGTCTGGCCAATTGAGGACGTTAGGGTAACCAAAAACAGAAAAAGGGTAGTATACAGATAGTGTCTCATCTTAAAAATGGGTTAGTTGCCGGCGTAGTTGTATTCGTAATGCTCCAGGATATTGCCGTCTTCATCCTTGATGGTCTGGAGACGGTTCGCAGTATCGTAAAAATAGTTTACCGTGTAGCCTCTCGGATCGGTCTGGCTGGTCATGCCAACCAAAGGTTCATAGGTATAACTGGTCATCATCGCATCAGCAGGATGAAGCCTGAGCTCATCTATAATTATACTGCTTCCCGATATGGTCAGGCTGGTCGTGGTAATGTTTTTTTCCACCCATTTCCAGACTGTTGTAAGGGATTCGCTCTGCCCCCCCACATTCACCGAACCGGTGCCTGACACTGTCTTTGCCCAAAAGCCAACACGGTAGGGGCTGGACGAGGAGGCGGAAATCCCAGTTTTGGTAACCGAACCGGAACTTAGATTATAGCCCTTCTTTCCTGTCTTGTAGGTTGTAACAGGGGCGCCTGAGTAAGTCCAGCCGCCTTTGTCCGACGTCTCGAACGAGGTGAAGGAAATTTCACTAAAAGTAGCATTTATGGCTTCAGCAACCGGGTATTGGAAATTATAGGACCAGAGGTAGGATTTTGATTCTCCTCCATCGGTAATCATCTGAGTAGGATTACCATAAATATCATAAGAACTAACAGTAAGCTTATCCCGATATCGGCTGTCCGTAGAAAAAGAAGAGGAGCTTCCTGAAGGAGGAAGTTGACCAACCGACTTATGACTAAATTTAAAAGATGACAAGGGTATGGGACTTTCTGTTTCCAAAATTTGTATCCTGTCAACCAAGCCTTGACCGGTTGAATTATATTTGGTCACAGTTCCTGACAGAATGGTTCTGTTAGTTCCTACCTCTCTATATTTCACTTGCTCTATAGGGTAACCAATCAGATACCTGTTTTTCATCGCTGCGATAAAACCGGTCGTGTTAGGATAGTCATGGGGATATACCGTGTATTCAACTTCCTTATGCCCGTCACTGCCTGTCACCTCCACCTTGGTCGGCAACATGTGCACTCCGTTGGCGTAAGAATACACGCTAACCCTAGTCATAACACTATTGTTTAGACCATAATCCATTACAATGGTCGAATCTCGATATTTCCATTTAGCACGGATTTCATATCTCATAGCATCATATGGATCAAACAAAACCTGCCAGTTGGTTCCTGAAGTTGCTCTAGGTTGATATCTCTTCCTCACCACATACCCTGGAACCACTACATCTGAAGAGGGATCCGCTTTATAGGTATGCAGTTCTTTTTTCACATATACAGGCAGTCCGCTAACCATTTTAAAATCAGACTTTTCAAGCAATAATCCGCTTTCATCTCCCCAATGGGCGAGGGATGCCCCAGGTATATCACTCCCAAAATCAGCTATCCCTTCAGCATCCGCCCGGAAAGTGTAACGGTAAAGAGTACCCCCATTGGCGAAATTCAAACCTTTAGACTCTCTTACTTCTTTGTAATAAATATGGGCTGAATACCCGCCTGTACTTACCCTCCCACCTGAGGTGGCAAAGATATATTCACATTCAACACCCAATTGGTCAATAGGAGGATCTTCACCGTCAATTTCACAAAATTGTCTGTCGGAAGAGGCATAGTAATACTCCGGTCTTGGAGCTGTCAGGGCTCCTGAAGATAATGATGGTGAAGTCCATCCGGAGTAGAAATATTCCCTTTCAGACAAGGATCCCGATCCATCGTTATCTGAGATCCTTTTTATCCTCACACCTCCAATGGGTACATTCCCCTGGCTTTGAGATCCTGCTGAACTGATATATTTGAACACTGCTGAACCCTCCATGATTTCCCCCCATGCGGTAAGCTCCATGACGTACTGGTTTCCCTGCTGAAGGTTTACCGAATCTGTCCTGGACTCATCCATTCCCAGCGTATATCCATATATATAGGTGTTGGTTGTTTGGTTTCTTATCCTGATTTCAACTTTATTGTGTATCGGGTCATAGGGGTAGAACGGATTCGCAATTGCCTGGCTTGCACTTACCGTAACCACACCTTTTCCTGTACCCGCCGAAATTACAGGAACACTGGTAATCGTCTGCGAAATATTGTCATCTATACCAGTAACCATTCTGCTTATACTGGATAACACGGGTAACGTATTCACTGACCCTTGTACTGTGTGACCTTCATAATAAAAGCTACTACTTCCCCCAGTAGGGTAAGTGACTTTCGACAATAATCCTTTGGCACCAGCGACCGGATCAGGTTCCCTGCTCCCCATATTGACGGGAAAAATATTCTGGTAACCCTGCGGAGCATTGGGAATAAGATAGAAATTGCTTTTTCCATTAAAATACCCATAATGATCCCTTGAAAATGATAGGCGACGAGGTAATGCACCTTTATCGTTATATTCGAACTCATGCACAAGTGGGTTATTACCACTTCCCAAATGTTCCGTCACCTTATTCAAATACATCCTTACATTCTCTGCATTGGAATTCCCTAGACCTCCCGGAGCACTGGTAACATAATCATATTCAAGATCTATCTGCTTTAATGTAACTGTCCCTATGGATAGGTTTATCCCCGTCAATAATCGATTAGGCAAATAACCGGGCTGTTGTGTATACTCAAATTGCGCAATACCCATTGTGCTTGATGTTATCGATGCCAAAACCTTCATATCAGATTGTAAATTTGAAACGCAGGTAATTGTCTCCTGGCGATCCATACATCTTTGGGTACCACATATAGCCCTCAAACGTGTAGCCGTTTGTGTGCGTACTAAGGTCTGGGAAACCCCAACGAAATAATCCGTCAATACAGAAGCATATGATAGGGTAAAGCTTTGTCCATCAGGGTACATTATTTCCGACAAATACCAGGAAGTGACAACGGGTTGGTCAAAACTACGCCCACACCCTTCGCTCCCTGCAGCTACAGTCTTGGACGTCTCTGTCACTCCAAAAGTATATTTTGTACCATCAGGTGTTGTTATTATGATTGTGCCAAGGTCGCCCATCAAAATCTTTAAATTCTTCTTTGGGAACATAACCACATTACCCGATCCATCTAAAACAAACTTACCTGAATAGGAGCCAAAATTGAAATTAAAAAGATCAGGCTCTAAATCCATTCCAGAAACCGGCTCCTCGTTTGACATTGCGGCCAAATTCAGAAAATCCAAATTCTGTTGATTATAACTCGGAAAGCCTGCGGGTAATGGCGAGGACCTTGGCAATACATCCGGGTGGCCCCTAACCGTTCTGCTAATAACCCCACCTGCACTCAATACCCATGTCATTCCCACCAAAGACCCTATTTCATCTACTTTGATCCCATTTGATCCATAGTTTAGGGAAATAGGCAAAACATGTTTACCCGCTCTAACTTCCATCAAAGGAATAGACAAATTTATAGACCCGGTAGATTGGTTAATGGGGATTTCCCCATACCTAGCAATAGCGGATGCATTCGGCGAAGGAGGAAGCACATCAGTCACATTCATTATCGATGCGTCCTGCGACATAGACTCTAATGAGAGTAATATAAAGAAAACTAAAAAAACACTTCTTACTATAATAACAGCCTTATCAAGTTTGTAATATTGATTCACTACCCTATTCATATTACTGCTTTTGGTTTAAAAATCCATTATTGGTTATACTGTTCAATTACTACACTCTTGGTTGGATTTCGGGTTTATATTGTTATTTTTGGGCACACCTTCCAATGTTATCTTGTTGATCCATTCGTAAGACTTGGGCAAATTAGCTTTCATAGTTTTCTTACTAACTAACTGTTCTTAAACACTTGCCTGTTCTTTTTATTCCCTATAGTCTTCCAGAATTCAAATTGCCTTCTTCAACTAATCTACTGAGCATTGAATCGATATTTTCAAGCTTGATAAACAATTTTTCAATTGTAGATTCTTGATTTTCAACCTTACTTTCCAACTCAATCACATACAGCGTCAGCTCCTCCACCTTTTCCAACAGCTTTACATTCATCTCTGCCAGATTGACCCCATTCTCCATCACCTCGGCTTCTGTGGGAACATCGGGAAGGTGTCCGTTCCTCTGTATAAAAGCTTCCAGTTCTGATAAAGGCATCAATTGATATTCAGGGGTGAATACATAATCAGCCCAGCCTGCGGTGGTCACGTTTACTTCCTGGGTTTTGATGGTTCCGTTTACAGAAAGCTTATAAGTTGGATTATTCGTTCCGATTCCCACATTACCATTATTTTGAATCCTCATTTTTTCCCGGGTTCCACTTGCGCTATTGGTAGAAAACAAAATATATCCACTACCTCTATGGGCATCCAACTGTAATCCATTTTGTGTTGTGGGATCTCCTATTGCCATTAAAGCTCCTGCCTGGTTTCCGTCTGAGGAATGCACTCTCACTGCTCCGTGCAACTTGATATCCCCTATTACATGTAGGGGGGAAGTAGGTGACAATGTCCCTATACCGGCATTTCCAGTAGTCGGAAAAGTATTTGACTGTGCTATTACGAATCCTGACAGGAACAACAAACACAAACTAATAATTATTTTATTCATGGTTCAGCCGTTAGTTCATTAGTGTTTTAATCAATTCATCCTGTTCTTCATTCTTTCTTTGTAGCTCCAAGACATACAGCGTCAACTCCTCCACCTTTTCCAGCAGCTTCGCATTCATCTCTGCCAGATTGACCCCGTTTTCCATTACCTCAGCCTCGGTGGGCACATCGGGAAGGTGTCCGTTCTTGTGAATAAAGGTTTCCAGTTCTGATAAAGGCATCAGTTGATATCCGGGTCTGAATACATAATCAAGCCAACCGGAAGCTGTGACATTGACTTCTTTGGTTTTGATCTTGCCATTGACATTTATACCCCCACTGTTGAACTCTGCCTGTACACCGTTTAAAGCATAACCTCTGATCAACCAGCTCTGTGTGGAACCGTCATTCCCATATTGTCTTAAATATTGGCCGCTTGTGTTAGAATTCACCTCGGTAAAACTGGATGCATTCCCAGTCCATTTGGAATTACCTGTCACCTGAAGCTTATATGTTGGGCTGGTATTCCCAATCCCCACATTCCCGTTGCCATGGATAATCATCCTGGTCTGCATAGCCCCGGAAGATTTCCCAGCCTGAAAAAATATATGACGGTCAGTCCCTGTCGGACCTGTGGGGGACACGCCAATCACCAGACTTTTCTGACCTGTACCTGGATGGTCAGACATTATTGTCGTATAACTCGCATTAAATGAAAAGTCTAAATAATTTGTGCTCCCACCCCTCTGAATTCGGGTATCCCCAACTACGTGAAGCTTTTTAAGCGGGGAACTCGTTCCGATTCCCACATCTCCTGTACTTGGGTTTGTATAAACCTGGGCGAAGCCTGAAATGGAAAAAACGCTCAGGGCAAGGGGGAGAAGTAATTTTTTCTTCATAAAAATTATGTTGTTGTTTAGTTTTCAAACCATTCTATTCCACCGGCTTCACATTGTTATTTGGGTTTTGCACTGCCGGACAAACAGCCGGATTCCAGATTTTACCGCTAGCCCCACCCTCCTTCCGCAGAGATTTTCACACGCCTCACATACAGCAACAGTAGACCCAGCTGGCCAAAAACAATCCGTTTTATTTTACGCTATTAAAACGGAGATTAATACTACCATCCTAAGTTCCCCACTATACCTAAACTATGGAAAAAAGTCCTGTCTAGTTCTATATAGTCTCCGATGTTTACTCTTGATAACTACAAAAAAAGACCGAAAAATTTATTGCCTTCGAAGTGAAACCTTGGCTTCTCTTGAGGAAATAGCTTTGATCAACCTAAATTTTCGACAATAGAAAGCATTTTTTTTCAAATAAAAAACTGACTCTGCAAAGGGCTGTGTACAAACCGGATACATGCGGAGTGAAAAAAATTCATGTTCAGATATTTTATGCATGGGAAATTCATTTTACCTAATTTAAAATAGCTTCAGACTGGGTTATTATTTTTGTGATTATTTTTTGGTCTAAAACAATCAAGACCATTCCTGAAGACATGGGCGGCACCATAAATAGACAACCTAGTTCTCCTGACTTGGACTAGTTGGAATACCAACTCCTATGTCCCGAGGGGAGGTGAAAAGTGAAAAGTTAAAGGGGTTACCACGGCGTGTTGGAATAACGCTTAACGGATTAACTTTTAACAAGAAAAGGTTGAAAGTCCACCTGCGGTGCGTGTGAGAATTTGGATGGATTGATCCCAAGACCCTGTAAAAACGAAGCAATGCCGTAGGCATGACAGATTTTTAGCCTGGGGTTTACCTCTAGGCCAAATAAGGAAATAAGTCCATTGTCTGCTGCCCCGGAGCATAGGCTGGAAATCAGGAATGGTGCAGGAGGTGGAAAAAGGGACGAGACATATATTTTAGCAATCCCCAATAGTCCTATTGACCCGAATCGATAGCGTTGAGGCCATTATCTTCAGCCCTTTTGGTTTAGCCCAAAAGGACCAAAAGCCCAAGACGCCAGCAATCTTCCACCACACAAACCAGCCGCACCCTCGTGCTGCGTCAGCCCAGCGCACCCTAAACACTAAACCAAGATGCTTAAAGTCAGATTGTCTAGTATAGAAGGTAAAGACGGGAAGCCAGGTAAGTACTGTGAACTACCTTCATACCATACAAAATGCCCGTAAAAACGAAGCAATGCCGTAGGCATGCCTGGATTGCCTTCAGCCAGGAAAATCCCTGGACAAAAAAACGGGATCTATCGGATTCTGTCTATCTGGGGGTTGTCTAGCAGGGAAAATCGCTTATACCTTGCAAATCCTTGAAGATTACTTACCAATTGCGAATTTTAAAGGCGATTTCCCTGCATCTTACTCCTTCATTAAGTTTCCGTGAATTCTGACAGACGGGACAGTTCCTATTCCCTGATTTTTTACTTTTGAAAACTAGTCTTTATTAAAAACCCATTCCCATGCGATTCACCCTTTTCACCATTCTCGCCATTTTTATAGCTAGTTCTGTCTCATTTGCCCAGAAATCCTTTCACAAGAATAAAGTAATCGCCCACCGCGGCGCGTGGAAAGCCCAGTCCCATCCCCAGAATTCCATTGCATCACTCAAAGAAGCCGTGAAATTAGGCTGTGAAGGTTCTGAGTTCGATGTTTGGATGACTTCTGATGGGGTTTTGGTTGTGAATCATGATGCGGATTTCGAAGGAATGGAAATTGAAACTTCCACTTATGAGGAACTTCTTTCCAAAAATCATGAAAACGGAGAGAAAATCTCCACAGTAGAGGAATACCTGAAAGCAGGCAAAAAGCAGAAAGGAACCAAGTTGATTTTTGAGATAAAACCATCCAAAATTTCTGTGAAACGAAGCCAGGAAGTGGCAGAAAAGTCAGTGATGGCTGTGAAAAAAATGAAAGCCGAGAAATGGGTGGATTACATCACCTTCAGCTATGAGGGTGGCCTAAAAGTAATTGAACTGGCTCCTAATGCGAATGTGGCGTATCTAACAGGGAACAAAACTCCCGCAGAACTGAAAGAAGCCGGTTTTTTCGGATTTGACTATAATATCAATTTGCTGAAGGAAAATCCTCATTGGATCAAGGAAGCTCAGGCTCTTGGATTGACCGTTAACGCATGGACAGTAAATAAGGAAGAGGATTTGAGATGGCTTTTAGATCAAAACCCGGATTTCGTCACTACAGATGAACCGGAATTGCTGCTAAAACTTATTGAGGAACGGCAGTAAGAAATACAGCAACTTCCAATAAAACTACAGGGAAAATCTCCGCCGATCATTAGTAGGTTCCTAGTCACGAAAACCCGGATTTGGTGTAGAGCAGCAATTCTTTAATTATATTTTGCTTTGTAAAATTGAGCCCACTATTTGGCCACGGCAATTTCTCAGGAAAATGAATAAAGAAATCCAAGCATATAACCAACGTTTAGAGCCGGAAAACAGCGAAATATGTGATTTGCTTGCCTTATCCATTAATGAAATTCTGACCGACGCTGAAAGTAAGATCTGGCACAGCCACCCTGTGTGGTTTTTGGAAGGAAACCCGATAGCGGGGTATAGTAAGCAAAAACCGGGTATACGGCTAATGTTTTGGAGCGGAGCTGATTTTGAAGAAGAAGATCTGAACATACGGGGCCAAAAATTCAAAGACGCTTCTATTTTTTACAACTCAAAAAGTGAAATTGACGAAATTAAATTACAGCGATGGCTTGAGAAATCAAAAAACATCCAATGGGACTATAAAAACTTAGTCAAAAAGAAAGGCCGGCTTGACCGATTGAGATGAAATGGCACCGAAATAAAACAAAGACAACCCCCTCCAATTATTAAAATCAGAGGGGTTAGTCATTTACTATAAAGACGAAGTATTTATATCCGCATTTTAGTAAAGGACAATACATCCTTAGTTTTAAGTTACTTTTACCTCACATCAGCCAGAGAGGCAAAATTATGACTAACGGCATCACTCCCTAATCATACTATTTATTAATTCGGATGCGTCACGTAGCGCTCGAAAAACTCAACGATTCTGCCAATTCTATCCAGTCTCCTGTGAACAGCACCTGATCGGGAAAGTTCGTGCCCTTCGTTAGGGTATCGGATATATTCCACCGGCTTACCCATGATTTTGAGACTTTTGTACAGCAACTCAGATTGCCTTACTCCCGTTCTGAGATCATTGTCCCCATGGAATATCATCAGCGGAGTTTCAATATTCTGCACATAAGTCTGAGGACTATTATATTCAAGAATTTCTTTCACTCCCTCTTCCCACGGGTACCCAAAATAATTTGGCACCAGCCTCCACGCATTTCCTTCCCCCATAAAGAATGTTAACTCATACACTCCTCTTTGTGTCAATGCAGCCTTGAATCGGTGGTCATGACCGACTATCCAAGCGGTAAGATACCCAGCATAAGAACCACCCGTGAGAACCAATTGATCCTTATCGATCCAGTCATATTCCTCCCCGGCTTTATCCAGTGCAGCCAGGACGTCCTTGGCAGGCCCATCGCCCCAATCTCTGTAATTCCCTTTTTGGAAGGCTTTACCGTAGCCACCACTTCCTCTGGGATTGGCATATACTATTCCATAACCTCTTCCCGCCAATACCTGAAACTCATGCCACATGCTCGATTCACCCGGCCCCCACATTGCAGTAGGCCCACCGTGCATTTCCAATAAAGTAGGATATTTCACTCCCTCTTTCAGCCCAAAAGGAGGCATTACCCAATAATCTATCCCAAACCCATCCTGCTCGAAATGATGTGCCTCTGGCTCTGAAACCCATCGATCAGTCAGCCAAGATGAATTGAAATCTGTCAGTGCTTTCTCATTTTTTCCTTCAATAGTAGAAAAATAAAGCTCGCTTGGATTTGACACTTGGGTCTTGGCATAGACTAACTGATCTCCATGTATGTCAAAACTGTTAATTCCAACCGGCCCAGTAATCGCCTTGCTTACTTTTCCATTAGAAACCGTCACTTTATAAAGCGTTATACCTCCTTCATTTGCTCCGGAAAAGAAAATAGACTTGCCGTCATCCGTCCATTTTGCTCCTCCTACCCTACGATCCAGTTCTTCGGTAAGCCAAGTCAGGCCTGAGCCGTCAGGCTTCACTACGCCGATCAGACTTTGATTAAATGATCTGTCCTCAGTAAGCTGACCTGAGATCATGATTAACTTCCCGTCAGGAGAAAACTCAGGGCCGGAAAGACGGTGATTTTCTTTCTGCAGAAACAATGAAACAATCTTGTCCGAAAGGTTGATCTTATAAATATTGGAATCCTCTATCTCGTCGGGATGCTGATCGCTCTCAAAACTGCTTGCCAATATAAATGTACCATCAGGTGACCAAACAGCTGAGCCAAAGCTCAGATAGCCTGAGGTCAGTGCCTCAGACTTTTTATCGGATAAATCTATTACCCCCAAATGCCTAAAACTGATATCAGTGGACAAACCCCGCTCGCCTAGAAAACTCAATCTATCGATCACTCTAGGATCATTTTTAGAGGCATTGTTAGCTAGCCAAGCTCTAAGCTCACTAAGATCTCCATCCATATTTTGCTTAATTGAGTCTTTGGCAAGCCCTTCCTTCATTGCCTGATAGTTGGGCTCGTCCCCATATTTACGACCCGGACGGGGATTGGCCCATGAAGGATCACCCTCTATCGCCCACATGGGAACAGAGAAAGAGTACAAAATCTTCTTGCCATCAGGAGACCATACCGGCCCCGAAGCACCATTTTTTTCTGAAGTAATCACCTGCGCCTCACCTCCGTCCAACGGCAAAATCCAAATCTGTGATTTACCTTCCCATTCTCTGGTGAAAGCCAGTTTTGTACCATCAGGAGACAAACTATAGCTAGACAGATCATATGAAGGACTATTCAGTACTTTGACCGATTCAGGATTTTGAATATCCATCATCAGTAATTGACTTCTGTAATCGTATTCACCGCCCTTGTTCGGTTCTAGGAAGTTCTTGACAAAAAGCACTCGCTTCCCATCCTTGGTGATCTCAGGATTGGTGACAGTCACTATCTTGACCATATCACTCAATTGAACCGGTTTTTTCTCTTGCGCCGATACAATACTGCTGCACAGCAGTAGGAGGCACAAAAATGAAGTGAATTTTATTCTCATAGGGTTATTATTACTAAATGGTTAGTATTATTGATGCCGGTGCTACTGAAAATGAACTTATCAAAAATACAGGTAGTGTAGAAATGAATCATGACTGATAGCATTATATGAGGACAATACGACTGAAAAAGGGTTCAGTGGAAACTGACTCTAATTTACAACAGTCCCTTCAGGATTTTTATCGATCCGATCAGGCTTTATTTTTGACGTTCTTAGCAGGAATAAACCCAAAATTATATGAATCACATTTTTAGAAATGTATTTATAATCTGTGCACTGTTTTTTTCATTTGGCCGGGGAGTCCACGCTCAATCATCCGATTACACCTTCCAGATCAATGATCAACTGGATGAACGGATCTATGCGATAGACCGGCTTACTTTCTACGAAGATGAAAGCAATGAACTGGAGCTTAGTGATATTCTAACAGGATCAGCATCGGAAAAACTCAAGATAAATTCTGACTTCTCCAAAAATCAATTTTCTACTAAAAACACCTATTGGGTAAAGGTAGCCATCCAAAAAAGCCCACGTAGCAATAAGAATTGGCTTTTGGAATTTTATGATCAGACCATAGATCATATTACGGCATATATTCCATCAGAGGCAGGTTATAAAGAAATAAAGCTGGGAGACAAAGCTCCGTTTGGCGATAGAATAATCTCGCATAAGAATTTTCAAATCCCCGTTCAAAACGAAAATACAGGGATTGACACCTATTATTTCAAGATTAAATCCTCCCAAAAAGCTGACATTAGAATAGCCTTCAGGTCTTATAATCGCTTCATCTACTATGCCCTAAACGAGTATTTTCTTTATGGGATTTTCTATGGGATGATCCTTATTATTTCCCTATATAATGGTCTGATTTATCTAGCCATCAAGGAAATCAAATACCTCTACTATGTATTCTATCTCCTGAGTGTCGGTATTTTTGCGGCTTGCGTGGATGGTATAGCATTTCAGTATTTGTGGCCCAATCATCCCGAGTGGAACCAACCCATTTCAGGGCTTTCCAGCTTTTTGATTGTGGTGTTTGCGTTGCTTTTCTCCACTCACTTCCTCAATTTGAAGAGGAGATTCCCCAGTATGCATCGTTGCTTTCAGCTAATTCTGGTCGTCAAGACATTGGTTTTTATAGTGGGAATAGTTTTTCTGCCTGCTTTTTTGGAGATTCAGATTTACGATATTATTCCATTTTTCCTCATTCTTTTTTCCAGCATTTATGTCTGGGTGAAAGGCTATAGTGTAGCGCGCCTGTTTGTCGTAGCCTATGCAATCCTATTTTTGGGAGTAGGACTGAAAGCTCTGGTACATACTGCCATTATCCCCCATAGCACCGTCTTATACTACAGTCTACATATTGCCTTCCTGGTAGAGATGCTTCTGCTCACCTTGGCTCTTGGAGATCGGGTTAAGATACTGAAAGACAACAGGGACCGTGCCTTGCTGAGATCTCTACGTCAAGCAGAGGCAAATGCCCAACTGAAAGAAAAAGTCAACAGAGAACTGGAACAGCGTGTAGCGGAAAGAACAGAGGAACTAGCCAAGAAAAACCAGCTGCTGCTGGAATACAACCGGCAGATTCTCGCAAAAGATGAGGAAATCAAGCGTATTAATTCTATTTTGGATAAAGACATCTGGAAGCTGAAATCCCAAATAAAAGAAAACTTACAGGCAAGAATCACCAACAAACGAATGAGTTATGCGGATTTCAAAAAAATCTTCCCTGACTCCAGCGCTTGTCTGAGATACTTGGAGCAGGTCAAATGGGAAAATGGCTTTTCCTGCAAGGCATGCGGGCACGGCAAATTTTCTAAAAGCTCGAAGATTTTTCACCGTAGGTGTTCCCGTTGCGGACATATAGAATCTGCTACTGCGGGTACGGTTTTCCATGGAATCCGACTACCCATTGAGAAAGCATTTTACCTTTCGTACACCGTCATCTCTGAGCATGATAAACTCACGCTTGAGGAACTCTCCCAGCTTTTGGAGCTTCGGGTAAATGCCATCAGTAGCTTTCGGGTTAAAGTAAAATTACAGCTTGAAATGAAAAATATCCATCAACCTGAGTGGGAAGATATTGTACTGGAGAGATCGCATGAACTCAACTGATTTTGCACTAAACCCAGTCAAAACCACATCCTGATATTAAAGCGTGAATGCATCAAGTAAAAAGGCTTCCATCTTAATCAGAATGCATTTTTTATTGAAATTAAAGCAGGAATTACAAAGGAAGCATCAGGGGTTTTTAAGGGATTTTTCAATCGATTTCGCAGCATTTTATCCCTAGGTGCTATTAGGTTAGTTAGTTTCATTTGTTGCCAAAGATGATATGCATCCTTGCTATGTAAACTAAAACCAAATCCAGTAAACCCGATGGAAAAATTGCTACCTGAGAAGGAAAATGCTTGGCACTTCAGCAAGTATTTGATTTTATCCCTTCTCCTATTCTCATTATTTATAGTCCATGATTCGGTTGGGCAAACCAATGTTCCTGTTCAGGGAACTGTACTCGATTCTTCCGGACAGCCACTCCCTGGAGTGAACGTGGTGATCAAAGGAACCACCACGGGAACCGTCACAGATTTGGACGGGAAGTATTCTTTGGAACTGCCTGAAGATGCTACAATAGTATTCTCATTTGTGGGATATCAAGCACAGGAAGTCCCTATTGGAGGAAGATCCACTATTGATATCACACTGGAAGAAGACTTGGGTGATCTAGAAGAGTTTGTAGTAGTCGGATACGGTATTCAGCGAAAAAGTGATCTGACTGGCGCCATTTCAGGTGTAAAGTCTGAAGATATCAGCAGACTGCCGGTCTCTGACGTGACACAATCCCTGCAGGGACGTGTAAGTGGCGTGCAAATTACCCAAAACTCGGGTGCTCCCGGAGCAGGATCCACTGTCCGTATCCGTGGTGTAGGTACACTGAACAATTCTTCACCGCTATATGTGGTGGATGGAATGCTGCTCGACGAGATCGATTTCCTCAATCCCAATGATGTGGAGTCAATGGAAGTGCTGAAAGATGCTTCCGCTACCGCTATTTATGGTTCCCGGGGAGCAAATGGGGTGATCATAGTAACTACGAAACAAGGTTCCTTTGATGCAGAAACCAAGATTACAGTGGATGCCTATACAGGTGTACAGCAAGTAGCGAACAAAATCAACTTGGTCAACGCGCGTGAATTTGCCCAGCTGGCCAACGAATTGGAGCAGAATGTAGGAAACCAACCTCTCTATAATGTAAATGATTATGGTGAAGGTACAGATTGGCAAGATTACATTTTCAGAAATGCCCCCATCAATAATGTGAATTTGGGTGCAACGGGAGGTTCTGCCAAGACAAATTTCAACCTAAGCGTAAACTACTTCAACCAGCAGGGGGTAGTCAAAGAATCCGAATATGAGCGGCTGACCTTCCGACTGAATAATCAATACAAGTTCAGCGATGCGATCACCTTCGGTCATAATCTTTCATTTATCTACTACAATCAGCAAGATGAGCCGGGTGTAATCGGTAATGCCTATCGGGCATATCCGATTTTTGGCCCAACGCAGACAGATGGCAGCTTTACTGACACAAGCCCCGTGGGGAATCCTGCCGCACAGTTCGAATACAACTCAAACAACCGGACCAATAATTACAGAGGTGTGGGTAACTTCTTTATGGATGTAAAATTCCTAAAGAACTTCACCTTCCGAAGCAATTTAGGTCTGGATCTGGCTTTTCAGGATTCCAAGTCGTTTACACCAGTCTATTTTGTATCACCGACTCAGCAAACCCCAGAGAATTCTGTCAATGTAGAGAACTTAAGAAACAGAAATATTCTGTGGGAAAACACAGTGAATTATTCCAAAGAGTGGGAAGATCACAGGCTGAATTTATTGGGGGGTATCACTACGCAGGATTTCTATACCGAAACCTTGGGCGGAATGAGAAGAAACCTTCCGGGAGAAGACCCATCACTTTGGTATCTGGATGCAGGTGAGCTTACTTCACAAACCAACGAAAATTTTGCCGGAGACTGGGCTATGCTTTCCTACCTCTTCCGGGCAAACTACACCTACAAAAACAAATTCCTATTCACCGGAACATTCAGAAGAGATGGATCAAGTAGGTTTGGTAGAGAAAGGAGATATGGCAATTTCCCTTCTCTTGCGCTCGGGTATAATATTATCGAAGAAGCTTTTCTTCATAATCAATCTTTCCTTTCCAACCTGAAGATACGGGGGAGTTGGGGAAAAATCGGTAACGACAAAATTGATTATTACGAAGGTCGTCCAGTGGTAACGGGTAACGAAAATGCTGTTTTTGGTGAAAATGAAGAGTTGATTTATGGAGCTACATTGACTAGACTAGCCAATCCATTTATTCAATGGGAAGAAACCGTTACTTCCAATATAGGAGTTGAGTTTGGCTTTTTTAACGAGAAACTGACAGGTGAACTCGATTATTACCAGCGAAGGACCAATGATATTTTAGTTGGTGTACCGATTCCATCCTATGTAGGATCTGCCAACAATCCTATTGTCAACGCAGCAAGTGTCAAAAATCACGGTATTGATTTGACTTTGAACTGGAGAGATCATAAAGGTGACTTTTCCTATAACTTCGGAATTGTAGCCTCTAGTGTAAATAATGAGGTATTAGATATCGGAGACGGTAATGAAGCCATTTTCGGAGGAGCAGTGGGTATTAGCGGATATCTAGGATCCAGAACGACAGTAGGACAATCCATCGGACATTACTATGGGTACAAAACCGTGGGTGTCTTCCAAAATGAAGCAGAATTGTCTTCTATTCCTAAGCGGGGCCCGGAAGTAGCCGGTGATTTGATATTCCAAGATACCAATGGAGATGGAATTGTGAACAATAATGACCGCGTGATATTGGGAAGTCCTATTCCTGACTTGATCTTCGGGTTCAACTTTGGGTTTGATTACAAAGGTTTTGATCTACGTGCGGACTTTAACGGAACTTATGGAAATGAGATCTATAATGCCAAAAAACAAACCCGTTTTAACACGTATAACTTCGAAACCAGTTTCTTGGACAGATGGACAGGTGAAAGCACCAGCGCCACTGAGCCAAGAGTGACTAATGGTGGTCATAACTATGAAGTATCTGACAGATTTATAGAAGACGGATCTTTTCTTCGCTTGAGAAATATCCAAGTAGGGTACAGCTTCCCGGAAGTAACGTTAAGCAAAATCAAGGTCCAAAACTTCAGAGTTTACCTTTCCGGAACAAATGTGTTTACCTGGACAAAATACTCCGGATATACGCCTGAAATCGGCGGTGGAACAGTGATCGGAACCGGATATGACAGTGGTCTTTACCCATTGGCAAGAACCTTCAATGTAGGCGTTTCAGCTAGTTTCTAAACCCAATGAAAACCATGAAATCGAGTATGACCCAAGCGGCACACAGTGTGATGATTATTGGCCGTGCGAGATTCCATGTGGCCTTAAAAAACAAATTATAAACACATGAAAAATAAGATAAACTATAAAATAGCAGCAGTCGCACTTGGCATTCTGATGAGTGTAGGTCTGATGTCCTGTGAGGATTACTTGGACAAGGCTCCAAAAGCTGAGCTTACTTCCGAAAACTTCTTCCAAGATGAACTGCAGGCAACACAGGCAGTGAATGCCATTTACGCGCACCTCAGAAGTTTTAACGTACATGTATTTTCCTATATAGGGATTACTGATATTGCATCTGATGATGCCGATAAGGGATCAGTCCCCGGAGATGCAGGATTTCTTCAGGACATCAACGATTTCACCTTTGATGCAAACAACTCAGCTGTAAACGGAATCTGGTCAGGATATTTTCAGGGAATTTTCCGTACTAACCAGGTGATAGTAAATGTGCCTGAAATTGACATGGACGAGGAATTGAAAACCAGACTTATCGGCGAAGCAAGATTCCTGAGAGCGTATTTTTATTTCTTCTTGGTGAGAACTTATGGCGATCTTCCACTGATTGACCGCCCGCTAAATCCTGATGAATACACCCAGTCTAGGGTTTCCAAAGAGCAGATTTATGAGTTTATTGAAGAAGATCTAAGCTTTGCTGCCGCTAATCTTCCGGAGAAATCCGAATATCCGGCTTCAGAACTCGGAAGAGCAACAACCGGTGCTGCCAAGTCATTTTTGGCAAAAGCCCATCTCTTCCAAAATGACTATCAAGAAGCGTTTGATTTGGCGCAAGAAGTGATTTCCAGTGGTGAATATGACCTTTATCCTGATTACGAAGGAATATTCCGAAGAGAAGGGGAGCATTCCTCAGAGAGTATATTTGAAGTATCCACTGTAGCCTTGGAAGCAGGCGGAGGAGGCTCTCAATTCAATGAAGTACAGGGGATACGCGGAGATCCAAACAACGGTTGGGGATTCAATAGCCCCTCAGATGATCTGATGGCAGCATATGAGCAGAATGATCCACGATTAATGGCTACTATCATCAATGACGGAGACACCTTGCCCTCAGGTGAAGTGGTGGCCGGTGATCCCAATATGGGTGAAAATGCACGTTTCAGCAGAAAAGCATGGCTACCGGAGAGACCACCGTCCGGATTTGGAAACAGTGGTGCAAATATCCGCTTGTTCAGATATGCCGACCTGCTGTTGATTGCAGCGGAAGCTGCCAATGAGATTGGAAATCCAAGCCAAGCACTGGAGTATGTGAATTTGGTTCGTGAGCGCGCACGTCAAGGTGATGATAGTGTGTTACCGGACTTGACTATTACGGATCAAGCCAGTTTGAGAGCAGCAATTTGGCATGAGCGAAGAGTTGAACTGGCCATGGAGCAGCACCGGTATTTTGATTTGGTAAGACAAGAACAAGCGCAAGAAGTATTTGCAGCTTTGGGCATTACCTGGACTCCCGGTAAGCATGAAGTTTATCCGATTCCCCAGTCAGAAATAGATATAAGCGGAGGTTCTATCACCCAAAACCCAGGCTATTAAGCCGATCAAATCCTGCCTGCATGTAGCGGGCAGGATTTTCACTTATTTTGAATAGTACGTTCAGATAAGCGATCATTAAGTTAATTACCATTCTTTTTCTAAAGCCATGAAATCGAGCATGTCGAAGACGACACACAGTGGGATGATTATAAACCGTGCGAGATTCCATGTGGCCAATAGAAAACAATTATAAACACATGAAATCCTATCCTTTACTCTCAGCATCAGTTGTCTCCATACTTTCTTTTGCATGCTCCAATGAAGCGGAACAAGAAAATACCATCAAAGCCACTCCCTACGATATTCATGTGGAGCTGGCTTGGAACCAAGCCCCCGAAGCAGAGTCCTATGGGGTGTGGGTAAGTATGGATGACAAGACCTACACCAGACGTGCGATGGTACAGGACACCCTTTATCTGGACTTTGTAAATGATCTGGGTATGGAACTTGACCTGGATTATGAGATCAGAGCCTATTCGGGAGAGGATTCTACCATAGTCGGAAGAGCAGCCACCGAGACTCATAAAATGACGGATGAGGAGCTTTTGGATATGGTCGGGTTTTACACTTTTCGTTATTTCTGGGATGGCGCAGAACCCAATTCGGGAATGGCGCCGGAGCGAATTCATATGGACGGTGAATATCCTCAGAATGATGCCCATATTGTGACTACCGGAGGATCCGGAATGGGTATTTTTGGACTTATTGCCGGGATGGAAAGAAAATGGATCACCAAGGAACAGGGAGTTGAGCGCTTTGAAAAAATCGTCGGTTTTCTGGAAAAAGCCGACCGATTCAAGGGAGTATGGCCACACTGGTTAGATGGTCAAACCGGCAAAGTTCAGCCTTTTGGACAAAAAGACAATGGCGGCGACTTGGTAGAGTCCGCCTTTCTAATGCAGAGTCTGATCGCAGTGCGGGAATACTTCAAGGATGGTGATGACCGCCAAAAGGCAGTTGCCGCCAGAATTGATCAGCTATGGAAAGAAATGGACTGGACTTGGTACACCAGGGGCGGTCAGGATGTACTCTATTGGCACTGGTCTCCCGAGTATGCTTGGGACATGAATTTTCCTCTGGAAGGATACAATGAATGCCTCATTACGTATGTGCTGGCAGCAGCCTCTCCTACCCACACGATAGATCCTGCTGCATACCATAAAGGCTGGGCAAGAGGCGGTGCGATCAAAGCCAAAAATGAAGCCTTCGGCTACGAACTACAACTCAAACACAACGGTGCTGAAAAAATGGGAGGACCGCTTTTCTGGGCACATTACTCATATCTCGGTTTGAATCCGATGGGGCTTAAGGATCAATATGCGGATTATCAAAAGGAAAACACCAATCATACATTGATCAACCGGGCTTGGTGCATAGAGAACTCAGGTGGGTTTGCAGGATATGGAGAGGATTTGTGGGGACTTACTGCCTCTTATTCCATTAATTTCTACAATGCACATTTTCCCGGAAATGACACCGGTGTGATATCACCTACGGCCGCCATTTCTTCCATTCCCTACACTCCTGAGAAATCCATGAAAGTGATCAAAAATCTCTATTACAATTATGGAGAAAAAGTATTGGGAAGATATGGATTCTACGATGCGATAAGTCCTGAGCATGACTTCTACCCTAATCGCTACCTTGCAATAGACCAAGGACCAATGGTCACCATGATAGAAAATCACAGGACTGGACTTGGATGGAAACTATTTATGGGAGCACCGGAAATTCAGCGAGGATTAAAAAAGCTTGGGTTTGAAAGTCCGGAATTGAAAGAAAAATAGTCAGTTGTTTACCCCGAAATATGCTCAATCCGTTGAGTTCCCTCAACAAATTGAGCCAGAATCTTCCCACTGCAATGCGCTGAAGATCCACCGGTAGGAATATCTGGCACAAATTGTTTCCCTATGGGGATTTCTTTTAGAAGTTTAAAAAAACCTTTTTAACCCGAAATATGCATTAGCATTTCTACGCCACGGCGGGCAAGTTATTGCGACCAATAATTGCTTCAAAATCAGCCACTGCGTTGCAATTTTCGACTTCACCATATCCGCCGCAGCGGACTCAGTCTCCAAACAGCCAGATTTTATTGCAATTAATGGTCTCTTAACAAAACCTAAGGCAAAATCCTGATTTAATTTATTAGACGGTCTCATTTCTATCGGCCATGAGTTGCTAAACAAAATAAAGACGTTTTAAGCTATAACCTTATTATTCCCGCCATGGCAGGCAAGCTCTTCGGGATTTAAAAGCCTGAATTTCTGAGATAGCTATAGAAAATGATGGATTTTGGTTTCAGGTAAACCCCAAAGAAGCTGTCCAGAGAATCGGCGGAAAAATAAATTTTAAACGCAATTTCCCTGAAATAAATGTCAATCAGAATTAAGTTTTATTGCTTTCAAACGCTTCCTGTATACATCTGAGCATCCGGAATTTTAATAATTGAGGGTTCCAGACTAAAATCATTCAATAAAAACTCTCCATTAGCAAAATGAAGTCATCTCAAAACAGATTGAAATCAATTCATGAAAGAAAACAGGACATAAAAATCAGCTAGGAATGAATTTGGCTTAACAACCCTACTAATTGTAAATGAGCAATGGATAAATTTATGTTTTCTCTGATGATAATAGGTATGTCAACTTTTGCTATGCCTTGGATTTTGCTTTTATCGAGAAAACTGGGGATTTCCTATGCTATTTTTTATCTGATTGGAGGGTTTCTGCTTTACACTTTTTTTTCTGAACATTTACCAAGCCCGCTTCCTAAAAACAATGACTCATCCATCCTGCATCTCACTGAACTAATTGTAATTATTTCATTAATGGGAGCAGGAATCAAAATCGATATACCTTTCTCTATCCGAAAATGGACTTCTTCCTTGAGATTGGTTTTCATTGCCATGCTACTATGTATTGTAGCCGCCGCAGCTCTTGGATATTACATGCTGGATTTAAATTTGGCAGCAGCAATTTTACTTGGTGCCGTTTTGGCTCCCACTGATCCTGTTTTGGCTTCAGATGTGCAGGTAGGACCTCCAAATGAACAGGATAAGCCTTTTTCTAAATTCATCCTGACAACAGAAGCAGGCATTAATGATGGGATGGCTTTTCCATTTACCTGGCTTGCTGTTACGGTTGCAAGTATAAGCATGGGAGAGAAAACGTCAATCTTATACTGGTTTTCCTACCATTTGCTGTACCAGATCATTGCAGGAATTGTGCTTGGATACATTTTGGGCAAAGCAACAGGATACTTTGTTTTTGATTTTTCCAAAAAATATAAAATGCTGGAAAGATTAGACGGTTTTTTGGCTATTTCTTTGACTTTGGCAGCTTACGGCATTACCGAATTACTTCACGGATATGGTTTTATTGCGGTCTTTGTAAGTGCAATTACCCTCAGACATTATGAAAAGGAACATAAGTACCACAAGTCAATGCATTCTTTTACAGAGCAGGTAGAAAAAATGTTTGTCGCTGTACTTTTGCTATTGCTTGGAGGATCTATCGTGCAGGGGATCCTTAGCTCTCTGAACTGGAAAATGGTGTTGTTTTCTCTGATGTTTTTGCTCCTTGTACGCCCGCTTTTAGCCTATATCAGCTTATTGGGAGTCAATCTTCATCATAAAGAAAAATTATTAATCAGCTTTTTTGGTATTCGTGGAATGGGATCACTGTTTTATCTTTCTTTCGCTCTCAATGAAATAGCCTTTGAATCTGAAGACACACTATGGTCAATCGTAACATTCTCCATAGCATTATCAATCCTGATTCATGGCTTCACCGCCTCGCCCGCACTAAGATATCTCAGCAAAAGCAAGGCGACCGGAAGTAGTATTTAAAGAATTTTTACGCTACACAGTTATTTACTCGTTAAGTAGTATTCTTACGTGTGTACGTACGCTTATCTGCACTTATGCGCATTAAATTAATGCAGGAAGTTCAAATTTGGCAACTCCCCCCTCCCCAGCGGAAGACCAGAGCCTGTCCTGAAGTATTTTGGGAGGGATTTTTTTCAGTAAAGACCCGGACATAATTCCAGTGCGTGCATTTATCCGGATACACACATATTCCTATAAACCATTGATAATCAGTTTTATTATCAATGGATTTTTCCTACTTTAGAAAAAGAGAACCAACTACCACTGACTATGAAGACTCTGACCCATCCCAACTATTATTTTATCAGTGAACACGAACTTAACCTTCACTTAAAGAAATCCAATCCTGTGTACAAAATAAACCTGTACAGAGAAAAGCTTGAGGAAAAGCCATTAAGTACAGTATACATCAAGTTCTTGGAACGTTCTAAATTGGAATTTCATCATATCGAAAAGGTTATCAGGTCTATCGTTAGAAATCACGCAAGCTATGCTTTAGCCTTTCAATTTGAGTGCTTAAATTTTAAAGGCAAAGATATAGTTAACTAGGTGATTATCAGGAAGGAGCCTTTTTCCCCTCAGCATATGGGTAACCTTTAGAATAATTAAAGGAACCTGAATATTCTGCAAAGCATCTTCAGTACACATCGTACCTATCTTCGCCTACTGCTGTTTAAACCAGGATGATTATCAACCGTTTGGGACAAGCTATCCCTGCCTCTTCGGTATAGAACAAGCTGTGATCTCTGAAAGCATAATCCAAACACATTTTATCTAACTCTTGGCATATCCGGATAAAAAAGCTGCCCCCCCCTGATGAGACAGCCTTCCCGGATTTTAGGATAAAGATAAACCAGTAGTATGAACTGGCATTTCCGCACCACGGCACAAAAATAATTACTTCCTAAAGTCACTTTAAAATCAGAAACTTCGTTCCAGTTTTCGTTTGAACCATATCAGCCGCGGACTCATTCTCCAAACAGGCTGATTTGCAATTTTAGTACTCTCCGAAAAAGGAAAGGGGCATGCTACTGCGAACACTAATTCCAACTCAGGGTTAAAATCAGATTTTTGCCGGATATTTTGCCCTAATCTCAACTTTCTCCTATTTCGAATGATACATCATAAGAGCCGTCATGATTTTCTCAAACACTTCCGTGTTTTCATAAACACCCGAGAAGGATTTGGAATGGGGACCAAAAGCGAAGACAGGAACCATAATTCCGGTGTGGTCCTCCGTAGAAAATTCCAGCTCAACCTCCCCATTGGCAAGACTGCCCTGTGGTATGGTCACACCGCCCGTCTCATGATCGGCTGTGATGACTACAAGCGTATTGGGATTTTCGGAGGCAAATTTCAATGCTGCAGCCACTGCCTGATCGAAGTCAATGACTTCCTCCACCACAGTTCTGGCATCATTGATATGCCCTCCTACATCGATATGGCCATTTTCCACCATTAGGAAAAACGGAGTCCCCTTGTTTTCCAAATAGCTGATTGCAGCCTCAGTACTGTGTTTTAAAAATCCCGTTCTCCCTTTTTCAATACTTGGCAGACCGTGGTTTGAAGCAAAATATCCAACTTTCCCCTCTGTAGAGCCCGCCACTTGATCCAGACTTCCCATCAGGCTAAATCCATTGGCCATAAGACTATCCAAGGCATGATTTTGATATCTGAGGAAATCATTTTTTCCTGCTCCTATAAATAGATTCAAGCTACTTCCATATAAATCCTGAGTAATCTGCCCAATCATATCCCTATCTTTCTGATGTGCATAAAAAGTGGCAGGAGTAGCACCGGTGATATGATCAGTACTGATAATACCGGTTCCAAAGCCCATTTCTGACAAGATATGCACCAGGCTTTCTACTTTGTTCTCCAAGCTATCCAAACCTACGCCCCTGTTGTTTGCCTTGTTGCCTGTGGCCAATGCCGTTCCTCCGGCAGCCGAATCCGTTGTAAAATCATCAGCAGACTGAGTTTTTGCCAACCCCACATTCTTGAGGCTGGTCATGTTCAGTGCATTTCCATTGGCATACATGCCTGCGGAAATATGGGCCAAGCCGTTCCCGTCACCTATCATTAGGATAACATTGTCTACCTGCCTCAGCACTTCATCGTTTTCGAAGTTCAATTCCAAAATCTCGCTTCTGATGGAGCTTCCAACATATCGTTGATCCAAGCTTGTCAGGTAACTGTTTATTTCAAAAGGTTTATCTGAATTGATGAAATCCACTCCTATATCATAGAGTGCTTTCCAAGATGATTTAGAATCCGGATTAGCCCAAAAGCGAATCGGCTTTCCTGCCTGATGTACCTTCTCGACGGCTTGCTTGACAGCATTAAGTTCTTCTTCCACCATTCTTCCTTTGCCTCCCCATTGGGAATAGCGGTCAAAGGGCAGACTGACCATAGCGACTTTGTCCAACGGAATTGTCTCCAGATCAGTTAACTCCTGATGGTCAAAAAAGATGTATTCAGGAAAATCACCATACTCCTGCGGAAGTGGCCTGTTGCCCGAAACAACAAGTTTCAACCCATTTTCATGCTGTGCGCTATACATTATATCTTGGTAAGGCATCACACTTTTCATTAACTGCTTCAGTGTCTCATATGGCTCAGATTTGATATCTACAGTTAGGAAAAATGACAAAGGCTTCGCAATCAAGCCTGTTTGCAAACCTTGCCGGATCGGTTGGAGATAAAGATTTTCAATGGTTCTGGCTTGATGAATACTTTCCTGTTCATGTGCCACAAAAAGTTTCTCTGAAACCAGCAGTACATCTACTTCTATGGAGGCACAGCCATTGGCATAAGCTTCCCAAAAGGGCACCTTTCTGAGATAGTCATTGTGGCTGTGGATTTTTGACTGCTGGCCAAAGGCAAAAACTGAAACTAAACAGGATAAACTGAGCAGAAGCAAAGGCTTCCATGAAAAGGCATTCGAATACATAGATAAGTAGCTAAAGATTGACCGGGGATAGTTCCCCGGTCATTTTATTTAGTGGTTCTTAAGATGGAAGTTTCTTACCACCCTTCATTTTGTGAAATCCCGGAAATAGCAATTGTATTCGGAGGAATCGGCCAAACGTGATGAATAGCGGGATTGAAATTTCTGGCAGGCCAGGTTTCATATACTTCAAATCCTGAATCCGGATTGGTTTTCTCCGCATGATTTCTTCCCGTTGCCGGCTTGGCATAAGCCGCCTGTGCGTCGCCCCATCTCACCAAATCCAGATGCCTGTCAGCATATTCAGCAGCAAGTTCTACCCTTCTTTCCTGCTTAAGATCTGCAAGGGTAGCTCCTGATATAGGGGTCAATCCTGCCCTTTGGCGTACCAGGTTTAGAGGTGCATCACCATTCTGTCCCATCATGATTAGTGCTTCAGATTTCATCAAAAGAACTTCAGCAAACCTGATCAGAGGGATATTCAGATTAGTGGTGGGATAGTTTCCATTGGGATTTAGATGTACTGACTCAGGAGTTCTATAGGGTTGCATGTATTTATTTACCTGAATACCCGTCCATGAGTTACCTGAATAATACCTTCTGGCATTGCCCAAAAACTCAAATGTATCTCCAAACTCCAAAAGAGTCGCTTTCTTTCGTTGATCCCCATCTTCAAACGCATTATACAACTCTAAGGTAGGAGAAAATGTACCCCAACCATTATACAGTCCCCATCCTGTGTTTTCAAGCATTACTCCTGGAAGAATCTGTCCCCGCTCATTGCTTGAGACTGTTGAAAATATATACTCTGAAGAAAAATTATTCTCTACATAGAAAACCGAGGCAAAATCCTCAGCAGGGTTACCTGTATTAATCAGGGATCTTCCCGAAGGAGAATTTATAACCAAATCTGAATAGGTCACCACATCTGCCCATTTGCTTTCGTCATATTGAGCCCATAGCAAATAGGTTTTGGCCAGATAAGCATGGGCGGCATCCTTGTGCGCCCTGCCAAGATCAGAAGAAGCATATTCTGTGAGATATGGCAATAACTCCGCTGCCTGTTTCAAATCCTGCTCCATTAAGGTATAATTTTCGATTACATGAGACGGCCTTGTAAAGTTGGTTTCATCCATGTTCTCAACCGTCACGATGGGAATTCCTGCTCTATGGTCACCGAATCTTGGCGCCAACCAAAAATAAGCATGTGCCCTGGCAAAGTATGCTTCTCCCAGCACTCTGTTTTTCACTGAGGCATCGATGTTCATCTCGGGAACATACCGGAGAATTGTATTGGCACGCTGGATGACTGTGTACATTTTAGGATAAATGTTGGCTATCCTTCCCTCTTGCCCCGTTGCCTGAAAATTCCTGATGGCCGCAGCAGCTGCATCATTTCTTCCCTGATGAAAATCATCACATGCTGCGATCAGGTACATAATTCCCCTTCCAAACAAGTCATCATCATCCCAGTGTTGGTAGAGTCCGTTTGAAGCGGTAATGGCATCTTCTTCAGTTTGCCAGAAATTGCCCGTGGTTACATTTCCCAAAGGTGTAAGGTCAGTGAAATCATCACTGCATGACCCCATCACCAGAAGGGCCATTATTAATGTATATATTCTTAATTTCATGATAGTGCTGATAATGGATTAGAAATTCATATTAAATCCGATGGTAAAGGTTCTTGGAGAGGGGAATACGCCATTGTCAATGACCTTACCTGATCCCACTTCAGGGTCTAGACCTGAGTATTTGGTGAACGTCACCAGATTTTCAGCAGATCCGTATAGCCTCACTTGAGAGCCCGTTTTCCATTGATCCAATGCAAAAGTGTACCCTAACGAAATGTTCTTGATTCTGAAATAATCACCGCTTTCGAGGTACCAGTCTGAGGCTGTGCCAAAATTGCCGTTTGGATCCTGTGTAGACAATACCGGGATCGAGGCATTTGGATTTTGGGGAGTCCAAGCATCCAACACTCTTCTGTCCAGGTTGTATCCCTGAAGTCCTGCATTGTAAGCGGTATGTTTGTAGCCGTTAAACAGCTCCACTCCACTTACTCCCTGTCCGAAGAGCATCAGATCGAATTTCTTGTATTCCAAAGAAATATTGATTCCATAAGTGAAATCAGGCATGGCATTGCCCATAAATACCCTATCCGAATCGCTGATTCTGCCATCCCCGTTTACATCTTGGAATATCAGATCACCCGGTCTAGCATTTGGCTGTATTTTCTCCCCATCACTGCTGAGGTAAGAATCGATCTGCTCCTGATTTTGGAAGATGCCAGTGTTGGGGATCAAATGGTAAGAATACAGTGGCTGGCCCGACTCACTTCTGAATGGATACACAGATGTCCTGATGTTGTCTTCATGTTGAATAAAATCATTGGTAAACTCATCCAAATCAACCAATTCATTCTTAATTGTTGAGAAGTTTCCACCAACTTGGTAGGACAATTCACCTGCATTTCCCGAATAATTAAGAGACATTTCCAATCCCTTATTCGAAACTGTCCCCACATTAGAGAGCGCACCTGTCGGTACTCCAGAATGGGGATCAGGTGAATTTCTCAAAATCAACCCGCGGGTGTATTTTTCATAGTATTCAGCAGTAAACTGCAACTTGTTGTTCAACAAGGCTGCATCAAGACCGAAATTCAAGGTTTCTGACCTTTCCCATTTAAGATTGGCGTTAGTCATCTCATTCAGAGAAACATGTCTGTTTCTAACTCCAGGTTCGCCCAGGATAACATCATTACCCGCTGACAAGGGCACATTAAAGGCATAATATCCCACTGAGGAAATATTGCCTATCTGACCCCAGGAAGCCCGTAGCTTCAACAGATCTATCAAGTTGCTTTGAAAGAAGGATTCAGAAGAAATCTTCCAAGCCCCTGATACTGCCGGAAAAAAATCAGTCCTTTTGGAGGGAGCCAACCGAGATGTCTGATCACGTCTGATACTTCCCATGATAAAATACCTATCATCAAAGTCGTAGGTTGCTCTTCCTATAGCAGAAGTCAAGGCATCCTCAAAAGCAGTATAATTTGGCACGTTGAGAATTGTATTGGCATTTCCGGGATACTGGAACCAATCGTCTTCCCTGTCAAAATCCTGAACGGTAAAGCTATGAGACTCTTCCTTTCTGAACTGAGCCGTATAAACAGCAGTAAGACCGACATTATGTTTACCAAAGCTTTTATTATAGTTAAGTTGCTGATCCCAAATCCATCGGGTAGAGCTTCCTGCACTCTGATCCAGATAGTTCATGTTGCTTGGACGACCGATTTCAGGAGCCCGTGGCGAGAACGTACGGTCACTCCAATCCCACAAGTCAAGGGAAAAACTTGATTTGAACGTCAGGTCTTCCAAAATATCATACTCGGCATAGGTGATGGCATTCACATTCAATTTAGGAGCCTTTCTGGTTGGGCGAAGCAACAGGGAAACAGGGTTGTAAGTATCTCCATAGGCTCCGGCAAACTGTGAAAGCTCAAAAGGCACTGTCCCGTGAAACTGCCCCTGTTCATCATATACAGGTGCGGCAGGATTCATATAGATCGCATTGATAATGGCCCCGCTGTAGCTACTGCTGGTATTCGCCCCATAGGCAGCCGAGTGGTTCAAGTACACATTTTGTCCTACTCTGAACTTGTTGGTGATTTCGTAGTCTCCTTTCAGTCGAAGAGAAAACAACTCGTAATCCGTATTCAACAATAATCCTTCTTTTTTGTGGTATCCGAAAGACGTACTGTATCTAGCTCTATCGCTTCCCCCACTTACTTGAACGTTGGCGTTTGTAATAGCCCCTGTCCTAAAAATTTCATCCATCCAATTGGTTCTGGTCACCTGACCCCACGGGTTGACATTGGGATCATGGGCAGGATTCGGAGTAGCTCCGGCATGTATGGCAGCCTGTGTATAAACTTGGGCATATTCAGCAGCATTTAATGCTTCCGGAGTCTTGTAGGCTGACTGCCATCCTTGATAGAAATCCAAAGAAACTTTTGGCGCTCCGGACTTGCCACTCTTAGTAGTAATTACAATGACACCGGAAGCTGCTTGGGCTCCATAGATAGCTGCCGCTGCAGCGTCCTTCAGCACCACCATGCTTTCGATGTCGTTGGGATTTATTCTGGAACCGTAATAAGGCATTCCATCCACTACATATAGTGGCTCTTCATTGTTGAATGTCCCTCTGCCGCGGATTATCACACTGGGAGTGGACCCCGGGTCTCCAGAATTGGATACTACACTCACACCTGCCACCTGTCCCTGAAGCATGTCCTGAGGACTGGAAATAGGCCTGTCCACAGTTCTGGAGACATTTTCCAGCGAAGCTACAGAAGTAGTCAAATTACTTCGTTTAGCAGTACCATAACCAATAACCACTACCTCATCCAGAGAGTTAGTCTCTTCTGCCATCTCTACTCTCAAAACGACAGAGGCCTGATAAGGCACTGTTATAGTTTCCATTCCTATAAAAGATATGGTAACTACTCCGCTTTCCTGAGCAAGATTGAGCGAGAATTCACCATTGGTATCCGTGACAGTGCCTTTGTAGGTATCGCCATTGGCAATCACCGTAGCTCCGGGAAAAGGGACCTTGTCCGCCTTCCCGACTACCACCCCCTTCAAAACATGTTGCGCATAAAGCCCGCCTCCTGACAGAATGTACAAAAGGAATAAGCAGTAAAGTTTTGATTTCATAGAATGATTAAAATTTTTGGTTCAAACAAATTTGAAGAACCCTAGGGGAGTTTTGGAGTGGTTTTGTTTCAATAAAGAGGTGAAATGTTACAGAAACTAGTACTGGTAAGACCTTATTTATCTACTTTTATTTCAACAACAATGCCTTAATGAAGGCTTAAATCAAGATTAATCCTGAGGCTACCCGAGGATCTAATCAGTAGATTGAAAAAAGTATAAAAAGTAAGTTTGAATGAATTTGTTATTCTACACCTGACTGATTCACTGTCTCGTCCATTTTTTGAAACCTCTTTGGACTGTAGCCATAGTGTTTCTTAAAAACCTTACTGAAGTGTTTGGGGTCATTGAAACCGCAGGCAAAACTTACTTCGCCCACATTCATCTGGCTTTTTTGAAGAAGTGTATTCGCCTTTTCCATCCGAAGTTGCTGGATGACATCAGAGGGAGCCAGATGAAGAATATCCTTAAAAATCCTATAGAGTTTGATTTTAGAAACACCCAAATGCCCATACAGAGTTTCTACCTTGAAAGAGGGCTTATCAAAATTCAGTTTGATATGGTGGATGGCCTCCCTGACTAGTTTTTCATTTGGGCTCAGATCTACTTTTGGCTCATCCTGCGACAATATGCTTTCCAGTTTCAAGGGTTGATCCTTATCGATACTTTCCGCAAGCAAACTTTTGATTTTTCTGCTTAGCAGGGATTTTCCTGTAGGCAATTGGATGAAATCTTTGATCCCCATATCCAGTAATCTTTCCTGCTGCCCGTAGGAGAGGATTTCATACATGAACAAAATCGGAAGTGTAGGGAATAGATTCGCCGCACTGATGATCTTAGCCACATTCTCTGTGACCTTTTCATTATACAGGATCAGCAGGTCAACTCTTATGGTATTCAGCGCTGAAGACACCATATCCGGGTCATCCTCTTGTATAAAAAACAAGGAATCCTCTTCCATTACCTTGACCAAACCATCGGCCTCAAAACGCTTACCAAAGATCAGAACAACCTTTTTCCCTTCCGGAATTTCATCAGCCAGAGCCATATGCTTCCAATTCTTGACCGATGTATTTAGGTTTTTTGTCTCAATTTCCTGAATTGGAATTTGAACCCGAATCGCTACTGATACTTCATTCGGCAAAATTTGCATTTCCCCTGACAACTCTGTCAACAGGTTTTTGGCGGATTGTATATATATACTGTATTGGCTGAATGTTTCTATCGCATCCATTAAGGTAGAACTACTGGTATCCACCAGAATAAGTAAGTTGCCCTCCGATGTTTTCACCTGAACATCCAACACGGCATCTTCATCCTGAAACTTGAGGATTTCCTTAAAAAGGTTTTGAAGAAAAAGTTTGAGCCTCATCACATCCAGCGAAACCCAACCTCTTGATAGATTCTCGCTGTATTTGTATTGGATACTGTTCTCCTTCAATGCTCCCGACATTTCTTGGTTCAGATGCAGAAACAGATCCGGAAGAATGGTCAATGAAGGAGTTACCTCCCCAAGCTCCATTAATTTGCGTGACCCATTTAGCTCACTGAACAATTCCATTACGCTATCCAGTTGAAGCCTGATACCATTTTTAAGCTTTTGATCTCTGAATGTGGCGCTTTCTATACTTAATTTCAGATCGGATAACGGTTTCCTGATTTGATCCACCACATAGCCGGTAAACTTCTCCATTTCAAAACCGGCATTCTGATGCTTACTGTGAAGAATCTGCAATCGGGCTTTCTGCTCTTCTATTTCCCTGTTTTTTGCTTCAAGCACCTTATTTGCATTTTCGAGATCAGACTTCTGTCTGGAAATCACCTTGGTTCTATCCTGAATCTTAAGTTCCAGTGTTCTTTGGATTTTTTTCACTGTTCTGAATCTCCACCAGCCAGACACTCCCAAGACAAAAATGATCGCAAAAAAATAAAACAACGGCTTCTTCCACAAGGGGATCAAAACAGTGAATTCTGTGGACAAAACTTCCCCGGGTCTCCCAAGGGAATTTTTCACTTCCAATTTGTGTACCCCCTCAGATAGCCCAGACAACTGCAAGAAACCGTTCTGATCCAATTCGCTCCACTCTGTGTCTCCCGGCAAAACCCGGTAAAGTATCCGGTTATTGGGATCTATTCCAAATCCAATCACCGAAATAGAAAAAGAGGCCGAATTGACAGAACTGCTTTCAATATCCTGCTGAGAAATCAGGATTCTGGGGACAGCAATCTCCGAGCGCAAATCATTCGGATGAAAACTATTAAGTCCATTCACTCCGCCAAAATACATCAGCCCTCTTCCATTCTTAAAATAAGCTCCCTCAGAGAATTCCGAGGACTGCCATCCTTCTTCCGGATCCAATGCCCAAACTTCCAGTGTTTCCTTGTTGATTCTCGCTATTCCTTTGGCGGTGCTCACCCAAATGCTGTTGGCATGAGACAGCATTCCGTAAATAAAATTGCTCATCAAGCCTTCCTGCTCGGTGATGTAGGAGATCTTGTCCGTCTTGGGATCCCATAGTGTCAGTCCACTATGTGTGCCTATCCATAGCCTGTCGGTCTCCTCTTCCTTCAAAATCGTATAGACACTGTTATCCAATAGCCCTTTTGACCGATCAAAGAATGTGATCTCTCCATCTTTAAATAGCACTACACCATGCTTTTCTGTGCATATGTACAAGGTGCTATCCGTATAAAACAATGTCCTTATATTCAATCCTTCCAACTGATCCTGACCTCTAAAACTCTCAAAGCTTTGCTTCTCCTGATTATATAGCGACACGCCATTCCAGGAACCCAGCCATAGCTTTTTGGACTGCTTGTCTTCCGCAAATCCATATATGCGCCTGTAGAAGAATTTCGTATTATCCTCTTCCACCAATTCTGCTACCTTCTTATTCCTGATCCTAATCACTCCTGCATAGGTGCCAACCCATACCATCCCAGTCTGATCCACATAGAGACTTCTGATTCTGTTCCAGTCAGAACCGGAATGGGAAGAAGGAATTTCCAGCTTTTCAAAACTATTCTCTCCGAGTCTTCTGAAATAAATTCCAGAATTATAATAGCCAATCCATAATGTGCCATCAGACTCTTCCGCCACAGCCCTTACAGCTTCACTAGGTAAGTTGGGGTGGGTTTTGGGATGCGTGTAGACATGGCTGACCACATCGGTATGCCTCAATGCTCTGGCTACTCCTCCGTCCTTCAGGCCTAGCCAAACGTTCCCGAAATGATCTTCCAATATAGCGGTGACCTCATTGCTTCTAAGTCCATAAGGGTGGAAGGCGTCTGATATGTAATGTTCAAGGTAAGGCTCACCTGACTTCACATGATAGGGCTGGAAGAACAGCCCTTGATCCTTGCTTCCATACCAGATATTCCCCCTTTTATCTTTTTTTGAATCCCATAAGCTCAGTTGGGAGATAGCTGCCGGAATAGGGATATCGGGAAATATCTCCTTGGGAGCACAGGACAAACACACCTGGAATCTATCGCTATCATCATCATAAACGAAAAGGGAATCAACCACCTGAACCGCCAATTGGTTTTGACTAGTAAGGAAAATCCCATCAATTCTATTCTCAAATTTGTAATGGGAAAAAGTGCTGTCAGAATGGAATAAACTGAGGATTTTCGGGTCTGACCATACCCAGACCCTTTCATCTTTATCTATCTCCACTCCATAGATATAATTGCCGGGGAGGCTTTTCGGATCACTGGGGTGGTGGCGAAAAACCAGAAACGTCTTGCCGTCATATAGATTCAACCCATTCCAGGTGCCAATCCAAATTGCACCGGAAGGATCATTGGCCAGAAGGTTTACAGAATTATTTGAGAGCCCATCTTCTACTAGATACGTTCTGAATTTAAGTTTTTGGGCTTGGGAGATCGAAAAGGGTAAAGCGGATAAAAAAAGGGTGAAAAAAATAAAGCATCTTGGACTCATGGTCAAAATTAGACATGATTAACCCTACAAGTCAAATTCATTCATTAAGAAATGGTTAAATAAAGGTGCTATGGAATAAAAAAAGCAGTTCTTCTCATCCATTTAGGGTGAAAACAGAAGTTATAATGTGCTTCTTCTATGATTCTCAAAGACTTCAATTGCTGCCTTTAAAAACCCAACTAAACCAATCCCCAGCACAATTATACCAAACGACAACTCTTTTAGATTTTCACTCGGTGAAAAGAAGTAACCAAATACCCCAAAAGCAAGAACTGTAAACGTAAGACATGTGATAAGAATTATCGCAAGTCTTCCCTTTTTAGGGTTTTCCCATATTCTCTTTGAAAAATTATTCTGTGTTTTACTTGTGTCTTGAAGGGTAGAAAGACTAATCCCAAACCCCATGAAAATCAACACGTTATTATAATCCATTAACAATAAGTCAAAATGGTCTTTCAAATATTCAAAGCCATAGAAATATGGCTTACACGCATAAAACAAAGCAAGCAGCATCAAAGGATATTGCAGATAGCTGATAATTTGAAAAAAATCCCTGATTTTCATTTTTCTTATTCCGTTTAAAACTCCTATTTCCCCAACTGATGTGAAAGCATTCAAATTGAAGAGAAAACCAACCCGGGATACTTCCTTGCTCATAAGCCTTTGTTCAGCGTGTTGTTTTCAAGTAATTCCGATAGCTTATAGCCCGTTAAGTAGGGGTATATCAATACCAAAATAATCAAATCATTACATCTAAAAACATTCAACCGGCGTATGCATTAAATCACTTCACCTCCTTGCGTCTAATCCGGGTTTCAAAACGCTCGCTATTCGCTAAAACGTGAGAATTCTCTAGCAAGAAGGAACAGATTTCGGCCTGAGAGCGAAGCGGATTTAATGGAAGAACTTGATTCGTGATGGGGAATGTATGGGCTTTTCTGTTGTCATTCCATTGCAATTCGAGCATGGTGGAGATCTCAGACTTAAGACGCTCATCCCGGATGGGAAAACACACTTCTATTCTACGGTTAAGATTTCGGTCCATCCAATCAGCCGACCCGATGTATACCACATGCTTTCCTTTGGAAAAAAAAGAAAAGATTCTTCCGTGCTCTAGGTAATGATCCACAATACGCTTCACCGTGATCCCCTCGCTTTGTCCCTTTATCCCGGGAATCAACCTGCAGATCCCCCGAATTAAAAGTCTAATCTTCACGCCACTTTGGGAAGCTTGATACAACGCCCCGATGACATCCTCTTCTTCCAAGTTATTCATTTTAAGAAAAATCTCAGCTTTTCCTCCCAACAGTGCTTCTTGGGTTTCACTTTGAATCATTTTCAGAAGTTGTTCCTTGAGATTGAATTTGCCTACCCAGAGTATGGAAAAATCCATTTCCTCTTTTTTGGGCTTTTTTGGGCTTTTGGCAAGTATCTTAAATACGTCCTCCAGCTCTCTGCAGATCAGGGGATCGCCGGTAAACAAGAAATGGTCAGTATAGACTTTTGCAGTGGATTCGTTGAAGTTTCCTGTTCCCAGAAGTGCGATTTTTTGAATTTTCCCTGCCTTCTTGAGTTTAATAAGTGCTGCCTTCGCATGAACTTTGAGTTTGGGTATGCTGTATTTGATCCGAACACCTACAGCCTTCATTTTTTCGGCCCAATTCAGATTATTTTCCTCATCAAATCTAGCCTTGAGCTCTACAAAAACAGTCACTTTTTTTCCATTTTGAGCAGCGGTAATCAGGGCTTGCAGGATTTTGGAATCTTTGGCTACCCTATAGATGGTCAGATTGATTTCATACACCTCCGGATGGATGGCTGCCTCATTAAACAAGCGCAAAACCGGCGAAAAAGAATGGTAAGGAGGATGGATCAGAATATCTCTTTTAAAAATCTCATCCAAAAAGTAAACCCCACTTCCCATCTCCGGCTCAATTATCCTCCAGTGATCCGAAGGATTGGCATCAAGCGGAAACCCAAAAAGATCCTGTAACTGATGATACGCACCTCCCTCCACCATATTCACCGTCTCCAGACGAAACAACTGCTGAATTTCATCTAACAGGAACTCAGGCATGCCTTTTTGGTAAAGCAATCTAGTAGGACTGCCGAATTCTCTGCGCTTGATTTCTTTCTTCAACCGTTTGGAAAGTCCGGTAGCCACTTCTTCCTCCAAATTCATTTCAGCATTTCGGTTGACTTTAAATGTATAGGCTTGGCAACCTTCCAGCTCAGGACGATATTTTATCAATTCGTGCTTTATCAAATCCTCCAAGAAAACCACATACTTTTTTTCACCTTTCTTAAAAGTCAAAAACCTGGGAATAACAGGAGTGGGAAGCGGAATAAATAGCGTTTTCTGTTTCTTGTCAGGATGACTAAATACCATGAACACTTTGCTATTGGGAGCAAATACTTCTATAGAAGTGGAGGACAGTCCTTCAATAATATGAAGCTTCCCCATTACTTCATGTGTAAAGAAATCGGCCAGTTCCCTTTTGAGCATATCGGGGATCTTCTTATCATAGATCCATTCAATACCTTCCTTTTTAATTGCAGCCCTAATTTTTCGGAGGATTTTTCCCATCAAAGCTTGATGGTCGGCAATCTCACGGTCTACCTTCTCCTTGATCTCACAGGGGTTAAATTCCTCGTTGGATCCTGTCGGAGATTGGGCTAAAAACTGGACCACGGGGTATCGCACTCTGTAAAACTCATCTAAATTGGATGAAAAAATTGCCAAAAAATTAATTCTCTCTCTTAGCGGAATCTCTTCTGCCAACGCTTCGCAGAGTACTTGCTTGTTGAAAGACAACCAACTGAGATCACGGTTGGCGTAGGTGAAATTTGTCATAGTGTTAGTGTGTTGGTACCGGTTGGAAAATGCAGGCAGACATCTTATTTCAACGGAACTATTGGCAAAGATTTACAAAAGGGAAGATTTTTTTGGCAAAATATTTCTTCTCATTGATTCAGTGTCCTCTCTATAAAATATAGGCAAAATCAAAAGCTATAGCCAGTTAAGCCAAATGAATTTCCATTAAATCCCCAAAGTCATCAGGTGTTTTACTTTGTGATAAGTCAAAGATGCCTTTATACATTCTTTCAACTCCACGACAGGAATTTTTTGGTTTAACTGAAACACAAGTGCCCGATTTCCTTCATAGTGGAACTTGTGGTCAAAAACCAATCTAAACGTACGAACCAGTCGGCTTGTGCATTGGAAGTACATCGCATATTGGTCAGGGGATTTTTCTTTCCAATCCATTCTTAATGTACTTCCATTCTTAGTTATAAAGCTGGGTTCTCCCCATTTCAATGTTACTTCTATTTCGTCTATGCCTTCTGTTTCTTCCGCTGTCTCGATTACCAACTCTTTTAAGAATTGCATTTTATCCCGAACTGAAGCTGGATAGTTTGCAAAAGTCTCATTGACTTTTGGATGTGTTTTCAGTACTAACTTTCCCATAATCTATTCGTTTACAGCCACAAAAAAATCCACTTCTGCATCAGACGGATCTTGGGCTTTCTCTCCGTAGGCTTCAAAATCTGCTGTGTATACCCTGTTTAAATCCATCTTCCAGATTTTAGCCCAATGAGTTACGATTAGACCTTTACCCAAATCTCCTTTTGCAGAAGTTTTAATGTAGGTCCCTCCATCAAAAGATTTCCCCAACATTCCTTCGGGGATTTCATCAAGGTTTTCCACTTTACAGCCGAGAATCGCGGTATACGGTTTCGTATGGTCTCCTTCATATTCGGTGTATAGGGAATAGATCGTGTAATCTATCTTGTTAGGGATTTTTTCTAAAATGCCCTCTCCCATAAAGCGCTGCCACAATTCAGCAATTTCCCTATCCGCTTTCTGTCCTTCATTTGTAGTCCTGATGGCAATACCTACCAATTGGAATGGTTTAATCTTTACTTTTCGCATAATTCAACTATCTAATTTGTCGCAAAGCTAGACTCACCTTGTGTCATAGGTATGTCAGGGCTACCTGACTTTTTCCGGCATTCTTCCAAATATTGCTCCAAGGTCATTTTGTGAGGTTCAAAATTCGCTTGTGTCTGCGAAAGACTCTGTATACAATCCAAGCGGAAGGATCTAAAATCATTTCGCTTACGGCAAAAGGCAATCAAAACCCAATTGTTTTGGGTAGTGTACAAGGCAAAAGGCTCTATCTCTCTTTTCGTATATTGCTTGTCCAAAGAAAGATAGTCCAAATGAACTACCCGAAAATTTGCAATGCAGGATTGAAGTTTAATTAGGTAATTGCTGGTTTTCTCGTTGCTTTTATTGTTCCTTACCTGAATTCGTTGGGCAAGGATTTCCGTTTTAGCTTTTTGGGTAAACTGAAGTACAGATTTGATTTTTGTAATGGAATTTTGATATTGTTCAGCCAATGATCGGTCCTTGTTCTTCAAAATCAAGTATTCCGCTGTGATAAGGGCATTGGCTTCTTCTTCAGTAAACATTACAGGCGGAAGCCTATACCCTTCCATTATCGAATAGCCTTTTCCCTCCTGGGTTACAATGGGAATTCCTGACTGCTCCAATGTCCTAATATCACGATAAACCGTACGGATACTGACCTTGTGCTTTACCGCAATATCTCTTGCCGAGACAATTTGCTTAGACTGCAATTGAGTAATAATTGCTGTCAATCTTATAAGTCTTGGTTTATCTTCTGCCATTACTATTACACACCACCAGAAATTAAATGTACAGATGCGGGTACTTCCACTATTCCATTATTGAGGTGTCCGGAGTACTTTTCCGCTAATTTTTTTTCCACATGCTGTTTTTCCTTTTCATGGACAGTGCTCAAGAGCTCCCCCATCGAAAATGCATTAAGAGCAAAGTGAGCTGCATCTTTGGCAGATAGATTTCCACCTACCGGAAGATTTCCCTTCCAGGTATTTATTCTCAGCTGTTTGAATCCGGCATTTTCAAGAACTGGAATAAAATCATCTGTATTAGCATATCTGAAAGGACCAGGAGAATCGGGTTTGGTAGACGGAACCTCCATTACTTCAGAAATACTTTCTTTTACATAATTGACCCATTGATTTTCTTTCAGGGAACCCCAAACTGCAAAGACAAATTTCCCATCCGGCCGTAACCACTTAGAAATATTACCGAATGCTTTTTGAGGGTCGGGAAAAAACATTAAACCAAAACGGGATATCAGGCGATCGTAATTTCCCGTTTGTTTTGGAGGCTGGGAAATGTCCAAGGTAGTGAATGTGAGGTTGGAAGTATTCTCCGGAATCCGTTCTGTAGCGGTACTAATCAAACTGTCCGAAATATCATATCCATGCACAACTGATCTCTCCGGTGCCGCTTTGAGAATATTCAAAGAGGTAGTGCCTCCCCCGCAACCGAGGTCAGCAATATAGTATGGTCTATCCAAATCGAGAGCATCCAATAAAGGGACATCAACAGGGGCAATCATCGCCTCCATACCCAACAAATTATCATTCCACTTAGAGCCTCTATCCTTTGCCCATTCATTGGATGCCATTTTTTTTTCTTCCATAGTTAGTTTATAATTCCGTTATCAGGTACTGTAAGCTTTAAAACTAAGATAGCTAAAAGGCACCAACTTATGTGATGTCTTAAGATACCTGATGACAAAAAATAACAATGGGGCAATAGATCAAGCTTGTCCGAAGAGAACTATTTTTCAGGGACAAACTATTGAAATACGTTTGCCCATGGAGGAAATCTGGCCGTAGGATCTATTCCTACGGGTTTTGCAGGAGAATCCAAAGGAATTTATAGACATCCCTGAAAAGCCAAAGTACCCTTTGAATCTTCCAAATCAAAGCTAGTTAGTTTAATAGATCTAATAGCTAACAAAACGCATTCAATACTTCAAACTCTTCAGATAGGCTATACTTTTGGGTAAATTCACAAGCTCATCGTCACTTTCATCTTCGATAAACATGTGCTTGATACCTATCTTGTTTGACTCACGCAGAATACCGGGAATGTCCAGTTCACCGGTTCCCAACACTACATCGTTTTCAGGCCCTGTAAGCCCAGTCATGTCTTTCGGAGCACCTTTTCGAAAATCTTTCAAATGCAGTGAAACCCATCTCTTCCCATATTTTTTTAACAGCCCTACAGGATCCGCTCCACCAAAATGTGTCCACATCACATCCATCTGGAAGGAAACATACGTGGGATCTGTATTCTTTACGATATAGTCAAATAGAGTTCCTTTTTCATAAGGCTGGAATTCATAGCCATGCACATGATACATAAATGTGATCCCATTTTCCGCCAGCACTTTACCTCCTTCATTAAACGCTTTGATGGCCCGATCTGCATTCTCCCTGGTAAAATCACCATCATGAGGAAGCCAAGCCACCATCAGGTACTTTGCCCCCAATGCTTTCACCTGATCTGCTACCTTTTGAGGGTCAGCTTCCAATTGCTCAAAACCGGTTCCTGTAGAAGGAACGCTAATTCCCCTATCAGAACAGAGTTTAATGAATTCTTCTGCACTCATACCTCTGGGAGCCCCACCTTCCAGCTCGGTAAATCCCATTTCTTGGATGATATCCAAGGTTGATTCTACACCGTTTGCCCAGTGATTCCTAAATGAATAAGACTGGACTCCTAGAGGTACCTGCATCAAAGGATCTCCTTTTTTCTGCGCATAGGTCAAAGTAGGAAGTATGCCGATCACAAAAAAGGCAAGGATAAGAATGTTTATTTTTTTCATTTTCGTAAGGATTAGAAAATTCTAAGATTGGAAAATTACATATTCACTATGGATTGTCAACTGTCCGATGTGAGATTATAGGTTCTGGCGGTTAAGCTCATCCACCGCATAATTTGCCGCCCTGGCTGTCAAGGCCATAAAGGTGAGCGTAGGATTCTGTGTACTTGTACTAGTCATGCACGCACCATCCGTGACGAATACGTTTTTGCATCCATGTAATTGGTTGTATTTATTCAAAAGCGAAGTTTTGGGATCACGTCCCATCCTCACGCCACCCATTTCATGGATATCCGATCCGGGATCAGAATGGGAATCTTCCACTTTTATATTGGTAAAACCTGCTTTCTCATACATTATCGTCTGCTGCTCCACAAAATCAGCCGTCATCTTGTCATCATTTTCCTTCCACTCTACAGAAAGAATAATTTGGGGAATTCCATATTTGTCTACCTGATCGGTACTGAGGCGAATATGATTGTCCTCCACAGGAACCGTCTCTCCCTGCATCCAGGCAGCCATGTGCCAGACCCCATATTTTTGATTGAGCAGATTGTCACGAAGCTGATTACCGATCATACTGGTATCTGATCCCAAGGTTCTTCCTCCGGACATCCCAATGGAATATCCCCGAAGAAAATCCGTGTCTTGCTTAAATACATTTCGAAATCTCGGCACATAAGCATGACCGGGATTTCTTCCGTCATTGAACTTATCCGCAAAGCCTTCAAAACTTGCGCTGCCCTTGCCGCGATAATTATGGCACGCCAGGAATTTGCCCATCAAGCCGTTCTCGTTCCCTATTCCTGCGGAAAAAGTGGAAGATTTGGAATTGAGCAAAATGGCATTTGAAGCAATCGTAGAAGCATTTACAAAAATGATTTTTGCATAAAATTCTATGGATTCTTTCGTGTTTCTATCGATAATTCTCACTCCCACAGCTTTGCCCTTGGCATCATCATAGATTATAGACTCCACCACAGCGTCAGGTCGCACAGTAAGATTCCCTGTCTTCTCAGCCCAAGGCAACGTGGAAGCATTAGAAGAGAAATATCCTCCATAGACACAGCCTCGATTGCACATGGCCTGATGCTGACACTTATTTCTTCCCTGTTGCCTATGAATTTCCTGAGGATCTGTGAGATGAGCACAGCGCCCCTGGATCAAATAACGGTTGTCGAAATTAAATGCCAGTTGTTCTTTATAATAATTTTCAATACAACTCAATTCAAATCCGGGCATCACATCCGAATCAGGGAGCTCCGCCAGCCCGTCCCTGTTACCGGCTATTCCGGCGAATTTTTCGACATAGGCATACCAAGGTTCTATATCTTTGTAGCGAATAGGCCAATCCACCGCAAAACCATCCCGAACCGGGCCTTCGTAATCAAAATCACTCCATCGCTGGGTGGCCCGTGCCCAAAGCAGAGACTTACCCCCCACATGATAGCCACGAAACCAGCGAAACGGTTTTTCCTGAATAATCGGCTGCTCGTCATCAGCCAGTGCCCAATGAGCAGTTTCCTCCCTCAGCCAGCGCCCTCCGCCAATTCCCGATCTTTTCTCCAAGGGAATTGCACCGCGAAACTCAAATTCCCAAGGAGCCTTGGAAGCAGTAGGGTAGTCTTCAATATGCTTGACCATCCGTCCGCGCTCAAGCACCAGCGTTTTCAGCCCTTTCTCTGTGAGTTCTTTGGCAGCCCAGCCACCGCTGGCTCCTGATCCGATGACGATGGCGTCATAGGTTCTTTTCTCTTTTGAATCTTGCAACATCGTAAATTAGGTTTGGGTGGGAATATCAGCGCAACCATGGTAGTATCCCGGAGCTACTTTGTAGTTTCTATAATCAACCATGACTTCTTTCACTGTGGTGAAACCTGCAATTGTTTCCGACTTCATCACCTCAAAAAATTCTCGTTCATCCTTATTTTCTGAAGTTTCCAATCCAAGGAGAACCTGCTCCCTTTCTTCATTGAGGAGTTTATAAAAGCTTTTCCCTAACTCATTTCCTGTATGAGCATTCAAAGCAGCCAGTTGGGATTTGATTTTATCTTGATCCTCTTTAGCATAGCAATGCTCAAAAAGTTTGATCAGATATACATCTGTGCCTGTGCTGAGTGCACCTATCGGCCTCGCATCAGGGGTGGGTGTTTTGGGTGGTAGACCGGCAGGAATGATCGTATCCGCAATGGCAGAGATAAGTTTTTCCTCTTTGGAAGTGAAAAAGCCCTGATGGCCAATACCATCAAGAAGTTGCCACTTCCAATCTGCCAGTGCCAGACCTCCAATCCCCACGGATACACCGCCCAGGATTTTCAGGGAATTTCTTCTGTTCATAGATTAGATTGGGTTATTGAAGGTTTAATATAGAACTTTAGACCGCATCCCACCAATCAAATCCACCAAAGGCAAATCATTGGCATAAGCGGGTATTTATAAAATAAAAACCACACTATCAGCAACAAAACCATACTTTATTACCAAAAACCCAGTTATTCAAACTATATTTATTTCAATTAACCTACCTAACCTATTTATGAGAAACCTATTGACATACTTGCCGCCGTTCTGCGCCTTTTTTGTGTTTGTCTCTTGTGGCAATCCTACAGAAACAAAAGAGAGCACTGCTACAGTCCAATCCACTGACAGCACCTCAAAGTATCTCTCTGAACCATTAATTACAGATCACTATACTGCTGACCCTTCTGCTCATGTCTTTGGTGGAAAAATCTACATCTATCCTTCTCACGATGTAGAATCGGATGTTCCCGAGGACGACTTGGGAGCACATTTCAATATGATGGATTACCATGTCTACTCTATGGACTCTCCAGACGGAGCGATTACCGATCATGGCAAGGTATTGGGTGCTGAGGATATACCTTGGGCAAAAAGACAACTTTGGGCTCCTGATGCTGCTGAAAAAAATGGCACATATTACCTCTATTTTCCGGCAAAAGATGAAAATGACATTTTCAAAATCGGGGTAGCCGTAGGTGATTCCCCTATTGGTCCCTTTACTGCACAGCCCAAACCCATCAAAGGAAGTTACAGCATAGACCCATCTGTTTTTGAAGACAGTGACGGAACATATTACATGTACTTTGGCGGAATTTGGGGAGGTCAACTGCAGAAATACAGAAACAATAAATTCGAAGATAAAGGAAGCGCACCTACCGATGGACTTCCTGCTGACGACCAACCGGCTTTGGGACCCATCATCGCCAAAATGAATGATGATATGCTGGAGTTTGCAGAAACTCCCAAGGAGATTAAAATTTTGGATGAAAACGGCAAGGAACTCCTAAACGGGGATAATGACCGAAGATTTTTTGAGGCTGCCTGGGTTCACAAGTATGGGGGTACCTATTATTTATCTTATTCTACAGGCGACACACACTTCATTGCTTACGCCACTTCTGACAATCCATACGGGCCATTTACTTACAAAGGCGTGGTGCTTAACCCGGTGGAGGGGTGGACAAATCATCATTCCATCGTGGAAGTGGATGGTAACTGGTTTATCTATTATCACGACACTCAGCTTTCCGGAAAGACTCACCTTAGAAACATCAAAGTTGCACCAATGAAGCATTTCGAAGACGGCAGTATTCAAACAATAACACCTGTGAAGTAAGAAAAAGTCAAAATTCATCATTCCATGAAAAAGGAGTCATCAAAAATGGCTCCTTTTATATTTTAGCACTGCCTGGTGCTTTACCTTTCCAAGATACTCCAATGCAAGATCAGTAGGCTCTATCTATCTGAATAATTAAAGGAGAATCCAATCGAAATATACCCCCTAAGCTCGCCATCCCTGTCATTCCCTCCAAATCCCGCAGTAATGGGACCTACGATCGACTGATAGGATATATCCATCCCGTATCCTAAGTAACTTTCCTGTTGATTGATCTCCGTGAAAAAATCAGGGTCAGTAAATGGTATCTGTTCACTATAGCCCAAGAAATTTGCTCCTGCCCTTAAATTTATTTTCTTGAAGGGGAGGTATTGGAATTCAGCGCCAAACTTTATGAAATTAGGCGTTTGAATTTCCGCATAGTTCAATCCCCAAAACCTTGTGTCATTGAACCTTACATTCTGGTAGCCTCCAACAAAAAACTCATTGAAAACCTTGGAATTATCTTCTGAAGAAAGCGTTAAACCTGCGGCCATATCCGGATGAAACTGCAGCTTAGAGTTAAACCTTAAAAATTTGGAATACTTTGCGTAGACTGAGAAGTAAGAATTCGGAACTAGATCTTTCACATATGAATTAAACAGATTTACCGGCAAAGCCATACTCTCTTCCCCTACGTTGAAAGAGACAGTATCCACGCCTGACTGAAGATTAATTGACAGCCAATTTTTAACATGCAGTGTCCCCTCCAACAGAGCCTCAGCGCCTGCTGTGGGGTAATTTCTATCATTTTGGGAATTTCGGTAATATTTAAACCTGCCTCCGAAATACGCTTGACGGCCATTCTTGATATCCTCAAATGAACTGGAAAAAGACTTGAATTTTGAGGTAGACGCATCAAATATACCTCCTATAGAAAAGGACTGCTTCAATGAATTGGTAGAAATCATCTGAGCTTCGATTCGGGAATTTCGACCAATCTGAACATCGACCTCTTTTCCCTCTATATAATTTGGAAGTTCCTGCTTCAGGAAATTCATCCGGAAATTGAATGCAAATTTCTTTTTTGTACCTGTGTACTTGTAATAGTCCACCCTGAACTTCGGGTTATCAGAAATATCTGCAATAAGAATGGTTCGTGAGTTTCGTCCGATCACCTCCCTCGCCGTTAAATTCAACAAGATCCCTGCTGAAAACTGATCATCGTAATGAATAGAAGTGCTTAATAAAGTACTGGGCTTCTCCTTGATCCTAATAAGTAGTGCATACCTATTGGTGGCTATATCCGTAAGCCGGTAATCTACTTTGTAAAAACCGTTCATACCATATATACTATGCACAGCAGTCTCCAACTCATCGCGGTTTACATAATCTCCCTCATCAATATTCAGTTTTGACCGGACTAAGTCAGTAGAAAAAAGACGATTACCCAAAATCTCGATTTTATCGATCTGGATAGAATCTGTATGAAATGTTATTCCTGACACAACATCATTTCTGCCCAGACTATCGGCCAGGTGCTTGAACTGATCCAAGTATTTTTCTCCCGCTTTAGTCCCGAGTTCTAAAATATCATTAAAAGAGCTAAAACTGCCTGTAGAATATCCTCCCAGATCAGGCTTGATATAGATGTCCGTTGCTTCAATATTCTCCTTGGTAATGCTCAGCGAAGGTGCCATGGCAAGCTGCATCAGAATCCCTCCAAATCCCCCCAATTCATCAATATCCTTAAAATCTTCTCTACTCACATTGACACCTATGACTACATCAGCACCCATTTGTCTCACGATGTCGACCGGGAAATTATTAACCACTCCACCATCTACTACAGAGGTACTGTCCAAGTCAAACGCAGAAAAAACCGTTGGGATGGCAATACTGGATCTCAGAGCATCCTGCAGATATCCCCTATCAAAAATTACCGGTTGTCCTGTCCGTATATCCGTTGCCACGCAACGGAAAGGAATCGGAAAATCATCGAATGTCTTGTAAGAATTAGCCGGCCAGGTGAAATAATGCAAAACATCTGAAAGCACCTGTCCCTGAATCAAACCGGATGGAAAAGCGATTTTTCCTTCCACTATAGGAAATTCAAGTAGATAACGATTGTAATATTCCTTTTCTTCAAAGGCAATTTCCTTAAAATTCACCCTGTTGGAAATCAACAACCCCCAATCAATCCTTCCTATGATTTCCTCAAGTTCTGCTGCGCTATATCCCAACGAATAAAGCCCTCCCACTACAGCCCCCATACTTGTACCCACAATGTAATCAGGCTTGAGACCCGCCTTTTCCATTGCCTTAAGTATGCCTACATGTGCTATTCCCTTGGCTCCTCCTCCACTGAGTACCAATCCTATTTTTGCCTGCTCAGCCTGAGGCTTGGACGTGTAACCAGTCTGAGAAAAGGCATGCTGACAAACCCAGAAAACAAAACATAGGAAAGTGAGGTTTCTAAGCATTTTAATAGAAATAACTACTGCTTAAAACTGGCTATATTTTTTCAATTGATTCCACTTTTTACGAAAAACCGAAGAAAAGAGGCTGTCCCAAAACTTATGAATGTCACATTGAGGAGCTTGCCTCGCTGTAGCGGAAAGTCGAAATGGGCATGATTAGCCTCTAAAAGGCTTCGACTTCCCTACCAATGACGGAATTCAAATAAGTATTCAAATGTTGCGTAAGTCCGAGATCGGAGTCGATGACCCTTCGATTTCGAGACTCTCGCCTCTAAATGCTCAGGATGACCCAACTTTGTTCCTAAAATCACTTACTGTCATTATTCTTTTGTAAATCTTAAATTTTTCTTACTCAGCCTGACAAGAAAAACTGATTATGAAACAGCCTCTGTTAATTCTTCCTATAATCCAATGGCGGTTCCCGGTCACCTGTCAATGCTTCGTAGCTAAAGTCCTCTCCTCTTCGTTCATTCAATTCAGACAATGCCTTTTTAGTAACCTCCGGATCATTAAATATATCAATCGCAGTCAAAGTCAGGGTTTTTGCAGCTACCATCATTCCTTTCGGGCCTATGCTAGTCCCTCCGGCAGCCACTGCCTGCCAAGTATGTGCAGATGTACCCGGTACCCAAGTGGCCGAACCCATGCCGGCTGTAGGCACAAGCCAGCTTACATCCCCCACGTCTGTAGAACCTCCTGTTCCTTTTTCCACCACTTTAAAGGGATTGATTTTGGCAGCATCTTCTACTGAAGCTTTCATAGAATAGGTTTTCATGATCTCCTCCGCAAACTTTCTTTCCTCAGTATCATACACTACGCCGCCGACTTTCACCAGATTGTTATACATGATTTTTCCCAAGGTTTCATTTGGCAATAAATTATAAAGCCCGTGTATCACTTCATATTTCATTTCAGTATTGGTGCCGATGGCTGCACCTTCAGCAGCTTTGACCACGCGTTCAAAAATTGATTTCACGTTGGCTACATCAGGGTTTCTTACATAATAAAATACTTCAGCAAAAGCCGGAACTACGTTTGGGGCTTCTCCTCCACTGGTAATCACATAATGAATTCTCGTTTCCTGCGGCACATGTTCTCTCATCATGTTCACCATATAATTCATAGATTCCACTCCGTCCAGGGCAGATCTTCCCCGCTCCGGAGACATGGCCGCATGCGATGCTTCACCATAAAATCTAAACTTTGCTGACTTGTTTGCCAACGAGGAAGTTGCACTTGCATCGTTTTGGCTGGACGGATGCCAGTGCAATACAGCGTCTACATCGTCAAGCAATCCCGCTTTGGCCATGTAAACTTTGCCCGCTCCACCTTCTTCGGCAGGCGTCCCATACACCCGGATGGTTCCCTGTACACCCGAAGACTCCAGCCAATCCTTTGTCGTGATTCCTGCAGCCACTGAGGCAGCACCGAACAAGTGATGTCCACATGCATGTCCGGGGCCTCCTTCGACGACAGGATCTTTGAACGGTACTGCTTTTTGGGAAACTCCCGGTAATGCATCAAATTCAGCAAGGATCGCAATAATGGGTTTGCCGGATCCATACTCTGCCACAAATGCCGTTGGAATATCAGCTACACCTGCTTTGACTGTAAAACCGGCATCTTTCAGTGTCTTTTGAAGCAGCGCAGAACTTTCATTTTCAAGATAGCCCAGCTCAGGGTTTGACCAGATTTTCAGGGCGATGCCTCCGTAAAAATCCGCTTTGCTGTCAAGTGCTGAGAGAATCTCCTGCTCTTGAGCATGGACTTCCACTGTGATAAATAGACAAATCAATAAATAAAAGTTCTTCATAAATCAAGAATAGGTTGATGGTGACTTTTAAATTACATAATGTGAAACAACTTCCAATTAAATTTTAAGAAAATGAAACAAGAATCCCGTTATTTTAAGGAAACTACAATTACCGGAAGCACTCCAAGAAATTATTGAAGTAAAAAAATTGACATTCCCCCCCTGTCTGGGCAAAACACGTAACCTTTTTTGATCCTAATTGAAATCAAATGATAGAACCTTCACATCCTAAGCCCTCCGAATAATCATATATTCTGAAATTCAGCAAACCTACCCTCTCACTTCCCGTAAAGAACGTAGGTTTTTCTATTTCAAATGAAATCCCGATCTTTGCCTAACGTATGAAATCAATCATCTCTTCTATAATGCTCCTATTTTTCCTGACAGGTCAGGTTAATTTGACCTTAGCAGCGCATTATTGTGGGGATGAATTAAAAAGTACCGACGTCACTATAGCTCCCGAGAAAACCGATTGTTGCGGCGTGGATTTAGAGAAAATCCCTGATCCTGATTGTTGCTCAGATGAATATACTTCATCTGATTCAGATGACTATTTTGGAAAAGCACAGTTCCAGACTCAGCTTTCTGCGGAATTTGTGTTGGTATACGTGCTTACCTTTCCCGGCATTCAACTTAAAGTTGATCAAATTCCAAACCCCGACTTTGTATTCCCCGATCGGCCAATTCCAGATCTGAACATCCTACATCAAACCTTCCTTATTTAAAAATTGCTTGATTTTTTATCCGTCTTAGGCGGACTGTAATCTATTTTACACACAAGCAATTATTTATGAAATCGAGCATGACTCAGAACATCTCACACTGGGATGATTATTTGCCTTGCGAGATTCCATGTGGCTCTAAAAAAGAAATCACAAACACATGAAATCAATAATCCTATTAATAGGATGCCTGGTAGCACCGTCGATTCTATTTGCCCAAAACTCCATAAAAGGGCAGGTAAAATCAGCATCCAATGAGCCTCTGATCGGCGCCAGCATTAAACTTCTGGACAAGCAGCAAGGAACTGTCACCGATACGGAAGGTCGCTTCATACTGGAACACATACTGCAAACCGACCGTTTAATCATTTCCTATCTTGGCTATGAACAGGATACATTAACTCCTGTTTTTGACCAAGCGATGGTAATCACACTTCAGGAAAGCGGTGAATCACTGGAGCAAGTCACTATACAGGCTAGATCAGAGTCCGTGGTAGACGAAGCTCCTTTTCTAAGTATTCTTATTACCGAAAGCGAACTTCAAAAAGCCGCCTGTTGCAATCTTTCTGAGAGTTTTGAAACAAATGCGTCTGTAGATGTCTCCTATGCAGACGCTGTCACCGGCACCAAAATGATCCAAATGATGGGGCTGGACGGTCGATACGTACTGATCAGCAGAGAAGGAATCCCCAATATCAGGGGGTTGAATTCCAGACTCGGTCTTACCTATGTACCGGGAACCTGGATTCAATCCATCGATGTGGGAAAAGGCGCCGGGACTGTCATCAATGGCTACGAATCCATGACCGGTCAGATCAACGTGGATCTTTTCAAACCGGAAACCATGGACAAATGGTATCTCAATGCTTACCTCAACTCCTTTGGAAGGCTGGAAATCAACGCAAATCACCAGATTCCCATCAATGAAAAATGGAGCTCAGGCGTGTTGTTTCACGCCAGTCAAATCGGTACGGAAATCGACGGAAATGACGATGGTTTTATGGATTTGCCGAAAGCAAGACAGCTGAACTTCCTGAATCGCTACAAGTATGGGGGAGATCGGCTGATGGCCCAAATAGGCGTGAATCTATTTATGTCTGACAATGCAGGAGGGCAAAAAGGATTTGGCTTCAACAGCGATCTGTCCACAAGTAGCATGTATGGCTATCAAATGGATACCCGAAAAGCAGAAGTATTTGGCAAACTGGGGATGATCTATCCCGATAAGCCTACCCAAAGTTGGGGCTTCCAGTATTCTCTCTCCTATCAAGATTTCAATGGAGGAGCAGGAAGAAGAATCTATAGCGGTATTGAAAAAACAGCGTATGGGAATTTCATTTACCAGAATATCTTAGGTTCAAGCTTTCACCAATACAAAACCGGAGCTAGCTTTCTTTATGATGATTTTGAGGAAACTTTCAATTCCAACAGTACTACCGGTCTGGATACAGCTATGAATAGGACGGAAAAAGTGCCCGGTGTTTTCTTCGAGTATAATTTCATCCCAAACGACCAACTTACAGTAGTAGCGGGAGCAAGAACGGATTTTCACAATCTTTTCGGCACCTATTTCACTCCCAGAGTCCATGCACGGTGGGAATTTGTCCCTAAATGGACAGTAAGGGGTTCTGTAGGGAAAGGCTACCGCACACCAAATGCCCTAATGGAAAACAGCATGATCTGGGTTTCATCCAGGGATATTATTTTCAATGCTGTACTTCAACCGGAAGTGAGCTGGAACACAGGAATCAGTCTCGCTGCAAATTTGTCGATTAAGGATAAACCACTTAGTCTGGTGACGGATTATTTCTATACCACTTTCGAAAATCAGCTGGTGTATGATCAAGATGTAAGTTCATCATTACTGGTGATCAATAATCTGCAAAACGGCTCATTTGCCCGTAGCTTTCAAGTAGAAGCCAGTTATCCATTGACTGAAAAACTGGATGTTAAAGCAGCCTATAAGCATTATGAAAATCTCATGACGACCAACGGTATCTTACAGCAAGTTCCCTATCAAAGTCAAGACCGCTTCTTCATGAATTTGGCCTATGCTACCAATTACGATAAGTGGAAGGCAGACATGACTGTAAACTGGAATGGCCCAATGCGCCTACCTGACACCGGTGACAGTCCTATGGAATATCGGGTAGCGGAAAAATCACCTGATTTCTTTCTGGTGAATGCGCAAGTGAGCCGTGGGTTTCGCTGGGGCAGCATCTACTTGGGTGGAGAAAATATCCTGGACTTCAAACAATCAAATCCAATTATTGATCCCGAAAATCCTTTTGGACAAAATTTCGACGCCTCGATGGCCTGGGGACCAATCGCCGGAAGGGTTATCTACACAGGGATCAGATATAAAATCAACTAATAACTACGATGAAAAAGCTAATCTTAACCCTATTTATTGCGGCTTCCGCATTTGCAGCACAGGCACAGGTAAAAACTATCGGCATCAAAACATCAGCAATCTGCGAGATGTGCAAGGCTACCTTGGAAAAGGATCTCACCTTCGAAAAAGGTGTGAAATCTGTAAATCTGGACTTGGAAACCAAAGTATTAAACATTGCCTATCTGGACTCCAAGACCAACCCGGACAAACTCCGAAAACGTGTGACTATGGTGGGCTATCATGCAGATTCACTGAAGCGCGATCCGAAAGCCTATGAGAAACTTGATGAATGTTGTAAAGACGGTGCGCACGATAACGCACCTCACAAAAAAAAGGATAATTAATCGCAGGAAGCTTCTCAGAAATGGGAAGCTTTTTTACTCTTGGAATCGATTGCTTTGTCCGTCATTGCGAGAAAAAAACAATGACCGAAGGGAAGTGTTTTTGACGAAGCAATCTCTTATTGAGTGCTAATTACTACTGGATCGCTTCTCCGCCTCAGGCAGATCGCGATGACGGATAACCGATGATGTGTGGTTTACTCTCGGAATCCATTGCTTTGCCCGTCATTGCGAAAAAAAACAATGACCGAAGGGAATTGCTTTCGACTAAGCAATCTCTTATTGAGTGCTCATTACTACGGGATCGCAATGACGGATAACCCAAATTTTAGAATCAGACCAGCACCAACTCAAAAGGTCTAAACGCATCCAAAAGCGGATCCGACGGATCCAGCTCGGTAACCAAGGTATGAACGGCCGTCATATCACAGGTCTTATACTTTTGGACGGAATGAAGCTTGTCCGAAACAGTCAGAATTATAGTTTTCTTGGCAGCTCGGATCATTGCCTGCTTCACCTGAATCACTTCCCAGTCAAACTCCGTCAATCCAAATTCCGCATCCAAATATCCAGTACCGAGTATGCACAAGTCCACGCGAAGCTGTGAAAGTGCGTTTACTACAGTTCCTCCCACAGCGAATTTGGCCTCATGCAGGAGTTTACCTCCCAAAAAAATCACCTCAACATTTTCATGCTCAAGCAAGGCCATCGCCACATGCAAACTTGGTGTGAAGACAGTCAAAACCAATTTCTTTGGGATGAGATTGGCAACTTCCATATTCGTAGTACCTCCACTCATTAAGATCACCTGTCCATCAGAAAGTAGAGAAACAGTCTTTTCGGCAATGGAAATTTTCTTTGACTTCAGGTAGATATTCCCATCGTCTTTGGTGAAAGTCATAAATCCAAAGGACGTCGCTCCACCATGCACCTTCTTCAGCTTTTTTTCTTTGTCCAACTCCTTTACATCCCGTCTCACGGTATCGATCGACACATTTAATGAATCTGATAAGTCATTGAGCAAAACCCGGTGATGCAGGTGTACCTGATCCAAAATATACTTCTGTCTTTCTTCTTTCAGCATAGGATAAAATTGTTGGATTTGGGAAGCTAACAATAACAGCAAAAACTTGCAAAAACAACCTGCAAATGGAACTACCTGCAAAGAATTGCCCGGTCACCTTGCCTATCCTGCATTTTTCTGGCTAGTTTAGCTGTGGAAAGCAATTCTTACCCCATTGAATTTGACGTTAAAGTAGACTGAAAAACCATGAAGTCCAATTCCCTGTATCCTATATTTCTATTAGGAATCTGTTGCATTTCACTTATTCAAAGCTCCTGTAGCCCAAAATCTACTTTCAGGATAATAGACAAGCCCATCATGTGGAATCAAGAAAGAGAGGAACTCTCTCTTAGGTACCTCAAAGAGCGTCATGGTCTGGAACAGAAAACTGCATCTATTGACCCTAAAATGGTAGTAGTCCACTGGACTGCAATTGACAATATAGAAGTGACATTTGATGTTTTCAATCCGGCTACATTGGATGGAAGGGCAGATTTGACCGGTGCAAGTAATTTAAATGTTTCAAGTCAATTTTTAATTGACAGGGACGGCACGATTTTTAGACTATTACCGGACACTACTTTTGCCCGGCATACGATAGGATTGAATTATTTGGCGATTGGCATCGAAAATATCGGCAGTGATAAGATGCCTTTGACAAAAGAACAATTAAAGGCAAACGAAAAGCTGATCAGATATCTGGAAAGGAAATATGCAATAGACTATGTCATCGGCCATCATGAATACCAAAACTTCCAGTCAACAGACTGGTGGAAGGAAGTTGATCCTGATTATCGCACTGTAAAAACCGATCCGGGAGACACCTTTATGAAGAAACTCCGAAAAAACTTGGCAGATTTAGATTTGAAACCCATACCAACGCTTTGATTACCCATTTATGAAATCCCTTTCTAGGCATCTATTTATTATTTTGACCATCAGCCTACTGTTGTCTGCCTGTAAATCCCAAAAAACCACAACATCAGGAAAACATCCTTCCGGCACTATCAATACGACCACCAATCCAAACCCGGGAGCCAATCTTCCTGTAAAGAAACTGCCGAAAGCTCCGGTAGCTTTACAACCCTTAACATTCCAAATGCCTGAAATGCCACGGGAATTCCGTGGGGTCTGGATAGCCACGGTAGCAAACATCGATTGGCCTATTTCTCCGGATGACACGTACGAAAAGCAAAAGCGTGATTTCCTTAATCTTTTGGATTATTACAAAAACCTTAATTTCAATGCAGTTATCGTTCAGGTAAGAACTGCAGGGGATGCTTTTTATCCCAGTAACCACGCACCCTGGTCCAAATACCTGACCGGAAAACAGGGTAGAGGACCAAATACTTCCGAGAATCCCCTTACGTGGATGATTCAAGAGGCGCATGCCAGAGGATTAGAATTTCATGCTTGGCTAAATCCATATCGTGCCACCATGAATCTAAACACAGCCGATCTCAGCCCCGATCACGATTATAACTTACATCGAGACTGGATGCTGAAATACGATACCAAATATTACTACAATCCCGGATTACCCGAAGTAAAAGCTCATTTACTGGCTGTAATCAAGGAAATTGTGGACAATTACGATATTGATGCTGTTCACTTTGACGATTATTTTTATCCCTACAAAGTCGCAAAATTAGATTTTCCGGATAAGGCAACTTACAGCAAGTACAAGAAACCCGGGCAATCACAAGATGATTGGAGAAGAGATAATGTAAATCAATTGATTCTTGCTCTCAATGAGACGATCAAGCAAAGTAAACCGTGGGTACAATTTGGTATCTCGCCCTTTGGTGTATGGAGAAATCAGGACAAAGACCCAAAAGGATCCCCTACCAGAGCGGGGCAAACAAACTATGACGATCTCTATGCGGATGTCTTGCTTTGGATGAAAAATGGCTGGGTAGACTACATGATTCCCCAACTCTACTGGAGTATGGATCACAGGCTCGCATCGCATCGAATGCTAAATGACTGGTGGGCAAAAAACCACTATAATACCAACATATACATCGGAAATGGACCCTATAAAATCCGCGAAGATTCCGACGCTGCATGGAACAATCCCCGCGAAATCAACATGCAAATTTCATATACACGTACGCTGCCTACCATACAGGGGAATGCCTTTTTCTCTGCAAAATCCTTGAAAATCAAAAATCAGGATGTGGCTCAGTTGCTCAAAAGCGAACTATACAATGAACCAACATTACCTCCCTCATTTCAACCCAAAAGCCCATCTGTCATAGACACACCTGTAGTATTCAGCGTGGAAGCCAATTCGGAATTTACCTCTATACGAATGGCGAGTCCTCTTGACCCAGCTATCCGTTATGCGCTTATTCAAGGTGCGAATGAGCTAAATCAACTGGCCGGAGCCGAAATACACCCAGTCTGGGTAGGTGGAATGAGAGCAAGAACCTTGGAGGTTAAAAGTCTGAATACTAAATTTCTTGCCGTACGCTGGATTGACCATTATGGACGAATCGTACAAACCCAAGTTTACCAAATACCTTAAAATCTCTTTATATGAAATCGAACATGATCCCGTACCTACGGAAACACACAGGGGGATGATTATAAACCGACAGACACCGCATCAGCAGGATCGCTCTTTTTTAGGGCGGGGAGGGGTGACGCAGCAGCAGTCTTGTCCGCCGCAGGAGGAAGCCAGGCGGCTGGACTGCGGGGTGAAGCTTTGCTGGCATCTTGACTTTTTGCTTCTTTTGCGTCAAGTGAAGGGCATTTTAAAAATGACACAACTAGAGGAAACATACGTATTATCATTACACGCCAAAGCAGTTAAGATCGTGTTTTGGATTAGTGCTAGATCCTGTGGTCAAGTGAACGCCCAGCATGTTAAAAATGTATCAGGAAGGAAAACGGATGTGCTTGACTGCCAATGGATCCAGCAGTTGCATTCCTATGGGTTACTATCGGCAAGTTTTCAGCCGGAAGATATGATAAGAACACTCCGTGGCTACATGCGGCACAGGAAGAATCTGACCCAAGCGTATTCTACCCAGATACTTCATATGCAAAAAGCCTTCGAGCAGCTCAACATTAAACTTCACAATGTGATTACGGATATCACGGGGAAATCCGGCCAGCTTATCATCAACGCGATACTTGACGGAGAACGGGATCCCGAGAGACTTGCTTCATTGGCCGTAGGCCGGGTTAAGGCTTCGAAAGAGGAGATCGTATTATCCCTGGAGGGAACCCGGAAAGTGGAGCCTCTCTTTGAACTACGGCAATCCTATGAACTATATCTGATATACAAGCAAAAGATAACCGACTGCGATACCCAGATCCAAAAACACATGGAGGAGCTGGCGGGCGAAAATGGAACCGGCAAATGCCAAGAAATTCCAAGGAGAGTATATAGTAAGAACAGGTTCAGCTTTAATGCCACCCCATACCTTGCCGATATTGTTGGCGTGGATCTTACCAGGATATTCGGTATCAGTGAAGTCTGTGCAATGGAGATTGTTTCAGAAGTTGGGGTGGATATGAGCAAATGGCCTTCTGAACGACAGTTCACCTCATGGTTAAATCTTTGTCCCCACAATCGGATATCCGGGGGGAAGCTGTTGAAAAACAAAAAGAAAAAGAGCAAAAACAAGGCGGGACAGGCATTTAGAATGGCGGCCTTTGCCCTCCAGAGAAGCGACCATTATCTGGGAGCTTTTTATCGGAGGATGAAGTCAAAAGGAGGGGCGTTGTTTGCCACAAAGGCCACTGCGAGAAAACTAGCTGTTATATTCTATCACATGGTAGGTAGCCAGTTGGAGTTTAATCCCATATCTCTGGAAGAATACGAGAAAAGCCATGCGGATCGGAAGCTAACATATCTCAAAAGACAGGCATCCAAATTAGGCTTGGAATTGATGCCTGCTGGGGATAGCTAGTTTTGTTTCTTAAGAGCCAAAAGAACTAAGAAATCGAACATGACTCAAAAGTCACACACTGGGATGATTATTGGCCTTGCGAAGATTCCATATGGTCTTAAAAAATCAATTATAAACAGATGAAAGACATGCTTGTGCGATTGATCGGTTTGCCGGATGTTTCTCAAGAAGAAGCACGCCTGTTGAAAAAGGAAAAAATCGCATTCCGAAGAGCAATTGCGCCGGAAAAGCACCTTATAAGCAAGTGGGTTTTGGAGCATTTTGGTGAGTATTGGCAGTCAGAATTGGAAGTAGCTTTCAGCAGACAGCCGGTAGCTTGCTGGCTCGCACAACGGGGAAACGACATTCTGGGGTTTGCATGCTACGAAAGTACCGCCAGAAATTTCTTTGGTCCGACAGGCACACTGGAATCTGAGAGGGGAAAAGGAATAGGCAAAATACTTCTGGTCAAATCTCTGGAATCGATGCGGGAAATGGGCTATGCATACGCCATTATCGGCGGAGTCGGCCCTGCTGAATTCTACGAAAAGACGGTAAACGCAAAAACCATTGACGGATCTGAAGTGAGTATCTACGAAAATCTGATCCGCAAGTGATAGAAAAATCCTCCAATAGAAATCCTTGGGTATGGATTCCTTCGCTATACCTGACCGAAGGAATTCCTTACATAGTCATCATAGCTGTGTCAGTGATTATGTACAAAAAACTAGGGATCTCCAATGCTGACATTGGCTTATACACCAGTTTATTGTATTTGCCTTGGGTAATCAAACCTATCTGGAGCCCGATTGTAGATCTTTTTGGAACAAAGAGAAAATGGTTCCTGGCTATGCAGCTAATACTCTCTCTGGTTTTTCTGGGAGTCGGACTGACCACAACCGGCAGCAGCTTTTTCTTTATGACCCTTGCCTTTTTCTGGATGGGAGCTTTTGCCTCTGCCACCAATGATATCGCATCAGATGGCATGTATCTTATTGCTTTGAAACCCGAGCAGCAATCCTTTTTTGTGGGATTGCGAGGCACCTTCTTCAGAATAGGAATGATCACCGGCCAGGGTTTGATCGTGATGATCGCAGGTTATCTGGAAACAAACCTCTGTGACAATAGCAAAGCCTGGTCATATACCATGATTACCGTGGCACTGTTGATGCTGATTCTTACTGCCTTCAATTATTTGTCTACACCAAATGTAGAAGAATCAACTGATCGTGCTGCTCGGGAAGCGAGCTTCGGGAAGGTTTTCACCACCTTCTTCACCAAGAAAAACATTGGGATTTCTCTGGCTTTTGTATTGCTCTATCGGTTGGGAGAATCCCAGTTGGTGAAGATGGCTTCTCCTTTTTTACTCGAAGGAAGACAGACTGGCGGGCTGGGGCTGAGCACCTCTGAGGTAGGATTTCTTTACGGGACTATTGGGGTAATTGCATTGCTCTTGGGTGGGATTTTGGGAGGAATAGCCATCTCCCGTGATGGACTGGGCAAGTGGATGATCCCGATGGCTCTTTCGCTGAACCTTCCGAATTTGCTTTACATAGGCCTAGCTCACTTCCAACCTGAGAATATCTTTTTTGCCGGCACAGTAGTAGTCGTCGAGCAATTCGGCTATGGATTCGGCTTTGCTGCTTACATGGTCTTCTTGATTTACTTGGCAGAAGGTCTGTTCAAAACTTCCCATTATGCCTTGGCAACAGGTTTTATGGCCATGGGGATGATGCTTCCGGGAATGCTATCCGGCTATGTCCAAGAGTGGCTGGGTTACACCGGATTCTTTATCTGGGTAGGAATAGCAATGATCCCCGCACTGGCAATTGCCGCAAGCGTGAAGTATCCTAGGGAATTTGGGAAGAAAACGGATTGATTTACGACTTGGGATTTACGATTTACGGCCTTTTTAGAACCTCTACCTTTCGGTTTACTTCATACCTTTCAAGTAATTCTAAAATATTTCAATTTTCCAATGAATTCAAAACTCTCCAAAGATCAAAAAATTGCGCAGAGCTTCTCCCCCGCTGCATTTATCCATGATTCGGAGGAAAATTACCTTGCAGTCGAACAGTTAATTTGTGAGCAGGAAATCGGCGGATTGACATTTTTCCATAGCCGGCATTCTGCTGCTGCCAACTTCGAAAAGCGTGCTGAAGTGTTGGATGTAAGCGGAACCTTGGAGAAAATGACCCGATTGATCAATCGCTATCAGGCTCTTTCGAAAATCCCACTGCTGATTAGCATTGACGGAGAATATGGCTTGGCAATGCGGATTGAAAAAACACCCCAATACCCTTTTGCAATAACGCTTGGAGCGATAAGGGAAAATGGACCGGAATTGATCGCAGAGGTAGGCTATAGAATGGGCATGGATATGAAAAAAGCAGGAATCCACCTTAACCTAGCCCCATGCTCGGATATAAACACCAACCCAAACAATCCCGTGATCGGCTACAGATCCTTTGGAACAGATCCACAAAAAGTAGCCGAGAATTCCATGGCAATGTATCATGGCATGACAAAAGCAGGAGTTGGAGCATGTCTCAAGCATTTCCCCGGTCATGGTGACACCCAAACGGATTCTCACTTGGGACTCCCGGTTATCCAAAAGACCAAAGAAGAACTGAAAAATGAGGAACTTTTCCCATTTCAATATGGAATAGATCACGGCGTGGAAATGATTATGGTAGGTCATTTGGCTGCTCCTGCATTATCGGGAGGAAAGGAAATAGCTGCCAGCATCAGTCGGGAGATCAGTACAGATTTGCTGAAAAAGGAAATGGGATTTAGGGGAATCGTGATTTCAGATGCGCTTAATATGAAAGCCGTAGCCGACATGTTTCCAGAACCGGGACAACTCGAATGGGAGGCTTTTCATGCAGGAAATGATATTTTATGCTTCTCTGATCATGTGGAACAAGGCATGGATAAAATTGCCGAAAATGCTTCAAAAGAAGAAATTGAAGCTGCGTTTGAGAAAGTTTGGGCATTAAAACAAAAGCTGGGGGTATTTGATTTTAAAGAACTGGATGTTCCTGAGTTTGGTTGGAAAAGTCACTCTGAACTTCAATCTCAACTTGCCGAAGAATACGTTTCGGTGGTCTCCGGGAACATCCATGGTGGAGAATTGCGAAAATTGGTAGCTGAAGGAAGGCTGGCTCATCGCACGTTCTTCCATCGTGGACCAAACTCATTTGCCCATAAATTGGAAGTGCTTTTCTCTCAAAACTTGGAAGAAGTAGAAATCAATAAAGCCGAGAAAGTAGTCATTTCAGTCTTTGTCCCATCTCATAAACCGCTGAACTGGTTTGGAATGGATGTAGAGGTATTGGAAGAAATCAGAAGTCTGGTTCGGACCAAATCATGCATTCTGGTTCATTTCGGCAATCCTTTGGCAATGAGTCATCTTGGAAAATTGGAAGATTTTGAAGCAGTGATCTGTGGCTATCAGAGATTTGAGGAAAGTCAAATGGCTGCTGCAAAGTTTTTTCAGGAAAAATAGAAATTTCAGGCTCTGAAGAAACAGGTTAACATGACTAAGCTGAGTAAAGCCAATAAGTCTACAGAAGTGCTACGCTCTCTTCGAAAACCTCTGATAATTGGCGGTTAAATAAAAAAAGCCGGTATCCTTTCGGAAAACCGGCTCTAAAAGAAATCATTACGCATTTGTAGCTGGGTTAATCAGCTGCAACTACATTCTGACTTCTTATACTTATATGCCTTCCAACTCCAGTTCAGCCTTTACCAACAAAGCATCCTCTTTGTGATCCTTTACTTTGCCTAGTGTCTTGTCAGAAAATGCCTTTAGCGTATTGTTCTCTCCGTTGTCATTTTGATTTTCATATACTGACATTGAATTATCCAATGCTTCCAGTTGAAAATCAATAAAGGCCATATCAAAATCCTCTCCGGTCAAAGCTGCCAATTCATCGTATTTGGCTTGCATAGCATCTGATACTTCCTCAGATATTTCTACGTCTGTTCCGTTTACAATCCCCTCTAGCTCCGTTTTACTTTCTACGCTTTCAGACACGAGCATAGTACCGTATTCAATCACAGAATCATCTTCGCCCTTATCTAGTGCCAGTTGTCCAAAATTAATTTGTGCATTAAGATTTTCAGAGGAAGCTATTGCGAAATTCCTGTCTTGCTGACTATAAGTAGTCAGAATCGGGTCATCATCATCTTCGCATGAAGTCATTCCTACTAGGAGAAATGACGAAAGCAGCACAGCTCCGGCAATCCTTGCATTTTTTCCGAAAATGTCTGCTTTGGGGTGATTTACATTACTTGTTTTCATAAGAAAATTAGTTGGTTTAGTGTTCTTCCTTTATGATTACAAGTACCATTCCCATGGCCTTTTGAAGCGTTTAAGGACTATCCACACAAATCCGCCTGCGTAATGCTTACTCAGTCTGTTGAAAATTTTGCGCCTTTAAGCGGAAATCTCTTCTCCTTTTTCCTGATAAGAAAAACAACGTTCAACCCTGATTATGCATTAAGGTTCATTATAGCCTGTCCCTATTTTAATCAGGAAAGCAATTAATGGCTGCAATAACTTGTGCGCAGTGGTGCAGAATTGCTAAGGCATACTTCGGTTCAACACTAATCAGGTGAGAGTTAAGAGAGATTTCAAGGGCTAATGAAGCCAGCTGAAGGCCCCATATCAATCTATTTATCTCTATTCTATAACATCTAAAAATTAAGTTTATCTCTCTACACTAAACTTATAGACAATCTCGTGCACATACTGCTCTCCCGGAGCTAAATCAGCTGAAGGAAAGCCCGGCTTATTTGGGCTATCAGGCCAGGCCTCAGGTTCCAGACAAAGTGCCCAATGAGGTTGGTAAATTTTACCATCAGCTCCGACAAAGTCTCTTACGTGGTTCGCGGTGTAAAGCTGAACACCGGGTGCCGTGGAGTAAACTGTCATCGTACGGCCACTTTTAGGATGCTTGACCATAGCTATTTTCTTTAGTTCCGTCGAATTTTCTCTTTTCGTGACATAATTATGATCAAAGCCCTCACCCAAGGCGTCCATCTGGGCTCCTAATTTCGTTAGTGTCGTGAAATCAAAAGGAGTTCCATGTACCTCTAGCAGTTCACCGGTGGGGATCTGTCCAGATCCGGTAGGTGTAATCGCTTCCGCAAAAATCTGCAACTCATGACCACGCACATCCTCAGTGATTCCGCTCAGATTGAAATAAGAATGATTGGTAAGGTTTACTACTGTTTTCTTATCGGTAGTAGATTCAAAGCGGAGTTTGAGTTCATTGGCACTTGTCAATTCCATCCAAAGTGTCGTCTTAAGGTTCCCTGGAAAACCTTCTTCACCATCTACACTTAAATAGGTCATTTTTACTCCGACAGCATTATCATTTTTATATACTTCGGGATCCCATACTTTCACTCCAAAGCCTTTTGATCCACCATGGAGGGAATTCTCGCCGTTATTTTTGGTAAGATGAAATGTTTCACCATCCAGCTTAAACGATGCCGTCCCAATCCGATTGGCATATCTGCCGACAGCAGCTCCTAAGTAAGGTCCATTCTTGGTAAAGTAATCAGGGATATTCTCCAATGCCAATACTACGTTTGAAAGTTTCCCTTCTCTGTCGGAGGTTAGTATTCTTGAAATTATCCCGCCATAATTTGTCATTTCCACCTGCATCTCACCATTGTCGAGGATGTAGCGGAAGACATCTTTCTCTTCCCATGAAGCTACTCTCTCAGTTTTGACAGTCAGATTTAGATCTTCTTCGATCATATTGGATTTGGTTTGAGAGAGACATGCAGAGCCCCATGTAAAAAAGGTCAATAGTACTAGTTTGGCAGGTAGGTTCATGGGGTTGGAATTAAAAATGAGAATGAAAATTAAGCTTAAAATATCGTATGGAAAAGTCTGTAGATTTGTTGGAAGAACTATAATTCGGCACAGAGATCCGCGGATTTAATCTCTAGGATAATTTGCCGCTATCCTATCCAACTGCTCATTAAGTTCATCACTATCATAGATTTTCCCTTTCATCACGACCATAAGTGGTTTTTTTAGCGTTTTCAGATCCTCTAAGGGATTTTTGGAAACCAATACAAAATCAGCTGAAGCTCCCTCTTTTACCACTCCCCATTCTCCTTCTTGGCCAAAATAGGCAGCTGGATTTATGGAACCGGATTTTAAAATCTCATAGTTGGACATCCCTGCATTCGACATCAATTCAATCTCATGATGGATGGAAAATCCGGGCACGTTAAATACTTGTGGTGAATCAGAAGCCATCAATATAGGAACACCTGCTTTGTGCAGAGTCATTAGCAGCATATTTCGAAATTCTAGGTAAGGCTGCACATTTTCTTTAGTCAATACACCTGATTTCTCATAAGGAGTTTTGGCATTTATCCAGTGCTGCACTTGATCGACAGACATGTATTTCATCTCAGGGACATCTCTATACTCTTCTGCCGGCTTGCTCCCAAAATAACGGTCAAAAAGTGTCAAAGTCGGGGCAATCCAAGCTTTTGTCTCAAGCGTCAAATCCACTAACTCCGGGAGTTTGCCCAGCTCTGCTTCATGTACTAACAACATACTGAATGGCCCGGCGATTTTGGGATCCATGACCTTGGAGTAATCCGGTATCAATGCCTCAATATATCCATCGATGTGCTCTATGGATTTGTAACCGTTCTTCAAACTTGCTTCCAACCCCACATCCAAAGAAATGTGCCCCCCGAAAGGAATCTTCAATTCTTTGGCGGTTTTGGAGATTGCCAAAAACTCATCCATCGACAATCCCGGATGCAACTTTAGATGATCATAACCGGCTGCCTTTTGAGCTTTAACTACCTGCACTGCCTGATCTGGCGAAGTGACTGCCGAACCGCTAAATGAAGGTCCCGAAAGAAAAAGTCTAGGCCCTGCAACTTCTCCCGAGTCTACCTTATCTCTAAGCACTAAATGTGACCGGTGCCCAATCATCCCCCTTACGCGCAAAACTCCATTTGCCAGATATAACCACATAGCCTCTTCCTGCAGCTGGGTATCATCCCCGTGTTCCGCTACAGGAATATGGGAATGAAACTCAGCCAGACCCGGGAACACAAAAGCCCCGTTACCATCGATTTCTTGGAAGGTATCCCCATCGAATGGCTCATGCACAGGAAGAATTTTGATAATTTCTCCGTCTTGCACGAATATAGCGTGATTCTCAAGCACCTCTTCATTCTCCATGGTTATGACATTCACATTGGAAACAACATAAGTCTGCGAAAATCCAAAGGCTGTACAAAGTGGGATAAGAAGGAAAAAAGCAAATAGTGATTTAGTCATGATACTAAACATAAGGATGTTTCTATTTCGTGTATTTAAGTGATTGAAAACAACCTATTGAAAAAAATAGCGATATACAAAGTCTAAAGGGAATTTTAATAGCAATGCAACTTTTCAATACTCACCCATTGCCCTTGTTCAAATATTTTAATGCCTCAACAAGCATATCTTCAGGAGACTGAAAAATACTTAGTTTCAATCCATACTGAGGTTCTTCCCAAGTTGCAAATTGCGAATCCAGCATTTCTGCTTTCATGTAATGATTCTTGCGGGCAAGCATCCTGCTCCAAATCAAATCACGGTCTCCTTTCAAGTGAATCCACTGTACCTTTCCCTCCACGTTCAATAGCTGCCGATAACTCTCCTTCAATGCTGAACATGCCAATACCGCTCCCTTCGATTTACCTGATTTGACTAAAAGATCGGCCAAAGACCGGAGCCATGGCATTCTGTCAGTATCATTTAACGGTAGCCCCCGACTCATCTTAGCGATGTTTTCTTCGGGATGAAAATTATCCGCATCAAAAAATGGCAATCCCAACTTGGCAGCCAAACCAGACCCAATCGTTGTTTTTCCGGTTCCTGAAACTCCCGTTACTATTATTAGCATAATCAAAGTTAAGAAAAAAACCATTTTCGGCTCTCACTACTTGCTGTAAAGAGACACTTCCCAAACTGCATTTCCACATTCGATAAGACTCACCGCAAATTAAATCCCAGTCAAAGCTCGTGTTGAAGGATTTTTGAAATTAAACTTTTATAAAATTTTTATCAAAGTTCGTTTTATTAAAAAACATTTTTTAGATTTGTTTAAGTAAATTACCGGAGCAAAAAAAGTTAATGATAAGAAGTTCTATCCGTGGAGCCAATTAGGCTAGGCCGAATAGGAATAATCACATTATATTGATTATTAATTACTTAAAAAAAAATAGCTTGTTTAAAATATTCCCTAAAAACAAACCTTTCCAAACAGTATGCTAAGTAAGTATCCGCTTTCAGAAGTTGAAAAAAGTTTTCTTCAGGAATCTGGTGTAGATAAGATCAGCACCCTCATTCCTTACCTTCAAGTTGACAATTTTCCCAAACTTGGCCTGCTCACTGCCTGCCGTTTTTTGGAATGGGCCTCAGCTAATCCTGAAGGTGTCATCAGTTTGCCAACAGGTAAAACACCTGAATTTTTCATCAAATGGACGCAATTCCTACTTGAAAACTGGGACAATAAAAAAGGAAAAGACGTAAGGGAAAAATATGGCTTGGGAAATACCAAAAAGCCTATTCTGAAAGACCTCACATTTGTGCAGATAGATGAATTCTATCCGATTTCTTCCAAGCAGAACAACAGCTTCTACGACTACGTCAACAAATTCTACATTCAGGGTTTTGGACTATCAAAAGAAAAAGCTATTCTGATCAACTCAGATGAGATTCCTTTGGCTAGCGGGCTTCATTTCAGTGCTGTTTTCCCTGACCTCAAAGTAGATCTATCGCTCAGATTCCGTGACCCTCAGAATGAAATGGAAAAACTGCAGCAGCAGTCGATCTACATGATTGACCAATGGTGTGGAGAATATGAGCAAAAAATCAGAGATGCAGGAGGAATCGGTTTCTTTCTGGGGGGGATTGGACCTGATGGGCACATTGCATTTAACACCCGTGGCTCACACTTATTCTCCGTCACCCGACTGACCGAAACCAATTTTGAAACTCAAGCAGTGGCAGCGGGAGATCTTGGCGGAATTGAAATTTCATCCAATCGACTGGTGATTACCATTGGTCTGGACACAATTGTGTACAACCCGGACGCAGTGGCAATTATCATAGCAGCAGGTGAAGCCAAAGCAGGAATCGTAAAAGATTCTCTTGAAACACCACTCAACAATGTCTATCCTGCCACCGTACTTCAGAAGTTGAAAAACGGCAGATTCTATGTCACTAAAGGTGCAGGAGTAAAGCTTACAGACTCTGTAGATGCCTATTACCAGAAAGGTGAGTGGACTTGGGAAAAGACAGAAAGATCCGTCATAGACCTTTGTAAAAAACTCGGCAAGTACGGTCATAGAATCAAACTTTCTGACTTAAAAGCTGACAAATACACCAAGTTGATTCCAGACCTTTCGGAAGAGACTGTGAGTCAAGTGATGAAAAGTATAGAAGATAAGCTGACCAAAGGTTTGGAACAAGAACGTAATGAAGTTCTTCTTCATACGGGGCCGCACCATGATGATATTTCTTTGGGTATTCTACCCCATATCACCAATCAGCTTCATGAGCCTACCAACAAGGCGCACTTCTCTGTTTTAACCTCCGGTTTTACGGCAGTTACAAACACCTTTGTGATCGACACTTTACAGCAAACCAAGAAGCTATTGGATAGTGGAGAGATTCAAATGGTTCATTTCGAAGATTTCTTTGAGATAGGTTATAGTCTGAAAACTGACAAGGACGTATATCACTACCTTACCAATGTAGCTTCTGAAGATGCAGATCAACGTTTAAGGGGGCTTTGCCACCGTGTAGTGAGAGCCTTGGTGATCGTATATGAAATCAAGGATAAAACCCAGCTCAGAGAAACAATCAATGATGTCATCAGCATCCTGAAAAACAGCTATGATGGAGAGAAAAACTCTTCTAAAGTGCAAAAACTTAAGGGGATGATTCGTGAGTTCGAGGAAGAGCTGGTTTGGGCACACTTCGGAGTACAAGTAAAGAACGTTCATCACCTGAGACTTGGGTTTTATACAGGGGATATTTTCACGGAGCAACCGGACAAAGACCGTGACGTAGAACCGATCGTGGAAATGTTTAGAAAAGTAAACCCTACAAAGATTAGTTTAACGCTCGATCCCGAAGGATCTGGACCGGATACTCATTATAAAGTTCTCCAAGCTACTGCTGCCGCAGTTAAAAAATGGGGTGAAGAAAAAGATATCAGTGAGTTGAGAATCATTGGGTACAGAAATGTCTGGTTCAAATTTGAGCCGCATGAGGCCAATGTAATAGTTCCTGTTTCTCTTGGAGATATGTCGGTTATGGAAGATTCCTTTGCCAATTGCTATATGAGCCAGGTAAATGCTTCATTTCCAAGCTATTCCCACAACGGAAAATTCAGTACCGTTGCCAAAAGAATCTGGGTGGATCAATTGGATGCTATTCAGCTTCTGCTGGGTAAGAATTACTTTTACCAGCACGATCGTGCTAAAGTAAGATCGAGCCATGGCCTGATTTTCTTCCGGGATATGAATGTGGAAGAATTCTTGGCAACTGCACGAGAACTGGAAAAGTCCATTGAAGGAATGCTTTAAAAAAGAATAAGCCCGGCTGTGACTGATGGGTAGTTCCTATCAGTCACAGCTTTCGTATTAAACCTAACAACCTTATTATTTGTAGCGAATGGAAAAAGCCATTTTGGGATTAGACATAGGAGGCACCGGGATTAAAGGTGGCGTGCTAATTAATGGACATCTAGAGGATATCCGATCCATTGCTACACCTGCAAAAGAAAGTAAAGCATTTATTTTAGAGACTATCGCAGAGTTCATTGAAACCTATTCTATCTATGATTTAGCGGGAATCGGTGTAGGAATTCCTGGGTTGGTGGATGTGCGGGAAGGCATAGTTTTAGGACTATCAAATATCCCTGCTTTCCAGCATGTAGAACTAAAAAAGTTTCTTTTTGAGAGATTTTCAAAACCAGTCTTCATAAATAATGACGCCAATTGCTTTGCATCGGGTGTACATAAATTCGGCGTCGGTCAAAAATTCAACCATCTGGTTGGACTTACCCTAGGTACGGGAATTGGAGGAGGCATCGTTATCAACGGCCACCTATATAGTGGGGTTAATTCTGCAGCAGGAGAATGGTGTAGTGCCAATTATTTAGACCATGATTTTGAGCATTATTGTAGTGGTAAATTTTTCGAAAAATATTATCACAGCAAGCCTAAAACATTAGCAAAGTTAGCATTGACGGGAGATCCTGTGGCATTGAGGGCTTTTGAAGAATTTGGTCATCATCTAGGCGAGCTTATCAAGCACATACTATATGCACTGGCACCTGAAGCAGTAGTCTTGGGTGGCTCAATCAGAAAAACATACCCTCTTTTCAAAAAATCACTCTACCAATCGCTTTCCACATTCAAATACCCTACAGTCATTGAGAAATTTGAAATTTTGCTTTCTGAGATGGATGAAACAGCAATACACGGTGCTGTGGCCTTAGTAGAACTGGAAAATGAAGTAGTAAACAATTAAGTATAAATTGGTTTGTAATTTAATTAAGGTGGCTTTTTAAAAAAGCCACTTTTTTTTATCGAGTAAACAGGGGTGGTGGATGAGCAAGTTTCTTAGTTTATCCCTTTCATCTGATCATATACAGTCGATATTGTTCGTGGTTATCAGCACTTCCCCGAAAAGCTATATAATTATCCGGACATTTGTAACAATAAACTCCTGCCCTATTAGGCATACTATGGAGAAAAAATTGCTAACTACAACCCGTAAATCCTCCGTTCCAGCTCCGTCAATTGATCGTCCCCAAAATCTAGATGTGTCACAAATCTTATCAAATCAGTTCCGAATTTGACAGCTTTGATACCTTTATCCGATAGCATTTTTAAAAAAACCTCGGGTGAAACACCATCAAGTCTAGCAATCACAATATTGGTGGTCACAGGATAAACCTCAGGCACAAACTGCAATTTCAAGAGCATTTTCCCCAATGTTCTAGCCCGCACATGATCTTCCTTGAGACGCTGTACATGATTATCTAAGGCATAAATTCCTGCCGCTGCCAAAAACCCAGCCTGTCTCATTCCCCCACCCCATACTTTCCTGATTTTCCTAGCTCTTCTGATATCCGGTTTTGAGCCCAAAAGAAGAGATCCTACAGGACAGCCTAACCCCTTGCTCAAACATATAGAAATCGTATCAAACTGAGCGCCCCAATCCGCCGGACTTTCACCGGTTTCTACCAATGCGTTAAAGAGCCTTGCACCATCTAAGTGAAATTTCAAGCCATGTGCCTCACAAACCTCCTGAATTGGCTTTACCTCATTAAGCGTATAAATACTGCCTCCGCCCTTATTCATCGTATTTTCGAGAGAAACCATGCTTGTCTCAGGAGCATGGATATCATCTGGATTGATTGCCAATCTTATATCCCCGGCGGTGATTTTGCCCAAATCCCCGTCAAGTAACTTCACAGATGCCAAGGAATTGGACATAATCCCCCCACCTTCATAGAGATAGATATGGGAATGCTTATGGCAAATTACTTCTGCCTGAATACGCGTATGAAGACGGATAGCGATCTGGTTGGTCATGGTACCGGAGGGGCAATACATCGCTGCCTCCATGCCAAAAAGTTGGGCAGCTTTGATCTCCAGGGCATTCACGGTAGGATCTTCACCAAAGACATCATCCCCTACTTGTGCAGCAAACATGGCATCCTTCATCCCAGTCGTAGGCCGGGTGACAGTATCACTTCTCAGATCAATAATCATTTCTTGAAATATTTCGATTTATTGCTTTTTGATGGCTCCAAAGTCTTGATGGCAGCTGCAGCCTCAATTGGCCGATCAGTTGCCAAAATATCTGCTCCTTTTTGCACAAAACTTGCATACAGTTGATCTCCATGCGCAATGGCACTTTTGTCCAAATTACCCAGTACACCCAAAATAGTAAACACCCCCTTTTCGTGTAGGGCTTTGTTGAATTCCTGCGGACGTTCCGTTACTCCCGTAAAAGCAATCACTCTAGTCCAGGGAATCCCCGTTTCCTCAAATCTCTCAATCTCTTCCTCGTTTCGAATGGTAACTGATAGCATCAGTTCTGGAGCCATACGATGCAGTTTTTTAGCTGCCGCAAAAGAATAGGCGATCAGTGCCACATGCGCTTCTGACACCGTTTTCCGAACTGCCTCAATGATTTTTTCATAAGGAACCGATTGCTTAATATCTACAGTCAAAAGTGCTTTGCCCCTTGACCAGATTAGCGCCTCTTCCAAGGTCGGGACTTTGAAATCTGTAATCGTTCCATCTTCATCTTTGAGAAAAAGAGCCTGAATCTCCTCGTAAGTTGCGTCAGAAATCAGACCACTTCCTGTCGTGGTTCTATCCAGTTTATCATCATGCATCAGCACCAAAACACTGTCTTTGGTCATTGCCACATCTAACTCAATAATCGTTGGGGTGTATTTTACCACATTGGCAAAGGTCTCGATAGCATTCTCGGGGAACCCCGGATAAGGCCCTCCCCGATGTGCCGACACCATAGGAATTCGATCCGAAGTCCAGGTATAAAAATCCCGAGCTTCCTCTATTCCGTTTACTTGGATGTGGTTGTTTACCGCTAATTCTACAGTAGATTCAACGGTTTGAACCGCTTGCTGTTCTACCTGCTTTTGGCTACATGAACCGCATGCAAGAAGTAGAAATGCAATCCACAGAATTTTATTCTTCATCCTTTTTCGAATCTTTTCTAAATATAAAATCAAGTCCACCGCTTCGTTTTCTGAATATTTCCTCCATGTCTGCCAATTCCAGATTCAAAGCTTTGGTAGATATCTGGATTTCTATAAGCGAAAGCCCCAGTGAAATCAACAAAGACAACATACTGCCTACAAACACCCAATTGGCTGCCTGAGTGATCCCCAGAAATAGCAAATACATACAAATCACACACAATAAGAAACTAAAAACTCCAAATAGCTGCATGTTTTTGATGAGTGTGAGCCTTTTTCTGAGATTATGAATTTGATCTACGATAATACCCTCATCAGGAGCTTCAATAAACTTCTTATGTAGACCACGAATGAGATTGGCTATAGCCAAAAAACGGTTGGTATAAGCCAGCATCAACAATGTGATGGCTGAAAAAAGCAATGCCGGCGTAGAGAGTTGAAGTTCCATATGCTAAAGTTAACCGGTTAAATTTGCTCTAAATTCTTTAAAATGAAAAAAGCCTGTTCCTTTCAGAACAGGCAATATAAACTTATTCAAAGTTCAAATGATTATGCCACTTCACCCAACACCACCAGCTTTTCGAGTGTAGGTGCTTCGGATCCGCCTTTTGGTTCTATAGTGATTGCAAACGCACCTGCTTGAACCACTGATTCCATTTGCTGCAAAGTCAGCTTTTCGCCTGAATTCACAAGACCAATACCTACGGGACCGTCATCTCCGATTGCCCAAAGCTGGTAATCGTACTCAGCGCTAAGGTCATTCAAGTTATTCACTGCCACAAAGACTTCTTGCGCATTTGGATCCCAGAAGACATCTACTTTAGCATCTTTCTGCATTTCAAAACCTTCTCCTCTCATCTCTACACGCTTCAAGTAGCCAGCAACTATCTTATCAAGTTGTGAATCCTTTTGTTCATATTCCTGCTTCACCTGATTCAGATTGTCCGCCATTACGCTTTGATCCTGCAGTAAAGCGGTAAACTGCTCATTTCTTTCCTTATACTTGTCAGCATAGTAGAATGCAGCTCCTGAAGCTACGATGGCGGCGATAGACGCTGCGATGGCAAATGGTTTCCAAGGACTACTGATCGGCACCACTTTAGCCCCTTCCGGTATAGCAGCTGGTTCCGGTGCCGCCTTTAGAATAAAGTCACTTTCTAAGGTATTGAAAATCTTATTTTTTACTTCTTGGGATGGTGATGCTCCTGTCATGTCATCGAACGAGAACATAGTCTCTTCCAATTCATCCAGTTCTTTTTGAATCTCGGGATACGTCTTAGCCAGGCTCAATACCTCCTCACGCTCCCGCTCCGTCAACTCTCCCAAAAGGAAAAGTTCCAGTTTACCTGACGATATGTAAGATTGAATATCCACTAGATTCTTGCTACATTTTTTTTCAACACTTGTATTGCCGCTCTCACCCTAGACTTGACGGTACCTAGAGGTATTTCGAATTCCTCCGAAACCTCCGAATGCGTATATCCCTTGAAGTAAATATACTCTACTATAAACTTTTGGTCATCATTGAGATCGATCATCAACTCCCTCACTCCTATCCCGTCTATTTGCTCCTGTGTGCCTGATTGGCTTTCCATTCCATATACGAAATCATCTATCGTGTTGGTCTTACCAGACTGTGAAATTTCTTTGGAGCGGAGTTTATCTATGGCTGAATTCCGACAAATATTGGCCATCCAGGTGTATAAACGCCCTTTTGACTCGTCATAATGATCTATCTTTCTGGTGATTTTCACAAAGGAATCATGAAAAACCTCCTCTGCTATGTCTTTATCAAAAATAATTCTTGAGATCACCGCATAAAGAGCCCTAGAATATTTGTCATACAAATACTCTGTGGTCTTTCTGTCCTTTGCCCGTAGACCGGCGATGAGTTGTTCTTCTTGCAAAAATCGGTGTATTGAAAAATTTCTTTCCTAAATGTAAAACACAAGACCAATTGTTTTAGGTCTTGTGTCATTTATTTTCAATTTTTTTATATCAAAGGTGGATCACCTCATCATATGCAGCAGCGGCAGCCTCCATAATCGCTTCTGACATGGTAGGGTGAGGATGCACGGTTTTGATCAATTCATGACCTGTGGTTTCCAGTTTACGGATAGCCACGATCTCAGCGATCATTTCTGTGACATTGTATCCTATCATATGCGCTCCGAGTAATTCTCCGTATTTTTTGTCAAATACCAGTTTTACAAATCCGTCTTTTGCTCCTGCTGCCGAAGCTTTGCCGGATGCAGAGAATGGAAATTTGCCGATTCTCAACTCGTATCCTGCTTCCTTGGCTTTAGCTTCCGTCATACCTACAGAGGCAATCTCAGGAGAGCAGTAGGTACAACCTGGAATGTTTCCATAATCCAATGGTTCGGGATTCTGACCTGCGATTTTTTCTACACAAATGATTCCCTCAGCCGAAGCAACGTGGGCCAAAGCTGGCCCGGGGATCACATCACCTATGGCATAGTAGCCGGGCATATTTGTTTTGTAATACTCGTCAACTTTGATTTTGCCTTTATCCACCAAAATTCCCACGTCTTCCAGTCCAATGCTCTCAAGATTGGAAACAACACCCGCGGCAGAAAGAACAATATCACATTCCAAGGTTTCTTCGCCTTTAGCAGTTTTTACAGTCACTTTGCAGCCCGTTCCTTTGGTATCTACAGCCGTAACTTCCGAAGAAGTCATGATGGTCATGCCTGCTTTTTTATATAGTTTTTCCAAGGTTTTGGAAACTTCCACATCTTCTACCGGTACGATTCTATCCAAAAATTCCACGATAGTCACTTCAGTGCCCATGGCCGCATAGAAATAGGCAAATTCAATTCCGATAGCTCCAGAACCTACTACCACCATTTTCTTAGGCATCTTATCCAAGGTCATCGCTTCACGGTATCCGATAATCTTTTTCTTATCGATCTTCATGGAAGGAAGTTCACGTGACCTGGCTCCCGTCGCGATGATGACATTATCCGCGGAATAGACGGTTTTCTTTCCGTCCTTATCCTCCACTTCGACCTTCTTACCAGGCTGGATTTTACCCCACCCCTTGATCACTTCGATCTTATTTTTTTTCATAAGGAAGGTAACTCCCTTACTCATTCCGTCTGCAACACCTCGGCTTCTTTTGACGATACCGGTAAAATCAGCGCTGGCTTCTTTTACATTAATACCGTAGTCCGCAGCATGATTGATGTACTCAAATACCTGAGCACTTTTCAACAAGGCTTTGGTGGGAATACAACCCCAGTTAAGGCAAATACCACCCAATTCCGCAGCTTCCACTACGGCAGTTTTTAGACCGAGTTGGGAAGCACGAATAGCGGCCACATAGCCGCCAGGTCCACTACCCACCACGATCACATCAAATTTTGTCGAAGACATATCTATTTTGAGTTATTTTAAACGAGTTGAAACTATGCAAAAATAGGCCTTTTGGCTTCAGAAAAAAATTTGGTTTCCTTCTCCATTTCAGCTTGAAAGATCGATTTGGCCATACAAAGCAACTCAATTCAAACCAATATTCTGCATATAATACGATATGTCAAATTATATTTCTAATATTTTGATTTTCGCAGACGAATGAATAATCACAGGATCTAAAAGTCAAGTGAAATCGATTTTACAATCAAAAGTTTTAGCTTTTTTTCTAATTTTGGCCAAACAAAATTTTAGAACTCCATGGGATTACTTTCAGGAAAAACGGCATTGATCACCGGCGCATCTAAAGGCATCGGAAGAGCAATAGCTATCAGATATGCACAAGAGGGCGCAAATGTCGCCTTTACTTTTTTGTCAAGTGTAGAAAAAGGCCAAGCACTGCAAGCAGAACTGGCAGAATTTGGCATCAAAGCCAAAGGTTACAGGTCTGATGCTTCGGACTTCAAAGCTGCTGAAGAGCTGGTGAATAATGTAGTAGCTGAATTCGGTACGTTGGATATTTTGATCAATAATGCCGGTATCACCCGTGACAATCTAATCATGCGAATGACCGAAGAAGCATGGGATGAAGTGATCGGAATCAACCTAAAGTCATGCTTCAACACCGTAAAAGCAGCGAATAGAACGATGATGAAAGCTAAATCCGGTTCTATCATCAATATCACTTCTGTAGTTGGCGTAAAAGGAAATGCCGGACAGGCAAATTATGCTGCTTCAAAGGCAGGAATTATAGGTTTCACTAAGTCTGTGGCTCTGGAATTAGGCTCTAGAAATATCAGATGCAATGCTGTTGCCCCCGGATTTATCGAAACTGAAATGACCGCAGTGCTGGATGAAAAAACTGTACAGGGCTGGAGAGATGGCATTCCTATGAAGCGGGGTGGCAAACCGGAAGAAGTGGCTGACGCTTGTGTATTCTTGGGATCTGACATGAGCAGCTACATCTCAGGGCAAGTGCTACAGGTAAACGGCGCGATGCATACTTGAGAATTAAGAGTTTTGATTTACGGGCGGCTGGAGAGATTCAGCCGTTTTTTGTTTTTAGCCACGAAGAGCGCAAAGTGACACAAATTAACTTACTCTTTCTATTTAACTATTTATCAGCAAATCGACTCAGGTCAATCTTATAAAACTCGTATTCATCTTCTGATTTTTGTTCGGGTTTGGTTATGAAGAGTCCTTCTTTGGCTGCAATTATTTCCCCAAAGGATTGCCCTACATCGTAAAACAATTCCACTTCAGCTTTTAAATTCCATTCTTGATCATAAATCAACATCAAATAGGTATTTCTATTGAGCCCCTGCCTCAATAGAATATCAGTCTCTTCCGGCTGGGTTTCTTCCACATCTACCAATACAACTCTTAAATATAATTTGTTGACCGGATCATAGGTTAAAGAAATATTCGACGCCGATTTTGGGTTATTTCTCCAACTCCTATTCCTACCGTTTTTTTCATAAAACCCGGGTAAATAAGTAAAGGGTTTAACCGATGATAGTTTAAACCGCCTTTCCACCACACAGTTTTTGATTTGATACAAGGAATCAGAAGGTGCAAACATCAAGTAAAAGCTATCTTCATCAGGATTATAAACTGATGTTAAATCTACTGAAGAGGTACTATTAGCAAATTCATGACCCAGAGGAGTGCCAAAATCTGTTGAGCATATCCACCCATGATCTAAATCAAACTGTACAACCCAGCTTCTATAATCCATATTCAAACTCTTCTCCTCGTCAAAAATATCGAACGGCTTATTAACAACCTGATAATGATCGTTCCCAACTGTTTTGAAATTATCCTGATCATCATGCATCTGGATTAACAACATATTCTCTTATTCTGACCAATCTAAATCTATGGTTTTAGTCTCGTTACCATTCACATATTTTTTCACTCTTCCCTGTGCGCTTATTGCGACAAATTCATTTTCATCAAACGCTTGAAATGCTATCGCATGGCTACCAAGTGATAATGGCCCTTCCTTCGGGATTTTAAATGAAAACTCCTTCACCCCGGAAGAAACACCAAAGAGGCTATACCCTTAATCATCTTTAGAAACAAAATACCTTTCGCCCTTATAATCAATTACCTTCTGAAAATCCAGTCTTGCGGTGGTCGAATCCTTGAAAATGATCAAGCTGTCTACTACCAAATCATCAATGTTCCCTTGATAGACTTCCTCACCTTTTTGGGATTCACACGAAAAAAGCCCTATCATCAGGCTGTACAAAAATATCTTCCTCATGCCCTACGTTATTTCTATAGATAAACTATTTTTTTATATATAAAAGCAATTCAAATAAAAAAAAACCCGAATCTAATTCGAGGCTCTTGTAACCTTTGAGGTGTTATTGTGAGCTACAACGTAGCGAACAATCTCCTCGAAGGTTTAATTCTGAAGGTAATTCAAAGCTCTGTTCTCAAGACCTTCGAGGTTTTCTAAACCTCAAAGGTCATTTTCCAAAAAAGGATATCGGTAATCCTCCGGAGAAACAAATGTTTCTTTAATCGTACGAGGAGAAACCCAACGCAGCAAGTTGATCATAGAACCGGCTTTGTCGTTGGTTCCCGAAGCTCTGGCTCCGCCAAACGGCTGCTGTCCTACCACTGCACCTGTTGGCTTGTCGTTGATGTAGAAGTTACCCGCTGCATTTCTCAATCTTGTAGTTGCCAATTCGACTGCATAGCGATCCTGTGAGAAAATTGCACCTGTCAATGCATAAGGTGAAGTCTGATCTACTAATTCCAATGCCTCTTCAAATCGCTCCGAATCATACACATAGATGGTCAACACAGGGCCAAAGATCTCTTCGCACATCGTAGTGTACATTGGATCCTGAGTCACAATCACTGTTGGCTCTATGAAATAGCCTTTTGACTTGTCATACTTACCCCCGGCGATGATTTCTACCGCAGGATTCGCTTTCGCATTGTCAATGTATTTGGCGATTTTATCAAAAGACTTCTCGTCAATCACCGCATTGATAAAGTTGGTAAAGTCTTCCGTGCCGCCCATTTTCATATCCGCAAGATCTGTCAACAAAGCTTCTTTCACTTCTCCCCAAATATTAGAAGGGATGTAGGCACGGGAAGCAGCAGAGCACTTTTGTCCTTGATATTCAAAAGCACCGCGGGCAAGTCCTACAGCCACAGCTTTTGGAATTGCAGATTTGTGAGCGATCACAAAGTCTTTTCCGCCAGTCTCACCGACAATCCTCGGATAAGATTTGTACTGCTGTATGTTTGTTCCGATAGTCTTCCAAATATGCTGAAACACACCAGTGGAGCCTGTAAAGTGAATTCCGGCAAAATCAGGGTGCTTAAAAATAACATCCCCCGCAACCGGCCCATCCACGTAAATCAAGTTGATCACACCGGCAGGAACTCCGGCTTCTTTGAATACTTGCATCAACACATTTGCAGAATAGATCTGGGTATAAGCAGGTTTCCATACGATGGTATTTCCCATCATCGCGGCAGACGCAGGAAGATTACCCGCGATGGCGGTAAAGTTGAACGGAGTCAACGCAAACACAAACCCTTCCAATGGCCGCTGTTCCAGCCTATTCCACACGCCATTTCCTGAAACAGGAGGCTGTTGCGCATAGATTTCAGTCATGTACTGCACATTGAAGCGTAAGAAGTCTATAAACTCACATGCTGCATCGATCTCTGCCTGCATGGCGTTCTTGGACTGACCAAGCATGGTTGCCGCATTGATTTTGGCACGATAGGGCCCTGCCAAAAGATCTGCAGCTTTCAAGAAAATAGCTGCTCTCTGTTCCCAAGCTAAGTTTTCCCAAGCTTCTTTGGCACCAAGCGCAGCATCTATTGCCTGCTCCACATGGGAAGCATCCCCTTCGTGAAAGAAACCCAACACATGTTGGTGATCGTGCGGAGGAGATAGTTTATGGGTATTGCCTGTCCGGATCTCATCCGAACCGATGTACATCGGTACATCAACTTGTTGTGATCTAGCACTTTCAAGTGCCGCTTGCAATTCCTTTCTCTCGGGGCTTCCCGGAGCATAAGCTTTTACCGGTTCATTTACCGGAGTAGGTACATTAAAAAAACCTTTGAGCATGATATCTGGGGTTATGATTTTCTGTTTAGCCAAAGATAACCAGAAGGTTTTATTGGCCGGTGAATTTGAAGTAAAAGAACCCTAAAGAATGGCTTCCAGTTCTTTCAAATGTGAAATAGTATAAGTGGGCTTCAAATGGATAGTCTTTCCGAGTGGGTTGAAAAACACCTGATCTATACCTGCTCCATGTGCGCCTTGAATATCAGAAACAGGGCTATCTCCTATCATAAGGCTATTTTCCTTACTAGCACCGGCTTGCTCCATTGCATACTGAAAGATCTTCGGATCCGGCTTTTTGTGTCCTGTGGTCTCGGATGTCACGACCAACTCAAAATAATCACTCAAGCCCGAGGAATTCATTTTTTTAGACTGGCTTTCATCAAATCCGTTCGTGATCACATAAAGCTTATATTTAGGCTTGAGGTAATCGAGAATTTCTATCGTGTGGGGAAATAAGTGAGGCTTAGAGGAAGTTCTGTGCATAAAATCTCCCTCGAAATCTTCCGGAATTACCGCATCCATAACCCCCGCATGCTCAAAAATTCTTGGAAAACGGGTTGTCCTAAGCTCTTCCTTGTGCATTTCTCCTTTATCATAGGCATTCCAAAGTTTGAAATTCACCGCATAAAAGGAATCTATAAAAGATTGAGAAGATAAAATCCCCAGTTTTTCAAGTTTGTAATGAAGAAAAAGCTCGGAAAGGGATTCTTGGACATTTCGATCATAGTCCCAAAGTGTGTGATCAAGATCGAAGAATAGATGTTGGTAAGTTTTCAAGAGAAATTTAACGTCGGTATTGGTTGTTCTGTATTTTGTTGATTGCAAGCTCCCGGTTGGATTTTAAGATTTCGAAAGTTTCTTGATCCTTCAGGAGGCTCGGGTCTTTTTGTATAAACTTAAAAATCTGCTGAATGATTTCCATGTACTCCTCCAGTATGTAATAAAAAACCCATTGGTCTACCCGCTTGCTTCCCAGAAGCCCTGCGTTTTTCAGATAAATGAGATGCCTACTCGTCTTAGTCTGAGTAAAATCCAAAATCAATTCAAAATCTGAAATTGAAAGTTCCTTGTTGAGCATAAGCAAATGAAAAATCCTGACGCGAGGCTCTTCTGATAGTGCTTTGAATATTCTAAGCCCGTAGTTTAAACTGATATTTTTTAGCCGCATTTGTAAGATTTAACGGAGTTTATGAGGGGAAAATAAAATAATCACCCGAAATTAGGGTAATATCGCATTAGAAATAACAATCTGTCGTTCTATAAAGTCCTCTAATTTGTGAAGAATTCATTACTCCTTAGCGCCACCTTTGTTTTCCTAATCGGAATATTTTTCTCATCACTTGAAGTGAAAGCTCAAGGTGAACAAGAAAAAAAAGTAATCCAACTTTCCGGTATTATCCTTAATGCCGACAGCACGGATGCTGTGGCAGGAGTGAATATTTATGTCCCTAAGAAAGGAAGAGGTACCAGTTCAGGACGCTTTGGCTATTTTTCTATGCCTGTACTGGCTGGGGATTCCGTAGTTTTTAGCTTTATCGGCTTGAAAAAGCAAACCTTCAAAGTACCTGATACGGTGGAAAGCGATAGAATCAGTTTGATTCTTACCATGCAAGTCGATGAAATTGCATTGGCAGAAATCGAAGTAATGCCTTATCCTACTGAGGAGGAGTTCAAGCAAGCAATAATCGCACTGAATGTAGTGGATCCTATGTCTATCTCCCGTGCCAATATGAGTCCCGAGATGCTACTTCGCTGGGCTGAATCCATGCCTGCATCAGCGAACGAAAACTTCAGATACTTCCAGCAGGGACAAGCTATCCAAAATCAGGATCTCTATGGCCCGAGAACACTCAGACTTCTTGATCCATTTGCCTGGGGGCAGTTTATCCGGTCTATCAAGCGGGGCGATCTGAAGAAAAAGGATTAGGGTAAGCTCCCGCTAAGGCGCAATAGTTTTTCTCGCGGCGGCGCGGCGAACGCAGCTGATTGCTGTAAATGAATGATTCCCGCAAAGGCGCAAGGGCGCAATTCTATTTTGGATTGTCACTCTTTATATAATCTTCGAACCTCTTCGAGCTATTAAACTTTACTTATCGGTTAAGCCGTTCACAACCCTTTTTATTCCATCTGTAAGTTTATCCTCATTGAAGTTAATTAGCATTCCAAGCCTTAGTCCTGTTAATCTAAGATAGGTCCTGAGTTGTTTTGGATGAACAGGAAGAAGCATTTCTACAGATTTCAACTCGATTATAACCTTGTTATTGACAATGATGTCCGCTCGAAATCCTTGATCCAATTTCATATCATTCCATAGTACAGGGATTACAATCTCAGTCTTCACATCAAGACCTTTGGATTTTAATTCATATACGAACACAGCTTGATAAACAGATTCTAGTAATCCTGGACCTAGCCTTTTATAAATTAAAAAAGCTGTATCTACAATTATCTTAGAAATTTCATTTTCATGCATTTGAAAATAATTTTCACATCACACCAAATTACAAAAATCTGCGCCTTTGCGCCATAGCGGGAGGTATAATCTTTACTGCGCCGTTACGAGAGACTTATGTTCCACGTCTCTGCGAGAACATTCGTTTAAACCTAATCAATCTCCGGCAGCACCCATTCCTCGAGCACACTCGGGATCTTCATCATCTCTTCTATCGCGGCTACTGAGCGGGGGGCATCTTCTGATAGGTTTATATTTCCATCTGATGTGATCAAAATGTCATCCTCGATCCGCACTGCTATTCCCCACCATTTCGGATCACAATCAGACCCCTCCGGAATATAGATTCCCGGTTCTATAGTGAAAACAACACCTTCTTTCAACACATCCCGGGTACCCCTATCATGCACATCAAGGCCAATATGGTGACTGGTACCATGTGGGAAATACATATGATCCGTGCCTTTTTTGATGATTCCAAGTTTTGCCAACCCTTCGTCTATGATTTTACGACCTGCGGCATCAATTTCCCGAAAAGTAACACCTGGTCCGGAAAGTGCTATACCAGCTTCCTGCGCTTGGTAAACCAGCTCATAAATGGCTCTTTCTTCCTCATTGAATTTGCCACTGACAGGAATCGTACGTGTCACATCAGCAGTATAGCCTCTCCATTCGGCACCGAGATCCATCAGTAAAAGTCGATCAGTCAGATCACGTTTGTCATTTTCGATATAATGCAGAATACAGCCGTTATTACCTCCGCCCACGATGGATGGATAGCCTAATTCTTCCGCTCCGTAGCGTTTGTAGATAAACTCATGCACTCCCTGGATCTCGCGTTCAGTCATCCCTGCTTTCGCTGCCTTCATTACTTCTATCTGACCTATCGCCGAGATTTTCACAGCTTTCTTGAGCAGGATGATTTCCTCAGGTGTCTTTACTTCCCGAAGTACATCCATCATGCTTCCAAGTGAAGCAATATCCAGTTTTTGATCAGGGATTTGCCCCTTCACCACCATCCTTTTCTCAGGTGATTCTGCATTCATATAAGAGTTAATCAATGGATCTTCCATCATGTCCGGATATTGATTACCGTATCTATTCAGCATTTGAACTACTCGATCAGAAGTCTCCAAATCTGAGTTTTTGATCATATTATATATCTGCGCACTCACTTCATTGAGTTTCTCAGGATAGGCGATAGCAGTCTTAAATTCCTCCACCATCTCAATCAACGGCTGGTTAGCCCTACTTTCTTCTATATTTTCCGAAAGACTAAAAGTCAAAATCTTATCAAAGTCCTCAAGATTGATACCTGATCTAGCTCCAAATTCAGAATTGAGTAAAGCTTCATCAAAGCCCAACTCACTAATCATCCCCTGAACTCCCAATCGCTTACCGTTCCACATTTCCGCCCGTGGATCCCTATTCTGTACAAAAATCTGCTCATTGAGCATTTCACCATTTACTTCCCGCTCTTCACTGAAAACCAGCAAAACAGAATTTGGCTCACGTAATCCCGTCAGATAGAAAAAGTCCGTATTGGGATGATAGACGTAATCTACATCATTGGTTCTGTTCTTTACCGGATTATTAAAAAACACGGCAACGGAATTGGCAGGCATAAGTTTTCTCAATTCATCCCGTCTTTGGCTGTGCCACTCCGGGGAGAGTCCATCTTTAAAATAGGATTGAGCAAAAGTGCAGGAAGCGATTATTGCCAATATCAGAGTCCAGATTGTCTTTTTCATATATTCAACATAGGTCAAGAAATCTAATGTCTATTCTTTTGACCATTTAACAAAGTCTTAATCCTCGGATAGCAGCATATCCTTATCTTTGGTCGTTAAAAAAAAACAACACATGAGAAAAATCAGGATTGTATTTTTGCTTTTTATTTTGGCCTCAGGCTCTGTGCATGCCCAGTCGCAAGCAGATAAGCCTAAGCTTATCGTCGGCATTATCGTCGATCAGATGCGACAAGACTATTTGTACAGATTCTCAGACAGGTTTTCAGACGGAGGATTCAAGCGAATGATGAAGGATGGCTTTATGATGAAAAATGGCCATTATAACTACATTCCTACCTATACAGGGCCAGGACATGCGTCAGTCTACACAGGCACCACTCCGGCTACTCACGGAATCATCGGCAATGACTGGTATGAGAAGAGCTTGGATAAAATGATCTATTGTGCGGAAGATACCACTGTGACAAACATCGGCGGCTCTGCAGAAAATGGCTTCATCAGCCCTAGAAACATGCTCACCACCACTGTCACCGACGAACTTCGAATTGCAACACAGAAACGATCAAAGGTAGTGGGAGTGGCAATCAAAGACAGGGGAGCAAGCCTTCCGGCAGGCCACTTAGGAGACGCATATTGGTTTGACAGCAAGACAGGTGATTTCATGACTTCGTCTTATTACTATGATAAATTGCCTGAGTGGGTTGTTGATTTCAACAAGAAGAAGTCTGTAGACAAATTCCTCTCCCAAACTTGGAATACACTTTATCCAATTGATAGCTATAAAGAAAGTATGCCTGATGACAATAAGTTTGAGGAGATTTTCAAAGGTAAAGACTCTCCTACTTTTCCGTATGATTTGAAAGAACTCAGAAAGTCCAATGGAGAGTTCGGATTGGTATCCTCAACTCCTTTTGGCAATACCTTAACGTTGGATTTTGCTTTGGCGGCTCTTGAAGGAGAGCAGTTGGGCATGGGAGAGGACATTGATTTCTTAGCATTGAGTTTTTCTTCTCCTGATTACATAGGACATAGATTTGGCCCCCAGTCCAAAGAAATTGAAGACACCTACCTTCGGTTGGATCAGGAAATAGAGCGACTACTTAACTATCTGGACAAAACCTATGGCAAAGACCAATATTTGGTATTCCTGACAGCAGACCATGCTGTCGCTGAGGTAGCAACACACATGATCAGTGAAAATGTACCTGCGGGAAATCTTCGCACAAGTGTGGTAGGAACCGAACTTTTGAACTACATCTCCTCAAAATATGGTGAAGGCGATTGGATCAAAAACAGTTCGAATGGACAGTTTTTCCTAAACCATGAATTGATTTTGGAGAAGGCATTAAATCTGGAAGATTTCGAAAATGAAATAGCTGGATTCTTGCTGAAATTCGAAGGCATCAAAGAAGTGTATACAGGCACAGCTATGAGAACGAGAGAATTTACTACCGGTAATGCAATGCGTCTTCAAATGGGGTATAACCATAAGGCGTCAGGTGATATTCTGATGATCTTGGAACCGGCATGGCTCGCCGGTGGCGATAGAGGCACTTCACATGGCACGGGGTATACTTATGACACGAATATTCCAATGTTATTCTATGGATGGAATGTGCCCGCAGGAGAAAGCTCCCGACACACTTCTATCACAGACATTACCCCAACACTGTCTATGATGCTTGACATCAAACTTCCAAACGGGACCAATGGACAGCCCATTCTTGAAATCACTGACAAGAAGTAACCATACATTTACTGAACCAAAAAGCCTCGATTTTTGCAAAAATCGAGGCTTTTTGGTTTTATACCCCTCCATACTATCTATCTATTCCGTCCAACTCATAGGGTATGCTTCGTCTACGAACTCCAGCGCATCGGTGGTAATCTGAAGTGATTTGAATGTATCCAACATCACGGCATACTCATCTGTCGCTTTTGCACCTATGGATTTCTCCACAGTACCCGGATGTGGACCGTGCGGCAAACCTCCCATATGGAGTGTAAAAGAACCTCTGTCTATTCCTTTTCTACTCATAAATTCACCCTCGGCATAATACAATACTTCATCAGAATCAATATTGGAATGATTGTAGGGAGCAGGGATAGACAAGGGATGATAGTCAAAAAGTCTAGGTACAAACGAGCAAATCACAAATCCCCAGGCTTGAAAAGTCTGATGGACAGGCGGGGGCTGATGAATCCTACCTGTAATTGGCTCGAAATCATAGATCGACAGCGCATATGGATACAAATACCCATCCCACCCCACGATGTCCAACGGGCTATGTCCATAGGAATACCTGTGAAGCATACCTTGCTTCTTGATATGTACGAGATAATCCCCTTTTTCCTTTTCTATATGAAGCTCATGGGGTGGACGTATATCCCGTTCACAATACGGGGAGTGCTCGAGCAACTGACCTACTTCGTTTCTATAGCGCTTCACCGTCTCTATAGCTCCGGCCGATTCTATAATAAGCAATCTCAGCGGTCCCTGTTCTTCAAATTCAAAGCGATAGATTGTTGTGCGGGGGATTACGATGTAATCACCTTTGTGAACTTCAATCGTTCCAAACTGAGAATACAAAACTCCTTCTCCATCATGCACATAAATCAATTCATCCCCATCGGCATTTTTGAAGTAATAGTCCATTTTCCTATTTAGAGGGGAGCAAATTCCCATCATGACATCAGAATTCATCATGAGATTTCTACGCGCAGACAAGTAATCGTCTCCAGTCGTATCCACATCGGAAGTTTTCAAGTGTGTTTGATTCAATCCATACTCAGTAGCCGGCTTCCAGAAATAAGGTTCCGGTTTGCCAATAGCTTTTACCTCATTGGGATTATGAGTGTGATATAGTGTAGAGTATATGCCTGAAAAGCCTTTGGAACTCACTACTTCTTCTTTATAAAGAGAGCCGTCTGGCTGACGAAATTGAGTATGTCGCTTCGGTGGGATAGTTCCAAGTCTGTGATAGTATGTCATTTCTTTTGGGTTTATTTCTTTGCTTAAATTTAAACAAACTATCAAAAAGACCCCGGCTACCCGTGAAAAAATGATTTCAAGATTAACTGGAAAAAAAGTGCATAAAAAAACGGCTTGCGCCGTTTTCAGATATTGTGGATTAATATTCCTCGAAGAATTCTCTTTTGATCGTATCTTCGGCTTCACCTGTCCGCTTTTGGATTCTTCCTAACAACTGGTCCTCTTTACCTTCTACATAAGCTAAATCATCGTCGGTCAATTCCCCATACTTTTCTTTGAGTTTACCTTTCATGATGTTCCAGTTTCCTTTTAATTTTAAGTTGGTTGACATAATACTAGTGGTTTAAGTTTAAGTTTTGAATATCTAGTAATTTGCAAAGCATATACCAAAACCAGCCCAAAATGAAGACAATATTATCTCTAGCATTGCTGACACTTTGCTTAAACCTTTACTCAAAAGCCCAAGAAGCTAGATTAATCTGGTCAGACGAGTTCTCTGAAACTGGACTTCCCAATCCAAAAAAATGGACTTACGATGTGGGAGATCATGGCTGGGGTAATGAAGAATTGGAATATTATTCACAAAATGACCTTAAAAATGCCCGAATTGAAAACGGCCTTCTAATCATCGAAGCACACGCTGACAGTTCATACCCCAAGGGGTACACTTCTGCACGGCTGCTTACAAAAGGGAATGCCGCTTGGCAATATGGTTACATAGAAGCCAAAGCCAAGCTACCCCAAGGACGGGGAACATGGCCGGCAATCTGGATGCTCCCTGAAGTAAATACACATGGAGGCTGGCCAAAAAGCGGTGAAATTGACATTATGGAGCATGTAGGATATGATCCGGGGAAAGTACATGGCACTGTCCATACCGAAACCTTCAATCACACTGACGGGACACAAAAAGGAGATTATCAATTACTCCCTGATTTCAGCACCGAATTCCATACTTACGCCGTAGATTGGACCAAGGAAAAAATCGATTTTCTGATTGATGGGAATATCTATTTTACTTTTGAAAATACAGAGAAAGACTATAGAGATTGGCCATTTGACAAGCCTTTTCATTTGATATTAAATATTGCAGTCGGCGGTGGATGGGGCGGTGTACAGGGCGTTGCTCCCGATATATGGCCTCAGCGAATGGAAGTAGATTATGTACGGGTTTATGACAAAAAACCTCACCATTAATATTCCAGTTAGTAATTTCAAGGCAGGATTATATTCAATAATTCTGATACATAGTTCTAAAAAAAATTGGGAAGTCAACTAGATATCCCTAAACTGGTAAAAGAGACAGACCCTAATTATATAATCATGCGAAACGCTCCCTTTAGAAAAAGAAAAATCACAGCCCTGATAGTCATCGGTTTATTGATGCTTTTGATTTACGGAAAAAATCTAACTGAGCGCCAAGCCTTCAAAAACATAAGCAGTACCTTCAAAGAAGTGTACAATGACCGTCTGGTGGTGGAGGGATATATATTCAGGATTTCGGAAAATTTATTCAGAATCCAAAAACTTGTTGATCATTGTGACATCAGCTACGACTATTCGAAAGTAGTGGATGAAATAGCAGAAAAGGAGCAGAATATCATGGCAATAGTAAGGGATTTTGAGAAGACAAATCTCACTGAAAAGGAAGGGCAGTACTTGACTGATTTTAGAAGCATCATCGAAAATGACCTACAGATAAAAAACTACGGCCTACTATACTCTGATTCATCCGGTGTCAACATGAATCAGGTAAAACTATATGATCAAAAAATCAGCAAAGCCCAGTTAGATCTTGATAATTTAAGTAAAATCCAACTCGAAGAAGGAGAAAAATTGATCAACAAAGCCAACATCATTATCAATCGATCCCAAATTTGGTCTCAATTTGAAGTAGCTTTGTTGATCATTTTAGCACTTGCAATGTATTTCTTATTGTTTAGGAATAAATTCAAGTCTCATTAATCACACTTTCAGCTTGCTTAAATAAGCTGCATTGTTGGCCGCTGCCTCCAAAGGTGTAGTATCCACAAACCTTTCTTGCTCGACTACGAAGTACTCCATTCCATATTTCTTGGATTTCTTGATGATCTCAGCATAAGGAATCTCTCCTGTACCGAGTAAAACTCCTCGGTCGTGTGCATTTCCGCCGTCAGCTTCAGCATCCTTTACATGGCAAAGCTTGAATCTTCCCGGGAATTTGGCCACATATTCCAACGGGTCATAACCGGCTACGTATGCCCAATACATATCCAATTCAAAATCCACCAATTCTGGATCCGTATTTTCCATCAACACATCCTGCGGTAACTGTCCCTCAAGCATTTTGAAGGTATAATCGTGGTTATGGTAAGCAAACTTCACCCCATGAGACTTTAGGGTTTCACCGGCATCATTGAATCTATCTGCTATTTTTTTCCAATCTTCCACAGTTTTTTGTGCTCCGATATATGGGCAAATCAGGTACTCCATCCCCACTTCCGCAGCTTGCTCAGCCTGTACATCCAGATCCTTAAACACATTGGCATGGGAGGAGATAAAATCAACTCCGATGTCATTCATCAAACTTTTGCATTCGGATGGCTGCATTCCCCAAAGGATTCCCTTCCCTCCATCAAATCCTTCAAATTGCCTGTAACCATACGTAGCCAGTTGGCGCATGGTTCCCATAGCATCCTTCGCCATCTCTTCTTTCACTGAGTAAAGCTGAAGGCCAAATTTTGAAAGTTTCGCTTTTGCAGGATTCAAGAAACCATTCTTGGCTGAGGCAAATTCAAAAGGAAAAAGCACCGCTCCCGCACCAAGCATCGCCCCCATCTGGAGGAATTTTCTTCTAGGTTTATTCATAATAGGCTGGCCTATCCCTGTAAGGACAGGCTCTTTATATAAAATTAGATTGATTAAATAGCGTAAGCCTTATCTCCTTTATTGTAAGGAATACATGGATCGAATCTCCCCGGAGTCTCCACAAAGTTCAATGCCTGAGTCGCTCCTATTTCAGAAGTAAAATAGCCGAGCACAGTCAAGTCACGAAGCATATTTATCACCTGCGGACTTCTATCCTTTCCGCTCGATTTGAACTCATCGAACATCCCATTCAAATAAGCCAGTCTTTCTTCTGCGGGTGCTCCTAGAAAATCCTTTCCTTTAGCCGACTTGAAGTCTTTTCTCAGTTTATTCAGCCCATCAACAAACGTTTTTTGGCTATCTCCATCATACGTGTCTTTGACCATCATCACCATAAATGACCCAATACCCACTGCTTTAGCGCCGGGTGTGTCGGTTTCAGGGATAATAGTATCTCCCAACTCATCCAAGAAAGCGATATCATCCGGATCAAAGTCCAATCCTTCAATTTGGTTTTCCGGGGTACAGCCTGTCATGACCGCCGTAGCACCGATCATCGTCCCTCCCATCATTACCATGACGCTTTTCAAAGCGTCTCTTCTATTCATAGTCATAGTCTTGTCTTTTATGCTTAGAGATTTTGCTTTTTTAATTCATCCACCGCGAAAGCTGCCGCTCTTGCAGTCAAAGCCATGTAGGTGAGTGAAGGGTTTACCGCCGCTGCCGAGGTCATACAGGCACCATCAGTCACAAACACGTTTTTCGCATCCCACACCTGATTATTCCCGTTCAAAACAGAAGTTTTCGGATCACGTCCCATTCTTGCAGTCCCCATTTCGTGGATCCCCTGTCCGAAGGTATATCCGGCATCGTATTGATTGATATTTTTGAACCCTGCCACTTCCAGCATCTCTGCCGCATCAGCCATCATATCCTTACGCATTTTGAGTTCATTCTCTTTGATCTCAGCGTCCATCACCAATGCTTCCATTCCCCACTTATCCTTCACTGTATCGCTTAGCTTGATCGTGTTCTCATGGTAAGGAAGTATTTCACCAAAAGCTGTAATCCCCATAGACCACGGTCCAGGTTGTGTAAGTGCTTCCTTCATCGGCGCACCAAAATTCAATTCGGCTACGTCACGGGTCCATCCACTACGGCTGGCACCGCCCTGATATCCGAATCCGCGAAGGTAATCTCTCTTATCACCATTGACGTTTTGGAACCTTGGGATATAGAGTCCTGTGGGTCTTCGCCCAAAGTAATATTTGTCGTCGTATCCCTCCATAGTACCACTTGCTCCTAAGCGGAAGTGGTGATCCATGACGTTATGTCCAAGTTCTTCTGAGCTACTTCCCAGCCCTCCTGGCCAAACATCTGTAGCTGTACGCATAAGGATAGCTGTAGAATTGAAGGCAGAAGCACAAAGGAACACGATTTTAGCATCATACTCTATTGTTTCATTGGTCTGTCCATCCACTACTTCTACACCGGTAGCCTTCTTGGTATCCTTGTCGTAAATCAATCTTCTCACGATTGACCAAGGTCTCAATGTCAGATTACCCGTGGCTTGTGCCGCAGGCAAAGTGGAAGCTTGCGTGCTAAAGTATCCGCCAAAAGGACATCCCAGAGAACATTTACTCCTGTATTGACAGCCGGGTCTACCCGGTAATGGCTCGGTAATATTCGCAGGACGGCCAATAGTCCAGTGTCTAGCTCCCTTATAGTGTTCTTTTATCTTGGCAGCAGCGTCTTTCTCCACACAGTTCATCGGCATAGGCGGCATAAATTCCCCATCAGGAAGCACATCCAACCCGTCTTTGGATCCTGACACCCCTGCAAATTTCTCCACATAAGAATACCAAGGCGCAATATCCTTGTAGCGTATCGGCCAATCCACAGCCACTCCTTCTTTCACATTTCCTTCGAAATCCAAATCAGACCATCTGTAGGATTGTCTGCCCCAAAGAAGAGAACGTCCGCCTACTTGATAACCCCGAAACCAGGTAAATGGCTTTTCCTCTACATATGGAGACTCATCTTCATGGGCCCACCAGTCCAGATTTAGTTCATCGAGAACATAATCTCTTCTGAGGTTTGGATGTGCGGCTATCATCTCCTGCGTATCCCTGCCCCTATGTGGAACCTCCCAAGGCGGAAGTGTCGCAGTTTTATAATCTTTAACGTGCTCTACATTCGGACCTCTTTCTAGAAGCAATACTTTCAGTCCCTTTTCCGTCAATTCTTTTGCAGCCCAACCGCCGCTTATTCCTGACCCAACTACGATTGCGTCATAAGATTCATTTGCCATAAATATGGGTTTTAATTATTCGTTACTTTTTACACATCACAAATCTGAACTCCCTGTGCCAATGCCGCCATTTTGTCCTCAGATTTTGGTAGAAATTCGTGTGATACATAGCCTTTAAAGCCTGTAGCCACGATGGCTTTCATTACCGCAGGGTAATAAATTTCCTGCGTATCGTCCAGTTCGTTTCTGCCTGGATTGCCCGCTGTGTGGTAATGTCCAAAATACTGGTGATTGTCCTGAATGCTTCTGATAATATCTCCTTCATCTATCTGCATATGATAAATATCATAAAGCAATTTGAAGTTGTCGCTTCCCAACCTCTTACATAACTCAACGCCAAAAGCAGATTTGCTACATAAGTAATCATGATGATTTACCCGACTGTTAAGAAGCTCCATTTGCAGAATAACACCGTGCTTCTCAGCCAAAGGAATAAGTTTCTCCAAGCCTATCTGACAGTTTTTCAAGCCTGTCTCATCGTCCATTCCTCTCCTATTCCCTGAGAAACAAATTAGGTTTTGGTAACCTGCCTCAGCTACTTTCGGAATTACTTCAGTATAGTTTTTTATCAATTGCTCGTGGTATTTAACCTCACCAAAACCTTCGGTAAGGCTAATTTCGGCACCATTGCACATAGACGAATCGAGCCCATGCTTTTTCAAAATATGCCAGTTATTTGGGCCTATTAAGTCTATGCCTTTGATCCCGATTTTCTTGGCTTCTACACAGAAATCTTCCAGGCTATAATCACGAAAACACCAGTGACATACGCCATGGTTGATATTTCCTTTCAATTCGTAGGGTTTTTCTTCTTTCATTTCGAAAGACGAAAGAGTGCCAAAAGCAGCACCAGCAAGCAAAACTTTTTTAAAAGATTCTCTTCTCCCAGTGTCAATAGGTTTGGTCATGAGGGTTTTTATTGATGTGAATTTATTTGTTCTTTCTTGAATAGAGCTGTGAAAAGTAGCAAAACCAAAACAGAAATACCAGCAGGAATTAACCAAATTGATTTCCAAAGATGTGTTCCCGCTTCATTTGTGTAATATTCTGAGATTAATCCAGCCGCCCAAAAGCCTATCAGCATTCCTACACCATAGGTAGCCAAAGTAATTAATCCCTGTGCCGAAGACTTGTATTTGGCTCCGGCATGCGAATCGGTATAGATCTGTCCACTGACAAAGAAAAAATCATAACAAATCCCGTGTAACCCAATGCCTATCAATAACATCCAAACACCTTTATCCGCATCCCCAAAAGCAAAGAAAGCATAGCGGACTGCCCATGCTATCATCGCTACCATCAAGGTTTTTTTGATCCCAAATCTGTAAAAGAAAATAGGCAAAGCAAGCATAAACACCACCTCGGACACCTGTCCCATTGCCATTTTCCCTGTAGAGTTTTCCAAGCCTATCTCCGTGAGAAAAGGGCTGGTATTTTGGTAATAAAACGCAAGAGGAATGCAGATCAAAATCGAAGAAATAAAGAAAACCGCATAATTCTTATGCTTTAATAATCGTAATGCATCCAAACCAAGCACTTCGGAAAGTCTAAAATCCCCGGTATTTCTTGCTTGGGGAGGAGTACCAGGAAGCGTAAAGCTAAACAATCCCAAAGCCAAAGAGCTGGAAGCCGCCATCAGCCATGTATTTCTCAATAAGCCTTCTCTTAATCCTTCTTGACTATCCCATGACAAAAAACTGATCAAAAAACCGGCCGTGATCCACCCAATCGTCCCCCATACACGGATTCCGGAGAATTCTTTTGCAGGATCATCCATCTGATTAAACGAAATTGAATTTACCAATGCAAGAGTGGGCATGTACAATATCATATATATCAGGAGTAGCGGAAAGAATCCTGAAAAATCAGCGGAATTGTAAAGCATATACATCAACCCAGCTCCAAGGATGTGTATGACTCCCAGTATTCTCTGAGCATGAAAGTAGCGATCTGCAATCAAACCCACCACAAATGGAGCTATAATGGCACCGAATGACTGAGTGGAAAATGCAAAAGAAATATCCTGATCATTCGCGAGAAGATTTGATCTCAAAAAAGTCCCCATAGTCACAAACCAAGAGCTCCAGATAAAAAACTCCAAAAACATCATAATGGACAATCGAAGCTTGGTATTGATATTCATAGAATTAAAATCATAATTAAAGTAGTGCTTACTTTAAAGAATCGTCCAAAGTTTAAAGTTTAGTCAATTTGAAGTATTTTAGGCCGTTCAAACAACTTCCCGAAATAAGGGTTTCTCAGTAACTGACAAAGCCACTCATACCAAGATGGAGCTATCGATCAATTATTCTATCAATTCACTTGAATAGCGAAGGTTTTTCCATTAGGAATCAATTATTTCAAGCATTTAATCCTGAATATAACGTCTTTTTCCAAATGTCATCTTCACAAAAACTAAAAATAGGACTTATAGGCGGCGGTCCGGGTTCTTTCATTGGAGCTATTCATTTAAATGGAGCCTTGATGGACGGGATGTTCGAGCTAGTAGCCGGAGCATTCAGCTCAAACCCAAAAAAATCAAAGCAACGGGGTGAAGAACTCAGGCTCGATCCAGGGAGAGTTTATGACAATTATGATGAGATGTTTGCCAAAGAACTGGAGCTTCCAGAATCTGTACGAATAGATGTAGTCGTAATTGTAACCCCAAACAATGTACATTTTGACCCCACTGTGAAAGCACTCAAGCATGGCTTTCATGTGGTACTGGACAAACCACTAACACTCAATTATACAGAAGCAAAAGAACTGTATCATATAGTCAATGCTTCAGAGAAAAGATTTCTCCTAACTCATACCTACTCCGGCTATCCGATGATCAAGCAAGCCAAGCAAATGATAGCCGAAGGGCATATCGGAAAAGTGCGGAAAGTCTACGTAGAGTACCCTCAGGGCTGGCTCTGGAAACTACTGGAATCTGAAAACAACAAGCAAGCCGAATGGCGTACTGACCCCCAAAGAAACGGTTTGGCAGGATGTATGGGGGATATCGGTACGCATGCATTTCACTTGGCCGAATATGTTTCAGGTGAGAAAGTTTCCCATGTCTGTGCTGATCTTTATATAAAAGTAGAGGGTAGACCTATTGATGATGATGGCGTGGTGTTGATGAGATTTGAAAATGGAGCCTCAGGAGTTCTTACGGCATCTCAAACTGATACAGGAGCAGAAAACAACCTGCGGATTCGTGTATACGGAGAGAAAGGCGGGCTGGAGTGGGAGCAGGAATTGAACAATACGCTAATCGCACGCTGGCCGGATGCTCCGGACCAGATTTTGAGAGCCGGCACGGGATACTTGGGTTCGCTCGCAAATGAAAATACCCGAACTCCGGCAGGCCACCCGGAAGGATATGTGGAAGCATTTGCCAATTTGTACAGAAATTTCGCCAGATGCATATATGCTGAACGCGCCGGTGAAACGCCCAAACCGGAGTGGGAGGATTACCCCGGAATAGAAGACGGTATCAGAGGCATGGCTTTCATAGACCATGTATTGAAAAGTAATGAGTCTGACATTAAATGGACACCTTTTGAAGTAGAAAAATAATTCTTGAACCTAGTAATTTAACCTAAAGTAAAATGAAGACAATTAAAGGCCCGGCGATCTTTCTCGCCCAATTTATTGACGACAAAGAACCCTTCAACAACCTGAAGAACATTTGTGACTACATGGCCAACCTAGGCTACAAAGGCGTGCAAATTCCAAGTTGGGATGCCAGAATGATTGATCTGCCAAAAGCTGCCGAGAGCAAAACTTACGCAGATGAAATCGTCGGCACGGTAAAAGAGGCAGGCTTACAAATCACGGAACTTTCTACTCACCTGCAAGGACAATTAGTAGCTGTTCATCCGGCATACAATGAATTATTTGACGGTTTTGCGCCGGCTAGTCTGAAAGGAAACCTTCAGGGCAAAACAGATTGGGCCGTGCAGCAGTTGAAATCTGCTGCAAAAGCCTCCCAAAACATGGGACTCACCGCACACGCTACTTTCTCGGGAGCTCTAATGTGGCAGACAGTGTATCCTTGGCCTCAAAGACCAGCCGGATTAGTGGATACAGGCTTCACTGAACTTGCAAAAAGATGGACTCCTATCCTTGACGAATTTGACAAATACGGAGTGGATGTTTGTTATGAACTTCACCCGGGAGAAGATTTGCATGATGGGGTGACATTTGAAATGTTTTTAGATAAAGTCAATAACCACAAGCGTGCAAACATACTTTATGACCCAAGTCATTTCGTGCTGCAATGCCTAGACTATCTGCAATTCATTGATTTTTACCATGAAAGAATCAAAATGTTCCATGTAAAGGATGCCGAATTCAATCCTACAGGCAAGCAGGGAGTGTATGGTGGATACCAAGGATGGGTAGAGCGGGCTGGCCGATTCAGATCACTGGGCGATGGTCAGGTTGATTTTAGCGGAATTTTTAGCAAACTTTCGCAGTACGATTACGATGGATGGGCCGTTTTAGAATGGGAGTGTGCCATTAAGCATCCTGAGCAAGGGGCTGCAGAGGGTGCCCCTTTTATAGATTCGCACATTATAAATGTCACAGAAAAAGCATTTGACGATTTTGCAGGAATGGGCGCGGACGAAGCTTTCAACAAAAAAATACTAGGAATCTAATTACTCAATTTTAATATCCAATTTTAATGAAAATCACAAAACCTTTAAACCTTGCCATCATAGCTCTGGCAGGGTTTACCTTTGCCTGTGGAGGAGATAAAACCACCGAGACCACATCAGTTCCTGCGGCCGATGCTCCGGTATCCGCTCCTCAAAAAGAAATGAGTCTGGAAGAAAAATACCAAGACGATCCTGTTTACATCAAAGGACTTGCAAAACTAAAAACCTCTGACTGTACCTCTTGCCACATGGTAGAAAGGAAAATTGTAGGCCCTTCTTATGCTGATGTAGCAGCTAAATATGAGAGCACTGAAGAAAACGTCAATTTACTTGCCCAGAAGGTAATCGAAGGTGGAGTAGGCGTATGGGGAGAGATCCCAATGCCTCCGCATCCTACTTTGAGCTTAGAAGACGCAAAAGACATGGTAAGCTATGTACTCCTATTGAAAAAATAAGATGAAATCGAGACGATTAAAATCATCATTAAAACACACGTAAATGATTATTTGTAACCGTCAAAGATTCCTTCCCGATTTTCGGGACAGGTAGTGACCTCTGAAAAACAAAATATAAACACATGAAAAAACACTATATTATCGTTGCGTCACTTGCAAGCATGCTTGCTTCGTGTTCCGGCGAAAAAGCCGTCGAAACAGAAACTGAAGAAGTGGCTGTGGTTGAAGCTCCGACGGAAGAAGAGTGGGTAGATCTATTTGCCAACAATGATTTCTCTAACTGGCACAAGTACGGCGGAGGAGAAGTAGGGAATGCCTGGAAAGTCGAAAATGGTGAAGCATACCTTGATGCCAAAAACAAAGACGGCTGGCAGACAGGTGACGGTGGTGATATTGTCACAAATGAGGAATATGAAAATTTCCACTTAAAATATGATTGGAAAATCTCCCAAAATGGAAATAGCGGTGTGATTTTCTATTCCCATGAAGCTCCGGAATATCCCTATTCTTGGAATACAGGAATGGAAATGCAGGTTCTGGACAACGAAGGCCATCCTGACGCTAAAATCGTTAGCCATAGAGCTGGTGATCTGTATGATCTGATCGTAAGCAGTGAAGAGACAGTGAAACCTTATGGAGAATGGAACTCAGCTGAGATCATTGCCGACAACGGCAAGCTTGATTTAATCCTAAATGGAACCACCATAGTAAGTACTAGGCTTTGGACTCCTGAGTGGGAAGCATTGATTGCAGGCAGCAAATTCAAGGACATGCCTAATTTTGGCACCTACAAAAAAGGCAGAATCGCCTTACAAGATCATGGTGATCTAGTTTACTTTAAGAATGTGATGATTAAGAAGCTTTAATCTATTCGCCTCACAAATAAAAAAAGAGTCCCGCATCAGTGCAGGACTCTTTTTTTGGTTAAACCGAACCTAAAATTAAGAATCCTTCTGCGATATTGGGTTTTAGAACCTTAAATCCGCATTATGCATTAGCATTTCTACGCCACGGCGTACAAGTTATTGCGACCATTAATTGCTTCAAAATCAGTCACTGCGTTGCAATTTTCGACTTCACCATATGCGCCGCGGCGGACTCAGTCTCCATACAGCCTGATTTTAGTGCAATTAAGGGTCTCTTAACGAAACCTAAGGCAAAATCCGGGTTCAAAGCAAATGGAACTCTATTTTTTTGCCTCCTTATCTATATGCTGAAAAACTTTCGCCTAAGCACATTATATACTTCAGTCCTATCTTTTATCGGTCTTTTGAGTTATGATCCTGATCTGATCATCTAATTCGTTGGCTGAGGTCAATAAATAGTCCAGCAGTTCGCTTTGTGACAATTCTTCTACAGGTGTATTTTTGATCAGATCGATAAGTCCCATAATCCGAGCTAGTGGAGCTCGGATTATGTGAGACTGCAACCATGCGATTTCCCGAAATTGCTGGTTTTGTTCTTCGATAGCCATAATCCTACTGACTTTCTCCGTATTATCCAGACAAGCGCCAATCATTCCAAGTATTTCTCCGTTCGGATCAGATTTGCGCTTGGCCCAAGACCTTAAATAACGTACTTCACCATCTGGGCGGACAATTCTTTCTTCGAAATCGGTGTCCTCTCCGGTACTCAACACATTTTCAATTATCCCTTTTACCCTAATCCGATCGTCTGGGTGCAGCAATTCAAGATATCCTTCAAAGGTCGCTTTGAATTCATTTGGGTTCAATCCGTAGATTGTATATAAGGCAGGCGACCAGGTGACAATATTATGCTCGATATCCCAGTTCCAGTTACCAAAATGTGCGAGTTCCTGACTCTGTAGCATCAGCAAATTCTTCTCGATGATGATCTCTGTGTTTTGTCTGTTTTCTAAGATGACTTGTAGCAATGCTGTCGCACGTTCCATCACTCTTAGTTCGTCTTCAGTTGGTGATTTGGGTTGACGGTAATACATTGCCAGCGTAGCTATCACCTCTCCTTCAGTACCGATTACAGGATTTGACCAGCAGGCCATCAATCCATGCATAAGAGCAAGCTCGCGGTAACCTATCCACTTAGGATCAGTGGAAATATCAGTAACAATGATCTGTCGTTTTAAAGCTGCAGCAGTGCCACAGGACCCCACATTCTCACCGATCTGTACGTTCTCAAGGGAAGCCATATAGGCACCGGGCAAGGAGGGAGATATACCATCACGCAAGCGACCATTTTTGATTTTCAGAATTGAACATTGCATCATGGGAAACAATTCTTCGAGTCCTGCGAGATAGCATAAAAGCAATTCATGAAGGGAATTATTCATATTCAGCTGAAACACATTTTTTTCCAGCTGCTCCAGAGCGATTAGCCTTCTAAAGGCTGTGGTTTCAGTCATAATTCCACAAAGAAAAGGTTGGACATCCCCTTCAGTGATAAAAGAAACTGTGTCCTTAACCCATTTGATATTGTCATCCGCACTAATCATCCTATATTCGAAAGAATGGATTTTTCCGGGGCTGTCATTCAAATTTCGGTATTCAGACACCACTCCAATATCATCGGGATGAATGCGGCTCTCCCAAAAACCAGGCGTGTCTGTCCACGTTTCCTGTGGAAAACCTAAAATATGCTGACTAGGATCTCCGATGGAATTAAATAGCCGCATCATTGAATCGGCTTCCCATACAATCCCTCCCATAGATTTCAGAAAAGAAAGCAATTGTTCGGAGTTATTTTTCATGATGATTAGAATACGTGTCGTAAATAGCTAGGGAGTAAGATACTAAAATGAATTAATTTACACCCAGACCTTTAAATTGTCTTAATCTTTGTTGAAAGAGATTTTGATAACCAAGCCGGAAGCAAAGATTAGGACTCAGATTAAGCTTTATCTAGACTAGTGAAAGTGAGTTGGTTTATTAAAATCCTCTTGGAAAAATCTGACGGATTAATGAGTTATTTATGCCGTGTACAAAGCAGCTGAGATCATTGGTGAGATTGCGAAAAAAGGTTAACCACTGAGAGGCATATTAAAACTTCTATTTCCGGATTTCATCTTCTTGAATTACGCTTGGCTCATTGTAAATCCCCGAACGTTTCTTTAGTAAATCAGCTTCCGGTGAATTCCTGTTGAAGTAAGTTTCAACTGCCCAATGTTAGGCTCCTACATACCTTTCTAGATTTGAACGTGCGTCTACATAGAACCTATTCAGCTCATCAGAAAAGAGCATGTAAAGAGTTGCCATGCTAAGTACCAGTTGGCTAAAAATAAGAAAAGCAGCCCATTGTGGGCTGCTTTTTTGTGATCCCTCTGGGGCTCGAACCCAGAACCCTCCCGATTACAATCGGGATGCTCTACTGAGCTGATCGGATAAGCGATTCAATATATTTTTTGCTTTTCATCTTTTTAATCTGAAGTTCTCTACGTTTGGCAGTAAGCAGATCATCAAAATCCTCACGGTAAACCAGTTTCCAGGGAATTCCTGTGTAGGTGAATTTAGAGTGGCCAATGTTATGTTCATATAGTCTGCGCTGAAGATCTGTGCATGCGCCTACATAATACTTGGCAAGTTTTTCAGAATACAAGATATACATTGTAGCCATCTGAGAAATGATTGTCATAAAAATAAGAAAAGCAGCCCATTGTGGGCTGCTTTTTTGTGATCCCTCTGGGGCTCGAACCCAGGACCCATACATTAAAAGTGTATTGCTCTACCAGCTGAGCTAAGGAATCATGCTGTTTCAAGTGAATCTTTTTTCACTTTGGTGTTTTTATTTCTTTGCACGAACCCAGAACCCTCCCGATCAAAATCGGGATGCTCTACCAGCTGAGCTACGGAATCAAAAATGCAATAAAATAAAAAGCGGAACGTAATTCCGCTTTTAAGAAGTGATCCTGTCAGGACTCGAACCTGAAACCTACTGCTTAGAAGGCAGTTGCTCTATCCGGTTGAGCTACAGGACCGGATAAGTAATGTCAATAAATCTTTAGACTACTGACAAAACAAAAATAAAATAAAGTCGGGGTGGCAGGATTCGAACCTACGACCTCCACATCCCAAATGTGGCGCGATACCGGGCTACGCTACACCCCGAAACTTTCTTTTTAACTCCTTGTAAGTTAATTTCTGTGATTATTTTTGATGACATATGCTTGTCATTTCTGTAATCATTCTGTGATCCCGCTGGGGCTCGAACCCAGGACCCATACATTAAAAGTGTATTGCTCTACCAGCTGAGCTACGGAATCATATTGTTTCAAGTGAATCTTTTTCCACTTAGGTATTTTTATTTCTTGACACCAACCCTAAACCCTCCCGATAGCAATCGGGATGCTCTACCTCCCTATACTCATCAGGAAGAGTGGGACTAGTTCGTTCTGAAAATTTTCAGAAATTTTAACCACTTTCCGGTGATCAAAAACCTTTCAAATTGACTCCCTAGCCTTGCTTTTTGCCAGATCATTGCCGTAATTGGACTGCAAAAATAAGGGGACAAATTTTAAATGCCAAACGTGAAATCAATCTTTCTCACAAAACTTTTGATATTTTTATCGATATCGATACAAAGTATTCATTGTCAAGCAGATGTAATTGATCTAAAAAAAGCAGATTCTTTGTTTAATGCTAGAAGCTACAAGGAAGCAATGGAAATCTATGATTCTAACTATCAATCCGGGATTTATTCCCCGGCAATGTTGCTAAAAATGGCCTTCATAACGGAAGGTATTGGAGACAAAGAACGAGCTACTCTTTTCCTGAGCAAATACTACGATCTAGATCCTAATCCACAGGCTATAACCAAGATTAAAAGTCTAACCGGCCAAAGTTCCCTAATAGGATACGAAGTAAGTGATGCACAACGATTTCTTATTTTTCTTACTGAATACCAGGAATATATTGTAGCCGTTTTAGCGATTTTCCTTGTGGTTTCCATTATACTAAGTTGGATCACAGGCAGAAAATCTGAGAAGACTCAAACCTTCTGGCCAACTATTCTACTTATCATCTTAATCTTCTTAGCCAACAATTTCCTGAACGGACCCCGAACCGGTCTTATTACCAGCAGTCCTACTTTTATTGTAAGCAAGCCATCTGCTGGCGGTGAGCTGATAGACAGGGTAGAACCCGGACATCGAGTGCATATCAAGTCCAGCAAGGATATCTGGTACGAAGTTGACTGGAAGGATAAAAGTGCCTACATAAAGAAATCAGATGTTACTCGAATGTAAATCCATTTGAAAAACACTAATGGAAATCACTTTGCTATTCCTCCAAAATATGCTGATTGTTGGGACATGAAAAAACTACTTGTGCTTTTTGGGTTCGCAGTTATCCTCTTTTCCTGCAAGACTTCTCCTTCAGATGAACATTTTTATGACGCAGGGATCTCGGTCGAACTTGCAAAATTCAGAAAGCAGCAACTAACGAATATCCATTACAAACTGTCATTTGATATTCCTTCGAGGAAATCAGATCCAATTCCTGCACATCTAATTTTGGAAGCTGAGCTCATTGACCTAAGCCATCCCTTGATTTTGGATTTCCATGAGAAATCATCCCACTTACTTTCTTTGAAAGTGAACGGTCAAGAGAGTGAAATCACTCATAGGGATGAGCACATCACCATTCCTGAGAAGTTGCTTAAAAAGGGATTCAACTCCATTGAGTTTGATTTCCTGGCAGGAGAACTTTCGCTGAATAGAAATGAGGATTTTCTCTATACTTTATTGGTCCCTGATCGGGCGAGAACGCTTTTCCCTTGTTTTGACCAGCCCAGTTTAAAGGCAAACTACACGTTGACCATCACTGCGCCAAAAACCTGGAAAGTCTTGGCAGGAGCACCTGAAATTGGGGCTGATGACAAAGGTGACTTCACCACGCACCGCTTTGCCAAGTCTGATCTGATGAGCACGTATTTATTCTCCTTTGTAGCAGGGAAATTCGATCTGGCAAAGGCTGATTCCAGCTATGCTCAAACAATGCTGTATCGGGAAACGAGTGCTGAAAAAATAGCATCCAGTATCCCCGAAGTATTTCGTCTCCATCAGAAGGCTAAAGAATTTCTGGAAAACTACACCGCTTACCCTTTCCTATTTCAGAAACTTGATTTTGCTACAATTCCGATTTTCCAGTATGGAGGAATGGAACATATAGGAGCGATCCAGTATCGGGAATCCTCTCTTTTCTTGGATGAAAATGCGACAAACTCCCAGCTGTTAAGCCGTGCAAAACTTATAGGTCACGAAACCGCTCATATGTGGTTTGGAGATCTGGTGACGATGGATTGGTTTGATGATGTGTGGATGAAGGAGGTTTTCGCCAATTTTATGGCCGGCAAACTAGTCAACCCCGCTTACCCCGAAATCAATCATGAGCTGTTGTTTCTAACCAATCATTATCCTGCAGCTTACGGCGAAGACCGTACACAGGGCACCAACCCAATCCGCCAAAAACTAGCCAATTTAAAGGATGCGGGATCACTGTATGGAAGCATAATTTATGACAAGGCTCCGATCATGATGCGCCAATTGGAGACAGCAATGGGTGAAGCGGCATTTCAAAAAGGCATACAGACATATATCAAGACCTATGCAAACGACAACGCAACCTGGAATGACCTGATTGCGATTCTGGATGACAACACTGAAATGGATCTTCAAGATTGGAGTGAAGTATGGGTGAATCAATCAGGGAGACCAGTCCTTACCGACAATATTGAACTCGCAAAAGACGGAACAATTAGCTCCTTTGAAATTTCCCAAAAAGCCGAAGATGGCTCAGATAAAATCTGGCCACAGCTATTTGATATCACGTTCTTTTATCCTGATACCAGCAGGACATTTACAATTTCTATGGCAGGTGAATCCTTGAATTTGCAAGAAGCAGTCGGCGAACAACAAGCATCCAAAATTATTTACAACAGCAACGGCCTTGGATATGGGATTTTTCCGATTGATAAGCAATCGTTAGCAACAATTCAAGACCTTTCGGATGAGGTAATGCGTGGCCAATCCTACATCAACTTATATGAAAACACCCTTTCCGGAAATATAGAACCAATACTAGCTTTTGAGACTTTTCAAAAAGGAATAGCACAGGAAGGAAATGAAATTTTAGCAAGTTTGATTTCTTCTGAACTCAGTGCGATTTTCTGGAAATATCTCACGGTAGACCAGCGAAAAAAAGTCCTTCCAGGCTTAGAAGTTCAATTATGGAATCAATTGCAAACAGACCTCCCCACCAATCTGAAGAAAACCATCTTCTCTCTATACAGGGGAATTGCTTATTCCGGGACGGGTCAGGATCGACTTTATAAAATCTGGAATAAGGATATCGAGATCAAAGACCTAAAACTCAATCCTGACAACTTCACGGATCTGGCTATGACGTTGGCTTTGTATGGACATCCTATGTCATCTCAAATCTTAACCGAAGAACGAACAAGCATAAGTAACCCGGACAAACTTGACCGATTTGATTTTCTTCAGCCGGCTTTATCCCAAAATGCCACAGAGCGGGACAGACTCTTCGAGTCATTCCGGGATGCAGATAATAGAGAAAAAGAATCTTGGGTCTTATCAGCCTGTAGCTACATACACCATCCTTTGCGTCAGGAATCCGCCATCAACCATCTCCCGCTGGCAATGGAGCTATTGGAAGACATTCAGAAGACAGGAGACATTTTCTTTCCGAAAAGATGGATATCTGCTACAGCAGGACAATACACCTCTCCAAAAGCCGCTAAAATCGTCTCGGACTTTCTAGAAGCAAATCAAGACTACAATCCTATCTTAAAAAACAAAATCCTTCAGGCAACGGATGATTTGATGCGAGTGCAGAAGATAGTAAAGCAAGATTAAATCACATAATTATCAGGAATAACGTCTACTCCCTCATTTCCTTCCTTATAAAGCTGCAAGACCAAAGTGCCTTCCAAGTAGATCCAGCTTTAGGAGAAGCGGGATAACGCCCACCATAAAAATTACGTCTGGATATCACGAACCCTACCCACTACGAAAATCACCGTGCCCACTGTGGTTAAAAATAATTACAGCAAAAAAGCCGCCCACTTAAGTGGACGGCTTCATAATATGGATTAAGAAAGACTTATTTGCTAGCAATGAAGCTAACCAAATCGATCACTTTATTGGAGTAACCCCACTCATTGTCATACCAAGAAACTACTTTCAAGAATTTGTCAGAAAGCTGGATACCTGCACCTGCATCGAAGATGGATGTTCTGGCATCTCCAAGGAAGTCATTGGAAACGACATCATCTTCAGTGTACCCAAGAACGCCTTTCATGGTAGTCTCAGAAACTTCTTTCATTTTCGCACAAACCTCAGCGTAAGTAGCAGGGTTTTTCAATCTAACTGTCAAATCGACCACAGAAACATCAGGAGTAGGAACTCTGAATGCCATACCGGTCAATTTACCGTTAAGTTCAGGAATCACCTTACCCACCGCTTTAGCAGCTCCCGTAGAAGAAGGGATTATATTTTGCCCTGCGCCACGGCCACCTCTCCAGTCCTTAGCAGAAGGTCCGTCAACAGTTTTCTGTGTAGCAGTAGTCGCGTGAACTGTAGTCATCAAACCTTCCTCGATTCCCCAGTTGTCATTCAATACTTTGGCGATTGGAGCCAAACAGTTTGTAGTACAGGAAGCATTAGATACAAAAACCATGTCAGAGGTATAAGAATCTTCATTCACACCCATTACGAACATCGGCGTATCATCCTTTGACGGTGCAGACATTACTACTTTCTTAGCGCCTGCATCGATGTGACCTTGTGCAGTTTCTTTAGTCAAGAAAATACCTGTTGATTCGATCACATAATCAGCCCCTACTTCACCCCACTTAAGGTTGGCAGGGCTTTTCTCTGAAGTAACACGGATGCTATTTCCATTTACTACCAATTGGCCGTCTTTCACCTCTACTGTGCCTTTGAAGGTACCGTGAGTAGAGTCGTACTTAAGCATATATGCCATGTAGTCGACGTCGATCAAGTCATTGATCGCTACTACCTGGATATCTTCTCTTTCTTGTGCAACTCTGAACGCCAAACGTCCGATTCTACCGAATCCGTTGATTCCAACTTTAATTTTGCTCATTGTTATTTTGATTTTACGTATAGGTTTGATTCCTAAATCTCCCCTTAGAGTACATGCCTCTTTTGGCTAAAAATCTCTCTGGGATGGCTAAGTTATTACATTTATTTGGCTAGCCCAAACTATCTGGCAATCCAATAAAAGCCAGATTAAATACAATCGATTTCGATGATTATTTTTTTCTTAAAAATTCTGAAAAATCTCATTTTACAATGCTTTTGCCTATTTTGAAATCTGAATTAGGCAATTTTTAACGTTTGAAACAGCAACCATAGCCCAGCAAAAAAACTGGCTACGTATTTATCCATTTGGAGGGAATGTATTTACGCATCAGTGATCAAGGATTTCATGAAGGTAAATGAAAGTGTTTTTTTGGGTTTTGAGGAGAAATAATCCAATTTGTGAAACGTGATTTTTGGATTGGGAAATAAAAAACAGGCTATATTTTCTTCTCAATGAATTGCATAAACAAAAAAACCGGGATTTCGCCCGGTTTTTTTGTGAAAATCGATAATTATACCAATTGTGCCAACACTTCATTAAGCGTAGCGCTTGGCCTCATTGCCTGAGAAGCCAATGCTGCATCAGGCCTAAAATAACCACCGATAGTTACCGGTACCCCTTGTGAACCGTTCAATTCAGCTACAATTGCAACTTCTTTTTCAGCCAATACTTTTGCAACCGGAATGAATTTAGCTTTCAAATCCCCATCTTTATTTTGCGCAGCAAGTGCTTCTGCCCAGTAAAGTGCAATGTAGAAATGGCTTCCTCTGTTGTCCAATTTTCCAACTACTCTTGCAGGAGACTTGTCATTTTCGAGCCACTTCCCCGTAGCCTGATCAAGCGTCTCGGCAAGCAGCAAAGCTTTGTCGTTATGGAACGTCTGTCCCAAATGCTCTAGAGAAACAGCAAGTGCAAGAAATTCACCTAAGGAATCCCAACGCAAGTGGCCTTCGGTGACGAATTGCTCCACGTGCTTTGGCGCAGATCCACCTGCTCCGGTTTCAAACAAGCCACCGCCGTTCATCAACGGCACGATTGAAAGCATTTTGGCTGAAGTACCCAATTCCAAAATCGGGAACAAATCAGTCAAGTAATCTCTCAATACATTTCCCGTAACAGAAATCGTGTCCATGCCTTCTTTGATGCGCGCCAAAGAAAGATTTGTTGCCTCCACAGGTGAAAGTATAGAAATCTCCAGTCCAGTCTGATCATGCTCCAATAAGTACTTATTTACTTTTTTGATCAGCTCTGCATCATGTGCGCGCTGAGGATCTAACCAGAAGATAGCCGGAGTATTAGAAAGTCTTGCTCTGGTCACGGCCAATTTTACCCAATCCTGGATAGGCGCATCTTTTGTTTGGCACATTCTCCAAATATCTCCCGCTTCCACCTCGTGCGAAAAGATTTCATGCCCGTTTTGATCCAGTACTTTTACCGTACCTGCATAAGGGATTTCGAAAGTTTTATCATGAGATCCATATTCTTCAGCTTTTTGAGCCATTAGCCCTACGTTAGGCACAGAACCCATAGTAGATGGATCAAAAGCTCCATGCGTGCGGCAAAAATCAATCGTAGCCTGATAAACACCTGCATAAGATCTATCCGGGATGATCGCCTTGGTATCCTGGAGTTTGCCGGACTTATTCCACATCTGACCGGAAGTCCTAATCATCGCTGGCATAGAGGCGTCGATAATGATATCACTTGGCACATGTAGATTGGTAATCCCTTTGTCGGAATTAACCATAGCCAAATCCGGACTATCTGCAAGGCAAGCTTCAATATCAGCCTCTACCTCGGTTCTCTTCGGAATAGAAAGTTTATCCAGATTGGAGATCAAGTCTCCGAATCCATTATTCACATCAATTCCTACCTCGTTGAAAGAAGCAATATGCTTGGCAAAAACGGGCTCAAAAAACACTTTCACTGCATGGCCAAAGATGATAGGATCAGAAACCTTCATCATCGTGGCTTTCATATGAAGGGAGAAAAGAACACCCTGGTCTTTTGCATCAGCTTTTGCTTTTCTCAGAAATGCCGTCAAAGCAGCAATACTCATAGTAGAAGCATCTATTACTTCGCCTGCCTGAATCTTCAGTCCGGATTTAAGAATCTCTTTTCTGCCGTCCGCACCTTGCAATTCAATTGAAACAACAGCCTCATCCGCCATGGTGTGGGATTTTTCGCTTCCGTAAAAATCACCTTCCGTCATACTATCCACATGAGACTTGGAGTCTGCCGACCACTTTCCCATAGAATGCGGATGCTTCCGTGCGTAAGCCTTCACTGCTTGAGGAGCTCTACGGTCTGAGTTTCCTTCACGGAGTACAGGATTCACCGCAGAACCTTTGATTTTGTCGTATTTGCTTTTAATCTTCTTTTCCTCGTCAGTTTTTGGCTCCTCCGGATAATCCGGAAGCCCATATCCCTGCGACTGAAGCTCCTTGATCGCAGCTTTTAGCTGAGGAATTGACGCAGAAATATTCGGAAGCTTTACAATATTGGCTTCAGGGGTTTTGGCAATATCTCCCAATTCCGCCAAGGTATCAGGCAGCTGCTGCTCAGGAGTCAGAAACTCAGGGAAGTTGGCGATGATTCTGGCAGAAAGCGAAATATCACGTGTCTCTACCGATACTCCGGCAGATTTGGTAAATGCTTCTACAATGGGCAATAGGGAATACGTGGCCAAAGCCGGAGCTTCATCAGTCAGCGTATAGAGGATTTTTGGAGTTTGGTTACTCATGGTTTTAAGAATTCAAAAAGGCTAGTTACACCCGGAATCTTCAATCGACCATTCTTCGGTCTTACTCATTTTACTTCAAAATGGAATGGAAAAAGAGAAACAGGGTCTTAAAATATCGCGGCTAAAATACGGAAAATATCCTTGTTTCAAATTCCGCTCGCATAAAGTACTGACTGTCTGAAAAAAGGATTACTTGACCAAAAAATCATCTGCGTCCATCCAAGCCGGAAATTTCTCCCGATAGCCATCCAGTGCCTCCATCTCCAAGGTCACAAGGGTGATTTTCTCGCTTTCTCCCAAAAAACTAAGCTGATTCCCTTTGAAGTCATAGACGGCAGAATGTCCGTTGTACGCTATTCCATTCCCATCCTCTGCCACTCTATTCACCCCAATGGAATAAGACAAATTCTCTATAGCCCTTGCCGGCAAAAGCGCATCCCAAGCGGAAACTCTCGCTGCCGGCCATGAGGCAATATAAAAAATAAGATCATAGGCCAATTCCCCACCGATCATCCTATTTCTAGACCAGACAGGAAATCTAAGATCATAGCAAACCTGTGGACAAATCTTCCAGCCTTGCAAAGTAAAAACCGGCAGCCGTTCTCCCGCAGTAAAAGACTTCCCTTCTTCTGCCATTCTGAACAGATGCCGCTTGTCATAGTGCTGAATCATTCCGTCAGGACTCACCCAAAGTAAGCGATTGTAAAACTTCCCGTCCACATTGATAATCGCACTTCCCGTAATGGTGGTGTTTTTCTGTTCAGCGATCTGTCGCATCCACTTGCAGACAGTAAGATTCATGGGTTCAGCGAGTTCAGCTGCATCCATGCTAAATCCTGTGGGAAACATTTCCGGCAGGATAATCAAATCAACTCCCTCTTCTACTCCCCAAAGCTTCTCTTCCAGCATAGCCAGATTGGCAACTTTATCTTTCCAATGAAGATCCGTTTGTACAAGTGCTATGGTGAGTTGGTCTGCTTTGATCATTTTAGCGGGTAAATCATTCGGTAATCAGTGGATATTTTACCCTTACTTACATCAATCAACTTGGATTTTACCAGTCGTTTCTTCAGGCCTTTCAGGTAGTCCACGAATAGAATTCCTTCCAAGTGATCGTATTCATGCTGAATCACACGAGCTGTCATCCCTGAGAATTCCTCCTCCTTCAGATTCCAGTTTTCATCGTAATACTCGATAGTCAATGTCTCCGGACGCGTGATCTCCGCTCGGACTTCAGGAATACTCAGACATCCTTCCTCGAAGCTGTAATCATCCCCATATTCATCCAAAATTATCGGATTTATAAAAGCCCTTCGAATTCCGACTTCTTCATCATCTTCGTCCAGCATCAACGTGCTATCGATCACAAAAAGGCTGATACCCTGATTGATTTGAGGTGCCGCAAGCCCTACTCCACTGGCATTATCCATAGTGGCAAACATATTCTTGATCAGTTCGTCAAGTGCTGTGCCTTCGGTAATTTCTTCTGCCTCTTTCTTCAATATAGGGTTACCGTAGGCAACTATTGGGTAAATCATTGTCTCTCTAAATAGGATTGTAGAATAATTGCCGCACTCACCTTATCTAAGTTCCCGGCTTTTTCTTTTCTGTCTTTCTTTTTACTTCCCATGGAAATCATGCTCTGCATGGCCATTTTGGAAGTGAACCGTTCATCAACAAGTTCAATTCTTTTATCCGGAAAAGCCTTTGAAAGCCTGTCCTTCATGGTAATCACTTTGGGAGTCATCTCATTGTCCTGACCATTCAATCTCTTAGGGTAGCCAAGGACCAGGGTATCCACTTCTTCTTTTATGAAGTAGCTTTTTAGATAATCGAGAAGCTTAGAAGTCTCGATAGTCTCCAAAGGATTGGCCAACATTTTCAGTGAATCGGTAACGGCTAGCCCCGTTCTTTTAGTTCCCAGATCAATCGCAAGTATTCTGGGCATCAGTTTTTCCCCGTTTTTTTACGAATTTGACGTAGTGCTTCTCTTTCCAGCTCTACAGCCTTCGGAAAAAGGAGTTCATCTTCAATCTTTGCATGAATCCTTAGTTCGTGCTCGAAATTCTGCAACTCATGATAAAGCACTTTCATGGTAAGCGGGGCATTCGGCTCCAACGAATAATCAGTGGTCAGTCTCCTAATTCCTTCCATCTCATCCTCATGAATCTCGTGCTGATCGGCCAGCAGGTGAACGGGATCCCTTTCCAAAATCGTAATCGCATCCTTCAGAGAAAATCTGTTCTCTTCAATATCCTGAAGCAATTCAATTCTCTTGAACAGCCTGCTTTCCTCTTCGTGAATATGATGAATAAAATCCTCCACAAACAATGGAAACATAATCCGAAGATCTGCCATCAAAGAAGCAAACCGGGGTTCCGGTATTATTCCGGAGATGATATTGGAAAGAAAAGGCAATTCCTGTCGCACAAAGTAATAGTGCTTCTTTTTCAGGTATGCAACCAAAATTTCTATCGGATTTAGGTAAAGCTCTTCGGTGGAAGGCTCCTTCCGTTGAGCCCATGATTCCAGCTCTGTAATCAACTGGCTGGAATGCACTTTATGTTTCTTGCAAACCACCTCAAGCGACTCCGTAGGGTATTGATAGAAGCTGATTCCGAAATAATGCAGCACAGAAGCAAAGACATAGTTTTCAGAAACCAAATCTCCCACTAAGGCCTTTTCAAAGTCATCAACAGTTCGCATGTTGCAAAAATAATTTTTTTTAACAGAAAAAAGGGGAATAAATTGAGCCATTATACCCACCCCTCGTATAAACATTTGTTAGCTTTATCAAATGACTCCTTAAAAACAGGGGGAATTTGGGTAGTTTACCATAACAATAAAGAAATATAACCAACTGAAAGAGAAAGCTGTGAGCGAGACAAAAAACACGAAATCCCAAATCAGGCTTCCTATAATTCTGGCCTTGGCCATTTCTGCAGGAATCTGGATTGGGGCAACTTTTGCTGAGCCAAAAGGAAATCAAAATGATCTGAGGGCTGCACTTTACAAGCTGCAGGAAATTATGACCTATGTCAACAGAGACTATGTGGACAGTGTCAATACCAACGAGCTGATAGAATATGGCATAAATAAAATGCTGGAACATTTGGATCCGCACTCAAGCTATATACCTGCAAAAGATGCTTCATTGGCAAAATCCCAACTGGACGGAGAATTCGATGGTATTGGTGTGGAATTCGGAATCATACGGGATACAATCTACGTGGTCGCTCCCCTTACGGGCGGGCCTTCTGAAGCACTGGGAATCCAATCGGGAGATCAAATCATACGGGTAGACGGAGAAAACGTAGCGGGTGTCGGCGTGACTAATCGCGATGTATTCGAAAAACTGCGGGGGCCAAAAGGTTCTGTGGTAGTGGTGGACATGAAACGCAAAAATCAAAAAGACCTTATCGAATACAAGATAACCCGTGACAAAATTCCTCAGTACAGCATCAATGCATCCTATATGGTAAATAATGAAATCGGCTACATCAAAGTAACCAGATTTGCTGCTACCACTTACGAGGAGTTCAAAGCTTCCATTACTGATTTGAAAAGCAAAGGGATGAAAAAACTCGTTATTGACCTTCAGGGAAATCCCGGCGGATACATGGGCGCAGCCATCAACATGGCAGATGAACTATTGGGAGAAAAAGCTCTGATTGTGTCCCAGGAAGGAAAAGTGGAGCAATACAATCAAAAAGCATATGCGTTCAAGCCGGGGATTTTTGAGGAAGGTTCTGTAATCGTTCTCGTAAATGAAGGTTCTGCATCGGCGTCGGAGATTCTGGCCGGAGCCATTCAAGATAATGACAGAGGCTTGATCGTAGGTAGAAGATCCTTCGGGAAAGGCTTAGTCCAAATGCCTATCGATCTTTCCGATGGAGCTGAACTAAGGCTGACGATTGCAAGATATTTTACACCTTCCGGAAGATCAATTCAAAAACCATACGGTGCGAACTACGAAGCATACGAAAGGGACTGGATCCAGCGGTACGAGCATGGAGAATTTTTCTCGGCGGACAGCATCACCTTCAATGACAGCCTGAAATACGAAACACTAAAAGGCAGAACAGTATACGGAGGTGGAGGTATTATGCCTGATTACTTCGTGCCATGGGATACCACCATGTCTTCGTCCTATGTAAGTAAGCTTTTCAATTCTGATTCATCCAGAGAGTTTATTCTTGACTTTGTGAATGAAAACAAATCCAGCTTCGAAAACATGAGTTTGGATCAATACTACACAGACTATACCGTAAGTGATGCAATGCTTAATAAATTGGTAGAATATGGCAAAAAGAACAAGGTCGAATTTGATGCAGCTGACTTCAACAAATCAAAAGACTATCTAAAAATCCTTGTAAAAGCACATTTGGGAAGGCAAATCTTTGATGACAGTGCTTTTTACAAAGTGGTGAATGACATCAATGAAATCTATCTCCAAGCCATTAAGCTGTTTGATGAAGCAGAGAAATTAGCCTTAGCTACAGACCTCCATAAAGAAGAGGAAGAATAACAAGTAACTTCTTTAAGTTAAGAAGAAGAAAGCATCCGTCGGGACGGATGCTTTCTTGTTTATTATCTGAATTTATTTTCAATCTATCCCCAAATACACTAACATTAAGCTTTCCAATTTAATCTACGATCCAAAAATCCATGAAAGCCCTATTCACCTTTATATTGCTAGGAATCACTATGAGTACTTTTGCCCAAATCAAAGTCAATCACATCGCTGTCCATGTAAGCAACTTAAATTCCAGCAAGGAATTCTATCAGAAAATAGTCGGGTTGGAGGAAATTGAAGAGCCCTTCAAAGATGGCTTACATGCTTGGTATGATATCGGAGGAGGAGCGGCACTCCACATCATCGAGGCACCTAATATTCCGACACAAATCTCCAAAGTGAACCATCTATGCTTCAGCATGAAAGATATGGATGCTTTCATCAAAACACTTGAAGATACAGGTCACCCCTTTGAAAGCTGGCCTGGAGAAAAGGGAAAAATCACTACCCGTGTGGATGGTATCCGCCAAATTTACATTCAGGATCCTGATGGTCTCTGGTTAGAAATCAATGATGATTATTGAGCTTTGTCGAATGGATCAGAGCAAGAAAAAAGCCAGCATAAAATGCTGGCTTTTTTCTATAAATGTATTTGGAGTCTCCCGATAACAAATCCTGACAAAAAAATCAATAAAAAATCCCGGACTTTCATCCGGGATTTTCTTTTAATCTTCGTATACATGCTGTGGCCAGCTATCATTTCCAAGATTCACATCCGGAAGAAGTTTTTCAGGATCGATTACTACAGACTTCACTTGCTTGTCTGTCTTATGCAAGTAATTCCAGATATCGCCGCGCTGCCAGATTTCTACAGGTAGCATCTTACGCTCGCTTGTACCGTCTTCGTAAGTAATTTCCAATTTCACCGGCATTGGCATATCCCCTTTATTGGCAAGGACAATCACATAATTGCCGGCATATGGAATAACAGCATTTACAGCCAAGTCAATATTGCCAGTCCCATAGAACCAGCCCTGCCAGAACCAAGACAGGTTCTCGCCGGCTACATTTTCGATATGGTTGAAGAAATCTGAAGGTTGCGGATGCTTGTAAGCCCAGGTCTTAATGTAAGATTTGAATGCATTGTCGAAACGCTCATGCCCCAGAACATATTCTCTCAGCATTAGCAGGCCGAATGCTGGCTTATTGTAAGCAAGCATTCCCAGATTATTGATATTAACCACGTCAGGATACGTATCGATTCCCTCTCTGGTCTCGCTAGTGAAGAAGTTCAAGTATCTACGGGTTTCGTTCAAGTTGGATGGGTACTCACCATCATTGAATGCCAGCGTGCTGTAGTGGTTGATAAAAGTATTGAAACCTTCATCCATCCATGCATAGCGACGCTCATTGGTACCCACGATCATAGGGAACCAGTTGTGACCAAACTCGTGATCAGTCACTCCCCAAAGTCCCTCACCCTTGGAATTGTAGCTGCAGAAGTTTAAGCCCGGATATTCCATTCCTCCTATGTCTGCCGCCACGTTTGTTGCAGTCGCATATGGGAACTCAAACCACATAGCAGAATAATGCTCAATGGATGCCTTGCTATATTCGGTTGACCTTGACCAAGCCTCTACCCCATTGGATTCTTTGGGATAAACAGACTGTGCCAAAATTTTCTTTCCACTAGGCAAATTGATTCTCGCTGCATCCCAGATAAACGCCTTAGAGGTGGCAAAAGCCACATCACGGCTATTTTGGATAGCAAAGCGCCAGGTGACGGTTCCATCTTGCTTAGGTCTGGTCAATTCCGTATTGCCTAACTCATCCGCAGATATCAGCATTACGGTAGTATCACTGTCTTTTGCTTTGGCGTATCGATTCTGAAGTTCTTTGCTCAAGACTTCCTTTGGATTCAAAAGTTCACCGGAACCCACCACAATGTGGTCAAAGGGAACTGTGACTTGGTAATCAAAATCCCCGTATTCCAAGTAGAACTCTCCGGCTCCCAGATAAGGCTCCACATTCCAGCCTTCCACATCGTCGAATACAGCTACCTTAGGATACCACTGCGCAAAGGCATAGACCCAGCCATCCTCAACTTCAAGTCTTCCCATTCTGTCCATTCCTTGCACCGGAACTTTGAAAGAGAAATCCATAGAAACTGTCGCTTTCCCGCCCTTGGCCGGGATTGGTTCGTTAAACCACACTTGCATCCTGGTATCAGACACAATGTGCTTGGTAGAAACAGATCCTTTAGAGCCGACTTTTGCCTGTAGATTAGTCACATCAAATCCTCCGTCCGTATCACCATTGTAACGATTCCCTTGGATAGGAGTAGTAAGCGTGCCGCGGGAATCTTCAGTAAACCTGTTTTGCTCCATCTGCATCCAGATGAAATCCAGTGTCTCAGGACTATTGTTGGTATAAGTAAGGGTGATATTCCCGCTAAGCGTGTGTGCCTCATCGTCCAGCGTTACCGCAATCTGATAATCAGCTTTGTTTTGCCAATATCCAACGTTAGGCTTACCCGATGCAGACCGGGTATATGTCCCCTTTCTGTCGATAAATTCACCAAATTCTTTTTGGTTATTTTCTTTTACTTCTTGGGCAAAAGAATTGCTGACTCCTGCGAGCAATGCCCCTGCAAAAAGCAGTTTAACTAAAATTTTTCTTCGCATATACGTATTGTTTTAGCCCTAAAAGTAAGGATTACGTGTTTAAGCCCCACCATATTTTACATGAGAGCTATCCCTTTAACGAATTTTTAGAAAATTACCGGTATTGGAAAAGGTATATTTTAAGGCCACTTTTGGATTGCTATTTACATATCTTACCCATGAAAAAATTAGTACTCTTAGTGACTTCCCTGATATTAAACTTTACGGTGAATGCCCAGACGGATACCACCACTCGGGACTTAGGTGAAGTAATTATTCAAGAAAACAGAATTCAGCTTCCTTTTTCGAAGCAAAGCAGAAACATCTCACTAATCAGTAAACTTCAAATAGAAACCACCCCCGGCAGAAGCCTTCCCGAAGTACTGTCCTTCGTGCCAGGTCTGGATATTCGCCAGCGCGGCGTGACAGGTGTACAGGCAGATGTAAGTATCCGCGGTGGATCGTTTGAACAGACGCTTATGCTCCTTAATGGCATCAAGCTAAGCGATCCACAGACCGGACATCACATGATGAATATCCCTGTTCCTCTGGTGAATATAGATAGAGTGGAAGTATTGAAAGGCCCTGCATCCCGGGTATTCGGCCAAAATGCATATGCAGGAGCAATCAATGTGATTACTGATCTCAGTGATAGAAGATATGCAAGAGTTCAGGGATATGCCGGTGACTTTGGTATGAAAGGGATAAATTTCGCCGGCTCTCTTCCTGTCGGAAATTACAAGCAAAATCTAGCTATATCACACGATGACTCTAATGGCCACTGGTATAACTCAGATTATCAGGTAAGCAATATTTTCTACGAAGGCGGGTTTGACCTGGATGAGAAGAACACGGTAAAAGGTATGATTGCCTATACAGACAGGGATTTTGGAGCAAATGGTTTTTACTCCAGCACTTTTCCCGATCAATGGGAAAGCATACAAACGACCTTAGCTTCATTAAGTAACACGCTGACACTGAATAAGTTCTACTTGAATACCCGTGGATATTTCCGAAGAAACCGGGATGAATATGTACTAAGACGGAATGAGCCGGAATTCTATAAAAACAACCACACGACAGATGTCTTCGCCTTGGAAGCGAACGGGAATTTTGAAACCGGTCTGGGCACCACCGGATTTGGAATAGAAACCAGAAGGGAATCCATAGAAAGCACCAATCTCGGGGACAGGGAACGTACGCTGACCGGTATATTTCTGGAACAGATGATCAATTTTGGAACGAAAGTGGATTTACGCGCAGGAGTATATTCCAATTACTATACAGGTTATGGATGGAAGCATTTTCCGGGTGCCGAACTGGGCTTTCAAGCAACCAAGGAATTACGGATATATTCCGGCTATGGCATAAGTTTTAGAATCCCAACTTATACCGACCTTTACTATCAAGGCCCAACGAATGTCGGAAACGATCAGCTTCAACCTGAGCAAGCGCAAAACTTCGAGATTGGTGCTAAATGGTCTAAATCGGGATTCTTTGCAGAATTGGTCTACTTCAATAGAAACACAGATAATTTGATCGAATGGACTAGACCTGATCAGGAAACTCCTTGGCAGCCTCAGAATTTTAATAAAGTGAAATTCAATGGAATTGAAGCGTCTTTAAACTACCATGTAAATCCGAATGGAAGGGCTCTTCAGATCAAGGAATTTATGGTTGCCTATAATTACATTGATGCAAATCTGATCAATCAACCCGGAATCGAAACACTATACTCCTTCTCAGCTTTAAAAAATCAAGTCATCGGAGGAGTACTTGCAGGTATAGGCCAAAAAATCGAATGGAACACCAAAATGAGGTATTTGGAAAGAATGGGCCAAGATCCTTATTATTTGCTGGATATGCGGGTAGATTATAACCGTACAGGAAAAGTGGGATTCTTTGCGGAAGCTTCCAATATTACCAACACAGATTACCTAGAAGCAGGCACTGTCCAAATGCCGGGAAGATGGTTTAGAGCTGGCTTTATGCTGAATTTGGAATAAGCGTCTACAGAGAAAATAAATTACCTCCTCATTATCAAACGATTATTTTCTATTCTAAAAAAAAACCAATTCAAGATTTGTCACAGACGAATCTCTAATTACCTTTGCATTCCCTTTCGAACGGAAAGGAAACACAAAGATGGGAGTTTAGCTCAGTTGGTTCAGAGCATCTGCCTTACAAGCAGAGGGTCGGGGGTTCGAATCCCTCAACTCCCACAACATTTAACGTTCGAAATGGACGTTATTAGCATCAAAAGAGTCGGGGTTATAACCCTCAACTTTCATATACCATCATTATACTCTAAAGTGAGTATTGTCAAATTATTGGGAGTTTAGCTCAGTTGGTTCAGAGCATCTGCCTTACAAGCAGAGGGTCGGGGGTTCGAATCCCTCAACTCCCACATACAATCCCGAATTCTTCGGGATTTTTTTGTTTTATGGCATGCCACTTTTACATATTGTACTCTTCCCTACTCGACAGGTTCTACATTGGACATACCTGTGAAACCCTTGCCGAAAGACTGAGAAAGCACCTGTCCAACCACAGTGGATTCACTGCCAGATCCAACGACTGGAAACTGGTCTATTCCGAAGAGCATCCCGACAAAAAAACCTACATCAGGGAAAGAACGGTCAAAGCATGGAAAAGCAACGGGGAATTAAAAATGACTGCTATAATAGTCGAAATACTTGCAATAGGTTTTCAATTCTTCGTAAAACGCGGTATGGTCGTAGGCTTTCAGTTCTTTGAAATACTCCCTATAGCGTGTGTTTTTTATTTCCAGGCGTTTGTTATGCCGGTCCTGATAATTCAACGATTTTAGATTGTTTAGATCATCGTCGTCTTGGGTACTATAAAAGATCCCCTGCTCACATTTCGCCGCAGCAAAGAGTGTCTGTGCTTTCAATTCATCATCTTTGGCAAGTTTTAAGGCTTTGTCCAAATATTCCAAAGGCAAGTGGAAATTGTCGGGAAACCATGCCTTAAAGCTGTAATTTTTGAAATACAATGGGTAGGTTGGTTTCTTTACTAAGTACTGACCGCTCCAGCTCAGGTAGTTGCTGTACTTGCTGCCATTTCCATTGGAACCATCAAAAGCCAGAATATGGCGGTAATAGCCAATCGTAGTCGTATTGTAATAGAAATTGCCCAGCAAATAATTAGCTTTCGCAGCTTTTTCCCCTTTTTTGTTTGCTGCTTTTTCTAACTGAAGGACAGCTTCTGCAAGCTCACCTTTATTCATCATAGGCTTGATGAATGGAAAATCATCCAGATAATCTAATTCTACTGCTTTTTGGGTTTCACCTATAAGCATGTCTTCCGGGCATTCAAAACACTCGATACGATTGTATCCAAAAATACTTGCCGGTACATTGGTATAGCCATTGTAAAGTGCTTCGTGAAGGGGTTCGTATTGCTGCGTAGATGTGTTGTAAGAGCCTTTGAACCTTGCGTAGTCATCAGGAACCAATTCAAACTGTGCCTTGGCTTCTTCGGATTTCCCTTGACGCAGCAAGGTATTGCCCTTGACAAAAGCTACATATGTAGGGAAATCGAAGGTTTTATCAATGACATATTTCCGGATATTATAGTCATAATGCTTCGGTGTGATAGCCGCTATCAAATGCTGCTCCAGTACATTTTTTTCTTTTTTATAATACAATCCCTCTATCCCTTCCAAAAGCGCTATATCAGGGTTGTACTCCAGGGTTAGGATTGAATTTTGCAAGAGGAATGCTTTGGCATAATCCCTTTGCAAGAGGTAGCGATTAGCCAGTACGTCAATGATGAAATCATTTGTAGAAGGCGAGTAGGACTCTCGCTCGTAACCCTGAGGATCATTGAAGATTTTATAACGATTCACCAGCATTTCCTCAAACTCAGAGTCGATAACAGGCTGTGCAATTATATGCAACAGCATCTCCAGTTTGTCCTTTTGTGACTGGTATTTAGCCTGCTTTATCAAGTCCAGCTGGGCTTTGGATGCAGTGTTGTTTTTTTGGATAAAGTAGAGCCAAGCAGAGGTGAGATGCCAAAAGTCAACATCTTCAATATCGGTGTTTTTTGCCTGGTTCAAAGATGCCTCAAGCGTTTGGTTTAAAAAAGCGATGGACTGGGTGTTTGTTCCCAGAGGAATCCGAAGATCTGCTACACCATCCCAACAGTTTGGCTTATCGTAGGGACAGTAATATTCAGTTGGCAAAAAAGAACGTTCCAAGTGGTTGATTGCGCGCGCCATTAAGACTTTTGCTTGCGGTGCGTTTGGATCATTGCTGATGATTTTGTCAAATGCAGCCAAAGGATTGTTAAACGCTTTAAACCCCAGCAGAAGATACAGTTCGTTTTGTTGATGAGTGGTAGTGGCTTCTTGCAGCAATTTTTCAAAATCAAGATCCATCGTCACTTTCATAGAAGTCAAAGCCTGGTCTTTTTTGTTGCTTGTGTGCGAAAAAAATTGGAAAAAATCATGCATTGCCTGCATATGATTGCCTAAACCACGCTCTGCACCGGCCTTGTGATCCAGTGCATAGTAATACATTATAGGGCGATGGTTGAGTGCTTCTACGTAGGTTTTGAAATAGTAGAGTGCATCATCAAACTCCAGATTGTAATGGGCAAAACGCACCAACTGATAGCCATAGCGCAATTTTAGATCCACATCGCTTTCGGCCTTCCAGCTGCGCTCCAGCACCCTAATGACTTGCGCATAATCCAGTTCAGAAACACTCCGGTCTGGGCGGTTGTACCAGCCATATCCCTCCGTGTGTTTTACCGCCATATATGGCTCCAGGTACTTGGCATAAGAAAGATAAAGTAGAGCCTGCTTGTTCTTCTTTACAAAAGAAGCATTGGCAAATGACAGTGTGCTCTTATCAATGGGATTTCCTTTCACGAGGGCATCAATTTCACTCTTGGACGCTGTAAAAACCAGCTCATAGGCTTCTTGGTAAGAAATCCCAAAATACGTCTGCCAGTCCATAATGTTTTCGTTGTACGCTACCGTTTCAGAAGTATAATAAGCTGACTCATATGTCATTAAAAAAGGAAGATACTGAGGTTCATCAATTGTTTCCTGTGCAAACAGATTATAGTAGGAATATTCTTCTCCCCAGTCTCCTCCACAAAAAGCTACGCTGGAAACAGGGTTTTCACCAAACGCAAAAAATACATTTACAAAAAATAGGGGGATTAGAAATATCTTCTTCATCTGTTTTTAAGTTTATGTTTGGGTACTATGGCAAAGGTCAAAAAGCAGTAAATTCAATGAATTAACCCTCCAAATCATCTATTGAAAACCGCTCTAAAAACAAGCTGTCTAAATGATAATAAATAAGGTTGTACGGTTGCTTTATTTTCTTCCTAAAATAGATTTTTGTGTCTCTTAATAACTGTGGGCTAATGGCTTCTACTTTAACGGTAAATCCTTTGTTGAGCCACATTCCTCTTACAAATACATCTTGCAGCACGGTGTAGGTACTGCTGTTATTTTTTTCAAAATTTTCATTTTCCAGCTCCTGAGTACTTACTCCGTTGATCAGTTTTTTCTCACCCAGATGATTGGTGACTATCGCCCAAGAATAAAGCGGCAATGCAACGTCAAATGGCAAAGGGTACTCGTTGATGGTCTGCAAATAATCTTCAAGCAATGCCAAATCGAGTATGGAATTAAGTTTGGTATCTTCCAATGGGCTTGAGGTCGCATAGGCCATCAGATACACTTTGTCAACAGGCGGAATCCCCGTACTTTCCTTATATTTCACTTGATGGAGTCGCAAAGTGCAGCTTATCTCAGTGTTTGAAAGTTGCTTTAAGTGCTCTAAAAAAGAGAAAAAAGCGGATTGAGTAGTATTAGTCCAGTCGCAATCTATTTGAATTTCACCGTAGTTTATAGGCTTGTTTTTCTTGGAGATTTGCCCGATAAGTTGATGTGTATTTACGGCAAGTAATTTGATTTCTTCTTGGGTCAACCCCGTAAACACCCTGTTTGTAATAAACACCACCGGAATGTAAACAGCATTTAATCCTGTTGTATCAAAAGCATTGATGACCCCCACAGGTTCGGGCTGTGTTCCCGGCTTTTTGTCAATGTCGAATAGCCTAATGTACAGTTTCTCGGCTTGAAGTGTTTCAAACGTTTCCTTTTCCAGTTCACCAAGGCGCGCATTGCTTTTCCAATAGTAAAAATGGGTTTGTGGAACAAAACTCTTATCACAGCCATACAGAGTAATAATAGCCAGCAATGTCCAAAACACACCTATTTTGGAAGGAGAATGAATCTTCATATAATACTGATAGTAATATTTCAACTCTCGAAACCCGGTTTCACATTCTGCCAAAACTCATCCAACGCGATGATTCTGGGTTTGAGAAAAGAGATAATCTTCGGCCAGTCCTCCGAATCCATCACATTTACGTTTGGGAGAATTTTTTCGATTTTAGACACCTGCTGCCCAAATTCATTCACCTGATGTAATTTCCAATCCCACTCCTCTCCTATGGTGGATTCAAACATTTTTTTAAAGGAGCCAAATTGATCAAAATACAATTCCTGCAGTTCTTCGTCGGGATGGCCAATTTCTATTCCAATAGATGCAAAATCACGCTCTGCCTTCATCCGAAAATAAATGTTGCGAACTCCGGTCTTATAATTTGGCCAGTTGATTCTTCTGCCTTCCGCATTCGGAATAGGCTTCATGTATTGCCCAAAAGCGATCCAAAATTCCGATCGGATTCTCGATGTTTCAGCTTTACTGTACAAGATTCAATACGTGGTATGGCTGTCACTTGGTAAGACAAGAATGATCTCCCCACTTTTGGCGTTTTCATCATCCAGCTTGTCTAGCTGATCTTGTGTTACGGTATGGATATTCAAAATCTTCACCTTTGGAAACTCCCTTTTCAGATACCAGAGTATCCCTTCACCATCTTTAGAATGATAAGCCCCATTGATGTGATAGATTTGTTTGCCAGCTTGCAAAGACTCATAAAGTGACTCCGCCATTGTGGCATCCTTCAATGCCTGCGCTTGGATCATAAACTCAGGATTACCCGGTGCCCCGTGCATCATATCCTTCATCGCTACATATCCGGGCAAACTCATATCCACTTCCACAGGCAACTTCGCAATGTAACTTTTCGCCTGGGAAGAAAGCGAATCCAGAGCTTCCAAGCCCGATTTGCTGACAACAGACGCATATTTCCGCGGGACATTTGTTGCTATGAATTTCAGTCCTTTCTCTTTTGCGAAGCGCAAAACAGGACGGTAGTCCATGGTGTAATTCTTCCAAAGTTTAGCCTCAGCCTCAAAACTACTTTCAGTAATTTTACCCGAAAACCATTCGTCCAAATTCAACTGATCTTCCCGCTCAAAAATCTCGGATCCCACTACCAAATCCGGGTTTTCAGAATGCAACCCTTTCAGCACCTGCAGTTGCAACCAATGTCCCAAACTGTTGTTGTGAAGCTCTCCAAAGAACACAGCATCAGTGCGCCTTGCTTCTTTGAGCACTTGATTGAGATTTATCTTTTTGCCTTTGCTTGTAAAAAACTGATAAGCTTCTCCCTGGGCCCTCAGTGTTCCGATAGAACCAAGCACCAGGAGGATAGCCAAGAAACAATTACGCATAATCTTCAGGGTATTGAATTTGTACAGAGGAAAAATTCACTAAGCCGCCCAATGCAGGGTGATGTTTTTTGAGTGTCAATCTAATTTTGATGGTTTTCGGATAGGCTTCCAATATATCCGTCACAATCATATGCCCGAGGTGCTCCAGCAATTTCACTTTCACATCCATTCTGGCTTTGATCAATTTGTAAAGTTTGGAATAATCCACCGTGGCACTTAGATCATCATGAAGCATCGCCTCACGAAAATCAGTCTCCAGCTCAAGATCTAAAGTGAAGCGGTTACCAAGCACTGTCTCCTCCGGATAAGCACCGTGATACGCATGAAATTCTATCCCTTCAAGGCTTACCTTTCCCATCAGTCAAACTGGTCAAAAAAGGATCCTGACTGGCTTTTTGGATCTTCCGGGTATTTTTGCGAAGCTGCCTGCGGCCTGACAGTTTCCGAAATCGGTTTTTTCTTCACTTCTTCGAGTTCCTCTATATCCTCTTCCAAAACCTCATCTTCCAGCTGCATTTTGGTATCCTCCATTTCCAGCTCCTCTTTTTCTTCTTCATTTATCTCCAATTCCACATCAGGAGTAGAATCATGTTCCTCCAGTTCTAGCTGCTCTTCAACGACTTCCATTTCAGCCAGAGGATTTTCTTCAATTTCTTCTGCTACTTCATATCCGAGTTTTTCCAGATTTGCAAAAGTATACAGCTGGGATCTGCTTAATTCGTCAATAGCTCTGGCATGCGCCTTGGCATCAATTCTAGAAAAATGCGCTTCAGAAAGATCAATTTGATTCAAGGTATCCTGCGCAATTCTCTTCAGACTTTTCACCATAGATTCTCTTTGCTCAGCAAGGCCTTCGTAAGACCTTACAAGCCCCTGCATACTTTCTCTCAGTTCCAAAATGGTGTCCTTTGCTTTTGTCTCTGCTGCTCCTATGATAGCCGCAGCTTGCTCCTCAGCCTGCTTCCTTGAATCGGCCACCAACTGATCTATATGTTTGGTAGCATTCTCAGCAGTTTCGTTTGCATCTGCTATGATCAAGTCCGCAGCTTCATTTGCTTCTACGATGATAGCCGCGCCAGTGTCTTCGGCTGTTTTCAACGTTCGGAAAAGTGATTCCTCCACATCTTTCAGGCGCTTTGCCTCAGCCTCGGTATTTTGAAGCTTGGTCTTAAGCTCCATGTTTTCCTTGTGAAGGGCATCCACTACTTCACTTATTTCATCCAAAAATAAGGTTACATCTTTTTTTTCATATCCTCTGAACACAAGTTCAAAGGTTTTTTGCCGAATGGCTGCCGGTGTGATCTTCATAGGTTAATTCGTTTCAATTTTCCAAATAGAAATAGTTCGGTCATCAGACACCGAAATAACATTGCCCTGATAGCTACTCCAAACCACCTTGTTTATTGAAGTACCGTGGCCGGCATTTCTTGCCTTGTCGATGACCTTGAGGAGTTTTTTCTCAACAGCATCCCAAACCTTGATTGATTTGTCCATGGAGCAGGTGACTAGGAGGTTTCCGTCCTCCTTGAAATATAAATAATTAATGGCATACATATGTGCCACAATGTTCTCTTGTAAAGAATAAGTGGTCGTTTCCCAGAACTTCAAACGCGCATCCCTTCCTGCACTGACTAGCATAGACTCATCCGGAGAATAGGAAAGCGCAAAAACTGAGTTGGTATGACCGGTCAAATTTGCAATGGGACGAAAATCAGCTGTCAGATCCAGTACTTTCACGGTGTGATCACTCAACCCTACTGCCAGCTGCCTTCTATCCTTTGCCAAGGACATAACACGGATACTTTTAGCGCTCAACTTGATATGCTTTTTGATACTTTTAGAATTGATATCAACTACGATCAGTACCCCATCTCCTGTACCGATATAGGCCTCATCCCCAAAGACCTTGATATCAAAGATTGCCTGATCTGTCAGCCTCAGTGACCAGACTTCTTTACTTTCAGTCAAGTCTATCACATGGATTCCTTCGAAATTATGTCCTATGAAAAGTAAATTCCTGAGAGAGTCTATTGCCAAGGCATACACTGAGTGGGGAAGTCTTGCGATCAATTTTCCGTCTTGGGGATGATCCAGATCCCATTCTACGACCATTCCGTCCCCTGCTCCTGTATAAAAAAAGCGGGGATCACAGCCTTCCGTCAGTGCATAGATGCAGTCATTGTGCCCTGTTAGTGTTTGTAATTTATTAACTTCTATTTTTGACATATATTGGACGGAGACTTTGGTGCCCTTCTGGCCTATGCAAACAAAAATAGAAAAAATAGATTCTTCCTCGGCTTTGGCCATCAAGATAATCGAAACTCAGGATGAAAATGAGCTGGATTTTCTCAGCTTTAGAGAAAAACTGGCTTATGCAAATATTTCCCATCAGGAAAAGAAGCGGGAATGGGCCACTGCCCGTATGGCTATCCGGGATGCTCTGAAGGTGTTGCATGTACCCTATCCGGGTTTTTTCAAGGATGAACATGGCAAATCCCAAGCAATGAACGGTCATGGATACATGTCACTGTCGCATACGATGGGCTACGCCGGAGCAATTTATCATCGGGACAATCCCGTAGGAATAGATATGGATTTGATCCGGGAGAAAATACTAAGAATTGGATTTCGGTTTCTAGACACCTCTGAATTAGACTTTTTGGAAAAAGATCCCCTTCACTACACCATGGCATGGTCGGCTAAAGAGTCTATCTTTAAATGTCAGGGAAAGCGGGGAGTCTCCTTTAGGGAAAACATATTGCTGGATCCGTTTGATTCGAAGACTGGAATAATTAAAGGCAAGGTCAGGGGGACTGATTTTACCGATCATCATTACTCAGTACAAGTTCGGGTGATCTCGGATGTAGTGCTCACTTACACCATTTGGTAAATGAAAAAATTAAGCTTATTTCTTATCCTGCTCCTGATCTCCTTTTTCTCGCTATCTGCCCAAAGCCTGCAAGACATCAGTCTCACCGATGCAGTCACCGGTAAAGCCGTTAATCTTCAGTCACAGGTGAAAGGCAGAGGGTTGCTGTTGATTTTCCATAGTTTGGACTGTCCCTTTGCCAAAATGTATGAATCGCGCTTAATAACTTTGCGAAACAAATACCAAAGCCAAGGCTTTACATTCATGCTGGTAAACCCCGAAGCCGGAACTAATGAGGAAGACAAAACAACTTTGCGAAGCTATATCGATCAATCCGGCATCAACACACCGTACCTGATTGACGATAAACAGACCTTGAGCAAATTCTATAAAATCACAAAAATCCCCGAAGTCATACTACTGACCCCGGCAACAGAAGGAGCTACTATTAGCTATAGGGGTGCCCTAGACAATAATCCACAAGCTGAAAGTGCTGTGTCTGTGCACTATCTGGATAGAGCAATGGATTCTATCTTAAAGGGAGAAGCTCCAAATCCTCCACAAGCCAGAGCTGTAGGTTGTAATGTCCGAATCTATTGAGTGTTCAGCAGTCCGATTAACTCTTGAATTTCTTGCATTTTATCAGTCTCGCCTAACTTCTCGAAGGAATTCTCCAAATTCCTAAACATCCTCAGCATGATCTGTAGATGAGCACAGGGTTCGAAGTATTCCTCTTTTGGTCCTATCTTTAACTGCTCCAGGTAATTAAAAATATCTGTTCTGCTAAAAATCAATCCCTTATTGAAGGCATTGATATAGAAGGTGACATCTGAGGACTTATAGGTGAGCACAAACAGGTTTGGAAGATTTACCCCATAGATTGGTAATCCTAATTTCTTTGCTACTAGCAGATAGATAGCGCATAAAGTCAACGGATTGCCACGTTTGGAGTCCAGTACAGACGACAACATGCTGTTGGCCGGCGAATGGAAATTCTTGGTATTTGCAGAGAAGCGAAGGGTATTGAACAATACATTATTGATCGCACGAACCTGTTCATATGGAGTCAGGTCGTTTTTGAAAGCAGTCCAGACATCAAAGTATATCTGGTGCATTTCGGCGTTCAGCTTGCTATATTCCAAATCTGGATACTGATAGGTATTGATGATCCATAGCCCTGTCAGCAAATCCCGATCATCAGTATCTCTCCAGTCAGTGAGCCTAGCTTTCAGCAGAGAAAATTGAAGTTCGTGTACCAATTCCTCTATCTCTTTCTGTATAGCAGGGTTAAAGCTATTCTCCCACTTTTTTTCCAGAAAAGGAATAATTTCATTCCCAAGAGAAATAATTCGATCCCGCACATGCATTCTCACTTCACGGTCGGTGTCATCCAAGAGGGAGACCAAGGCATTTAATTCTTCAGGTGTCAATTCACTCATAGTCAAAAGGCTACGGATAATGGAATAAAGCTGTTAAATAATATACTGAAAATTGCCTTAAGTCTGGATCACCCCTACATTAAATCTTTCCGTAATCGGAGCATGATTTGCCGCTTCTATCCCCATACTGATCACTTTTCGGGTTTCCCTTGGATCAATCACCCCATCCACCCAAAGTCTGGACGCAGCATAATATGGGCTCAATTCTTGGTTGTATTTCGAAGTGATTTCTTCTAGCAAAGCCTTTTCATCCCCGGAAGAAATCTCCTGTCCCTTCTTTTTCAATCCCGCTACCTTGATCTGAAGCAGGGTGTTTGCCGCAGCCGCTCCTGACATCACTGCCATCTGGGCTGTAGGCCAAGAATAGATCAGCCTTGGATCATAGGCTTTCCCGCACATTGCGTAGTTCCCCGCCCCATAGCTATTGCCCAAGATGAAGGTGAATTTTGGCACAACGGAATTAGCCATTGCATTTACCATTTTAGCTCCATCCTTAATGATGCCTCCATGCTCCGCTTTGCTTCCTACCATAAATCCGCTCACGTCCTGCAAGAATACCAAAGGTATTTTGCGCTGGTTGCAATTCATGATAAACCGGGCTGCTTTATCAGCAGAATCAGAATATATCACTCCGCCCATCTGCATTTCTCCTTTGGCTGTTTTGACTATTTTACGTTGATTTGCCACTATTCCCACTGCCCAACCTTCGATTCTGCCAGTTCCACAGATCAGCGTTTTGCCATATTCTTCCTTGTATTCATCGAAATCACCTGCATCCACCAACCCCTTCACAATCTGAAGCATATCATAGGGTTTCACTCGATCGATTGGAAACGAGGCAATAAGCTCTCCTCCCTCCAGTCCTGGTTTTTGTGATTCGGCTCGGTCAAAACCCGCAGTGGGATTATGCCCTATTTTATCAAAAACCTTGCGGATCGCATCCAAGCAATCCTTATCTGTATCGTATTTGTTGTCTGTCACGCCAGAGATTTCGCAATGTGTGGTCGCCCCTCCCAGCGTTTCGTTGTCAATGGTCTCACCGATGGCTGACTTCACCAAATAGGAACCTGCAAGAAAAATAGAACCCGTCTTATCCACGATCATCGCCTCATCCGACATGATGGGCAGATAAGCACCGCCTGCCACACAACTCCCCATAATCGCAGCTACTTGCACAATTCCCATGGCAGACATTTTTGCGTTGTTTCGGAATTGACGACCGAAATGCTCCTTGTCTGGGAAAATCTCATTTTGCATAGGGAGAAAAACACCCGCACTATCGACTAGGTAGATCACAGGGATTTGATTTTCCATTGCGATTTCCTGAGCACGGAGATTCTTCTTGGCAGTCATAGGAAACCAGGCACCAGCCTTCACCGTAGCATCATTGGCAACGATCATGCACATTCTTCCGCTCACGTAACCTATCCCAGTCACCACTCCGCCGGAAGGACACCCACCCTCTTCTTCATACATGCCATCGGCTACAAATGCCCCAACTTCTAGAAAATCCGTATGATCATCACACAAATAATCGATCCGCTCACGGGCAGTGAGCTTCCCTTTTTCATGCTCCTTTTCTATTCTTTTGATACCTCCTCCCAGTTTTACCTGTTTATATCTTGCTTGTAGTTCTTGAAGCAAATCGTCCATGCCTGGATTTGGGGTTTTGTTAATTGGCGTCATTAGTCAAATTTGGGTTTAAAGTTTAAAAACTCATTCTTCACAAGTTTAGTTTAATCTTCAAGTTAAAAAACATTCATGAATTAGGTCTTGGCAGATCTGAATGAAAATAAACTTCATCCCACTGCTAAAATGGAAGGCGAAAAACAATTAGTCATTAATTCTATATTGGGGATGGTGTGTTCAGTGGCTGTTACTCTAAGAGATAATAGAAAACCTGAACCCTCTGCGACCCGACAAGTAATCCAGTCTTAGTTTAAACCACAAAAACCTGACGAAAGTCAGCCTAAATACTGAGTTCTGACAGGCAAAGCGACAGCAATTGGGTCTAGTTTTACTTTTTCTTAACAACTTAAATCTTCCCTTATACATATGTCACAGCACATCACGGCACATAGCTTTCATATTCCTGTCATGGGATTAGGATATACTGTAGATACTCCGATTAAAGTTGCCAAATATGGCATTTCCAGCGTGATTTCCATCATGGATGATTACCTGCTGGAGGATATGCGGAAAATCTACTCAAAAAAATATGTGCGCGAATTTGTTTCAATTGCGGATACAGAAGAAGATTATCGGGCAAAACGGGTCACCGCTTACCTGAATTTGACCCAATCCATAGTAGAGGAACAATTCAATAAATTGATAAATGAAGATTGGGCAACTAACACTGAGCTCAGAAAATATCTGGATCTACTTCCTGAAAATGCCCCACTTCTGAAGTGGGCTCAAAAACTAGAAGGAGCTTCGAATTCAGAAAAATTTCAGCCCAATGAGGAGTTAAAATCCAAGTTGAGTATGGGTGCCATAGATGTGAACATCATGACAAAGGTGGACAAGCTCAACAGTGATAAGGAAGGCAATCAATTGCCCAGAGAATATTCAGATGCCTTATCTGCACTACGTGGATTTGCCAAGAGTAACGTAAATGGATCTGTGGTCTTCTCGGCAGGAATGAATCCTGCTCTGTACAGTTATGCTGAGCAATTTTCAGAATTTTACCCAAACCAATTCGGAGAGCTTCCAAAAGGAATTATTTTAAAAGTGAGTGATTACAGATCTGCCTTAATCCAGGGAAAATTCTTGGCTAAGAAGGGGCTTTGGATCTCAGAATTCAGAATTGAGTCTGGGCTGAATTGCGGAGGCCATGCCTTTGCCACTGATGGATTCCTTATCGGGCCAATTTTGGAAGAATTCAAAAACAATAGAAACGAACTTTTTCAAACGCTTTATGAAACATGCCAAAAATCACTGGAGAACAAAGGGTTCAAAACGCTTTCAGAAAGGCCCACTTTCAAGATAACTTACCAAGGCGGAATCGGAACAGCCACAGAAGACAGCTTCTTGCGGGCGTACTATGAGCTTGACGGAACAGGCTGGGGGAGTCCATTTCTCCTTGTACCGGAAGCTACATCCGTGGATGATGACACCTTGGAGCGTTTACTCAAAGCCAAAAAATCCGATTTCTACCTTAGTCATGCTTCCCCTCTTGGAGTACCTTTCAACAATCTACGAATATCCTCTGGAGAAGAGCAACGCCTGGCAAGAATCGAAAAAAACCGGGCAGGAAGTCCTTGCTACAAGAAGTTTCTTTCCAACAATACCGAGTTCACAGAACAACCGATTTGTACTGCATCCAGACAATATCAAGGCCTTAAAGCCAAGCAATTTGATTCAGTCGCACTTGCGTCTGAAGAAGTGGACAATGTACTGGCCAAAGATTGTCTTTGCGAGGGATTAAGCGCTCCGGCAATTTTGGCAGCAGGAGAAACACCACGCCGAAATCTAACTGCAGTCACCATTTGTCCAGGACCAAACCTGGCCTATTTCAAAGGCACTTTCACACTCAAAGAAATGGCAGACCATATCTACGGAAAGTTTTCCTTAAATGTAGACTTGGAAAGGCCCCATGTATTTGTCAAGGAATTGCAGCTCTACGTGGCTTATTTGAAAAAGGAATTTGAAACCAAAATCACTGAGAAAGCAGCCAAAAAGGAAGCCTACTTGGATAAATTCAGAAGCAATTTGATAGACGGAGTCGGCTATTACCAGAAAATGATCAACTCCGTACAACTGGATTCTGAAGATATTTTACTAAAAATGAAAGAACAGTTTCAAAGCCTTAAAAAAGAAATAGAGTCTTTCAGTGTACGGTTAAAAGCAGAAGTAGTCTAATGTAATTACTCATGTGCCTTTTATTTCAACATTAGGTTTCAATTGCAAGAAAATCAGGCTGTTTGGAGGCTGAGTCCGCCGCGGAGGATATGGTGAAGGCGAAAACAGAAACGAAGTAGCTGATTTTGAATAAATTAGAACCCGAAATAACTTGTGCGCCGTGGCGTAGAATTGCTAATGTATATTTCGGTGTCAATTAACTGGACGGCTCTTTGTTTTATTAATAGATCAACAAAAAAGCCGGGCTATCCCGGCTTTTTTGTCATATCCTTTTTCAGCTTTAATCTCCCGTAAATAGCTTAAGCACATCGTTCCCGATCGCAAAAACCATCAGAGCCAGCAGGATTACCATTCCTACCTTCTGGGCATTTTCCAAGAATCCATCTGAAGGTGCCCGCCCGGAAATCATCTCATAAAGCAGGAAAATCACATGCCCCCCGTCCAAAGCCGGAATTGGAAGCAAATTCATAAATGCCAAAATCATAGAGATCAAACCGGTGATTGTCCAGAATTTCGTCCAGTTCCAGGTATCCCCGTATATTTTTGCCATACCGATAGGACCACTTACATTTTTGGTGGATACTTCACCAGTAAACATCTTGCCCATTGCTTTGGCATTTACTATGACCACCGTAAAAGCCTTGTTAGTACCTTTCTTAATCGACTCTGAAAAGCCATACTTTCGCTGTACCATCTCGATCATAGGGGTTACAGCTATGTCTATCGTACCTCGCTCAGTGACAGCCACCATTTTGTGAATAGTATCATTTCCGCTAGTCAATAGTTCAATATCCGCTTCTTGACTTTTGGCTTTTGCCAATTCCGATTGAAGCTCATCAAAGTAAGTAATCTGCTGACCGTTTATTGAAAGTATCTTATCTTCTACTGTGATACCTGCCTCATCTGCCGCCCCTCCCTTATCTATCTTCCGCAACTCGAAAGGATATCGGATATCCACGAAGCTATTGATTGCTTCCTTGCTGTTAAAAGAGTTGATAAACCCTCTAGGTATATCCACTTTAATAATCTCTCCGTCACGGTCTACTGTGTAATAGCCATTTTCGCTAAGTAACGCTGATCCTGCCGTTAAATCACCTAGGGATTGATATGGCTCTCCATTGACATCCAAAATCTTATCTCCGGTTTTTAACCCAATTGACTCACCTATTTCTAATGCTACAATACCGTTTTCTACGACTTGGTCACGGGAGAAATACGTCTCACCATTATTATAGACTAAAATCACAAAGATGATAATCCCTGTTACCACATTGACGATAATACCGCCAAGCATCACAATCAGACGCTGCCAAGCAGGTTTAGAGCGGAATTCCCAAGGCTGGGGTTCTCCTGCCATTTGCTCAGAATCCATGGATTCGTCCACCATTCCGGAAATCTTCACAAAGCCCCCCAATGGTATAGCTCCTATGGAATACTCCGTCTCTCCCCACTGGAAACCGGCAATTTTCGGAGGAAATCCAATTGAAAACTTTTCTACTCTCATGCCAAACATCTTGGCGGTAAGCAAGTGACCCAGTTCGTGTAAACCCACCAGAATTGATAATCCCAGGAGTAATTGGCCCACCATAATTAAGGTATCCATTATACTTTATTCGTTATTAGTTCTTTAGTAATTTCCCTTGCCCTCATATCCGTCTCCACATAATCATCCAAATTAGGATGTGCAATAAACTCAGCTTTTTCGAGAGTTTCGCCAATCAAATCAGACATTTCCAGAAAACCCACTTCTTTATTCAAGAAAGCAGCCACAGCTATTTCATTGGCAGCATTCAACACACAAGGCGAGTTGCCGCCTTGTGCAAGGGCATCGTACGCCAATTGAAGGTTTTTGAAAGTCTTTAAATCAGGTTGCTCGAAGGTCAATTGAGGGTAATTCATGAAATCAAATCTTTCGAAATCACTTTTCAGCCGGTCTGGAAAGCTTAGGGCAAACTGAATTGGGATACGCATATCAGGTAATCCGAGTTGTGCTTTAATCGATCCATCTTCAAACTGCACCATAGAATGAATAATACTCTGCGGATGTACCACTACGTCTATTTGCTCAGTTCTCAAGCCAAAAAGCCATTTAGCTTCGATCACTTCCAACCCCTTGTTCATCAAAGAAGCCGAGTCAATGGTAATTTTTGCTCCCATTTCCCAATTGGGATGCTTGAGAGCCTGTTCTCGGGTGACAGCCTCTAAAAAATCTCTATCCTTCCCTCTAAATGGCCCTCCAGAAGCAGTGAGAATGATTTTTTCTATAGGATTGTGAAATTCACCGATTAAACATTGGAAAATTGCCGAATGCTCCGAGTCAACAGGGTAGATATTGACCCGGTTCTCTTTGGCCAAGGCAGTGATTATTTCCCCTGCTACCACCAGAGTTTCCTTGTTGGCAAGTGCAATTTGCTTTCCTGCTTTAATGGCATTAACCGTAGGGATCAAGCCAGAATAACCAACCAATGCTGTCAATACCACATCGATCGTATCCATTTCCACCACTTGGGAAATCGCCCTGATACCGGCATACACCTTAATGTCCTTTGGAATTAAGGCGTCGCGCACTTTTGTATAAAGACTTTCATTTCCGATCACCACTGCATTTGGAATAAATTCCAGTGCCTGCGCGATCAATAAATCCGCATTATTCTGCGCAGTAAGAACCTCTACAATAAAATCTTCTGGATGCTGACGAATTACGGCTAGGGTTTGAGTACCAATACTTCCGGTGCTGCCCAGGATGGCTACGCGTTTGGGTTCTGTCATTAAATTTAAAATTGCTGAGTAATTAAAACCCTTAAGATTTGGGGAGTTGTCTCACTAGCTGACAAAATTACAAGATGCTCAGACTTTTCCTCGTACAAATCGTCAGTTTTTGCCAAATGGCACAATATTTAAATGTAATTATCAACAAAGATGCCAGTGCCTCTAGTTTCTTTGCTTCTCAAGTCAGAAGCCCCCTTCGGGGATGACGGGAGACTAACACCTTCTGTCGAGTTCTTAGCAGTTTCTGATGATATAGTTTTACCTCTTTAGTGGCACAAAAGCAATCAATGCAAAATAATAAAGCTTTAAACTAAATGACACCTCTTTTCGGAGCTTAAAAAATGTGAATTTACTCAACTGTAAATCTTCACTTTCGTCAACTTGATAAACGATCCGCCTATGAACAGTCTATTCAAAACAACAGGAGTTTCCTTTCTCGCAGGCTTAGCAGGAGCTGCGGTTTGGACTACAATCAATTTTAGTGAAGCAGCGCATCAAGATGATTTCTTTCCTAAAAATCAAACCGAAGTAACTTTTGCTTCGCAATATAGACCTTCAGAAAGTGTACGTTCTACCGCTGAGGCTCCTATTTCATTTGTAGAGGCATCTGAAAACAGTACAGAATCAGTCGTATTCATCAAGAACTTTTCCGGAACGGATCCGAGAAGGTATAGCATGTTTGATTATTTCTTCGGAGGTGGCGGAGCCCCTTCTCAGCAAGTAAGCACAGGATCGGGAGTAATTATCTCCAGAGATGGCTACATCGTGACCAACAACCACGTGATAGACAGAGCAGAAACTATTGAAGTCGTGCATAAGAAAAGAACCTACAAGGCGAAGCTTGTAGGCACAGACAAAAATACCGATATCGCAGTTTTGAAAATCGAAGAAACAGGACTTCCGGCGATCAAGCGTGGCAGTAGTCGTGACTTAAAAATCGGTGAATGGGTATTGGCTGTGGGAAATCCATTCAACCTAACCTCAACTGTCACAGCCGGAATCGTGTCTGCTAAAGAGCGTCAAATCAATATTCTGGGAGGGGATTTCCCGTTGGAAAGCTTTATACAGACAGACGCTCCTATTAATCCCGGTAACTCAGGAGGAGCTTTGGTAAACGTGAATGGAGAACTGGTAGGGATAAATACTGCAATTTTATCCAGAACCGGCTCATATACGGGATATGGATTTGCAGTACCTGTGGATATTGCGATGAAGGTATCAAATGATTTGATTCAATACGGCGAAGTTCAAAAGGCCATTCCGGGAATTGAAGCTGTCGAAATCACCCCGGAATTGGCAGAAGAAATGAACATACAGACACTTGATGGCGTGATCGTCACCCACGTAATCAAGGATGGAGCAGCTGAAAGAGCCGGATTGAAACGTAATGATGTGATCACCAAACTCGGATCTCAGGCAATAACAGGAAAAGGGAGTTTTGAAGAGGCAATTTCCTATTATTACCCAGGCGATCAACTTTCTGTAAGCTACCTCAGAAATGGTTCGGCAAAAACAGCCGATCTGCAACTCCAGAACCTTGAGGGAGGCAATGGGGTAATCAAAAGGGAATTCTACAGTTCCGGTATTTTGGGAGCAAGACTGGAAGCGGTCAATACGATTGAGAAAGACAAGTTTGGTGTCAATTACGGAATCAAAATCACAGGGTTGACCCGGGGCTATTTAAGAGAACTGGGATTAAGAGAAGGATTTATAATCACCCAGGTCAACGGAGACCCTGCAAAGGATCCCAATAAAGTAGGCGCATATTTAGAGAAATTCAGCGGAAGGCTACTTCTCGAGGGCGTCGCATCCAACGGACAGCCATTTATGCAGAGTTATAATGTGAGGTAGATAAAAAAAACATCAGTATAGTAATGGCCTATCCCAAAAATTTCAGGATAGGCCATTACTGTTTAAAAATTATTGGAACTTCTTTCTAAAATTTCGTCAAAGACTAGAGGAATGTAGCCATCACCTGAATTTTAATGCAAAAAAACAGTTAGTCTCTTGGCAGAATAAACTTCCATCACCCTACCTAATTTCCCTCATAGGACATTCTTATTCCTTTATTATTTTTTGCTGTGATATCATTTCATTGTTCAGATATATATTCAATATATAGACTCCATTTTTTTGAAAGTTATCCTCAGATATCAACATTTCATACTCCCCTTTATCCTGATGTTCTGATGAAATCAAAACAGCTACCTTTTCCCCTAGGTCAGACATAATTATAGCATTGACATCCCCTTCCTCAGGCAAAACATATTTTACAGTTGCGGAAGAAGTTACAGGGTTAGGATAAACAACAGACATCTGCATATCAAATGGTGATATACAATCGCTGGTATGAATTGTTTTCGAAACATTATAAGTCACACTTCCTGAAGGGGTACAATTATACGTAACGGTACACGTAATGGTGAAATTCCCACTCGCAGTAGGCCTTCCAGTGACCCACTCTTGATTAGTAGGGGTATCAAATACAAAATTAGTTCCAGACCAACTATAAGTACCTGATCCTGAAGATACTGATTCAAGCAAACCATATCTCCAGTGAGGATGAACTGATGGGTATCCACCACAAGTACCTTCAAAAATTGTCGGAGCAGATGGGCATGCCCTACAATCAACAGGAATGCATTCACAACAAGGTTCTGAGCCCGCTTTGTACTTTGTGACACAAACTTGGCCAAGTCCACTAGAAACACCTTTAACTGACACACTAGTTCCGGTATTTGAACCTACAATTGTCAACCCACCGGTTGTTGACCAAAAATAACCTGCACCTGAAGTGGCAGATGTTGAATAAGTTTTAGTCTGATTTACATTTATATCGCTATGTCCAGAAATCACACAGGTCTGCGAAAAACTTGATATAACCGGCACGAGTAAAAACAAAGCGAAAATAACCTTGTACATTAAATTTTTCATAATTAGGGCTAGTTAAAATGATAAATAATATAGAAACACGAAGTACATGAATAAAATATTACGTATATCCGCATGAATGCCCATACTAGAATTATGCCTGGCTCTTTACTGAAAAAATTCCCTGAAACCGTCTAAAAAAAGGGAATTGCTAAATTTGAACCTCCAGCATTAATTCAAAGTTCGTAAGTTCAGATACACATTTAAAATATAGCAAAATTCCTCCAGCAATCATAACTATGAATTATTTTTATTTAATGAAAAGCAATGATTTGTAAATCAAGTGCATAAAAAATTAAGCTCCTGAAAATTCATTTTCAGGAGCATCCCTAACTTCAAATTCCTACTCCAAGGCGGTGCAATCTTTAAAATCGACGAATGGATATTGGTAAGATTGACAAAGGTTCATACAACTGTTGCGAGGTGCCATCCTTTGTTAGCTCAGCTACCTAAACCACATATTCATCATCCACATCTGAGGATTTCCAATCAAAAGATTGAGTTTGATCCCGCTCAATGAAATTCTCTGAATTCTAAAGTAAGACAGGCAGAAGATCCGGGGCAGCTGGATCAAGTTCTTCTTTCGTCAGCACCAAATCATTGATCCCTGATAAAATGGAAGGTGTAAATTATCTTGCGATGGTCAACCTTAGTTCTGCTCCATCGGAAAGACTGATAAGACATCCCGATGTATCTACTTCCATTTTCTAAACAGTATCTGTATGCACAGGAAGACAGGGAATCCTCTGGTACATTTAGTACACCAACGTCTACTGCATACTGTCCACCTAAGGTATTGGCAACAGCGTAGTCTTTATTTAGTAGGAGGTGACTTGTGGGTTATGGGTGGAGGAACATCGGTTTTATCCCAGACCTGTTATGGAGAAAAATCCCGTTTCTAGCACAAAAGTCCATATGCTGAATGGCTTTCCGGAATAGGGGCGGATAAGTCTGAAAAGATTATTGATGAAATTCGGTACCATTCTTTCCTTATTTACGGCTGGCGAAGAGAGACCCTTAGAAGTAACTGGCAGAGAAAAAATCAGTAGAATCACTGATGGCAATTTTGAGAAAGTGAGAAGTTACTTGTATTTCTTGGATTGGAATTTATTAATTTCAGTGATTCCTCTCTCAAAAGCATACCGGCCTGCTCTTCTACCCAATCTTGCTCCAATTAGTTGATTTTTTTCGCAAAGATTCTTCTCAAACATCTTTTTGATTCAGGGCAGCGATTCCATTAAACCCAGATTAGAACCAAAAAATTCAGGATAAAACCAATATGTTAATGAATCATAATTTTTTTATGAAATATTCTTTATATTTCGGTCTAATTTAAATCAATTGCATAATGAAAAAAAGTGTACTATTAACCTTCTTACTATGTATGTTTTTGCAATATTCTTTTGCTCAAACTACATCAGTGACAGGAAAGGTTACTTCTGCCGAGGACGGGAGTCTGATCCCCGGTGTAAGTATCCTGGTAAAAGGCACCAATGTAGGTGCCGTGACAGATTTGGAAGGCAAGTATTCCATAAGCTTGCCGGCCGAAGGAGAAGTTTTGGTCTTCTCGTTTATAGGCATGGCTACCCAAGAAGTACCGGTGGGTGGTCGGACCGTCATCGATGTTATATTGGACTATGATGCTGCGGAATTGTCGGAAGTGGTAGTAACGGCCTTAGGGGTCGTAAGAAACAGAAATGAACTCGCCTATTCTGCCCAAGAGGTGAAAGGAGATCAGGTATCAAGGGCTAGATCAGCGGATTTTGTGAGCACGCTTTCTGGCAAAGTTGCCGGGTTGGACATCCGTACCAACAATACCATGGGAGGATCCACCAATGTTGTCATCCGTGGTTATTCCTCTATTTCGGGAAATAATCAGGCCTTGTTTGTAATCGATGGTGTTCCTGTAAGTAATGCAAACAACAATACCGCTGGCCAGCAAGCCGGTGGTGTAGGAGTGGATTACGGAAATGCCGCGGCTGACATCAACCCTGACAACATTGAGTCTGTCAATGTACTGAAAGGGGCTGCTGCGACAGCCTTGTATGGTTCACGGGCAGCAAATGGTGTGATTATGATTACAACCAAGAAAGGTAAAAAGAACAGCATGAATATCGCTGTAAACAGTGGTGTCATCTGGAGCAGCATTGATAAGAGCACTTTTGTAGAATACCAGAAGGAATATGGTGCAGGTTATTTCCCAGGATTCAGGACTTCCCAGGATCTGGGCAGTGGGGTAGCACCGGTCGTAAGGTTTCAGGATGATGCATCCTACGGACCTGCCTTTGATCCAAACTTGCAGGTTTATCAATGGGATGCAATCGACCCGACCTCTCCTAACTTTGGTAAAACCCGGGCTTGGCTTCCGGCTGCAAATGATCCGAGTACATTTTACGAGACAGGCTTAAATTCTAATCAGAGTATAACCATAAGCGGAGGTGGAGATGAGACTACCTTTAACCTTGGCTACACCAGAAACGACATTAAAGGTAACCTTCCAAACAGTAACATTGATAAGAACATGATCAACTTCACTGCTTCTTATAATGCTACCGAGAAGCTGACAGTGAGTGCTTCAGCAAACTACACCAACACCAAGGGTATGGGCAGATATGGAACAGGATACAATGGTAGAAATCCTAACCAGACTTTTAGACAATGGTGGCAGACCAACGTGGACATCAAAGAACAGGAGGCCGCCTACCTCAGAAATCGGCAGAATGAAACCTGGAACTGGAATGCTTCCAATACAGGCCCCATCTATTCTGACAATCCTTATTGGTCAGCTTGGGAAAATTACTCCAATGACGAAAGGGACAATATCTATGGCTATGTCATGCTCAATTACAAACTTACCGATTGGATGAGCATCATGGGTAGAACTACCCTGAACTCCACCACGGATATGCAGGAAGAGCGATTGGCCGTGGGAAGTACTGCCGTAAGTCAATACGCCAGATACAATAGGGAACATAAGGAATCCAACTATGATTTGATGTTGAGCTTCAACAAGAATATTTCCGAAAGCTTCTCCTTTAACGGTCTCCTGGGAGGTAATATACGTAGAGAAGAGACCAGCTCAATACGCGCAAGTACCAATGGCGGACTTGTCGTTCCCGGGCTGTATTCACTGTCTAACTCCGTCAATCCTATTAATCCACCACAAGAGGAGTATTTCCGAAGAGGTGTTGATGGTGTGTTTGCCAATGCCAACTTTGGCTACAAGGAGAAGCTTTTCCTTGAATTGTCAGCTCGCCAAGATAAATCCACTACACTGCCAGATGGAGACAATACCTATTTCTACCCTGCAGTAGGTGCAAACTACGTACTTACGGATGCCTTTAAAAGCGTTTCATGGATTTCCCACGGTAAAATCAGAGCAAATTACGCCGAGGTAGGTAATGATGCTGATCCATTGAGTATCTATGATATCTATGACAAGCCTACCGGCTTTGGCTCTATTCCGATTTTTTCGCTTCCAAACACTAAGAATAACTCCAGTTTGAAGCCAGAAAGACAGAAGAGCTTTGAGGCCGGTCTGGAAATGGATTTCTTCAATAGCTTGTTTGGATTTGACTTCACAGTGTATGAGTCGAGCACAATCGACCAAATCTTACCTGTGAACGTTACCTCTGCTTCAGGTTACACCCGAAGATATGTGAACGCAGGTGAAATGAAAAATAAAGGTATAGAAGTAAGTGCCTACGTTACACCTATCCAGACCAACAATTTCACTTGGGATCTTCGACTTAACTTTTCCCGCAACCGAAACGAGGTGATCAGCCTGTACGGTGAGGGGGATAACCAAGTGGACAATATTCCTTTGGCATCCTTTCAGGGCGGGGTATCTGTCAATGCTGCTGTTGGACAGCCTTACGGTGTAATCCGGGGTAATGACTTTGTATACACCAATGGAGAAAGAACTGTCGATGAGAACGGCTATTATATGGTAGATGGAAATGCCAGTACGATCATTGGGGATCCTAACCCCGACTGGTTGGGAGGTATCAACAATACTTTTACTTACAAGGGGGTATCCCTTGCCTTCCTAATCGATATCCGTAAGGGCGGTGACGTATGGTCGCTTGACCAGTGGTACGGTGAAGCGACAGGACTTTATCCCGAATCCGCAGGCTTAAATGACAGAGGTAATCCTTCTCGACTTCCTGTTTCTGAAGGTGGGGGAATATTGTTGCCTGGGGTAAAAGCAGATGGCACGCCTAACGACATCTATGCCGAAAATCAGGACGGAGATGGACTTACTCCATTTGGATATGCCGCTAACAACTATATTGGGGCTCCGAGGGCATGGTATGTATATGACGGTAGCTATGTCAAACTGAGAGAGCTTATCCTATCTTATTCTTTACCTAAGTCGCTATTTGGAAACAACAGTGCGATCAAAGGAGTCGACTTACAGTTGGTAGGCCGTAACCTATGGATCATCCATAAAAACATGAAGTATTCTGATCCTGAAGAAGGCTTGAGTTCCGGAAATGCCGGAAGAGGCTATCAAAGTGGTGCCTATCCAGCTATGAGGAATTATGGGTTTAACGTGAAATTAAATTTCTAAAATCACAGAAATGAAAAAAATAATTGTAAATCTATTGTGCTCATCCCTCCTTGTCGCATCTTCATGCGTCAGTGGTCTGGATGACTATAATCTAGATCAAAAAAATGCAACAAATGTCCCGCACGTAACATTGTTTACCGGGGCAGTTAAGAATCTGACGGATGCGCTGACTTCAGCGAGTGTTAACTCTAATAACTACAGGTTCTACGTTCAGCACTGGACATCCACCCAATATTTGGATGAGCCAAGGTATAATATGACCTCCAGACTTATTCCACAGAATATGTGGCAAAGTCTTTACCGCGATGTCTTAATGGATCTCAAGGAGTCCAAGAGACTTCTGATGGAAGATAACGTCACACTCGAAAGTGTAAAGAATAATCAATTGGCTCAAATCGAGATCATGGAAGTATATGCTTGGTCTGTTCTGTTAAATACTTTCGGAGATGTTCCTTACACTGAAGCACTCGATCCAGAAAATTCTCTACCTGTGTATGATGATGCTCAAACTACCTATAATACGATCTTGGGACGTTTGAACAACGCGTTGAGCTTGATTACTCCCGCAGCCGCAGGTTATGCTGGAGGAGATCTACTATATGAAGGAGATATGGAAAAATGGGTAAAGTTTGGTAATTCCCTCAAGTTGAAGTTGGCCATGGTCATTGCGGACGTGGATCCGTCACAGGCCAAAACACTGGTGGAGGCAGCTGCTCCTAATGTGTTTACAAGCAATGCTGATAACGCTACTTTCCCTTATTTAACTTCTCAGCCGAACAACAACCCGGTTTCTAACGCTGTAAAAGGTCCATTTACGGCAAGGGAAGATTACGTGGCTGCCAGCACTTTGGTTGATGCCATGAACGAACTGAGTGATCCAAGGAGAGCGCAGTATTTCTCTCTGGTAAATGGAGAATACATTGGAGGAAGATATGGCTACCCTAATAGCTACTCTGCCTTCTCTACAGTGAGTGCGAAAGTGGCAGATCCTACCAATGAAGGTCTGTTGCTCGACTATTCCGAAGTTAGTTTCTTATTGGCAGAAGCTCTGGAAAGAGGATTTGCCGTAGGAGGAACTGCTGAATCGCACTACAGTAATGCTATTACTGCTTCCATCACATATTGGGGAGGGACTTCCGCAGAAGCTGTTGCTTATCTGGCTCAACCCACTGTGGCTTATGGTAGTGCAGCGGGTGACTGGAAAAATGTTATTGGAACCCAAAAATGGATTGCCTTATACAATAGAGGTTATGATGCATGGTTAGAATGGAGAAGGCTAGATGCCCCAAATTTACAGCCACCTGCAATTGAAGGAGCTGGTGCTCTAGTCATTCCTCAAAGATTGATTTACCCTATCAACGAACAAACTCTGAACGGGGCCAACAGATCTTCTGCTGCCGCTGCTATTGGAGGAGATAGTTCTGATACTCCATTATGGTGGAAAGGCAATTAATAGTAAATCTTACACCAAAAAATGAGTTAGTTCCGAAATTGTATTAAAAAAACATAAACGGTTAATTTTAAAAAGCCGGCTTAAAAAAGCCGGCTTTTTTCTTCTTTTAAACTTGGTCAATCAAGTTGATTTACCTGATCTTATGACTCTGTAATGTATAAGGTTTACTTGAGCTAATTATGTAAGCCCAGACCCGGCCTAGCATTCTATTTTTTTAACAATAGAATTTATTCATCAAATTTTGTTATTTTAACTCTCACAGATCATACACAGCTACCCCATGAAAACCGTCACAAAATCCTGCGAAAACTGTCTGGAAGAATTCAGCGTTGCATTGGCTGACCTCACTGACTATGGAAGTCGTGCAAAAAACGGAAAGTTGAACGAAGCGCAATCAAGAGATCTCTTGAGGCATTTTGAAAAAACTCACGAATTGGCACTGACTGTAATTACCAAGTATCTAATACAGCTCGGAAAAGGCCCTTTCTCGGGTTCAAGAGATTTGACAGTGGAAGCTTTTCATGCAGACCTAATCGATGACGGAAAAGCGTGGCTGGACATCGTCATAGACAGAATTCAATACAACCCTGTTTATCCTATTGACACTCAGGAGAAATTCTTGGAAAACATCAAAAAGAAGTACATCAGACTGCTACTGCGATTCGAAGACACCATGGGCAAAAAATTGAATGAATAGAACTTACCCAAGGTAAGTCAACAGTAACTTTTGTGATAAGTAAGTAGAAAAAGGCTGTAGAAAAAAAATATTATCAACCTGATTTAAAGCTAGTTTGAAGTTAGGACAAGCTAAAAAAAGCTTAACTCTAAATTTACACTACTTCGGTCACCTGTCTTCGGTCTTCCGTCCGGGTAAAGCGAAGAGAAAATAGCCAATTATATAATCGAGGATAATCGGATGTATCAATAAGACCTCATCTTAAACTTTTTCTTCAATTCCAGCACAGCATTTCGGAATGAATTATCCGTCTCCATGATATCATTCACCGTTTGTACCGCGTGAATCACTGTAGAGTGGTCCCTTCCACCAAAATGGTAACCTATTGATTTTAAAGAATGGTTGGTGAATTCTTTGCAAAAATACATAGCCACCTGACGAGCAGTTACTATTTCTTTTTTACGCGTTTTCGCCTTGAGATCATCAAGTGCAATTCCATAATATTCCGAAACAGTCTTTTGAATAAAATCAACTCCAACTTCCGTTTCTATATCCTTGATGATATTCTTCATCACAGTCTTTGCAAGTTCCAAGCTGATTTCTACACGGTTTAAAGAAGCATGCGCAATAAGTGAAATAAGAATTCCTTCCAATTCACGGACATTGGTGTCTACTGTGTAAGCAAGGTATTCTACCACATCGTCAGGAATTATAATGCCCTCAGATTGCATTTTCCTACGAATAATCGCCACTCTAGTCTCAAAATCAGGCATTTGCAAATCAGCCGTCAATCCCCATTTGAATCGGGAAAGCAGTCGCTCCTCTAAGCCTTTCAGATCCCTAGGTGGACAATCCGAAGTCATAATGATTTGCTTCTTACTTTGATGAAGGTGATTAAAAATATGGAAAAACATTTCCTGAGTTCTGTCCTTTCCAGCCAAAAATTGAATATCATCAATTATCAAAACATCCACTTGCATGTAGAAATTGGTAAAGCTTTTCACATTTCCATCCTTGATGGAATCCATGAATTGATTTACGAATTTCTCCGAAGAAACATACAACACAAATTTGTCTTCAGGACCATTTTTGATCTCGTTACCGATTGCCTGGACAAGGTGAGTTTTGCCCAACCCTACTCCACCATAGACCATCAGGGGGTTAAAAGAAGTAATTCCAGGCTTTGTCGCTACAGCAAAACCTGCTGATCTCGCCAGTCTGTTACAATCTCCCTCTATATAAGTGGTAAAAGTATACGTAGGATTGAGATTACTATTCGTCAATGCTTCCGCATTAAGCGACTTCATCTCAAAAGGGGTCTTATCAGGTTCTACAGGAGCTTGAGATTTCTTATTCCCTGTATTTCCCTGAGGAAACGAAACCACGTAAGGCTGATTCGATGAGTTTCCCCGATCTACTACCACAGCATATTCCAATCTTCCGCTCTGCCCCAAAGTGGTTTTAATGGCAATCTTTAATTCCTGTACATAATTATCCTCCAGCCATTCGTAGAAGAATTGACTCGGAACCTGAATGGTCAGCGAAGTACCTTCAAGTTTGACGGGATTAATGGGCTTAAACCAAGTTGAAAAGCTCTGCTCATTGACGTGCTGTTCGATAACACGTAAACATTCATTCCAAACGGCGCTAGCTTCTGAACTCAT